>NZ_JAKFHA010000016.1:100740-191368 GCF_021502675.1 Yinghuangia soli
CGGGCGGGCGGGCCCCCCCCCCCCCCGGCTCAGTCGCGTACGCAGACGAAGATCGCGGTGCCCGGGATCATCCGGCCGCGGGTGGGGCTCCAGCCGCCCCAGACCTGCAGCAGATCCGCCGGCCATTCCGGCTCGACGAGGTCGACCAGGCGGAATCCGGCCGCGGCCACCTCGCGGACCCGCATGCCGAGCGTGCGGTGGTGCTCGACATAGGTGGCCTGGCCGCGGCCGTCCTGCTCGACGTACGGCGTGGTGTCGAAGTAGGAGTGCGTCACCGTCAGGCCCTCCTCGCCCGGGTCGTCCGGGAAGGCCCAGCGGATCGGGTGGGTGAGCGAGAAGACCCAGCGGCCGCCCGGCTTGAGCACCCGGTGCACCTCGCGCATGATGCCCGCGCCGTCCGGGCTGAAATTGAGCGCTCCGTAGGCGGTGAACGCCAGATCGAAGACCCCGTCGCCGAAGGGCAGCGCGGCGGCGTCGGCCTGGACCACCGGGACGTCGGTGCCGTGCCCCTCGTCGATCCGGCGAGAGTGCTGCAACTGCCGGTACGAGAGGTCCAGCGCCACCGGCCGGGCCCCGCGGGCCAGCAGGGCGCGCGAGCACTGCGCGGCCCCCGCCCCGATCTCCAGGACGGTCCGGCCGGCCACGTCGCCGAGCAGTCCGGCCTGCTGCTCGTCCAGTCCTTCCGGACCCCAGACGAAGCGCGCGTCGCCCAGGAAGTCGCCGTGCTCGGCCTGGTACTCGTCCGCGTTGTCGTCCCACCACGAGCGCCCGGCCCGCACGCTCTCGGCGGCCCCGACCTCGCGCCGCGCCACCCCGGCCTCGTCCTCGGCCGCGTCGTGGCCGGCGGCCGAGGACGACTGCGGCGGATCCGGTAAATCGGAGATTCCAGGGGAATCAGGAGTATCGGAGGCGTCCGCGCGGAGATCGTTCATATGACTTGCCTCACGTGCTGTTGTTCGGGATCGGCGTACGTTATCGTGCGCGCGTGCGGGAATAAGCACAGGTGGCCCCGGGGGCCGCCGTGCGGGCGCGTCGCGGTCGCCCCCCGCCCGTCATCCCGCGCGTTGACCGCGCCTGGGCAGCCCCGTATGCTGCAAGTTGCGCCGCGGGCCTGCGTGAACTCAGACGGAGCAGGTCGCGCTCACCTTTGTCGTTGCATTTCGGTCATGGTTCTTTGGCTGTCAGTCTCCGACGGGGCGAAACCGGGTCCTGGAGCGTGGTTTTACCGACGACTTCTGTCCGTACCGGAGCCCTTTCCCACATGACGAGCAGCACCGAGGCCACTCGAACCACCCCGCAGGTGGCGGTCAACGACATCGGTTCCGAGGAAGCTTTCCTCGCCGCGATCGATGAGACGATCAAGTACTTCAACGACGGCGACATCGTGGATGGCGTGATCGTCAAGGTCGACCGGGACGAGGTCCTGCTCGACATCGGTTACAAGACCGAAGGCGTCATCCCCTCCCGCGAGCTGTCCATCAAGCATGACGTGGACCCGCACGAGGTCGTCGCGGTCGGCGACAACATCGAGGCCCTCGTTCTCCAGAAGGAGGACAAGGAAGGCCGCCTGATCCTCTCGAAGAAGCGCGCCCAGTACGAGCGCGCCTGGGGCACCATCGAGAAGATCAAGGAAGAGGACGGGATCGTCACCGGTACCGTCATCGAGGTCGTCAAGGGTGGTCTCATCCTCGACATCGGCCTCCGCGGCTTCCTGCCGGCCTCGCTCGTCGAGATGCGCCGCGTGCGCGACCTCCAGCCGTACGTCGGCAAGGAGCTCGAGGCGAAGATCATCGAGCTGGACAAGAACCGCAACAACGTGGTCCTGTCCCGCCGTGCCTGGCTCGAGCAGACCCAGTCCGAGGTCCGCCAGACGTTCCTCACGACCCTGCAGAAGGGTCAGGTCCGTACCGGCGTCGTCTCCTCGATCGTCAACTTCGGTGCGTTCGTGGACCTGGGCGGCGTCGACGGCCTGGTGCACGTCTCCGAGCTGTCCTGGAAGCACATCGACCACCCCTCCGAGGTCGTCGAGGTCGGCCAGGAGGTCACGGTCGAGGTCCTGGACGTCGACATGGACCGCGAGCGCGTCTCCCTGTCGCTGAAGGCGACCCAGGAAGACCCGTGGCAGCAGTTCGCCCGCACCCACCAGATCGGCCAGGTCGTTCCGGGCAAGGTCACCAAGCTGGTTCCGTTCGGTGCGTTCGTGCGCGTCGACGAGGGCATCGAGGGCCTGGTCCACATCTCCGAGCTGGCCGAGCGCCACGTGGAGATCCCGGAGCAGGTCGTCCAGGTCGGCGACGAGATCTTCGTCAAGGTCATCGACATCGACCTCGAGCGCCGTCGCATCAGCCTCTCGCTGAAGCAGGCCAACGAGGCCTTCGGTGCGGACCCGGCCGAGGCCGAGTTCGACCCGACCCTCTACGGCATGGCCGCGACGTACGACGACGCGGGCAACTACATCTACCCCGAGGGCTTCGACCCGGAGACCAACGACTGGCTCGAGGGCTACGACAAGCAGCGCGAGGAGTGGGAGCGGCAGTACGCCGAGGCCCAGACGCGCTTCGAGTCGCACCAGCAGCAGGTCGTCAAGGCCCGCGAGGCCGAGGCCGAGGCGGCTGTCGAGACGGGTGCCGCGGGCGGCTCCTACTCGTCGGCTCCGGCCGAGGCTCCGGCCGGCGGTGGCGCCCTCGCTTCGGACGAGGCGCTCGCCGCGCTCCGCGAGAAGCTCGCGGGCGGCCAGAGCTGAAAAGCTCGACCGCTTGAGCAGTAAGTGAAAGAAGGCCCCGCCCCCGAGGCGGGGCCTTCTTTCGTTTCCCCTCGGGAGTTCTGCCCGGGGGGTCACGCCTTTTACACCAATTGCCACACTCCGCCACCCGAACGGGTCATCAAGCCACCTCCCGAACCTGCCGAGGCACCGCCTCCGGCGAAGGGGCGAAGGGGCGAAGGGGCGAAGGGGCGAAGGGGCGAAGGGGCGAAGGGGCGAAGGGGCGAAGGGGCGAAGGGGCGAAGGGGCGTTCACTGGTCCAGCGCGCAGCGGTCCTCGGGCATGTCGGGGCGTCGGGCGGTCGGGTGACAGTTCGTCATGTGGTGGGGGCTTGTCGGGGCAAACTGCGCGGGAGGGTGGGGGCAGGCTCTAGGGTTTCGGTGGGCGGCCGGGATCTGCGCGGCCGGTGGCGAAGGAGCGCTGCGGCGTGTACGTGTCCTCCAGCCGCAGTCAGGACACCGCTGCCGGGGTGCAGCGGGGCCCCTCGCGGGCGGGGGGTGCGGTCACAGCCAATGTGGTCGCGCTGGGCATGGTCAGCATGGTCACCGACATATCGTCGGAAATGGTCAGCGCTGTCATGCCGGTGTACCTGGTGGTCGGACTCGGTCTGTCCATACTGCAGTTCGGGTTCCTGGACGGGCTCTACTCCGGGGTCACGGTCTTCCTGCGGCTGGCCGGCGGGCATATCGCCGACCGGTTCTCGGCGCGCAAGAAGGTCGCGGCGGCGGGCTACGGGCTGTCGGCGGTCAGCAAGTTGGGCTTCCCGCTGGTCGGCGCCTCGGTGCCCGGGATCGGGACGATGCTCGCGGTGGACCGCGCCGGCAAAGGCCTGCGGACCGCGCCGCGCGATGCGCTGATCTCGCTGTCGAGCACGCCGGAGGCGCAGGGGCGGGCATTCGGGGTGCACCGGGCGCTGGACACCGCCGGGGCGTTCGCGGGGCCGCTGATCGCGTTCCTGATCCTGTCCGCGGTGGCCACGGCGTACGACGCGGTCTTCGTGGTGAGCTTCTGCGTCGGGATGCTCGGCCTGCTGATGCTCCTGCTGTTCGTGCGGGACCGCCCGGGACCCGCCGGGGGAGCGAAGGCCGCCTCGTGGCGCGCGGGCGTCGGGCTGCTGCGCGATGCGCCGTTCCGGAAACTCTGCGGCTGCGCGGCGCTGCTCGGGCTCGCCACGGTCAGCGATGCGTTCATCTTCCTCGTGCTGCAGCGCGAACTGGACATCAAGGCGTACTGGTTCCCGCTGCTGCCGCTCGGCACCGCGGGCGTCTACCTGCTGCTCGCGGTCCCGGCCGGGCGGCTGGCCGACCGGCTCGGGCGCCGCCGGGTGTTCCTGGCCGGGCACTTCGCGCTCGGCGGGGTGTACCTGCTGCTGGCCGGCCCGGTGAGCGGGACCGCGCTGCTGGTCGGCACGTTGGCGCTGCACGGAGTCTTCTACGCGATGACCGACGGTGTGCTGATGGCCGCCGCGGGCGCCGACCTGCCGCCCGCGCTGCGGACCAGCGGCCTTGCCGTGCTGCAGACCGGGCAGGCGGCCGGGCGGTTCTTCTCGTCGGTGGCGTTCGGCTGGGCGTGGACGCAGTGGGGGCCCGAACGGGCCGTGATGTGGTCGGGTGCCTTGCTGGCTGTCGGGGTGGCGGTCAGCGCGGTGGTCTTGGGAGGGGCGCGGGTACGTGGACGCTGACGTGGAAGCCGGACCGGAAGAGGTGCAGGGCGACGAGCCGGTGGGCGCGGTGTTCACGCGCGGCCGCGTGCTCGCCTTCACGCTCGCCTTGGTGCTGCTGGCGGGCGTGGGCGTGGCGTACACGCTGCACGCGGTCGACCGCGAGGACAAGAAGAAGTACGGCGGGTCCGGCACCGCTCCGGGCGCGACGCCGATACTGCTCACCGCCGGCCCGCAGCCGCGGCTGCTGTTCCGCAGCACCGAATCGGGCCCCGGCTACGGCCACTTGGCGACCGTTTCGGCCGCCGACCCGAGCGGTCCGCGGCTGGTCGGCGAGCGCACCTGCGACCGGGTGTTCGCCGCCGCCGGCACCGCGCTGTGCCTGTATGTGGACCGCGAGGTGATCGCCCGCAACTACGCGCTGGTCCTGGACGACAAGTTGGCCGAGGTGCGCCGGGTGGAGCTCTCCGGCACCCCGAACCGGGCCCGGCTCTCCGCGTCCGGGCGGATGGCGTCGTGGACCGTGTTCGTCTACGGCGACTCGTACGCCGGCTCGTCGTTCTCCACCCGCACTTCGGTCCTCGACACCCGCACGGGCGCGCTGGTCGAGTCGCTGGAGGAGTTCGAGGTCACCCGGGACGGCAAGGACGTGCGCACCCCGGACCGCAACTTCTGGGGCGTCACCTTCACCGCCGACGACAACGTCTTCTACGCCACGATGGCCACGATGAACCCGACCCGCACCTATCTGGTGCGCGGCGACCTGGCTGCGAAGAAGGCGACGGTCCTGCGGGAGAACGTCGAGTGCCCCTCCCTGTCGCCGGACGGGACCCGCCTGGTGTTCAAGAAGAAGGTGTCCGACGACGCCCGCAAGCCGTGGCGCCTCTACGTGCTGGATCTGGCCAGTGGCCGCGAGACCGAACTCGCCGAGGCGCGCAGCGTGGACGACCAGGCCGTGTGGCTCGACGACCGCACGGTCGCCTACGACCTGCCGGCCGGCACGGGCTCCTCGTCGGACGTGTGGGCGGTCCCCGCGGACGGCACCGGGTCGCCCGTGCGGCTGGTCGCGGGCGGCTTCTCGCCGGTCCCGCTGCCCTGAACCGGCGCCCTGCCGGGCCCCGGCCCACCCCGCGCTTGACCCGTAAGGGGTGGGGCAATGCCACAGTTCTGTTACGACGGCGCACAGTGAGCACGGCGTGCGAGACCGTGGGGTGTGCGGCCTGACCTGCGCAGACCGCAGGCTTTCCGGGGGACCGGGACGCGCTGCGGCGGCCCCGGAGCTGTGGACGCGCCGACCTTGGCGGTCCAGGGGGTCGCGTACCCTAAGCCCTTTGACGCCTGTTGCGTGCTCGCCCGTCTTCGTCGGGGGACTTGGCTTGCGGTGGCCGGGCCGCGCCTGCCCCAGAACCACTCGGGGCCGGCACGCCCAGTACCGTCGCGACGTGTGGAGATGAGGGGTTCGAATGGGCTCTGGTGGGTTTCCGGCCACCGGGCAGGTAGTCGGCATCGTCACCGGCACCGACGCTGCGCTGTACCGCGAGGTACGCGGGCGCACGGAGCACCCGCTGGTCCAGCGGGCCGGCAAGGCGCTGTCGTTCGCGGGTGAGCACGGCGGGGTCTTCCTGGCCACCGGGCTCGTCGGCGCCGCCGTGGACCGCGACCGCCGTGCCCAGTGGCTGCGCGCCACGGCGACCATCGCCGCCGCGCACGCGGCCAGCATGGCCCTCAAGCGCGTCGTACGGCGCCCGCGGCCGGCCTTCGAAGGCCTGGAGCCGCTGGTGCGCACCGCCGGCAAGCACAGCTTCCCCTCCTCGCACTCCGTGTCCGCGGCGGCATCCGTGGTCGCCTTCCGGGGCCTCGTCCCCGCGCAGGTCACCGTGCCCGCGGCGGTGGCGATGGGCTTCTCCCGACTCGTCGTCGGCGTCCACTATCCGACCGATGTGATCGGCGGCGCGGCCATGGGGGCCGCATGTGCGGCGCTGGGCCGCTCCTGGACGCAACGGCCGATTCCCGTACCGAAAGGCCCGTCGACGTGAGCACCTTCGAGATCGACGCGTCGCCCGAGCAGGTCGGCACGGCGGCCGAGGCGCCGCCGCAGCCGCCGCGCGGCGGCCTCGTGGGCGGGCTGATCCGGCTCGCCCGGCCCAAGCAGTGGGTCAAGAACGTCCTCGTCTTCGCGGCGCCGCTGGCGGCCGGGCGGATCGACGAGTGGGACGTGATGCGGCAGTGCCTCATCATCTTCGCGATCTTCTGCATAGCGGCTTCGTCGATCTACTACGTCAACGATGCGTTCGACGTGGAATCGGACCGCCGGCACCCGAAGAAGAAGTTCCGGCCGATCGCCTCCGGCGTGGTCCCGGTCAAGCTGGCCTGGATCCTCGGGCCGGTGCTCGCGGTCGGCTCGGTGCTGCTGTCCGTGGTGCTGTGCAACCCGGGGACCGCGCTCATCGTGGGCCTCTACATCGTCATGCACATGCTGTACAGCTTCGCGTTCAAGCATGTGCAGGTCCTCGACCTGATGATGGTCGCCTCCGGGTTCCTGTTCCGGGCGATGGTCGGCGGTGTGGCCGCGGACATCCCGCTGTCCCGCTGGTTCCTGCTCACCGCGGGCTTCGGCTCGCTGTTCATGGTGGCCGGCAAGCGGTACTCCGAGATGGTGCTGATGGGCGAGGAGGCCGCCAAGACGCGCGCGTCCCTGGCCAACTACTCCATCACCTACCTGCGCTTCGTATGGCAGATGTCGGTCGCGGTCACGGTGCTCACCTATAGCCTTTGGGCGTTCGACATCCCGCAGGACGACGCGACCTTGGCCTGGCAGCAGCTGTCCTTGGTCCCGTTCGGCTTCGTCCTGCTGCGGTACGCCGTCTACGTGGACGCCGGCACCGCGGGAGCACCCGAGGACGTCGTCCTGAAAGACAAGGTCATCGTCGGACTCGGGTTCGCGTGGCTGCTCATGTTCGTCCTGGGAGTGTTCCATGTCTGACGGCCCTGCGGCCGGCTTCTTCCCCGCCGGGCGGCGCACCGCGCTGACCGGCTGGGGGCGCACTGCTCCGAGCGTCGCGGAGGTCGTCACACCGATGACCCGCGAGCAGGTCGGCGCCGCACTGCGGCGCCGCACCGAGCGCGGCGTGATCGCCCGAGGCCTGGGCCGGAGCTACGGCGACCCGGCGCAGAACGGCGGCGGCATCGTCCTCGACATGACCGCCATGAACCGGGTGCTGGACGCCGACCTGGAGAACGGCGTGGTCACCGTCGAGGCCGGGGTCAGCCTGGACCGGCTGATCGAACTGTTCGTGCCGTTCGGGTTCTTCGTGCCGGTCTCGCCGGGCACCCGGCAGGTCACCGTGGGCGGCGCGATCGGCGCCGACGTGCACGGCAAGAACCACCACGCCAAGGGCAGCTTCTGCGACCACGTGCTGGCCATGGACCTGCTGCTCGCCGACGGCACGGTCCGCACCGTGACGCCGGACGGCGACCCCGACCTGTTCTGGGCGACCGCGGGCGGCATGGGGCTGACCGGCATCGTGCTGTCCGCGGTGGTGCAGATGACCCCGATCGAGACCTCGCTCGTGTCGGTGGACACCGACCGCACGCGCGACCTCGACGAGGCCATGGCGCTGATGGCCGAGACGGACGAGAAGTACACGTACACCGTCGCCTGGCTGGACTGCCTGGCCAAGGGCCGCAACCTGGGCCGCTCGGTCATCACCTGCGGCGAGTTCGCGCGCCTCGACGAACTGCCCGCGAAGAAGCGCGGCCGCGCGCTGCGCTTCAAGAGCGGCACGCTGGCCACCATCCCGGACCTGGTCCCGGGGCGGCTGCCGAACAAGTTCACGATGGGCCTGTTCAACGAGCTGTGGTACCGCAAGGCGCCGCAGCACAAGGTCGGCCAGCTGCAGGGCATCACCGCGTTCTTCCACCCGCTGGACCTGGTCCAGGAGTGGAACCGGGTGTACGGCAAGACCGGGTTCCTGCAGTACCAGTTCATCGTGCCGTTCGGCCGCGAGGACGCGCTGCGCCAGGCCGTCGAGAAGATCAGCGCGGCCGGGGCGCCGTCCTCGCTGACCGTGCTCAAGCGCTTCGGCCCCGGCAACCCGGGCTACCTGTCCTTCCCCAAGCCGGGCTGGACGCTGACCCTGGACTTCCCCACCAACACCCCCGGCCTGGTGCGCCTGCTGCACCAGCTCGACGAGCTGGTGCTGTCCAACGACGGGCGCATGTACCTGGCCAAGGACTCCCGGATGGACCCGGCGGACCTGGCCCGCATGTACCCGCGCCTGGAGGAGTTCCGCAACGTGCGCGCCAAGGTGGACCCGGACGGCGTGTTCGTCTCCGACCAGGCCCGCCGCCTCGGCCTCGCCTGATCCGGCCGGTCCCGGCACAGTCCGACCACTTCCGAAGGAACCACGGTGAAAGACGCTTTGGGCGCACCGCAGTCGCTGCTCATCCTGGGCGGGACGTCCGAGATCGCGCTGCACACGGCCCGCAAACTGGTCGCCGAGCGGGTGCGCCGCGTGGTGCTGGCCGGCCGTCCGTCCGGGGCGCTCGACGCGGCCGCCGAGGACCTGCGCGGCCGCGGTGCGCAGGTCGAGGTCGTCGCGTTCGACGCGGCCGAGCCGGAGACCCACGAGAAGATCGTCGACGAGGTCTTCGCGGGCGGCGACATCGACGTCGTGCTGCTCGCGTTCGGCGTGCTGGGCGACCAGGAGTCCGACGAGCAGGACCCGGTGGCGGCCGCGCAGGTCGCGCAGGTCAACTACGTCGGCGGCGTCTCGGCCGGGCTGTCCTCGGTCAAGGCGCTGCGCCGTCAGGGGCACGGCTCGCTCGCGGTGATCTCGTCGGTGGCCGCCGAGCGCGCCCGCAAGGCGAACTTCATCTACGGCTCCTCGAAGGCCGGCCTGGACGCGTTCGCGCAGGGGCTGGCCGACAAGGTGCACGGCACCGGCATCCACGTCATGGTCGTGCGGCCCGGCTTCGTGAAGACCAAGATGACCGAGGGCATGCCGGACGGGCCGATGGCCACCACGCCGGACGTCGTCGCGGACGGCATCATCAAGGGCCTGCGCCGCAACGCCACCACGGTGTGGGTGCCCGGTCCGCTGCGGTTCGTGTTCTCGGCGCTGCGGCACGTGCCGCGGCCGATCTTCCGCAAGCTGCCGATCTGACCGGGCCGATCGCCCGACCGCTGATCCACCGCGAAGGGGGCGGCCCTGACAGGGCCGCCCCCTTCGGCGTACTCCGGACGGACCCTGCGGGCTACGGCCGCACCCCGACGTCCTCCGGCCGGGCCGCGGTCGCGACGAGGTTCTCCGGGGCGGGCGGCAGCAGCGGCCGGGCCGGGTACTTCGGCGCCGCCGGACCGGCCGCGAAGGCGCGCAGGATGTTGTCCGTCATGCGCTCGAGCACCGCACGGCTGACCGGGTCCACCGCCATCTCATGGCAGGCGCCGCGCAGTTGGCACGGCCAGTACGTGGTCCCCGCGGAGAACACCCCGGCTCCGGACGGCGCGGTGTAGTAGGACATGGTCCCCATCGCGGCGGACGGGCCGATGCGCAGCGGCGCCGCGGCGATCACCCCGAGGCCGGGCGGGGTCGCCGGGTCGCCGGGCAGTGCGACGTCGTACTCGCCGCCCAGCGAGTTCGCCAGCACCTGCCCGTCCTTCACGCCGGTGCCCGCGAAGATCCACGAACCGGCGTCCAGCACCCGGAACGAGCCGACCACGCCCAGGCCGCCCCACGTCGACCCGACCAGCCGGTGCTCGCCGCGGCTCAGCGGCGACTCGCGCCAGGTGACGGTGGCCTGCTGCGGGTCCTGGGCGGCGAGCGGGTCCTCGGCGGATTTGCGGTAGACCGCCATGCGGCGGTCCTCGCCGGCGGCGGAGGGCTCCAGGCGGGTGTGCCAGTAGACCGTGTTGGCGCCGAAGAACGCGATGTTCACGCCGCGGTCGCGGGCCGCCTCGGCGGCGTCGTACATACGCCGCGTCCAGTACTCGTTGTGCCCGCCGATGATCAGCGCCTTGTGCCGCAGCAGTTGCGAGGGGCGCCGGTCCACGTCGATGTCGGTGGCGTAGTCGACGTCCAGGCCGGTGCGCTCCAGGGCCTGCACCATCGGGATGTCGTACCAGGCGGGGACCAGGTAGCCGCTGCCGGTGTACGGGCGTTCGAAGCTGGCCACCCGCGCCCGGTCGCTGCGGGCGCCGGACGGGTCCTTGGGGCCGCTGTAGAGGCCGTAGCCCCCATAGGTGTTGTAGGCCTGCGCGGTCAGGTTGGCGGCCTGGAACAGCAGCGGCGCGGCACCGGCGTCGTTGCGCACGGTCAGCTGGATGCCGTAGGCGCTGCCTGCGTCGTTGCGCAGCACCAGCATGTAGTAGCCGGGCGGCCAGTCCTCGCCGACCCGGAACTCCAGCGCCACCGGCCAGTCCGCCTCGACCGTGTACGTCGGCGGTTCGGCGGGCGGCTTGGCCGGCGAACCCCCGGGCACGCCGCTCGCCGACCACACCTCGCGGCCGCCGGTCCCGCCGTACCAGCCCAGCCGGTACGCGGTCAGCCGCGCCGGGCCGGGGCCGGTGACACGCAGCCGCACGGTCTCGCCGCAGGCCACGCTGTCCTGGTCCAGGAAGCCCATCAGCGGCGCGCCCCAGCGCTCCGGGACCCGCCAATCGCCGGTGCCGGGCCGGGTGTTCTCGGCGGCCACCCAGCCTGCGGGCCGGGCCTTCAAGGCGCACGGGGCGCCGGCGGGGCCGCTCCGGTCGGCGGGCATCGCCGCGGCGGGGAGGGCCTGGCCCGGCGCGGCGCGGGCGGCCTCCGAGCCGTCCGCGCCGGAGGGCTTCGGGGCACCGCCGGAGTCGCAGGCGACCGAAGCGGCCAGGAGTAATGCGGTCGCCAGCGCGGCGACCCGGGTACGGCGCATGGGCTCCTCGATCGGCCGTTCGCGGGCGGACGGGCGCCGGATGGGTCGGCGCCAAGCGGCCACCACGCTATAGGGGCCGACGTCTGATTTCTTATGATTTGCTGCGTTTCACCAGGGGAACACCCCATCGCACGAGTGGTGGTGCACGCCCCGGCGCGCACCCGGCGCGCGGACCGGCCACCTCGCGCCCTGCCCGCGCGTGGCGCGCACTACGCTGACGCCTCATGGTCAACGTGGGACTCACCGGCGGCATCGGATCCGGCAAGAGCGAGGTCTCGCGGCGGCTCGCCGCGTACGGGGCGGTCGTCATCGACTCCGACCTCATCGCACGCGAGGTCGTGGCCGTGGGCACGCCCGGACTCGCCGCGCTCACCGCGGAGTTCGGGGCGGACATCCTCGCCGCGGACGGCAGCCTGGACCGCCCCAGGCTGGGCAGCCTGGTCTTCGCCGACCCGGACAAGCTGGCTCGCCTCAACGCGATCGTGCACCCCCTGGTCGGCGCCCGCGCCGCGGAACTGACCAAGGCGGCCGGCGACGGCGCGGTCCTGGTCAACGACGTACCGCTGCTCACCGAGAACAAGCTCGAGAAGCTGTACGACATCGTGGTCGTGGTCGACGCCGCCCCCGAGACCCAGCTCGACCGGCTCATCCGGTTGCGCGGCATGACGGAGACGGACGCCCGCAACCGCATGGCCGCGCAGGCTGCGCGTGCGGACCGGCTTGCGATCGCCGACATCGTGATCGACAACGACGGCCCGATGGAGGCCCTCGAACCGCAGCTGCGCGCCCTGTGGGAACGCCTCACCGGCGAGGCCCCGCCGCCCGCGGAGTAGCCGCAGGGGGAGCGCGAAAGCACGGGCGGGCCGTCCACCGGCTGCGCCGAGGACGGCATTTCCCTGCCGCCGGACCCGGCCCGGGTCGCAACCCGGCGCCGCGCCGCGTCGTTGAGCCCGGGACACCCCCGGCCCCAGGACGGACGCGCGATGACGGTGGACCACGGCCCCGGCTCACTCACCGCGCCGAGCGCGGCCGGCGCAGCGCCTCTCCGGCGACGGCCGCGGCCGTCTCGGCGCGACGTTCTGCGGATCGGCTTCGCCGTCGCCTGGCCCCTTGCGCTCGCCACCTGGCTCACCTATGCCGTCGGCCGCTACGGCTTCGGCGCCATGGACCAGGGCTTCACCCAGGCCCTCAGCTGGCGCATCCTCGACGGCCAGGTCCCGCACGCCGACTTCTTCTCGCCCCGGCCGCTCGGCAGCGCGGTCTTCCACATCGTCGACTTCGCCCTCCCCGGCCCGCTCATGCTCGGGCAGGCGTGGATCGCGGTCCTCCAGTTCGTCGTCTCCGCGATCGCGCTCACCGTGCTCGTCACCGGCCGCCCGTGGACCCGGTTCGGGCCGCTCCTCGTCGGCCTCACCAGTGCCGCGGCGATGGTCAACCTGCACATGTGGCCGGCCATGACCTGGCACACCACGGACGGGATCTTCTTCGCCTCGCTCGGCTGGTGCCTGCTGGACCGCGGCCTGCGCCGGGGCAGTGCCGCGGCGAGCCGGTGGGGGCTCTTCCTGAGCGGATACGCGGTCACCTGCAAGCAGAGCTTCGCCCCCGTCGCGCTGGTCGCCCTCACCCTCCTCTTCCTGCACCCGCGGCGGCGCGACCGGCCCACTCGGCGCGGCACCGCCCGCGACCTGGCCGCACTCGCCGCCGCGCCCGCCGCGTACCTCGCCTGGGTCGTCGCAGGCGGCGGCACCGCCGAGCTGCCCGACCAACTTCTCGGCGCCGACAGCGTGTGGGGCGAGCGGCTGCTCACCCTCATGCCGGAGATGCTCCGCACCGAGCCGCGGCAGGCCTGGCTGCTCGGCGCCTATCTGGCCGTCCTCGCCACGCTCGCAGCGGTACGGAACGCCGCTGCCCGCGGCCGCTCCGACCGGATGCGCCGGGCGGCCCGATGGGCCGATCCGGCCGCCTGCCTGGCCGCCACCGCACTGCTCGCCGCCGAGATCGCGCAGGCCCGCCTCGTCTTCGCGGAGATCGCCTACTCCTGCGTGCTGTGGTGGATGCTCGCCGCCGCGATCGCCGCCGACGCATGGGGCCGCCGCCGCATCCGCACCGGCGCCCCGCTCGTCCTCGCCCTCGGGTGGATGGTCAGCCTGTCGTACGGCTACGACGTCCCCGCCCTGCTCGCCGGCTCGCTCGGGCTGACCACCGCCTTCGTCCTGTGGCGCGGCGCTCCGACCCCTGCATCTCTCCTGGCCCCCGCGGTCGCCCCGGACCGCCGGGCCCGGCTGCTGCGCGCCACCGCGCTGACCGCCGCAGGCGCGGCCGTGCTCGTGCTGACCGCGGGACGCCTCACCGCCGTGCGCGACACCCACACCTACATCGACGGCGGCCGCCCCGAGCTCACCTGGGACCTCGGCTCGGTGTCCGCCGAGATGCGCGGCATCCGGACCAGCCCCGGCACGCACCGCTACCTGGCCCAGATCCGCGACTGCGTGCGGGCCCGCCCGGCCGGCCGCATCGCGGTGCTGCCGGACAACGCCTTCGCGTACGCCGTCTTCGGCCTGCACAACCCGTTCCCGCTCGACTGGACCTACTCCATGGAGGTCACCAACCCCGAAGCCGAGAAGCTCATGCTCAAGCGCGCCAAGGAACTGGACCGCGAAGGGGACTACCTCGTGCTCTTCCAGACCCTCGACACGCGCTTCGCCGCGCAGCCCGGCTATGTCCCGCGCAGCGTGCCCCCCGACCAGCCCGTCCGGCACTGGACCAAGCGCAACATCGAGGCCAAGGTCAAGCGCGAACTGCACGGCGAGACGTTCGCGTGCGGGTCCTTCGTCGCGGTCTGGGCCCCGCCCAAGGCCCGCTGACCTGCCCCGGACCCGGCCCGGAGCTGCCCCGGCCCGGCCCCGGCGCAGCCGCCGCGCGCGAACCCCCGCGTTTGTCGGACCGAGGTCGTACGGTTGACGCGTGCGACCCATTACGGAACTCGAACGCAAAGTGGCGCCCTTCGAGGTCGTCAGCCCCTTCCAGCCGAACGGCGACCAGCCGCGCGCCATCGACGAGCTGGAGCACCGCATCCGCGGCGCCGAGAAGGACGTCGTGCTGCTCGGCGCGACCGGCACCGGCAAGTCGGCGACCACCGCGTGGATGATCGAGCGCCTGCAGCGGCCCACACTGGTCATGGCGCCGAACAAGACGCTGGCCGCGCAACTGGCCAACGAGTTCCGCGAACTGCTGCCGAACAACGCGGTCGAGTACTTCGTCTCGTACTACGACTACTACCAGCCCGAGGCGTACATCGCGCAGACGGACACCTACATCGAGAAGGACTCCTCGATCAACGAGGAGGTCGAGCGGCTCCGGCACTCGACCACCAACTCGCTGCTGACCCGCCGCGACGTCGTCGTGGTCGCGTCCGTCTCCTGCATCTACGGCCTCGGCACGCCGCAGGAGTACGTGGACCGCATGGTCCCGCTCAAGGTCGGCGAGGAGATCGACCGCGACGCGCTGCTGCGCCGGTTCGTCGACATCCAGTACGCCCGCAACGACCTGGCGTTCACCCGCGGCACGTTCCGGGTCCGCGGCGACACCATCGAGATCTTCCCGGTCTACGAAGAGCTCGCGGTGCGCATCGAGATGTTCGGCGACGAGATCGAGTCGCTGATGACCCTGCACCCGCTCACCGGCGAGGTCGTCACCAACGACCAGCAGCTCTACGTCTTCCCGGCCACCCACTACGTGGCCGGCCCCGAGCGCATGGAGCGCGCGATCGGCGGCATCGAGAAGGAGCTGGCCGACCAGCTCGCCCTCTTCGAGAAGCAGGGCAAGCTGCTGGAGGCGCAGCGGCTGCGCATGCGCACCACGTACGACATCGAGATGATGCGCCAGATCGGCACCTGCTCCGGCATCGAGAACTACTCGCGGCACATCGACGGCCGCGAGGCCGGCAGCGCGCCCAACACCCTCCTCGACTACTTCCCCGAGGACTTCCTGCTGGTCATCGACGAGTCGCACGTGACCGTCCCGCAGATCGGCGCGATGTACGAAGGCGACGCCTCGCGCAAGCGCAACCTCGTCGACCACGGCTTCCGGCTGCCGTCCGCGATCGACAACCGCCCGCTGAAGTGGGAGGAGTTCCAGGAGCGCATCGGCCAGGCCGTGTACCTGTCCGCGACCCCGGGACCGTACGAGCTGTCCCGCGGCGACGGCGTCGTCGAGCAGATCATCCGCCCCACCGGCCTGATCGACCCCGAGGTCGTGGTCAAGCCGACCGAGGGCCAGATCGACGACCTGGTGCACGAGATCCGCACCCGGGCCGAGAAGGACGAGCGCGTCCTGGTCACCACGCTGACCAAGAAGATGTCCGAGGACCTCACCGACTACCTGGTCGAGCTCGGCATCCGGGTGCGCTACCTGCACAGCGACATCGACACGCTGCGCCGCATCGAGCTGCTCCGCGAGCTGCGGCTCGGCGAATTCGACGTGCTGGTCGGCATCAACCTGCTCCGCGAGGGCCTCGACCTTCCCGAGGTGTCGCTCGTCGCGATCCTCGACGCGGACAAGGAGGGCTTCCTGCGCTCCGGCACCTCGCTGATCCAGACCATCGGCCGCGCCGCCCGCAACGTGTCCGGCCAGGTGCACATGTACGCAGACCGCATCACGCCGTCCATGGAAAAGGCGATCGACGAGACCAACCGGCGCCGCGAGAAGCAGATCGCCTACAACGAGGCGAACGGCATCGACCCGCAGCCACTGCGCAAGAAGATCGTCGACATCCTCGACATGATCGCGCGCGAGGACGCCGACACCGCCGAGCTGATGAGCGGCGGCAAGGGCCGCCAGAAGGCCCCGGTGCCGACCGCCGGACGCAAGCTCGCGGACGCCAAGGACCTGCCCGCCGCCGATCTGACCGACCTGATCGGGCAGCTCACCGAGCAGATGCACGCGGCCGCGTCCGAGCTGCAGTTCGAGCTCGCGGCCCGGCTGCGCGACGAGGTCGGCGAGCTGAAGAAGGAGCTCCGCGGCATGAAGGCGGCCGGAATGGCGTGACCGGCAAGCGGCTCAGCCTGAAAGAATGCCCACCTGGCCGGGTCGGGAACCATATCTCCGCGGAATGGGTCCACACCTGAGGGAACGACCCGTCGAATCGGATCGTCATGAACGATAGGTTCATCACCGATCGGTGCTCGCCGGAACCCTGAGACGGGGACTCCGGCGGGGCACTACGCTGCGGTTGCTGCGGCCCCCGGGCCGCGGGACAAGCTTTGTGAGGGGAGACATCACAGTGTCCGTCAACATGGTCAAGGGTCAGCGCCTGTCGCTCGAAAAGCAGGGTGGCGGCCAGCTGACCCTGGTCCGGATGGGCCTGGGCTGGGACGCGATCAAGAAGAAGGGTCTGTTCGGCAGCCGCGAGCGCGACATCGACCTGGACGCCTCGTGCGTCCTGTTCGCCGACCAGCAGCCGGTGGACGCCGTCTACTTCGGCCACCTGGTCAGCGACGACGGTTCGATCCGCCACACCGGTGACAACCTCACCGGCGCCGGCGACGGCGACGACGAGTCGATCATCGTCGACCTGACTCGTGTCCCCGTGCACGTGACGCAGATCATCTTCACGGTCAACTCGTTCCAGGGCCAGACCTTCCAGGAGGTCGACAACGCCTTCTGCCGCATCGTCGACGAGACCAACGGCCAGGAGCTGGCCCGCTACACGCTCTCCGGCGGCGGTCCGAACAACGCCCAGATCATGGCGAAGCTCTACCGGCACGGCGACGGCTGGAAGATGAGCGCGATCGGTGAGCCGGCCAACGGCCGCACCTTCACCGAGCTCATGCCGGCCCTGGCCGCGCACCTGTAACAGCACCGGCAATCCTTGACGGGCCGGGGCCTGGCCGGACGACCGGCGGCCCCGGCCCGTGCGGTTCCGTCCCGCGGGGGGCGGGGAGGGGAACGCACATCATGACCACCGGACTCGTTCGGGGGCAGAACCTGCCGCTGCCCGCACTCCAGGTCGCCGTCGACGTGGCCGCGCAGTGCCCGGTCGAAGTCGTCGCCGTCCTGCTCGACGCCGACCTCAAGGTCCGCGACGACGCCGACGTGGTCCAGCGCGGCGGAGCGGCACTCGCCGGGATCGCGGTGCGCGACCGCGGCATCGACGTCGACCTCGCGCAGATTCCCGAGCAGGTCGACCGCGTCATGGTCGCGGCCACCCTCGAAGGCAGCGGCGTGGACCGCTTCGGCGCGGTCGCCGCACCGGTCGCCACCGTCACCGCGGGCGGCACCGAGGTCGGCACGTTCACCATCACCGACCTCGGCAGCGAGCGCGCCCTGCAGGCCGTCGAGCTGTACCGGCGCCAGGGCGCCTGGAAGGTCCGCGCGGTGGGCCAGGGCTACGACGGCGGCCTGGACGCGCTGCTGCGCGATGCCGGCGTCGAGCTCCGCGCGCCGATCGTGGACCGGGCCCGCACCCGGCTGGCCGGCCCGGCCGCGCCCGTGTACTCCGCCGCGACCCCGCCCGCCGCCGGCGCCCCCGGCACCCCGGTGCCGCCGGCCGCCGGCTTCCCGACCGCCGGCCTCCCCGGCGCCGCCGCCTCGATGTCCGCGGACCAGGCCGCGGCCCGTGCCGCGGACGCCGCTGCCGCGGCCGCCTCGGCCGCGTCCGCGCTGAGCGACGAGCAGCGCGAGGCCGCCGCCCGGGAGGCCCGCCGGGCCGTGGAGAAGCTCTACGAGCAGGTCTGGGGCATCTTCGAGGACGCCGCCCGCTCGGCCGCCTCGTACCGGTCCTCGGTGTCCTTCGCCGACAACCGCCTCGACCAGGACCTCGCGGACGTCCTGAACGACCCTTCCGCGCGCACCTCGCCGGCCGGCCTCGCCCTGCAGGACACCGCCCGCGCCAAGCACCGCGAACTGGTCGAGCGGGCCCGCGCCGGACTCGACAAGGACTCCGCGCAGCTCGCCGCCGAGGTCGCCCAGCTGGAGCCCAAGCTGCCGCCGGAGATGGCGCGTTGGGACTCGCCCGCGTGGGCCGGCTGGCGGGCCCCCGAGGACACCGCGCTGGCCATCCGGCTCGGTGACCTGCACCTGCCGGAGAACCCGCAGCTGCGCATCCCGATGGTGCTGCGCCTCCCGATGGAGCGCGGGCTGTGGATCGACAGCGGCGCGACCGGTGTCGACGACGAACTCGGCGTGGCGGGCGAGGCGGTCCGCGCCCGGGCCGGCGAACTGGCCGTGACGCTGGCCGCCCGCATGCTCGCGGCGTTCCCGATCGGCGACCTGAAGCTGCACGTCATCGACCCGGAGGGCAAGGGCGCCGCGTCCGCGCCGTTCGCGCCGCTGGCTGCCAGCGGGCTGCTGGTCGGCGCCGCGGCGACCACCGCGCCGGAGGTCGCCGCGCTGATGGGCCGGCTGATGGACCGCGTCGAGCTGGCCCGGATGGCCATCGAGAGCGGCGCCACCGACGCGCTGCCCGAGCACATCGACTTCAGCCGCCAGCTGCTCGTGGTGCACGGCTTCCCGTTCGGCTTCGACGACCGCACGATGACGCAGCTGCGGCACCTGGTCGAAGAGGGCCCGCGGGTCGGCGTGCACGTCATGGTGGTCGGCAGCCGGGCGGACGCCGAGTCGTTCGGGCCGCTGCTCGACCCGCTGTGGCGCGCGATGCTGCGCCTGACCCCGATCCCCGAGGACCACATCGCGGACCCGTGGGTGCACCACTCGTGGACCTACACCCCGGACCTGCCCTCGGACGGCACCGGCGTGACGCAGACGCTGCTCACCTGGGTCGCGTCCAGCGCGGCGGGCGGCCGCTGAGCCGCCGCCACCACGCGTACGGCAGGCGCCGGTTCCCCGCTCCGGGGGCCGGCGCCTGCCGCGTCTCCGGCGTACGGCGCGCCACTAACGGGTGGTTTGGCGGAGATGTCGCCGGGTGCCGGAGGCCGCGCCGCTAGGGTGTGCGTGGCCTTCCGGTCCCCAACCCCTCGGAGTGCAAAGCGTGTTCTCGTATGCCGGCATCCCCGGACCCCGTAGCGCCACCGGGTCGGAAGGGGCGGTCGGACCGGGCGGCTCGGGCGGGCCGGTCGACGTCGCGGAGCTGGAGTTCGCGGTGGTCGACCTGGAGACCACCGGCTTCTCGCCCGGGCGAGGCGACCGCATCGTGGAGATCGGCGTCGTGCGCATCGCCGGCGACGGCCGGGTGCTGCGCGAGTGGACCACGCTGGTCGACCCGGGCCGCGGCGTGGGCGCCACGCAGGTGCACCGCATCACCGCGGCGGACGTCGCCGGAGCGCCCCGGTTCGCCGACATCGCGGGGGAGTTGGCCGCACTGCTGGCCGGCGCGGTCGTGGTCGCCCACAATGCGGCTTTCGAACAGCGCTTCCTGGAAGCCGAGTTCGCCGCGGCCGGGGTCGACCTGCCGACCCTGCCCGCGCTGTGCACCATGCGCCTGGCCAAGGCCACCGGCCTGCCGGTCGACGACCACAAGCTGGGCACCTGCTGCGCGTACTTCGGCCTGGACTTCCCGGACGCGCACGCGGCCCTCGCCGACGCCCGGGTGACCGCGCGGCTGCTGCCCCTGCTGCTGCGTTCCGCGGGGGCGGCCGCACTGGTGCTCGGGGCGCAGCCCTGCGAGGCGCCGGCGTACCCGGCGTACCAGGGCCGGCTGCGGCCGCGCCGCGGGTTCGAGCCCGCCGAGGCGTACTGAGCGACCAGGGGTCCGGCGTGTGAGCCGAGCCACGAAATACCACGGGAAGGTAAAGGCTTACTTGGTCTTTACTTTACCTTCTGGCATGCTGATGGCATCGGAGGGGAGTATTCCCCCTCGGCATGGTCGTCAGTACGACATATGCCCGCACGTCCCGATGGCGTAGCGGTGGATCATATGTCCGGCCCTGCCGGTCCGGGCCGCAGTTCGCGGGCCCGGACGGAAGAGACCTCCGGCATCGACGCAACCTGCCACGTCTGCCGGAGGCATTGTGGACGTTTCGCTGACCACCTGGATCGTGACCATCGTGGTCCTTCTCGCCCTTGTCGGCGTGGACCTGGTCATCAACCGCAAACCCCACGAGGTGACCCTCAAGGAAGCCTCGCTGTGGGGCATCTTCTGGGTCGCACTCGCGGTCATCTTCGGAATCGGCGTCTGGATCTTCTCCGGGGCGCAGTACGGCGGCGAGTTCTTCGCCGGCTTCATCACCGAGAAGTCGCTCAGTGTCGACAACTTGTTCGTGTTCGTCCTGATCATGGGCAAGTTCGCGGTGCCGCCGCAGTACCAGCAGCGCGTCCTGCTGGTCGGCGTGCTGCTCGCGCTGGTGCTGCGCGGCATCTTCATCGGCCTCGGCGCCGCGGTCGTCTCGACCTTCTCGTGGGTGTTCTTCATCTTCGGCGCGTTCCTCATCTGGACCGCGTGGAAGCTGATCAAGGAGGCCCAGTCCGACGAGGAGGAGGAGTTCGAGGAGAACGCCGTCCTGCGCTACGTCGAGAAGGTCGCGCCCACCACGAAGGAGTACCGCGGCACGAAGCTCTTCGTGAAGGAGCACGGCAAGCGCTTCGTCACCCCGATGCTCATCGTGATGATCGCGGTCGGCACCACCGACGTGCTCTTCGCCCTGGACTCGATCCCGGCGATCTTCGGCCTCACCCAGGAGCCGTACATCGTCTTCACCGCGAACGCGTTCGCGCTGATGGGTCTGCGGCAGCTGTACTTCCTCATCGGCGGCCTGCTCAAGAAGCTGGTCTACCTCTCCTACGGCCTCTCGGTGATCCTCGGCTTCATCGGCGTCAAGCTGGTGCTCGAGGCGCTGCACGGCCAGGGTGTGAGCACCCCGGAGATCGGCATCCCGCTCTCGCTGGGCTTCATCGTCGCCACGCTGGCCGTCACCACGGTGCTCAGCCTGCGCAAGTCGAAGAAGGACGCGCTGCAGGAACTGGCGGACGCGGACGCCGCGGGCACTGCGCCTGCTGCGGACGCTGCGGATTCCGCGGATGCCGTGGACAGCGCGGACACTGCGGACAGCGCGGTCAAGTAGTACGCGCACAGGCCGAGGGCGGGCTCCCCATCCCGGGAGCCCCCCCACCGGCGGTCCAAGAGCGGTGGCGGCTACCAGCCGCGCTCGCGCCAGGCGGTCAGCTGCGGGCGCTCGGCACCCAGCGTGGTGTCGTTGCCGTGCCCGGGGTAGACCCAGGTCTCGTCCGGCAGGCGCCCGAAGAGCTTCTCCTCGACGCCCGCCAGCAGCGTGCGGAACGCCTCGTCGTCGCCGAAGGTGTTGCCGACCCCGCCCGGGAACAGGCAGTCGCCGGTGAACAGGTGCGGGTGCCCCTGCGGGTCGTCGTAGACCAGCGCGATGCTGCCGGGAGTGTGCCCGACCAGGTGGACCGCGGTGAGCGTCACGTCGCCGACCGCCACCGTGTCGCCGTCGTCGAGGAGGCGGTCGGTCGGCACCGGGATGCCCTCGGCGTCGAACCGGCCGGCCAGCGTGGTCGCGCCGGTCGCGTCCACGACCTCCTGCAGCGCCTGCCAGTGGTCGGCGTGCTGGTGCGTGGTGAAGACCTGGCCGAGCCCGTCCGGGCCGACCAGGGTGGTGAGCGTGCCGGCGTCGTTCGCCGCGTCGATCAGCAGCTGCGCACCGGTCGCCCGGCAGCGCAGCAGATAGCAGTCGTTGTCGTACGGGCCGACCGCGACCTTGGTGATGATCAGATGCGCCAGTTCGCGGACCGCCGGGGTGCCGCCGACTTTGACCGAGCCGTGATACGTCGTCATGAAGTCCATACTCGCGCCCGGGCGCGGCGACAGCCAGGACATGCGGCCGGGCGTCGCCGGGCGTTCGTCACAACGTGCACGCTGCGCGTGCGGTCCGCATGCGTGCGCACCGCGGGTCCGCGGGTCACATCCAGGCGGGCAGCGGCGGCAGCGTGCCGGGAGGGTCCATGACCAGGCCGTCCCCGCCGGTGCGTCCGATCAGCCAGGCGAGCAGCGTGCGGCGGCGGCCCGAGACGACCGCGACCGGCGCGTACTCCTCGGGCCCTATCGCCAGCCGGCGCCCGGAGTCCTCGTCGTGCAGCATGAGCGGCACGGTTCCCGGGCGGCCGCGGAACGAGGCGGCCGCCTCGAAGAGTTCGCGGGTGGCGAAGTCGCCGGGCCAGTGCGCGGGGGTCCAGCCCGCGGCGAGGTCCACGTGGTGGATGTAGAGCTCGCGGATGCGCCGGTACGGCAGCTGCAGGGCGGCGAACTCGCGCCCGTCGCGGGCCGCGACCTTGGCACCCCAGGCAGCCGGCGACATCGACGCGAGGGCGTCGTGCAGCCGGGCCGACGCGGTGCGCAGGTCGGCGAGCAGGTCCTCGGGGGACTGCCGGACGGTCGCCTCGATGCCCGCTTCCCGGGCCCCGCCGGGGCCGTACATCGGGGTGGGCACGCCGGTGGCGGCCCAGTGCGCGAGGTTCCCGAGCCCGTCGGCGTTCCGGGCGAGGTGGGCCAGGACGTGGGCGCGGGACCAGCCGGGCAGCAGCGAGGCGCCGGCCAGGCGGTCCGGGGTCAGCCGCTCCGCGGTGTCCAGCACCTGCTGGGTGGCGGTGGACATCTCGTCCAGCAGGGCGGCTGGGTCGAACCCGTCCGTGGTCAAGCGTTCCTCCCGAGAGCCGGCCGATGCAGTCAGACCGTATCGGCTGGCGCGGCCCCCGAGCGACCCGATCGCGTGTACCGGCGGTCGACAGCGCGTAGCGGGGCCGGCACGCGTGCGGACCGGAAAACCAGCCACGTTCGAGTGAAACGTCGCCCGCTTGGGCCATCTTCGAAAGCTTGTGCGATAACCTGGGCTCGCAAACGGGAACAAACGCGGGCTCCGGGCCGCTTACGATGGCCGGGGGACCATGTCCGGAGCGCGGCTCGCGGCGTTATGCCAGACCGAGCCGCCGTCCGCCGGCGCCGCGGCGCACCGGGGGGCGACCGGCTTCCAGAGCGCCCTGGGCGGTGCGTCCGGTCAGGGCGCCGCTGCACCCAGAGCTTCCGCCCGAGCTCCGCCGGAGCTTCACAGAGCTGTCGAAGGGTTTCGATTCTCCAGTGGCCGACCGTCTCATCGTCCGTGGCGCGCGCGAGCACAACCTCAAGGACGTCTCCCTCGACCTCCCGCGCGATGCGCTGATCGTCTTCACCGGCCTGTCCGGGTCCGGCAAGTCGTCGCTGGCCTTCGACACCATCTTCGCCGAGGGGCAGCGCCGCTACGTCGAGTCGCTGTCCTCCTACGCGCGGCAGTTCCTGGGCCAGATGGACAAGCCCGACGTCGACTTCATCGAGGGCCTCTCGCCGGCCGTCTCGATCGACCAGAAGTCCACCAACCGCAACCCGCGCTCCACCGTGGGCACGATCACCGAGGTCTACGACTACCTCCGGCTGCTCTTCGCGCGCATCGGCCACCCGCACTGCCCGCAGTGCAGCCGCCCGATCGCCCGGCAGAGCCCGCAGCAGGTCGTCGACCGGGTGCTCGAACTCGACGAGGGAACCCGTTTCCAGGTGCTTGCGCCCGTGGTGCGCGAGCGCAAGGGCGAGTTCGTCGACCTGTTCGCGCAACTGCAGTCGCAGGGCTACAGCCGGGCGCGCGTGGACGGCCAGGTGATCCAGCTCACCGACCCGCCCAAGCTGAAGAAGCAGGAGAAGCACACCGTCGAGGTGGTCGTGGACCGCCTCGCGGTCAAGGCGTCCGCCAAGCGCCGGCTGACCGACTCGGTGGAGACCGCGCTGCGGCTCGGCGGCGGCATGGTCGTCCTGGACTTCGTCGACCTGCCCGAGGACGACGAGCACCGCGAGCGGATGTACTCCGAGCACCTGTACTGCCCGTACGACGACCTGTCGTTCGAGGAGCTGGAGCCGCGCTCGTTCTCGTTCAACTCGCCCTTCGGCGCGTGCCCGGACTGCACCGGCATCGGCACCCGCATGGAGGTCGACCCCGAGCTCGTGGTGCCGGACCCGGAGAAGACCCTCGACGAGGGCGCGCTCGCACCGTGGTCCAGCGGCCACGCCAGCGAGTACTTCGGCCGCCTCATCGACGCGCTCGCCGAGGCGCTGAACTTCCGTACCGACGTGCCGTGGAACGGACTTCCGGTACGCGCCCGCAATGCGCTGCTCAACGGGCACAAGACGCAGATCGAGGTGCGCTACAAGAACCGGTACGGCCGCGAACGCGCGTACACCACCGCGTTCGAGGGTGCGATCCCGTTCATCGTGCGCCGGCACTCCGAGGCCGAGTCGGACAGCAGCCGCGAGCGCTTCGAGGGCTACATGCGGCAGGTGCCCTGCCCGACCTGCCACGGCACCCGGCTCAAGCCGATCGTGCTCGCGGTCACCGTGGCCGGGAAGTCGATCGCCGACGTCTCCGCGATGTCGATCAGCGACTGCGCCGACTTCCTCGGTGCGATCCGGCTGAGCGCGCGCGAGAAGAAGATCGCCGAGCGGGTGCTGAAGGAGGTCAACGAGCGGCTGAAGTTCCTGGTCGACGTCGGCCTGGACTACCTCTCGCTCAACCGCGCCGCGGGCACGCTGTCCGGCGGCGAGGCGCAGCGCATCCGGCTCGCCACCCAGATCGGCTCCGGCCTGGTCGGCGTGCTGTACGTACTGGACGAGCCGTCCATCGGCCTGCACCAGCGCGACAACCACCGGCTCATCGAGACCCTGGTCCGGCTGCGCGACATGGGCAACACGCTCATCGTCGTGGAGCACGACGAGGACACCATCCGGGTCGCCGACTGGGTGGTCGACATCGGCCCGGGCGCGGGCGAGCACGGTGGCAAGGTCGTGCACTCCGGCACCTACAAGGACCTGCTGAAGAACAAGGAGTCGCACACCGGCGCGTACCTGTCCGGGCGCAAGGAGATCGCGACGCCGACCGAGCGCCGCGTCCCGGACAAGAAGCGCCGCCTGGTCGTGCACGGCGCCCGCGAGAACAACCTGCGGGACGTCACCGTCGGGTTCCCGCTGGGCACCTTCACCGCGGTCACCGGCGTGTCCGGCTCGGGCAAGTCGACGCTGGTCAACGACATCCTCTACACGCACCTCGCGCGCGAGCTCAACGGCGCCCGCACGGTGCCCGGCCGGCACACCCGCATCACCGGGACCGACCTGGTGGACAAGGTCGTGCACGTCGACCAGGGCCCGATCGGCCGCACGCCGCGCTCGAACCCGGCGACGTACACCGGGGTGTTCGACCACGTGCGCAAGCTGTTCGCCGAGACGCAGGAGGCGAAGGTCCGCGGCTACCTGCCGGGCCGGTTCTCCTTCAACGTCAAGGGCGGCCGCTGCGAGAACTGCGCGGGCGACGGCACCATCAAGATCGAGATGAACTTCCTGCCGGACGTGTACGTCCCGTGCGAGGTGTGCCACGGCGCGCGCTACAACCGCGAGACGCTCGAAGTGCACTTCAAGGGCAAGAACATCTCCGAGGTCCTCGACATGCCGATCGAGGAGGCGCTCGACTTCTTCGAGGCGGTCCCGGCGATCGCCCGGCACCTGAGGACCCTCAACGACGTCGGCCTGGGCTATGTCCGGCTCGGCCAGCCCGCCACCACGCTGTCCGGCGGCGAGGCGCAGCGCGTCAAGCTGGCCTCCGAGCTGCAGCGCCGCTCCACCGGGCGGACCGTCTACGTCCTCGACGAGCCCACCACGGGCCTGCACTTCGAGGACATCCGGCGGCTGCTCGGGGTGCTCACCACGCTGGTCGACAAGGGCAACACGGTCCTGGTCATCGAGCACAACCTCGACGTCATCAAGACCGCCGACTGGATCGTCGACCTCGGCCCCGAGGGCGGCAGCGGCGGCGGCATGGTGATCGCCGAGGGCAGCCCGGAAGAGGTCGCGGAGATCGCCGAGAGCCACACCGGGAAGTTCCTCCGCGAGATCCTCGCGGACCGGCTCTGACCGCGCAGCAGGCACGCCGGGACGGCGGGTGGCCGACCGATGGGATCATGGGTCGGTCACCCGCCGACCGCGTTACGGAGTCCAGCATGAGCACACCCGCCCCGTCCTCCCCGGACCGCCGTACCGTGCTGCGCGGCGTGGCCGCCGCCGGCGTGGTGGGCGCGGCGGGCCTGCCGCTCGCCGCCTGCGCGACCGAGGCGGGCAGCAAGGAGATCGGGCCCAAGGCCGGCGACAAGGGCCCGGAGACGGTCGGCAAGCTCCCCGAGATCTCGGTGGGCGCGGGTAAGGTCTTCAAGGACTCCAAAGTCGTCGTCGTGCAGCCGTCCAAGGACGTCTACAAGGCTTACGACGCGCGCTGTCCGCACCAGGGCTGCCTGGTCGACGAAGTCAAGCAGGGCGTCGTCAAGTGCCCGTGCCACGGCAGCCAGTTCGACATCAACGACGGCTCGGTGGTGCGCGGACCGGCGGTCCAGGGGCTGCCCGAACTGCCGATGAAGGTCGTCGACGGCGAGGTCGTGGTGGGCTGAGCCGCACGCCCGCCCGCGTCCCGCGAGAGAAACCCGCGAGAGAAAACTGAGGACCGATGGCCGACCCGGCAACGTACCGCCCCAAACCGGGCGAGATCCCGACCGACCCCGGGGTGTACCGGTTCCGGGACGTGCACGGCCGGGTCGTCTACGTCGGCAAGGCCAAGAACCTCCGCCAGCGCCTCTCGTCGTACTTCCAGGACCTCGCGGGGCTGCACCCGCGCACCCAGACCATGGTCACCACGGCCGCCTCGGTCGAGTGGACCACGGTCGGCACCGAAGTCGAGGCGCTGCAGCTGGAGTACTCCTGGATCAAGGAGTACGACCCGCGCTTCAACGTGAAGTACCGCGACGACAAGAGCTACCCGAGCCTTGCCGTCACGCTCAACGAGGAGTTCCCGCGCGTGCAGGTCATGCGCGGCCCCAAGAAGAAGGGGGTGCGCTACTTCGGCCCGTACGGGCACGCGTGGGCCATCCGCGAGACCGTCGACCTGCTGCTGCGCGTCTTCCCGGTCCGCACCTGCAGCAACGGCGTGTTCCGGGCCGCCAAGCAGTCCGGCCGGCCCTGCCTGCTCGGCTACATCGGCAAGTGCGCGGCGCCCTGCGTGGGCCGGGTCACTCCCGAGCAGCACCGCGAACTGGCCGACGAGTTCTGCGACTTCATGGCCGGCCAGACCGGCCCGTACCTGCGCCGCCTGGAAAACGGCATGAAGCAGGCCGCGGCCGACATGGAGTACGAGAAGGCCGCCCGGCTGCGCGACGACATAGCGGCACTCACGCGCGCGATGGAGAAGAACGCCATCGTGCTGGGCGACGGCACCGACGCCGACGTGATCGCCCTGGCCGACGACGAACTCGAGGCTGCCGTCCAGATCTTCCACGTGCGCGACGGCCGGGTCCGCGGCCAGCGCGGCTGGGTCGTCGACAAGGTCGAGGACGTCACCCCCGGCGACCTGGTCGAGCACTTCCTCCAGCAGATCTACGGCGACCAGAGCGGCGACGCGGTGCCCCGCGAGGTCCTGGTGCCCGCCCTCCCGGCGCAGCCCGCCGCGGTGGCCGAGTGGCTCTCCGGGCTGCGCGGCTCGCGCGTCGACCTGCGCGTCCCGCAGCGCGGCGACAAAAAGGCCCTGCAGGAGACCGTGCTGCGCAACGCCCAGCAGTCGCTGGTGCTGCACAAGACCCGCCGGGCCGGCGACCTCACCACGCGCTCGCTCGCGCTCCAGGAGATCGCCGACGCGCTCGGCATGGACACCGCGCCGCTGCGCATCGAGTGCTACGACATCTCGCACCTGCAGGGCACCGAAGTGGTGGCGTCCATGGTGGTGTTCGAGGACGGCCTGCCGCGCAAGAGCGAGTACCGCAACTTCGCCATCAAGTCCTTCGAGGGCCAGGACGACGTGCGCTCCATGCACGAGGTCCTCACGCGCCGCTTCAAGCACTACATCGCCGAGCGCGCCAAGACCGGCGAACCCGAGCTGGCCGGCATCGAGGCGTCGGAGACCCCCGAAAGCGCGCTCCCGGGCGGCCCGATCGACCCCGAGACCGGCAAGCCCAAGCGCTTCGCGTACCCGCCGCAGCTCGTCGTCGTGGACGGCGGGCAGCCGCAGGTCGCGGCCGCCAAGCGGGCCCTCGACGAGCTCGGCGTCGACGACGTCGCGGTGTGCGGCCTGGCCAAGAAGCTCGAAGAGGTCTGGCTGCCCGGCGAGGACGACCCGGTGGTGCTGCCGCGCAGCAGCGAGGCGCTCTACCTGATGCAGCGGGTGCGCGACGAGGCGCACCGCTTCGCCATCTCGTACCACCGCAACAAGCGCTCCAAGGCCATGACGACGAGCGCGCTGGACACCGTGCCCGGTCTGGGGGAGACCCGGCGCAAGGCCCTGCTCGACCACTTCGGCTCGCTGCGCAAGCTCAAGGCGGCCACCGTCGAGCAGGTCATGGAGGTGCCCGGCATCGGCCGGCGCACCGCCGAGAACGTCCTCGGGGCGCTCGCCGGGGCCGCCCCGAAGATCGCGGTCAACACCGCCACCGGAGAGATCACCACGGACGCCCCGGATGAGATCGTGGTCCCGGATCGTTCTGGTGGAAGTACCGAATGAACAGCCAGGGTGGAGGAACCTTGAGACACCGCAGCGTCGCCACGCGGAGCCGGTCATGAGTGACGCCGCCAGTAGTACCGCGGACAGCGCGGCAGGCTCGGCGGGCACGGCTCCCGAGCCGGTGCCCGGCATCCCCGAGCTGGTCATCATCTCCGGCATGTCCGGAGCCGGCCGGTCCACCGCCGCCAAGGGGCTGGAGGACCTCGGCTGGTTCGTGGTGGACAACCTGCCGCCCTCCCTCATCCCCGCCATGGTCGACCTCGGCGCGCGCACCCAGGGCGCGGTGGCCCGGATCGCGGTCGTCGTCGACGTCCGCGGCCGGACCTTCTTCGACGACCTCCGCGAGGCGCTCACCCAGCTGGAGACGGCCGCGGTCGTACGCCGCATCGTCTTCCTGGAGGCCGCCGACGACGCGCTCGTGCGCCGCTTCGAGAACGTCCGCCGCCCGCACCCGCTGCAGGGCGACGGCCGCATCGTCGACGGCATCGACGCCGAGCGCGCCCTGCTGCGCGAGCTGCGCGGCCAGGCCGACCTGGTGATCGACACCACCAACCTGAACGTGCACGAGCTGCGCGCCAAGATGGACGCGCAGTTCGCCGGCTCCAGCGAGCCGCGCCTCAAGGCCACGGTCATGTCGTTCGGCTTCAAGTACGGCCTCCCGGTGGACGCCGACCTGGTGGTCGACTGCCGGTTCCTGCCGAACCCGCACTGGATCCCGGAGCTGCGCCCGTTCACCGGCACCGACGAGCCGGTCGCCCGGTACGTCTTCGACCAGCCCGGTGCCAAGGAGTTCCTGGACGGCTACACCGAGCTGCTGCGCATCATCACCGAGGGCTACCGCCGCGAGGGCAAGCGGTACCTGACCCTGGCCGTCGGCTGCACCGGCGGCAAGCACCGCAGCGTCGCGATGGCCGAGCGGCTGGCCAAGCGCATGCAGGAAGACGGTGTGGAGTCCGTGGTCGTGCACCGCGACAAGGGACGCGAGTGATGCATACGTGAACAACGGATACGAGTACGCCCGGCACACCGGGCCCAAGGTCGTCGCCCTCGGCGGCGGCCACGGCCTTTTCGCGTCCTTGTCCGCGCTGCGCCGGCTGACCGACGACCTGATCGCGGTGGTCACGGTCGCCGACGACGGGGGGTCGAGCGGCCGGCTGCGCCGCGACCTGGGTGTCCTGCCGCCCGGCGACCTGCGCATGGCGCTGGCCGCGCTGTGCGGCGACGACGAATGGGGCAACACCTGGAGCCGGGTGATCCAGCACCGGTTCCGCTGCGAGGGCGAGCTCAACGGGCACGCGGTCGGCAACCTGCTGATCGTCGCCTTGTGGGAGCTGCTGGACGACGACCCGGTGCAGGCCCTGCAGTGGATGGGCCGGCTCCTCGGCGCGCACGGCAGCGTGCTGCCGATGTCCGCGGTGCCGCTGGACATCGAGGCCGACGTGCGCGGCCACGAGCGGACCGCGCCGACCGCGGTGACCAAGGTGCACGGGCAGCACATGCTGGCCAAGACGCCGGGCGAGGTGCTGGGCATCCGGCTGATCCCGGAGAACCCGCCGGCGGTGCCCGAGGCGGTCGCCGCGGTCCGCGACGCGGACTGGGTCGTGGTCGGCCCCGGCTCGTGGTTCACCAGCGTCCTGCCGCACCTGCTGGTCCCCGAGCTGGCCGCCGCGCTGGTCGAGACCAAGGCCCGCAAGGTGCTCGCCCTCAACCTCGCCCCGCAGCCCGGCGAGACCGACGGCTTCTCCCCGGAGCGCCACTTGGAGGTGCTCGCCGAGCACGCTCCCGGCCTGACCTTCGACCTCGTCCTGGGCGACAGCGACCTGGTGGACGACGTGGACGGACTGGCCAAGGCGGCCGCCGCGCTCGGCGGCCAGGTGCTCCTCACCCCGGTCGCGGTCGGGGACGGCACACCGCGACACGATCCGGGCCGCCTGGCCGCCGCCTACGGCCGGATCTTCGTCGATCGTGAAAGGATCGCGCCATGGCGATGACGGCAGCAGTGAAAGACGAGCTAAGTCGGCTCCCGGTGACGCGGTCGTGCTGTCGCAAGGCGGAGGTCTCGGCCCTTCTGCGTTTCGCCGGGGGTCTGCACCTGGTGGGTGGACGGATCGTCGTCGAAGCGGAGCTGGACACGGGCGCCGCGGCGCGGCGGGTGCGCAAGGACATCCTCGAGGTGTACGGGCACCAGTCCGACCTCGTGGTGGTGGCCCCCGGCGGGCTGCGGCGCAGCAGCAGGTACGTCGTGCGGGTGGCCAAGGACGGCGACCAGCTGGCCCGGCAGACGGGTCTCCTGGACGCCCGCGGCCGCCCGGTGCGCGGCCTGCCCCCGCAGGTGGTCTCCGGTGCGACATGCGACGCCGAGGCGGCGTGGCGCGGTGCCTTCCTGGCGCACGGCTCGCTGACCGAGCCCGGCCGGTCCTCGGCGCTCGAGGTGACCTGCCCGGGCTCCGAGGCGGCGCTGGCACTGGTCGGCGCGGCCCGGCGGCTCAGCATCTCGGCCAAGGCGCGCGAGGTGCGCGGCGTGGACCGCGTGGTGGTGCGGGACGGCGACGCGATCGGTGCGCTGCTCACCCGGCTCGGCGCGCACGAGAGCGTGCTGGCCTGGGAGGAGCGCCGGATGCGGCGCGAGGTCCGGGCGACCGCGAACCGGCTGGCGAACTTCGACGACGCGAACCTGCGGCGCTCGGCCCGTGCGGCGGTGGCCGCGGGGGCACGTGTGCAGCGCGCCCTGGAGATCCTCGGCGAAGAGGTGCCCGAGCACCTCGCGGCGGCGGGCAAACTCCGGCTGGAGCACAAGCAGGCGTCGCTGGAGGAACTGGGCGGCCTGGCCGACCCGCCGCTGACCAAGGACGCGGTCGCGGGCCGGATCCGCCGCCTGCTGGCGATGGCCGACAAGCGGGCCGGCGACCTGGGACTGCCGGGGACCGACGCCAACTTGACCGCGGACATGCTGGTTTCGTAGCAGCACTGGCCATTGCGCGCGGAATAGCGCAGCAATCAGGAGAAAATCAGTCGAAAACGCCGACCGAAGAGCCCTAGGTTTCTTCGGTCGGCTTTTTCGTGCCCGCGGCCGGATCCGATCGGTCCGCGCGGGCCCCGACGTTTCGCCGCATACCGTGCGCCGCCCCGCCGAGAGGACCCCATGGACATCGAGTCGGACATCGACATCCGGAACGTCACCGAGGACGAACTCAGCGCCTGGGGCCTCGCCATGGACGTGGGGTTCCTGCGGGTCCCGGACTACACCAAGGAAATCCGTGCGCAGTGGGGCGACTACCTGCGCGAGGTCGTCGACATCGACCGCACCCAGGGCGCGTTCGACGGCGCGGCCATCGTGGGGACGTTCCGCAGCTGGCCCGGCGAGATCGCCCTGCCCGGCGGCGCGTCGGTGCCCATGAGCGCGGTCACCAACGTCACCGTGAGCGCGACGCACCGGCGCCGCGGCCTGCTCACCCGCATGATGCGGGCCGATCTGGACGCGTCGGCGGCGCGCGGCGAGGCGATGGCCATCCTGATCGCCGCCGAGTACAACATCTACGGCCGCTTCGGCTTCGGCCCCGCCACCGACTACTCGCTCTACCGCGTCGACCTCGCGCACGCGCGCCTGACCGATGCCGAACTCGCGCACAAGGAGCCGGGCGGCCGCATCGAGCTGGTCTCGCCGGAGACCATGACCGAGCTCGGCCCGGACATCCACGAGGAGTTCCGGCGCCGCACGCCCGGTGCGATCACCCGGCGCTGGATGTGGTGGCCGTTCTACACCGCGGTCCGGCAGCGGCCCGGCGGCAAGGCCGTCGACCACCGGTTCTACGCCGTGTACCGGGACCCTGCCGGGGTGCCGACCGGCTACCTGGCGTACCGCATCGACGAGCAGTGGGACGACTTCGTCCCCAAGGCGACGCTGCACGCCGACCAGCTCATCGCCAACTCCCGGGCCGCCGAGGCCGCGCTGTGGGAGTACGCCACGCAGGTCGACTACGTCGTGCGCATCCACGCCGGCGAGCGCCCCGGCGACGACCTGCTGCCGCAGCGGTTCACCAACCCGCGCGCGGTGACCTGGGACAGCGCCCGCGACTTCGTGTGGGTGCGGCTGCTCGACGTGCCGGCCGTCCTGGGCGCCCGCACCTATGCAGTCTCCGGGCGGCTGGTGCTGGAGGTCGAGGACGCGATGGGCTACGCGGCCGGCCGCTACGTCCTCGAGGGCGGTCCGGAGGGCGCGTCGTGCGCGCGTACCGACGAGCCGGCCGAACTGGTGCTCGGCGTCGACGCGTTGGGTTCGCTGTCGCTGGGCGGCGGGTCCGCGGTACGCCTTGCCGAAGCGGGGGCCATCAACGAGCTGATCCCGGGCGCGGTGGCGCGCGCCGAGGTGATGTTCCGTACCGCGCGGGCGCCTTGGTGTCCGGACTGGTTCTGAGCCTGCGGGCCATTCCGGGGCTCGGGAGGCAGGGCACACCAACTGATCGTTGAGCGGACAGCAAAGACCGTCCAGCGGTTTTGTGATTCGCCTTGTCCCGTATCGGGATTCCCGTACCATGCGAAACGCGTGTAGCACGGCTGGTCTCACGCCACTTCAACAGCTCCCGGAGACAAGGGGGTTGGGCGGGGGACCGCCGGGCTTCATCCCCACGCGCCTGCCCACTCGCATCAGGGGGTTGAGTGAGACGCATCAAGGGTTCCCGACGATCTACGCGCATCGCTGCCACCGGAATCGCGGCCATATCCCTGGTCGCGACGATGGTTTCGGTGATGCCGGGGGCACAGGCGGCGGAGGAGGCCGACCCGTACCCGATCGTCACGAAGATCTCGGACGTGCAGTTGCCGAAAGCCGGCGACTCGGGCAAGAAGGCGTACCTGGCGACGTATGACGCCAAGGACGCCGACAAGATCTCCGCCTTGGGCATCGACCGCGTCGAGACGCCCACCAGCGTCGCCGGCGACGGCAAGCTGAAGTCGGAGCTGATCCTGTCCGAGGCCGAGGCGGCAAAGCTCGGCAAGAACGGGGTCGCCCTGGAGGTACGGAGCAGCAGCCAGTCGAAGGCGGGGGCACGCTCCTCCGTCGCCGCGGCCGGCGTGTACAAGCACTATGCGGGCGAAGGCGGCCTGGCCGAGGAACTGCTCTCGGTGGCCAATGCCAACCCGGACATCACCAAGCTGGTGTCGATCGGCAAGACCCATCTCGGCCAGGACATCCTGGCGATCAAGGTCTCCACGGAGGCCAAGACCGCCAGGGACGGCACCAAGGCGCCGGTCCTGTACATGTCCAACCAGCACGCCCGCGAGTGGATCACGCCGGAGATGAACCGGCGCCTGCTCCACCACTACGTCAACGGCTACAACGCGGGCGACCCGGAGATCAAGCAGATCGTCGACGAGACCGAGCTGTGGTTCGTGCTTTCTGCGAACCCGGACGGCTACGAGTGGACGTTCCAGCCTGACCAGCGGCTGTGGCGCAAGAACCTGCGCGACAACGACGGCAACGGCGTGATCTCGGGTGCCGACGGTGTCGACCCCAACCGCAACTTCCCGTACAAGTGGGGCTACGACAACGAGGGTTCGTCGCCTGACCCGTTCAACGACACGTACCGCGGTCCCGGCCCGGGTTCCGAGCCGGAGACCAAGGCGATCGACGGCCTGATGGACCGGATCGACCCGCGCTTCGTGGTCAACTACCACTCCGCCGCGCAGCTGCTGCTGTACGGCGTGGGCTGGCAGGTCTCGACCCCGAGCCCGGACGACCAGATCATGTCCGCCCTCGCGGGCACCCCGGCCAACCCGGCGGTGCCGGGCTTCGTGCCGCAGCTGGGCGCCTCGCTCTACGCGACCAACGGCGACACGGACGGCCACGCGGACTCCGTGCGCGGAAGCCTCGCCTTCACGCCGGAGATGTCCACCTGCGAGACCGCCTCGGCCTGGGACCCGAACGACGCCTGGGACCCGGCCGACTGCGAGAGCATCTTCAGCTTCCCGGACGACGAGACGCTGATCCAGCGGGAGTTCGCCAACAACATCCCGTTCGCGGTCTCGGTGGCCAAGTCGGCCTGGGAGCCGGACGAGCCGGTGTCCTCGGTCGGCATGTCGGCCAAGGACCTGGTGGTCCACAAGTTCGGCACTTCCTACGCGGAGAAGGGCGACTCGCAGGAGATCGCGCTCGACGCCAAGAAGAAGCTGACCGACGTCAAGATCAACTACAAGGTCAACGGCGGCAAGGTCAAGACCGACGGCGTGCTCGGCTACTACGGTGGCGAGCGCTACGGCGACGACGGCTTGAACTGGTACAAGTCGTACCGGGCCAATGTGAAGAACAACAAGCCCGGCGACAGCGTCGAGGTGTGGTTCACGGCCAAGAAGCCCGGCAAGGGCAAGGTCGAGTCCGAGCACTTCACCTACACCGTCGCCACCGGCGTCGAACAGGGCGCCGAGGTCCTGGTCCTCGCCAACGAGGACTACAAGGGCGTCAACCCGACGTACCCGGCGGGCACCAACGCGCCCAAGTACGCCGAGGAGTACCTGGCCGCGGTGCGCTCGACCGGCACCAAGGCGGCGTTCTGGGACGTCGACAAGCAGGGCGTGCCGGACGCGCTCGGCGTGCTCGGCCACTTCAAGGCGGTGGTCTGGTACCTGGGCGACAACCGGCTCACCATGGACGCCGCGGACGAACTCACCCGGGTGGGCAACCAGTACGTCCCCGACTCCACGGTGGCGGACCGGGCGTTCGAGCTGACCATGAACGTGCGCGACTACCTCAACGACGGCGGCAAGCTCGTGTACGCGGGCGAGACGACCGCGTACTACGGTCCGCTGAGCGGCGCCAACGGCGGCGGCATCTACTACGGCCTCAAGGGCGCGCCCGACCAGCCGTGCCGCATCACGACCAGCTTCCGTGACGACTGCGAGATCCTGTCCGACGACTTCACCCAGTACTACCTGGGCGTCTACGGGCGGGGCTCGGTCAACGGGGTCAACGGCGTGACCGGCACCCAGGCCCCGCTTGCGGGCGTCAATGCCGGCCTGCCCGGCACCGCGAGCAACCCGGTCAACGAGGCCGGTGGGTTCCTCACCACCAGCACCGTGCTCCCGCCGGGCCAGTTCCCGCAGTTCACCAGCCGGCCGGTCGCCGAGTACGCGGGCGTGCCGTCCGGTCCGTACACGCCGTACACAGGCTCGAAGTACATCGCGGGTCCGCACCAGGACGACTCGTACATGCGGCTGACCCGCACGATCGACCTCACCGGGGTCACCGCGGCGGACGCGGCCAAGCTGACCGCGCAGATGTCCTGGGACACCGAGGAGAGCTACGACAACGTCATCGTCGAGGCGCACACCGTGGGCCAGGACGACTGGACGACGCTGCCGGACCTCAACGGGCGCAGCTCCACTGCGGTCCCGGCCGAGTGCTCGGCGGGCTTCTACGTGGGCGGCCACCCGCACCTGGCGCACTACCTCACGGTCGGCACTCCGTGTGCTCCGACCGGTACCTCGGGTGCGTGGAACGCCTTCACCGCCAACTCCGGCGGCTGGCAGGAGGTGGCCTTCGACCTGAGTGCCTACGCGGGCAAGCAGATCGAGGTCTCCATCAGCTACGTCACCGACCCGGGCTCGGGCGGCGTCGGCCTGTTCATCGACGAAGCCAAGCTCGTCAAGAACGGCACCGCGGTCGAGACCGAGGGCTTCGAGAACGGCCTCGGGCCGTGGACGCTGGCCGGTGCGCCGCCCGGCGACCACTCGCCCGCCGCGTTCCTGCACACCAACGCGGTGTTCGGCAACTCGGTGATCGCGACCGAGGACTCGGTGGTGTTCGGCTTCGGCATCGAGCAGCTGGCCACCCAGGCCGACAAGAACGCGGTCCTGGGCCGGGCGGTCAACTACCTGCTGGGCAAGTGACCTTCAGGTGAGCCGCGAGGAACAGCGCAACCTGTAATACGTGTACGGCACGCAGAGAGGGACCCCGGTGGACCAGGTCCGCCGGGGTCCCGGCGCGTTGTGCACGCGCAAAGCACATGCAGTAGGCGCACATTGGCAAGCTCGGGGAGCGCGGACCGTGAGGGGACTCCCTCGAAATTGCCGACCAATCAGGTCATAGCCGACCTTCTTGCGGGCCTCTCAACGATCCGCCGCGGTACCGGGTTCCCGCGTGGGAGTAGCGGCCGCTAGCCTCGTCGTCCTTCCCGCAAGCGTCCCTGGGAGCACAAATCTCGTGAGTGGATACAACGGCCCCGGCAACCCGTACGGCCAGCCGCAGCAGGGCCCGTACGGCCAGCAGCCGCCTTACGGCCAGCAGCAGCCGCCCTTCGGCCAGCAGGGTCCGTACGGTCAGGGCCCGCAGCAGGGCGGCCCGTACGGCGGCGGCCCCGGCTTCGGCGGCCAGCCGCAGCGTCCGGCCCGGCTCGGCGCCGGCATAGCCGCGGGCGTCGTGACGGCGGTCGTCCTGGGCGCGATCTACGCGTTCATCCTCGGCCAGTCGGACGACAAGTACGGCTACATCACGATCGGCGTCGGCGCCATCATCGGCGCCGTGGTCGGCAAGGTCGGCGGCAAGAACACCGCGCTGATCGCGGTCGGCGCGCTGCTGGCGTTCGCGGCGTCGTTCATCGGCGAGTACTTCGGCCTCCTGCTGAACTACACCGAGAACACGCCGCTCACCTTCAGCCAGGCCATGGACGCATTTTCGTTCAGCAGCTACATCGAGGACTACTGGGGCGACGCGGTCGATGGCCAGGACTGGCTGTGGCTGATCGTGTGCACCGTGCTCGGCGGCGCGGTCGCCAAGACGGTCGGCGACAAGAGCTGACCGCAGCACCTGCACCACCCGAAGTACTTCCCGAGGCCCGGCAGCGGACGCATCCGCTGCCGGGCCTCCGGCATGTCCGGGGGCCGGGCGGGACTCTGCGGCCGGCCCGGAGGATGCCGGTGCAGATCGACTTAGCGACAGCGCGGCTTGTCGTCTTGGCCTGTGGACGCCGGGTCACGAGCAAGGTAAGGGGCGCGATAGGGTCGGACTTGGTCTCGGCTTGACGATTCCAACGCGTCGGCCGGGAGTCATCTATCAGGGCATCCCTCCGGCGCACCAAGAGGAGATCGGTTCGTGACGATCCGAGTAGGTATCAACGGGTTTGGCCGCATCGGCCGCAACTTCTTCCGCGCGGTTCTGGCCTCGGGCGCAGACGTTGAGATCGTCGGCGTCAACGACCTGACCGACAACGCCACGCTGGTCCACCTGCTGAAGTACGACAGCATCCTGGGCCGCCTGGGCCGCGAGGTCACGCACACCGACGACTCGATCACCGTCGGTGGCAAGACCTTCAAGACGCTGGCCGAGCGCGACCCGGCCGCGCTGCCGTGGGGCGAGCTGGGCGCCGACATCGTCATCGAGTCGACCGGCCGCTTCACCTCCGCCGCGGACGCGGGCAAGCACCTCGCCGCCGGCGCGAAGAAGGTCATCATCTCGGCGCCCGCCAAGGGCGAGGACATCACCGTCGTCATGGGTGTCAACCACGAGAAGTACGACGCCGCGCAGCACAACATCATCTCCAACGCCTCCTGCACGACCAACTGCGTCGCGCCGATGGCGAAGGTCCTCCTGGAGAACTTCGGCGTCGTCAAGGGCCTCATGACGACCGTGCACGCGTTCACCAACGACCAGGTGACGCTGGACTTCCCGCACGAGGACCTGCGTCGCGCGCGCGCCGCGTCGACCAACATCATCCCGACCTCGACCGGTGCCGCGAAGGCCACCGCCCTGGTCCTGCCGGAGCTCTCCGGCAAGCTGGACGGCATCGCCATGCGCGTCCCGGTCCCGACCGGCTCGGTCACCGACCTGGTCGTCGAGCTCGAGCGCGAGGTCACCAAGGACGAGGTCAACGCCGCGTTCCAGAAGGCCGCCGAGGGCGAGCTCAAGGGCTTCCTGAGCTACACCGAGGACGAGATCGTCTCCTCCGACATCGTGACCGACCCGTCGTCGTGCACCTTCGACTCGAAGCTGACCATGGCGCAGGGCAAGCAGGTCAAGGTCGTCGGCTGGTACGACAACGAGTGGGGCTACTCCAACCGCCTCGTCGACCTGGTCGGCCTGGTCGGTTCGCAGCTCTGAGCCGCCGAGCCGGACTGAGCCGGCCGCCGGCCGCAAGGCCGCGGCAGGCAGCCTGCTCCGCCTGACGGCACGTCAGGCCGGGTGAGCGGGCGCGGGCCCGGACGACCATGTCGTCCGGGCCCGCGCGCACCCGCTCGCATGTCGTACCCCTTGGTCGAATCCGGGCCGCCTCCCTCAGCGGCCCGCCCCTCGCGAGGATGAACCGAAAACCATGAAGACCATCGACGACCTCGACGTCGCCGGAAAGCGCGTTCTGGTCCGCGCCGACCTCAACGTGCCGTTGGACGGCGCGACCATCACGGACGACGGCCGCATCCGCGCGAGCCTGCCGACCATCCAGGCCCTCGCCGAGCGCGGGGCCCGCGTCGTCGTCACCGCGCACCTCGGCCGCCCCAAGGGCGAGCCGAACCCGGCCTACTCGCTCGCCCCGGTGGCCGCCCGCCTGGGCGAACTGCTCGGCAAGCCGGTCGCCTTCGCGACCGACACGGTCGGCGACAGCGCCCGCGAGACCGTCGCTTCCCTCGGCGACGGCGACGTGGCGCTGCTGGAGAACGTCCGCTTCAACGCGGCCGAGACCAGCAAGGACGATGCCGAGCGCGGCCTGTTCGCGGACGCCCTGGCCCTGCTCGCCGACCTCTACGTCGGCGACGGCTTCGGCGCGGTGCACCGCAAGCACGCCTCGGTCTACGACATCGCCCGCAAGCTGCCGCACGCCGCGGGCCGGCTGATCGCCGCCGAGCTCGACGTGCTCAAGCGCCTCACCGAGAACGTCGAGCGGCCGTACGCGGTCGTCCTCGGCGGGTCGAAGGTCTCCGACAAGCTCGGCGTCATCGACAACCTGCTCGGCAAGGCGGACCGCATCCTCATCGGCGGCGGCATGGTCTTCACCTTCCTCGCCGCCCAGGGGCACGAGGTCGGCACCAGCCTGCTGGAGAAGGACCAGCTCGACACGGTGCGCGAGTACCTGCGCCGGGCCGAGGAGAACGGCGTCGAGTTCGTGCTGCCGGTCGACATCGTCGCCGCTGCCGCGTTCGCCGCGGACGCCGAGCACGGTGTCGTCGCGGCCGACGCGATCCCGGCCGACCGCATGGGCCTGGACATCGGCCCGGAGTCCGGCAAGCTCTTCGCCGCCAAGCTGGCGGACGCGCGCACGGTCTTCTGGAACGGCCCGATGGGCGTGTTCGAGATGGCGCCGTACGCCGGCGGCACCCGCGCGGTCGCGCAGGCGCTGGTCGACGCCGATGCCTTCACGGTCGTCGGCGGCGGCGATTCCGCCGCCGCGGTGCGTACGCTGGGCTTCGACGAGAACGCGTTCGGTCACATCTCGACCGGAGGCGGAGCGAGCCTGGAATACCTCGAGGGCAAGACCCTGCCCGGCCTCGACGCCCTGGAGGGCTGAAGCACCATGTCGCTGAAGAAGAACCCGGCGGGCTCCGCCGTGACCGGCCGCATCCCGCTGATGGCCGGCAACTGGAAGATGAACCTCAACCACCTCGAGGCCATCGCCCTGGTGCAGAAGCTCGCCTTCGCGCTGGACGACAAGGACTTCGACCAGGTCGAGGTCGCGGTGCTGCCGCCCTTCACCGACCTGCGCTCGGTGCAGACCCTGGTGGACGGCGACAAGCTGCGCATCGTCTTCGGCGCGCAGGACGTCTCGCAGCACACCGGCGGCGCGTACACCGGCGAGATCGCGGGCTCCATGCTCGCCAAGCTCAAGTGCACCTACGTCACCGTGGGCCACTCCGAGCGCCGCCAGTACCACGCGGAGACCGACGAGATCGTCAACGCCAAGGCCAAGGCCGCCTTCGCGAACAACATCGTGCCGATCCTGTGCGTCGGCGAGGGCCTGGACATCCGCAAGGCCGGCGAGCACGTCGCGTACACGCTCGCGCAGGTCGACGGCGGCCTGGCCGGCATCCCGGCCGCGCAGGCCGAGCAGATCGTGATCGCGTACGAGCCGGTGTGGGCCATCGGCACCGGCGAGGTCGCCACCCCCGAGGACGCCCAGGAAGTGTGCGCGGCGATCCGGGCGCGCCTGGCCGAGCTGTACGACGGCGAGCTGGCCGCCAAGGTCCGCGTCCTGTACGGCGGCTCGATGAAGCCGTCCAACGTCGCGGGCATCATGGCGAAGCCGGACGTGGACGGCGGCCTGGTCGGCGGTGCGAGCCTGGAGGCCGAGGAGTTCGTCAAGCTGGTCCGCTTCCGGGACCAGGCCGTAGGTTAAGCACGTCACACACGTCGCAGGGATGTGATCGTTCTCCCGTTCCGGTTCCCACCGGAGCGGGAGAACGGCGTACCCTGTCCGAGGCCAGGAACCCCTGGCCGCGCGTCCGAAGAGTGCAGGGAAGGGCCCCGCGCACTCTCCGAAAAGGAGTTGGGCCAGGTGTGGGAGACCACGTTCTCGATCGCCCTGATCATCTTCAGCGCCTTGATGGTGCTGCTTGTCCTGCTGCATAAGGGCAAGGGCGGAGGCCTGTCCGACCTCTTCGGCGGCGGCATGTCCTCCTCGCTGGGCGGCTCCTCGGTCGTGGAGAAGAACCTCGACCGGCTGACCATCATCGTGGGCTCGCTGTGGTTCGTCACGATCGTGGTCCTCGGCCTGCTGCTCAAGGAGTAGTCGCCCGCCGGCAGCGCGCGCCTGAGGCCGGGTCCTGCGGACCCGGCCTTCGCGCGCACTCCGCCGTACGCCCCGGTGCACCGACCGACCGGTCTTCCGGTTTCCCTGTGCCCGGGGCGTTTCCCGTGGTACACACGATGTCCCGGTCCGCGCAGGCTTCCTGACGCCCTGTCGGAAAGCGTGCGGGACGCGGTTCACGGTCGCGAAAAGCGCACGTACACTGTTTCGCGAGGCAGCCTCCGGCCGATGGACCAGGGGAGTCTTGCGAGCCGCGCGACCGGGCGCTGGCTTCAGATCCAAGGGGAGTTTGAACCGTGGCAAGTGGCAACGCCATCCGTGGGAGCCGGGTCGGCGCGGGTCCGATGGGTGAGGCCGAGCGCGGCGAAGCGGCCCCCCGTCTGCGCATCTCGTTCTGGTGCGCGAACAAGCACGAGACCCAGCCGAGCTTCGCGACCGACGCACAGGTCCCCGAGACCTGGGACTGCCCCCGCTGCGGCCTGCCCGCCGGGCAGGACAGCGAGAACCCGCCGGACGCGCCGCGTACCGAGCCGTACAAGACCCACCTCGCGTACGTGCGCGAGCGCCGCAGCGACGCGGACGGCGAGGCGATCCTCGCCGAGGCGCTTGCCAAGCTGCGCGGCGAGATCTGAGCCCCGCACCTCTCCCGGGCGCCTGCCGCCCCGGTTTGTGACGCGCCCCTGAGGCGTTTCCGGGCCCGGTCCGGGCCGGTACCGCTCCGGGGCGGGCCGCCGGGCACGGTTCCGGCTCGGGTCGGCGGTGGACGCCGAACGGGTAGTCCTGTTCCTCCCCTCGGAGCAACGCTCCGCGCGCATCGGCCGTTCGGGTGCGGTGCCTCCCCAGACTGGCGCTGATCAGTCCGTACGGCCGCCTGCGTCCGTACGGCCGTCGCCTCGGGTCCCGGGAGCCGCCATGCGTATCCGCCGCACCGCCGCCACGCTGTCCGCCGCCGGCCTCCTGGCGGCCGCGGCCCCGGTGGCCGCCGCCGACTCGCTGCCCGCGCCGACGCGTCCCGCGCTGTCCATCAAGGTGGACGACGGCGCCACGAAGACGCGGGCGAAGCAGGAGCACACCTACGTCGTGCGGTTGAAGAACCTGGGGTCGACGGACCTCGACCGCATGGCGGTCACCGAGACGCTGCCCAGCGGCATGACCCTGGTCAGCGCGGGCGAGGGCGGGACGCGGAACGACGGCTCGTCCGAGGTGATGTGGACCGTGGACCTGCCGGCCGGCCAGGAGGTCACCCGGACCCTCAAGGCGCGCGTCGACAAGCTGCCGAGCGGCCAGGCCATGGCGTCGACCGCATGCGCGCGGCTGGCGGGCAGCAGCGTCCCGATCGTGTGCTCGACCGACCTGGACCAACTCCCCACCAAGGCCGAGCTGGCCGCGGCCGCCGAGATGCCGAGGACGACGCTGTACGGCGGCATCGCGGCGGCCGTGCTGGCGGTGGGCGGCGGGACCTGGTGGGTGCTGCGCCGCCGCCGGGCCCGGGTGTCGGCACCGGAGCAGCCTGCATAGGCGCGGACGGCCGCTCGGCGCTCAGGCGTCGATGTCGGTACGCGGCCGTCGGGGCGGAGGTGCGACGGCTGGGATCGGGCGGCGTACGGGGCGGTCGCCGGCGAGCCGGTCGGCGGTGAGGCGCCCGGCGGTGCGCGGCGCCGGCGCTTGGGGCGGGGCTGCCGATGCCTGGGCGTCGCCTTCGGGGGGTTGCGCCGGAGCGTTCCGTGCTGCCGCGTCGGTACGCCCTATCGGCCGCGCCTGCTGTCCCGGGCGCGGCTGGTCGTCCGCTGATGGGTGCTCGGCCGGCCTCGCGCCGGAGCCGGTGTCGCGTGCCGCGGCGCGGCGGACTGCCGCGGTGCCGCCGGTGATCCAGGGCGGGGCGTCCTCACCGGTGGCGGCGCGCCAGCGGGAGCGGACCGCGACGGGTTCGGCGGCGTGCGCGCGGACCAGGGCGTCGGTGGCCATGTCGACGACCTGCGGCAGGTTGAGCGCGGTGCCGACGCCGAGGGCGGCGGCGAGCGGCGGGACGGCGTCCGCCGGGCGGTCCGCGGAGATGAGGACCAGCCCGTAGACGGCGTAGGTGACCGCGACTTCAGGGCGCCGCGCGAGCGCGGGCTCCATACGGACGCGCCGCGCGCGCAGCGAGACCGCCTCTTCGAGCGACTCCACCGCTTCGTCGTGGCGCTTGGCGCCGCTGAGCAGCAGCCCGAAGCTCTGCAGCGCGGCGGCCAGGGCGTCGTCGGCCGGCCCCGGGGTCGCCTCGGCGCTCGAACGCCGCAGGCGTACCGCGGAATCGGCGCGGTCTATGGCCTCGTCGACGCGCCCGACCCGGGCCAGCAGGTTCGCTTGACGGGTCGTCACCTGCGCGAGGACGTCGGCGTCGGCAAGCGTGAGCAGGCGCGCGGCCTCGTCGAACAGCGCGAGGGCCTCTTCGACGAGCCCGGTGGCGGCCAGCCGTCCCGCGAACTCGTCGAGGGCGTCGGCCAGTCCGGCCCGGTAGGTCTCGGGGGAGCGGGCCGCGAGGGTGCGGTACGCCTCGACGCACTCGTGCAGCACGGCGAACGCCCGGTCGTTGTCGCCTGCGTCGCCGAGCCGCGCGCCGAGGTCGCGCAGCGTCGCGGCGAGGAGCGGCCGATGCCGGTGCACGTCGAGAGCGGACAGCCGGCGGGCACGCAGCACCGCGTGTTCGGCGATCTTGACCGCGTCGGCGTACTGCTGCCCGCCGGCGAGCACGGCCGCGAGCGCGCGCAACGCGTCGATGAGCGCGGGGGAGTGCTCGGCGGGGTCCTGCTCGGCAAGGTCGCCGAGGATGCGTACGGCGGCCCGCGCCGGGGCCGACGCGTCCACGTGCCGTCCCGCACGGCTGAGTTGCCGCGCCTTCTCGGCGAGCATCGCGGCCCGGTCGCGCTCCTCGCGCCGCACGGTGGCGGCAACCGCCTTCGAGGGGCGTTGCCCTGACGGAAGCTCAGACTCCGGATAGGCCGAATCTCGTGCCTGGGGGAGCGAGTACGCAGGCACGAGGGCCGTCGAAGCCTTTGCGGCCGCCGCCTCCTGCTCGAGCCGAAGCCGGTACGCGGCCAAGTGCCGCTCGTGCCGTCGCCGCCAAAAGCGCACGTGTCCCACCCCCAATTCGGCCCAGCTCGCTGACTGTCGGGGCGACGCTACCGCGCTACGGGTGGTGAGGGAGTGGCCAAGGAGGGGATCAAGCCAGTGAGTTCACCCAAGAGAGGAATGGGGGTGTGGGGAAAGCGAGATCAGGACCATGCGCATGCGTCATGCGAAGACCGCGGTCCGCTGCTGACGGTGCTACCGGTGAGGCAGTTCGATGCCAACGTGTGCGGCCGCAATCGTGCCCTAGCGTGCAGCCGCAGATGCGGTTTCCAACAGCGCGTGCATCGGCCCCGGGAAAGTCGGGAGCAGGCGGAGGGCGATGAGCCAGGCATCCGGATTCTCCCCGAGAATTGCTGCCGCGTCCTCGCGTGCTCGCCGCCGGTCGCGAGGCGTCGTGCGAGGACGCAATTCAGGTGGGCAGCCGGGTTCTCGGGCGAGCAGCGTCCCGTACCGATGCCGGGCGATGGGCGGTAGGCACTGCGCCAGCAGGTCCCAATCGAGCTCTGCGCGCGGCGCGAGCAACAGCAGGTGTACGTCTGCCCAACTGTGGGCGGAGTTCTCCATCTGCTCGGCCAGGTACTCGGTGCTGCCCAGCCAGTCGAGTGCACTGGCCACGCGGGCCTGGTCGGTCGGCGTCGCCAAGGCGACTCGCGCGAGTGGCGGGGCATCATGGGGTGCCGGCCTCAGCTTCGGAGTCGCGTCGACGGCGTCGCGTACCGCGCTGAGGCCGCCGAGTTCGGCCAGACGCTGGAAGCCGCGGAGCAGTGCGGTCGGCGCCCCGAGGGAACCGGCATGGACACTCAACTGCCGTATCGCCGCCTTGATCGCGGCCGGGTCGTCGCAGTCCATCAGGGGGTAGAGGCGACGTCGTTCCTCATGCGAGGTCTCCGGGGCGAACTCCCGGTCGCCGGGGATCAGGCTCGCGGGCGGCACCAGTGTCAGCACGCGTTGTTGAAGCGCACGCGTGGTCTTGCCGCTGGAGAAGACTGCGCGGGCAACGCGTGCGTCGTTCAGGTCGAGCAGGCGCGAGTGGTCGGCGCTTGTCACGGACGGGTTCTCGGTGATCGCCATCCTGCTCTCGGTGGTTCCGTTCGCGATGATGCGGTCGACGAGCGCGGTCGGCAACAGGGTGGTTCCCAGGAACCGGTCCAACTCGGCGAGGTCGAGTCGCGCGAGCACTCGGCTGAACGCGGGCGGCGGGACCTGCGCGAGCAGCATCGCGGGCGATTCGGTGATCACCCGGGACACCGAAGCAGGTCAGGCTGACACGTCAGGTCGTTGCTGCGGTGCTCCCGTCGTATTGCGCTGCGGGTTCAGCCGCGGCGGCGGCGGGCTTCGGCGACTCGGGCGTCGATGTTGGCCGTTGCGCTCTCTGCCGCCGCTTCCGCGTCGTGCGCGTGCAGGGCTTCGAGCAGGCCTTCGTGGCCGCGCGGGTCGCTGCCGTCGAACTCGGGGGTGTGCCAGTCCTCGGCCATCGCGCGGCGCAGGCTGGGGGTCATCGCGACGTACAGCTCGGACAGCAGCGGGTTGCCTGCGGCATTCGCCACCGCCTGGTGGAAGTCCGCGTCGATGTCGATCCATGCGTCCCGGTCGCGGCGCTGCCAAGCGGCGGCGCGGCGTTCCAGCAGTTCGCCGAGTGCGCCCAGCTGCGCCTCGGAGATGCGCTCCGCGGCCAGGCGCGCGGCGTGCGGGTCGAGGGCGCGGCGTACTTCCAGGACGTCCTCGACGTCGCCGCCGAGGCGCTCGACCGCGCCGGCCAGCTCGGTGGTGGCGCGTACATAGGTGCCGTCGCCTTGGCGCACCTGCAGCAGGCCCGCGTGCGAGAGCGCGCGGATCGCCTCGCGCAGCGTGCCGCGGGCGACGCCGAGTTGCTCCATCAGCTTCGCCTCGGGCGGGATCCGGGTGTCGACCGGCCAGCGGCCCGAGCTGATCTCGGTCCGCAGCTGGTCGATGACGCCGTCGACGAGCGCGGAGCGGCGCGCAGCAGGAAGCGACATGACCCAAGGATACGTCCGATGATTGGGCCTCAAACATCGGATGATTGGACAACAAACATCAGACGTCTTACCTTTGTCCCATGCTGCCGAGCCGCCTCCTGCCCCGAAACCTGTCCCGGACCTTCTTCGACGAGCGTCCGGGCGGCGCCGGCGGCATGTCCGGCCGAGGTACGCCGGGCCCGGAGGCGGCCGTACGGGCCGCCAAGGCACCCGCGCCGGTCGCCCCGGCAGCACCCGCGCCCACCGGCGGCAGCCGCACCCGTACCGCGTGGCTCACCGTCGCCGGCATTCTGCTCATCGCGCTCAACCTGCGCCTCGCGATCAGCAGCACCGCCGCACTCCTGGACCAGGTCCGCGGGCAGCTCGGCTTCGGCCCCGCGGTCGCCTCGCTGGTCCCGGCGCTGCCGGTCATCCTGTTCGCCTTCGCGGGCGCGTCCAGCACGCTCCTCGCCCGGCGCCTCGGCACCGAGCGCGCGCTGCTGGCCGCACTCGGCGCGCTCGCCGCGGGCATCGCCGTACGCGGCATCCCGGGCACCGGCGCGCTGCTGGCCGGCATCGTGCTGGGCTCCGCCGGACTCGCGGTCTGCAACGTCCTGCTGCCGGTGGTCGTGCGCACGCACTTCCCGAAGAAGATCGCGCTGCTCACCTCGCTCTACACGATGGCGATGTCGCTCGGCTCCGCCGCCGCGGCCGCGGTGGCCGTACCGATCGCGAACGCCTCCGGCAGCGCCTCCCTCGGCCTCGCCGCCTGGGCGATCCCGGCCGTCATCGCGTGCGTGGTGTGGGGCATGCGCAGCGACTCCTGGCGCTCCGCAGCCGCCGAGTCGGCGCACGGCTCGGTGCTCGTCGCCCGCCCGGACACCAAGGTCTCCGCGCTGCGCGTCGGCCGTACCCGCTTCGGCCTCCTCGTCACCGCGCTGTTCGCCCTCCAGGCGATGAACAGCTACGCGATCATCGGCTGGCTGCCGGGCATCCTGACCGACAGCGGCATGAGCAGCTCCGCGGCCGGCAGCACGCTCGGCGTGGTCCTGATCGTCGGCGTCCCGGCCACGTTCCTCCTCATGCCGCTGGCCGCGACGACCCGCGGCCTGCGGGTGGCCTTCGTGACGGTCGCCGGCGCACTCCTCGCCGGGTACGTCGGCCTCCTGGCCGCCCCGTCCGCGGCCCCGCTGCTGTGGGCGCTGCTGCTCGGCGCAGGGATGAGCACGTTCCCGCTGATCCTCGCCGTGATCGGCCGCAGCGGCGGCAGCCCGCAAGAGGCCGCGGCGCTCTCCACCTTCGCCCAGAGCACGGGCTATCTGGTGGCGGCGGTCGGCCCGTTCATGGTCGGCATGGTCCACTCCGCGACCGGCTCGTGGACCCTGCCGCTCGTGCTCCTGATCGGCGCCACGGTCCTGCAGTTGGCCGTGGCCCTGGCCCTGACCGCCCGCAAGTCCGGCCGCCGGTAGCCCTGCGTGGTTGTTCAGCGCTCGCCGCCGCAGCGCTGAACAACCCTTGAACGCCTTCGTGTTGCCCGGGCCGTCGACCCGGTTCGAGGCTGGCTGCGATGCCGGCTCCGAGCGAAGGAAATGCCTGGTGGCGAGACGTACCCGAAGTGTGTTCCGTCGCGGGTTCGCGGTGGGCCTGGCCCTCGCGGCGCTGACCCTCGGCACGGCGTGCGAGAAGGACGGCGGCGACGGGGCCTCCTCGGCCGCGAACTCCGCGGAGCCGCCCGGTCCTCCGGGACCCTGGACGCGCCGGCTGGACGGCGTCGTCTCCACCGCGCCCGCGGCGGCCGAAGGCGTCCTCTACGTCACGACCTCGAAAGCGACGTACGCACTCGACGGGCCCTCGGGCGCGCAACGCTGGAAGTTCCCCCTGCAGAAGGGCGGCCACACGGCTCCGGCCATCGCCGACGGGACCGTCTACACCGGCGACGAGTACACGCTCTACGGGGTCGACGCCGCATCCGGGCAGGAGAAGTGGCGGTTCGCGCTGCCCGACAAGCCTTACCCGGTCAGGATCGGCAGCCCGTCCGTGGTCGGCGGCGTGATCTACATGTACACGGCCGCCACCAACGGCAACAACGTCCTGCGCGCCTTCGACGCCGCGACGAGAGCCGAGAAGTGGTCGTACGACACCGGGTCGCGGATCCTCGACGACGACGCTCCGACGGTCGTGGACGGCCAGGCGTACGCCATCGGAGCCGACGGAGCACACGGCACGGTCACCGCGCTCGATGCAGCGTCCGGCACCAAGAAGTGGAGCTTCTACACACGCGCTTGGCCCCGCAGCCAGCCGTACGTCGCGGCCGGGACGGTGCACGTGACCAGCGCCGACAACACCATCCACGGCCTGTACGCGATCGATGCGCAAACCGGGCGCGCGAAGACCGAGGACAGCAGCACCGAAGCCGACTGGGTCGTCGCCGACGACACCGGCATTTATCGGAGCGTCTACGAATCGGTCGAGGCCGTCGACGCCGCCGAGCGCATGGTGAAGTGGCGCCTGGACACTGGGCTGTTGCTCGGCGATCCTGCACTCGCCGACGGGGCGCTGTACTTCGTCGACAACGAGAAGGACGCGGCCGAAGTAGGCGGCTTCGCCTACTTCCTGCGCGCCGTCGACACCGCCACCGGCAAGGAGAAGTGGCGCGCCCGAGTCCCCTACGGCGGCCACGCACCGGCCGTGTCCGGCGGATACGTGTACGTCGTGGGCCACGAGGCCCGCATCATCGCCATCGACGCCGCCACCGGCCAGTCCGCGCCGGCGAAGTAGCCAGAGGACCGATCGGTCGGCCGGGGGCCGCACGCGGGCGACTCCGGCGGCCAAGCAGACCCGGCCCCGGGCGTTCCATCGGCATTCCTGGGCGGTAATCCGGATTACGCCCGGGGCGAAGGGTGTTGGCGGGCGGCCGAGTGCGGCGTAACGTCGATTACATGATTACAAGCGAGCAGCAGGACAAGGTCAGGGGCTGGTTCGCCGGGCGGCTGCCCGAGGGGCTGTTCACCGAGGTGGTCGAGGTCTCCGTCGACCGCGAGGAGATCACCGTGGTCGGCCGCATCGCCGGGCCGGAGCTTCCCGAGGACGCGTCCGAGGCGACGCGCGACGGTGCGGTTGACGGCAAGATCTCCGAGTTCCGCGAGCGCACCCGCGATGCCCGCATCAAGGTCGCGCGCGAAGCCGAGCGCAAGTTCGGCCGCAAGGTCTCCTGGGGTGTGGTCTGCGACGACCGCCGCACCCTCTTCACCCACATCGCGGCCCCGGTCATGACGCGTCTGCGCCAGCCGGAACGCCTCGTTCTCGACACTCTCATCGCGGGCGGTGTGGCCCGCAGCCGCAGTGAGGCGCTCGCGTGGTGCGTGCGTCTTGTGCAGCGCAACGCCGACGACTGGCTCACCGAACTGCGCGAATCGCTCGAACGCGTCCAGGAAGTACGCGCCTCGGGCCCTGACGTGGAGTAGCCGCCGGAGAGACGTGGCGCGGCCGGCCGTGTCGGGCGGTCGGCCGCGCTGCATCGGCCGGACCGGGAGCTGTGCAACCGCCCGGTCCGGTCGCTCTTGCCATGTCGCGGGGCGGTCTATTGGATGGCGCCATGACCCCCGGAAGAGACCCTGCGGACCGCTCGATCGATGCCGCAGCGGACGCCTTCGCATGGACCTGGGACGGCGTAAGCGCGGCATCCACCGCGGAGTTGGTGGCCGCCTTGGAACGCGATCCCACCGCCAGCCGGCTCGCCAACCAGGCGGCGGCGCGGCTCGTCCGGGCCCGCGAAGCGGCCGCAGCCGATGTCGCGCTGCGCGCCCTCGCGTCGCCGCGGCCGATCTGGGCGCATCACGCCGCCACGCTGCTGAGCCTGCTCGGCGACGAGCGCGCGGTGCCGCTGCTGGCCGCGTGGCTGGACGAATTCTCCCGCACGCGCCCGGAATGGCAGCTCGGTTCGGTGGTCATCGCCCTGGGGAGGTTCCGTACCCCCGAGGCGCAGACCGCGCTGATCCGGGCCGTCCAGGGATGGCCGGCCGAATCGCGCAAAGCCTGGTGGGCCGGCAACGAGAGTTCGCTGCTCGCCGAAAGCCTGCTGCGCATGGGTACGCCCGAAGTGCTGAGCACCGTCTACGAGTTGTCGCGCACCATGACCGACCCGTGGCACAGCCGGACGTACCATCTGCTGGCCCGGTGCGGGGACGCCCGGTTCGAGGGCTTCTTCATCGAGATGCTCGCCGGCCCGGACTATTGGGCCGGGCTCGTCGGGCTGCAGCGCGTCGCGACGCCGCGCGCCGTGCCCGCGCTGACGCGCATCGTCCTCGAAAGCCCCGACCGGAAAGCCCGGTACGCCGCCACGCGCGCCCTGACCCGAACCGGCCGGTCTGCCCTGGCAGCGCACATCGAACGGCCCGGGAGCGCCGAAGCCGGCGTCGCGCAACGCGCCGCTGCCGCCTGGAGCTTGGGGGCGTACCCGCTCGACGTACCGGGGATCCGCAGCATCCGCAGGTTCCTGGGCGACGCCGATGCGGGCGTCCGGGCACGGGCCGCCGATGCTTTCGGACGTGCGCCGTCCGACGCGCTGCACCTCTACCCGTACAGCGAATTCGTCGACGCGCACGCGGACTTGCTGCGCGCCCTCGACGACCCCTGGCACCGGGTCAGGGCCCGCGCCGCGACCGCGCTCGGGCGCATAGCGTGCGCCGGCCACGCCTGGCCCGAGGAGGCCGAAGCACTGCCGGACGTCAGCCTGCACCTCGGCGCGGTGGCCGCGACCGACCCCGTCGCCTGCGTACGCGACGCAGCGGCGGCGGCAGTCCGCGCCATCGACCGCCATCAGGGCCGGTAGCCGGACTGCCGGACGGATTCGGGCTCAGTGGCTCGCCTGGTCGGTCTGCCCGGTGGGCTGCTGGGGGTGCTGGGGGTGCTGGTAGGGGTAGTGCGGATCCGGGTGGACCCACGCCGGGATGTACTCGGCGCATTCGGAGTTGTGGCACGGGCCCGCGACCCATCGCGGATAGAAAACGCCCATGGTCTTGTGCTTCTTGGCAACCGTGGCCACGGGCTGTTTGCACGCGGGACACACGTGCTCGGCCTGCGGCGGCGCCTCCATCTTCTCGGTGCGCATGCCTTTACGGTACGCCGACTATTCCGGCAAATCTCCCTGAAACGGGCACGAATTCATGAACGGGAAGGCTTGTCCTCGGCGTCATCCCCGTTTTCCGCGGCGCGTTCCTCCCCGCTTTCCCCGTCGCTTTCCTTGTCGCCTTCCCTGTCGCCTTCCCCGTCGTCCTTCTCCTTCGGCGAGCGCCAGACGCTCAATGCCACGGACACCCCCAGGACCAGCACGATCACCCCCAGGCTGACCGGCGACGGGATCTCGGGGACGCTGTCGCTGATCATCTCGTGCGAGGCCTGCAGGATCAGCTTGACCGCGATGAAGGCCAGGATCAGGGCGATTCCGGTGCTGAGGTACCGGAACTTGTCGAGCAGCCCGGCGAGCAGGAAGTACAGCGCCCGCAGGCCCAGGATCGCGAAGGCGTTGCTCGTGTAGACGATGAACGTGTCGCTGCTGACCGCCAGTACGGCCGGCACGCTGTCCACTGCGAAGACCAGGTCGGCGGCCTCGATCGCGGCGACGACCGCGAGCAGCGGCGTGGCCACCAGGCGCCCCGCCTCGCGGACGAAGAACTTGTGGCCGACGTACTCGTCCCGTACCGGGATGACCTTGCGCAGCAGCTTGACCGCGATGCTCTTGCCCGGGTCGAACGTCTCCTCCTCGCCGCGGAGGATCTTGTACGTGCTCCAGAAGAGGATCGCTGCGAACACGAACAGCACCGCGGCGAACCGGCTGACGACCGCGACGCCGAGTGCCAGGAAGATCCCGCGGAACACCAGCGCGCCCAGCACACCGAAGAAGAGCACCCGGTGCTGATAGGCGCGCGGCACCTTGAAGTAGCCGAAGATCAGCGTGAACACGAAGAGGTTGTCGACCGACAGGCTCTTCTCCAGCAGCCACGCGGTGGTGTACTCGGTGCCCGCGTCCACCCCGACGACCACGTAGACCAGCGCGCCGAACGCGATGGCGAGGCCGATCCACAGGCAGCTCCATGCGGTGGCCTCGCGGAAGCCGATGACGTGCTCGCTGCGGTGGGCGAGCAAGTCGATGGTCAACGACACCAACACGGTGGCGACGAAGACCATCCACAGCCAAAACGGCACGTCGTGCACGAGGTCGGACCTCACAGACCGGCGAGGTGGGCGTGCTGCCCCTCTTTCGAGTCTGGGACATCACGGCGCGCGTGTCGTCCGGAGCCTGCGGCCGCCCGGCACATGCGACGCCTCACGTCACACGGCAGGACTGCGGTCTCCCAGGTCACGCGTCCGGAGTGCGGTCACCGCTGCGGCCGGGTCCTCGGCGTAGAACCGTAAGACGCGGGCCTCGGCCGGCGCACCCAGGGCCCGGACGTACGGCACCGGCTCGACCAGCTCGACGGTCACCGTCGTCTGCCCGCCCACCGCGAGATCGGCGACGCCGTCCGCGCCGACGGCGGCCAGCTTGCCCTCCGGGTATTTCCGGTCGAGCCGGACCGCGGCAATGCGGTCGGCCGGGATACGGATGTCCAGCAGCGCGCCGTAGCGCAGCCGCAGCGAGCCGTCCGCACCGATCACGTGCGGGCGCACGATGCACGAGGCGTGCAGCGCCAGGATGAAGTAGCAGCCCCAGATGTCGACGACGAGCAGCACGGCATGCACCGTCGGCCACGGGATGAGGAAGGCCAGCGCCACCGTCTCGATGACCGAGGCGAACAGGAAGCCGTACATGACCATTGTCTGGCCGGGCGCGTACGGGACGGCCAGATCCCCGTCGCCCACCTGATGCGGGCCGCGGCGGGTCACCCAGCGCAGGAAGCTGGTCGAAAGGAAGAGTTCGTGCGCGGTCAGCTTGCGCACCGGGGCCGGGACGGTGTCCGCGACGGCTGCGGTCAGCGCGGCCCTCGGCGCATGCCCGCCCGCGCCGCGGTGCCGCCGGTAGTCCGCGGACAGCACGGCAGTGGCGGCGAACACGATCGACAGGACGGCGAGTTCGAGGCCGAGCCGGGCCGGCCGCGGGACCGCGACGCCGCCCGCCACGCACAGCACGATGACCAGCTCCGCGGGCAGCAGCGCGACGAACGACCAGCGGATGATCCGGCGCAGGACGGTCACGGGGCACTCTGCCTTCGGCAGGACGATCACGGCGCACTCTCCTTCAGGAGTTCGACGGCACGGCGGATGGCCGCGGCCTGGGCGGGCGCGTAGTCCGCGAAGAACGCGTCGGCGAAACCGCCTTCCTGGCCGACCGCACCGCCGATCGCGGCCGCCATCTTGCGGGCCGCCTCGGGCGGGATGGCCGCGACGATCGCGTGCGCGGCCGGTTCGATCCGCGGGTCGCCGTCGTCGGCCGCGGCCAGCTCGTCCAGCCGCGCATAGACGTCGTACGCCCGGCGCATGGCCTCCGGGTCGGCCGTCAGGCTCTGCATGAGCGCGCCGAGCCAGCTGTCGCGCCCGGCATCCGGCGTGCCGGTCGCCAGCAGCGCCAGCAACTCCCGCTCCTTGGCCGCGATGGCCGGCTCCGGCCCGGGGCGCTGCGCCGACGCGCGGGCCATGTCCTCGAAGATCGCCGCGAGTTCGGGGGAGACCGGGGCCTCGGCGGGCAGCCGGCCGCTCCGCTCGGCCTCGTCCAGGAGCTGCCGCAGCCGGGCGCGGCGCTGCCGGATGGCGTCCTCCTGGCGGGCCAGGTCGGCGTCCAGCTCGGCGAGGATTTCCGCGAGATCGCGGCCCGCGTCGTCGGCCAGCGCGTCCTTGACCTCGTCGAGGCTCAGCCCGAGCTCGGTCAGCCGCCGGACCCGGGCCAGCTCCACGGCGTCCCGCAGGGTGTACTCGCGGTAGCCGTTGGCCTGCCGCGGCGGCTCGGGCAGCAGCCCGATGCGGTGGTAGTGCCGCACGGCCCGGGTGGTGACGCCGACGATTCCGGCGAGTTCTCCGATGCGCATGGCACCAGTAGAAACCTTGACGCTACGACAAGGTCAACCGACGCGCGGCACCTCTCCGCACGCCGCCCCGGCCAGGATGGCGTCCCGTGCGGCCAATGCCGCGGCCAGCAGCATCTCGTCCAGGACTATCTCGGCATCCAGGGTCGAGTCGTTGACGGGGATGCGGATACGGCGGTCGATCAGCGCGGTGACATGGGGCAACGCAGGCAGGGCGTGCCCGCCCATGCGGCCTAGGGCCGACAAGTAGTACTCGCCGCAGGTGTACTGGTCGAGATGCGGCGTCATGACGTCCAAGAGCCGCGACAGAGCCGTCGGCCCCGCATGCCGCAACCACAGCGGCGCCGCCTCCGCAGCGGTGCGGCCGGGCCACCGGAACGTGAGGTTGTAGAGCTGCGCGGCCTGCCGGAAGGTCAGCGGTCCGGCGTCCAGCAGCGCGCCGAAGATCTCGGGCGCGTACTTCAGCCGGCCGATCCCGACGGGCTTGGCGGCGAGCAGCTCGGCCGCGGCGGCCCTGTCGTACACAGGAGGCGTCGACGGCCGCCGCACATACGGCGAGTACGCCCCACCGGTCAGCACCGCCGGCAGAGCCGCATGCTCGCGCCGGGCCGCGGACGAGAGCAACGCGGTCGCCAGAGCTTCGGCCAGAGCCGGCGACGCCGTCTCACCGGCCTGCGGGACGAGCAGCGGCAGCAGCTCCACCGCGGAGGCCCGCCAACGCCAGCAGGCCACTTGCGCGAATTCGGCACCGACGTTGCGGGTCCTCGGCGTGGCCAGCAAGCGCGCAGCGACCGCACAGGCCGCCTCTTCGCGCTCCTGCCGCACGAACAGGAAAGCCCACCGCCACCCGACGCCGCCCCCGCTCATCGGCTGCGGGTACGGTCGGCCCTTCGGACGCATCTGTGTTCGGTCATGAGGGCGAGCCTGCCAGGGTGGCCGCCGGAACGGCCACTGAAAATCCCGTGCCGCCGGCCGCCCGTCGCCCCGATCCCGCGCCCAGGCTCAGCGCGGGCCGTACGTATGCAGGTAGAGCACCGTGCCGTTGCCGAGTTCGCGGCGGGTGTTCAGGTCCTTCAGGGCGGCCAAGGCCTTTGCCGTGTATACGGGTTCGAGGACCGGGCCGTCTGCTGCCGCGCTGGTGCGGACGAGTTGTTCGGCGGCCGGAGTGGGGTGGCCATAGCCGGGGCCGAGCCAGTCGCGGCGCAGGGTGACGTCCTCGGGCTGCAGGCCGGCGATGGTGAAGTTGCCGGTGCGTTTGCGGAGCAGGCGCGCGGTCTTGTTGGCCAGGCCCACGATGGTCTTCGCGTCCAGCGTGAGCTGGTCGTTGACCACGATGCCGAGGACGCGCGTGCGGAGACCGGCGAAGCGCAGGCCGAGAGCGAGACCGGCTGCTGTGCCGCCGCTGCCGACCGGGAGGACCACGTACGAGGGTTCCGGCAGGAGGCCGGCCGAGACCTGGGTGGCGATCTCCAGGCCGGCTTCGACGTATCCGAGCACGCCGACCGGCGAGGACCCGCCGGTCGGGAGGAGGTACGCGGGGCGGAACCGGCCCTCCCGGAAGGCACCGTGACGCATCATCAGCCAGGGCGCGGCGGCGTATGTCCGGGCCACGGTACGCGTGCGGTGTACGACGGCGCCGGACGCCTCCAGGCGTTCGAGCTGCAGGCGGACGTGGTCGTCGATCGGCTGGTCGACCAGCGCGAGGGCGCAGCCGAGGCCGTGCGCGCGGGCGTACCGGGCGGTGGCCAGGCCGTGGTTCGTGCCGAGGGCGCCGAAGGTGAGGATGGCCGGGGACCGCCGGGCGAGGGCGTCCGGGATGATCCATTCGAGCTTGCGGACCTTGTTGCCGCCGGCGATGTCGCCGTAGCCGCTTTCGTCCTTGATCCAGACGTCCGCGGGGCCGTCGGCCAGCCCGGGCAGCGGCGCGACGGGCGTCGGGCGCGTGCCGAGCGGTAGGTACGGGACTGCCTCGTCGAGGAACGCGTACCGCTCGTACAGCAGCGGAACTGCCTTCAGGGGTACGTCGGTCACTGCGCGGTGCCACCTCCGCCTGCGGCGCAGATTCCCCGTTCGAGGGTGCGCACGGTATTCGCGGCGGCCACGTGCCGCGGCATGGTCCCGCGCGCGGCCATCTCGGCGCCCGTGTAGACGAGCGCCCACAGCACGCCGCGTATCCACACCGGGTCCGCCTCGGGGTCGAACGCGCCTTCCGCCTGGCCGCGTTCGATGAGCGCGAGGACCTGGCGGTCGGTCGGATCGTCCTCTTCGTCCGGGAGCTGCTCGAAGATGTGCGGGTCGCCGAAGACGAAGACCAGGCGGTCGCCCGCCCCTACGAGCGCGGTGGCCAGGCGGCGCATGGCGTCGAGTGCGGGGCCCTGGTCGATGGCCGCTTCTTCGAGCGCCTGCGCCATGTGGGCCAGCGAGTCCTCGACGGCTGCGGACACCAGTTCGTCGCGGTCCGGGAAGTAGCGGTGCAGGGTGCTGCGGCCGACCTCTGCCGCCTGCGCGATGTCCGCGAGGGTCGCCCGCCGGTTGCGGGCCAGGACCTCGGCGGCGGCGTCGAGGATCGCGCGCCGGGTGCGGCCGCGGGTTCCGGATTCGGGCCGGGCGTCGCCGCGCGTATCGGGGCCGGGTGGGGTGGTGCGCACGTTCCGAAGATAGCAGCCCGCTTCCCGTAATGAGACTTGCCAGATTCTTAGTGGGACATTAGTGTCCCAAAAAGCGGCAGTGAAGACTCATTGCGCCGCCTGCCCGCCTCCGGGCCTGCCGGACCTTGCCGAACCATGCCGCACCTTCCGGTGCCTTCCCGCGCCTTCCCGATATGTGCCGTTCCCAGCCGAAGGGTCGCCCCCTCGTGCCCAATCTCCGCCTTCTCTGGTCCTTCGTCCGCCCGCACCGCCGCACGCTTCTGCTCGGACTGGTGCTCGGGCTCTTCGTCACCGCCACCACCCTCGCCAGTCCGCTGGCCACCAAGTGGGTCCTCGACGGGCTCGCCGACTCGCGTCCGATCGCCCCCGCGGTCGCCGTGCTGGCCGGCCTGCTCGTGCTCGGCTCGGCGGTCCAGGCGTACCAGTGGATCCTGCTCGGCCGCATGGGCGAGCAGGTCGTCCGGGATGCCCGCAGTTCGATGGTCCGCCGCCTGCTGCGCCTGCGGGTGGGCGAGCTGACCGGCCGCTCCAGCGGCGAGCTGGTCGCCCGGGTCACCTCGGACACCGTGCTCATCCGCGAGGCGGCCGCCTCCAGCCTCGCGCAACTGCTCAACGGCATCGTGGGGTTGGTCGGCGCGCTCGTGCTCATGGCGTTCCTCGACCTCGTGCTGTTCGCGACGACCGTCGGCGCGCTGACGGTGGTCGCGGTGATCGTCGCGGTCCTCATGCCGCGCATGGCCAAGGCGCAGGCGGCCGCACAGGAGTCGGTCGGCCGCCTCGGCGCGGCCCTCGACGGCGCGTTGCGCGCCATCCGCACGGTCAAGTCGGCCCGCGCCGAGGAGCGCGAGTCGCAGCGCATCGAGGCCGAGGCCGACGCATCCGCCCGGCACAGCGTGCGCGCGGTCCGCATCACGGCCGCGGTCTGGACGATCACGCTGGCCGGCGTGCAGCTCGCGATCCTGCTGATCCTGGCGATCGGCGCCTACCGGGTGGACAGCGGCGCCCTGTCCGTGTCCAGCCTGGTCGCCTTCATCCTGTACGCCTTCCAACTCGTCGAACCGGCCACCGAACTCGCCCAGGTCTTCTCGCAGTTGCAGTCCGGCATCGCGGCGGCGACGCGCATCCGGCAACTGGACGAGCTGGAGGTCGAGGAGCACGGAGCGGACCCCTTGGGGGAGCCGCGGCACAAGGCCGCCCCCGAGTCGGGCGCACCGCTCCCGGCGCCCGCCCCCGCGTACCGCCACGCCGACGTCCCGGCGCTCTCCTTCCACGACGTCACCGCACGGTACGGCCCCGAGGCGCCAGCCGCGCTCGACGGCGTGACCTTCGCGATCCCGCGTACCGGCCATACGGCGATCGTCGGCCCGTCCGGGGCGGGCAAGACCACGCTCTTCTCGCTCATGCTGGAGTTCCTGCCCGCCGACACCGGCGAACTGCGCCTGGACGGACGACCGTTGGCGCACTGGCCGGCGTACGAGGCGCGCCGCCGCATCGCCTACGTCGAGCAGGACACCCCGCTCGTGCCCGGCACGCTCGCCGACAACCTGCGCTACATGCGCCCGGCCGCCACCGACGACGACCTGTGGGACGCCTTGCGCGCGGTACGCCTCGACGAGCGCGCCAAGGCCTTCCCCGACGGCCTCGACACCGTCCTCGCGGACACCGCCGTATCCGGCGGAGAGCGCCAACGCATCGCCATCGCCCGGGCGTTCGTCGCCGACCCGCAGATCCTGCTGCTCGACGAGGCCACCGCGCAGCTCGACGGGCTCACCGAAGCGGCCGTCCAGGACTTCATCCGGGAACGCGCCCGGCACGCGGCCGTCGTCACCATCGCGCACCGCCTGTCGACCGTGGTCGAGGCCGACCGCATCGTCGTCCTCGAACTCGGCCGCTGCCGCGCCATCGGCACCCACGCCGAACTCGTCGAGAACGACACCCTCTACCGCGACATGGTCACCGCCCTGCGGGTGAGCTCCGCCATCGGCGACGTCTCCCGCGAGACCCCCAGCCACGCCCGCGCGTAGCGGGCCGACACGGGTGGCGGCCCTGGTGGCCGGTCCTGGGCGCCGTCACCCGTTCAGGGCTATTTGCCGCAACCCGCGACGAATCCGCCCCCGGCATGGGACCCTGCCGGGGGCGGCGTCCGGACGGCGGCCGCCCACCGGCCGTCGGCGAAGGGGGACCCGATGGGGGCTCAAGGGCATGCGCACGACATGGACCGGCGGCGCTTCCTCGGCTACGTCCTCGCCGCGCCCGTCCTGACCGCCGCCGCACGACTCGGCGCCGACCTCGCCGCACCCGAACAGGCCGCTGCCGCAGTGCCGTCGCTGCCCGGACCCGCCGAGATCCTGAACCTCAACGACATGCTCACCGTCGCCGCCCTGCCCACCGCGGGCCTGATCGGCGTACAGCTCCACCCCGACGGCACCGCGTCCTTCGCGCTGCCGCGCGCCGAAGTGGGCCAGGGCATCACCACGTCCAGCGCGATGCTGATCGCCGAGGAACTCGACCTGCCGCTCGACCGGATCCGCGTCACGCTCGCCGACGCCCGCCCCGAACTGCTGTTCAACCAGCTGACCGGCGGGTCCAACACCACCATCTCGACCTACCTGCCCATCCGGGTCGCCGCGGCGACCGCGCGCGGCCGCCTGCTCGCCGCCGCCGCGGCCGCGTTCGGCGAACCCGTCACGGCGCTCACCACCCGTCTCGGGGTGGTCACGTCCGCGGCCGGACGGACCGCGACGTACGCCGAACTTGCCGTCGCCGCAGCCAGTCGGACGACCCTGCAGGTGGCCGTCGAGCTCAAGCCCGCGCGCGACTTCGCCGTCATCGGCACTCCGCGCAACCGCATCGACGCACGTGCCGCGGTCACCGGGCGCAAGCAGTACGCCATGGACCTCCAGGTCCCGGGCGCCCTTCCGGCCATGATCTGCCGCCCGCCGACCATCAACGGCACCGTGCGGTCCGTTGCCAACCTCGCCGCGGTGCGCGCGATGCCCGGCATCACCGACGTCGCGGTCGTCTCCACGGGCGTCGCGGTCCGCGGCCGCACCTTCGGCCAGTGCATCGACGCGGTCCGGGCCCTGCAGGTCGCCTGGGGCCCGGGCACCGCCGAAGGCGCCTCGGACGCGACCGTGCGCGAAGAGCTACGCCGCGCCGAACTCCCGCTCGTCGTACCTCCCTTGCCGATCCTGACCAAGGCCGTGGACGTCCGCTTCACCTTCCCGTTCGCCGGGAACAGCGCGCTGGAGACCAACTGCGCCATCGCGGACGTACGCGCCGACCGCGCCGAGGTGTGGGGTTCGCTGAAGTCGCCGATCGTCGCCCAGGAGCAGATCGCGCTGCGCCTCGGACTCCCGGTCTCCGCTGTGCAGGTGCATGTCGTCGACGGGGGAGGGTCGTTCGGCCGCAAGCTCTTCTCCGACGCCGCACTGGAAGCCGCCGAGGTCTCCAAGGCGATGGGCAAGCCGGTCAAACTCATGTGGCACCGCGCCGACGACGTACGCCAGGGCCGCACCCACCCCATGTCCACCTCCCGCGTCCGCGCCACGCACTCGCTCGGCCAAGTGCTCAGCTATGAGCAGCGCCACACCTCGGTCGCCACCGACTTCGGGCACGGCCTCGGCGAGGTCATCACCGCGACCGCCGCGCAACTCCCGGTCGGGGGTCTTGCGTTCTCCGAGACCATCTTCGTGCTCACCCAGGAGACGCCGTACAACTTCGGCGTCGTCACCCAGCTGCTCAGCGAGGTCGACAAGGGCTTCAACACCGGCAGCATGCGCAACATCTACTCGCCCAACGTGCGGTGCGCGCAGGAGCTGGTGGTCGACCGCATCGCCGCCGACATGGGCAAGGACCCCTACCGGTTCCGCCGCGACTTCCTCAAGGACGCCCGGGCCCGCGCGGTCCTCGACAAGGCCGCCGAACTCGGCCAATGGGGCCGCGCGATGCCGGCCGGCACCGCGCAGGGCATCGCGCTGCACCCCGAGTACCACTCGGTCGCCGCCGTCCTCGTGGAGATCGACTGCCGCCCGCAGACCACCGGGCGCACGATCCCGAACGCCGTCACCGGGCCGCGCGTCACCAAGGCCGTCTGCGCGGTGGACGTCGGGCTCGCGGTCAACCCGCGCGGCCTCGAAGCCCAGATGATGGGCGGCATCATGGACGGCATCGCGCTCGCCCTCACCTCCAGCCTGCACCTGAAGGACGGTGCCTTCCTGGAGGCCAGCTGGGACAACTACTTCTACACCCGGCAGTGGAACACCCCTGCCGAACTGGAGGTGTTCGTGATGCCGCCGACCACCGGCGAACCCGGCGGCGCGGGGGAGCTGGCCGTGGCGAGCGCGATGGCGGCAGTGGCCTGCGCGTACCGCCGGGCCACCGGGACCATGCCGACCACGTTCCCGATCAACCACGACGCCCCGCTCGCGTTCGAACCCAAGCCGACCGTGCCGCCGGTGCCCGCCTCGCCCACCGACGGCCTCGACCGCGCGTACTGACGGCCCCTACCGACGGAGAACGCGATGCCCCAGCACACCTTCCGGCTCAACGGCGAAGAGGTCACGGTCGACATCGAGGACGACGTACGCCTGCTGTGGGTGCTGCGCGACGTCCTCGGCGTCACCGGCCCCAAGTACGGCTGCGGCATCGGCGTCTGCCAGGCGTGCACCAGCCACATCAACGGCAAGGCCTTCAACCCGTGCTCGGTCCGCGTCGCCGACCTCGGCCCGGACGACGAAGTCACCACCATCGAGGGCCTCCCCGCGACCGTCGGCCGCGAACTGCACCCCATGCAGGAAGCCTGGCTCGAACACGACGTCGCCCAGTGCGGCTACTGCCAGCCCGGCCAGATCATGGCCGCCGTCGCCAAGGTCCGCCAGGCCCGCGCGGCCGGCCACGAGATCGGCGACGCCGACCTCGACGAGATCCGCAACATCTGCCGCTGCGGCACCTACTTCCGCATCCGCGAAGCGATCCGCGCCGCCGCGACCCGCTTTTAGCGCCGCGGCGCTAGGCCGTCGCGGCGACCAGGATCGAAGTGAACGGCAGCACCGTCCGGCCGTCCGGGGAGACGTGCATGCAGAGCAGGTCGGTCAGCGTCTCGGTGTACGCCGCGACCGCATCGGGCCCCTTCCCGGCCACCGCGGGGCCCCACGGCAGCGCGGCCAGCTGACCCGGCGCGAACGCCGCCAGCGGCGGCAGCGCCACCTCCGCACTCACCTCGCGCGACGACACGCCCGCGAACCCCGCCGACCGCAGCGCGGCGGTCAACTGCCGTGCCGAGCAGGCGAAGGCCGCATCGAACGACTCCGCGACCACCGACCCGGCGACCGCCTCGATGGCCAGCCGCTGCGCCAGGAAGAACGGCGAACGGTCCAGCGTCGCCCACACCGTCAGCACGACCCGGCCACCCGGCCGCAGCACCCGCTTCACCTCGCCCAGTGCCGCCTCCAGGTCCGCGAAGAACTGCGCACCCTGCTGGGCCACCACCGCATCGAACTCGTCGTCCTCGTACGGCAGTTTCTCGGCCGCCGCCTGCTGCCAGCGCACCTCGGCGGCATCCGGCCCGGCCCCGGCGAACCCGGCGGCCACCGCCAGCATTCCCGGGTTCACGTCCACACCCGCGACATGCCCGTCCGGACCGACCGCCGCGGCCGCGGCCCGCGCCACGAAGCCCGTGCCGCAGGCCAGATCCAGCACCGCCGACCCGCGCGCAAGCCCCGCGGCCTCGACCGCAGCCGCCACGAACGGCGCCATGATCGCCGCCACGTGCTCCTCGTACCGCCGCGGCGCGTCCGCCCCCACCTGGAAACCCGGTTCAGCACCCATAACGGCACTGTACGGCGGACCGCGCCGATCCGAGACCGGCGCCGCGCGGCTCAGCGCGCGACCTTGGCGGCCAGGAACTCCTCCCACGTCTTCGTGCCCACCGCGTTCGCCGGCGTGGTCAGCGCCCCGGAGCGGAAGCCCGCGCCCATCTTGCCGGGGATGCGGACCGCCAGCACGCGGCGCTTCTTGCCGGCCGCGGCCAGCCAGGTGCGGGCCAGCTCGGCGGCCTCGTACACGCGCGGACCGCCCATGTCCGCCACGCGACCGGCCGGTCCGGCGAGCGCCAGTTCGACCAGCCGGTCGGCGACCTCGCCCTGGTCCACCGGCTGGCAGGCGGTCTTGGACGGCATCAGGACCACGGGCAGCTTGGACAGGAAACCGAGCGCCATGTGCAGCAGCTCGGGGAACTGCGTCGCGCGCAGGTTGGTCCACGGGACGCCGGAGGCCGCCAGGAGCTCCTCGCCCTGCAGCTTGACCTTGTAGTACGGGTACGGGATCGCCTCGATCCCGACGATCGAGATGTTCACGATGTGCCCGACCCCCGCGCGCTTCGCGCCGTCCAGCAGGTTGCGCCACCCCGGGATGTCGTTCTTGAACTTGCGGATGTCCGAGGCGCAGTGGATGACCGTGTCGACACCCTCGAGTGCCGCGTCCAGGCCTGCACCGGTCAGCAGGTCGGCGGTCGCCCACGCGACCCCCGGATCGGACGGCAGCGCCGACTTGCGCGTCATGGCCCGCACCGGGCGCCCGGTGCGCCGGGCCCGCTCCAGCACCTCGCGGCCCAGCACGCCGGTCGCACCGGTCACCAGGATCGTGCCGCCGGGGTTCGCGTCCATGGGGTTCCTCCACTGGCTGTCGGGGCCGCGGGGCGGGTGCCCCGGCGGCGTCACCAGCTAAGAACCGGACAACCCCTCGATTCGTGACAGGTTTCGGGACTGATCTTCGAGAAACTTCAACTTGTCGGGGTTCCGGACGATACGGACCCCGGAAATCCCGTCCGGACCGGCCTCGAAGAAGCCGGCCGCGGCCAACGCCCCGTCCTCCCAGGCGAGCAGTGCGCCCTCCCCGTTGACCTCGGCGAACTCGATGCGCATCTGGGTCGCGAAGCGCTCCATGATGCCGAGCAGGAAACGCGCGACCTTGGTCCGGCCGGACACCGGCCGGGTGGACGCGGAGACCTTGCCGCCGCCGTCCGACCACGACACGACGTCATCCGCGAGCAGCGACTCCAACTGCTCCAGCGAACCCTCCGCGGCCGCGGCCAGGAACCGGGCCAGCAGGTCGGCCCGCGCCGACGAGGACGCCTCGAACCGCGACTTGCCGGCCTCCAGGTGCTTCTTCCCGCGCCGGTACGTCTGCCGCACGGTCGCCTCGGGCAGGTCGAGCACCTCGCCGATGTCGCCATGCGCGTACGCGAACGCATCGCGCAGCACCACCACCGCACGCTCCGGAGGAGACAGGCGTTCGAGCATCACGAGCATCGCCATCGACACCTGGTCGCGCTGCTCGGCGGTCTCCAGCGGCCCGAGCGCGCCCGCATCGGTACGCACCGGCTCGGGCAGCCACGGCCCGACATACTCCTCGCGCCGCGCCCGCGCCGAATCAAGCCGGTTCAGGCAGAGATTCGTGAGCACCTTCGCCAGCCACGGCCCCGGCGCACCGATGTACGCCCGGTCCGCGGCATGCCACCGCAGATACGCATCCTGCACCGCATCCTCGGCCTCCGCCGCCGACCCGAGCATCCGATACGCAATCCCGAACAGCCGCCCGCGCTCCGCCTCGAACTCCTCCGCCGAAACCGCGGCATCCCTCGTCTCGCCCACCTGCCCACCGTACCGAGGGGGCGACCGGTCAGAAGCGCACCGGGGCGCCCGGCGGCGGCGGAGCAGGAGGCACCTGCGCCGTCCGGCGCGCCTCGTGGGCGGCGGACACGCGGAGCACGAACACGGCGGCGGGGGGGGGGGGGCCCCCCCCCCCCCCCCGCCCCCCCCCCCGGGCCCCCCGCCGCCGCCGGAGCAGGTCCAGGGCGGCGCGGGAGGGGTGCAGGCTGTTGCCGAAGAAACTCGCCGTGGCCAAGGCCTCCTGCGCCTTGCCGAAGGCCATCTGCGCGGTCAACGGCGAGACGAGCCGTGCGATGCCCCACAGCACCCAGGCGATCGACCAGGTACGCAGCAGCCCGGGGCGGTCGTTGTGCGGCACGCCGTCATGGCTGCGCGTCCAGACCTCGCGCATGACCTCGTGGGGCTTGAACAGATTGACGAGCGGAGCGCCGAACGCGAACGCGTCGCGCAGGCTCCCGGACCGGATCGGATCGCCCGACCAGTCCCGGATGTTGGCGCGAACCGTGGACAGCCAGTAGAGGAACACCAGGCCGGACACCGTCGTGACGACCAGGGCCAGGGCACTCGACGCCGAGAACATGTCGCCGACCAACTTGTCGAAAGCCCCGAGACCGCGTTCCTCGACCTTCAGGGCGTCCGACCCGTCGTTGACCGCCGATACCAGCAGGGCGACGCCGGCCGCGCCCAGCAGCACGGCGCATAGCCCGCCGAGGCCGGCTACGGGGCGCAGAGGCGCTCCCGGCGGAGCCCCCGGCGCACCCCCGGCGGGCGGCCAGTGCGGATACGGCGGCGGGCCGCCCGTGTGGTGCGCCATGTGGACCCCCGTTGCCGTCGCCATGGTTCGGACGCGGTCACCGGCTCTCCCGGGCGACCCGCAGGACCACTCTGCGCGCGGCGCCGCCGCGTGTCCGGCACGGGCCCGGAATCTTGCACCTTCGGGTCATGCCGTCAGCCGGCGCGGCGGTGCCACAGCACCGCCAGTTGGCTGCGGCTCTGGCAGCCCAACTCGGCGAAGACCGCGGTCAGATGCCGCTTCACGGTGTTCTCGGTGATGAACAGCGCGGCGGCGATCTGCCGGGTCGACGCCCCCGACGCCGCCAGCCGCGCCACTTCTTCTTGGCGCCCGGTGAGCCGTCCGGCACCGGGCGGTCGGAGCGGCCCCGCCTGGAGATGCAGCGCCAGCACATGAGCGAGATGCGGTGCGAGTGCGTACAAGCGCGCCTGGTCCAGGACGCCGAACGCGCCTGCCTCCTCGGCCAGCACCCCTATCCCGGCCGCACCGGAGGCCCCGGGCAGGGCGATGACCATCTTGTCGCGGATACCGTGCCGGAACATGAACCGCTCCATGTACTCGCGGTGCTCCATGACGCGGCCTTGCGTGCACTGCGCCAGCGACAGCGGTACGGGCGCGGTGGGGACGCGGACACCGCAGGCGGCCGCGAAGGGATCCATGCCGCGGAAGTGCTCGATGTACGCGGGGGCCATGCGCCGCGCCCGCCCGACCACCAAGGGAGCCTCGTCCCCGAAGATCCCCGCCATGTCCCCGCCGAGGAAGAACGACACATGCCGGTATCCCAAGTGCCGCGCGAACGCCTCGGCGACACCCTCCCGGAACGCGTGCAGCGAACGCGCCGCGAGACAGTCCCCGACGATCCGCAGGACCGTGTCCGCCTCGGCCGCCGGCAACGGCCGCGGGCCCTGTCCTCCGGCCATCGCCTCACCCCGTCAAGACGCCTTTACCGCATGGTAGTTGCCCGCATCGCGGGGCGGAGGCGGCAGAACACGAAAGGGCGGGCGCCGGAGAAAACCGGTGCCCGCCCTCTGCGTTCGAGGCGCTATGTGTCGACGCTCAGACGTTGAAGCCCAGGGCGCGGAGCTGTTCGCGGCCGTCGTCGGTGATCTTGTCCGGGCCCCACGGCGGCATCCAGACCCAGTTGATGCGCAGGTCGCTCACCAGGTTCTCGGTGGCGGTCTTCGCCTGGTCCTCGATGACGTCGGTCAGCGGGCAGGCCGCCGAGGTGAGCGTCATGTCGACGGTCGCGATGTTCGCGTCGTCGACCGTGACGCCGTAGACGAGGCCAAGGTCCACGACGTTGATGCCGAGCTCCGGGTCGACGACGTCGTACAAGGCCTCGGTGACCTCGTCGGCGCTCGCCGGGTTCACCTTCGTGTCGCTCACTTCTGACCCTCCATCACCTGAGTGGTCGCGTCACGCCAGGCCATCCAGCCCAGCAGCGCGCACTTCACGCGGGCCGGGAACTTCGAGACGCCGGCGAACGCGACGGCGTCCTCCAGCACCTCCTCGTCCGGCTCGGCCTGGCCCTTGGACTGCATGAGGTGCAGGAACTCCTCCTGCACCTTGAGGGCGTCGGCCACCGTCCGGCCGATGACCAGGTCGGTCATGACCGACGCGCTGGCCTGGCTGATCGAGCAGCCCTGGCCCTCGTACGACACGTCCACGACCTTGGCGTCCGCACCGGTGCCGTCCAGCTTGACCCGCAGCGTCACCTCGTCGCCGCACGTCGGGTTGACGTGGTGCACCTCGGTGTCGAACGGGTCCCGCAGCCCCTTGTGATGGGGGTTGCGGTAGTGGTCCAGGATGATCTCCTGGTACATCGAGTCCAGTTTCATCGCCGTGTTCGCTCCCATACCCACGTCAGCCGAAGAAACGGCGCACGTGTTCCAGGCCGGCGACGAGGGCGTCGACCTCGCCGGGGGTCGAGTAGAGGTAGAACGACGCACGCGTGGTGGCCGGGACGCCGTAGCGCAGGCACACCGGCCGCGCGCAGTGGTGCCCGACCCGGACCGCGATGCCCTGCTCGTCCAGCACCTGGCCCACGTCGTGCGGGTGCAGGTCGCCGAACTGGAACGAGATCGCCGCGCCGCGCATCTCCGCGGTCTTCGGGCCGATGATCTCCAGGCCCTCGACTCCGTTGAGCGCGTCTATCGCATACGACGTGAGCGCGTGCTCGTGCGCCGCGATCTTGTCCATGCCGAGCGCGTTCAAGTAGTCGATGGCCGCGCCCAGTCCGACCGCCTGCGCGATCGGCGGGGTGCCGGCCTCGAACTTGTGCGGCGCGGGCGCGTACGTCGACGCGCTCATCGTCACGGTCTCGATCATCTCGCCGCCGCCCAGGAACGGCGGCAGCTCCTCGAGCAGCCCGAGCCGGCCCCAGAGCACGCCGATGCCGGTCGGAGCCAGCATCTTGTGCCCGGTGAAGGCCACGAAGTCGGCCTCCAGCGCCTGCACGTCCAGCGGGACGTGCGGCGCGGCCTGCGACGCGTCGACCACCACGAGGGCGCCGACGTCGTGCGCGCGGCGCACGATCGCCTCGAGCGGGTTGACCGTGCCCAGGATGTTCGACGTGTGCACGACCGAGACCACCTTGGTGTTCTCGGTGATGACCTCGTCGATGTTCGACAGGTCGAGGCGGCCGTCGTCGGTCAGCCCGAACCACTTGAGCGAGGCACCCGTGCGCTGGCACATCAGCTGCCACGGCACGATGTTCGAGTGGTGCTCCATCTCGGTGATGACCACCTCGCTGCCCGGACCGACCCGGAAGGGGTCGTCGGCCCAGGTCAGCATGTTGGCCACGAGGTTGAGCGACTCGGACGAGTTCTTCGTGAAGATGACCTCGTCGCGCGAGGGCGCGTTGATGAACGACGCGACCTTGTCGCGGGCGCCCTCGTACAGCGCGGTGGCCTCTTCGGCCAGCACGTGGACGCCGCGGTGCACGTTGGCGTTGTGCAGCTCGTAGTACGCGTTCAGCGCGTCCAGGACCTGCTGGGGCTTCTGCGAGGTCGCGGCGTTGTCGAGGTAGACCAGCGGCTTGTCGCCGTGCAGGACGCGCGAAAGGACCGGGAAGTCCTTGCGGATCGCGTCGGTGTCGAGGAGCCCCGGGAGGGTGGTCGTCATGCTGTCTCCTTGACTCCGGTGTACGCCTCGTACCCCTCGGCCTCCAGCTTGTCGGCGAGCTCGGGGCCGCCCGACTCGACGATCTTGCCGCCCGCGAAGACGTGCACGTGGTCGGGCTTGATGTAGCGCAGGATGCGCGTGTAGTGGGTGATCAGCAGGGTGCCGATCTCGCCGGTGTCGCGCACCCGGTTGACGCCCTCGGAGACGATGCGCAGCGCGTCGACGTCCAGACCCGAGTCGGTCTCGTCGAGCACCGCGATCTTCGGCTTGAGGAGTTCGAGCTGGAGGATCTCGTGGCGCTTCTTCTCGCCGCCGGAGAAGCCCTCGTTGACGTTGCGCTCGGCGAACGACGGGTCCATCTGGAGGCGCTCCATGGCCTCCTTGACCTCCTTGACCCACAGCCGCAGCTTGGGGGCCTCGCCGCGGACCGCGGTGGCGGCCGTGCGCAGGAAGTTGGACACCGACACGCCGGCCACCTCGACCGGGTACTGCATGGCGAGGAACAGGCCGGCGCGGGCCCGCTCGTCGACCGACATGGACAGCACGTCCTCGCCGTCCAGCGTCACGGTGCCGCCGGTCACGGTGTACTTCGGGTGCCCGGCGATCGAGTACGCCAGCGTCGACTTGCCGGAGCCGTTCGGGCCCATGATGGCGTGGGTCTCGCCCTGCTTCACGGTCAGGTCGACGCCGCGCAGGATCTCGCGGGGGCCGTTCTCGGCCTCCACGCTGACGTGCAGGTCGCGGATCTCAAGCGTTGCCATACGGACTCAGGACTCCTGGTTCAGGTCGACGTGGATGGCGTCGGCCTCGATCTTCACGGGGTAGACGGGCACCGGCTGGGTGGCCGGGGGGCCGGACGGGCGGCCGGTGCGCAGGTCGAAGCGCGAGCCGTGCAGCCAGCACTCGATCGCGCAGTCCTCGACCTCGCCCTCGGACAGCGACACCGCGGCGTGGCTGCACACGTCGTTGATCGCGTACACCTCGCCCTCGGTGCGCACGAGCGTGACGGCGGTGCCGTCGAGCACCAGCCGCAGCGGGGTGTCCTCGGCGAGCTCGGACTCGGCGCAGGCGCGTACGTACGCCATCAGACGCTCGCCTCCAGCTCCGCCTCGATGCGCGCCATCAGCCGCTCCTGCAGCTCCGGGAGGCCGATCTGGGCGATCACCTCGGCGAAGAAGCCGCGCACCACCAGGCGCCGGGCCTCGTCCGCGGGGATGCCGCGGGCCTGCAGGTAGAACAGCTGCTCGTCGTCGAACCGGCCGGTGGCGCTGGCGTGTCCGGCACCGGCGATCTCGCCGGTCTCGATCTCCAGGTTCGGCACCGAGTCGGCGCGCGCGCCGTCGGTCAGCAGCAGGTTGCGGTTGAGCTCGTACGTGTCGGTGCCCTCGGCCGCCGCGCGGATCAGCACGTCGCCGATCCACACCGTGCGGGCCTCGGCACCCTGCAGCGCACCCTTGTAGGTGACCAGGCTGCGGCAGCGCGGCACGTCGTGGTCGACGAACAGGCGGTGCTCCAGGTGCTGCCCGGAGTCGGCGAAGTAGACGCCGTACAGCGACGCGTCGCCGCCCGGGGCGTCGTAGACCACGCGCGGGAACAGCCGCACGACGTCGCCGCCCAGCGTCACCGCGACCGACTTGAAGGTCGCGTCCCGGCCCAGGCGCGCGACCTGGTGGGCCAGGTGCACCGAGCCGTCCTCCCAGTCCTGCACCGAGATCACGGTGAGGCGGGCGCCGTCGGCGACCAGGAACTCCACGTTGTCCGCGTACACGGCCTTGCCGGTGTGCTCCAGGACCACGACGGCCTCGGCGAACGCCTCGACGCTGACCGTCAGGTGCCCGAAGCCGGTGGTGCCGGTGCCGCGGGTGCGGACCACGACCGGCTCGCCCGGGGCGAGTTCCTTCGGGAAGGTCACCACGGTGGCCTTCTCGAACGCCGAGTACGCCTGCGCGGCGACCCGGTCGACCGGCGCGCCGGCCTTGCCGACCCGCGCGTCGTCGCGGCCCACGGTCTCGACGACGACGCCCGCGGGGGCCTCGACCTCGACCGCGGCCTCGCCGACGTTGCCGAAGGTGCCGTCGTGCAGACCGCGCAGCCGGTCCAGCGGGGTGAACCGCCAGTCTTCCTCGCGGCCGTTCGGGACCGGGAAGTCGGCGACGTCGTACGACGCGACCGCGACCTGGCGGGCGTCGGCCGGCTGGCTGACCATGCGCCCGGTGCCGGGGCCCGCGAGCTCGTCGGGGGCCCCGGCCTCGCGCACGGCGATGGAACCGGCCGTGGTGCTACCGGAGTTGTTAGCGCTTGCCATAGGTATTTGCGGGCTGCTAGCCCACAGCCCCTTCCATCTGCAGCTCGATCAGGCGGTTCAGCTCGAGGGCGTACTCCATCGGCAGCTCGCGCGCGATGGGCTCGACGAACCCACGCACGATCATCGCCATGGCCTCGTCCTCGGTCATGCCGCGGCTCATGAGGTAGAACAGCTGGTCCTCGGAGACCTTGGAGACGGTCGCCTCGTGGCCCATCGACACGTCGTCCTCGCGCACGTCCACGTACGGGTACGTGTCGGAGCGGGAGATGGTGTCGACCAGGAGCGCGTCGCACTTGACCGACGAGGTCGAGCCCTTCGCGCCGTCCTCGATCTGCACGAGGCCGCGGTACGAGGTCCGCCCGCCGCCGCGCGCCACCGACTTGGACACGATGTTCGACGACGTGTTCGGCGCGCAGTGCACCATCTTCGAACCGGCGTCCTGGTGCTGGCCCTCGCCCGCGAAGGCGATCGACAGCGTCTCGCCCTTGGCGTGCTCGCCGAGCAGCCAGACGGCCGGGTACTTCATGGTGACCTTGGAACCGATGTTGCCGTCGATCCACTCCATGGTCGCGCCCTCGTGGGCCACGGCCCGCTTGGTGACCAGGTTGTACACGTTGTTCGACCAGTTCTGGATGGTCGTGTACCGCACGCGCGCGTTCTTCTTGACGATGATCTCGACGACCGCGGAGTGCAGCGAGTCCGAGGAGTAGATCGGCGCGGTGCAGCCCTCGACGTAGTGCACGTACGAGTCCTCGTCCGCGATGATCAGCGTCCGCTCGAACTGGCCCATGTTCTCGGTGTTGATCCGGAAGTAGGCCTGCAGCGGGATCTCGACGTGCACGCCCTTCGGCACGTAGATGAACGAGCCGCCGGACCACACCGCGGTGTTCAGCGCGGCGAACTTGTTGTCGCCGACCGGGATCACCGAGCCGAAGTACTCCTGGAAGATCTCCGGGTGCTCGCGCAGGCCGGTGTCGGTGTCCAGGAAGATGACGCCCTGCTCCTCCAGGTCCTCGCGGATCTGGTGGTAGACGACCTCGGACTCGTACTGCGCGGCGACGCCGGCCACCAGGCGCTGCTTCTCCGCCTCGGGGATGCCGAGCTTGTCGTACGTGTTCTTGATGTCCTCGGGCAGCTCTTCCCAGGAAGCGGCCTGCTTCTCGGTGGAGCGCACGAAGTACTTGATGTTGTCGAAGTCGATGCCCGAGAGGTCGGAGCCCCAGGTCGGCATGGGCTTCTTGTCGAAGAGGCGCAGGCCCTTGAGGCGGAGCTTCAGCATCCACTCGGGCTCGTTCTTCTTCGCCGAGATGTCCCGGACGACCTCCTCGGACAGGCCGCGGCGCGCGTTGGCGCCGGCCACGTCCTTGTCGGCCCAGCCGTACTCGTACGTGCCCAGTCCCTCGAGCTCGGGGCGAGCTTCGGTGGTCATGCGGGGTTCCTCCCGGTGACGTTCTTCGGTACATGCGTGGTGCAGACGCCGTCGCCATGGGCGAGCGTCGCCAGCCGCTGGACGTGGGTGCCGAGGAGTCGCGCGAACACCTCGGTCTCGGCCTCGCACAGCTGCGGGAAACGCTCGGCGACGTGCGCCACCGGGCAGTGGTGCTGGCAGAGCTGCTCTCCGCCGGGAGTCTGCCGCGCATTCGCGGCGTACCCATCGGCGGACAGCGCCTCGGCCAGCGCCTCGGCCCGTTTGTCCTCCGGTGCCTTTTCGACGACCGGAAGGTACTTCGTCTCCAACGCGGCGACCCGCGAGCGTGCGAACGCCATCACGGCGTCCTCGCCCGCGACCTCCGCGAGGAAGTGCAGGGCATCGGCGGCCAGGACGTCGTACTCCTGGTGGAACGACCCGCGCCCGGCGTCCGTCAGTGCGAACACCTTCGCGGGGCGGCCGCGCCCGCGGTGACCGTACACCCGCTGCTCGCGCGCCTCGATCACGCCTTCGGTGAGCAGGGCGTCCAGATGGCGACGCACCGCAGCCGCGGTGAGGTCGAGCCGCTCGGCAAGATCGGCGGCGGTCGACGGCCCATGCACGAGGATCGACCGGGCCACCTTGTTGCGGGTGCCCGCGTGCGCGTCGTTCTCGGGCGCGTTCGAACCCGTGGCGGCTGCCCGCCCCGGACCTCCCGCGTCCTCGCGCACGTATTTCACAACGCCATTGTTGCGTTATTGGTTGCACAAGGCGAATCCGCCCCGCGTGCAGTGAGTCACTTAGGCCTGCCTAACAGGCATCTGACCTGGTTTGATGTCAGAAAGTAGTCGATCTGTCACGACTCGGCAAAGCCCGGCGGCCGCCCTCTCTGCCGCGCTACCTAAACTGATCCGCCATGGGATCCCCGCAGGCGGCCGTCGAGATTGTCGGGCTGGTCAAGAAGTACGGCGCCAAGACCGCCGTCGACGGGCTCGATCTGCGGGTCGACGCCGGGACGGTGACCGCGGTCCTCGGACCGAACGGGGCCGGCAAGACGTCGACCATCGAGGTGTGCGAGGGGTACCGGCGCGCCGACGGGGGATCGGTGCGGGTGCTCGGGCTCGACCCGGCGGCCGACGGGGAGCGGCTGCGGCCGCGGATCGGCGTCATGCTGCAGTCCGGCGGCGTCTACGCGGGGGCCCGCGCCGAGGAGATGCTGCGGCACGTCGCCAAGCTGCACGCGCACCCCTTGGACGTGCCGATGCTGATCGAGCGCCTCGGGCTGGAGAGCTGCGGGCGCACCACGTACCGGCGGCTGTCCGGCGGGCAGCAGCAGCGGCTGGCCCTGGCGCTGGCCGTGGTCGGCCGCCCCGAACTGGTCTTCCTCGACGAGCCGACCGCCGGCCTCGACCCGCAGGCCCGGCATGCGACCTGGGACCTGATCCGGGACCTGCGCGAGGACGGCGTGACCGTCGTCCTGACCACCCACTTGATGGACGAGGCCGAGAAGCTCTCCGACGACGTGCACATCGTCGACCGCGGCCGCGTCATCGCCTCCGGCTCGCCCGAGGCCCTCTGCCGGGACGGCGCGGAGAACTCCCTGCGCTTCGCCGGCCCGCCCGGCCTCGACCTGACCGCGATGGTCGCGGCCCTGCCGGTCGGCGCCAAGGCCTTCGAAGTAGCCCGCGGCGCCTACCGCGTCGAGGGCGACATCGACCCCCAGCTGCTCGCCACCGTCACCGCCTGGTGCGCCCAGCACGGCGTCATGCCGGAGAAACTGACCGTCGAACGCCGCACCCTCGAAGACGTCTTCCTCGAACTGACCGGACGGGAGCTGCGCGCATGACCGCGACGGGCACCTTCGCCCCGAAGCCGGGCGCCGCGCCGCTCGGCCGCATGATCGCGGCCCAGACCGCGCTCGAGACCAAGATGCTGCTCCGCAACGGCGAGCAGCTCCTCCTGACCATCGTCATCCCGACGCTCCTCCTGGTCCTCTTCAGCACGGTCGACGTCGTCGACGTCGGCGAACTGGCCCCCGGCCAGGACCGCGTCGACTTCCTGGCCCCCGGCCTCCTCGCCCTCGCCGTCCTCTCCACCGCCTTCACCGGCCAGGCCATCGCGACCGGCTTCGAACGCCGCTACGGCGTCCTCAAGCGCCTCGGCGCGACGCCGCTGCCGCGCTGGGGCCTCATGCTCGCCAAGACCGGCTGCGTCCTGATCGTCGAGGCCCTCCAGATCGCCCTGCTGACCGCCATCGCCTTCGCCCTCGGCTGGTCCCCGCACGGCAACCCGTTCGCCGTGGTCCTCCTCCTGGTCCTCGGCACCGCCGCCTTCTCCGGCCTGGGCCTCCTGATGGCCGGCACCCTCCGCGCCGAGGCCACCCTGGCCGCCGCCAACCTCGTCTTCATCCTGCTGCTGGTCTGCGGCGGCGTCATCGTCCCCCTCGACAAGTTCCCCGCCGGCATCGCCGCCGTCCTCGAACTCACCCCCATCGCCGCCCTCTCCGACGGCCTCCGCGACGTCCTCCAACACGGCACCACGATGCCGTGGACCGACGCGGGCATCCTCGCGATCTGGTCCGTCGTGGGCCTGGCTGCAGCAGCCAAGTTCTTCCGCTGGGAGTGACGGCGCGGAAGGAATGACCCGCGGAGGGGCGGCCCTGGACGTCGGGTGGTCACCAGGGTCAGAAGTCGGTGCACGCAGCGCTGGCAAAGGCGCCCGACGCGGTCGCTGTTTTCGGCTGTCCGTCGTCCACGGTTACGGAGCATTCGACCGACCCGCCAGCAGCGCCGATCGTCACGACCAGGGAGCCGCCGCGACTGAACCCCTTGGCGTCCATCTCCTTGGTCCACGGAAGTTGGGTCACGGTGTCCTGGCTGGTCGAGGTGTCGCCGTCGTTCCAGGTGGTGTACGTGACCGTCACCGATCGGGCGTCTCCGGTGACCTGGTACTTGACCTTCACGGTCTTGGACGCCTCATTGGAGACCCCGGCGATGATGGCGACGCAACCGCCCGCAAAAAGGATCGCGACGACCAGCACGACCCAGGGCCACTTTCGCCGCTTCTTCTGCGGCGGCCCGTACCCCGCTGGGCCGCCCGGGCCCCCGGGGTAGCCGCCAGGGGGCTGCTGGTAGGGCTGCTGCGGCTGACCACCCCACCGCGGTTCGTTGGGATCCTGGGGAAAACCGGGTGTATTGCTCATAACCTCAGAATCCGGAGGCTCGCCGGGCACGGCCACTGCTCCCGGCGGTGGTTGGGCCGTCCGGGTGGGGGAGCTCAGTTGGTGGGCCAGCAACGGTCCAGGGGCCGCGTACTTCGTGAAGGGATTCACAACGTACGCTTTGCGTCATGAGTTCGCCGTCCGCCGTGTCGCCGCTTGCCCGCCGGGTGTTTCTGGCCAATCTGTGTGCCCAGATCGGGATTGTGATCACGGGCGGGCTGGTTCGGCTCACCGGGTCGGGGCTGGGGTGCGATACGTGGCCGCGGTGCAACGACGAGCAGTGGACGCCGCACGGCAAGAGCGACATCTACGCGTTCATCGAGTTCGGTAATCGCATGCTGACGTATGTGGTCGGCGCGATTGCCGTGGCGGCGATCGTGGTGGCGTGGAAGCACCGGCCGGTGCGCAAGGAGATCCGGTACCTGGCCGCGTTCCAGTTGTTCGCGGTGGTCGGGCAGGCCCTTCTGGGCGGCATCACCGTGCTGACGGACCTTCACCCGGCCGCGGTCGCGGCGCACTTGCTGCTCTCGATGTTCATGATCGGGTCTGCCGTCGCGCTGTACGAGCGGTCGGGGGAGGGCGACGGCCCTGCGCGGCCGCTGGCCCGGAAGGAGATCCGGGTCTTCGGGGCCTGGACGGTCGCGGTGCTGGCCGCGCTGCTGGTGGTCGGGACCGTGGTGACCGGGTCGGGGCCGCACGCGGGTGACGAAGAGGCCCGGCGCTTTGATGTGAACGTGGACCAGATGGCGTGGCTGCACGCGGATCTGGCCTTCTTGCTGCTGGGTGCGGCCATCGCGCTGGCCCTGGCGCTGCGGGTGACGGATGCGCCGATCGGTGCGCAGAAGCGGGTGTGGTGGCTGCTGGCGGTGCTCGTGCCGCAGGGCCTCATCGGCTACACGCAGTACTTCAACGGGCTGCCCGAATGGCAGGTCTCGCTGCACATGTTCGGTGCGTGCCTGGTGGTCGTGGCGACCACGCGGATCCTGTTCGGCCTGCGCGAGCGCGGCGAGGTCGGAGAGCCGGTTGCCGAGGTGCCCGCACCGGCTGACGAGCCGGAGCCGGCCGCGACGCGGTACTGACGTACCGACAAGATCACGATCGGCCGAAGCCCGGCCTTTTCGTTCATATGCACGGTCTAACCTGCGGCCATGACCGACGTGCCCGAGGCCGCTGCCGACGCTCCTGAGGACGAACCCCCGGCCGGCCGCGGTACCGGCCGCCTGGAGCGGGTGATCGCGCTGCGGGTCCGCGAGTACCGCCGCAGCGCCGGTCTGTCGGTCGCGGACATGGCGGTCAGGGTGGGCATTTCCAAGGCGATGCTCTCGAAGATCGAGAACGCCCAGACCTCGTGCAGCCTGGCGACGCTGGAGCGGTTGGCGGACGGGCTGGAAGTGCCGGTCACCGCGCTTTTCCGGGGGATCGACTCGGACCGCGAGGCGGTGTACGTGGCGGCCGGGCACGGTGCCCAGATAGTTCGGCGGGGTACGCGGGTCGGGCACGACTACCGGTTGCTGGGTTCGCTGCGCGGTCCGCGCAAGCGGCTCGAAGCGGTGCTGGTGACGCTGACCGAATCCAGCGAGGTCTTCCCGCTGTTCCAGCACCCGGGCATCGAACTGCTCTACATGCTCGAAGGCGAGATGGTCTACGGGCACGGTGATGCGCGGTACACGATGCGCCCGGGGGATGCCCTGCAGTTCGACGGAGAGGGGCCGCACGGCCCTGAGGAGCTCGTCGGGCTGCCGATCCGCTTCCTGTCGGTGACGTCGCTGGACGAGGTCCAGGAGTAAGTCCGGATCAGGATCACGCCGGGAATGGGCGTCTCGGACGCTCGTCTGCAGCAGACGCGACGAGGCCCGGGGCCGCGGACGACGAATAGTCTGCGGTCCCGGGCCTCGCGTTTGCTCGGTGCTGTTCTTGAGGGGCTCAGGCGTTCGCCGGGCCGCCGATCTGGATGCCGGCCATGCGGCTCCACTCGTACTGCCCGGTCTTGACGCGCAGCGCGACGTCGTTGGGGAACTCCTCGTGCAGCGTCAGACCGGCGGCCTCGACGGCCTTCTTCGCGGTCTCCGGGTCGCGGGCGACCTGGTCGCCCCACTGGCCGTCGGCGCCCACGAGCACGATGCGGGTGGCCTCGCGGCCGACGTACTCGACGACCGCGTCGGTCTGCGTATTGCCGTCCACCGCGTGGCGCTTGGCGAAGCGCGTGAGGTTGCGGGCCAGCCGGCGGACCTGGCGGTCCGTCTTCGGCTCGGCGGCCGGGGCGGCCGGGACCTCGGGAGTCTCCGTGGCAGTCATGCTCACACCTCGCTCGGCGTTCGTGTGCTCGTCGCGCTCGGCGGCAGGGCCGATGCGCTCGATCTTGCGCGGAATGCTACCCACGGGTCGTTCGGATGGCGCCGTGGGGATGGTCACAACACGTCGCTGCCCGGTCGGAATGCGACCGGGCAGCAAGCGAAAGACAAGAGAAGCAGTACAGAAGGAGTGCTCAGCCGAAGATGACCGGGTCGACCGCGACCGCCACGAACAGCAGTGTCAGGTACGTGATCGACCAGTGGAACAGCCGCATCTCCTTCAGCTTCCCGCCGGTGGCCTCGGCCTTCGCGCGGGACTGCAGGCCGTGCGCCTCGTACAGCCACGCCGCGCCGAGTACAACCGCGGCAGCCGGGTAGAGCCAACCGGTGTCGGCAGCAGGCCACAGCAGCAAGGAGGTGGCGACCATGACCCAGCTGTAGATCACGATCTGCTTGGCGACGACCTTGTTGGACGCCACGACCGGCAGCATCGGCACACCCGCGTTGGCGTAGTCGTCCTTGCACTTCATGGACAGCGGCCAGTAGTGCGGCGGGGTCCAGAAGAAGATGACCATGAACAGCACGAACGGAGCCCAGGCCAGCGAGTTGGTGACCGCGGTCCACCCGATGAGCACCTGCATGCAGCCCGCGATGCCGCCCCACACGATGTTCTGCGGCGTCCGGCGCTTCAGCAGCATCGTGTAGACCACGACGTAGTAGAAGATCGCCAGCACCGACAGGGCCGCGGACAGCGGGTTCACCAGGACCCAGAACCACACGGTCGAGATCACCCCGAGCGCGCCGGCGAACGCCAGGCACTCCTTGGGGGAGACCATCCCGGTGACCAGCGGGCGCCGCTCGGTGCGGTGCATCAGCCGGTCGATGTCCCGGTCCAGGTACATGTTGAAGGCGTTCGCACTGCCCGCCGACAGATAGCCGCCGAAGCACACGACCAACACCAACGTGAGGTCGGGCATCCCCTTCGCGGCCAGGAACATCACCGGGATCGTGCTGATCAACAGCAGTTCGATGATGCGCGGTTTCGTGAGGGCCACGAACGCGAGGACCCGGGCCGCCGGCGGACGACTGCCGCGGGTCGGCCCCGCGAGCCCGGCCGGTCGGGATTCGACGGCTGTCACGAACACCCCATCAGCAGCGGATTGGAACTACCGGGAAACTGTAGTCCCTCGCCCGGCACCGAACGGCGCGGGGGGCATGTCCGCGCGGCGCACGCCGCCGGTCCGCCACCCGGGCGGCTCCTCCGCCGCGAGACCGGGGGCCGCCCCCGGTAGGCTCGACAGCGTGCCGTCTACGCCGAGCGGGCGAGTGTCCGACATTTCGGCGATCAACCGGAGAGAACCGGAAGGAGCCCTGACAAGGGTGAGCACCATGCCGACCAACGACAGCAGCGCGCTGGAGTGGACCGACCTCGACAAGCGTGCAGTGGACACGGCGCGTGTCCTCGCAATGGATGCCGTGCAGAAGGTCGGCAACGGCCACCCGGGTACGGCGATGAGCCTGGCGCCCGCGGCGTACCTGATCTGGCAGAAGCTCCTCAAGCACGACCCGGTCGACCCCGACTGGGCGGGCCGCGACCGCTTCGTGCTGTCCCCGGGCCACACCAGCCTGACGCTCTACACGCAGCTGTTCCTGTCCGGCTACGGCCTGACGCTGGACGACCTCAAGTCGTTCCGCACCTGGGGCAGCCGCACCCCGGGCCACCCCGAGCACGGCCACACCGCCGGCGTCGAGACCACCACCGGCCCGCTGGGCCAGGGCCTCGCGAACGCGGTCGGCATGGCGATGGCGGCCCGCTACGAGCGCGGCCTGTTCGACCCCGAAGCGGCAGCCGGCACCTCGCCGTTCGACCACCACATCTGGGCCATCGTCTCGGACGGCGACCTGGAGGAGGGCATCTCGGCGGAGGCCAGCTCGCTGGCCGGCCACCAGAAGCTCGGCAACCTCATCGCGCTGTACGACGACAACCACATCTCGATCGAGGGCGACACCGAGACCGCGTTCAGCGAGGACGTCCTCAAGCGCTACGAGGCGTACGGCTGGCACACCCTGCGCATCGAGCCGCTGCCGAACGGCGACATCGACGTCGACGCGCTGTACGCCGCGCTCCTCGCGGGCAAGGCCGAGACCGAGCGCCCGACGATGATCGCGATGCGCACCACCATCGCGTGGCCCGCGCCGAACGCGCAGAACACCGCCAAGTCGCATGGCTCGGCGCTCGGTGCCGACGAGGTCGCGGCCACCAAGAAGATCCTCGGCTTCGACCCCGAGCAGAGCTTCGAGGTCGCCGACGACGTCCTCGCGCACGCCCGCCTCGTGGTGGACCGCGGCCGCGCCGCGCGCACCGCCTGGGACGAGCAGCTCGGCGCCTGGCGCACCGCCAATCCGGAGCGCGCCGCGACCCTGGCGCGCGTCGCCAAGCGGCAGCTCCCGGACGGCTGGGAGAAGGCCCTCCCGGACTTCGAGACCGGCAAGGCGATGGCCACCCGCAAGGCGTCCGGCAAGGTCCTGGAGGCCCTCGGCGCGGTCATCCCCGAGCTCTGGGGCGGCAGCGCCGACCTGGCCGAGTCGAACAACACCACGATCGACGAGTCCAGCTCCTTCCTGCCCGCGGGCAACCCGCTGAAGTCGGCCGACCCGTACGGCCGCACGATCCACTTCGGCATCCGCGAGCACGCCATGGGCTCGACCATGAACGGCATCGCGCTGCACGGCGGCACCCGCGTGTACGGCGGCACCTTCCTGGTGTTCTCCGACTACATGCGCCCGGCCGTCCGCCTCGCCGCGCTGATGAAGCTCCCGGTCACCTACGTGTGGACGCACGACTCGATCGGCCTCGGCGAGGACGGCCCCACCCATCAGCCGATCGAGCACATCGCCGCGCTGCGCGCCATCCCCGGCCTGGACGTCGTCCGCCCCGCGGACGCCAACGAGGTCGCCGTGGCGTGGCGCACGATCCTGTCGCACACCGACCGCCCGGCCGGCATCCTGCTCACCCGCCAGGACGTCCCGACCTTCGAGCGCGACGACCACAACTCGGCCGAGGGCACCGCCAAGGGCGGCTACATCCTCGCCGAGGCGTCCGCCGGACTGCCGCAGGTCATCCTGATCGGCACCGGCTCCGAGGTGCAGCTCGCCGTGCAGGCGCGCGAGACCCTGGAGGCCGAGGGCATCAAGACGCGCGTCGTCTCGATGCCGTCCCGCGAGTGGTTCGACGCGCAGGACCAGGCGTACCGCGAGCAGGTGCTGCCGCCGAACGTGAAGGCCCGCGTCTCGGTCGAGGCCGGCATCGCGCTCGGCTGGCGGGAGATCGTCGGCGACGCCGGCAAGATCGTCTCGCTGGAGCACTTCGGCGCGTCCGCCGACTTCAAGACGCTGTACGCGGAGTTCGGCATCACCGCCGACGCCGTGGTCACCGCCGCGCGGGAATCCCTGCGCGCCGCGGGCGCTTAAGCACCACTGGGGAGCGGGGCGCACGACGGGGACGTGCACCCCGCTCCTTCCCCGGGGCCACGAACCGCGTTGCCGGACAACCAAGAACCGATAGAGGAGCGAAAGTCATGACGGACAACCTCCGTCGCCTCTCCGCCGAAGGTGTGGCGATCTGGCTCGACGACCTGAGCCGGGCCCGCCTGGACTCGGGCAACCTGGCCGAACTCGTGCGCGACAAGGAGATCGTCGGCGTCACCACGAACCCGGCCATCTTCCAGAAGGCCATCTCCGGCAAGGACGACTACACCGCCCAGCTCCGCGACCTCGCGGTGCGCGAGGTGACGGTCGACGAGGCCGTGCGCATGATCACCACGCAGGACGTGCGCCGCGCGTGCGACGTGCTCAAGCCGGTCTTCGACAAGAGCAACAAGGTCGACGGCCGCGTGTCGATCGAGGTCGACCCGCGCCTCGCGCACAAGACCGCGCCGACCGTCGCCGAGGCCCGCCAGCTGTGGTGGCTCGTCGACCGCGAGAACCTGCTCATCAAGATCCCCGCGACGAAGGCGGGTCTGCCCGCGATCTCCGCGGTGATCGGCGAGGGCATCAGCGTCAACGTCACGCTGATCTTCTCGCTGGAGCGCTACAAGGCCGTCATGGACGCCTACCTGACCGGTCTGGAGACCGCGAAGGCGGCGGGCATCGACCTGTCCACCATCGAGTCGGTGGCGTCCTTCTTCGTGTCCCGGGTGGACACCGAGATCGACGCGCGCCTGGACAAGATCGGCTCGGACGCGGCCAAGGCCGCGCGCGGCAAGGCCGGCCTGGCCAACGCCCGCCTGGCGTACGAGGCGTACGAAGAGGTCATCGCCTCGGACCGCTGGAAGGCGCTGGCCGCCGCGGGCGCCAACCCGCAGCGCCCGCTGTGGGCCTCGACCGGCGTCAAGGACCCGGCGTACAAGGACACGCTGTACGTGGACGACCTGGTCGTGCGCGGCACCGTGAACACCATGCCGGAGGCCACCCTCGACGCGGCCGCCGACCACGGCGACATCACCGGCGACACCGTGCACGGGACGTACGACCAGTCCCGCGCCGAGCTCGCCGCGCTCGCCGACCTGGGCATCTCGTACGACGAGGTCGTGCAGCTGCTCGAGGACGAGGGCGTGGAGAAGTTCGAGACCTCGTGGAACGAACTCCTCGACTCCGTGCAGAAGGAACTGGACCGCCTGCGTCCGTGACGTATGCCTCCGCGGCGCGGTCCTGATCCCTCATCAGGACCGCGCCGAAGCCTCGGGAACAGCGCGTCCGACGTCACCCGTTCGGTCGTGATATCCCGGGGGAATCCACGCAATCAGGGCATGATTTCAGCAGACTCCAAAACCACAGGAGGGCTGACCGCCCGTGCAACACGCATTCGACGAAAGCGTGACCGCCGGCGGCGTGGACGTCACCGTTTCCGGTGACCTCGTCCGCGCCGCGGCCGTGTCCGACGCCATCGCCGCGTCGGTCACCGACAAGGTCCCCGCGCGCCTGTCCGCGTCCGACCCCACCCTCTGGGGGCCGGACGCCGAGTCCGAGGCCGCCGTCCGCCTCGGCTGGGTCGACCTCCCCTCGTCCTCCCGCGCCCTGCTCCCGCAGCTCGCCGACCTCCGCGAGCGCGTGCAGGCCGAAGGCCTCGACCACATCGTGCTGGCCGGGATGGGCGGGTCCTCGCTCGCCCCCGAGGTCGTCACCGCCACCTACGGCAAGCCCCTCACCGTGCTGGACACCACCGACGCCGACCAGGTGCGCCGCGCGCTCGGCGACCGCATCGCGCGGACCGCCGTCGTGGTCTCCAGCAAGTCCGGCGGCACCATCGAGACGGACAGCCACCGGCGCGCCTTCGAGCAGGCCTTCCGGGACGCCGGCCTGGCACCGGACCGCATCGCGGCCCGCATCATCGTGGTCACCGACCCCGGTTCGCCGCTGGAGCAGTCCGCCCGCGAGGCCGGCTACCACGTGGTGCTCGCCGACCCCAACGTCGGCGGCCGCTACTCCGCGCTCACCGCCTTCGGCCTGGTGCCCAGCGCCCTGGCCGGCGTCGACGTGGCGCAGCTCCTCGACGACGCCGCGGCACTGGCCCCGGCGCTGGCCGGCAACGAGGACAACCCCGGCCTGCTGCTCGGCGCCGCACTCGGTGCCGCCGCGGTCCAGGGCCGCGACAAGGCGGTCATCGCCGATGCCGGATCCGGCATCGCCGGCTTCGGCGACTGGGCCGAGCAGCTGATCGCCGAGTCCACCGGCAAGCAGGGCCGCGGCATCCTCCCCGTCGTGGTCGAGGGCACCGACGCGCCCGGCTACGCGGACGCGGGCGGCGACGCGGTGCGCATCGCGCTCGGCGCCGCCGACTCCGGGGCCGGCGACATCACCGTCTCGGGCCCGCTCGGTGCCCAGTTCCTGCTGTGGGAGTACGCCACCGCGGTGGCCGGCCGCATCATCGGCATCGACCCGTTCGACCAGCCGAACGTGCAGGAGTCCAAGGACAACACCGGCAAGCTGCTCGGCGTCCTGGAGTCCGAGGGCAAGCTGCCCGAGGGCGAACCGGCCTTCGTGGACGGCTCGATCGCGGTCTACGGCGATGCCGCACTGCTGAACGGCGCGGCGACCACCGAGGACGCGCTGCGCGCCCTCCTCGCCGCCGTCCCCGAGCGGGGCTACCTCGCCGTCATGGCGTACCTCGACCGGTTCGCCGACACCGGCGCCCCCGAGCTGCGCGCGCTGCTGGCCCGCGCGGCCGGCGGCCGCCAGGTCACCTTCGGCTGGGCGCCGCGCTTCCTGCACTCCACCGGGCAGTTCCACAAGGGCGGCCCGGCCGTCGGCGCCTTCCTGCAGATCACCAGCGAGGTCACCGGCGACCTGCCGGTCCCCGGACGCCCGTACTCCTTCGCGCAGCTGCAGCGCGCGCAGGCACTCGGCGACCTCGGCGCGATCACCGCCCGGAACCGCCCCCTGCTTCGCCTGCACCTGCTGGAGCCCGCCGAGGGCCTGGCCGGCGTGCTGGGCGACGCCCGAGCCCTGAGCGGAGGAGCCGCATGACGGCCCGCGTCCCGGCGGTCTGGCCCGCCAACCCGCTGCGCGACCCGCAGGACCGCCGCCTGCCGCGCATCGCCGGCCCGTCCGGCCTGGTCATCTTCGGCGTCACCGGCGACCTGAGCCGCAAGAAGCTCATGCCCGCCATCTACGACCTGGCCAACCGCGGCCTGCTGCCGCCGGGCTTCGCGCTCACCGGCTTCGCGCGCCGCGACTGGGCCGACGAGGACTTCGGCCAGGTCGTCTACGAGGCCGTCAAGGAGCACGCCCGCACCCCCTTCCGCGAGGAGGTGTGGCGCCAGCTCTCCGAGGGATTCCGTTTCGTCCAGGGCGACTTCGACGACGACGAGGCCTTCGACCAGCTGCGCCGCACCATCACCGAGCTGGACGAGAAGCAGGGCACGCACGGCAACCACGCCTTCTACCTGTCGGTGCCGCCGAAGTTCTTCCCGGTGGTCGTCGCGCAGCTCAAGAAGCACGGGCTCGCCGACCCGCCGCACCCGGACTCCTGGCGCCGCGCGGTCATCGAGAAGCCGTTCGGCCGCGACCTGCCGACCGCGGTCGAGCTCAACAAGATCGTGGACGACGTGTTCCCGCCCGAGGCGGTCTTCCGGATCGACCACTACCTCGGCAAGGAGACCGTCCAGAACATCCTGGCGCTGCGCTTCGCCAACACGATGTTCGAGCCGCTGTGGAACCGCTCGTACGTCGACCACGTGCAGATCACGATGGCCGAGGACATCGGCATCGGCGGCCGGGCCGGCTACTACGACGGCATCGGCGCGGCCCGCGACGTGATCCAGAACCACCTGCTGCAGCTGCTCGCGCTCACCGCGATGGAAGAGCCGGTGTCCTTCGACGCCGACTCGCTGGTCGCCGAGAAGCTCAAGGTGCTCAACTCCATCAAGCTGCCCGACGACCTGTCCGCGCACACCGTGCGCGCGCAGTACACCGGCGGCTGGCAGGGCGGCGAGCTGGTCTGCGGCTACCTCGAAGAGGACGGCATCTCGCCCTCGTCGCGCACCGACACGTACGCCGCGATAAAGCTGGAGATCGAGAACCGCCGCTGGGCCGGCGTCCCGTTCTACCTGCGCACCGGCAAGCGCCTGGGCCGCCGCGTCACCGAGATCGCGATCGTCTTCCAGCGCGCCCCGCACCTGCCGTTCGACGAGACCGCCACCGAGGAGCTCGGCCAGAACGCCTTGGTCATCCGCGTCCAGCCGGACGAGGGCATGACCGTGCGGTTCGGCTCCAAGGTGCCCGGCACCGCGATGGAAGTCCGGGACGTCAACATGGACTTCGCGTACGGCGAGTCCTTCACCGAGTCGAGCCCCGAGGCCTACGAGCGCCTGCTGCTCGACGTGCTGCTCGGCGACGCCCCGCTGTTCCCGCGCTGGGAAGAGGTCGAGGCCTCCTGGAAGATCCTCGACCCGATCGAGCAGTACTGGGACAAGCACGGCCGGCCGGACGAGTACGTCTCCGGCACGTGGGGTCCCGGCACCGCCGACGAAATGCTCGCACGCGACGGACGGAGCTGGCGCCGCCCATGATGATCGACCTGACCGATACGAAGTCCAGCGCGGTGAACGCGGCGCTGGTCGAGGCGCGGCACGCCATCGGCTCGCCCGCGCTCGGCATGGTGCTGACCCTCGTCATCGTCACCGACGAGAGCAACCAGTACGACTCCATGAAGGCCGCCACCGAGGCGGCCCGCGAGCACCCCTCGCGCATCCTCGTGGTGATCGGCCGCCCGGGTGCGGACATCACGCCGCGCCTGGACGCCGAGGTGCGGGTCGGCGATGTGGGCGCGGGCGAGACCGTCGTCCTGCGGCTGCACGGCGAACTGGCCGAGCACGCCGAGTCCGTGGTGCTGCCGCTCATGCTGCCGGACGCCCCCGTCGTGGTGTGGTGGCCCGGCAAGCACCCCGAGCACCCCAGCAAGGACGCGCTCGGCGTGCTCGCGCAGCGCCGCATCACCGACGCGGTGGCCGCGCCGCGGCGCCCGGACTGGCTGGAGATCCGGGCTTCGGGCTACACGCCCGGCGACACCGACCTGGCGTGGACCCGCACCACCACGTGGCGCAGCCTGCTGGCCGCGGCCCTGGACCAGCGGTACGAGCGGATCACCTCGGCGGCGGTCGAGGCCAAGGCGGGAAACCCGAGCGCCGAACTCCTCGCCCTGTGGCTGGCCGACCGGCTCGCCGTCCCGGTCGAGCGGGTCGTCTCGGCGGGCCCCGGCATCACCGCGGTGCGCCTGGTCACCGAGTCCGGCGACATCGCCATCACCCGCCCGGACGGCGTGCTGGCCACGCTGTCCACGCCCGGCCAGCCGGACCGGCACGTCGCGCTCAAGCGGCGCGAGTCGGCCGAGCTGATCGCCGAGGAACTGCGGCGCCTGGACCCGGACGACGTCTACGCCACCACGCTCGCGCACGCCGCCGAGGAGGCCCAGGCAGCGGGTGCCGCGGCCGAGGCGTCCCCGGCCGCGGTCGCGGCCGGCGAGGCGGAGACCCCGGGCGTCGCCGTGGGCGCGGTCGCGGGCGCCTCGACGATGGCCGAGTCCGCGGACGCCGTCCAGGCCCCGGCCAAGCGCGGCAGCGCCTCCGGCTCGGGAGCCGGGGCCGGGGCCCGCTCGGCGGCGAAGAAGACCGCCAAGTCGACCGCCTCGCGGTCCGCTTCGCCGCGCAAGCGCAGCGGCGGCTCGTCGTGACCGGCACGCCCGGCGTGCTCATCCACGCGGACGGCACGCTGCTGGCCCGCGCGGCGGCCGCGCGGCTCATCACGCGCCTGGTCGACGCGCAGGCCGCGCGCGGCATCGCGCACGTGGTGCTGACCGGCGGCCGCAACGGCAACGCGCTCATGCGCGAGCTGGCCGAGTCGCCCGCGCGCGACGCGGTCGACTGGGCGCATGTGCACGTGTGGTGGGGCGACGAGCGGTTCCTGCCGGCCGGCGACCCGGAGCGCAACGAGACGCAGGCCCGCGCCGAACTGCTCGACAAACTGCCGCTGAACCCGGCGTACGTGCACCCGATGCCGGCCTCGGACGGCCCGGACGGCAACGACCCGGAGGCGGCCGCGGCCCGGTACGCCGAGGAGCTCGCAGCAGCGGCCAAGGTCGAGACCGCGGGGGAGCGCGGCGGCGTGGACGTGCCGTCGTTCGACGTCGCGATGTTCGGCGTCGGCCCGGACACGCATGTGGCCTCGCTGTTCCCGGAACTGCCCGCGGTGCACGAGACCGAGCGCACGGTGGTGGCGGTACGCGGCGCCCCCAAGCCGCCGCCCACCCGCATCACGCTCACCTTCCCGGCGATCCGCACCGCGAAGGACGTGTGGCTGCTCGCCGCCGGCGAGGACAAGGCCGCGGCCGTCCGGATCGCCCTGGCAGGCAGCGGCGACAAGCAGGTCCCGGCCGCGGGCGCCTACGGCCGCCGCAACACCCTGTGGCTCCTGGACAGATCCGCAGCCGCGGAACTCCCGCCGGGACTGAACCGCATCGCCTCACCGTGAGGTGAGGACCGATCCGAAGGGCGGCACCCGGACCAGGGTGCCGCCTTCGGCATGCCGGCGTCCTAGTACTCCGCCGAACCGGGGAGGTGGACGGACACCGCGTCCAGCAGGAGGCTCAGCAGGGCCTCGAAGTGGTCGTCGCGGTAGGCGCCTCGAAGGTGCGGGGCGGCGGCGACGAGGTTCGGGTATTCGGGGGCGGCGATTTCCAGGAGTTTGCCGCTCCAGGCTGCGTCGTCCTCGGCCAGGACCGCCGCGTCCTGGCCGGCGAAGGCGGCCTCCAGGGCGGCCGAGCCGAGGGTCAGGTCGACCAAAGCCAGGTAGAAGCGGGCCGCGACGGCGGTGTCCAGGCCGGTCGAGCGCAGCGCGCCGAGGCAGATGTCGGCGAAGCGGAACGTCGCCTCGTTGGTGGTCGCCCGGGCCACCGCGAGGGTCGCCACGCGCGGGTGCGAGAGGTACGCGCGGCGGGCGGTCACCGCCGCGGCGTGCAGGGTGCTGCGCCAGTCCTCGCCCGGGACGAAGCCCTCCAGGGCGACTTCGAGGAGCCGGTCGCCCAGCGCCCGCAGCAGGGCGTCCTTGTCCGGGAAGTGCCGGTAGACCGCGGTGGGGGCGACCTCCAGTTCGGCGCCCAGGCGCCGGAAGGTCAGGGCCTCGGGGCCGTCCTCCTCGATCACCGAGATCGCGGTGTCGACCAGGAGCGTCCGGTTCAGGAAGTGCCGCCGGCCGCCCCCGGGGCCGTGCGTATCGGAGTTGACCGGGGCAGCGGCCTTCGCGGCCTTGCCGCGGTCGGCGACGGGCTTGGGCATCCCCTCATTATGGCGGTCCGATGTGATGTTGTGAACGCTGTTGACTTTTCTTTGTCAACACCGTTGACAACGTGCCGCCGCGGCGGCGACGCTGTCCCGACCGTGCCGCCGGGCCGTCCCGCGGCCGCGGTGCCCCCTGCCCCAGTCCGTTCGGGAGATCCTGTGCCGTCTGACGCCTCCACCGACCTCGCCTACCTGTCCGCGACCGAGGCGCTGGCCGCCTTCCGGACCCGCGAGCTGTCGCCGGTCGAACTGCTCACCGCCGTGCTCGACCGCGCGGAGAAGACCGAGCCGGTCGTCAACGCCGTCGTCGAGTACCTCCGCGAGGAGGCGTACGCATCGGCCCGCGAGGCCGAGCAGCGCTACCTCGGCAAGGGCTCCGGCCCGCTCCGCCCGCTCGAAGGACTGCCGGTGGCGGCCAAGGAGGAGCAGCCCATCGCCGGCCGCAGCCACCGCGAGGCCTCGCTGCTCATGGCCGACAACATCGCGGACGCCACCCACCCGGTGATCCAGCGCGTGCAGGAGGCCGGCGGCATCGTGCACATGCGCACCACCACGCCCGAGTTCTCCTCGGCCGCGTTCACCCAGTCCAAGATGTGGGGCGTCACCCGCAACCCGTGGAACCCCGAGTACTCGTGCGGTGGTTCGTCGGGCGGCTCGGGCGCCGCGCTGGCCGCGGGCTACGCGCCGCTGGCCACCGGCTCGGACATCGGCGGGTCCATCCGCATCCCGGCGTCCTTCAACGGCGTGGTCGGCTTCAAGCCGCCGTACGGCCGCGTCCCCGCGATGCCGCCGTACAACCTCGACCAGTACTGCCACGACGGCCCGATGGCCCGCACGGTCGCCGACTGCGCACTGCTGGAGAACGTCATCGCCGGCCCCTGGGCGGGCGACGTCGTCTCGCTGCGGCCCAAGCTCGTGCTCCCCGAGGCGTACGAAGGCGCCCGCGGCGTCGAAGGCCTGCGCATCGCGCTGTGCGTGACCCTCGGCAACTACCGCGTCGACGCCGAGGTCGCGGCCAACACCCGCGCCACCGCCGAGGCGCTGCGGGCCGCCGGCGCGATCGTCGAGGAGATCGAACTCGCCTGGGACCAGCCCACCATCATGCGCGCCAGCCTCGCGCACTTCGCGGGCATCTTCGGCGCCGACGCCGGAGCCGCGGTGGCCGCAGCGCCGGACCTGGTCAACCCGTACCTCGCCGCCTTCGCCGCGGACGCCGCCCGGGTCGCCGCCGAGACGTCCTTCCTCGAAGGCCTCGAACTCGAAGGCGCGATCTACGCCGAGCTCGGCCCGGTCCTGGAGCGCTTCGACGCGCTGATCTGCCCGACCACGGCCATCCCCGCGCTGTTCGCGGACGACGACTACACCTCGACCAAGGTCGTCGTGGACGGCGTCGAACTCGGCCACCACATGGACATCGCGATGACCATCCCGTTCAACATCTGCAGCCGGGTGCCCGTGCTGTCGGTGCCGTCCGGCTTCGCGTCCAACGGCGTGCCGACCGGCGTGCAGGTCGTCGGCCCGACGTACGACGACGCCGCGGTGTTCAAGGTCGCCGCGGCCGTCGAGGCCGTCCGCCCCTGGGCGTACGTGCCGGGCAGCCGCCCCGCGCTGTAGCCGGACCGGAGAGCGGCCGGCCTGCGCAGGGCAGCAGGCCGGCCGCTACTCCGCCGT
>NZ_JAKFHA010000016.1:191378-193661 GCF_021502675.1 Yinghuangia soli
GTGCCCCCGGCGCGGGGGGGGGCCGGCCTGGGCGGCCCAGCCGCCCCCCCGCTACTCCGCCGTGTGCAGCGCCGGGATCGGGTACGGGCCGTGGTTCAGGTCCACCCCGCTGCGCACCTTCGCCTCCGCGATGCCGCCCTCGCTCCAGATGTGGCACGTGCCGCGCACCGGGCCGACCAGGCGGTCGATCAGCTCCGGAGGCGGCGGCCGCAGTCCGCCGCTCGGCTCGGGGTTCGCGGCGAGCCGCGCCCGGGCGCTGCACGACATCACGCTCTGGAACACCGCGGAGCCGAGCGCCCGCGACAGCTCGAACAGATGCGCGCAGCCGGACACGCCGCGGAAGTTCTCCTGCAGCTGCTTGTTGAACCCGGACCCCACGCGCATGCCGACCAGCTCACCGAACTTCGGCGCGATCAGCGGGCATTCGACGTGCGGGAAGCTGTGCATCGCGGCGTCCGCCGCGACGATCACCAGGCCCGCCTTGCGGACCCGCACGTCCAACTGCATGTGGTGCAGCACCGCGCGGGCATCGGTCTGCCACGGCCGCTCGTCCCGCAGATACGCGGTGACCAGGATGTCGTCGCCCTCTTCGAACGCGTCGAAGGTCAGCGTGCGCCGGTGCACCGGGAGCCGTACCCGCCCCGCGGCCTCCGGCTCCGGACCGGTCCCGTTCGCCGTCCGGTTCTCCGTCTCGGTCATGTGGCCCCCTCCTGCGCCCCCGTGCGGGTGGCGCGGTCACCGGCTGCTGTCCGCAGTTTGCCTGACCCCTACAACTATCCCGCGCCCGGGGTGCCGGAAGCGAACCCGCCGGATCGGCGCACGCTCCGGCGCCGGCCCGGGGAATGCCGAACGCCCCCGGCCGCGAAGGGATTTCCGCGGTCGGGGGCGTCGTCGTACGGGCGCCCGCTCAGCGGGCCTGGGCGACACCCAGCAGTTCGAGGACGTCGCCGTCGCCGCGGTCCTGCAGGCGCTTGAGCACCGCCTTCAGGTCGCAGCCGTCGTCCAGGCCCAGCCGCGCGCCCAGCAGTGCGGGCAGGTTGACCTGGTCCGGGACCGGGTCGACGCCGGTGTGCCGCAGTGCCCGCGCCCAGCGCGGCAGCCGCAGCTTGCCGTCGCCGGCCAGCAGCCGCGTCTCCAGCCGGCCCGGGCGCACCGAGCCGATGAACACCATGTCGCCGCCCTCGGCGCCGATGCCGGCCAGGATCGTCCGCATCGACACGCAGAACGGCTCGTGCTCCCACCGCAGCGCGGCCGGACCCGCGGCATGGTGCAGCCGCAGGCTCTGCCCGGGCCGCAGGCCGAGGAGCGAGACGAACTCGCCCGGCATCACCAGGCGTTCGCCGTCCAGCAGGGCGGCGTCCACGTCGATGCGGTACCACCACACGCCGTGCTCGTCGCGGAAGCACCGGGCCGCGTGGCCCGGTTCGCCGACCGGTGCATCCGGCAGCGGCGCCTCGGCGGCCGGCTCCGCGGCGTACCCGGAACCCTCGCCGGAGTCGTCCGCGGCCGGCATCTCGCCGCGGGCCGCCTCGGCCGCCGCCGCGGTCTCCACCGTGCCCGACTCGTCGGCCGGCCACGGGCGCACCACGCCGTCCGCGACCTGGAACGCGGTCAGCCGGGCCACCCACCCGGCATGCAGCTCGGGCCGCACGCCCAGCATCGACAGCGGCGGCTCCAGCGCGCCCAGCGTGACCGCGCCGTCCGCACGCTCGCACGCGTCGCCGACGATCTCCGAGGTGCGCGACTCCAGTTCGCCCGGGGCGCCGGCGGTCAGCCAGCCGTCCGCGGACGTGTTGAGCGCGAGCAGCCCGCGGACCACCTGCCACAGCTGGACGTTGAGGCCGGGCACCGTCACGGTGTGCCGCTTGTCCAGGTCGCGCAGCTCGGCGACGGTCGCGACCGCGCCCAGGCTGCGGCGTACGAAGTCCAGGTGCTCGCGCACCTGCGCGCCGCCCGGCTGCTCGACCTGGTCGGCCAGATGCCGGCGCAGCGCCCGCTCCAGGGCCTCCACCTCGGCCGAGTCCTTGTCGAACTCGGCGGCCAGCGAAGCGATCTCGCGCGGGCTGTCGGTGAACATCCGGTCCCGGGCCAGCGTGCGCCAGCGCGGCTCGCGGCCGGTGAACCACGCGGCGAGGACCAGGACGAGGTTGCCCGGGGCCGGCGGGGCGGGCACGTCGCGCGCGTCCGGCGCGTCGTCCGCGGCCTCGGCGCGCAGCGCGGCCGGGGCCGGGGCGCCGCGCGGCGGCGTCGCGTCGGAATCGGCGGGCGCGTCGGCGCCGCCCG
>NZ_JAKFHA010000017.1:0-13531 GCF_021502675.1 Yinghuangia soli
CGGGCGTGGGAGTACCGCCGGCCGGGCGCGGGCCCGGACGAGCGGCGGTGGAGGGGGCGCCGGCCGGAGCCGCGCCGGGCGTCGCAGCCGGCGCCGCGGGGGCGGCGGGCTTGCGCGCTGCGGGACGTGCGGAGGGTCCGCCGTCCTTCTTGAATGCGTCAGTCAACTTGCGTACGACCGGCGCCTCGATCGTCGAGGACGCCGAACGGACGAACTCACCGAGTTCTGTGAGCTTGGCCATGACGACCTTGCTCTCGACTCCGAACTCTTTCGCGAGCTCGTATACCCGGACCTTTGCCACGTCGCTCCTTCTGGTCCGGGGTGGTCGTCCGCCGGACCGTCGCTACCGCATGTACGTACTCATCGCGTACTCATCGAGTGCTCATCGCAATCTCGACCTACTTCCAACTCGCGAGGTACTGCTGTTCCGATCCTTGGTCCCGTACTTCCGGGACCACCAACGCGCGCACACGGTCCATTTCCAGTGGCCCCGTCACGCGCAACGCCCGCGGGAATGCCTTACGGCGTTCCGCGAGGGCAAGACAGTCCGGGTCAGGGTGCACATGCGCACCACGCCCGGTCAGGGTGCCGCGCGGGTCGGGGACGCATACGCCCTCGACTGCCACGATCCGCACCAGGTCGGCCTTGGCGGCGCGGGCCCTGCATCCGACACATGTGCGCACCGGTCCCGCCGTCACCGGCGGTGCCTGTTGCTTATGTGAAGGAGGGCATGCTTGACCCCGCGTCCGACCAGACATCGATTAAGTCTACCGCTCCCCGCCCGCACGCGGCTCGGGCGTTCCGCCCCCGCCGCTGCCGGAGCCGCCCTCGGTGTCCGGGCGGATGTCGATCCGCCACCCGGTCAGCCGGGCCGCGAGCCGGGCATTCTGGCCTTCCTTGCCGATCGCCAGCGACAGCTGGTAGTCCGGCACGGTGACCCGGGCGGAGCGGGCCGCGAGGTCCACGATCTCCACATGACTCACCCGTGCGGGGGACAGCGCGTTGGCGACCATCGCGGCCGGGTCGTCCGACCAGTCCACGATGTCGATCTTCTCGCCGTGCAGTTCGGCCATGACCGCGCGCACCCGGGCGCCCATCGGGCCGATGCACGCGCCCTTGGCGTTGAGCCCGGGGCGCGTCGAGTGCACCGCCATCTTGGTGCGGTGCCCGGCCTCGCGGGCGATCGCGGCGATCTCGACGGAGCCGTCGGCGATCTCCGGGACCTCCAGCGCGAAGAGCTTGCGCACCAGGTTGGGGTGGGTGCGCGAGAGGCCGATCGACGGGCCCTTGGGGCCGCGCCGGACGGTCACGACGTATGCGCGCAGGCGCAGGCCGTGCTCGTAGCGCTCGCCCGGGACCTGCTCGGCGTGCGGCAGGATCGCCTCGACCTTGCCGAGGTCGACCATGACGTTGCGGGGGTCCTTGCCCTGCTGCACGACGCCCGAGACGATGTCGCCCTCGCGGCCGGCGTACTCGCCGAAGGTGACCTCCTCCTCGGCGTCCCGCAGGCGCTGCAGAATCACCTGTTTGGCGGTGGTCGCCGCGATGCGCCCGAAGTCGTGCGGGGTGTCGTCGTACTCGCGCACCTTGGCGCCCGAGTCGTCGGTCTCGGTCGCCCAGACCGTCACGTGGCCGGTGGCCTTGTCGAGCTCCACCCGGGCCCGCGGCTGGCTGCCCGGCGTGTGGTGGTACGCCGTGAGCAGTGCCGACTCGATCGCCTCGACCAGGCGGTCGAACTTGATTTCCTTCTCGCGCTCGAGCCCGCGCAGGGCGCTCATGTCGATGTCCACGTCCTACGCCTCCTCGTCCATGTCGTCGTCCGCGCCGACGGTGTCGTCTGTGTCGTCGACGTCCTCGGCCTCGTCGTCCGCGGGATCCGCGTTCTTGCGGTTGAACTCCACTTGCACCACGGCCTTGGCGACCTCGTCGTAGGCCACCCGCCGGGCGGTGCCGTCCACATCCAGGTCCGCGCCGTCGGCGTCCGCACCGGCGACCCGGCCGGTCACCTTGCCGCCCACGGCCAACTGCACCTCGACCAGGCGCCCGGTCGCGCGGCGCCAGTGGCGCTCCGCGGTGAGCGGCCGGTCCACGCCTGCGGTGGTGACCTCGAGGGTGTACGCCATGTTGCCCATGACGTCCGAGCCGTCCAGGGCCTCGGAGACGCTGCGGCTGACCGCCGCGACCGCGTCGAGGTCCACGCCGCCGTCCGCGTCCAGCACGACGCGCAGCACGCGGCGCTTGCCCGCGGGGCTGACCGAGACGTCCTCGAGATCCACTCCTGCGCCCGAGGCGACGGGTTCCAGCAACTCCCGCAGCCGGTCCCTCTGGGTGGTGCTCATCCGGATGACTCCTCGGCTGCGTGTGCTGTTGTCGCGTATCTGCGGGCGGGCCGACCTGTTCCGGCGGCCGCTGAGGTGACAACAGTATCCGGTCCGCAACAGTTCGCGCGCACGCGCGGTCAGCCGCCCGGCCCTGTGCTCGGCGATGCGGTAGCGTCCGACAGGACCCGCTCCTGCCGCGGGTCCACGGGCGGACACGATCAGCGGGAGTCGAAGCAATGCGCGACGCGGGGCCGACGCGCAGGACCGTCCTGGCCGGGCTGGGCGCGTTCGCCGCCCTGGGCCTGGGCGCGACGGCCTGTACCTCGGACGACAGTTCCGGCCGGACTCCGGCGCAGCGCAAGGCGGAGGACGAGATCCGCGGGCGCGCCCAGGACTCCGCTGCCGCCTTGCTGGACCGGTACGACGCGGTGTTCGCCGCGCACCCTGCGCTGGCCGGCGGGCTGCGCCCGTACGCGGACGAGATCGCGCTGCATCTTGCGGCGTTCGGGGGTACGCGCCCCACACCCGCACCCGGCGCTCCGCCGGCCGAGCCGGTGCCCGCCGACGCGCCCGGTGCGCTCGCCGACCTGGCTCGCCGCGAGCAACAGGGCGTGGACGGACGCCTGGTGGACCTGCCCGCGGCCGGCCCCGACCTGGCCCGGCTGCTGGCTTCGGTGGCGGCCGCCCAGTCCGTGCACGTCCGGCAGCTGAGCACCGCCGCATGAACCCACTCTTCGCTCCCCCCGCTCCCCCCGCTCCCCCCGCTGTCCCCGCTGTTCCCGCGCACCCTTCCGGGAGTTCGTCGTGACGACACCCACGCCCGCCGCGCCCTCCGCCGCGGAGAGCGCGCTGCTGAAGGCGCTCCAGGCGGTGCTCGGCGCCGAGCATGCGGCCGTGTACGGGTTCGGCGTGGTCGGGGCGAAGTCGGCCGGTGCGGCGCAGCAGAAGGCGCGTACCTCCTACGACGCGCATCGTGCGCGGCGCGACGAGGTGGAGGCGCTGATCGTCAAGGAGGGCGGGCGGCCGCAGGCCTCGGCGCCGGCGTACACGCTGCCGTTCCCGGTCGAGTCGGCGGCCGACGCGGCCCGGCTGGCGGTGCATCTGGAGGACGGCGTGGCGGCCCATCTGGCCGACCTGGTCGCGGCGGCGAGCGGCGACGGGCGTATTGCGGCGGCGAGGTGGCTGCAGGACACGGCGTTTGCCGGGGTCGCGTGGCGTGGTTCGACGGTCGCGTTCCCCGGTCTCCCGGAGCGCGCCGCGCCGGCCGCCACCGGAACCGGTGCGCCGGCCGGTAGTTCGGGGCAGCCCTCATGACGACACCTGTGGAGGTTCCGGACCGGCTCGTGCGCACCGCGCTGCGCTGGTGCGGCGAGGACGCCCGCCCGTGGCTGGACGCACTGCCGCAGACCGCCGAGGAGTTCCTGGCGCGCTGGGAGCTGACCCCCGAGCGGGCGGTGCTGCCGGGCGGCGCGCTGAGCCTGACGCTGCTGGTCCGCCGCGCGGACGGCACGCCCGCGACGCTCAAGCTCGGCTTCGTGGACCGCTACACCGCGCACGAGGCGGATGCGCTCGCGATATGGGCGGGCCGGGGCGCGGTGCGCCTCATCGACGCCGACGCGGAGCGCGGCGCCCTGCTGCTGGAGCGGCTCAAGCCGGACGTGTCGCTGCGTTCGCTGCCCGAGGACCGGGCGATGCTCGAAGCCGTCGAGGTGCTGCGGCACCTGTGGATCGCCCCGCCCGACGACTGCGCGATAGACCTGGTCGCGGACCGGGCCGGGTACTGGGCCGAGTCGATGCCGCGCCGGTTCGCCGAACTGGACGGCCCGTGCCCCAAGGCGCTGCTGGACGAAGCGGTCGGCCTGTGCCAGGAGTTGGCGGCGTCGCAGCCGCAGGTCGTGGTGCTGCACACCGATTGCCACCACGGGAACGTCCTGGCCGCGGAGCGGTCCAAGTGGCTGGCCATCGACCCGCGGCCGATGCTCGGCGAACAGGCCTTCGACCTGGGGGCGTTGGTCCGCGACCGGCTGGCCACGGTGGTCGCCGAGACGCGCCCGGCGGCGGTCGTGCGGCGCCGCGTCACCTGGCTGGCGAACGCGTTGGAGCTGGACTCCGAGCGGGTGCGCGGCTGGGCGCTGGTGCAGGCGCTCGCGCTGGGGCTGTGGTGCGTGTCGGTGGACGATCCGGCCGGGGAGGACCTGCTGTCGGTCGCGGAGTGGCTGGCCTGACGCAGGCCGCCGGACCGGTGGTCAGTCGACCAGCAGCGGGAGTTCCGCGCCCATGACGCAGTAGGGCCGCGCGTTGCCGGGGAACAGCACCGGGGTGGCCAGGTCGGTGAAGCCGACCCCGTAGTAGAGGCGGCGCGCGGGGGTGTCGTCGTCGACCGCGGACAGCAGGATCCGGGTGCGTTCCTGCCCCTGGCACAGCAGGCTCAGCAGCGTGCGTCCCACGCCCTTGCCCTGCCACTCGGGCAGCACGTGCAATTCGCCCACCACGAAGGCGTCGTCGAGCCAGTCGGCGTGCCCGGTGCGGGCCAGGTAGGGCTCGATGACCAGGCTCCACCACTGGTCCTTGAGGTTCGGGTAGCCGTACCCGAAGCCGACCAGGCGGCCGTCGGGCGCGAAGGCGCCGAGGGCGCGCGATCCGGGGAACTCCGCATGCCGCTGCACTATGCGGCGGCGTACCGCCATCTCGTCGTCGGTGAGCCCGAACGCCCGGGCCTGCACCTCGACCGTCTCGGCGGTGTATGCGGCGAGGTCGATCAGCCGACACGTCCATTCCATGGCCGGGAACGCTACCGCGCGGTCAGAAAAGTACGCTCATGAACGCGCCCGTCTCGGCGAAGCCGACTCTCCGGTACGCGGCACGGGCGGGCAGGTTGTAGCTGTTGACGTAGAGGCTGGCGACCGGGGCGACCTCGCGCAGCGCGTAGCCGAGCACCGCGGCCATGCCGGTCTCGGACAGGCCCTCGCCGCGCCGGTCCGGGGCCACCCAGACGCCCTGGATCTGGCAGGCGCGCGGGGTGACCGCGCCGATCTCCGCCTTGAAGACCACCCGGCCGTCCTCGATGCGGGCGAAGGCGCGGCCGGAGTTGACCAGTTCGGCGACCCGGGCGCGGTAGAGCGCGCCGCCGTCGCCGACCAGCGGGCTGACCCCGACCTCCTCGGTGAACATCGCGACGCAGGCCGGCATGACGATGTCGATCTCGTCGCGCCGGACCCGGCGCACGAGCGGGTCGGCGGCCACCGCCGAGGACGGGCGGGCGGCGACCATGAGGGGCTGGCTGGGGCGTACGTCGCGGGCCGGCCCCCAGGCGGGTTCGAGCAGGCCCCACAGGTTCGCGGCGGCGTCCGCGGGGCCGACGATCGAGGAGCAGCGGCGGCCTTGGCGGCGGGCCCGGTCGGCGAAGGACCTTATGGCCTCGGGGCCGGCTTCGACGGGCACCAGGTTGGCGCCCGCGTAGCAGAGCGATTCCAGGCGGCCGCTCTCGAAGTAGCCCCAGAGTTCGCCGCCGAGGCGCCACGGGTCGGCGCCCGCGAGGTGCACGCGGGACGCCACGAAGACATTGGCCACCGGGTCGCGGTCCAGCAGCTCGAGGACCGAGGGCAGGTCGGTGCCGTCGAGGACTTTGGAGGAAACCGAGCTGAGCACAGGCCTCACCCTGCCATCCGGCGGATCACCCCACCAGAGTACGGACTCCGACGAACCGGCGTTCCTGCGGGCCTCCGGTCCTGCTGTCGGGCTTCGGCGGCGGCAGCGCGGGGCAGGCCCAGTCGTGCGCGGGCAGCGTGCCGCGCACGAGGTACGCGGCGCCGGCGTCGTCCACGCAGTCCCCGCCGCCGACGAACTGGCCGTGGTTGCCGCTGCCCTCGACGGTCAGCATGCGGGCGGACGGCAGCGCGGCGCGCATCCGGGCGGCGCCGATGTACGGGGTGGCCGGGTCGCGGGTGCCCTGGATCAGCATGACCGGCGGCAGCCCGGCGCCGTCGAGGGCGATCGGCGGCGCGGTGTTGCTCTGCAGGTAGAGGCACGCTCCGGCGGCCGCGATGGTGGAGCCCAGGTAACCGTACTCGGCCTTGAGGCGCACGGTGTCGGCCGCGAAGACCGCGGGGTCGGCGGGGGCCGGGGCGTCGGCGCAGGTGACGGCCTGGAAGACCGACTCGAAGTTCTCGTCGTCGGCGGTGGCCGGGCCCTTGAGGTCGCGCAGGGCCGCCGCGTCGCCGCGGGCGGCGTAGGCGGACAGCGCGGCCGACAGCTTGGGCCACTGCCGGTCGGAGTAGAGGTTGGCGATGGTCAGCTGGTCGAACTCGGTGCCGCCGAAGACGCCCGCGCCGGGCTTGGCGGCCAGCGACTCGCGGGCCCGGTCCCAGGAGGCCAGTACGGCGGTACGCGTGCGGCCCAGGCGGTACTGGGCGTCGTGCTGGGCGGTCCAGTCGGCCCAGTCGTGCTGCCGCAGCCAGAAGGCCTTCGCCTGGGCCATGCCCATCCGGTACCAGACCTCGGTCGGGTCGACGAGGCTGTCGAGGAGCATGCGGCGCACCCGGTCGGGGTGCAGTTGGCCGTAGACCGCGCCCAGGTACGACCCGAAGGAGTAGCCGAGGTAGTTGAGCTTCTCCTCGCCGAAGGCCGCCCGTACGAGGTCGAGGTCTCCGGCGATCTGACGGGTGGTGAGGTGCGGCAGCAGTTCGGGGGAATCGGCTTCGCAGCCTTCCGCGAAGACGCGGGCGTCCGCGGTGATCGCGTGCTGGCCCTCGGGTGTGGTGAGGGCGGTGTCCGGCTTGGGGGCGCGGGAGTAGGTGGCGAAGTCGAGGCAGTCCAGGCGGCTGCTGGTGGCGCGGCCGCGCAGGTCGAAGCCGATGACGTCGTACGCGCGGCGCACCGACTCGGGCAGTGCGCGGGCGAAGGCGTTCGCGGATCCGACGGCGGCCGCGCCGGGTCCGCCGAAGTTGAAGACGAGGATGCCCTGGCGTTCCGAGGCCCGGCCGGTCGCGGCGGACCGCGAGACGCCGATGCGGACCGTGCGGGGGTCGTCGGGGCGGGCGTGGTCGAGCGGTGCCCGGACGGTCCCGCAGCGCTCCGCACGCGGCGTGCCGGACGGGCAGCTCCCCCAGGTGACGCCGGGTGCGGGCGGCGCTTCGGGGGCGGTGTCGGGGCCTTCGGGGTCCGCGGCCGCGGTGAGCGAGGCGACGAGGAGGAACGCGGCCCCGGCCACGAGGCCGCGCCTCAGGCCCTTGCCGCGTCTCCGGCCCCGGCTGCGCCGCGGCGTCCTGGTGGTGGCGAAGTCCGGTGCGGTCATTAGCCCCTCCCCTTGGTCCGCGCGTCCGGCTCCGGTTCGTCGCCGCCTTCGCAGGCCCGGTCGCCGGACGGCAAGGTGCCGTCGCGCAAGTAGGCGTGCGCGTACTTGTCGGCGCACTTGTTCGGGTTGAAGACCAGGACGCCGTGGTCGCCCTCGCCGACCACGGTCACCAGGCGCGAGGTGGGCAGCGCCTGCCGCATCGCGGTGCCGCCGACCATCGGGGTGGCGGCGTCGCGGGTGGCCTGGATCAGGAGCACGCCGGGCAGTCCGCGGCCGTCGACGCGGACCGGCTCGCGCGGGGCGAGGGGCCAGAACGCGCAGGGGGCGTTCAGCCACGTGTTGGGCCAGGTGAGGATCGGTGCGGTGCGGTGCAGGGCGTCGGCGTCCCGGTCCCAGACCGCCCAGTCGCGCGGCCACGGGCCGTCGGCGCATTCGACCGCGGTGTAGATCGCGGTGGCGTTCGCCTTGTCCGGGTCGGGCGGTTCGTAGAGCGCGACGAGCGGGGCCGGGTTGCCGGCCAGGTAGTCCCGCATCGCGCGGGCCAGCCCGGGCCAGCGGTCGTTGTCGTACATGGCCCCGCTGGCCAGGTCGTACACCTCGGCGGGCCCGACCAGTCCGCCGGCCGGTGCGCCGCGCACCCCGGCGAGCACGCGGCTCAGCGATGCGTCGACGTCGCGGCCGGCCGGCCCCAGCCGCAGGGTGTCGTCGTGCCGGGCGGCCCAGCCGGTGAAGTCGCGCCAGCGGGCCTGGAAGGCGACGTCCTGGCCGAGGTTGACGCCGTACCAGATGCCTTCGGGGCGGGGGTCGACGATGCTGTCGAGGATCATGCGGTCGACCCGCTGCGGGAACAGGTGGCCGTAGACCGCGCCGAGGTAAGTGCCGTACGACCAGCCGATGTAGCTGATCTTCGGCTCGCCGAGCGCGGCCCGGACCCGGTCGAGGTCGTGCGCGTTGTCGACCGTGCTCAGGTGCGGCAGGAGCGCGCCGGCCCGGGTCGCGCAGCCGTCGGCGTATGCCTTGGCGCGGGCGACGAGGGCCTGCTTGTCGGCTGCGGTGCGCGGCACGGGGTCGGGCTTGGGGGCCTTGTCGAACGTCGCGGTGTCGACGCATTGGATCGGCGAGCTGTGGCCGTTGCCGCGCGGGTCGACGCCGACGACGTCGTAGGCGGCGCGCAGGTCGGCGGGCAGTGCGCGGTGGACGGCGCCGGCCAGCCACATGCCTTGTCCGCCGGGTCCGCCCGGGTTGACCAGGATGGTGCCGCGCTTGGTGCCGGTGGCCTGCGCAAGCGAGACGCCGAGGGTGGTGGTCGGGCCGCCGGGTGCGGCGTGGTCGACCGGTACGTCGAGGGTGCCGCAGCGCATCGCGCGGGACAGGTCCGGCGGGCAGGCGCCCCAGGCGATGCCGGGCGAGACGCGCGGCGGCGGGGCGTCCTGGGCGCTGACGGCAGGCCCGGCCGCGGCGAGGGCGGCCACCACGGCCACGAGTGCGGCACCGGCCGCCGCTCCCCGGTTGATCATGCGTCGCACAGCAGCGCCCCTCCCGACGACTCGCGCCGACGCGGGTAGCGCGTCGCCCTCAGGCCGATGATCGGTACCGATGACCTCGGGTGAAAGGGATCTAACGCACTGTCACCCGCGCGGGACCGGAAAACCCCCGATCGGGTGGCACCGGAAGGCGGATCCGCAGGCGGCCCCCGAGGGCGGGCGGCGGCCCAACAGCGGCGCGGCAGCGGCCGTGCGGACATGCCGCGGCCCCGGCCGGACGGATCCGGGCGGGGCCGAGGAGCGTGCCGGGCGGTGCGCCCCGGCGGAGGTCAGGCGATCGCGTCGACGACGGGGTCGCCGGAGATGATGCCGTCCTTCTGCATCTGCTCGGCGAGGATGAGTGCTTCCTCGATGAGCGTCTCGACGATCTGGGATTCCTTGACGGTCTTGATGATCTCGCCCTTGACGAAGATCTGGCCCTTGCCGTTGCCGGACGCGACGCCGAGGTCGGCCTCGCGGGCCTCGCCGGGGCCGTTCACGACGCAGCCCATGACCGCGACGCGCAGCGGCACCTTGAGGCCGTCCAGGCCCGCGGTGACCTGCTCGGCCAGCTTGTAGACGTCGACCTGGGCGCGGCCGCAGGACGGGCAGGAGACGATCTCCAGGCCGCGCTGGCGCAGGCCGAGCGACTCGAGGATCTGGTTGCCGACCTTGATCTCCTCGACCGGCGGGGCCGAGAGGGAGACGCGGATGGTGTCGCCGATGCCCTGCGAGAGCAGCGCACCGAAGGCGACCGCCGACTTGATGGTGCCCTGGAACGCCGGACCGGCCTCGGTGACACCGAGGTGCAGCGGGTAGTCGCAGCGCTCGGCGAGCAGCCGGTACGCCTCGATCATCACGACCGGGTCGTTGTGCTTGACGCTGATCTTGATGTCCCGGAAGTCGTGCTCCTCGAACAGCGAGCACTCCCACAGCGCGGACTCCACCAGCGCCTCGGGGGTGGCCTTGCCGTGCTTGGCGAGCAGGCGCTTGTCCAGCGAGCCGGCGTTGACGCCGATCCGGATCGGGGTGCCCGCGGCCGCGGCGGCCTTGGCGATCTCGCCGACCTTGTCGTCGAACGCCTTGATGTTGCCGGGGTTGACCCGGACCGCGGCGCAGCCGGCGTCGATCGCGGCGAAGACGTACTTGGGCTGGAAGTGGATGTCCGCGATCACCGGGATCTGCGACTTCCTGGCGATCTGCGGGAGGGCATCGGCGTCGTCCTGGGACGGCACCGCGACGCGCACGATCTGGCAGCCCGACGCGGTCAGCTCGGCGATCTGCTGAAGCGTGGCGTTGACATCCGAGGTCAGCGTGGTGGTCATCGACTGCACCGAGACCGGGGCGTCGCCGCCCACCGGCACGTTGCCGACCATGATCTGCCGCGACTTGCGGCGCGGAGCGATCGGCCGGTTCGGTACGGACGGCATTCCGAGGGTGATCGCGGTCATAGCTGATTCAGTCCCGTGTCGGTCGGACAAAAGATGCGTCGGCTTCCCCGCCGGTGGGGCAAGGAATGGCGGGAAAGCCGATCACCAACGCTACGGCACGTACCGGCTGGCCGTGTAAACGTGCCCGGTAGCGAGCGATTCTGTTGCAGGACCGGCACAGAGCGTTCCGACAATCCTGCGGATGCCGCGGAAAACAGTCGAGTTGGTTGTCCGAATCCGATCGGTTCCCGGGGCATCCGCGCGGGCCTAGGTGACCTTGACCGGGTTGACCACGTCGGCGATGAGCACGAGCACGGTGAAGCCGATGAAGACCACGGCGACCGCGTACGCGACCGGCATGAGCTTGGCCACGTCGAACGGCCCGGGGTCGGGGCGCTTGAAGAGCCGGGCGATACGGCGCCGGACCGATTCCCAGATCGCACCCACCATGTGCCCGCCGTCGAGCGGGAGCAGCGGCAGCATGTTGAACAGGAACAGGCCGATGTTCACCATCGCGAGCAACTGGATGAAGAACACCAGCCGGTGCTCGACGGGCACGTCCGCGGCCATGACCTCGCCGCCGATGCGGGCCGCGCCGACCATGCCGACCGGGGAGTCCTGGTCGCGCTCGTCGCCCTGGAAGGCCGCGCCGAAGAGCGCCGGGACCTTCTGCGGGATGCGCATCAGGCCTTCGATGGACTTGTCCATGTAGAAGACCAGCTCGTCGGCGACGCCGGGCACGTCGAGCGCCTGCATCTCGCTGCGCGGGGTGAAGCCGAGGAAGCCGCTGGTGACGTACTCGCCCTTGACCGGGCGGCCGTCGCCGTCCAGCTTGATCATCTTGTTCTGCGCCACGGTCGGGGTCAGCGTGACGCGCTGCCCGTCCCGCTCGACGACCATCGTGATCTGGCCGCTGCTCTTGCGGATCATCGGCTGGAGTTGCTTGTACGAGGTCACCGGCACGCCGTTGAACTCGACGATGCGGTCGCCGGCCTTGAGCCCGGCGGCCGCGGCGGGGGCCTTCGGGTCGCCGTCGGCGCACTCGGTGCGCTTGCTGTCCGCCGCGAGCACGCAGTCGCTGACCGAGCTGACCTGGGTGGTGGTCTCGCTGACGCCGTACGTCATCCACACGCCGGCCAGGATCGCCACGCCCAGGACCAGGTTCATCGCCGGGCCGGCCAGCATGATGAGGAACTTCTGCCACGGCTTGCGGGTGTAGAACAGCCGCGTCTCGTCGCCGGGGCCGACCTCTTCGTAGGACGCCTCGCGGGCCTCCTCGATCATGCTGCGCCACGGCGAGGTGCTCTTGGCCTTGAGCTTGCCGTCCTTGTCCGGCGGGAACATCCCGATGAGGCGGCAGTAGCCGCCGGCCGGGATGGCCTTGAGGCCGTACTCGGTCTCGCCGATCTTCTTGGACCACAGGGTCTTGCCGAAGCCGACCATGTACTGCGGGACGCGGACCCCGAAGAGCTTGCCCATGGCCAGGTGGCCGGCCTCGTGCCAGGCGATCGAGAACAAGAGCCCGATCACGAACACGACGATGCCCAGCACGGTCATGAACATCGTCATCGGGTTGCTCCCAGCGCGTCGGCGACAAGCTCACGGGCTCGGTGGCGGGCCCACAGTTCGGCTTCGAGGACGTCCTCAAGTGTGAGGCCTTGGCCACCCGCTCCTCGAACATCGTGTTCGCCGAGCACCTGTGCCACTGTGTCGACGATTCCGAGGAAGGGCAGGTTCCCGGCCACGAAGGCGTCCACGCATTCTTCGTTGGCCGCGTTGAAGACCGCGGGCGCGGTGCCGCCGGTCGCGCCGGCCTCGCAGGCCAGGCGTACGGCCGGGAAAGCCTCGTTGTCGAGCGGGTAGAACTCCCAGCTCTGCGCCTTGGTCCAGTCCATCCCGGGGGCGGCGTCCGGCACCCGGTCGGGCCAGCCGATGCCGAGCGCGATGGGCAGGCGCATGTCGGGCGGGCTGGCCTGGGCGAGCGTGGAGCCGTCCACGAACTCGACCATCGAGTGCACGATCGACTGCGGGTGCACGACGACGTCGATGCGGTCGAACGGGATGTCGTAGAGCAGGTGCGCCTCGATGACCTCCAGGCCCTTGTTGACCAGGGTCGCCGAGTTGATGGTGATCACCGGGCCCATATCCCACGTGGGGTGGGCCATCGCCTGCGCGGGGGTGACCTCGGTCAGCTCCTCGCGCGTGCGGCCGCGGAAGGGGCCGCCGCTGGCCGTGACGACGAGGCGCCGGACCTGGTCGTAGCGGCCGCCGCGCAGGCACTGGAACAGCGCGGAGTGCTCGGAGTCGACCGGCACGATCTGGCCGGGCTTGGCGATGGCCTTGACCAGCGGGCCACCGACGATCAGCGACTCCTTGTTGGCCAGCGCGAGGGTGGTGCCGGCCTTGAGCGCGGCGAGCGTCGGGGCGAGGCCGATCGAGCCGGTGATGCCGTTGACGACCACGTCGCACGGGTACGCGGCCAGCTCGGTGGCGGCGTCCGGGCCGGCGAGGATGCGCGGCACCTTGTAGTCGCCGGTGGCGTATCCCCGGCGCTTGGCCTCGGCGTAGAAGGCGAGCTGCAGGTCCTGGGCGGCGGTGGCCTGCGCGACCGCGACGACCTCGACCCCGAGTTCGAGCGCCTGCGCGGCGAGCAGGTCGACGCGGCCGCCGCCCGCGGACAGGCCGACGACCCGGAACAGGTCCGGGTTGGCCTTGACCACGTCGATGGTCTGGGTGCCGATGGAGCCCGTCGAGCCGAGCAGCACGACGTCTCGGCGCGCGGTGGACAGCGCCGGGTCGGAGAACGGGGCGTACGGGTCTGCCAGGGATTCCATCCGCCCATTGTGGCGGTCCCGCCCGTGCTCCCGTCGGACGACCCGGGCACAAGCCGCCGCGCTGCTCGGCCCGCCCCCCCCTGTACCCCGGCGCCCCCGCCGCAGCGCCCCCACCGCGGGCCGCGAGACT
>NZ_JAKFHA010000017.1:13541-169831 GCF_021502675.1 Yinghuangia soli
CCGCGCGTCCCGGCTCGCCCCCCCCGTCCACCCGGCCCCTGGGCGCGGGGGCCCCCCCCCCCCCCCCCCCCCCCCACGGCCGTCATGGCACCGTGCGGTGCACGTTCTCGACCTTGGCGGGGCCGGGGTCGGCGGCCGCGATCCAGGCACCCGGGGTGGACGGGTCGAGGACGCCGTCCTCGAGCCAGCGGTGCCGTCCGGCCATGACCTGGCCGGTCACCTTCACGTCGAGGTCGTCGGTGTTGGTCCACAGCCGGCCGAAGAGCTCCTCGCAGCGCACCCGGGCCTGCCGGCAGAACAAGTCGGCCAGCGCGTACGCCGACTCGCCTTGCGCGGGTTCCTTGCGGCGCAGCTGCTCGGCGCGTACGCAGCAGGCGCTCATCGCGAACAGCTCGGCGCCGATGTCGACGATGCGGCCCAGGAAGCCCTGCTTGCGCTCCATGCGGCCCTGCCAACGGGCCATGCCGTAGAACGTCGACCGGGCCAGCTTGCGCGAGGCGCGCTCGACGTAGCGCAGATGCGCCCCGAGTTCGCCGAACTCGTTGTAGGACGTCGGGACTTGGCCCTTGCCGGCGACGAGCTTGGGGAGCCACTTGGCGTAGAAGCCGCCCGCGTCGACGGCGGCCTTGCCCTTGTCCTTCATGGTCGCGTCGGGGTCGATGATGTCGCCGGCCACCGCGAGGTGCGCGTCGACGGCCTCACGCGCGATGAGCAGGTGCATGATCTCGGTGGAGCCCTCGAAGATGCGGTTGATGCGCGAGTCGCGCAGCATCTGCTCGGCCGGGACGCCGCGTTCGCCGCGGGCGGCGAGCGAGTCGGCGGTCTCGTAGCCGCGTCCGCCGCGGATCTGGACGAGTTCGTCGGCGACCAGCCAGCCCTTCTCCGAGCCGTACAGCTTGGCCAGCGCGGCCTCGATGCGGATGTCGCGCCGGTCCTCGTCGGCCATCAGCCCGGTCAGGTCGAGCACCGCCTCCAGCGCGAACGCGGTCGCCGCGATGAACGCGATCTTCTTGGCCACCGCCTCGTGCCCGGCGATGGACCGGCCCCACTGCTCGCGCTCCGCGGACCACTCGCGGGCGATCTTGAGCGACCATTTGGCGCCGCCCGCGCACATCGCGGGCAGGGACAGCCGCCCGGTGTTGAGCGTGGTCAGCGCGATCTTGAGGCCGGCGCCCTCGGGGCCGATCCGGTTCGCGGCGGGGACGCGGACCTGGTGGAAGCGCGTCACGCCGTTCTCGATGCCGCGCAGGCCCATGAACGTGTTGCGGTTCTCGACCGTGATGCCGGGCGAGTCCGCGGCCACCACGAACGCGGTGATGCCGCCCTTGTGGCCTTCCGACCTGGGCACGCGCGCCATGACCACGACGAGGTCGGCGACCACGCCGTTCGTGGTCCACAGCTTCACGCCGTCCAGCAGGTACGCCTCGCCGTCCTCGGTCGGCACCGCGGTGGTGGCGAGCCGGGCGGGGTCGCTGCCGACGTCCGGCTCGGTCAGCAGGAACGCGGTCACACCGCGCGCCGACGGGGGCAGAAACTCGCGCTTCTGCTCGGGCGTACCGAACATCTTGACCGGCTGCGGTACGCCGATCGACTGGTGCGCGGACAGCAGTGCGCCGAGCGCGGGGCTGACCGAGCCGACCAGGACCAAGGCCTTGTTGTAGTAGTACTGGCTCAGCCCGAGGCCGCCGTACTCCGCATCGACCTTCATGCCGAGCGCGCCGAGCTCGCGCAGCCCCTGCACCACCTCGTCGGGGATCCGGGCCTCGCGCTCGATGACCCCCGGGTCCACCTTGGTCTCCAGGAACTGCCGCAGCCGCACCAGGAATTCCTCGCCGCGCGCGACTTCTGCGGGATCGGGCTCGGGGTGCGGATGGATCAGGTCGAGGCGGAACCGGCCGAGGAAGAGCTCCTTGGCGAAGCTGGGCTTGCGCCACTCGCTCTCGCGGGCTTCCTCGGCGACCTTGCGCGCCTCGCGTTCGGTGACGGGGGGCATGTGTGGCCTCCTGACGTGCGGGTTCCCGACACGTACCCGGCCTGCCCCGGAGGATGCCGCCCGTTACCGGCCGGTGTTACTGGGCCGTACCTACCCCGGCACGACCAAGGTCACCCCCGCACTGCCGCTCCGCGGCGGGATGCGCTTCAATGAGCACAAGCTTTTGAGCGACTGCTCAAAGCGACTGCTCAAGGGGGTTCGATGACACACTTCACGCCCTACCCGCCTTGGCGGCCAGACCTGGAGCCGACGATGGCAACGGCTGGGGTGGTTGCTCCCGCCCGGACACTGGTCTGGTTCGCCGCGGCATTCCCCGCAGCCACCGTCCTGTTCTTCGGCCTGATCATCGGCTTCGGCGCCGACGCGCAGAGCCTGTACCTCCTCACCCCGGCAGCTGCGCCCCTGCCCGCCTTCGCCTGGCTGCTGGCCACCCAGGACGCGACGGCTTTCCGCGGCATCTGCATCGGGATGGGCCTGCTGCTCGGTCCGTACGGGGTCGTCACCGTGTTCTTCGGCGGCTTCGGCTACCTGCCTTCGATCCCTTTGCTCCTGCTGGCTGCCGCAGCCGCCCGCCGCGACGCGAGCTGGTCGCACAACGGCCCCGCGATCCTGGGCCTGATCTACATGGTCACGGTCACCACGTGGATCGCGACATGGCTCGGCCCGGCCTTCGGCCTCGGCTTCTGACAGGCGCCGAGCATGATGCCGCCGGAAAGCACGCACGCTCCCCAAGTCCACTGGCCCGCGCGGCTGCTGGTCGTCCTGGCGGGCTTCCCGCCTTGTGCGGTCGCGGCTGTGGTCGCCACCGCGTACCCGCCCGTGTTCTGGCTTGTGCCCCTGCAACTCGTCCCGTACATATGCCTGCTCTGGCAGCGCGACCCAGAGGGCTTCCTGATATTCGCGATCGTCGCTGCGGTCATCTGCCTCGTCGAAGGCCTGATGTTCCTCATCGTCGGCGTCGTCTTCGCGCTGCCGACGGCGCTCCTGCTGGCCCTGGCCGTCGCGTCCACCAAGCGGCCGAGCACGCTCTGGCGCAACGTCCCCGCACTGGCCGGCTTGTGCTTCGCCGGTGTGCTGGCCCTGCTCATCACCACTTCGACGAGGTGAAGCCGACATGGCCCTGCGCGACTATCTGAAGCGGCCGAGCTTCGAGCCGAAGCCGACCGAACCACCGCCCCGACCGCGAAAGCGCGAAGGACAGGTGCACACCCCGGCCAGGCTGCTGGTCGTGCTGGCGGGGTTCCTGCCCTGCGCACCCGCCGTCCTGATCGCGCTCTACAACCCGCCGCTTGTCTGGTTGGCGCTGCTGCAAATAGCGCCCTACGCATGGCTGCTCCGTGAACGTGACCCGGACGCGTTCTTCTCGGTCGCGGTCATCGCGGGGGTCATCTGCGTGCTCGAAGGCCTGATGCTGATGATCGTCGGCGTGGTCCTGGCCTTGCCGACGGTGTTGCTCCTCGCCCTCGCGGTCCAGTCCACGAAGGGCCCGAGTCAGTTGCGGCGCAACGTCCCCGCCTTGGCGGGTCTGTGGGCGGTGATCGCGCTCGTGCTGCTGATCGTCGCCCTGGCGCTGTGAACCCTCCCCACGTGCCCAGGAGGCCTGAATGGCGCTTCGCATCGCAGCCGGATAGGGCTCCCGCTTCCGGGAAAGCGAACGGGCCCGGCGTAACCCACCCCAGGTCGCCGGGCCCGTCGTCTATGGGGATCTCTAGAGGTCGAGACCCGTCATCACCATCACGCGCTCGTACGTGAAGTCGTCCATCGCGTACTTGACGCCCTCGCGGCCCACGCCGGACTGCTTGGCGCCGCCGTACGGCATCTGGTCGGCGCGGTAGGACGGCGCGTCGCCGATGATCACGCCGCCGACCTCGAGAGCCTTCTGGGCCTTGAACGCGGTCTGCAGGTCGTGCGTGAAGACGCCCGCCTGGAGGCCGTACGCCGAGTCGTTGACCGCGGCGAAGGCCGCATCGGTGCCGTCGACCTTGGTGACGGTCAGGACCGGGCCGAAGACCTCTTCGCAGGCGATCGTGACGTTCGACGGGACGTCGGTGAGCACGGTCGGGGCGTACGACGCACCCTCGCGCTTGCCGCCCGCAAGGAGCTTCGCGCCGCCCGCGACCGCCTCGTCGACCCAGGACTCGACGCGCTTGGCGGCGTCCTCGCTGACCAGCGGGCCGACGTCGACGGTGTCGTCGTTCGGGTCGCCGGTGACCTGGGCGTTGACCTTCTCCACGACCTTCTCGACCAGGCGGTCGTAGACGCTCGCGTCGGCGATCACGCGCTGCACCGAGATGCAGGACTGGCCGCCCTGGTAGTTCGAGAACGTCGCGATGCGGGTGGCGGCCCACTCGATGTCGGCGTCCGAGGACCAGTCGGCGAGGACCGCGGCCGCGGCGTTGCCGCCCAGCTCCAGGACGACGTGCTTGCGCGGCACCGAGTCCATGATCGACCAGCCGACCGGGCCCGAGCCGGTGAACGAGATGACCGGCAGGCGCGGGTCCTGGACCAGCGCCGGCATCTTGGCGTTCGGCACCGGCAGGACGCTCCACGAGCCGGCCGGCAGGTCGGTCTCGGCCAGGATCTCGCCGAGGACCAGCGCCGAGAGCGGCGTGGCGGGGGCCGGCTTCAGGATGATCGGGGCGCCGACCGCGAGGGCCGGGGCGACCTTGTGCGCGACCAGGTTCAGCGGGAAGTTGAACGGCGCGATGCCGAGGACCACGCCGCGCGAGAAGCGCCGGACCAGCGCGTAGCGGCCGGTGCCGCCCGCGTCGGTGTCCAGGCGCATGCCCTCGCCGTTGAAGCGGCGGGCTTCCTCGGCGGCCCAGCGGAACACCGAGACGGCACGGCCGACCTCGCCGCGGGCCCACTTGATCGGCTTGCCGTTCTCGGCGGTGATCAGTCGCGCGATCTCCTCGGCGCGCTCGCCGAGGCGCTTGGCGACGTGGTCGAGCGCGGCGGCGCGGCGGTACGCGGGCAGCCCGGCGAACTCGTCGCGCACCGCGTACGCCGCGGCGACGGCCTCTTCGACCTGCGCGTCGGTCGGCTCGCTGACCCGGCCCACGAGGCTGTTGTCGTAGGAGTGGGTGACATCGAAGGCGGACTCGCCGGTCGCCTGGCGACCGGCCAGCCAGAACGCGTGGGTCGTGGTCACGGGTACTCCATGGATCGCGTACGGGACAGAGGCGGCCCTGCGCCGCCCTTCCAAGGTAGGCGCGCGAGGCGGGAACCGACCTTGTACGCGACGTCCAAATGGGTGACCGCGGTTAGGACGACTTGTACGGTCCGGGGGACAGCCTGACGGACGTCGGACTGTCGCAGAGCCGCCAGGGCACGCGCGGCCCATGCGCCGAACCGCCGACTGCGTGGGGCGACGGAACGCAGGGGCGGGGCTCCGAGCGAGGCGCAGGAGCAGTCTGGCGCGGTCCGAAGCGACGAATGCGAGTGGTCCCCCGGAGGTGGGGGCGGCCGGGCGCAGGGCGATCGGTGGCCATACGCGCGAAGCTCCCGTCAGGCCCAGGTGCGGGCGGGTCTGGCGACGTCCGAAGCCGGTCCCACGTCAGGGTGGTCTCCCGAAGCTGGGGGCTCGTGTTCGGGGCCGGACGCAGCGGCGACCGATGGCCCCCGGCGCGGGGGGCCGACCCCGTCCCCGTTCGAAGCGGTTCAGGCGCGGGGGTGGTCGCCTGGGGGTTGGGGGTGGTGGTCGGGGGTGGTCAGGCGCAGGGCCAGCCAGAGTTCGGTTCTTGTGTCGGGGTCGTCGAGGCGGCGGCCGAGGATTTCCTCGGCTCGGCGGATGCGGTAGCGGAGGGTGTGGCGGTGGATGCCGAGGTCGCCGGCGGCGGCGTCCCATTGGCCGTGCCGGGCGAGCCAGGCGCGGACCGAGGCGGTCAGGTCGCCGCGGGAGGAGGCGTCGTGGGCGTGCAGGGGGGCGAGGAGTTCTTCGGCCCAGCCGCGGACGGCGTCGTCGGCGAGGAGCGGGAGGAGGGAGGCGCCGGCGTGGCCGTAGACGGTGAGGACGCGGCCGGCGCCCGCGCCGACGCCGTAGGCCTGGCGGGCTTGGCGGTAGGCCTCGGCGGCGGTCTGCGGGGCTTCGCCGTGCGGGCCGGGGGGTTCGGACACGCCGACGGCGAAGCCGGGCAGGTCGCGGGCGGCGGAGGCGAGGACTGCGGCGTCGTCGTCCAGGAGGCGGGCCGGGACGATCAGGATCGTCGCGTCGTCGAGTTCGGCGGCGAAGACGCCCGCGGTGGCGGCCGTGACGCGGTCGGTGAAGGTGGTGCGGGCGGTCTCGGGGCCGTGTGCGACGGCGATGGCGAGCGGCGGCGGGGGCAGCGGGCTGCTCATGTCGCGCGCGATGGAGCGGACGAGGCCGTCGATCGAGGCGGGGCCGGCCGGGTCGCCGGGGTCGGTGGTGAAGGCGGCGGTGGTGGCTGCGGCATAGGGCGTGCCGTGCGCGGCCGGGGTGGGGGCGCTGAGCCACAGGCGCAGGAGTGCGGTGCGCATGCGGGCCTCGGCGGCGCCCAGCGCGCGGGACTGTTCGAGCGCCAGGGTGAGGAGCGAGGTCGCCGAGCCGATGATCTGGCGGTCCGCGGGGCCGGGGGCGCGGTCGGTGCCGACGGCGAGGAAGCCGCGGATGCGGCGGTCCGCGCCGAGGGACTGGAGGACGACGCGTTCGGCCTGCGGTCCGGCGCTCTGGAGCGAGGCGGACGCGGGCGCGGACAGGCCGCGGAGGCGGGTCACATCGGCGGCGAGCGCGGCGGCGCGGGGGCGGGCCGCGGCGGGGCTGACGTGTATGGGCGCGCCGGACGGGTCGTACAGGGCCGCCCAGCCGTCCAGGCGGCCGGCGAGGCGGCGGATCAGCGCGGCGGTGCCCTCGCGGCCGAGGACGGCGCGGGTGAGCTCCTGCTGGGCGGCGAAGCCGGTGGTGACGGACTCGTACTGGTCGGCGGCGAGGGCCGAGGAGACCATCTTGCTGATGGCGATGAACGGTGTCGGGCGCGGTACGGCGAAGACCGGCAGCCCGCGTTCCTCGGCGGCCTCGACGACCGCGGCAGGCACCTTGGAGTGCGTCAGGCCGATGCCGAGGCCGAGGCCCACCACGCCCGCGTCCGCGAGGCGTTCGACGTACGCGCGGCGCTCGGCGGTCGACCGGCCCAGCTTCATGCCGGTGGTCAGCACGAGCTCGCCGCCTTCGAGGTACGGCGTGGGGTCGGCCAGCTCGCTGGTGTGCACCCAGCGGATCTCGCGCCCGAGGTTGCGCTCCCCGGCCAGCACGAGCAGGTCGAGCGAGGGGGCCCGGACGAGCTGCTCGAGGGTGGGGGGCATGGCGGGATCCTGTGCGCCGGGCGGCCCTGGGTGGCCGAAGTGGAGTGGAGGTGTGCCTCCATTCTGCCTCTCCGGCCAGGGGATGCGATGGCGGGGCGCGTGCACACGCCCTGTGGCGGGGCACGTGCACACGCCCGCCTGCGCCGACCGCCCGCGTCCCGGCGGGTTGCGGGGACCGTCCGACTCGACGGTCCCCCGCGTCCCCGTCAGCTCGGGTCGAGCTCGATCAGGATCGGTCCCGTGCGGTCCCCGTCGCGCGTGCTCAGGCTGCACAGCACGTGCTTGGCCTTGAGCTCGCCGGAGATCTCGGACGGCGACCAGTGGAAGCGCTCGACGCTGCGCACCGTGACGCTCTCCGAGCCGCCCGCCGCCTTCTCGCCGAAGAGCGCGCCCATGACCGCGAAGCGGGCCTTGCGGACCAGGCCGCCCTCGGGTGCGCCGCGGGTCACCGAGCGTTCCTCGACCAGCTTCTTGCCCCAGTGCTCCGCGAAGGCCTCGGCGTCCCGGGCGCCCGCGCCGGGCAGGACCGCCTTGCAGCCGACCCCGCCGAAGACCGGCGGGCGCAGGCGCAGCGGGAAGTCGTCCATCGAGCGCACCGCGAGGACCATGCCGGCGTTGCGGCCGCGGATCCAGCCCAGGCCCTGCGCGGCGTAGTCGTCGAGGTAGGCGCCCGCGCCGTCGGCGATCAGGCAGGCGAACGGGCCGTCCGCCGCGGCCTCCGGGTCGCGGGCCGCGGCGGCCTGCACGAAGTGGCCGACCAGGAGGCGTCCGACGATGCGCGCGGCGTCCGGGTACGCGGCTTCGTTGAGGGCCACCCGCACCCGGACCGGGCGTCCGATGTGCCGCATCGCGAAGCGTTCCCGGGCCGGATCGAACAGTGCGGCCATGCCCGGGCGTTCCAGCACGGACAGGCGCTGGACGACGAGCCGTGCGGCGTCGTCGGCGCGGGCCAGGGTGCGCAGGCCGCGCTCGAACTCGGCTTCGCGGCCGGCCTGGGCCAGCGCGGCACGCAGTGCGCCGAGGGCGTCCTCGTGTCCGTCGAGCAGGTCGAGGAGCGTCGCGAAGGAGGGGTGCCGGCCGTGGGCCGCGACGTACGCGGTGATGGCCTGGTGGAGTGCGGCGCGGGCGCCATCGCGCAGGCGCGCGTCGTCCTCGTCGGCGCCCAGGGCCGCGGAGGCCAGCCGGGCGGCGGCCTCCTCGGGCGAGTCGGCGGCGCCGTACGGGTCGATGCCCCACGGCGATTCGGGGTCGCCGAGCAGGATCTCGATGTCGTACGCGCCAGGCCGGGCGAAGCCGGTGCCCTTGCTGTCCAGCACGACGACCGAGGCGCCGCCGGACAGCGCGGCCAGCCCGAGCGACTCGACGACCGGCCGCAGCAGTGCCTCGGCCTCGCCGGCGCCGGACGGGCCGACGACCACCATGGAGGTGCCGAGGGTGTCCGGTTCGAGGGCGAAGTCGACGGCGCGCAGCGGCGCGGTGTTGCGTTCGCTGTCGGCCATCCGGCCGACCTTGACCTGGCCGGTCATCAGGTCGTGGACCGCGCGCCGGGGGCGCAGGTCGCGCGAGCCGGAGCCGTGCACGCAGGCGCCGGCACCGCGTTCGGCAATCTCGTAGGCGACGTCCTCGAGGTACTCCGGGTCGCCGTCGCTCGCCTCCAGGACGCGGCGCAGGCGCAGGAAGTCGACGTCGCCGAGGCGGCCGAGCGAGGCTTCTTCCTCCAGCCGGTCGGCGGCCCCGTCGAGGCCGGCGCCGCGCAGCTCGGGCCAAAGTTCCTCGTCGGCGGCGTCGGCGGTCTCGGCCGCCTCCTCGTCGCGCCGCGGGCGGGTGAAGTACGGCCGCAGCACGGCCGCCCAGCCGCCCCAGTAGGCGGCCGCCGCGATGAACGCGCCGTTGTAGACGATGCGGATCAGCGGCTGCATTTCGTGCAGCGTGTGGCGGCTGCCCGGGAAGGTCTCGAGGAGCAGCCACACGAACGGGCGCATGAGCAGCGCCCAGGCGACGACCCCGGCGGCGAGCGCCACGCCGGCGCGCTTCCACTGCTCGGGGGACGGGCGGCCGTTGACCGCGGCCCGCTGGTCCAGGCGCTGGAACGTCGGACCGAGGTAGTGCATGGCCAGGACGTGCCAGCGGCCCAGATAGGCGAAGAACGCGAAGTAGGTGAGCCAGAAGGGCGAGGCGAAGACCGGCCACAGCCATTTCGGCACGACCGTGCCGATGATCCACACGTACGCGACGACGAACCAGCGGCCGGCCAGCACCGACAGCAGCAGCCACAGCGCGGCGCGGCGGACCAGTGCGGCGTCCGGGCGGCGGCGGGCCCGCTCCTCCAGGGCGCGCAGCTTGATGGCGCCCTCGTCGCGGCCGTACGCGAAGATCCCGGGCGCGTCCTGGAAGCGCGGTGCGGTGATCCAGCCGCGCAGGTCGAAGCCACCCGAGGCGCCGCCCGCGGGCTTGGCCGGGTGCGGCACTCCGGGGCGTCCGGGAGTGCCGAAGACCGGTTCCTCGAGCTCCGGGTCGTGCCACCACTCGCCTGCGGTCCCGGTCGCCGCCGCGGCCGATTCGCGGCCGTCCGCACCCCGTCTGCGTTCCACGTCCATCCCGTCACCGCCGCGTCGATTCCCGCCACAGGAAACGCACTCAATGTAGTGGACCGCTGCTCGCGCGTGATGATCATTCCGTATCCCGACACGATCGTCCGCAGGTCAAATGCGCCGCGCCGGACAGCCCGCCGCGGAGCCCGTCCCAGAGCCCGTCGCGGAGTTGTCCGCACTGGACATGTTCGAGGGGGTGACTTCTCCGGTGTGGCGCATGCAGCCACCCGTCCCGGGAACCTAGCCTGCGGAGCACACCCCGCCACTCACAAGGAGAACTCGATGGGCGCTTCGCAGCCCGGCGGGCCGTCGCTTCCGCAGGAGCGCCGGCTTGTCACCGCCATCCCCGGCCCCAAGTCCGTCGAGCTCATGGAGCGCCGGAACAAGGCCGTGGCGCGTGGCGTCAGCACCACCCTGCCGGTGTTCATCACCCGCTCCGGCGGCGGCGTCGTCGAGGACGTGGACGGCAACTCGCTGATCGACTTCGGCTCCGGCATCGCGGTGACCAGCGTCGGCAACAGCGCCGAGGCCGTGGTCCGCCGCGCCACCGAGCAGCTGCAGCGCTTCACCCACACCTGCTTCATGGTGACCCCGTACGACTCGTACGTGGCGGTGGCCGAGCAGCTCAACGAGCTCACCCCGGGCGACCACGAGAAGCGCACCGCGCTGTTCAACTCGGGCGCCGAGGCGGTCGAGAACGCGGTGAAGATCGCCCGCGCGTACACCAAGCGCAGCGCGGTCGTCGTGTTCGACCACGGCTACCACGGCCGCACCAACCTGACGATGGCCCTGACGGCGAAGAACATGCCGTACAAGGAGTCGTTCGGCCCGTTCGCGCCCGAGGTCTACCGGGTGCCGGTGGCGTACCCGTACCGCTGGCTGACCGGCGCGGAGAACTGCGCCGAGGAGGCCTCGGCGGCCGCGATCGACGCGATCACCAAGCAGATCGGCGCGCACAACGTCGCCGCGGTCGTCATCGAGCCCATCCTGGGCGAGGGCGGCTTCATCGAGCCGGCCAAGGGCTTCCTGCCGCGCATCGCGGAGTTCTGCCGCGAGAACGGCATCGTGTTCGTCGCGGACGAGATCCAGACCGGCTTCTGCCGCACCGGCCAGTGGTTCGCGTGCGACGACGAGGGCGTCGTCCCGGACCTCATCACCACCGCCAAGGGCATCGCGGGCGGCCTGCCGCTCGCCGCGGTGACCGGCCGCGCCGAGATCATGGACGCCGCGCACGCGGGCGGCCTGGGCGGCACGTACGGCGGCAACCCGGTGGCCTGCGCCGCCGCGCTGGGCGCCATCGAGACGATGCGCGCGCTGGACCTCAACGCCGCGGCCACCCGCATCGGCGAGGTCATGAAGGCCCGCCTGGGCGCGATGGCCGAGAAGAACCCGGCGATCGGCGAGGTCCGCGGCCGCGGCGCGATGATCGCGATCGAGCTGGTCAAGCCCGGCACCAAGGAGGCGAACGCGGAGCTGGCCGGCGCCATCGCCAAGGCCTGCCACGCCGAGGGCCTGCTGGTGCTGACCGCCGGCACCTACGGCAACGTGCTGCGCTTCCTGCCGCCGCTGGTGATGCCCGAGCACCTCCTCGTCGAGGGCCTGGACATCCTGGAGAAGGTCATCGGCCAGGTCGCCTGATCCCGGCCTGCCGAGTAAGACACTTCGGCCGCGGCACCCGTCCTTGGGGTGCCGCGGCCGAAGTGTTTTCGGTACGCGTTTTCCGGCGTGTTCCGGAGTGTTTCCGGGCGGGCGCGTCAGGCGCCGCCCGGTTGGCCGATGCGCAGGCCGGCGGCGGTGTCCCAGCCGCACAGCCGCAAAATGCGCAGCAGTTGGCGGGATGCGCCGACGAGCAGCAAGTAGCCGTCCTGTCTGGCCAGTTCGGCGGCGCTCTCGATCACGACGCGGAGCCCCGCGACATCGATGAAGGCCAGTCGCGAGACGTCCACGGTGACCTCGGCGCCGTCGCGGGCGACCGCGCGCAGCGAGTGCCGGACGATCTCGACATTGGCCAGGTCGACCTCGCCGTCCAGGCGGATGCCGCGCGGCCGGGCCGTGCGGACCACCCGGAGCTGGCGGTCGCTGGTGATGACCACGCCGATGCCCGAGCCGCTCGCGCCGCCGGGACTGCCGCGCTTCTCGCGGGCCGGCGTGCGGGGATCGGAAAATGCCGTGGTGAACCGGCGGACACGCGCCGGTGCGGCGGGTGCCGGAATCGACGGCACTCGGTGGGACGGGTAGCCGGACTCTTCAACCACCTTGGGAACCCTACCTTTGCGGACCGACGGCGGGCGGGGGTCGGACGACCGTGCGCTGACGTCACGTCACACAACCTCAGGCGGTTCAACGCCTGACTGCCCCCATCGTCGGCCCGGTCCCTGCCATGGTGTGGAGGGCCGGATCTCCCGCTCTGTGACGCCGCTCACATCCGGGGCTGACACCGTACATCTCGGACGCCGCACAATCCAGAGTGCGCGGACTTCCGAACAGGGACTCGGTTGGGCAATTCCCGCTTCGGCGCCATCGCACGATGACAATCCGGCCCCGGACGAGTGCGGACAAGGGCCGTGGAGATGGTGTGCAGGACTTGTGACGACCGCGGGCACCGGGAACCTGGAATGGGGGGTTCCACGTATCTTCGAGTGAGATGCACGCGAGGACCCCAGATGCCGGACCCGGCACGCCCCCAAGCCCGGGCACCGGCGGACCCCATGCCGGCCTTGAGCAAGCCGGCGACCGCCCCGGGACAACGCCCCCCGTCCCGGGGCGGTGGTCCGCCCTGGCACGGTCCGGTGCACTGCTCCCCCTCCTTCTGGCCCTGCTGCTGACCGCACTGACCGTCCAGGTCGTCGCGGACGCCGGGCCGCTGATCCCGCTGGACGAGTCGGTCCGCGACGGCATGCGCGACCTGGCCGCGGCCTCGGGACTCGGGTGGCTGGACGGCCCGATGCACGGGCTCGCCGACCTGGGCGGTCCGCTGCCCGGCGGGCTCGCGCTGGCCGCGGCCTATGCATACGCGGTGCAGCGCACTCCCCCGCGCCGGCGCGGGGTCCCCCATGGCGCGCACGTCTTCCGGCTCCGGCTCGCGGCGGTGGCGACGGCCTCGGTGGCCGTCGTCTCGGTGCTCGTCGTCGTCGGCAAGATGGCCATCGCGCGGCCCGGCACGAACGAGCAGCCGGTGGCGGGCGGCGACTGGGGCTTCTTCCCGTCCGGGCACACGGCCACATCCGCGGTGTGCTTCGGCGCGGCGGCCCTGCTTCTGGGGTGCGTCCTGGGGTCGCGGGCGCGCAAGCGGGTCTATGCAGTGACGATCCTGCTGTGCGGGCTGATCGGATTCTCGCTGCTGTGGTGCGACTACCACTGGCTGGGCGACGTGCTGGCGAGCTGGTGCCTGGTCGGCATCGTGCTCTGGTGCGCGGCCCGCTTCCTGCCCCGGGCACCGGAAGAAGAAGCGGACCGCGCAGGCTCGTGAGGCGCGCGGCCGGCAAGAAGGCCCGCAGGCAGGTCAGCAGGTCAGCAGGTCAGAACGGCAGCAGGTCGGCGCGCTTGCGGGCCTCGTCCAGGGCTTCCCGGAAGGTCCGCATCGTCTCCTCGATGATCTCGGCAGCCGGCTGCACCTGGTGCACCAGGCCCACGGACTGGCCCGCGGAGGCCAGCGAGGCCTCCATGTCGCCGCCGAAGTACAGCTGCTTGACCGCCGCCAGCGAGCCGCCCGCCTGGCCGCCGGTGGCCGCGAGCTCGCTCGAGTACGCGGTCTTGAGCACCCGCATGGTCGGGCTGCCGTTGCGGTTCACCACCACGGTGCCGGTCTCGTCGGCGCCGACGACGGCCTGCTTGTAGTTGCCGTGCACGGGGCTCTCGGCGCTCGCCACGAAGCGCGTGCCCATCTGGACCGCCTCGGCGCCGAGCGCGAACGCGGCGGCCATCCCGCGCCCGTCCACGATGCCGCCCGCGGCGATCAGCGGCAGGTCGGTCAACTCGCGGACGGCCTGGAGCAGCACGAGCAGGGAGACCTCGGCGGGGTTCTTGAAGCCGCCGCCCTCCGCGCCTTCCACGACCAGCCCGTCGACGCCGCACTCGACCGCCTTGCGGGCCGCGCGTACCGACGGGACGACGTGGTAGACGGTCAGCCCGTGCTCCTTGAGCAGCGGCAGGAAGGTCGCCGGGTTGCCCGCGGACGTGGTCACGAAGCGCACCCCCGCCTCCGCGACGTACCGGACCATCGTGTCGTCGCGCAGGAACATCAGCGGCAGGTTGACGCCGAACGGCAGGCCGGCGGCCACCATCGCGTCGATCTCCGCCTTGCAGTTGTCGGTCTCGCCGGAGGACGTCTCGATCATGCCGAGGCCGCCCGCCGCGGAGACCGCGGCGGCGAGGCCGGAGCGGGCTATCCAGCCCATGGGCGCCTGGACGATCGGCAGGCGCGCACCGGTGTGCGCGAGGACGCGATTGCTCATGCGCCGGACCGTACCGCCCGGGCCGTACGGCCAGAAGGCAGTGCGACTTGGTGTGACCGCCGTCGCTCCTCCCCGCGGCCCGACCCCTTCCGTCCCGAAGATCACAGGTGTCTCACAGCCGGTAACTTTTTGCCCGGGCAAAACGACGGGATCCGTTGCAGGAAATTCCCGCAACCATAGGAAACTGACGTAGTTTCAGTCGTTTGCCTTCGGAATCGGTTGTTGACGGGATCTTGACGCTCGAACGAACGGCAGATTTCATAACGCAGCACCTTGCAGACGCAGCCGTACGTCCCACGACGCATCACGGCCCCGTCTTGCTCCCGTCTCCGGAGGCGATACCTCGCACCCCCTGTTGAATCAGGACGCGCCCATGGCTGAAGCAACACTCCCCAAGGTCGACGCGGGATCGCCCCCGAACCCCCCGACCGGCACCACAGGCACCGCCGTGCACCCCGACGGACCGAAGCCGCTGAAGCGGTCGATCGGCGTCGTCGGAGGCACTCTGCTCACGCTTTCCTGTCTGACCCCGGCGTCCTCGCTGTTCGTGATCGTGCCCGGCATGTTCGCGACGCAGGGCACCGGCACCGCACTGACTCTCGTGATCGCCGCCGTGATGTGCGTGCTGGCCGCGTTCTGCTACTCCGAACTGGGCACGATGGTGCCGAGCGCGGGCGGCGAGTACGCGATGGTCGGTACGTTCATGGGCCGCTTCGCGGCCTGGATCGCCTTCATCGTCGCGGGCATCGTGGTGATGGTGGTGCCGCCGATCATCGCGCTCGGCACCGGTGAATACATCACCTCGATCGTCAGTCTCGACGAGACCGGCATCAAGTGGGCCGGCGCCCTGGTGATGCTCGGCGCGACCGTGATGGGCCTGCTCGACCTGCGCGCCAACGCCTGGGTCACCGGCATCTTCCTGGCCCTCGAGGTCGTCGCGGCCGCCCTGGTCGCGTTCCTCGGCTTCGGCCACACCGAGCGCGGCGCGTCGACGCTGATCAAGCCCGAGGTGCTCACCGAGGGCGGCGGCATGAGCCCGCTGACCATGGGTGTGCTGATCTCCGGCCTGGCCGTCGCGCTGTTCGCCCTGCAGGGCTTCTCGACCGCGGTCTACCTGGCCGAGGAGATGGACCAGCCGCGCCGCACCGTCTCGCGCACCGTCCTGTGGACGCTGGGCCTGGGCGCCGCGATCCTGATCATCCCGACGATCGCCATCACCCTCGGCGCCTCCGACATGGAGACGCTGACCGCGGGCGACCTGCCGAGCATGATCGAGGGCTGGAGCAACTCCGGCATGGCGACGTTCATCAGCCTGTGCATCGCGCTCGCCATCATCAACGCGGCGATCGTCATGGTCATCCAGAACTCCCGCGTCCTGTACGCCTCGGCGCGCGACCGCGCGTGGCCGACCCCGGTCAACAAGGCGTTCGGCACCGTCAACCGCTTCGGCGCCCCGTGGGTCTCCACCCTCGCGGTCGGCGTCCCGGGTGCGGTCCTGTGCTTCGTCGACCTGACGCTGCTGGGCCTCGTGACCTCGGTCGCGGTCACCCTGCTCTACCTGGTCGTCGCAGTCGCCGCCCTGTTCTCGCGCCGCGGCCACCACAAGCACACCCCGGCTTGGCGCATGCCGCTGTGGCCGGCCGTCCCGATCGTGCTCATCGGCGGCCTGCTGTACGTCATGTACGAACTGGCCAAGTCCGACATGGAGCCGGTGTACTACACCCTCGGCATCGTCGCAGTCGCCGCGGTCTACTACGTGGCGTACCTCTACCCGCGTCAGCAGAAGCGCTGGGTCATCACCCTCGCCGACGAGGGCACCCCGAAGGACTGAGCAGCACCTGACACACCAGCAGGGCCCCGGCGGATTTCCGCCGGGGCCCTGCTGCATGTGCGGGAGAAGGGCGGGATTTGGCCTTGGCTTGAGGTTGGCGGTGGATGGCTGCGGCTACGAAGAGTGGTACGGGGAGGGTCGGTTCGGAGGGGGCCATGGCCGGGAAGCGTGCGGCGGGGCGGTTACGGGTGCTGGTTGCGGGGGTGCTGGTCGCGACGCTTGCGTTGAGCGGGTGCGACAGCATCAAGCGGGCGGTCGACAAGGGCAGTGGGGCGTCGAACTCGCCCGGGAGTTCGGGTGGTTCCTCGTCCGATCCGGGGGTGTCGCCGGACGGGGCGACCGTCGAGCAGGCCGCCGAGTTGTTCGATACGACGTTGGGGCGGGTCGTCGGGAACGTGCGGGACCTGGGCGATACGGCCGGGCAGTTGCTGCTGCAGAAGTACTGGACGCCGCAGCGCCTCGGCGCGGCCACGGAGCGCGAACCGGTCGTGGACGAGTCCGTGCAGGCTTCCGCCGAGGCGAGTGCGACGGCCGGTCCTGCGGGTCCGGAGCAGGTCGGCGGTCCGGCTGCGGCACCGTCGGCGGGAAGTGCCGGGCGCGGTGTGCCGGGGCTGCCGTCGAGCGGCGGGGCGATTCCGCAGGCTTCGGGGAAGGTCTTCTTCCGTGATCCGGGGGACGGGAAAGACCACAAGTGCTCCGCCGCCGCGGTCAACAGCGGTACGCGGCGGCTTCTGGCCACCGCGGCGCACTGCGTGCATTCCGGGAAGGACGGCCGGTGGATGCAGAACTGGGTGTTCATCTCGCAATACCAAGCCGGCAGCACGCTCAACGCGTTGAGCGCCTTCCCGGCCCGGACGCTGCGCACGTTCGACGTGTGGATCGCCGAGGGCAACGGCGACAAGTACACCACCGACAAGGCGTTCAGCCACGACGTCGCCTTCGTGACCACCGCGAACGGATTCTCCGGCAAGCGCATCGTGGACCAGTACGGCGGCTACGGAATCCGCACCGGCGGCTACCCGGTCCGCCCGGCCGACGTACGCGTCCTGGGCTATCCGAAGAACATGGACGGCGGGAACGTCGAACAGGAATGCGTCGCCCCGCTGATCCCCCGCAAGGTGTTCGTCGAGGTGGCCTGCAACTACGGCCCCGGATCGAGCGGCGGCCCCTGGGTCTGGCGGTTCCCCGAGATCGGCTGGCTCGTCGGCGTCACCTCGACGGCCGACAGTTCCCGCTTCAGGCGCAACTACAGCCCGCGCTTCGGGTCCGACGTGTGGGCGATGTACCAGGCCACCGCCCGCGATTGACCGAGCAGGTACGCCGACGGCGCCGGAGCACGGACTCCGGCGCCGTCGGCGTGAGCGGTACACGGGTCAGGCGAGGGTGAGAGTGAGTGTTCCTGTGTAGGCGCCTGCTGCGGCGAACTTGGGCGTGGTCAGGACGAGTTCGGCATCCGCGGTGAACTTGCCGCCGGTCGTCGCGCCGGTGGGTGCGGCGCTGCACAGGGTGGCGGCGGTCGCGCCGAGGGGACCCGGGGAGCCGTCGGCGACCGGGTTGAGGCTGGCTGCCGAGGCGGCGCAGGACGGGGTCCAGGCGATGTTGCCCGCGGGGATCTTGTCCACTCCGTTCGCCGCGGTCAGATCGGTCATGGTGCCGGTGAGCGACCAGCCGAGGTTGCCGCCGCGCGTGTCCAGGACGGTCACCCGGTTCAGGTCCGCCTTGGCGGTCTGCGCCTCGCCGTTCAGGGTCACCGCGCCGAAGTCGAGGCCGGTGCCGGCCTGGGACATCGTGAGCGTGCCGGGCGCCAGCGTCACCGCGGCGTTCTGCGTCGCGGGCGGCGGGCCCTCGGTGAGAGTGAACGGGAGGGTGACGGAACGGTCGTCGTAGGTGCCTTCGCGGACGAGCAGCCCCTTGACCCACGGCGAGTCGATCGTGAACTGCGTGGTGAACGTGCCGTCGTACCCCACGTCGAAGTTGTGGGTGGGCCACAATTCGAAGCCGTCGGAGTCCAGTTGCGTGACGTTGGCGCCGACGTTCGGCGTCCAGTTCCGTCCGGTGATGTGCACGACGGTGCCGAGGCCGCCGGACGACGTGCTCAGGGTGGCCTCGCGCGGTCCGGTCACCACGAACGGCTTGACGGAGATGCCGGCCTGGGCTTCCTTCTCGCCGCCGACCACCTTGACGATGTACGCGCCTTCCGGCAGTCCGGTCGGCGCGAGGGTGGCCGTACCGGTCAGGACGCCGGCGCCGTCGACCGCCAGCGTGTCCGCGGTGAAGCGCGACGCGGCACAGCCGCTGCCGTCGCCGTTGCACAACTGGACCTGCACGGCCCCGTTCGGGGTGAACTTGCTGCCGCCGAGGGCGATCGGCTGCCCGGGGTGCAAGTCGCCGCCCGGCGCGGTCAGTACGGCCGGCTCGCCGCCGCTCCCCTCGACCGCGACGTCCGCCACGACGGCGTCGCCGCCCGCGTCGACGGTGCACGTGGTCGGGAAGACCATCCCGCCGGGCGCCAGCGTGGTGTCCGTGACCATCTTGACGACGGTGAACTCGATCCGGCCGCCCGCGGTCGCAGATACCGGGATGTTGAACTTCCCGCTGTACGCCGCGATCGGCACCGGCTCGTCCTTCACCGCGATGATCGTCTGCTCGGTTCCGGTGACCGTCACCTCGCCGGTGGCCGCGCCCTTCATCGCCAGCGTGATGGACGGGGTGGCGTAAATGGTCAGGCTGAGCGAGCTCTTGGCCGGGCTCACGCCCAGCGTGACGGTCCCGGTCAGCTGGCCGCCGGCCGGCACCGCGGACTTGTCCAGCGTGACGGTGACGTCCTGCGGGCCGGTGAACGTGCCCTGCCCGGCGGGCAGTACGCATGTCACGGTCGGCCGCACGGTGCCCGCGCCCGCGGCAGGGGCCAGAGCGACAAGTCCCGAGACGGCGACCAGTCCGGCGGACGCTGCCGCGACCGCACGTCGGAGGTAAGTGCGTGGCACAGAAAGTCTCCTCGTCCCATGGGTGGGCCCGCCCGGAAGAGTCGAGCCGACGTGCGCATGAGCATCGGAAATGTGCCGCTCCGAAAGAATCAAGTCAATAGCCGATGACATCGAAACGCGTTGACACGTGTCACCGAACGACCAAGGCCCCGACGGGAGTTCGCCGGGGCCTTGCAGACTTGCGGGTGCCGCGCTCAGTCCTCCAGGAGGAGTTCGCGCAGGCGCTTCTGCTTGTCCTCGTCGAACTCCAGGCCCTCGGCGAGGTACGCCTCGAAGGATCCCCAGTGGGTGTCCATGACTTCGAGGGAACCCACCAGGTACTCCTCGCGCACTTCGAGGAACGGCTGGAACAGCGCCATGAGTTCGGGCCGCGCCGCGAGCTTGTCGGTGCTCGGCGCGTAGCGGCGCTCCGGGTCGTTGCTCTCCAGGTAGTTCGCCAGGATCGCGTCGTCCGGCACGCCCGCGATGCGCTGGACCAGGGCGGCGGCGATGCCCGCGCGGTCCTTGCCCGCCGAGCAGTGCACGACGACCGGCAGGCCGTCCGCCTCGATCAGCGCGTTGAGCAGCGTGACGTGGTTGGCGCGGCGGCTCACCACCTGGTCGCGGTAGTCGTGCGCGATGGCCTTCTCGGCCTTGCCGTCGCCGAGGCGCTCGCGGAGGACGGCCATGTCCCCGGCCTTGATGTCCGACCAGAAGTCGGACGTGCGCGCCGGGTCGGACATCGGCAGGTTGATCCACCGCGCGCCGTCGGGGAGGACGTCCGCACCGTCGAGTTCGATGTCGGCCGGGCTGCGCAGGTCGACGACCAGCCGGATGCCGAGCGCGGCAAGCGCCTCGCGGTCGGCCTCGGTCGGCTTGGCCAGGTGTCCGCTGCGGAAGTAGCGGCCGGGCCGGATACGGCGTCCGTCGGCGGTCGGCAGTCCGCCGATGTCCCGGAAGTTGCGGATGCCTTCGAGGGCGATGGTGCCGTCCTCGGCATCCGCGTGCTGGTGCCCCACACGTGCTCCTCTCACACGTACGTACGCGCGTACGTACTCACACGTACTTCGGGCCCCGCGTGGTTCTGCGGGACCCGTACTGCTCACGCGGCGGGGGGACGCGTGCGGTCTAGGCGCCGCGGGTCGGGCGCGGCTCGCCGAAGCGCTCTTCGAATTCGGCGTCGGTCAGCTCACGCATCTCTTCGAGCGTGATCCGGCCCATCATCAGGTCGGTCAGGAACTTCGGCGCGGGCTTGGCGCGCATCGTGTCGGTGATGTCCCCCGGGACGGTGAGGGCTTCCGATTCGACAGTGCCGTCCGCGTGGAGAGTGTAGGTGCGGTAGCTGGGTCCGTCGAAGACCCGCCCCGCGTAGTCGATGCTGTACGTGGTGGACGGGCACACGAACACCGGCCGCCCCTCGAAGGTGCCGTGCAGGTCGCCGTGCAGGTGACCGGCACCCAGCGCCCGGATCTTGGGGAAGTCGCGGACCAGCTTTGCCAGTTCGGTGTCGCCCTGGGCGTCCGGTGCGATGTCGGGCAGCGGCGGGTGGTGCAGCCACACGAAGACGTGCTCGGCGGAGGTCGCCTCCAGGATCGCGCGGGCCTGCGCGGCCTCGGCGGGGGTGAGCTCGGGCTGCTCGGCGGCCGTCATGCGGTCGTCGCGGTCGCGGTACGTGCCGTCGCCGGCGTCCTCGCGGCCGCGGGCGTTGCTGTCCAGGAAGAGCATCAGCCAGGAGCCGACGCGGACCGCGGTCTCCAGGTGCACGTTGCGGCGCGGCAGGCAGGCCCGGTAGGCGTCGTTCCTGTCGTGGTTGCCGGACAGGCAGTAGACGGGCGCCGGAACGGCGTCCAGGACGTCGCCGAGGCGCTCGTAGGCCCCGGGCTCCCCCAGGTCGGCGAGGTCGCCGGTGGCCACCACGAGGGACGCCGCGGCTATCGCGCCGGCGGCGTGGCCGAGGACGGCGGCGAGGCCGGCGTCCGGGTCGTGCTGCACGAATCCGCGGACACCTGCGGTGTCGGGGAAGTGCAGGTCGGAGATCTGGACGAGGGTGACCGGGTCCGCAGCCGTCGTGCTCATGCGCCTCTTCGTTCGGTGGTTCGAAGGGTTCAGGTCGTGCCGGCTCGCTCAGCGTCGATCATCTGACGAGTCGTCACGCATGGTGCCACCCCGGGCGCGCAACGGGAATGGCCGCGGCAAAGATCTGTGGACGTATTCCGGAAAGCTATGGCGGATGCGTTACATACGCATGAGTATGGAAGTCCGATCGGGGGAACGGGCACAGCCCCGCCGGACGACGCCATTGGCGTCCGGCGGGGCTGTGGAAGACCGCAGAAGGCGGATCAGCTGCGGGTACTGCAGTACTGCGCGGGCTCGCTCGACCGGTGATCAGCTGTTGGTCGGGAAGCCCAGGTTGATGCCGCCGTGCGAGGGGTCGAGCCAGCGCTGCGTGACGACCTTGCCGCGCGTGAAGAAGTGCACGCCCTCGGCGCCGTACGCGTGGGTGTCGCCGAACAGCGAGGCCTTCCAGCCGCCGAACGAGTAGTAGGCCACCGGCACCGGGATCGGCACGTTGATGCCGACCATGCCGACCTCGACCTCGTTCTGGAACTTGCGGGCCGCGCCGCCGTCGTTCGTGAAGATCGCGGTGCCGTTGCCGTACGGGTTGGCGTTGATGAGCGCCAGGCCCTCGTCGTACGACTCGACGCGCACGACCGACAGCACCGGGCCGAAGATCTCGTCCGTGTAGATGGACATCTCCGGGGTGACCTTGTCGAACAGCGTCGGACCGAGCCAGAAGCCGTCCGCGGTGTCGTCGCCGTCGATCGGGTGCAGGCGGCCGTCGACGACCAGCTCGGCACCCTCCTTGACGCCCGCCTCGACGTACGAGATGACCTTGTCGGCGTGCTGGCGGGTGACCAGCGGGCCCATCTCGGAGGTGGCGTTGCAGCCGGCGCCGACGCGCAGGCCCGCGATGCGCTCCTTGATCTTGGCGATCAGCTCGTCCGCGATCGGCTCGACCGCGACCAGCGCGGAGATGGCCATGCAGCGCTCGCCCGCGGCACCGAAGCCGGCGTTGACCGCGGCGTCGGCGACCAGGTCGAGGTCGGCGTCCGGGAGCACCAGCATGTGGTTCTTGGCGCCGCCCAGGGCCTGCACGCGCTTGCCGTAGCGGGTGCCGTTCTCGTACACGTACTTGGCGATCGGGGTCGAGCCCACGAACGACACGGACTTGACGTCCGGGTGCTCGAGCAGGCGGTCGACCGAGACCTTGTCGCCGTGCACGACGTTGAAGACGCCGTCCGGCAGGCCGGCCTGCTTCCACAGCTCGGCCAGGAACTGCGCGGCCGACGGGTCCTTCTCGGACGGCTTGAGGATGACGGTGTTGCCGGTCGCGATGGCGAGCGGGAAGAACCACATCGGGACCATCGCCGGGAAGTTGAACGGCGAGATGATCGCGACCGGGCCGAGCGGCTGGCGGATCGAGTAGACGTCGATGCCGGTCGAGGCCTGCTCCGAGAAGCCGCCCTTCTGCAGCTGCGGCACGCCGCACGCGAACTCCACGACCTCCTGGCCGCGGGCGATCTCGCCGAGCGCGTCGGAGTGCACCTTGCCGTGCTCTTCGACGATGATCGCGGCCAGCTCGTCCTTCTTGGCGTCGAGCAGCTCGCGGAACTTGAACAGCACCTGCGAGCGCTTGGCGAGCGACGCGTTGCGCCAGGACGCGAAGGCCTCGACAGCGGCGCCCACGGCAGCGTCCACCTCGGCGACCGAGGCGAAGTCGACGGTGCCGGTCACCTTGCCGGTGGCGGGGTTGTAGATGTCGCCGCGGCGCTCGGAGGTGCCGGTCCAGGCGGCGCCGCCGATCCAGTGGGTGATGTGCTTGCTCAAGTGAGGGCCTCCGGTGACGGCGCCGAACATGCGCGTCGGCGGCGAAGAACTCGAGTACGGGGCCGGGGCGGACCAAACGGGTCGAACCGCGCACCGCACCCCTACGTACGCCAGTCTCATCAACCGCGGGGCCGCACTCAACCTGCACCCTGTCGGCCGTTCGGCGCACAGCCTTACAGGTCGTCGTGCGGAGCCGCCCGGCATGCCCTGACAAGCCGGAAAAAGCCGTCAGGCGGCACCCTTTCGGGTGCCGCCTGACGAGTGACCGCCGCGCGGGGTACGCGCAGCGCAGATCAGCTGTCGAAGCCCATACCGGCCTTGTCGAGCGCCTTGAGCCACAGGTTGCGCTTGCCGCCGTTGGCGTCGGCGCGGGTCAGCGCGCGCTGGGTGAGCTCGATGCCGACCCAGCGGACCGGCTCCGGCGGGAACGGGATCGGCTTGGTCTTGACCATCTTGAGCTCGGTGCGCTCGGTGGAACGGCCGTCCAGCTTGTCGAGCATGACCTCGGCGCCGAAGCGGGTGGCGCCGACGCCCAGGCCGGTGTAGCCCATCGCGTACGCGACCTTGCCCTTGTACGCGGTGCCGAAGAACGCCGAGAAGCGGCTGCACGTGTCGATCGCGCCGCCCCACGTGTGCGTGAAGCGCAGGCCTTCGAGCTGCGGGAACGTCTCGAAGAAGTGCCCGGCGAGCTTGGCGAAGGTGGCCGGCCGCTGGTCGTGGTCGGCGGAGACCTTCTGGTTGAAGTCGTAGACCGCGTCGTAGCCGCCCCACAGGATCCGGTTGTCCGCGGACAGCCGGTAGTAGTGGAAGTGGTTGGCGCTGTCGCCGATGCCCTGGCGGTTCTTCCAGCCGATCGAGTCGAGCTGCTCCTCGCTCAGCGGCTCGGTCATCATCGCGTAGTCGTAGACCGGCACGACGAACGAGCGCAGGCGCTTGACCAGGTTCGGGAACACGTTGGTGCCCAGCGCGACGCGGCCCGCGTAGAGCTTGCCGTAGCCGGTGGTCAGCACCATGCCGGCGCCGTGCGCCTTCAGGTCGGTGGCCTGGGTGTGCTCGTAGATGCGGACGCCGAGCTTGAGGCATGCGGCCTTGAGGCCCCAGGCCAGCTTGGCCGGGTTCACGATCGCGCAGCCGTTCTTGTCCCACAGGCCGGCCTGGTACGTCGGCGAGTGGACCTCGGCCTGCACCTGGTCGCGGTCCAGGAACTCGGCGTCGATGCCGTGCTCCTGCATGATCGCGACGCCTTCGCGCAGCTCGTCGGCCTGCCACTGCTGGGTGGCCACCGCGAGCTCGCCGGTGCGGCGGTAGTCGCAGTCGATGCCGTACCGCTTGACCGCGGCCTCGATCTCGTCGAGGTTCTCCTCGCCGAGCTGCTCCAGGCGGCGGATGTCGTCCGGCCAGCGGTCCAGGCCGTTCCAGAAGCCGTGCGTGAGGCTGGCCGCGCAGAAACCGCCGTTGCGGCCCGAGGCCGCCCAGCCGATCTCCTGGCCCTCGATCAGCACGACGTCGCGCGAGGGGTTGCGCTCCTTGGCGATCAGCGCGGTCCACAGGCCCGAGTAGCCGCCGCCGACCACCGCGAGGTCGGCGTGGTCGTCGCCGATCAGCGCGGGCAGCGCCGCCGGGCGGGCCGGGTCGTCGAGCCAGAACGGGACCGGCGTCGCGTCCGCGAGGGACCGGGTGGGATCCAGAGACTTCGCGGGATCCATCGGTTTCCACAACCTCTCTTGTGCGGCCCGGCCGGAGAGGCCGGGCCGCTCGCACTGCCTACTTGTCAGGAAGCCTTTTGCTTCCTGCGGTTCGTCCGCACTTGGCCGACGATGACGACCGCGATCGCGATGAAGAACATCGCGGACCCGATCACGTTGATCTGCGGCGGAGTACCCCGCTGCGCCGCGCCCCACACGAACATCGGGAAGGTGACGGTGTCGCCCGAGTTGAAGTTCGTGATGACGAAGTCGTCGAAGGACAGCGAGAACGCGAGGAGGGCGCCGGCGCCGATGCCGGGGGCGGCGATCGGCAGGGTGACGCGCAGGAAGGTCTGCGTCGGGGACGCGTACAGGTCCTGCGCGGCCTCTTCCAGCTTGGGGTCCATGCCCAGCACGCGCGCCTTGACCGCGACGACGACGAAGCTGAGGCAGAACATCACGTGCGCGATCAGGATCGTCCAGAAGCCGAACGAGATGCGCATGTTGAGGAACAGCGTGCCGAGCGAGGCGCCCATGACGACCTCGGGCATCGACATCGGCACGAACAGCAGCGTGTTGGTCAGGCCGCGGCCGCGGAAGCGGTAGCGGCCCAGCGCGAACGCCACGGCGGTGCCGAGCACGGTCGCGAACAGCGTGGACAGGAAGGCGATCTCCAGGCTGGTGATCAGCGAGTCCTTGATGCCCGCGACGCCGAACGGGTCCTTCCACGCGTCGAGCGTGAAGCCGTTCCAGGTGTAGTTGAACTTGCCGTTCGGGTCGTTGAACGAGAACAGCAGCACGACCAGGTTCGGCAGCGTCATGTACGCGAGCGCCAGGATGCCGAACAGCGTCACGACGTTGCGGCGCAGCCAGCGCAGCGCGCGGGCCGGGGCGGACAGCTGGTGGGCCGCGGGCGGGGTGGCCCGGCGGTGCGACCCGCCTGCGTGCGAGCCGCCGGTCTGCGGGGTGAGGGTCGCGGTCATCAGACGAGTTCCTCCGTCCCGGCCTTGCGGATGTACGCCGACACCATCAGCACGATGAGCAGCATGAGGATGAACGACAGGGCGGCTGCGGTCGGGTAGTCCAGGACGCGCAGGAACTGCGTCTGGATCACGTTGCCCGCCATGCCGGTGTCCGGCGAGCCGAGCCACGCGGCGTTCACGTAGTCGCCGGACGCCGGGATGAAGGTCAGCAGCGTGCCGGAGACCACGCCGGGCAGCGACAGCGGGAAGGTGACCTTGCGGAAGGTCGTCTTCGGGTCCGCGTACAGGTCGTTCGCGGCCTCGTGCAGGCGCGGGTCGATGCGCTCCAGCGAGGCGTACAGCGGCAGCACCATGAACGGCAGGAAGTTGTACGTCAGACCGCAGATCACCGCGAGCGGCGTGGCCAGCACGCGGTCGCCCTCGGTCAGCCCGAGCAGCGCGGTGACGTCGGTGAAGTGCAGCGTGTTGAGGACGTCGACCACGATGCCGTTGTCGGCCAGGATCGTCTTCCAGGCCAGCGTGCGGACCAGGAAGCTGGTGAAGAACGGCGCGATGACCAGGACCAGCCACAGGCCGCGCCACTTGCCGGCCTTGAAGGCGATGGCGTACGCGAGCGGGTAGCCGATGACCAGGCACATGACCGTCGCGGCCGCGGCGTACCCGAAGGACCGCAGGAACTGCGGGTAGTACGTCTGCAGCGCGTCCCAGTAAGTGGAGAAGTGCCACGTGAACTCGTAGCCCTTCTCCAGGCCGCCGGTCTGGAGCGAGGTGCCGCCCTGGACCAGCATCGGGATCAGGAAGAAGACGACCAGCCAGATCATGCCGGGCGCGAGCAGGGCGTACGGGACCCAGCGGCCGCGCTTCGGCGGCTCCTTCAGGTCGTCCGTCCCGCCGCCGCCACCGCCGCCGGTGGGGGCGAGAGCGTTCATGCCTTCACCGCCGCCGATGCCGTCGCGGGCTCGGGCGCGAGGCCGAAGCCGTGGTCCGGGTTCCAGTGCAGGACGACGGGCGCGCCGGGCACGAGGCGGTGGTCGCGCTCCATGTTCTGCTCGAACACGGTGATCTCCTGTGCCCACGGCATGCGGACGGTGTACTGCGTGGAGACGCCGATGAAGCTGGAGTCGACGATGACGCCGCCGTCTATTCGGTTCCGGTTCCCGTTCGAGTCGGCCGCCGAGGCGTGCTGGATGGCGATCTTCTCCGGGCGGATGCCCATGACGACCTGGTCGCCCTGCGCGGCGGTGCGGTCGACCGGGAGCGCCATGCGGGTGCCGTGCACGTCCATGAGCAGGTAGCCGCCGCTGGTGCCGGTGATCCGGGTGTCCAGCAGATTGGACTGGCCGAGGAAGTTCGCCACGAACTTGGTGCGCGGCGACTCGTACAGGTCGGCCGGCGAACCGAGTTGCTCGACGACCCCGCCGTTCATGACGGCGATGGTGTCGGCCATGGTCATGGCCTCTTCCTGGTCGTGCGTGACGTGCACGAAGGTGATGCCGACCTCGGTCTGGATGCGCTTGAGCTCGAGCTGCATCTGGCGGCGCAGCTTCAGGTCGAGCGCGCCCAGCGGCTCGTCCAGGAGCAGGACCTGCGGGTGGTTGATGAGCGCCCGGGCCACCGCGACACGCTGCTGCTGGCCGCCCGAGAGCTGAGCGGGCTTGCGGCCGCCCAGGTGCCCGAGCTCGACCAGCTCCAGCATCTCCTTGACCGGGCCGTCGACGTCCTTGCGGCCCTTGCGGCGCAGACCGAACGCGACGTTCTCCGCGACGCTGAGGTGCGGGAACAGCGCGTAGTTCTGGAAAACGGTGTTGACCGGCCGCTTGTAGGGCGGCAGACCGGTGACGTCCTGGCCGCCGATGAGCACCTGTCCGGTGGTCGGCTCCTCCAGGCCGGCGATCATCCGCAGCGTGGTCGTCTTGCCGCACCCGGAGGCGCCGAGGACCGCGAAGAATGAGCCCGCGGGGATCGTCAGATCCGTGGGCTGGACGACGGTGTTGCTGCCGAAGCTCTTGCTCAGGCCCACCAGGTTGACGTCGCCGGACGCGCCGGCCCGCTGCTGCTCGCTCATGTTCCCTCTGGACAGCACCGGCCGGCCGCCCGGCTCCCGGGCGGCGGGCAAGCGCCTTGGTACGTACCGCGGTCCGTGCGGCGGGCGGGCCGGCCGAGGTCGCTCGGAGACGACTCGGCCGGCCCGCCCGCCGCGCTCACGGACCGCGGCGGATGGGTGTGATTACCGGTCTCCAAAAATGGTCCGGTGCCAGTCCTTCTTGGCGGCGGCGGTGATGTCGTACATCACGTGCTTGATGTTCGTGTACTCGTCGAACGAGTACTGCGACATGTCCTTGCCGAAGCCGGAGGCCTTGTAGCCGCCGTGCGGCATGTCGCTGATGATCGGGATGTGGTCGTTGACCCACACGCAGCCCGCCTGGATCTCGCGGGTGGCGCGGCCGGCCCGGAACACGTCGCGGGTCCAGGCCGAGGCGGCCAGGCCGTACGGCGTGTCGTTGGCGAGGCGGATGCCCTCTTCGTCGCTGTCGAAGGGCAGCACGACCAGGACCGGGCCGAAGATCTCGTCCTGCACGATCTCGGAGTCCTGGGACACGCCGGTGACCAGGGTCGGGCGGTAGAACGCGCCGTCCGCCAGGGCGCCGCCGGGGGCCTCGCCGCCGACCACGATCTTGGCGCCGTAGCCGCGGGCGCGGTCGATGAAGCCGGCCACCGACTCCTGCTGGCGGCGCGAGACGAGCGGGCCGTTGTCGGTCGACGGGTCCATCGTGTCGCCGTGCCGGACCGCGGCGTACAGCTCCGCGACGCCCTCGACGAACGCGTCGAAGAGCGGGCGCTGGACGTACGCGCGGGTCGCCGCGGTGCAGTCCTGGCCGGAGTTGATGAGCGAGGCGGCGACCGCGCCGTTGATTGCGGCGTCCAGGTCCGCGTCGTCGAAGACCACGAACGGGGCCTTGCCGCCCAGTTCGAGGTGCATGCGCTTGACGGTGCCCATGGCGACCTCGGCGACGCGCTTGCCGACGCCGGTCGAGCCGGTGAACGAGATCATCGACACGTCGCGGTGGCCCATGAGGTACTCGCCGACCGTGCGGCCCTTGCCGGTGACCACGTTGACGACACCGTCGGGGATGCCCGCGTCGGTGCACGCCTGGGCGAACATCAGCGAGGTCAGCGGGGTGATCTCGGCCGGCTTGAGGACGATCGTGTTGCCCGCGGCGATGGCCGGGAGGATCTTCCAGGCGGCCATCTGCAGCGGGTAGTTCCACGGCGCGATGGAGCCGACGACGCCGATCGCCTCGCGGCGGATCGACGAGGTGTGGTCGGCGCTGTACTCGGCGGACGCCTTGCCCTCGAGGTTGCGCGCGGCACCGGCGAAGTACGAGACGTTGTCGATCGTGCCGGGCACGTCGAACTCGCGGGTCAGCTTGATCGGCTTGCCGGCCTGCGCGGTCTCGGCGCGCGCGAAGTCCTCGGCGCGCTCCTCGAGCACCGCGGCGAGGCGGTTCAGGGCGCCCGCGCGGTCCGCCGGAGCGGCCTTCGACCACTCCGGGAACGCCGCCGACGCACTCGCTACCGCGGCATCCACATCGGCGGTGTCCGCCAGGGTGACGGTCTCGACGACCTGTCCGTTCGCGGGGTTGGTGACGTCGAACGTCTCACCGGACGATCCGGGGCGCAGGCGGCCCCCGATGAACTGGTGACCCTCGGCGAAGTCCTGCATTCGGCCCTCCACTGGCACTTCTGCTCGAAGCAGCTCGGAGCTGCCCCGGTTCCGGCGGACTGCGGCGGTCCGGCAGTCCCGACGTGCGCGTTCCCCCACAATCTTGCGGGATGCACGGCCGGAACTGCGTTGCGCTGTGATGCGCTGTCGAGATGCCACCCGGACGGATGGTCTCCACAGAATCGGCCGTTGTTTGCGATGGAATCCGTCGTCTGCTGCCATTCTGGCTGAGGTATCCATCGGATCGGCGCGTCTACCGCGTCAGCGTAGGACGATGCCGCGCCGACACCAGGTGCCGCAACTGCCACGGCGACAGGCCAGAGCCCAGTGGCTTTACACATCGGCAAAGGTGCCCTGTCTGTTTTGGGGGACCCGCAGCCGTTCGGCCCTGCCGTCGTGTGTCGGGCGAAACCTGTCACGATGGAAGCGGTGCGCCGATGCGCATTTACAGGTTGGGGAGGTCAGCCAGTGTTTCCCACGGTCGCCGACGTAGTGGCCCTCGATGCCGTGCGCCGCGGAATGCCCCAGGTGGTCGCGGGCGAGCGCGGGCTGTCCCGACCGGTCCGCTGGGTGCACATCAGCGAGATCCCGGACGCCGCCCGGCTGCTGCGCGGCGGCGAGCTGGTCCTGGCCACCGGCATCGCGCTGCCCGAGGAGCGCGAGGGACTGCAGCGCTACGTCCGCGACCTGGTGGACGTGGACGCGGCGGGCCTGGTCATCGAGCTCGGCCGGCGGTACGCCGACCAGCTCCCCCGGGCCCTGGTCGCGGCCGCCGAGCAGGCCGGCCTCCCGGTCGTCACGCTGCGCCACGAGACGCACTTCGTGGGCATCACCGAGGCCGTGCACGGGCTGATCATCGACGCCCAGCTGGCCGAGCTGCAGGCCTCCGAGGCGGTGCACCAGGCGTTCAACGAACTGGCCGTGGAGGGCGCCGAGCCGGCCGACGTGGTGCGCCAGGCGTCCCGCATGTCCGGCCGCCCGGTGGTGCTGGAGAACCTCGCCCACCAGGTGCTCGCGTACGACGCCGCCGGGGTGCGCGCCGAGTCGCTCCTCGACCACTGGGAGGACCGCTCCCGGCAGGTGCGCCTCGGCGCCCGGACCGGCTTCGACGAGCGGGCCGGCTGGCTGGTCACCATGGTCGGCGCGCGCGGGCACGACTGGGGCCGGCTGATCCTGGTCGGCGACGGCGGCAACCCGCCGCCGCAGCAGACCATGCTGCTGGAGCGCGCGGCGTCCACGCTGGCGCTGAACCGGCTGGTGGTGCGCGACCGCGAGACGCTGGAGCGGCAGACCCACCGGACGCTGCTGTCCGGCATCCTGACGCACTCGTACACGGTCGCCGAGGTGACGCTGCGGGCCCGCGCGCTGGGCGTGCAGCTGGAGGGGCGGCGGCTGGTCGGCGTGGTGCTGCGGCTGCGCCGCGGGGTGACCCCGGCGGCCCTGGAATCCCAGGCCCGGCTGCGCGACTTCACCGAGACCGCGGCGGCCGCGGTCCGCGAGCGGCGGCTCGCCGCGCTGGTCGGCGGGCTCGACGACGACAGCGTCGGGCTGCTGGTCGCGCTCAACGCGCAGGACACCGAGGACGCCGCCCTCGAGGGCTTCTCGGCCGCGCTGCGCAAGCTCGCCCCGGACTTGGCCGCGGACATCGTCATCGCGGTCGGCTCGTCGGTCGGCGCGGTGCGCGATGCGCGGCGGTCACTCCTCGAGGCCACCCAGGTCGCGGACGCCGCGGTGCACCAGGGCGGCGGGGCGGCGTTCTACCGGCTGCCCGACGTGCGGTTGCGCGGCCTGCTGCACCTGCTGCGCGACGATGCGCGGCTGCAGACGTACGTGGAGCGCGAGTTGGGCCCGCTGCTGGCGTACGACGCGCAGCACGGAACGCAGTTGGTGCAGATGCTCGGCATCTACCTGGAGCACGGCCGCAACAAGTCGGCGGCGGCGGACGCCGCACACCTGTCGCGGCCGTCGTTCTACGAACGCCTGCACCGCATCGAGCGGGTGCTGTCGGTGGATCTGGACCAGGTGGAGAGCTGCCTGTCCCTGCATGTCGCACTGCTGGGACTGGAAGCGCTGCGGCGCTGAGCCGGGGCGGCCGGCAGTCTCAGCGGCCGCCTGTCCGCCCCCTGCGCCCCCTGCCCTGGCTCAGCCGCCGGCCAGCTTGAGGTTCTGCAGCGCCCAGAAGAACAGCGCCTGGTCGCGCTCCCAGTTGGCCGCGTTGCTCCGGACGTCGACCTCGACGTACAGGCCGTTCTCGATGAACGCGGTGAGCACGGCGTGGAGTTCGTCGCCGCCCTCGGTCCAGGTGTACTCCCACACCACGCCGGGGTTGCCGCGGATCGTGCGCTCCTCGAAGCGGATCAGCTTGTAGCCGGAGAACACCGCGACCGACCGCTGCTCCTGCGGACGCCACTGCTCCAGCAGGTCGTCGGTCTGCTTGAAGGCGGTGCGCGCGGCCAGCATCGACGGCGGGCTCGGGGCGTCGTAGCGCACCACGCCGTCCTGCTCGTTGCGCCGCCAGCCTTGGGGCACCGGCCAGGCGAAGCGCTTCTCGTCCGCGGTGGCGACCGGGATCGGCGCCGCGGCGACGACCGTGGCCTCGGCTGGGTAGACGGGGGCCTTCGGTGCCTGGGTGGCCGGTGCGCTGGTCGGCGGGCCTGCGGAGGCACTCGGCCCGGCGCCGTCCGTCGGGTCCTGCGATGCCGAGACGGAACTCCCGGTCTGCGCCTGGTTCTTCGCCTTGTCGTCGTCGCCCCCGCCGGACGCCAGCACGGCGCCGATCACGATCGCCGCGACGACCGCGGCCGCGCTCGGCCCCACCACGACGGGCTTCCGCCACCACGGGCGCGCGGCCGGCGGGCCGACCTCGCGGGTCGGCGTCGCGGTGCCCGGCAGGACGGTGGCGGGGGTGGTGTCCCCCGGCATCGGCGACAGCGTCACCGGTACCTCGTCGCGGGGCGGCGGGGCCGGTACGCGGGGCAGTTCCTCGGTCACCTGCCCGGGCGGGGGCCCGACCGGCGGTCGGGCGGCGGGCATCAGCAGCGAAGCGGTGGCGTCCTCGCCGCGCGGTGCGGCGGGCGCCTGCTGGGCCGCCGGGTTCAGGACCGTGCGCAGGTCCTGAGTGCCGTCACCGGGTGCGCCGGGCCCCGCGGACTCGTCGAGTTCCGGCGCCTGCGCCGGTGCGGCGGTGCCGGACGCGGCGGCCTCGGGAGCGGCGCCGCCGGCCACGGCCCCCGGTTCGAGCTGCCAGGTCGGGGCGTCCGCGGCGAGGGCGACGACCTCCCGGGTGGGGTCGTTGCTGTGCCGCCTGGCCTCGGCGTCGAGCACGGTCTGCAGGCCGGCCATCACCGCGGCGGCGTCCGGGCGGGCCTCCGGGTCGCGCGCGAAGAGGGCGCGCACCAGCGGCTCCAACGGACCCGTGGCGTCCGGTACTTCGGGTTCCGCGATGACGATCGCGGCGAGCGTGGCGACCGGCGTGGAGCGGCGGAACGGCGAGCTGCCGGTGACCGCGGCGCACAGCGTGACACCCAGCGACCACAGGTCGGATGCGGGGCCCGGGCTGTCGCTCTCGATGCGCTCGGGGGCCATGAACTCCGGCGAGCCGACGATCGCCCCGGTGCCGGTGAGGCCGGTGCTGCCCTCCAGCGCGGCGATGCCGAAGTCGGTGAGGACGGCGTGCCCGTCGGCCTCGATCATCACGTTGCCGGGCTTCACGTCGCGGTGCAGCACGCCGTGCTCGTGGACCACCCGCAGGGCCCGGGCGATTTGCACGCCTATGGCTGCCGCGTCCTGCGGAGTCAGCGGGCCGTCTTCGTCCAAAACCGCATCAAGGGAACGAGCGGCGAGAAGTTCCATGACGATCCACAGACGATCGTCGTCCTCGACATAGTCGTAGACCCGCACCACATTCGGATGGTTGATGCGCGCCGTGGCGCGCGCCTCGCGAAGCGACCGCTCACGCCGGTTCTGGTCCTCGGAATGGTGGCCGAAAACCACATTGAGCACCTTGGCCGCCACCGGCCGGTCCAGGAGCTCGTCGTGGGCCCGCCAGACGGTACCCATCCCTCCGCTCCCGATGACGCTGACCAGCCGATACCGGCCACCGACCACGTGGCCTCTCTCGGCGTGCTCCTGCCCGCGCGGCATCCCGCCCCCACTCCCCGGTATGCGGCCCATCCCGGTTTCGGGCGATACCGCTCCCGGGAGTCCGTCAGAATTCCCGGCGGTCCATGGTAAAACAAAGCGACACGGCCATTGGATATGGGTGGGGAAAAACAAGATCCAATATCCGGCCAATCCTTCCTAGGGGGCTACGCGTGGCCATCCCACGCAATTTCCGATCAGAATCGGTCAAAAGGGCAGCAGTCATTGTCGCCTTCCCGGTCGGCCTGGCGCTGACGCTGCAGGCGGGGCTCGCGTTCGCGCATACCGGCGGCGACGGCAGGCCCGGGGGGCACCACCACGGCGGCTACACGCGCACCGCCACCGGCACCCAGCCGGGCGGGCCGTCCACCACGAGCAGCCCCGGGGGCGAGAACCCCGGGGGCGAGAATCCCGGCGGCGAAAGCCCCGGCGGGGAGAACCCGGGCGGGGAGACCCCCGGCGGCGAAAGCCCGAGCACGCGTACGACACGGCCGTCGACCGGGCCCACCACGCCCACGTACACGCCGTCGACCCGTACGACGAGTCCGAACACCTCGCCGACGGCGACCACGACGCCGACCACGGCACCGACCACGGCCACTCCCACCGGACCCACCGGTCCGACCACGGGCGCCCCCACCACGGGGCCGGCCACGGCGATGCCCTCCGCCATCGTGCGCAGCTACGGCGTGGGCATCAGCCGCAAGATCACGTTCGACGCGAACGGTGTCGGGACCATCCCGTTCACGGTGTCCAACACCACGAACAAGACCCAACCGGCCCGTGACGTCTACGCGTTCAGCACCAACAAGCTCCAGATCCTGGCGGTGCCCGGCTGCGTCAGCGCACCGGCCATCGGCGAGGGCTGGCGGGACAGCTACCGCTGTACGCTGCCGTCCCTCAAGCCGGGCGAATCGCGCTCCTGGAACGCCCAGGTGCGCTACCTGCCCGCACTGGAGCGCGGTGCGGGCTCCGGCGGCGGCCAGGCCGGCCGTGCGGCCCCGGCGCGCCTGCCGGTGATCGAAGAGATCGACGTCTCCACGTTCTGCGTCATCGTCGTGCCCGCGGGCGCGAAGAACCTGAGCGTGGTGCTCGGCCAGGACGGCCCGCTGCGGTTCGTCTTCGGCAGCAGCAACGACCCGAACGTCATCAGCTTCACGGTCACCCCCAAGGCGACCTCGGCCGGCGGTACGGGCGGCAACGGCGGTACGGGCAGCGGCTCCAACGGGGGCAACGACCCCGTCACGCCGACCGCACTGCCCAAGACCGGTGCGGCCCCGTCGATCCTGTCCATGGCAGGCGGTGCACTGGGCCTGCTGATCCTCGGCTTCGGCCTCGTCGGCGCGGCCAGATTGCGCGCCCAGGCGCAGGTCCTGCGCGAGGCGTCGGAAGGCTCGACCGCCTGACGGACAGCGGACGGTCGAAAACAGTGCGGGTCGCCAACCAACCCTGGCGACCCGCACTTTTCCGTCTCCGCTCCGGTATCAGGCAGCCTGCCTGCGGGACTTGGTCGCGATGCGGAAGATGCCGAAGAGCAGGTCGAGCGCGCCGACCGCGACCAGGATGAGCCCGAGCTTGTCGAGCGCGATCCCCGGCAGGTCCACGTCGCCTGCGTACAGCTTGAGCACCAGCCCGAGCACGATCCCCAGCGTCCCGATCACCACGTCGCGCATCCCTGCCCCCTTTTCGCCGTGTCCGAGTTCGTCCCGAAGTAAAACCATTCGCAGGGGTGAACTCCAGCCCGAATCCTCGCGAACTGGCTTACCCAGACCTAGCGTTCCGCCCATGGTCACCTCGAAACACGAGGCGTCGCACCGGATCTTCCAGGAACGGCCTGAGCTCCTCAGGCCGGTCTTCGAGATCTTGGTGCCGAGGCGCTGGCGGCCGCGGACGACGATACGGCCAAGTACTTCGGGCAATTCCTGGACATCGGTCTGACCGATACGCCGGCGAGCAAGATCTGGAGGAACCTCATGACCGTGCGCGACTACTTCCCGCATCGGGACACGCTCATCGGCAGGACCATTCGCGAGAGCCTCGCGCAGGGACGCGAGGAAGGGCGCGAAGAAGGGGTCGTCGCCGGGCGGGCGGAGCGAGGTCCTGGATGCGTGGCTGGACCGTGCGCTGTCCGTCGGCGAGGCCGAGGATCTGTTCGCCGGCCAGTGAGTGACGGGCCCTCGCCCGACTCGTGCCGCGGTCAGCGGGCGAGGCGGGTGAGGGCCTTTTTGACGGCGGGGCGGTCGACGTAGTCGGCGAGGGTCTTGGTGCCGCGCACGATGTTGCGGAAGGCGGACCAGGCCTTGGGGACGGTGGCGATGGCGGTGTGGAAGACCGCGGGGCGGCGTTCGAAGGCGGCGAGCATGAGGCGGCCGGCGCGCATTTCGCGGCCGAGGGTGCTCTCGATGCGGGTGCGGTACGCCTCGGCGGCTTCCTTGACGTCGGCGTCGGTGGCGGCGGCCGCGATGCGGGCGGCGGATTCGCCGGCCGCGCGGCCGCTGCGGAGGGCGAAGGAGATGCCTTCGCGGGTCCAGGGTTCGAGGAGGCCCGCGGCGTCGCCGGCGACGAGGACGCGGCCGCGGGCGAGCGGGGATTCGTCGGTGCGGCAGCGGGTGAGGTGGCCTGAGGTGAGGTGCGGGCGGAAGCCGGAGAGGGCCTGGCTCGCGATGAAGTCGCGGAGGTAGGCGCGGGTGGCCTCGCCGTTGCCGCGGGCGCAGATGACGCCGACGGTGAGCACGTCGTCCTTGGGGAAGACCCAGGCGTACGAGCCGGGCACCGGGCCCCAGTCGATGAGGACGCGGCCGCGCCAGTGGTCGGCGACCTCGCGCGGGACCGGGATCTCGGCTTCGAGGCCGAGGTCGACCTGGGCGAAGGAGACGCCGACGTACGCGCTGCTGCGGCCCGCGCTGCCGTCGGCGCCGACCAGGGCGCGGGCGCGCAGGGTGCTGCCGTCGGCGAGGGTGAGGACCGCGGTGTCGGCGTCCTGGTCGATGCGCTGGACGGTGGTGTCCTGGCGGATCTCGGCGCCGGCCGCACGGGCCGCGCCGACCAGGGCGGCGTCGAATTCGGGGCGGTTGACCAGGGCGAACAGCGGGGCGCGGGAGCGCAGTTGCCGGGAGCGGTGCCAGCGGCCGCGGACGGTGAAGTCGACGGTGTGCACGTAGCCCTTGAGCGGCGGCCGGAAGTCGCGCGGCAGCGCGTCCGCGGAGGGGCCGATGATGCCGCCGCCGCAGGTCTTGTAGCGGGGCAGGACGGCCTTCTCGACCAGCAGCACGCTGCGGCCCGCCTCGGCGGCGGCGAGGGCCGCGGTGGCGCCCGCGGGGCCCGCTCCGACGACCACGACGTCCCAGGTCCGCTCGTCGTCGGCAGGCGCGGGGATGGGCTGTTCGGGGGTGCCGGGGGTGCTGGTCATGGGCCCTGAGCTTATCGAGCGGCGGCAGCGGGCCGTGCCGGGCGGTCGCCGCCGCGGCCTGCCGGAGCAACCCGCGAGGCTGCGGTGATTTGTCGGATTTCTTACGTATGATCGCCAGTCGTCCGACCGTCGGACGGGTGGGGGAGGTTCGATGAGCGACACCGCCGATCTGGTCGTGGTCGTGGTGCTGGTGGCCCTCGCGCCGATGGCCACCGCGGCGTGCGCGCGCTGGATCCCGGTGCCGACCGTGGTGGTCGAGATCCTGCTCGGGGTGCTGGCCGGGCCCGCGCTGCTGGGCTGGATCGGCCGTAACGGCGACATCGTCAACGACCTGTCCGAGTTCGGGCTGGTCATGCTGATGTTCCTGGCCGGCTACGAGATCGACGTGCCGCGCATCAAGGGCCGGCCGCTGACGTCGGCGGCCGTGGGCTGGGGCGCCTCGCTGGTGCTCGGACTCGGCGCGGGCCTGCTGATGACGGTGGCAGTAGGCGGCGAGACCATGGCCGGGGTCGCCATCGGCCTGGCCCTGACCACGACCGCATTGGGCACGATCCTGCCGATCGTGCGGGACGCCGGGCTGCTGCCCACGCCGCTGGGGGCGAACATCATGGCGATCGGCACGGTCGGCGAGTTCGCCCCGATCGTGGCCATCGCGCTGCTGCTGAGCGGCCGGCATCCAGGGGCGACGGTGGCGGCGCTGGCGGTGTTCGCGATCCTCGCCGCGGTCGCGCTGCTGCTCGCGGTCAGGCCCAATCCGCGCTGGCTGGACCGGCTGGTGGTCAAGACGCTGCATTCCAGCGGTCAGCTGGCGGTACGCCTCGCCATGGTCATCATGGTGCTGCTGGTCTGGTTCGCCGACGAGCTCGAACTGGACAACCTGATGGGCGCATTCACTGCCGGACTGGTGCTGCGCCTGTCCCTGTGGCACGCGCCCGGCGATCTGGTGGAGACGATCTCGGCGAAGCTGGACGGCATCGGCTTCGGCTTCTTCATCCCGATCTTCTTTGTGATGAGCGGCGTGAAGTTCGACCTGGACGCGCTGCTCGACAAGCCCGGGCTGCTGGCCCTGATCCCGTTGTTCCTGGTGCTGTTCCTGCTGGTCCGCGGCCTTCCGACGTTCGTGCTCGCGGGTCGCGGCGAGGTGGCCGGGCGGCGGCGCGAGCTGGCCCTGTTCGCCTCGACCGCGCTGCCGCTCGTGGTCGTGATCACCAACATCGCGGTGGAGAACGGGTACTTGAGCTCCGGCAAGGCCGCCGCGCTGGTCGGCGCGGGGATGATCTCGGTGATGGCCTTCCCGCAGCTGGCCCTGCGTACTGCGGGGGACGCCACCGGCACGCGGGCCGAGGAATTCGACGGCGAGCCGCCCGGTGAGAACGAGGACGAGGTCCTCAAGGACCGGTGACGGGCGGCCCGGCGGCCCTCGGCCGCCCCGTCGGGCCCGGCGGCCTCAGAGGCCGATGATGCCGCCCCAGGTCTTCTCCCACCCGCGGCTCTCGTCCACGCCGACCTCGCGCATGGTGTGCAGCCGGGCCTGGGTCTCGTCGCTCGGGAACATCAGCTCGTTCTCGGCGAGCCCGGCGATCTCTTCGTCCTCGTTCTTGGCGATGATCTCGCGCGCGGCCGGCACCGGGCAGATGTACTGCACGGACGCGGCCAGCTCGGCGGCGATCTCCGGGTCGTAGTAGAAGTCCATCAGGGCCTCGGCGTTGGCCTTGTGGGACGCCCGGTTGGGGATCATCAGATTCTCCGACCAGAGCTCGGCGCCCTCCTCGGGCACCACGAACTCGATGTCGGGGTTGTCGAGCTGCAGCTGCAGCACGTCGCCGGAGTACGCCATGCAGGCCAGCACGTCGCCGGAGGCCAGGCCCGAGGTGTAGTCGTTGCCGGTGAAGCTGCGGATGTGCTTGTTGTCGACGAGCTTCTGGACGCGCTCCATGACCTTGTCCACGTCCTGCTCGGTGAACTTGGTGACGTCCGCGCCCTCGCCGATCATCAGCAGGGTGACGGCCTCCATGAAGCCGGAGAAGAGCGTCACGCGGCCCGCGAGGTCCTTGGCCCACAGGTCGCTCACGTGCTTGATCTCGCGGCCGACCAGCTTCTTGTTGTACGCGATGCCGGTGATGCCGCTCGCCCACGGCACGGTGTGCTTGCGCTCCGGGTCGTAGCCGGGGCTGCGCAGCGACTCGGCGAGGTTGGCGCGCACGTTCGGCAGGTTCTTCTGGTCCAGGGTCTGCACCCAGCCCAGGCCCACGAAGCGGGTGCACATCCAGTCGGAGATGACGATGAGGTCGCGGCCCGGCTCCTTGCCCGCCTGGATGGCGGGGTGGATCTTGCCGAAGAACTCGTCGTTGTCGTTGATCTCCTCGGTGTACCTGACCTCGATGCCGGTCTTCTCGGTGAACGCGTCGAGAGTGGGGTGCTTCTCCTCGTCGTCCTCGTCGACGTCGATGTAGAGCGCCCAGTTGGAGAAGCGGACGCTCTTGTCGTCCTCGCTCTTGTCGACGCCGGTGCGCTTGTCCTCGGGGACGTATGCGGACGGCACGCCGCAGGCGGCCAGGGTGCCGGCCGCGGCGAGGGCGCCGCCGCCGCGCAGCAGCGTCCGCCGGTCGAAGCCCTTTCCGCCGATCCGCGAGGTGGGCACAGCAGCGCGGTTGCGGATCATGGGCGGAGCTCCTTCGATGTTGGACCTCGTGCATCCTCCCTGCGGGCCCTGACCTGGGACAACACACACGCTGTCAGCTCTGCGCCGGTCCCCTTGACAGCCTGGATCGCCCCCGGGCACGGCGATGCCCGCCCCGGCCTGGCGGCCGGAGCGGGCATCGGTGGTGCTGCGGGGACCCGTGCGGATCCTGCGGGAATCCTGCGGGATCAGCCCTCGATGGCGGACATCACGTGCTTGATGCGCGTGTAGTCCTCGAAGCCGTACGCCGACAGGTCCTTGCCGTAGCCGGAGTGCTTGAAGCCGCCGTGCGGCATCTCGGCGACCAGCGGGATGTGGGTGTTGATCCACACGCAGCCGAAGTCGAGCTTCTTCGACAGGCGCATCGCGCGGGCGTGGTCCTTGGTCCACACCGAGGAGGCCAGCGCGTACTGCACGTCGTTGGCGTTCTCCAGGGCCTCGGCCTCGTCGGCGAACTTCTGCACGGTGATGACCGGGCCGAAGACCTCGTTCTGGACGATCTCGTCGTCCTGGTTCAGGCCGGAGACGACGGTGGCGGCGTAGAAGTAGCCCTTCTCGCCGACCCGGTGGCCGCCCGCCTCGACCTTGGCGTGCTCCGGGAGCCGCTCGATGAAGCCGGTGACCTGGGCGAGCTGGTTGGCGTTGTTGACCGGGCCGAAGTCGGCGTCCTCGACCTCGGGGCCCGCGGTCTTGAGCGCGGACGCGGCGGCCGCCAGCTTGGCGACGAACTCGTCGTGGATGCTCTCGTGCACCAGCACCCGGGTGGCCGCGGTGCAGTCCTGGCCGGCGTTGAAGTAGCCGGCGCCCGAGATGCCCTCGACCGCGCCGTCGATGTCGGCGTCCTCGAACACCAGGACGGGGGCCTTGCCGCCGAGCTCCAGGTGCACGCGCTTGAGGTCGCGCGACGCGGTCTCGGCGACCGCCATGCCGGCCCGCACCGAGCCGGTGATGGAGGCCATCGCCGGGATCTTGTGCTGGACCATCAGGCTGCCGGTCTCGCGGTCGCCGCAGATGACGTTGAAGACGCCGGGCGGGAGGATCTCGCCCATGACCTCGGCGAGCAGCACGGTGGACTCCGGGGTGGTGTCCGACGGCTTGAGCACGACGCAGTTGCCCGCGGCGATGGCCGGCGCGAACTTCCACACGGCCATGAGCATCGGGTAGTTCCACGGCGCCACCTGGGCGCAGACGCCGACCGGCTCGCGGCGTACGAAGGAGGTGTGGCCGGCCATGTACTCGCCCGCCGACTTGCCCTCCAGCATGCGCGCGGCGCCCGCGAAGAAGCGGATCTGGTCCACCATCGGGGGGACCTCTTCGGACGCGGTCAGGCCGCGCGGCTTGCCGGTGTTGCGCGACTCCGCGGCGACGAACTCCTCGGCGCGCTTCTCGATCGCGTCGGCGATCTTGAGCAGCGCCAGCTGGCGCTCGGACGGCGTGGTCTCGCTCCAGGACTCGAAGGCGTTCGCGGCCGCCTGCATGGCCGCGTCGACGTCCGCCTCGCGGGACAGCGGAGAGGTCGCGTAGACCTCGCCGGTGGCGGGGTCGATCACGTCCAGGGTCCGGCCGTCGGCCGCGTCGACGAACTTGCCGTCGATGAAATTGCGCAGGGTCCGCAGTTCGCTCATGTCCCCAGTCTCCTTGACTTTCGTCCCAGTGGTCGTACGCCGGTCCTGACAGCGCGGGAGGATGCCGTCACCTTGCGGTATCCGGGTGAACCTCACGCGGGTGCGCAGGGACCCTGCTCACACGCGCCCAAGAGTAACCCCATACCTGCCGGGATCATCAGCCTGAACCCGCCAGGACGACTGAATCAGTTGTGAGTAGGACCAAAGTCAACGGAATCCCTTGCAAAAGACCCGACAGATAAGGCAGAGTGACGCCGTGGCCAGTCGAGACAGGAACCCGGGCGGATCGCTGGACTCCGTGTCCATGGCGATCATCGAGCAGCTCCAGGAGGACGGACGCCGCTCGTACGCCGCCATCGGGAAGGCCGTGGGCCTGTCCGAGGCAGCGGTGCGCCAGCGCGTGCAGCGCCTGCTCGACCAGGGCGTCATGCAGATCGTCGCGGTCACCGACCCGCTCACCGTGGGCTACCACCGGCAGGCGATGGTCGGCATGCGCGTCGAGGGCGATATCGAGCCGGTTGCGGACATCCTTGCGACCATGGACGAGGTGGACTACGTCGTCATCACGGCTGGTTCGTTCGACCTGATCGCCGAGCTCGTCTGCGAGGACGACGACCACCTGCTCGAGATCATCAACAAGAGGATCCGAGCGATCCCCGGAGTACGGAGCACCGAGAGCTTCGTCTACCTCAAGCTCCGGAAGCAGACCTACACATGGGGTACTCGATGACAGAACAGCTCGACACCGCCGCTATGTCGAAGAAGGCGTACGACCACCTGTGGATGCACTTCACCCGCATGTCGTCGTACGAGAACGCGCCCGTTCCGACGATCGTCCGCGGTGAGGGCGTCCACATCTGGGACGCCAACGGCCGCAAGTACATCGACGGCCTCGCCGGCCTGTTCGTGGTGCAGGCCGGCCACGGCCGCGCCGAACTGGCCGAGGTCGCGCGCAAGCAGGCCGAGGAGCTGGCCTTCTTCCCGGTGTGGAGCTACGCCCACCCGAAGGCGATCGAGCTGGCCGAGCGCATCGCCAATTACGCGCCCGGCGACCTGAACAAGGTCTTCTTCACCACCGGCGGCGGCGAGGCCGTCGAGTCCGCGTGGAAGCTGGCCAAGCACTACTTCAAGCTCAAGGGCATGCCGACCAAGCACAAGGTGCTGTCGCGCTCCACGGCTTACCACGGCACCCCGCAGGGCGCCCTGTCGATCACCGGCCTGCCGGGCCTGAAGGCCCCGTACGAGCCGCTGGTGCCGTCCACCTTCCGGGTGCCGAACACCAACATCTACCGCGCGCCGGCCTTCCTCGCGGACGCCTCCCCGGAGGCCTTCGGCCGCTGGGCCGCGGACCAGATCGAGGTCCAGATCCTCAACGAGGGCCCCGAGACCGTCGCCGCGGTCTTCCTCGAGCCGGTGCAGAACGCCGGCGGCTGCTTCCCGCCGCCGCCCGGATACTTCCAGCGCGTGCGCGAGATCTGCGACAAGTACGACGTCCTCATGGTGTCGGACGAGGTCATCTGCGCCTTCGGCCGCCTGGGCACCATGTTCGGCTGCGAGAAGTTCGGCTACGTGCCGGACATCATCACCTGCGCCAAGGGCATGACCTCGGGCTACTCCCCGATCGGCGCGATGATCGTGTCCGACAAGCTCGCCGAGCCCTTCTACAAGGGCGAGGAGATGTTCCTGCACGGCTACACCTTCGGCGGCCACCCGGTCTCGTCGGCGGTCGCGCTGGCCAACCTGGACATCTTCGAGCGCGAGGGCCTGAACCAGCACGTGCTGGACAACGAGGGCAAGTTCCTCGCCACCCTGCAGAAGCTGCTCGACCTGCCCATCGTCGGCGACGTCCGCGGCAACGGGTACTTCTACGGCATCGAGCTCGTCAAGGACAAGGCCTCCAAGGAGACCTTCAACGACGACGAGATCGAGCGCGTCCTGTACGGCTTCCTGTCGAAGGCGCTCTTCGACGCCGGCCTGTACTGCCGCGCCGACGACCGCGGCGACCCGGTCATCCAGCTGTCCCCGCCGCTGATCTCGGACCAGGGCACGTTCGACGAGATCGAGCAGATCCTGCGCTCCGTCCTCACCGAGGCGTGGACCAAGCTCTGATCCGGCAGACCGCCGGCTCCGGCCGGCCGCGCACCGGGATCCGATCGTCGGGATCCCGGTGCCGCCCGGGCAGCACCCAGAACCACTACTGACGAACCCTCACGAATGTGTCGTCGGTGCGCCCCGAGCGCGCCGGCGGCACATTCGCGTATCCGGGCCGGGTCCCGGCGCTTCCCGTCCCAAACGATCTTGGCAGTCCGCGCCACGACCTAAGCTCGTCCCGCCGCATCCGCTGCACCGCTTCTCCACCCGCTCGAGAAAGCACGGACCCTTGGCACTGCCCGCACCCGGTTCCACCGACCGCACCCGCGTCCGCCGCCTGCCCGACAAGGCCGTCACCGACCGCGAGGTCCTGCACCGCGTCCTGGACGCCGGGCTCGTCGGGCACCTCTCGGTCGCCGACGACCAAGGGCGCCCGTACGTCCTGCCGGTCGCCTACGCCCGCGACGGCGACCGCGTCCTGATCCACGGCTCGACCGGCAGCCGGCTGTTCCGCTCGCTGGCCGCCGGGGCGCCCACCTGCCTGACCGTGACGCTCCTCGACGGCCTGGTGGTGGCCCGCTCGGCGTTCGAGTCGTCGATGAACTACCGCTGCGCGATGGTGCTCGGCACCTGCGAGGTCGTGGACGGCGAGGCGAAGACCGCCGCGCTGGACCTGCTCACCGACCACCTCATGCCGGGCCGCCGGGCCGAGCTGCGCGCGCACAAGAACAAGGAACTGGCCGCGACACTCGTCCTCGCGCTGCCGCTCGACGAGGCCTCGGTGAAGATATCCGCCGGAGTCCCGGACGACGACGAGGACGACCTCGACACCGAAGTCTGGGCCGGTGTGGTCCCGCTCGCGGAGACCTACTGCGACCCGGTCCCCGCCCCCGACCTGCGCTTCGAGCTGCCGGTCCCCGATTACGTGAGGACGTGGCGCCGGTGAGCGGCTACCGCGATCTGTCCCTGTGGTTCGACACGCTCGGCGAAGAGGTCGCGCCGCGGCCCGCCCTCGCCGGCGACCTCGACGTGGACGTGGCGATCGTCGGGGCCGGCTACACCGGCCTGTGGACCGCGTACTACCTCGCCGAGGCCGACCCCACGCTGCGGATCGCGGTCCTGGAGCGCGAGTTCGCCGGCTTCGGCGCCTCCGGCCGCAACGGCGGCTGGTGCTCCAACCTGTTCCCGGCCAGCCTCGCCAAGGTGGCCCGGACCAGCACGCGCGAACGCGCCGTCGCCCAGCAGCGGGCCATGAACGCCACCGTCGACGAGGTCGGCCGGGTCGTCGAAGCCGAGGGCATCGACTGCGACTTCGCCAAGGGCGGCATGATGATGCTGGCCCGCACGCACGTCCAGATGCGGCGCGCCTACGCCGCGGTCCAGGACGAGCAGTCCTGGGGCTTCGGCGACGACGACATCCGGCTCATGCTCGCCGACGAGGCCCGCGCCCGGGTCGGCGCCACCGACGTGCTCGGCGGCATCTACACCCCGCACTGCGCGGCCATCCAGCCCGCCAAGCTGGCCCGCGGGCTGGCCGCGGCGGTCGAGCGGCGCGGCGTGGCCATCTACGAAGGCACCCCGGTCACGCTGATCGAGGACGGCCGGGCGGTCACCCCGTACGGGACCGTACGCGCCGAGGTCGTGGTGCGGGCCACCGAGGGCTACACCCCCGAACTCCCGGGATTCCGGCGGGACCTGGTGCCGGTGTACTCGCTCATGGTGGCCACCGAGCCGCTCCCGGACAGCTTCTGGGACGAGGTGGGGCTGGCCGCGCGCGAGACGTTCACCGACCTGCGCCACCTGATCATCTACGGGCAGCGCACCGCGGACGGGCGGCTGGCGTTCGGCGGCCGCGGCGCGCCGTACCACTTCGGGTCCGGCATCAAGGCCGAATACGACCGCGACGAGCGCGTGTTCGGCGAGCTGCGCAAGGTGCTCCGGGAGCTGTTCCCGGCGCTCGGCGACGCGAAGTTCACGCACGCCTGGGGCGGTGCGCTCGGCGTGCCGCGCGACTGGTTCGCGAGCTGCGGCCTGGACCGGTCGCGCAAGTTGGCGTGGGCGGGCGGGTATGTCGGCGACGGCGTCGGCACCGCGAACCTGGCCGGGCGCACCCTGGCCGACCTGGTCCGCGACCGGTACACCGACCTGACCCGGCTGCCCTGGGTGCAGCACCGCTCGCCGCGCTGGGAGCCGGAACCGCTGCGCTGGCTCGGCACGAACGTCGGGCTGCGGGTGATGTCGGCGGCGGACGGCGAGGAGCAGCGCACCGGGAAGGACTCGCGGCTGGCGGGCGCGTTCGGGCGGTTCCTCGGGCACTGAGGCCCCCGTGGGCAGCGGCATGCAGAACGGACTTGCGGGGCGGGTGCATGCGCACGCGCCCCGCAGTCGCGTCCGGGCGGCGTCGCGCGGTCAGGCGTCCAGGAAGCGCTCGCGCCAGCGCTCGATCCAGACCGGCTGCGCACCGGCCTTGAGGAAGAACTCGGCGGCGGTGCCGTAGCGTTCGGCCAGCCCGTCGAGGAACGTCTCCATCGACTGCGGAGCCGCGTCGCGCAGTGCGGCGGAGGCGGGCGCACCCGGCTTGAGGCGGGGCTGGCGCGGGAGTTCGTCGATGCGCCGGAACATCTCGACGAGATTGGTCTGCGTCGCGGAGTAGTCGGCGACGATCGCGTCGCGGTCGACGTCGACCAGGAGCAGCAGCATCGCGACGAGGATGCCGGTGCGGTCCTTGCCGGCCGTGCAGTGCACGATCGTCGGGCCGGAGTCGTCGTCGGTGAGGAGTTCGAGGGCGCGCGCGAAGGACTCGCGGCCGCGTTCGGCCATCCGCAGGTAGAGCCGGCCGGCCCCGTAGACGTCGACGTCGCCCAGGTCGAAGCCCTCTTCGCCGTCCGCGACGTCGACCTGGCCGGCCGAGATGTCGCCGACCTCGCGCGCCGCGGCATCCGCGGCCTCGCCCGCGCGGCGGCCGAGCAGCGGCAGGTGGTGCCGGGTCAGTCCAGCCCACTCGGCCCGCTCCAGCCCCTCGCCGTGCGACCTCAGGTCGAAGACGTGCCGCACCCCGTAGGCGGTGTGCAGCCGCACCACGGATTCCGGGGTGAGCAGGTCCGGCGTCTCGCAGCGCATCAGGACGCCCGAGCGGGTCCGTCCGCCGCCCGCGACCGGCAGTCCGCCGACGTCCCGTGCGTTGACCTGGTTCGGCAGATCGAGCCAGTCGATCGTGTGCATGGATGTGCCCCGCCCTCCGTGAACCCCCGGCCCGCGCCCCGCACGGGCCCTGAATCGCCATCATCGCCGCAGGAACCGGAGGTGACCAGGCACAAGAGGCCGAATCACGGATGGCGGGGAGGGTGCGGACAGGGGGCGGGCAGGGGCGGACCGGAGGCTGACCGGGGCACGGCCGGCCGCCCCGGGCGGGACGGACGGGTTCCGCGCGGCTGTCCACGGGCGGTCCGGCCGTTCGGGCTGCCGGGGTCACTCGTCCGTGGACTTTTCCACTCGCGCGGAGCAGTAGCGGGCCCGGCCGTGCCCTCTCATCGGCGCGGCTCGTTGCACTGGACGGTACGGGGGCGGACAGTCCTGTCCCGGAGGTATCGATATGGCCCTTTCACCCCGGTCGGCTCTTTCGCCTCGTTCGCCTCGTTCGACGCGGTCGACCCGGTCTGCGGGTTCCGAGGATGCGGTGCCGCACACCCCCGGCACCGGATTCGCCACCGACGAGGACGGCACCCGCAATCCCGACAACGACGTGCTGCGCGCCCAGGACGTCACCGTCACGCGCGGACCCGCCACGATCCTGCGCCGCCTCTCGGTGGGCGTGCGGGCCGACGAGACGTTCGCGGTCACCGGCCCGCCGGGCGCCGGGAAGTCGGCGCTCGTCGCGGTGCTGTCCGGGGTGCTCGCCCCGGACGCCGGGCAGGTGTGGTTCAACAGCCGCCCGCTGCACACCCTCGGCGGCCGCGCCCGGGCCGAACTGCGCCGCACGCACTTCGGGATGATGGACGGGCGGGCCCGGCTCATGCCCGAACTCACCGTGCTGGAGAACGTCGCGCTGCCGCTGCTACTCGAACCCGCTGCGCGCGACTCGGCGTTCGCCGCGGCCCGGCACTGGATGGGGCGCCTCGACGTACTCGACCAGGCCGACCGGCGGCCGCACGGGCTCCCGGTCGCGCTGCTGCGCCGCGCCGCGGTGGCCCGGGCCCTGGTGGCCCGGCCGGACGTGGTGTTCGCCGACGAGCCCGCCCTGGGCCTCGAAGGCGCCGAACTGGACCATCTGATGCGCATCCTGGTCACCGCGTCCCGCTCGCACGGCATCGCGCTCGTGCTGGCCACCGACGACCCCAAGGTCGCGGTGCACGCCGACCGGCAGCTCGAACTCCGCGACGGACGCCCCGCCCCGGTGCGTGCCGACGCCTGACGACGGCCGGAGGGCCACGTGATCCGGATCGTGCTCGGGAATCTGCGCGGGAATTCGCGCGCGGACCACATCAGGCTCCTCGGCACCGCGTGCGTCGCGGCCGTCGGGACCGTGCTGCTGCTGTGCGTGATGGCGTACGCGGCGGCCGGGCGCGGCGGTGGGCCGCTCCGGCCGCTGTTCGCGGGCCTGCTGGTGCTCGGCGTCACCGCGCAGCTCGCCGCGGTCGGGTCCCGGCTGACCGCATCGGCCCGGGCGGCGCGTACCGAACTCCTGGTCGGACCCGGCTCGGAGCCCTGCCAGGTGCGCGAACTGGCGGCCACCGAGGCGGCGTTGGCAGGCTCCCTGGGTGCGGTCGGCGGCCTCCAGGCGCACTTGATCGCCCGGGCCGTGTTCGAAAGCGATCTGCCGGGCAGCGGGGTGATCGGCGACGTGCTCGCGGTCGGCACGGAAGTCCCGCTGCTCGGACTGGCGTTCGTCCTCGGTGTGGTGCCGCTGGCGACCGTGGTGGCGTCCACGTCGGTCCTGCCCGGACCGGAGCGCACGGCGCTGCCGCGGCTGCTGCCGTCCGCGCACACGGTCGGCATCGCCGGACCGGCCCTGATCGGGGCCGGGCTGGTCGCGGAGGTGCTGCCGCACGCGATCACCGGGCCGGTCGAACTGCCCGGCGGCCTCGGCATGGTCCATCCGCTGGCCGCGCTCGGCTTCGCGATGGTGGTGGCCGGGGCCGGGCTGTCGGTGCCGTGGCTGGTGCACCGGGCCGCCCGGTCGGTCCTGGCCTATACCCGGCACCCGGCGCTGCTGTGCGCGGCCCGGCGCATGGAGGCGGACACCGTCGCTTTGGCCGTACCGCTCGGCCTGCTGGCCGCCAGCACCACGCTGCTGGTCACCTCGCGCACGCTGCGGGCCCCCGGCCCGGGTGCCGCGGCCGGCGACCTGCCGCTGCTGGCGCTGGTCACCGCGGCGACCATCAGCGCAGCCGCGGGGCTGCTCGCGGTGCTGGTGGAGAACGCGCACGAGCGCAAGGACGCGGCCCGCACCCTCTACATCCTGGGCGCCGGGCCGTGGGTCGAGCGCAGCACGCGCGCGCTCGCGGTGCTGCTGCCCATCGGCGTCGCGTGGGGCGGCGCGGCCACGCTCGGCGTGGTCGCCACCTGGCCGCTGGAGGTCGGCGGGCACCATCCGTCGGTGCCGGTGTCCGAGCAGGCGGTCTCCGCGGGGCTGACCTTCGCGCTGGTACTGGCGGCCGCGGTGGCGCTTGCCACCGCCGGGGTCACCCGGCGGCTGGGCCGCGACGGGGTGACGGGCTGGGGACGGCCGACGGCCGCGGCCCTGCCGCCGGCCCAGTAGCCGACCGACACGCGGAAAAGCCCGGACCGTCTGACACGGTCCGGGCTTTTGCTGCAACACTGCCGGACCGCCGCGGCGTCCCCTTCCGCGACGGCCCGGTCGTGTTGTCGCCTCCGGGGGCCACGCACTGCCCCGGGACGCTTTCATCGCCGGGCCGGGCCCGCATCCTGCTGACGGGCGGCCTGGTCGTGCCGCCGCCTGCAGAGCTCCGTACGGGGGTTGCGGAGGCCCGCAATGCGGCGGCACTGACTCCACTTTCCCCGATCGGACCTAAGAGGGCGATAAGCGTCCGGGCGGTTGGCCGGATCGCGCGGGCGAGCCGCGCAGCCCCATCGGATCGCGCGCGCTCAGCCCTCGGCGGCGGCGAGCTGGCCGCAGGCGCCGTCGATGTCGCGGCCCCGGGTGTCGCGTACCGTCACCGGGACGCCGTGCGCTTCCAGGAGCCGCACGAAGTCGTCCTGGCGCTCCTGCGTGGACGCGGTCCACTTGGAACCCGGGGTCGGGTTGAGCGGGATCAGGTTCACGTGCGCGTTGTGGTTGCGCAGCAGCTTGCCGAGCCGGTCGGCCCGCCAGGCGTGGTCGTTGATGTCCTTGATCAGCGCGTACTCGATCGACACGCGGCGGCCGGTGCGGGCCTCGTAGCGCCACGCGGCCTCCAGGACCTCGCGCACCGGCCAGCGGGTGTTGACCGGCACGAGCGTGTCGCGCAGCTCGTCGTCGGGCGCGTGCAGCGACACCGCGAGCGTGACGTTGAGGCCCTCGTCGGTCAGCTTGTCGATGGCCGGCACCAGGCCGACCGTGGACATCGTGACCGAGCGCTGCGAGATGCCCAGGCCGTCCGGCGACGGGTCGGTGATGCGGCGCACCGCGCCGATGACCGCCTTGTAGTTCGCCAGCGGCTCGCCCATGCCCATGAAGACGATGTTGCTGACCCGGCCCGGTCCGCCCGGGACCTCGCCGCGGTGCAGCGCGCGGGCGCCCGCGACGATCTGCTCGACGATCTCCGCGGTCGACAGGTTGCGGGTCAGGCCGGCCTGGCCGGTCGCGCAGAACGGGCAGTTCATGCCGCAGCCGGCCTGCGAGGAGACGCAGATCGTGGCGCGGTCCGGGTAGCGCATCAGGACCGACTCGACGAGCGTGCCGTCGAACAGCTTCCACAGCGACTTGCGGGTGGCGCCGCCGTCGCACGAGATGTCCCGCACCGACGTCATCAGCTCCGGCATCAGCTCGCCGGCCAGCCGCTCGCGCAGCGCGGGCGGCATGTCGGTCCACTGCGCGGGGTCGTCCGCGAGCCGGGTGAAGTAGTGCCGGGACAGCTGCCCGGCCCGGAACGGCTTCTCGCCCAGGGCGGCCACCGCTTCGCGGCGCTCGGCGGGCGAGAGGTCGGCAAGGTGGCGCGGCGGCTTGGCGCGGCGCGGGGCGACGAAGGTGAGCTCTCCAGGCTTGGGCATGATCTGTCCAGTGTCTCAGGTCCGGACGGGTGCCCGGTACGCGGCGAAGCCCGGCGGGCCGGGGGGCCTGCCGGGCTTCGAGGTTCCGTGTGCGGGCTGGTTGCGCGGTCCGCGGTTCTGTACGTGCTGCCGGTGCAGCCGATGCTGCGCGGCTAGAGGTAGAGCTCCAGGAGCAGCCAGACCACCGGCGCGGAGGCCAGCAGCGAGTCCAGCCGGTCCATCAGGCCGCCGTGCCCGGGGAGCAGGTCGCCCATGTCCTTGACGCCGAGGTCGCGCTTGATCATCGACTCGACCAGGTCGCCCAGCGCCGCGGTCGCCGCGACCGCGGCCCCCAGCAGCGCGCCCTGCCACCACTGGCCGTCCAGCAGCAGCGTCAGGCACAGGGCACCGGCCACCGCACAGGTCGCGACCGCGCCCGCGAAGCCCTCCCAGGTCTTCCCCGGGCTGATCTTCGGCGCCATCTTGTGCTTGCCGAACGCGACACCCGCGGCGTACGCACCGGTGTCGCTGCAGACCACCACGATCATGAACGCCAGGACCCGCTTGGCCCCGTCGTCCGCGGCCAGCATCAGCACCGCGAAACCGGCCAGGAACGGCAGGTAGAACGCGGCGAAGACGCCCGTGGCCATGTCTCTGAGGTAATCCTCGGGGCCCTCGGTCATCCGCCAGACCATCACCGCGAGCGCGGTCAGCGCCGTGGCGATGCCCAGCCCCTCGGGGCCGCGCTCGTACGCCGCGATCAGCATCGCGACCGCACCGACCGCGAGCGGGATCAGCGGCAGGCGCACCGGCCCGGGGCCGCCCGGCGCGGTCCGCGCCCGGCCCAGCGCACCGGAGAACTCCCACAGGCCCACCAGGACCGCGGCCAGCACGATGCCGACGAAGATCACCGGGACGGTCAGCAGCGACCCGACGATCGCCCCGCCGAGCAGCAGCGCCACGCCGATCGCGGCGGGCAGGTTGCGGCCCGCCCGGCTCTTCTTCGGCTGCTGCGGCTGCGCGGTGCCGTTCCCGTGGTCGCCGGTCACCGGCCGCTCCTGGGCGGCCGGGGCCGGGCGCACGCCGGGGTCGGCGACGGGCAGGTACGCCGTGTGCCCGCCATCGCCGTCCGCCTCGTCGTCGGGGGCACCGAAGTACGGGGCACCGCCGGTCTGGGTCGTACCACCGTGGAGATGTACCCCGTCGGCGGTGTCCGGGTGCTGCTGCGCCCGGGTGGAACCGGAGCCGAATCCGGCAGGCCGGCCTGCCGGACCGGCCTGCTCGGCCAGTTCGGCCAGGCCCGCCAGGTCGGCGGGCATGGCCGGTATCACCTGGGTGCGCAGCGCGTCCGCATCCTGCGCCGGGTGCGGACCCGGCGCCTGCACGGCCTGGCCCGCCCACGGGTCGTACGGTTCGAACGGGTCGGCGACGTGCCGCTCGGGCTCCGGCGCACCGCCCCAGGTGGAGTTGTTCATCAGACCTCGAGCAGCTCGGCTTCCTTGTGCTTCAGCAGCTCGTCCACCTGGACCACGTAGCGGTGGGTGACGTCGTCCAGCTCCTTCTCCGCGCGGCGCACGTCGTCCTCGCCCGACTCGCCGTCCTTGACGAGCTTGTCGAGCGTCTCCTTGGCCTTGCGGCGCACGCTGCGGATGGAGATGCGGGAGTCCTCGGCCTTGCCGCGGGCCACCTTGATGAACTCCTTGCGGCGCTCCTCGGTGAGCTGCGGGAACACCACGCGGATGACCTTGCCGTCGTCGGTCGGGTTGACACCCAGGTCCGAGTCGCGGATGGCCTTGATGACCGCGTTGGTGGAGCCCTTGTCGAAGGGCGTGATGAGCACCATGCGCGGCTCGGGCACGGTGAACGAGGCCAGCTGGTTCACCGGGGTCATCGCACCGTAGTAGTCGACGACGATCTTGTTGAACATCGCCGGGGTGGCCCGCCCGGTGCGGATCGCCGAGAAGTCCTCCTTGGCGACCGTAACGGCCTTCTCCATCTTCTCCTCGGCCTCGAGGAGGATTTCATCGATCACGTCTCGGCTCCTGTCCCGGTCCGGTGTCGCCGTGGATCAGCCGTTGGTGCGGCTGATCAGGGTGCCGATCTTCTCACCCCGCACGGCCCGGGCGATGTTGCCCTCGACCAGCAGGTTGAACACGACGATCGGCAGTCGGTTGTCCATGCACAGGCTGATGGCCGTGGCGTCGGCGACCTTCAGCTCGCGGGCGAGCACCTCGGCGTGGTCCAGGCTGTCGAACAGGACCGCGTCGGGGTTGGTCTTCGGGTCGGAGTCGTACACGCCGTCCACGCCCTTGGCCATCAGGATGGCCGACGCGTCGATCTCCAGGGCCCGCTGTGCGGCGGTGGTGTCGGTGGAGAAGTACGGCATGCCCATACCCGCACCGAAGATCACCACGCGGCCCTTCTCCAGGTGCCGGATGGCGCGGCGCGGAATGTACGGCTCCGCGACCTGGCCCATGGTGATCGCGGTCTGCACGCGCGTGTCGATGCCGAGCTTCTCGAGGAAGTCCTGGAGCGCCAGGCAGTTCATGACGGTGCCCAGCATGCCCATGTAGTCGGACCGGGCGCGGTCCATGCCGCGCACCTGGAGCTCGGCGCCGCGGAAGAAGTTGCCGCCGCCGATCACGATCGCGACCTCGGTGCCCAGTCGGACCACGTCGGCGATCTGGCGGGCGATGCCCTGCACCACGTCGGGGTCGACACCGAGGCCGCCGCCGCCGGCGAACGCCTCGCCGGAGAGCTTCAGCAGCACCCGGCGCCGGTACGCCGCCGGGTCGGTCACGTCGGCGGACGACGAAGGGGCCGCCCCCGTTTCGGTTTCCTGCACGGGTCCCTCCACGGAAGTGGCCTCCTCGTCTTCCCGGCGTACGGGGCTCGGCGTGCCGGCCCGGTACGCCTGTTCACCGCTGGTGGTGCCGGTGTGGCAAGCGAAGCGGGGCCGACCGGACGACCGGCCCCGCGTCGGGGTCGGTCAGACGCCGACCTTGATGCGCGCGAAGCGCTTCAGGGTCACGCCGGCCTCGTCCAGGACCTTCTGGACGGTCTTCTTGCTGTCCTTCGCGGAGGACTGCTCGAGGACGACGTTCTCCTTGTAGAAGCCCGTCACGCGGCCCTCGACGATGCGGGCGAGCGCGGCCTCCGGCTTGCCCTCCTCGCGGGCGGTGGCCTCGGCGACGCGGCGCTCGTTCTCGACGATCTCGGCCGGGACGTCCTCGCGGCTCAGGTAGGTCGGCGCGAACGCGGCGATGTGCTGCGCGATGTCCTTGGCGACCTCGGCGTTGTCGCCGGAGAGCTCGACCAGCACGCCGATCTGCGGGGGCAGGTCCGGGCTGGTCTTGTGCAGGTACGCGGCGACGAAACCGTCGGCGAACTGCGCGAAGCGGTCCAGCACGATCTTCTCGCCGAGCGTGGCGTTGGCCTCGTCCACGTACACCTGGACGGTCTTGCCGGCCTCGATCTCGCTCGCCAGCAGGGCGTCGAGGTCGGCCGGGGAGGTCGCGGCGACGTGGTTGGCGATCGCGTCGGCGACGGCGATGAACTTGTCGCCCTTGGCGACGAAGTCGGTCTCGCACTTGAGCTCGACGAGGACGCCGGACTTGTTGCCGTCGAGGACGGCGACGACGGCACCGTTGGAGGCCGAGCGGCCCTCGCGCTTGGTGACGCCCTTCTGGCCCTTGACGCGCAGGATCTCGACGGCCTTGTCCAGGTCGCCGTTCGCCTCTTCGAGGGCCTTCTTGCAGTCCATCATGCCGGCGGCGGTGAGCTCGCGGAGCTTCTTGACGTCCGCGGCGGTGAAGTTCGCCATGTCAGATCTCTTCTTCTCGCGTGTCGTCTCGCGGTGGGTTCTTGCGGATTCGCGCGGACGCCTGCCGGCTGCCGGGAACACCGGCACGGACACAGCCCGCACGAATGCGAGGGGCACGCTCGGATTCCCGGCGTACCCCCCGCATTACGGCGTCAGGACTGCTCGGACTCGGCGACCTTCTCGGTCTCGGCCGACTCCTGGACCTCGGCCTCGGCCGCGGCCTCGGCGACCGGAGCCTCGGCGGCGGGCGCCTCGGCGTCGTCGGCCTTCTTCTCGCCCTGCAGCTGCTCGAGCTCCCACTCGGCGAGCGGCTCGCCGGCGGCGACCTCGGGGGCCTTCACGTCGGCCTGCGACGCACCGGCGCGGGCCATGAGGCCCTCGGCGACGGCGTCGGCGATCACGCGGGTCAGCAGCGTGACGGAGCGGATCGCGTCGTCGTTGCCCGGGATCTTGTAGTCGACCTCGTCCGGGTCGCAGTTGGTGTCGAGGATCGCGACGACCGGGATGTTGAGCTTCCGGGCCTCGCCGACGCCGATGTGCTCCTTCTTGGTGTCGACGATCCACACCGCGGAGGGCACGCGCTGCATGTCGCGGATGCCGCCGAGGGTCTTGTCGAGCTTGTCCTTCTCGCGCTTGAGGACGAGGAGTTCCTTCTTCGTCATGCCCGAGCCGGCCACGTCGTCGAAGTCGATCTCCTCGAGCTCCTTCAGGCGCTGCAGGCGCTTGTGGACCGTCGAGAAGTTGGTGAGCATGCCGCCCAGCCAGCGCTGGTTGACGTAGGGCATCCCGACCCGGGTCGCCTGCTCGGCGATGGCCTCCTGGGCCTGCTTCTTCGTACCGACGAAGAGGACGGTGCCGCCGTGCGCGACCGTCTCCTTGACGAACTCGTAGGCCCGGTCGATGTAACCCAGCGACTGGATGAGGTCGATGATGTAGATGCCGTTGCGCTCCGTGAAGATGAAGCGCTTCATCTTCGGGTTCCAACGGCGGGTCTGGTGCCCGAAGTGGACGCCGCTCTCCAGCAGCTCCCGCATCGTGACGACGGCCATGGCCGTGCTCCTCGTGGTACGCCCCGCGAACTTGCCCGGGGCCTGCTCGGTTGTCCGCACCGGCGGGTGCCGGCGCGCCTGACGCCCGTGACACCGCGCCGGGATGGACTCCCGGACCGAGAGGTGTCCCACCGGATCCGACATCGGATCTTTGCTGGTCACGACGTGACCGGCAGAGCGCCGGAGGACCCGTAGGTGGGCGTGCGAAGTCGACCCGGAGGTCCGGGCCGCTGTCGGAAGTGTACGGGACCCGGCGACCAGGCGGCCAACCACGCTCCCGCACCCCCGCGAGCAGGCCTGCGTCACGGGCGCGCGCTGCCGGCCGCCACATATTGGAGGTCTTGTATGGACGTGTTCTGCGTCAGCGGAAAGGGTGATGTCACGGTCGCGACCGCCGCCGTGCCCCGGGTCGCGGTCGCGGTCTGCGCGCCGTAACCGAGCGGCACCAGATGGGCACTCGGGCCGGCCGGGGCCTGGACGTCGCGGACCTGAGTGCCGGACTGCGCACGTATCGCGGCCGGTGCGGTCAGGAAGGCCAGGACCTCGGCGGTGTCGCGGGGTGGCGTGCTGCCGCCGCGCGGTGCCATGAACTTGGTCTGGCCTGCCGCGCCGGGCCGGGTCGCGGCGAATTGCTTGCGGTGCGTCAGGTATATGACGTCCCGCACGACGGCCGGCTGCTTTCCGGTCTTGAACCACGTCAGGTAGTACGCGGATATATCCAGGTAGACACGGCCGTTATGGACGGAGGGCGCGAACTGCGTTCCTTCCGAATAGTCGTTCCAGGTGGTGAGCTGCACCCAGTCGGCACCCTTGTCGATCGCACCCTGCCAGGTGGCCCGGAGATTCTCGGTGTTGCCGGCCTCGTCGAAGATTCCCTGATTCGGCCGCTCGTCCTGCACCGATACCGGCTGCATCCAGATCTTGCCGAGCCCGTGCGCCTTGGCCGCATCACCGGCTATCCCCGCCTGGGCCTTCGGACTGCGGTTCCCCCAGACGGAGAAGCCGTGGCTGATCGGCGCGAACGCGTCCGCATTGGCCCCGAGATTGAGGAACACCGGGACCAGGGCGACCTTCTTGCCGTGGTTCGCCTCCATCGCGGCCATGAAGTCCCGCCACCACTGCGCCGGGCGCTCCTCGGCCTTGAACGGCGAGACCACCAAGCGCCCGTCGCCCAGCGTCTGCACGGACTTGGACCCGGCCAGACCCGCCAGCGCGGCCGCGAGGCCGGCCGGGTCCAGTCCCTTCACCTGCGTCGCGGTCATGTCCGGCATGAGCACGATCCGGAAGCCGGGGTCGACTCGTTCCGCCGCCTTCACGAGCAGTTCGACGCGCTTGCGGTGCGGTGTCCCCGGCGCGAGGTTGAGCAGGTCCACCGTGAAGCCGTCGATCCCCGCGGAGACCGCGGTGCGGACTTCGGTCTCCATGTCCTGCAGTTCCCAGTCGCCGGGCAGCGGCGCCCGCGGCACCGGGCGGTCGCGCAGCAGCCCTCCGTACGGCTGGTGCTTGCCGTTCTCGCCTGCCGGGTTGAGGTAGTGCTTGGTGTAGTAGTCGTCGGCGCCCTGCGCGTTGTTGAGCGAGATCGGGTACGGCGTGAAGTAGTGCGCGAACACCTTCTTGGGCGAGGACCGCAGGGCCGCGGTGCCCGGCATGTCGAAGGGCAGCGGGCCCGATGCGGCAGGCGGGGTGCCGGGCGCCGGAGTGGACGCAGGCGGCGTGGCGGGCGCGGTGGTGCCGGCCGGCGACGAAGGGCCGCCGGTGGGAACGGTGGTGCCGCCGCCGGAGGTGCCGGTGGCGGTCGGGCGCGCACTGCCGGAAGGCGCAGGGGCCGACGAACTCCCGCCCTTGGGCGGTGACTCCGGATCGCAGGCGGTCGCGGCGGCCAGGGAGGCGAGTGCGAGGCCCACCGCGGCGGAGGCAAGGCGGCGCCGGCGGACGCGTGCGGGTGTGGCGGGCATGGGTGATTCCCCGTTCTTTCGCTGCGCAGGTGATGGAAGCAGTCGGGACATGCGACCAGTGCAAGCGGAAACCCAGAACCTATGACTCGTGGCGCCGGCGGAATATCCGCCCGGCGCGAAACAGCGGGAAAGCGGACCTGATTGCGTCCCTCGTGCTCGTCCCGCTCCGCACGTCTTCGACATTACGCGAGCCGAAGTCCGGGGCGGTGCGCGGCGATCGAGTTGTCCACAGCCCGGAAGCGGCGGAACCGTTTCTCCACAGATTTCCCGGCATTTGCGGTCGGCCTCGGGAAAATCCCGCATTCTCAGGTCATGACGCCCGATACGCCGAAGCCCGGCAGGCCGTTCCAGGCCGTTCAGTCCGCTCGATCCGCTCGATCCGTTCAATCCGCTCGGTGCACTGTGCCCATGCGGTCCGCCCGTGGGTGCCTCCGCCTCGTTCGCGGTTCACCCGCGGCAGTCGCGGTGGGTGCCCTCGTGGTGTGCGCGCTCGCTGCCGCGGCCGCGGGGGTGCCGCTTGCGGTCGTCGCGCTGGCGGTCGCGGACACCGGCCTCGGGCCTGGTCCCGCGGCGCCCGCCTCTCCCTCCGCGGGAGCCCGCGCGGGAGCGTCCGGCCCTTGGGTGTGGCCGCTGGCGCCGCGCCCGGAGGTGCTGCGGCCCTTCGCGCCGCCCGAGCACGACTGGCTGGCCGGGCATCGCGGCGTCGACCTGGCCGGGTCCGCGGCGCAGCCGGTGCGGTCGGCGGGGGCCGGGGTGGTCGCGTTCGCCGGGGTCATCGGCGGCAAGGGCGTGGTCGCGGTGCGCCACGGGCGTCTGCAGACCACGTACGAACCGGTCGCGGCCGCGGTCCGAGCCGGAGACGTCGTGCCGGTCGGCGGCACCTTGGGGACCCTCGCGTCGGCACCGCCGCACTGCGCGCAGGTGTGCCTGCACTGGGGGCTGATCGACGGCCCCTCGGGCGCAGCGGCGCACGGGCCGCCGCGCTACGCGGATCCGCTGGCGCTGCTGCGCGGCCGCAGGGTCCGCTTGTATCCGCCGTACGGGCCGTTGCCGACCCTGCCGCTGCGAGGGCTCCCGGCGCCTGCGGGCACCGGACGTGCACGCCGCCGGTCAGCCGGCGGTCGGCACCGGCTCTTCGCTGTCGGCGTCGGTGCCGGCGGCCGGGTCGGCGGTGTCGGCCGGGTCCGCGGCGGGCGGGTCCGGCAGCCGGACCTCCGCGACACCGCCGAGCACCAGGCCCAGGGTCGCGGCGGTGACCTCGGCGCCGTCCGCACCGCACTCGATGCGGCGGACCGCGGAGTCGACCATGCCCTGCACGAGCGAGGCGACCAGCATGGGGTCCGGGTGGCCGAGGTCGGCCAGCGCGTTGACCACCAGCTCGACGATGCGGCCGTGCGCGGCGCGGATCCGCTCGCGGGCGTTGGCGTCCAGTTCGCCGGTGGAGATCGCCACGACCACGCGGTGCGTGCGGTCCCCGACCAGTTCGAGCTGCCGGTGGACGTACGCCGCGATCTTCTGGGCGGGGTCGTCCACCGCGGCCATCGCGTCCTCGACCTCGGCGACCCAGGCGGGCAGGTCGACCGCGCAGAGTTCCTCGACGACGGCGGCGCGCGAACGGAAGTACTCGTAGACGGAGGAACGGGCCAGGCCGGTGCGCTCGGCGAGGGCGGGGAAGGTCAGTGCGGCGAACCCGCCCTCGTCCAGAAGCGCACGGGCGGCATCGAGCAGCGCGGCATGTTGCATGGCGCGGTGCTCGGCGACGGATGCTGCTCGTATCTTCGGCACGGGATCACTGTAGAGCGTCGGCGCGGCAGGGTTCCAAGGGTGGCCGCATCGCGCATGTTTTGCGGCCAAGCCGACGGATTCCCCCCGAAAGTGTCGGCATCCGAGCGAGCAGGGCCCGACGAACCGGTGAAGCCGACGAAGCCGGCGGGCTCGTCGGCGTCGAGGGGGTCGGTGAAGTCCGCGGGCTCGGCCTGGTCGACGAGGTCGGCGGGGTTGGTGGAGTCGGAGGGCCTGGTGGGGTCCGCGGAGCCGGAGGGCCCGACGGTCACGAAGGAGTCGGCGCGGTCGGCGGACCGGGTGGGGTCCGTCGAGTCGGCGATCACCGCAGGGCCGGTCTCGTCGGTAGGCGCTGCGGGGTCGGCCCGGCCGGCGCAGGTGGCGGGGCCACGCGGGCCGGCCGGGCCGTCGGTGTCAGCGTGTGTCGCCTCCTCCGCGGGCTGCGTCCCCCATGACTGCGGCCCGCCCGGCCTCCAGCCGGGCGACCGGCAGGCGGAAGGGCGAGCAGGAGACGTAGTCCAGGCCGGTCTCGTGGAAGAACCGGACCGATTCGGGGTCGCCGCCGTGCTCGCCGCACACGCCGAGCCCGAGCCCGGGCCGGGCGGCCCGGCCTTCCTCGGCGGCCAGCGCGACCAGGCGGCCGACACCGTCGCGGTCCAGCGTCTCGAAGGGCGACACCCCGAAGATGCCGGCCGCGAGGTAGGCGGTGAAGAACGACGCCTCCACGTCGTCGCGCGAGAAGCCCCAGGTCGTCTGCGTCAGGTCGTTGGTGCCGAACGAGAAGAACTCGGCGGCCTCGGCGATCTGGCCCGCGGTCAGGGCCGCACGCGGCAGCTCGATCATCGTGCCGACCGGGAAGGACAGAAGGGCGGCGTCGAGGCCGGTCTCCGCGGCGACCGCGGCGAAGACCTGCTGCGCCTCGTCGCGGATGATCTCCAGCTCCTGCACGCCGCCGACCAGCGGGACCATGATCTCGGGGTGCGGCATGCCGCCCTCGCGGAGGCGTTCGGCGGCGGCCTCGGCCACCGCCCGGATCTGCATCGCGAACAGGCCCGGGATCACCAGGCCGAGGCGGACGCCGCGCAGTCCGAGCATGGGGTTCTGCTCGTGCAGCCGGCGTACCGCGGCAAGGAGCGTGCGGTCCTCCGCGCGGTCGTCGCCGCGGGCCTCGGCGAGGGCGACCCGGACGGACAGTTCGGTGAGGTCCGGCAGGAACTCGTGCAGCGGCGGGTCGAGCAGCCGGATGGTGACCGGCAGGCCGTCCATGGCGGCCAGGATCCCGGCGAAGTCGCGGCGCTGCAGCGGGAGGAGGGACTCCAGTGCGGCGGCGCGGCCGTCGTCACTGTCGGCGAGGACCAACCGCTCGACGTACTTGCGGCGTTCGCCCAGGAACATGTGCTCGGTGCGCAGGAGTCCGATGCCCTGCGCACCGAACCGCCGGGCCCGGGCGGCGTCTTCGGCGGTGTCGGCGTTGGCGCGGACGAGCAGGCGGCGGGACCGGTCGGCGTGCGCCATCATCCGGTGCACGGCGCCGACCAGCCCGTCCGGTTCGTCGTCCGCCGCGCTGCGGTGCCCTTCGAAGTAGTCGACGACCGGGGACGGGACGACCGGGGCCTCGCCCAGGTAGACGTGTCCGCTGGTGCCGTCCACGGAGATCAGGTCGCCTTCGGCGACCTCCACGCCGCCGGGTGCGGTGAAGCGCCGCTGCACCGGGTCGACGGTGAGCGCCTCGGCCCCGCACACGCAGGTCTTGCCCATGCCGCGGGCGACCACCGCGGCGTGCGAGGTCTTGCCGCCGCGGCTGGTGAGGATGCCCTCGGCGGCGACCATGCCGGCGAGGTCGTCCGGATTCGTCTCCCGGCGGACCAGGATCACCCGGTCCCCGCGCTCGGCCCAGCGGACCGCGGTCTCCTGGTCGAAGACGGCGCGGCCGACCGCGGCCCCGGGGGACGCGGCGATGCCCTGGGCGATGCGGCGGACCGGCGCCTCGGCCGCGGCGGACTCCGCAGCTTCGCCGGTGTCGTCGGCGAAGCGGGGGAACATCAGCTGGGCGAGCTGGGCTCCGGTGACCCGGCGCAGCGCCTCGTCCTCGCCGATGAGCCCCTGGTCGACCAACTGGGCGGCGATACGGAACGCCGCCTCGGCGGTGCGCTTGCCGACGCGGGTCTGCAGCATCCACAGGGTGCCGCGTTCGATGGTGAACTCGATATCGCAGAGGTCGCGGTAGTGCGCTTCGAGGGTCGCCATGATGCGCAGGAGGTGGTCGTAGGACGCCTTGTCGAGGCGTTCGAGTTCGGCGAGCGGGACCGTGTTGCGGATGCCCGCGACGACGTCCTCCCCCTGCGCATTGGCGAGGTAGTCGCCGTACACCCCCTGCTTGCCGGTCGCCGGGTCGCGGGTGAAGGCGACGCCGGTGCCGGAGTCGGGTCCGAGGTTGCCGAAGACCATCGCGACGATGTTGACCGCGGTGCCCAAGTCGTCCGGGATCCGCTCCTGCCGCCGGTACAACCGCGCCCGGTCGCCGTGCCAGGACGAGAAGACCGCCCGGACCGCCAGGTCGAGTTGGACGCGCGGATCCTGCGGGAAGTCCTCCCCCGCCTCCTTCGCGACCAGGTCCTTGTAGACCGCGACCAGCGTGCGCAGGTCCGCGGTGTCCAGGTCCAGGTCCGACGCCGCCCCCTTGGCGCGCTTCGCCGCCTCCAGGCGCTCCTCGAACAACTCCCCGTCCACGTGCAGGACGGTCTTGCCGAACATCTGGATGAGCCGCCGGTAGGAGTCCCACGCGAACCGCTCGTCGCCGGCCTGCGCGGCCAGCCCGGCCACGGAGGCGTCGGACAGCCCGATGTTGAGGACGGTGTCCATCATCCCGGGCATGGAGAACGCGGCCCCGGAGCGCACCGACACCAGCAGCGGGTCGTCGGGCTGCCCCAGCGTGCGGCCCATCTCGCGTTCCAGGTCGGCCAGATGGGCGTCCACTTCGGCCCGCAGGCCGGCGGGCTCCCGGCCGGCCTCGAGGAAGGCGCGGCAAGCCTCGGTGGTGATGGTGAACCCGGGCGGCACGGGCAGTCCGAGGTTGGTCATCTCGGCAAGGTTCGCGCCCTTGCCGCCGAGCAGGTCCTTGAGGTCCTTGTTGCCTTCGGCGAAGGCGTAGACGAGCTTGGGAGGGTTCGGGGTGTTCGTGGTTCGCGGAGCGCCGGTGATGCCGGGAGCGCTCGGATTGTTCGGGGTGTTCGGCACGGGTATCCCCCTCGCGCACGACGGAGGGCCGCCTGACCACCGCCGCACGAAGCCGAGGGAGGCTTCGTCCAAGAACCGGCGGTGCCCGCGCGGCCCAATTGCCCTGATGGCCCGGAGCGTACCCGTCCGGACCGGCGGGCCACGCCCTCCCCTCAGGATCGCGCCACCGCCGACGTCCGGCATCCCGAGCGGCCTGCGGTCAGGACCGGCGGGCCGCGGGCCGGCGCCGGAGCGGGCGCGGAGGGGGCGCGGAGGGGGTCAGCCGCCGGAGTGGTCGAGTTCGGCGTCGCTGGGCGGGATGGCGCATTCGGGGTCGTCGAGCCAGCCTTCGGGGAGGACGACCTTCTTGCCGCCTGCGGTGCGGCCGCGGGGGCCGTCGGCGCCGGCCGGCCAGGGCTGGTCGAGGTGCAGGCCGGCGATGAGCTCGTCCAGCTGGGCGAGGTTGCCGACCATGGCGAGGCCGCGGCGCATCTCGGAGCCGACCGAGAAGCCCTTGGTGTACCAGGCGACGTGCTTGCGGAAGTCGGTGACGCCGCGCTCCTCGCCCATCCACTCGCCGAGCAGTTCGGCATGCCGGCGCATGACGGAGGCGACCTCGCGCAGGGCGGGCCGGGCGCGGTCCTCGCTGCCCTCGAAGATCGAGACGAGGTCGCGGAACAGCCACGGGCGGCCGAGGCAGCCGCGGCCGACCACGACGCCGTCGCAGCCGGTCTCGCGCAGCATGCGCAGGGCGTCGTCGGCGTCCCAGATGTCGCCGTTGCCGAGCACCGGGATGTCGACGGACTCCTTGAGCCGGGCGATCGAGCTCCAGTCGGCGTTGCCGCCGTAGTGCTGCTGCGCGGTGCGGCCGTGCAGCGCGACCCAGGTGACGCCTTCGTCCTGGGCGATGCGGCCGGCGTCCAGGTAGGTCAGGTGGTCGTCGTCGATGCCCTTGCGCATCTTCATGGTGACCGGCAGATGCCGGGCGTTCTTGACCGCGGAGCGCAGGATGTCGCGCAGCAGGTTGCGCTTGTACGGCAGTGCGGAACCGCCGCCCTTGCGGGTGACCTTGGGTACCGGGCAGCCGAAGTTGAGGTCGATGTGGTCGGCCAGGTCCTCGTCGACGATCATCGCGACGGCCCGGCCGACGACGTCGGGGTGCACGCCGTACAGCTGGATGCTGCGCGGGCGTTCGGTCTCGGCGAAGCGGATCAGCCGCATGGTCTTGTCGTCGCGCTCGACGAGCGCGCGCGTGGTGATCATCTCGCTGACGTAGAGCCCCGCCGGCCGGGCTTCGGTGGCCATTTCGGCCTGCTCCTGGCACAGCGTGCGGAACGGCGCGTTCGTGATGCCTGCCATCGGGGCCAGGACGACGGGCGGCCACACCTCGACCGGGCCGAGGCGCAGCGGCGCGAACTCGGTCGCCGCAGGGGTCGCGGCGGCGGGAGTCGTGGTCATGGCGGTGGCAGCTCCGGATCGGCGGCGGACGGATCCCTCCATTGTCACCCACGTGGTCCATCCGGTTTCGCACCCGCGATGCGCAAGTTGTCCTCAGATCGAGAAAAACCAGTGGCGAGGCGTCGGGACGCGCTGCCACGATGAGAGCGCAGGAGCAGTGCGGGACGGGATGGGCTGGGGGCGACATGGGACTCGAGGCGAGGGAGGCGGCGGACGTGCGCGATTCCGTGGAGGTGTCTGAGGTGTCCGAGGCGCCCGGGGGGCTTGCCGAGCCGCGTGATGTGGCGTCGCTGATGGAGTTCGCGACGCCGGAGCGGCGGGTGAAGTTCCTGCACTTCTGGGGGCACCAGGCGCAGGCGGACGGCTCGGTCGGCGCGGGGTGCCTGAGCCAGTGGTGGCCGTCGCCGTTCACGGTGGACGGGGTCGAGTACGCGACGGCCGAGCACTGGATGATGGCCGGCAAGGCGCGCAAGTTCGGCGATGCGGAGGCCGAGCGGCGTGCCGTGGCCGCATCGCACCCCAAGGCCGCGAAGGCCGTGGGGCGCCAGGTCCGCGGCTTCGACGAGGCGACGTGGGTGGCCGGCCGGTTCGCGTTGGTCGTCGAAGGCAACGTGGCCAAGTTCGGGCAGCACCCCGACCTGCTGGCTTATCTGCTGGGGACGAACACGCGCGTGCTGGTCGAGGCGAGCCCGATGGACCGCATCTGGGGCATCGGGCTCGCGGCGGCGGACCCGCGCGCCGATGATCCGGCGCAGTGGCGCGGGCTCAACCTGCTCGGCTTCGCACTGATGGAGGCGCGGACGCGGCTGCGGAACGCGCCGCCGGAGGCGTAGTCGGCAGCCTGCGGCCGATCGCTCTGGTGAACCGCCGGGCCGCCCCTGATGAAGGGGGCGGCCCGGCGGTTCCGTGCGAGCGGCGAACGGTCCGCGCCGACGCGCGAACGCCGCGGTCAGCCGGTGTAGCCGCGTGCGGTGATGCGCCGGGCCAGGCCCGCGAGCATGCCGGGGTCGGTGATCGGTGCGGCGCCCAGGGCGTCGGCGTAGCGGTTGATCATGCTGAACGCCGCGGCGATCAGGACCGCGTCGTGGATCTCGCGGTCGTCGGCGCCGGCTTCGCGGGCCGCGTCGATGTCCTTGGCGGCGACCGCGCTGCCGGATTCGCGGACCAGGGCGGCGATGTGCAGCAGGGCGCGCAGCTTGGGGGTGATGTCGGCCCGGTCGGGGTCGGCCTTCACCTGGGCGACAAGGTCGGCGCCGCCGGGCAGTTGGACGGCGGCGATGGCGCTGTGGCCGGGGGCGCAGACCTGGCAGTCGTTGAGCTCGGAGACGTAGGCGGCGATGAGTTCGCGCTCGCCGGGGGCGAGCGTCCCGGGGCCGCGCAGCAGGGTCTCGACAAGCTGGTTGATCGGCGCGGCGGTCTCGGGTCGGTACGCGAACAGGGCGGCGATGCCGGGTGCCTGGTTGCCGAGGTCGATGTGGGCCATGGGCGCTCCCCCTCCGCGCACCGCCGGGCGCGGGGCGCGCGGCCCAGGTTCTCATGATCGACAGCGCGTGAGGAGGGGAAGCGGAGAAGCGCTGAAACGAGCAACCACGCGTAGGGCCTGCGGCACCGGGCAGGGGTCCGCCGCACAGGGCGGGTGACGACGGGCCCGGCGTACCGGTGCTCGCGCACGGGCCGGGCCCGCGGCGCAAGGCGGCGTGACGGCGGAGGGCCCGGCGCACGACCGCTCGGGAGCAGTCGTGCGCCGGGCCCTCCGGCACGTGTCGAGCGGCTGGTCAGCAGCCGATCAGGCGCGGGGCGAGGTACTCGCGGACGCGGTCGAGGCCGACGCGCTCCTGGCCCATGGTGTCGCGGTCCCGGATGGTCACCGCGTTGTCCTCGAGGGTGTCGAAGTCGACGGTGATGCAGAACGGCGTGCCGATCTCGTCCTGGCGGCGGTAGCGGCGGCCGATGGCGCCCGCGTCGTCGAAGTCGACGTTCCAGAACTGCCGCAGGTCGGCGGCGAGGCCGCGGGCCTTGGGCGACAGGTCGGCGTTGCGGGAGAGCGGCAGCACCGCGGCCTTGACCGGCGAGAGGCGCGGGTCGAGGCGCATCACGACGCGCTTCTCCATGACGCCCTTGGCGTTGGGCGCCTCGTCCTCGCTGTAGGCGTCCATCATGAACGCGAGCATCGCGCGGTTGACACCGGCGGCCGGCTCGATGACGTACGGCATCCAGCGCTCCTTGGTCTCCTGGTCGAACCAGGAGAGGTCGTTGCCGGAGTGCTTGGAGTGCGTCGACAGGTCGTAGTCGGTGCGGTTCGCGACGCCCTCGAGCTCGCCGAACTCGTTGCCGCCGAACTGGAAGCGGTACTCGATGTCGGCGGTGCGCTTCGAGTAGTGCGACAGCTTCTCCTTCGGGTGCTCGAAGAAGCGCATGTTCTCTTCGCGGAGGCCCAGGCCCGTGTACCAGTTCCAGCGCTCTTGGAGCCAGTACTCGTGCCACTGCTCGTCCTCGCCCGGCTTGACGAAGAACTCCATCTCCATCTGCTCGAACTCGCGGGTGCGGAAGATGAAGTTGCCCGGCGTGATCTCGTTGCGGAAGCTCTTGCCGACCTGCGCGATGCCGAACGGCGGCTTCTTGCGGGCCGCGTCCGCGGTGAGCTTGAAGTTCACGAAGATGCCCTGGGCGGTCTCCGGGCGCAGGTACGCGCGGCCGGACTCGTCCTGGACCGGGCCGAGGTACGTGGTCAGCAGGCCGTTGAAGAGCTTCGGCTCGGTGAAGGTGCCCTTGTTGCCGCAGTTCGGGCAGTTGAGGTCGGCGAGGCCGTTGGCCGGCGGGTTGCCGTGCTTGGCCTCGTACGCCTCTTCGAGGTGGTCGGCGCGGTAGCGCTTGTGACACGAGGTGCACTCGGTCAGCGGGTCGACGAACGCCTCGACGTGGCCGGATGCCTCCCACACCTCGCGAGCGAGGATGACCGACGAGTCGAGACCGACGATGTCGTCGCGCGAGGTGACCATCGAGCGCCACCACTGGCGCTTGATGTTCTCCTTGAGCTCCACGCCGAGCGGTCCGTAGTCCCAGGCGGCCTTCTGGCCGCCGTAGATCTCGCTGCACGGGAAGACGAACCCGCGGCGCTTGCTCAGCTGGACGATGGTGTCGATCTTGTCGGCGGCCACGATGCTCTCTTCGGTGCGACGATGCGGTCAGTGACGGTGTTCGCACAGGGTACCGGCGTCAAGGGGGCCCGCGCGACGCCGTAAGAGCGCACGGTGACCGCGCACGGAGGCGCGCGAGGAGCGCTCCGCCGAGGCCGGACGCAATTGACAATCATTGTCATCTGAGTTGAGAATGATTGTCATGAACATACGCCGTGCCGTCCCCGTCTCGCTGCTCGCCGCGACCACCGCCTCCGTGCTCCTGCTCACCGGCTGCGGCTCGGGCGACAAGGCGGATGCGGCCTCCGGCAGCGGCTCGGTGGACGTGGTGGCGGCGTTCTATCCGCTCAAGTTCGTCGCCCAGCAGGTCGGCGGCCCCGACGTGAAGGTCTCCAGCCTCACCAAGGCCGGCGCCGAGCCGCACGACCTGGAGCTCAACCCCAAGCAGGTCGCGGCCGTCTCCGACGCCGACGTGATGGTCTACCTCAAGGGCCTGCAGCCCGCGGTGGACAAGGCCGTCGAGCAGAACAAGCCGAAGAACGTCGTGGACGCCGCCGCGCTCAGCCCGCTGGAGGAGCACGGCACCGAGGTGGACGGCGCGGACGAGCACGGCCACGCGGAAGGCGAAGGCGAGAAGCACACCGAGGACGACGGCCACGACCACTCCGTCGCGGACGGCGCCGACCCGCACATCTGGCTCGACCCCGAGCGCCTGGCCGCGGTCGCCGCCGGCGTCGGAGAGACCCTCGCCAAGGCCGACCCCGCGCACGCGGACGGCTACCGCACCCGCGCCGCCGAGTTCAAGACCAAGCTGGACGCGCTGGACCAGGAGTACAAGACCGGTCTGGCAACCTGCCAGCGGAAGGACTTCGTCACCAGCCACGCCGCCTTCGGCTACATCGCCGAGCGCTACGGCCTGAACGAGATCGCCATCAACGGCGTCAACCCCAAGTCGGAGCCCTCCCCCGCGCGCATCGCCGACCTGCAGAAGCTGGTCAAGGAGAAGGGCGTCACCACCGTCTTCTTCGAGACCCTCGCGAGCCCCAAGACCGCCGAGACGCTCGCCCGCGACACCGGCGTGAGCACCGCCGTCCTCGACCCGATCGAGGGAATCAAGGACGAGTCCAAGAACGATTACTTCTCCGTGATGCGCGCCAACCTCGATGCTCTGCGGAAGGCCCTCGGATGCTCGTGAAGTCGCGGGGGCGGACCGCCCTCCCCGCCCAGTCCACCCGCTCGGGCGACCGCCCCGATGCGGGTGGACCCGCCCCGTGCCAGGGTGGTGCCACCATGACCGATACCGACATATCCACCGCTCCCGTCGTCCGCCTGACCGGGGGCACGGCCGCGCTCGGCGGCCGTCCCGTGCTGCGCGGCGTCGACCTCAAGGTGGGCCCGGGCGAGGTCGTCGCCCTGCTCGGCGCGAACGGCTCGGGCAAGTCCACCCTGGTGCGCACCCTGGTCGGGCTCGTGCCGCTGACCGGCGGCAGCATCGACCTGTTCGGGACGCCGTACGCGAAGTTCAAGGACTGGTCGCGCATCGGCTACGTGCCGCAGCGCACCACCGCCGCCGCGGGCGTCCCGGCGAGCGTGCGCGAGGTGGTCGCATCCGGCCGGCTGACCCGGCGCCGGATGTTCGGCCTGAGCCGCGAGGACCGCGCGGCGGTCGACGAGGCGCTGACCGCGGTCGGCATGCTGGACCGGGCCGGCGACGGCATCGCGAACCTGTCCGGCGGCCAGCAGCAGCGCGTGCTGATCGCCCGGGCCCTGGCCCGCCGCCCGGACCTGCTGATCATGGACGAGCCGATGGCCGGCGTGGACCTGGCCAACCAGGAGATCCTCGCCGAGACGCTGCGCCGCCAGCAGGAGGAAGGCCGCTCGGTCCTCCTCGTGCTGCACGAACTCGGCCCGCTGGAGCCCCTCATCGACCGCGCAGTGGTGCTGCGCGACGGCTGCGTGTGCCACGACGGCGCCCCGCCGCCCGCCACCGGCCAGCACGCGCTGCCCGGCCACGACCACGTGCACCCGCACGCGGACGACCACCACCACCGCGTCACGCCGGGGCTGCTGTCATGACCGGCAGCCCGCCCCCCGCTGCCGCGTCCCCCTCGCCCGAACACCGCAGGCCCGCCCTGCCCGATGCCTTCCTGGAACTGCCGACGTGAGCATGCTCGACTACGACTTCATGCAGCGCGCGCTGCTCGCCGCGCTGCTCGTCGGCATGGCCGCCCCCGCGGTCGGCGTGTACCTCGTGCAGCGCCGCCAGGCGTTCATGGGCGACGGCATCGGGCACGTCGCGCTCACCGGCGTGGGGCTCGGGCTGATCATGCACCAGTCCCCGGTGCTCTTCGCGGTCCTGACCGCCGCGGCCGGCGCGGTCGCCATCGAGCTCATCCGCGAGCAGAGCAAGGCGAGCGGGGACGTCGCGCTGTCGGTGCTCTTCTACGGCGGCATCGCGGGCGGCGTCATGCTGGCCAGCAAGTCCGACAGCGGCGCCAATCTCGACGCGTACCTCTTCGGCCAGTTGGTGTCCGTCTCCCCCGACGACATCAAGATCATCGTGGTGCTGGCGATCGCCGTGCTCGCGGTCACCATCGGGCTGCGGCGCGCGCTGTTCACCGTCTCGCAGGACGAGGAATTCGCCCGCGTCACCGGCCTTCCGGTACGCGCCCTCAACCTGCTCGTCGCGGTCACCGCCGCGGTGACCGTCACCGTCGCGATGCGCGTCGTCGGCCTGCTGCTGGTCAGCGCGCTCATGGTGGTCCCGGTGGCGATCGCCCAGCAGCTGACCCGCAACTTCGCGGTCACCATGGCCGCATCGATCGGCATCGGCGTCCTGGTCTCGGTCTCCGGCACCGCGGTGACCTACTACAGCGACACCCCGCCCGGCCCGACCATCGTGCTGCTGGCCATCGGGCTGTTCATCGTGGTCGGCATTCTGGCCACGCCGCTGCGGGTCCGCCGGGCGCACCGAGCGTCCGCCGCCGCGACCGAGGACGACCTCGATATGGCCGGCAACGCGCACCCCGACGCCGACCTCGCCGCTTCCGGCACAATGTCGGGGACGAGCCGTGCCCCCGCTGCCGTCGAGAACGCCGTCGAGGAGGAGCCCCGGTGACCACCGCGAACAGCCAAGCCCGTGGCAGGTCCACGCGGCAGCGCACCGCCGTCTCCAGCCTCCTGGACGAGGTCGAGGACTTCCGCAGTGCGCAGGACCTGCACGACCTGCTCAAGCAGCGGGGCGAGTCGGTCGGGCTGACCACGGTCTACCGGACGCTCCAGGCGCTCGCCGACGCGGGCGAGGTGGACGTGCTGCGCACCCAGGACGGCGAGGCCGTCTACCGGCGCTGCAGCCAGGGCCACCACCATCACCTGGTGTGCCGCGCGTGCGGCCGCACGGTCGAGGTCGAGGGCCCCGCGGTCGAGCGCTGGGCGGGGCGGATCGCCTCCGAGCACGGCTTCACCGACGTCTCGCACGAGCTGGAGATCTTCGGCACCTGCGGGCCCTGCACGCTCGCCGCGCGCGGCTGACCCGCCCACCGCACAAGCTGTACGCCGAAGCCTCCGCGCTCCCACCACCTCCGGGTCCACCCCGTAAGCCACGCGCGTGCACGAATCCCTCGTGCACGCGCTTCCTGCTGCCCGGGCACAGCTGCCCGGGCTCAGGGGAACCGCCTTACTCGTACGGCTCCTTCGGTGGCGCGATGCGTTCCACCAGGGCCGCGGTGAGGGCCGGGGTGGCGTTCTCCGAGCCGGTCTCGCCGTTCTTGAACCACGTGCCGGTGACCTGCACCCACGCATCGGTGGGCGGTGCCGGGACGCCGCGGACCTCCACCTTGCGGGCCACCGCGTCGGCCGCGCAGCAGCTGATCACCAGGCGGTTGACGAACCACGAGCCGTCCTTGCCCGGGGTCACGAAGCCCATGAGGCGCACGTTGCGGCCCTTGAGGGTCTCGGCGGTGTCCCACACCGCGCGGACCCCGAAGTCGCCCAGGGTCATGTCGTACGGGTCACCCGGCGGCAGGGCCGGGAAGCCCGCGTCGACGGTCTTCGCGGCCGGCTTGGCGATCGTGTTGTCGGAGCGCTCGGCGGTGTAGGAGCCGAGCGCCGGGGGCGCGATCAGGAACAGCGCGATGACCGGCAGGCAGAGCAGCCAGGCGACGTGCGGGCCCTTGCTGTGGTCATGCCCGTGCGCGTCCCCGCTGCCGTGCGCATCGCCATTGCCGTGCTCGCCGCCGTGCTCGTGTTCGTGGTGATGCGCGTGTCCGTCGGCGTGCACGTGGCCGTCCGCCCCCGCGTGCGCGGCGCGTTCGTGCTTGCGCAGGATGCCGTCCCGCACCACCCCGACCGCGCCCAGCGCCAGCAGGATGGCTCCCGAGGCGATGAGGGCAGGCCGCAGGCCCTCCTTGACGTACCGCAGGTACATCGCGTCGTCGAGCGAGATGCGCAGCAGGGCCGCGCCGATGAGGACCAGGACGATCGACTGCACGTCGCGCTTCACAGGAGCCACCATCCCACCGCAAGGCTGGTCAGGACCGCGACCGCGAAGGTCGCGGTGCTGAACCGGACCGCGAACGCGCGGCCGAACGTACCGGATTGCAGGGCGATGAGCTTCACGTCCACCATCGGCCCGACCACCATGAACGCCAGCTTCGCGGTCGGCGAGAAGCCGGTGAGGCTGGCCGCCACGAACGCGTCCGCCTCCGAGCACACCGCCAGGATCACGGCGAGGAACGCCAGCGCCAGGACGCCGATCCACCAGTTGTCCGAGACCGCGTCGATGACGTCCTTGGGCACCGTCACGTTGAGCGTGGCCGCGGTGATCGCGCCGACCACCAGGAACCCGCCCGCGTGCAGGAAGTCGTGCTGCATGCCGACCCGGAAGTCCTCCCAGCGGGAACCCGAGGACGGCTCGCTGAAGCGCTTGGGGATGCGCAGCCACTCGGCCTTGCCGAACCGCACCCACAGCCAGCCCATGATCACCGCGGTGGCCAGCGAGGCGCCGAACCGGGCGAAGACCATCTCGGGCTGGTTCGGGAACGCCACGGCCGTCGCGGTCATGACGATCGGGTTGATCGCCGGCGCGGAGAGCAGGAACGCCAGCGCCGCGGCCGGCGCCACACCGCGGGCCATCAGGCCGCCCGCGACCGGTACGGAGGCGCATTCGCAACCGGGCAGGACCGCGCCCGCGGCGCCCGCGACCGGCACCGCGAGGGCCTGGTTGCGGGGCAGCACCTTGGTGAAGACGGACGGCGGCACGAAGGCCGTGATGGCCGCCGAGATGACCGTGCCGAGCACCAGGAACGGCAGCGCCTGGACGGCGATCGCCACGAAGACCGTGCTCCAGGTCTGCACGGCGCGGGCGTCGAGGCGGTCCGCGATCCACGACTGGCCGACCAGCAGGAGCAGCAACCCGAGGACGAACAGCTCGAGTTGGCCGAGCCGCAGGCGCGGCGGCGCGGCCTGCCCCGGCCCGCCCCCGGGCTTGCCCGCAGTGGTGCCGGGGCCGGGCCCCGGGGCAGCGCCGGCGGGCCCGCCCTGGTCGGGGACCGCCGGGCCGGCGTCGGGCGGCGCGGATGCCGCGGGTGGGATGCCGTGGGCCGGCGCAGTTTGCTCGGACATGGCCTTCATGCTGGCATCAGCCGGGCCGTGCCGCGGCCATCTGCCGCTGCGATTCGGGGCGTTTTGGCCGGGCTTTACCGGAGTCCCGGCAAACTCGCCGCGGCTACCGCGTTCCAGCCTTACGGGCGACGCCCGTTCGGAGGGCGCCCGGGCGTGCGCGGCGGTCGCTCGTGCGACCGCCCGGGCCCGGGCGGACACCGGCTCAGCGGGCGGATTCGGCCTCGGCAGGTTCGGCAGCCGCGGCGTCGGTCCCCGCCGCGGTCACCACGTTCGGCAGCGCGCCGCCGTAGCGCCGGTCGCGGGCCACGTACGACTCGACCGCCTTCCACATGTGGGTGCGGTCGAAATCCGGCCAGAGCACGTCGTCGAACACCATCTCGGCATACGCGGACTGCCACAGCAGGAAGTTCGAGGTGCGCTGCTCGCCCGAGGACCTGATGAACAGGTCGACGTCCGGCATGTCCGGCTCGTCGAGGTAGGCGGCGAAGAGCTTCTCGTCGATCTTCTTCGGGTCGATCTTGCCGTCCCGCACGTCCTGCGCGAGGGCCGAGGCGGCGTCGACGATTTCGGCGCGGCCGCCGTAGTTGATGCACATGGCGAGGGTGAGGCGCGTGTTGTCCTTGGTGCGCTCCTCGGCGATCTCCAGCTCGCGGATCACGCTCTTCCACAGCCGCGGCCGCCGGCCGCACCAGCGGATCCGGACGCCCAGGTCGTCCATCTCGTCGATGCGCCGGTGGATGGTCTCGATGTTGAAGCCCATCAGGAAGCGCACCTCCTCGGGCGAGCGCTTCCAGTTCTCGGTGGAGAACGCGTACGCGGAGACGTACTCGACGCCGATCTGCGCGGCCCCTTCGACCACGTCGAACAGCGACGCCTCGCCCGCGGTGTGCCCGTCGGTCCGGGCCAGGCCGCGCTCCTTGGCCCAGCGGCCGTTGCCGTCCATCACCAGGGCGACGTGCTTGGGCACCGCGTCGGCCGGGAAGACCGGAGGCTGCGCGCCGCCCGCGTGCGGCTTGGGGTCGCGGTATTCGTGCGGCTGCCGGGCTCCGGGCCGCGGGGCCTGCCGCTGCGTCCCCTTGCGGAAGGAGGGCAGTCCCCATCGGCTTCGGCCGCGTGCCTGACTCACGATGAACGCTCCACCAGTCTCAACGAGCGGATACCCCGCTCCAAGTGCCATTGCAGATACGCGGCCACCAGGCCGCTCCCCTCGCGCCGGTGCCGCGATTCGCTCGCGTCGGCACCCGCCCAGTCTCCGGTGAGCAGGGCGCCGAGCAGGTCGAGGGTCTCGGGAGAGGGTACGACGGATCCGGCCGGACGGCAGTCTCCGCAGACCACGCCGCCGCCGGGGACGGAGAAGAAGCGGTGCGGCCCGGGCAGCCCGCAGCGGGCGCAGTCGGCGAAGCTGGGCGCGTAGCCGGCCACCGCGAGCGAGCGCAGCAGGAAGGCGTCCAGAACGAGGCCGGGGTCGTGCGAGCGCACCGAGAGGGTGCGCAGCGCCCCGATAAGCAGCAGGTACTGCTGCAGGGCCGGCTCGCCTTCGTGGTCGGTCAGGCGCTCGGCGGTCTCGAGTATGGCGGTACCGGCCGTGTACGCCGGATAGTCGCTGACCAGCGAGCCGCCGTGGGCGGCCAGGGTCTCCACCTGCGTGATGGCGGGCAGGCCGCGGCCCGGGAAGTCGCTGCCCTTGACGAAGAACTGCACGTCGACGTGGGCGAAGGGCTCCACGCGCGCGCCGAATTTCGACTTGGTGCGGCGCACGCCGCGCGCGACGGCCCTTATACGGCCGTGGCCACGCGTGAGCAGCGTGATGATGCGGTCCGCCTCACCCAGTTTCTGGGTGCGCAGCACCACACCCTCGTCGCGGTAGAGACCCATGGGTCCATTATCGGCCGCCGGGACCGACACGGGACCCGGAGCGCGCGTTCGGCGCCCTCGGCCGGGTCCGGGCGCGCGTTCACAGCGGCATGTGGCCGGCCGCCTCGTCCAGAACACGGTCGGTCTCGGCGCGGGTGAGCCCGAGCCGGGCGCCGGCCGAGAGCAGCATGTCGAGTTCGAGGGTGCGGTACGGGCCGTCGGCCAGCGCCACCATGGCGGCCACCGACACCAGGCGGGCGCGGCCTTCGGGGACGAGGTGGTCGGCGAGCGCGTCGAGCGCCTCGGCCGCGTCGTCGTCGCCGACGTGCGCGTACAGGTCGGCGGCGAGCAACTCGTCGGTGTAGGCGGCCACTCCGGCGTCGCGCACCGCGCAGACCGCGGCCGCCCGGGCAGCGGGCGAGGACTCCCCGCCCGCGACCAGGGCGCCGACGGCCAGGGCGCGCGTGACGTCGCGCAGCAGGACGGTCAGCCGGCGGCCGGTCGGGACGTCGAGGACACCGCGGTCGAACCCCAGGCGGCAGACCGCGCATTCGACGCTTCCGGCGGCCCGCGACAGCGGCATCACGTGCAGGCCGAGCACGATCAAGTACCGGCGGCCCAGCCCGTATTGGTACCGCCGGTCGCCACCGCACTCCGGGCAGTGGAACTCGCCGTCGTCGAGCACGGTCCGGACATTCCGCACCCCCACGATGACCACCATGGCGTGGCTCCCCTGCACCCCTCGGCCGCGACGCGCCCGCGCGTTCTCGCGTTCGATGGTGGCACAGTTTTCACCACACGTCATCAGATAGGCACACAGAGCTACAGTTTGCTGCGAGTGGCCGGGGCCCGGGATTCCGGTGGTGCTGCAGAGGCGGGAGTGGTCAGTACGGCCGGTCCCCCAGGATCGCGGCGCGCTCCATGACGCGGACGTGCGGGTGGTAGTCGTTGGTGGCGTAGTGCGCGGTCGCCCGGTTGTCCCAGATCACGACCGAGTCCGGCGTCCAGTGGAACCGCGCCTGGTACTCGGGGTACGTGGTCTGCTTGAAGAGGAACGCCAAGAGTTCCTCGCTCTCTTCGTCCGGCAGGCCCACGATGTGGTCGGTGAAGAACTCGTTCACGAAAAGCGTCTTGCGGCCGGTCACCGGGTGCGTGCGGACGACCGGGTGTTCCACCTGCGGGTATTCGGCGCGCATCGCGGCGAACCGCTCGGGGTCCATGAACATGCCGAACGAGAACGCGAAGTCGTGGACCGCGGTGCGCCCTTCGATGCGCTCCTGGATGTCCGCGGGCAGGTTGTCGTACGCCGCGGCGAGGTCGGCCCACAGCGTGTCGCCGCCGAACTCGGGGACCTCGACGGCGCGCAGCACCGAGCCGAGGGCCGGCTCGGCGCGCCAGGTGACGTCGGTGTGCCAGGCGTTCTCGACGCCGACACTGTCCGCGTCCTTCGCGAACCGCACCACCTCGGGCACGTCGCCCTGCGCGAGGAACGGGTGCACTTCGAGGTCGCCCCACAGCCGCGCGAAGGCGCGGTGCTGCGCGGAGTCGATGGGCTGGTCGCGGAAGAAGAGGACCTTCCATTCGAGCAGCGCGCGGTCGAGTTCCGCGAAGAGTTCGGGGCCGACCGGCTCGCGCAGGTCCACGCCGCGGATCTCGGCACCGATCAGCGGCCCGCTGGGACGCAGCTCGAACAGCTCGTACGGCGCCGGCTCGACGCCCGCCGGGAGCCGGCGCAGCACGCGCGAGCCGATCGCGGTGCGGCGCTCTCCGATGCGGTTGCGGATCGTGGTCATGGCAAGCCCTCCCGGTCGCGGCGATGTGCCTGCCGGGAGATTAAGACACGTGACTTAACTTAGGAAGAGGCACATCCGATCCGGAAACAATTCGGCAGCATCGCGGCCGCATTTCGGCAAGGCCGCGGCAACAACGCGCCGGAGCCGAGGAGGCGGCTGCGGGGCCGCGGGGGAAGTGCGGGGCCGCTTGCGGCCGGACCGGCCGCCCGGCGGACGGCGAGGCTCACCCGCGGTGCGGGCGGCGTGGAAAGCGCAACGGCCCCCGGCGGATGCCAGGGGCCGTCGCAGTCGCGCGGGTGCGTCCGCTACGCGTGGCGCGCGTAGGTCGCGGGTGTGGTGCAGAGGTTGCCCGGTGCCGCGTCAGTTCGTGCCGCGGGCCGCCCGGTTGACCGCGCTGACGACCGCCTTCAGCGAGGCGCGCACGATGTTCTCGTCCACGCCCACGCCCCACAGGACCTGGCCGTCGACCGCGCACTCGACGTACGCGACCGCGCGGGCGTCCTCGCCGCCGCTCATGGCGTGCTCGGTGTAGTCCAGCACGCGGACGTCGAAGCCGATGTCGCCCAGGGCCCGCACGAACGCGTCGATCGGGCCGTTGCCGACGCCCTCCAGCGTGGTGTCGGCGCCGTCGACGCTCATGTCGACCGCCAGCGCGTCGCGGTCGTTGTCCACCGACTGCGTGGAGTGCGCGCGCAGCGCCAGGCGGCCCCACGGGGCGTCCGGGGTGGGCAGGTACTCGTCCTGGAACACCGACCAGATCTGCGCCGGGGTGACCTCGCCGCCCTCGGCGTCGGTCTTGCCCTGGATGATCCGGGAGAACTCGATCTGCAGGCGCCGCGGCAGGTCCATCTTGTGGTCGGCCTTCATCACATAGGCCACGCCGCCCTTGCCGGACTGGCTGTTGACCCGGATGACCGCCTCGTAGGTGCGGCCGACGTCCTTCGGGTCGATCGGCAGGTACGGGACGCCCCACAGGATCTCGTCGCGCGTCTTGCCGGCCGCGGCGGCGTCGCGCTCCAGCGCCTCGAAGCCCTTCTTGATGGCGTCCTGGTGCGAGCCGGAGAAGGCGGTGTAGACCAGGTCGCCCGCGTACGGGTGGCGCGGGTGCACGGGCAGCTGGGTGCAGTACTCGACGGTGCGGCGGATCTCGTCGATCTCCGAGAAGTCGATCATCGGGTCGATGCCCTGGCTGAACAGGTTCATGCCCAGCGTCACCAGGTCGACGTTGCCGGTGCGCTCGCCGTGCCCGAACAGGCAGCCCTCGACGCGGTCCGCACCGGCCATGACGGCCAGCTCGGAGGCGGCGACCGCGGCGCCGCGGTCGTTGTGCGGGTGCACCGAGATGGCGATGTGCTCGCGGCGGGTCAGGTTGCGGCTCATCCACTCGATCTGGTCCGCGTACACGTTGGGCGTGGACCGCTCGATGGTGGCCGGCAGGTTCAGGATGATCTCGCGGCCGGCCTCGGGCTGCCAGACGTCCATGACCGCCTCGCAGACCTCCAGGGCGAAGTCCAGCTCGGTGTCGATGAAGATCTCGGGAGAGTACTCGTAGCCGAACGCGGTCTCCGGGCCCAGGTGCTTCTCGGCGAAGCGCATCACGTGCTCGGTGCCCTCGACGGCGATGGTCCGGCACTGGTCGCGGTCCACGTTGAAGACCACGCGGCGGAAGATCGGCGCGGTGGCGTTGTACAGGTGCACGGTCGCCTTGGGGGCGCCGACCAGCGACTCGACGGTCCGCTCGATCAGCTCCTCACGGGCCTGGGTCAGCACCGAGATGGTGACGTCGTCCGGTACCGCGCCGTCTTCGATGATGCTGCGGATGAAGTCGAAGTCGGTCTGCGACGCGGCCGGGAAGCCGACCTCGATCTCCTTGTAGCCCATCCGCACCAGCAGGTCGAACATGGTGCGCTTGCGGGCCGGACTCATCGGGTCGATCAGCGCCTGATTACCGTCCCGCAGGTCGGTGGACAGCCAGCGCGGGGCGGTGGTGATGGTCTTGGACGGCCACGTGCGGTCCGGCAGCTGCACGCCCTGGAACGGCGCGTACTTGTGGATCGGCATGCCCGACGGCTTCTGCGTGACAGTGGCGGCCGTGACGGGGGTGGCGCGGTCGATGGAGGACATGCGGCAGGCTCCTCGAAGGAAGAACGGCGCTGCGGCTGCGCAACGCGTCGGCTGGCGTATCGGCTGGCGTACTGGTGGGACTCGATAGGCCGGCGCGTGAACCTGCAACAGGCAATGCCTCAACCCCGCGGCGAGGGAGGCCGGCCCGTTCCGATCAGTTGGGCGAGCCCTCGCCGCGGCGGCTAAGAAGAAGCTGCCACTGACGCATGATGCCCGACACCCTACCCGACGCTGATCTCCGAATGCACATTCGCCCCTGCGGCGCGGGCCGCCGGGGTGTGGATCGCGCCACTTTCACGTGCCCTTTACACGCATCGCGGCGACAATGGATCCCGGAGAGACACGGCGCCGCCTTCACCTCCCCTTTGGAAGGCGGCGCCTTTCCCTGTCCGGGCTCAGAAGCCGAGGCGGCGGAGCTGCTTGGGGTCGCGCTGCCAGTCCTTCGCCACCTTCACGTGCAGGTCCAGGTAGACCGGCGTGCCCAGCAGCGCCTCGATCTGGCGGCGGGCACGCGTGCCGACGTCCTTGAGGCGGGCGCCCTTGGCGCCGATGACGATGGCCTTCTGGCTGGGGCGCTCCACGTACAGGTACGCGTGCACGTCCAGCAGCGGCTTGTCGGCCGGGCGGTCCTCGCGCGGGATCATCTCCTCGATCACCACGGCAAGGGAGTGCGGCAGCTCGTCGCGGACGCCCTCCAGGGCCGCCTCGCGGATCAGCTCGGCGGCCATGATCTGCTCGGGCTCGTCGGTCAGTTCGCCGTCCGGGTAGAGCGGCGGGCCCTCCGGGAGGAGCTTGGCGAGCAGGTCCGCGACCAGCTCGACCTGGTCGCCGGAGACCGCCGAGACCGGGATGATCTCGGCCCATTCGAAGCCGAGGTCGGCGGCCATCCGGTGCACCGCGACGAGCTGTTCGGCGAGGGTCTTCTTGTCCACCAGGTCGGTCTTGGTGACGATCGCGACCTTGGGGGTCTTGCGGACCTCGGCGAGCTCCTTGGCGATGAACCGGTCGCCGGGCCCGACCTTCTGGTCGGCGGGCAGGCAGAAGCCGATGATGTCGACCTCGGCCCAGGTGGTGCGGACCAGGTCGTTGAGGCGCTGGCCGAGCAGCGTGCGCGGCTTGTGCAGGCCCGGGGTGTCGACCAGGACCAGCTGGGCGTCCGGGCGGTGCACGATGCCGCGGACCGTGTGGCGGGTGGTCTGCGGACGCCCTGAGGTGATCGCGACCTTGGTGCCGACCAGTGCGTTCGTCAGGGTGGACTTGCCCGCATTCGGGCGGCCGACGAAGCAGGCGAAGCCGCTGCGGTGGACCGCGGGGCGCGCGGCGGCGGAGGTGGGGCGATCACTCATGGCGTTCATTGTCCCTCAGCGGCGGGCGTGTTCCGACCGCCGGTGCCTGTGCGGTGCCGCAGCCCGCCCGCAGCGGGCTGCGGTCGCCGGTCCCGCTGTCGCGCCGCGGGCTGCGGGCGCGGTGCCGAAGGTCAGGCCTCGACGACGCTGCCGACCGTGCCGTCCGGGCCGGCCAGCAGGACCGGGGTGCCGGCGCCGGCCAGGTCGCGGACGGCCGCGCGGTCCGCGTCGGCGAGTTCGGCGGCCTCTCCGACGATCGCGGCGGCCTCCAGGCTGCGGGCGCCGCCCGCGACGGCCATCGCGACCGCGGTCTGGAGCGCGGTGAGCTTGAGCGAGGGCAGGTCGACGGTCGAGGCGACGTACGTGCGGCCGGTCTCGTCGCGCACCGCGGCGCCCTCGGGAGTGCGGTTCCGGGCCCGCGTGGACCGGGCCAGCGTGACGATCTTCGCGTCCTCGGGGTCGACGGTGGTCCCGCTCATGGTGCCTCCTGCGCGATGCGGCGTGTGCGTCCTCCCGTCCGACGGGAAGATCCCCGGCACAGTACCGCCCCGGGGCACGGGGGTTCCGTGCACCGGGGCGCGGCGGGCAGCCGGGCGGTCGGGTCAGTTGTGCATCTCCTCGACCTTCTGGATCTGGCCGCGGGCGAACGTGTCGGGCACGGCGGGCAGGCCCTCGGTGGAGATGGCGCCGACCGAGATGCCGGTGGACCCGCGGTAGGCGAGGACGGCGTGGCCGTAGCTGCTCACCGTGCCGTCGGTGACCTCGAGCTTGAAGACGACGCTGTTCGGGCCGTACTTGCCGGTCTGCACGCCGGTCACGCGGTACTGCAGCGTCTCCGTCCCCTGCGTGGCCTCGAAGGACGAGCACACCTTCAGCGCGGCGACGTACTCGTCGAAGATGCTCTTGAGGTCGGCCTCGGGGCGGCTGACCAGCCCCACGGACACGAGCTCCTTGCCTTCCGCGCCGTCCTTCTCGAAGTCCACCTCGGCCTGGCCGATGGCGCGCTTGTCCATCGAGCCGTTCACCAGCGGCTGGCAGCGCTCGTCGGACGCCTCGGAGCGCTCCTCCTCGTCCGGGTCGGTGTTCACCGCGCCGGAGGAGTAACCGGCCGGGATCTCCTGCGCGTTCAGCAGCGTGTCGGAGAGCTTGGCGCTGCTCGCCGGCTTCGCGGCCGGGTCGGCCTTGCCGGTCGGCTTGCCGCTCGCGTCGGGCTTGCCCGTGCTCTTGTCGTTCTTGTCGTCCTTGGCGCCCTTGGTGTCCTTGTCGTCCTGCGGGGCATCCTTGCCCGCCGACGCGGCGTCGGTCGGCGCCTGCTTGCTGGGCAGGTCGTTGTCCTCGCACGCAGTCAGACCGGCCAGCGCGAGCGCGGCCAGCGGGACGATGGCGAACTTGACGGCAAAGCGCTTTCGGGACGTGGCAGTACGCACCGTGAACCCCCCGGTTCGGTGTGGTGGACGACGCGTCGCGATTGGGCCGTACCCCCCTGGTCCGGCCCGGCGTCGTCGGTGATGTGCCTAGAAGCTATCTGGTGCCAAGCCGGATTCCGGCCCCTGTTACGGACCCGGCACTTCGCTGTGACGGGATGCTCCCGGCCGTGACACGTCTGCCGTGCCCCGGCCGGGTATCACCGGATCCGCGCAGGTCACGTCTCGGTCGGCGCCCGGTCAACTTCCCAGCAGCGGCTTGGCCTTCTGGACCTGGGCGGCCATGAAGGCGGCGTACGGCGGGTGGTTCGGGCTGCCGTCGCCGCCGTACGCGAAGTGCGCGACCGTCGCGCCGAAGCGGATCAGCACCACCGTGAACGTCCGGTTCCCGTCCGCGGCCTGGACCGCGACGCGGTACGCGACGGTCTCGTCGCCGAGCAGCGGCGCGTTGTCGACCGGCGCCACCGACCACTTCTCCGGCTTCGACGCAGCGGCACCAGCAGCGACCGGGTCGACCGTGAAGGGCACCGCGCAGCCGGCCAGGGCCCGGTCGACGTCGGCGAGCAGCTTCGCGCCCGCCTCGCCGCGGTGGCCGGACAGGGTGATGCCCATCCGGGCGCCCTGCGCGGCGCCCTTGCCGGCGTACTCGCGGTGCGCCCACGCCTCGGCGGCGCCCGCGTTGTGGATGGACTCCTGGGCGAACACGGCGCACTCGACGCGGTCGGCGGCAAGGCCCGCGGCGGGCGGGCCGCCCATGAGCCGGTCCGCGCCGTCCACCTGGTAGTCCGCGGCGGGCAGTTCGCTCTTGCCGAGCAGTGCGGCGGCCAGCTGCGCGTTGGTGGCCGGGACGCCCGGCTGTACTCCGCCGGGCTTGGCGCCCGGCGCCGGCGGCTTGGCGGTGCTCTTGGGCTTCACGCTCGGCTCGACCTTGGGCAGCGGATCGGCCCCGGTGGGCGCCGGTGCGGCGCTCTCGGTCGCGGCGGCGGCGTTCCCGGCGGTGCTGCCGGCCTCGTCGTCCGACGACGTGCACGCAGTGCCGGCCACGAGCACGAGGCCCAGGACGGGCACGGCAGCGCGGCGGGACAGCCTGCTTGCGGTGCGTGGCAGGGACATGTTGGTGCGCACGGTGAACCCCCCGGTCCGTCGGCGGTGCCGCAGAGGCCCGTACGTACACCCCGCACACCCCTGTTGCGGCGCCTCGTGTCCTGCGGTTCGGGTAAGACGGTACGCGGCGCGCGGCGGTGGCGGAGGTCAGTCCTCGTCCGCGTCCTCTGCGTCCTCGCTCCGCGGGGCCTTCTCGACGACGATCGTGCCGACCTGGTTGCGGCGCCCGGACGGCCGGTCGGCGGTGAGCCGCAGCCCTTCGACCTCGGCGGTGGCGCCCGGGATCGGCACCCGGCCGAGCTGCTTGGCGAGCAGGCCGGCGACCGTCTCGACGTCCTCGTCGTCGAGTTCGAGGCCGAACAGGTCGCCCAGTTCGTCGACCGGCAGCCGCGCGGTGACCCGGAAGCGGCCGTCGCCGAGGTCCTCGACCGGATGCGTCTCGCGGTCGTACTCGTCGGTGATTTCGCCGACGATCTCCTCCAGGATGTCCTCGATGGTGACCAGGCCGGCGGTGCCGCCGTACTCGTCCACCACGATGACCATGTGGGTGCGGCTGGCCTGCATCTCGCGCAGCAGGTCGTCGGCCGGCTTGCTGTCCGGCACGAAGGTGGCCTGGCGCATGACGGAGCCGACCGGCTCGTGCGCCCAGGCGTCGTCGCCGCCGCCGACCGCGTGCTCGGCCAGGTCCTTGAGGTAGACGATGCCGACGACGTCGTCCTCGTTCTCGCCGATGACCGGGATGCGCGAGTAGCCGCTGCGCAGCGCGAGGCGCAGCGCCTGGCGGACCGTCTTGTGGCGTTCGATGAAGACCATGTCGGGGCGCGGCACCATGACTTCGCGGACGATGGTGTCGCCGAGCTCCAGGACGGAGTGCAGGAGCTTGCGCTCCTCGTCCTCGATGAGCGACTCCTTCTCCGCGAGGTCGACGAATGCGCGCAGTTCGGCCTCGGACGCGAACGGGCCCTCGCGGTAGCCCTTGCCGGGTGTGACCGCGTTGCCGAGCAGGATGAGCAGCGGCGGCAGCGGGCCGAGGATGCGGGCCAGCACGATGAGCACGGGGGCGCCCGCGGTGCCGACCGCGACGGGGTGCTGGCGGCCGATGGTGCGCGGCGAGACGCCGACCACCACGTACGACACCACGACCATGACGCCGACCGAGGCGAGCACGGCCTGCCAGGTCTCGGTGAAGTTGTCCAGGAACACCACGGTGACCAGGACGGCCGCGGAGACCTCGCAGGCCACCCGGATCAGCAGCGCCAGGTTGAGGTAGCGGGCCGGGTCGCGGACGACGGTGAGCAGGTTGCCCGCGCCGCGTCGGCCGGTGCGTACCAGTTCCTCGACGCGCGGCCGGGAGATGCGCGCGAGGGCGGCCTCCAGGCAGGCGAAGAGCCCGGCCACCACGACGAGGACGACCGCCCCGACGACGAACCGGAAGACCTCGTCAGAGGACACCGGGGTCCCCGCCCTTCGTCGGCGCCGGCAGCACTGCCGGCATCAGCTTCGGCAATGGCCGTGTCCCGGGGCCGGCGGTCCGGCCCCGGGGTCCGGGATCTCGCATCAGTCTTCCGCGCCGCGCCGTTCGCGCCACGCCTGCAGGATCTCGCCCTGCAGCCCGAACATCTCGCGCTCTTCGTCCGGCTCGGCGTGGTCGTAGCCGAGCAGGTGCAGGACGCCGTGCACGGTGAGCAGCTGGAGCTCGTCGTCGGTGCCGTGCCCGGCGGCCTTGGCCTGCCGGGCCGCGACCTCGGGGCACAGCACCACGTCGCCGAGCAGGCCCTGCGGGGGGTCCTCGTTGTCCTTGCCGGGACGCAGCTCGTCCATCGGGAAGGACATCACGTCGGTGGGGCCGGGCAGGTCCATCCACTGGATGTGCAGCTGCTCCATGGCGGCCTCGTCGACGATGACGACGGACAGCTCGGCGAGCGGGTGGATCCGCATCCGGTCCAGCGTGAAGCGGGCCACGTCCACGATGCCGTGCTCGTCGAGCTCGAATCCGGACTCGTTGGCGATGTCGATGGACATGGCCGTCAGTTCACATCCCGTTCTGCGTTGCTCGTGCGGTCGTTGCCGGTGCTGTGGATCTGGCCGCGCCGCCCGCGCGAGCGCGGGACGGCCTCGCCGTTCTGGCGCTCCGCGTCGTAGCGGCCGTACGCGTCGACGATCCGGCCGACCAGCTGGTGCCGGACCACGTCCTGGCTGCTGAGCGGGCAGAACGCGATGTCGTCGACGCCGTCCAGGATCCGCTGGACCACCCGCAGGCCGCTCTCCGTGCCGTTGGGCAGGTCGACCTGGGTGACGTCGCCGGTGACCACGATCTTCGAGCCGAAGCCCAGCCGGGTCAGGAACATCTTCATCTGCTCGGCGGACGTATTCTGCGCCTCGTCCAGAATGATGAACGCATCATTCAGGGTCCTACCGCGCATATAAGCCAGCGGGGCGACCTCGATGGTTCCCGCGGCCATGAGGCGGGGGATCGAGTCGGGGTCGATCATGTCGTGCAGGGCGTCGTAGAGCGGCCGCAGGTACGGGTCGATCTTCTCGTACAGCGTGCCGGGCAGGAAGCCGAGGCGTTCGCCGGCCTCGACCGCGGGGCGCGTCAGGATGATGCGGTTGACCTGCTTCATCTGCAGCGCCTGGACGGCCTTGGCCATGGCGAGGTAGGTCTTGCCGGTACCGGCGGGGCCGATGCCGAAGACGACGGTGTGCCGGTCGATCGCGTCCACGTAGCGCTTCTGGTTGAGCGTCTTGGGGCGGATCGTGCGGCCGCGGTTCGAGAGGATGTTGAGGGTCAGCACCTCGGCGGGTGCCGCGTCGCCGCCGGAGCGGAGCATCGCGATGGAGCGCTCGACGGCTTCGGGGGTGAGCGGCTGGCCGGTGCGCAGGACGAGCATCATCTCGTCGAACAGGCGCTTGACCAGGTCGATGTCCTCGCGGGGGCCGGAGGTGGTGACCTCGTTGCCGCGCACGTGGATGTCGGTGGCCGGGAACGCGGTCTCGATCACCCGCAGCAGCGAGTCGCCGGAGCCGAGGAGGGCGACCATCGGGTGCTTCGCCGGGATCACGATCTTGGCCTGGGCCGGCGCGGCCTCGGCGGGCTGCGGGTTCTCGGCACCCTGGTCGGCGCCGCGAGCGTGTCGTGTGGAAGCCATGGGCGGCCTTACGGCCTGATCACGCCTACTTTCCGTGGCTCGGGTGACGGTTGTGTCCTGGTGCCAATGGTAGCCCGTGGACCTTCACCCGCTCTTGAGGTTTTCGCCCGGATGATCACGCCGGGCGGCTGTCCGCGGCGGCCGCCGCCCGCTGGTGCTCCTGGTCCGCGACCCGCATCAGGACGTCCCAGTCGAGGCGCGGGTAGGCGTCGGGGCGCGCCGCGAGCGGGGTACGGGCGAAGAGCGGCCACTTGTAGATGTTGTCCTGGCCGAGCCGGAGTGTGGCGGCGCCGTCGGACAGGAGGCCGTACGCAGGGTCGTCGTCGGCGGGGGCGGGCCGGGTCTCGGGGAGACGCGCGAGGGCGGCGAGGCGGTCGGGCAGCGAGGGGTGCGTGTCGAACTGCGGCTCGTCGGCCGTGCGGGGCAGCTCGGGCGGTTCGGCGCGCAGTTCGGCGAGGCGGCCGCTGTCCGCGAGGTCGGCGAGCAGGGTGCGGAATCCGGCATGCAGGTCCTTCGGGGCGCGTCCCACCTGGGCCGCGTGGAGGACGTGGTCCATGACGAAGACCGGCCAGACGGTCGCGACGGCGTGGACCTCGCGGAGCGCGTCCGCGGCCTGAGTCTTGCCGACGACTGCGGCGGCTATTGCGTCGGCCTCGAACTCCTGGCGGTGGCCGAGCGTGAGGGTCAGGCGGTGGAAGCAGCCTGCGAAGGCGGTGAAGACGCGACGGGTGAGCGCGTAGCGCGTGCTGCGGACCATGCGCTCCAGCGCCCCGCCCACACGGTGGTTGAGCACGCCGAGCCGGGTGTGGCCTTTGGCGTAGTGGCCCAGTTCGTGCACCACCACGGCGCGCAGGCCGCCGCGGGTCATGGCGGCCAGCAGCGGGGTCCCGATGTACAGCACGCGGCGGCCGGGCAGCAGGCCGAACAGGCGCGAGCGCTCGTCGACGCCGGCGTTCATCTCGGCGATCAGGCGGATCTCGGCGGGGCCTCGAACCCGGGCGGCGCGGGCCAGGTCGTCGACGACGTTCCACAACTCGGGTTCGTCGGCGCGCGTGACCCGGCGGCTCGGGGGCGGGGCGGTGAAGGTGGGGCGGGCGCAGCGGACCAGGAACGCGATGGTGCCGGGCAGCCAGACCAGGATGAGAAGGGCCGTGCCGACGGGCTGCCATGCCCCGCCGGCGGCGAGCATGTGCAGGCCGAGCAGGAGTATGCCGATGCCTGCGCCGACGCAGCCTGCGATCACTGCCAGAACGAACAGGAGTGCCGTCAGGGCCCGCAGGACCGCCGTCATGTGAATTCTCCCGTGTGCGCGCGTGCGCGTGTGCGTTTGCGCGGGCGCGCTGTGGGCGCGTGGCGCAGCGGTCAGTCTGGCGTAGGCGCGCAGGCGGGGGAACTGCCTTTCTGCGGAGGTGGGCTTGCTGCGGAGTAGGGCGAGGGTGGGCGCAGGTGGGGCGCAGGGTCGTTGCGCAGATACGGGTTGCCGCGGGGGCGCACGGTCCGGGGCTGGGTGGGTGCCGGGGTGGTCAGCGGCGTTTGGGGACGGGGATGCGGTCGAGGTCGGCGGCCACGGTGATGTCGCCGTCGAAGTGCTTGCGGGCGTCGGCGAGGAAGGCGGTGGGGTCGGTGTAGCGCTGCGAGAAGTGGGTGAGGACGAGGAGGCGGGCGCCGGCTTCGCGGGCGGTGGCGGCGGCCTCGCCGGCGGTCATGTGGCCGTGTGCGCGGGCGAGGTCGGCGTCCGCGTCGAGGAAGGTGGACTCGCAGACGAGCATGTCGGCGCCCTCGGCGAGTTCGCCCACGGCGTCGCAGACGCGGGTGTCCATGATGAAGGCGAAGCGCTGGCCGCGGCGGGTCTCGCTGACGTCGTCGAGGGTGACGGTGCGTCCGTCGGGGAGGGCGAGGGCGCCGTCGCGCTGGAGGAGGCCGACGTCCGGGCCGGCGATGCCGAGTTCGCGCAGGCGCTCGGGGATCATGCGGCGGCCGTCGGGTTCGACGATGCGGTAGCCGTACGACTCGACGGGGTGCGAGAGGCGGCGGGCTTCGAGGGTGAAGGCCGGGAGGGGGATGGCCGCGGCATCGCCGCCGAGGGGGTGTTCGCGCAGGACGGCGGCTTCGTGGAAGGCGCTGGCGTGGTGCAGCCGGTCGAAGAAGTGCCGACCGGACGCCGGGAAGTAGGCGGTCACTTCGTGGGCCACGCGGTCCAGGGAGATGCGCTGGATGACGCCGGGCAGGCCGAGGCAGTGGTCGCCGTGGAAGTGCGTGACGCAGATGCGGGTGATGTCGGTCGCGGCGACGCCGGCGTAGAGCATCTGGCGCTGGGTGCCCTCCCCCGGGTCGAAGAGGAGGCCTTCGCCGTCCCAGCGGAGCAGGTAGCCGTTGTGGTTGCGGTGCCGGGTGGGTGCCTGGCTGGCGGTGCCGAGGACGACGAGCTCGCGTACGGACATGCGTTCCCTTGTCGGGGGTGGGTGGGGGGCTTGTGCGGGGGTGGGGTGCGCGGCGGTGGCGTGGGTACCCTCGCGGCCATGAGCGACGTGCGGATGACCTTGGTGGTGCTCTACAGCACCCGGCTGGAGGAGTGCCGCCGGTTCTATGCGGGTCTCGGCCTGGATTTCGCGTACGAGAAGCACGGTCAGGGCCATGGGCACTATGCCGCGGAGCTGGGCGGCGGGGGCGTGTTCGAGCTCTATCCGGCGACCACGTCGCTGGTGACGGGCGCGGCGCGGCTGGGGCTGACCGTGGCGGCGAGCGACACGCTGCCGCCGGGCCGCAGTGTGCTGCGCGACCCGGACGGCAGGGCGGTGGACGTGCTGAGCGTCAGCCGGGCGGCCAGTTGAGGCCGCGGCCGCCGAGCAGGTGGGCGTGCACGTGGAAGACCGTCTGGCCGGCGCCGGCGCCGGTGTTGAAGACGAGGCGGTAGCCGGTCTCGTCGATGCCCTCGGCGGCGGCGGTCTTGGCCGCCTCGGCGAGGAGGATGCCGGCCAGTTCGGGCTCGGCGGCGCCGAGTTCGCCGGCGTTTTCGTAGTGCGCGCGCGGGATCACCAGGATGTGGATCGGTGCCTGCGGGTTGATGTCCCGGAAGGCGATGACGTCCTTGGTCTCGCGGACCACGGTGGCCGGCACGTCGCCCGCCACGATCTTGCAGAACAGGCAGTCCGCCTGGGGTTCCCCGGCCGCCATGCGTGCCTCCTTTAGCGTTGCGGATTCGCCGCGATGCTATCGGCTGCGGCGGGCCGTTCCGGGATGGCGCGGGAGGGCCGGGCGGCTCGGTCTCGCAGGTCGGTCTTGCGAGTCGGTGTGCGGGTGCGGCGTGCGGGTGCGGTGCGTAGGTGCGGTGCGCGGGTCAGGACCAGCGGCCTGAGCGGGCCATGAGCACGGAGGCGGCGGAGACGCCTGCGGTCGAGGTGCGCAGGACGGTCGGGCCGAGGCGGTAGGCCGCGGCGCCCGCGTCGGCGAAGGCGGCCAGTTCCTCCGGGGCGACGCCGCCTTCGGGGCCGACGACGAGGACGATGTCGCCTTCGGCGGGCACCTCGACGGTGGCGATCGGGTGGTCGGCGGCCTCGTGCAGGACGCCGGCGAAGGCCGCGCCGCCGAGCAGTGCGGCGACCTGACGTGTCGTCATGAGGTCGGTGATCTCGGGGAGATGAGTGCGGCGGGCCTGCTTGCCTGCCTCGCGCGCGGTGGACCGCCACTTGGCCAGCGACTTGGTGCCGCGCTCGCCCTTCCACTGCGTGATGCAGCGGGCCGCGGACCACGGCACGACGACGTCGACGCCGACCTCGGTCATGGTCTCGACGGCCAGTTCGCCGCGGTCGCCCTTGGGGAGGGCCTGGACGACGACGATGCGCGGGGCGGGCGCGGGCTCTTCGGTGCGCTCCTCGACGTCGACGTACAGGGTGTCCTTGCCTTCGACGACGGCGACGGTGCCGCGGACCGCGAGGCCGCTGCCGTCGGTGAGGACCACTTCCTCGCCCACCGCGATCCGGCGCACGGTCACCGCGTGGCGGCCTTCCGGTCCGTCGAGGACGACCCGTCGGCCGGTGCGCAGGGCGGGGTCGGCGGTGAGGAAGACGGGGGCGCTCATGGGGCGGGCTCCGGGGTGTGGTGCGGCGTACGGGGGCGGCGTGTGGTGGCGGCGTACGGGGGCGGCGTGTGGTGGCGGCGTGTGGTGACGAGTCTGCCGGATCTTGGGGCGGGGAGGCCGCAGCGGGCTCAGGCGGGTCGGCCGTGCTGCCCGGGCAGGGCGGCGGCGATGCGGCGTACGACGTCCGCGGCGGGTTCCTCGCGGGCCTCGCGCCAGCCCTCGCCGGCCCACAAGGCCATCGCGCCGGGCTCCCCCGCGGCCGCGGCGGCGCGGCGCAAGGGGGCGGTGGCGTAGTGGACTTCGGGGTAGGCGGCGGGGGCGTACGGGTCGTGCGCGGCGAGGAAGCGGTTGACGAGCCCGCGGGCCGGGCGGCCCGAGAAGGCGCGGGTGAGGCGCGTCTCGGTGAAGCCGGGGTCGGCCAGTGCGGCCTTGTGGGCGGGCGCTGCGCCGGATTCGGGGCAGCGCAGGAAGGCGGTGCCGAGTTGGGCGGCGACGGCTCCGGCGGCGAGGACGTCGGCGACCTGGCGTCCCGTCATGAGGCCGCCGGCGGCGATGCAGGGGAGGTCGGTGGCGGCGCGGACGAGAGCGAGGAGGGTGCGGAGGCCGTACGGCTCTTTGCGAGCACTGTCATCTTTGTCGTGATTGTTGTCGTTGTCGTCGTTGTCCCAGCGGCCTTGGTGGGCGCCGGCTTCGCCGCCTTGGACGACGAGGAGGTCGGGGCCTGCGGCGGCGGCGAGTTCGGCCTCGCGGGCGGTGGTGACGGTGACCGCGGTGCGGGTGCCGGCGGCGCGCAGTGCGGCGAGGTCCGCGGGCGCGGGGCAGCCGAAGGTGAACGAGACCACCGGGATGGGGACGGGGTCGGCCAGGAGGGCGGCGAGCTTGGCGTCCCAGTCGTCGGTGCCGCCGTGCGGGGGTACCTCGCCAAGGGCGACGCCGAGCCGGTCGGCGTCGGCGGCCAGCCGGTCGCGGTAGGCGGGGAGGGCGGCCAGCGCGGCGGGGGCGGTCGTCCCGGGCATGAACAGGTTGACGCCGAAGGGCTTTCGGGTCAGCGCGCGGAGCTCGGCGATCTCCGCGGTCATCGCGTCGGCGGTTTTGTAGCCGGCGGCGAGGAAGCCGAGGGCGCCTGCGTCGCATACGGCGGCGGCGAGGGCGGGGCCGGAGGCACCGCCGGCCATGGGCGCTTGGACGAGGGGAACGGAGGTGGGCCAGGCGAACGCCGCAGTGTGGGTTCCCGCGCCGACCATGCCGCCTCCTTGGCAACGAGTCTCCGCCGGCCGGCCATTGGGTCCGGAGCGGGACGCTGCCCACCCTGCCATCCCGCGGGTGGGACAGGGCGGAGGCCGGGGCGATCTCAGGGTGGATTGGTCGCGGGAAGTGGAAGGGGAGGTCTGGTGCGGGCAAAGTCGCTGGGTCCCCTGTGTGGCCTCAACGGGTAGGCGGGGGTGGGGAGTTCCGGTGGGGGTGTCCCTCGATGGGGTGGGAGCAGTGTCCGTGTTCGTCCCCAGGGCCCTCGGGAAACGCAGCGGCGGCGCGGAGCGGGCTCCTCGGGGAGCAGTGTCCGTGTTCCTCCCCAGGGCCCTCGGGAAACGCAGCGGCGGGGGGGGGGGGGGGGCCGGCGGGGGGGGGGGGGCCCCGCCCCTGGGAAGCGGGGGGCGGGGGGCGGGCCCCCGGGGCGCCCGCCCCCCCCCCCCGCCGTTCGACTGCGGGTGCCGGGCGCCGGGTCAGCGGCCGTTGAAGGCGTCCTTCAGCCGGGAGAACAAGCCCTGCTGGCCCGGCGAGAACTGACCCGTCGGGCGTTCCTCGGCGCGCAGCTTGGCGAGCCTGCGGAGGAGGTCCTCCTGCTCGGCGTCCAGCTTCGTCGGAGTCTGCACCTCGACGTGGACGATCAGGTCGCCGCGGCCGCCGCCGCGCAGGTGGGTGATCCCCCGCCCGTGCAGCGGGATCGACTGGCCCGACTGGGTGCCGGGCCGGATGTCGATCTCGGCGACGCCGTCGAGGGTCTCCAGCGGGACCTTGGTACCCAGCGCCGCCGCGGTCATCGGGATGGTGACCGTGCAGTGCAGGTCGTCGCCGCGCCGCTGGAACGTCGGGTGCGGGACCTCGGCGATCTCCACGTACAGGTCGCCCGCGGGGCCGCCGCCGGGGCCGACCTCGCCCTCGCCGGCCAGCTGGATGCGGGTGCCGCTGTCCACGCCGGCCGGGATCTTGACGGTCAGCGTGCGGCGGGCCCGGACCCGGCCGTCGCCCGCGCACTCGGGGCACGGGGTGGGCACGACGGTGCCGAAGCCCTGGCACTGCGGGCAGGGCCGCGAGGTCATGACCTGGCCGAGGAACGACCGGGTGACCTGGCTGACCTCGCCGCGGCCGCGGCACATGTCGCAGGTTTGGGCGGTGGTGCCGGGGGCGGCGCCCTCGCCGCTGCAGGTGGTGCAGGTGACCGCGGTGTCGACCTGGATCTCCCGGGTCGTGCCGAACGCCGCCTCCTCCAACTGCACCTCGATGCGGATCATGGCGTCCTGGCCGCGGCGGGTGCGCGAGCGCGGACCGCGCTGGCTGGCCTGGCCGAAGAAGGCGTCCATGATGTCGCTGAAGCCGAAGCCCGCGCCGAAGCCGCCGGCGCCGCCGCCGGATCCGCCCAGCGGGTCCCCGCCCAGGTCGTACATCTGCCGCTTCTGCGGGTCCGAGAGGACCTCGTAGGCGGCGTTGATCTCCTTGAAGCGCTCCTGCGTCTTGGGATCCGGATTCACATCCGGGTGCAGTTCGCGGGCGAGCCTCCGGAAGGCCTTCTTGATCTCCTCAGGCGTGGCATCACGCCGAACACCGAGGACCTCGTAGTAATCAGTGGTCAACTACGACTCCGCGAGAATCTGTCCGACGTACCGTGCCACGGCGCGTACCGCTCCCATCGTTCCTGGGTAGTCCATCCTGGTCGGCCCGAGTACGCCGAGTTTGGCCAGGGCCTCGTCGCCGCTGCCGTACCCGACGGACACCACCGAAGTGCTGGCCAGTCCCTCGTGCATGTTCTCGTGCCCGATGCGCACCACCATGGCCGGCTCGGTGGCCTCACCGAGCAGCCGGAGCAGGACGACGTGCTCCTCGAGGGCTTCGAGGACCGGGCGGATCGTCATCGGGAAGTCGGTGCCGAACCGGGTGAGGTTGGCGGTGCCCGCGAGGACGACCCTCTCCTCCTGCTGCTCCACCAAAGTGTCCAGCAGGGTGGCGAGAACAGTGGTGACGATCGGCCGCTCCTCGGCCGTGAAGGACTCGCCGAGGTCCTGGACGAGCAGGGCGACGTCGGCGAAGCGCTTGCCGACCACCTTGCCGTTGATCCGGGCGCGCAGGTCGGCGAGGAGGTTCTCGCCGATCGGGGCCGGCGCGTCCATGACGCGCTGCTCGACCCGCCCGGTGTTGGTGATGAGCACGAGCATGATCCGGGTGGGCGCGAGCGTCAGCAGCTCGACGTGCCGGATCGTGGAGCGGGTGAGGGAGGGGTACTGCACGACCGCGACCTGGTGGGTCAGCTGGGCGAGCAGACGGACCGTGCGCCCGACCACGTCGTCGAGATCGACGGCGCCGTCGAGGAAGAGCTGGATGGCCCGGCGTTCGGGCGTGGAGAGCGGCTTGATGCCGGCCAGCCGGTCGACGAAGAGGCGGTAGCCCTTGTCGGTCGGCACGCGGCCGGCGCTCGTGTGGGGCTGGGTGATGTACCCCTCCTCCTCCAGCGCCGCCATGTCGTTGCGGATGGTCGCCGGGGAGACTTTGAGGTTGTGGCGTTCTGCGAGTGCTTTGGATCCGACGGGTTCGTGGGTGGCCACGTAGTCCTGCACGATGGCGCGCAGCACATCGAGCTTGCGGTCGTCGAGCACCGTGCGCACCTCCCTGGCCTTTGCCTGGCACTCCGCTGGCTGGAGTGCCAGTGTACGGCGACGCCGATCGGTCCGTACCCTGCCGTCTGTGGAAGGGTCGAGGGATGGTACACGCGGAAGATGACGAATACCTTCCCTGGCACCCGGTAGGACCCGGCGTTTTCGTGGCGCAGGTCCCGTCGCTGAAGCTGAACGTGGCGGCCGTGGCGGGCCGGGACGGGTTCGCACTGGTCGACACCGGCTCGTTCGAGCGCGAGACGGCGGCGCTCCTGGACGGCCTCGCGGCGGTGCTCGGGGAGCACGGATTGCCGTTCCGTGCGCTCGCGGTGGTGAACACCCATGGGCACTTCGACCACTGCTACGGCAATGCGGAGGTGCTGCGCCGCTTCCCGGACGCCGAGGTGGTCGGCCACCGGGATCTGCCGGACTACTTGTCCGTGTGGGGCGAGGAGGGGCGCGCGGACGCGGTGCGCTTCGGGATGCCCGCGGCGGACATGGCCGCGGTCCGCATCGTGCCGCCGGCCCGGCTGGTCGGCGCCGGGGAGCGGACAGTCCTGGACGTCGGCGGAGTAACGGCACAGGTGGTGGCCCCCGGACGCGGGCACACCGGATGCGACGTGGTGGTGCACGTGCCCGATGCGGGGGTACTGCTGGCCGGGGACTTGCTGGAGGAGTCGGACCTGCCGTCGTACGGCCCGGATTCGTTCCCGGGCGAGTGGCCGGCGACGCTGGAGCGGGTGCTGGAGCTGCCTGCGGAGGTCATCGTCCCGGGCCACGGGCGCGTGGTGGGACCGGGGTTCGCGGCGGAGCAGCTGGAGTACGTGCGGTCGCGCGGCTGAGCGGCCGCAGGCCGGACGCACGTCAGCAGGTGGTCCGCGCCGGTTCGCGCGCGGCGCGCCTGAACGGGTGACGGGCGGTGCGGCCGATAGCGTCCGGTGCCATGCGCAGCAGGAGTTACGGCCCCGACCTCACCCCGCCGTGGAAGAAGCCGAAGCCGGTGCCCGAGGTGGAGGCCGAGCGGGATCTGGTCGTCGAAGAGGTCGAGACCGGGTTCTGCGGGGCCGTGGTGCGGGTGGAGAAGACGCCCGAGGGGTTCACCGTCACGCTGGAGGACCGGCACGGGAAACTGCGGGTGTTCCCGATGGAGCCGCGCGGGTTCATGGTGGACGGCGCGGTGGTGACGCTGGTGCGGCCCCGCGCGGCGCAGGCGGGGCCGGTGCGGCCGACGCGTACGGCGTCGGGTTCGGTGGCGGTCCCCGAGGCGCGGGCGCGCGTGGCGCGGGCCGGGCGCATCTACGTCGAGGGGCGGCACGATGCCGAACTCGTCGAACGGGTCTGGGGCGACGACCTGCGCATCGAGGGCGTGGTGGTGGAGTACCTGGAGGGTGTGGACGATCTGCCCTCGGTGGTGCGGGAGTTCAAGCCGGGTCCGGGGCGTGCGCTGGGCGTGCTCGTGGACCATCTCGTGCCGGGGTCGAAGGAGAGCCGGATCGCGGCGGAGGTCGCGGCGGGTCCGTACGGCGCGCATGTGCTGGTCACCGGGCACCCGTTCATCGACATCTGGGAGGCGGTCAAGCCGTCCGTCCTCGGCATCGGTGCGTGGCCGAAGGTGCCGCGCGGCGTGGCCTGGAAGGACGGCGTGAACGCGGCGCTGGGGCGGACGTCGAGCACGGGTGAGACGTGGCGCTGGATCCTTTCCCATGTGGATTCGTACCAGGACCTCGAACCGGCATTGCTGGGCCGGGTCGAGGAGCTCATCGATTTCGTGACGGCGCCCGGCAGCGAAGATTGAGCGGGGCCTGCGAAGTATCGGTGCAGTAAACCGGCAATAATCCGTTAACAATTGTCCAGTTTTCGAGACGCTGCACCAGGAATGTTGACCCTCTCGCGCACCCCTGACACAGTCAGGCTCGTGAGTTCGGACCGCCAAGCCCTCGTGTCGCGCCGCCACATCGACTTCTGTCGTGTCGCCGGCGCCATCTGTGCCGTCCGCTAAAAGCCTGTAGAAGCAGCTTCCGGAACCGCCCGGATTTCCCGGCCGGTTCGGCTTCCGCACGCATTCCGCGCACTCCGCGCGAGTTTTCGCCTTCTTCTCGTCGTTTCCGCATACGGCAGCCCGGAATTTGCGCGGGCCGCTTCCGTAGGCGCGCTCACCCCTGCCTCGCACCGCTCAGAGGAGCCTTTGCCATGCCCGTTTCCTCGATTTTCACCAGCCGCCGGACGGTTCTGCGCGCCGCCGGAGCCGGCGCCGTCGCGCTGGGGCTGGCCGGGTGCAAGTCGGCGGTCGACGAGAAGAAGTCGTCGCCGGCCGGGGCGAGCGGGCAGCCGAAGAAGGGCGGCACGCTGCAGATAGGCAGCCTGACCGATTTCACCCCGGCGCTGCTGTTCACCCAGAACGCGTTCACCGCGGTGCACCGGCTGGTCTTCAACACGCTGACGTCGTACGACCCGAAGACCCTGCAGCCGCAGCCGCAACTGGCGAAGTCCTGGCAGGTGGCCGCGGACGGCAAGTCCGTGACGTTCCAGCTGCGCGAAGGCGTGAAGTTCCACAACGGCCGCCCGTTCACCGCCGACGATGTGGTGTTCGCGATAAACAACCTGAAGGACCCCAAGCGCAGCGCGCAGTTGCGGGCCACCGCCGCGGTCGTCCAGGAGATCCAGGTGGTCAACCCCCTGGAGGTGACGCTCAAGCTCGCGCACCCGGTGAGCAACCTGTTCGACCTGTTCGAGTTCATGATCATCACGGACAAGGACTCGGTCGAGGAGGCGGTGACCGGCAAGAAGCTCATCGGGACCGGCCCGTTCGTGTTCAAGAGCTGGACTCCGGGGGCGTCGCTGTCGTTCGCGAAGAACCCCGAGTACTTCATCCCGGAGCGCCCGTACTTCGACGGCGTCGAGGTGCGGATCATCCCCAACAACGACTCGCTGGTCTCCGCGCTGCGTGGCAAGCAGGTCCAGCTCGCCATCGGCCTCAACGGCCGCGACGTGGCGCCGGTCAAGACGGATCCGCAGTTCACCGTGCAGCAGTACGACACGGGTTCGGGCGCGGTCTACGTGGGGGCGAACGTCACCGTGAAGCCGTTCGACGACAAGCGCGTGCGGCAGGCCATCTCGTACGCGATCAACCGCGAGCGGATCGTGCAGCAGAGCCTGGGCGGCTTCGGCCTGCCGTCCTCGGCGCCGTGGCCGAAGTCCTCCCCCGCGTACTCGGACGCCACCGCCAAGCGCTACCCGCACGACCCGGAGCGGGCGAAGGCGCTGCTCGCCGAAGCCGGGGTAAGCAACTTGGACGTGCCGCTGGCGTACCTGAACACCTCCACGGTGATCGCCCAGATGATCCAGTTCGACCTGCAGCAGGTCGGCATCAAGACCACGTTGGAACCGCTCGACCCGGCGAAGTTCCAGGCCCAGCTGATCGGCCAGACGATGCCCGCGCTGTGGGCCGGCTCGCACGGTTTCGCGCAGCTGCACCCGGCCACGCTCGCGGTGAGCGCGTACCCGTTCAACGAGGCCAAGAACACCTCGAAGTTCTCCGACCCCGCCTACACCGAGATCGTCCAGAAGGCGTGGCGGCAGCCGGACGCGGACAGCCCCGCGGCGAAGGCCGCCTACCAGGACCTGAGCGAGGTGCTGCTGGACCGGCAGTTCGTGATCGACCTGGTGGTGCTGGCGAACCTGTACGTGGCGGACAAGAGCCTGCAGGGCGTCGGCCAGAACACGTACGCCTCGCTGGTCCTCGACGACGCGTATCTCGCGTGACGGGCGAGGCGACCTCATGACCGGTTATCTGCTGCGGCGGCTGCCCTCGGCCCTCGGGGTGCTGCTGCTCGCATCTTTCGCCATCTTCTTCATCCTGCGCGCGGTGCCCGGCGACCCCGTGGCCACGCTCGCCGGGTCCGACCCCTCCCCGGAGACCGTCGCGGCGATCCGCGCCGACCTCGGGCTGGACCGCCCGGTGCTCGCGCAATACGGCACGTGGCTGGCCGACGTGCTGCGCGGCGACCTGGGCCGCTCGTACGTCATCGGCGGCGAGGTGTCCGAGCTGCTCTCCCAGCGGATCGGCAAGTCCGTCGAACTCACCATCGGCGCGCTGGTGTTCTCCCTGGCCATCGGACTGGTGCTCGGCGTGCTCGGGGTGACCGTGAAGAACCGGGCCGGGCAGGCGGTCCTGTCCGCGATCAACGCGATTTCGCTCATCGTGCCCGCCTACGTCAGCGGCTTCCTGCTGGTCTTCCTGTTCGCGATCACCTGGCCGGTGCTGCCGCCGGGCGGACACGTGTCGGTCCTGTCCGATCCGCAGATCGGCTTCCAGTACCTGCTGATGCCCGCGCTGGTGATGGCGCTGCCGCCCGCGGCGATCGTGGCCCGCTACGTCAAGGACGGGCTGCTGCAGGCACTCGGCGAGGACTACACGCGCACCGCCAAGTCGCTCGGCATCCCGCACCGCCGCATCCTGTGGCGGCACGCGCTGCCGAACGCCCTGCCTCCGGTGCTGACCGTACTGGGCATGCTGGTCGGCACACTGCTCGGCAGCGCGGTGATCATCGAGGCGGTGTTCGCGTGGCCCGGCCTCGGCACGCTGGCCGAACAGGCGGTGACCCGCCGCGACTACCCGGTGATCCAGGCCGTCCTGCTGTTCATGGTGGCGGTGTTCGTGATCGTGCAGCTGCTCACCGACCTGGCGTACGCCCTCATCGACCCGCGCGTCCGGCTGAGGTGACCGACATGGCGACCGACGTACTCTCCGCTGCTCCTTCTCCTGGTCCTGTTCCCGCCCCTGCGCATGCTCCCGGCGCAGGGCCGGGTCCGGCGGCCGCGGCCAAGCCGCGCCGCCGGATCCGCAACCGCTACCTGCGCGGGCTGATGACGCCGCGCGGCATCATCGGGCTGGCCCTGGTCGGTGTGCTCCTCGGCGCCGGCCTCGCGGCTCCGCTGCTGACCTCGCACGACCCGAACTTCCAAAGCGCCGACGCACTTGTCGGCCCGGGCAGCGCGGGGCACCTGTACGGCACCGACGAGATCGGGCGCGACCTGCTGAGCCGGCTGCTGTACAGCATCCGCACCGACCTGATGGTGGTGCTGATCGCGGTGCCGCTGGGCCTGCTGATCGGCGGCGCGCTGGCGCTCGTCGCGGTCACGCACCGGGTCGCGGACGTCGCCGTGCAGCGGCTGTTCGACCTTCTCCTGTCCTTCCCCAGCCTGATCCTGGGCCTGACCGTCACCGCCATCGCGGGATTCGGCGCCGGGTCGATCGTCACGGTGATCGTGCTGATCGAGATCCCGTCGTTCGGCCGCATGCTGCGCGGCGCGATCCTCGTGCACCGCGACCGCGAGTACGCGGTGGCCGCCCGGATCGGCGGGGCCGGGCCGCTGCGGCTGCTCACCCGGCACGTCCTGCCCAACGCGGCCGACCCGGTGGTCGTGCAGGTCGCGGTGGCCATGTCGGTCGCGGTGATCCTCGAAGGCGCGATGAGCTTCATCGGCATCGGGATCCGCCCGCCCGACGCGTCGCTCGGCGGGATGCTCTCCGCCTCGCGGCCGTACCTGGAGGACCACCCGTTCTACGCGCTGGGCCCGCTCGTGGTCATCACCGCGCTGGTGGTCGGTCTGAACCTGATCGCGGAGGCACTGAACCGAGGAGCCCGACGATGACCATTTCCCTCGACAAGCCGATCGACGAGCCGCTCGACGACCCGCTCGCCGCCCCGGCCGGTTCCGCGACGCTGCACGGACTCTCTTCCTCGGACGCTCTGCTGCGGGTCCGCGGCCTGCACGTCACGTTCACTTCCGAGCGCGGCCCGGTGCACGCGGTGCGCGGCGTCGACTTCGACCTCGCGCGCGGCGAGACGCTCGCGATCGTCGGAGAGTCGGGCTCGGGCAAGTCGACCACCGCGCTGGCGCTGACGAAGATGCTCCCGGGGGCAGGCGCCGTCACCGGCGGTTCGGTGCTGCTGGACGGTCCCGCGCCCGGAGACCCGGTACTGGACCTGGCGTCGGCCGGGGAGGACGAGCTGCGGCGGATCCGCGGCGCGCGGATCGGGATGATCTTCCAGGACCCGATGACGTCGCTGAATCCGCTGCTGACCGTGGGCCGCCATCTCGACGAGGCGATGCGCGCGCACGGGGTCGCCGACAAGCGCAAGCGGGCCGCCCGGGCCGTCGAACTCCTCGACCTGGTCGGCATTGCGGACCCCGCGAAGCGCATGCGCGACCACCCGCACCAGTTCTCCGGCGGCATGCGGCAGCGCGTCATGATCGCGCTGGCGCTCGCCAACGAGCCCGACATCCTGCTCGCCGACGAGCCGACCACCGCACTCGACCCGACCGTGCAGGCGCAGATCCTGACACTGCTGGAGAACCTCTCGCGTGAGCTGGGCACGGCGACCGTGCTCATCACCCACAACATGGGCGTGGTGGCGCGGTCCGCGGCGCGCGTCATGGTGCTGTACGGCGGGCGGGTCGTCGAGCATGGGCGTACCGAGGACGTCCTGGCCGCACCGCAACATCCCTACACCGCAGGCTTGTTGCGTGCGGTGCCGCGCCTGGACGCGCCGTACGGGCAGCGGCTGCACGGCATTCCCGGGTCGCCTCCGGATCTGGCGTCGCCGCCGGAAGGCTGCGCGTTTGCCGACCGCTGCACGTTGGCCACCGACCAGTGCCGCACCGAGCAGCCGCCGCTGCGGGCGGTGGGCAGCGGGCGGACGGTGGCGTGCTGGGTGTCGGACGGGCCGCTGCCACTGCCCTTGGCCGCCTCCGGGGCCGTGGTGTCCGGCGGCGCCTCCGGCACAGAGGTCGCGGAAGCCCTGGACGGGAAGCAGGCGTTCGCCGCCGCGCGGGCCGCTGACGTCCACGAGGCCGGCGACGTGGAGCCCGTGCTGTCCGTCGAGGGGCTCGGGAAGGTGTTCAAGTCGCGCCGCAACCGGGTCGTGGCGCTCGACGACGTCTCGCTGCAGCTGTTCCCGGGCGAGACGCTGGGTGTGGTCGGCGAGTCCGGGTCGGGCAAGTCGACGCTGGTACGCACCCTGGTCGGGGTGCACCCGCCGACCGCGGGACGGATCGTCTTCGGCGGGCGGGACGTGACGCGGCCGTCGCGGGCCGACGTGCGCACCCTGCGGCGCAGCGTACAGATGGTCTTCCAGGATCCGTACGCCTCGCTCAACCCGCGCATGACGGTCGGCGCGATCATCGCCGACCCGCTCGTCTCGCAGGGCCTCGGCACCCCCGGCGAGCACCGCCGCCGGGTCGGCGAACTGCTCGAACGCGTCGGCCTGGACCCGGCCGCCGCGGACCGCTACCCGCGCGACTTCTCGGGCGGGCAGCGGCAGCGCATCGGCATCGCGCGGGCGCTCGCCCCCGAGCCGTCCGTGCTGATCTGCGACGAGCCGGTGTCCGCACTCGACGTGTCGGTGCAGGCCCAGGTGGTGAACCTGCTCGCCGACCTGCAGGCCGACCTGGGCCTCTCGATGATCTTCATAGCGCACGACCTCGCGGTGGTGCGGCAGATCTCGCACCGCATCACCGTGATGCGCGGCGGCCGGGTCGTCGAGACCGGGCCCGCCGAGCAGCTCTGCGCGGATCCGCAACACCCCTACACCCAGGCGCTGTTGGCCGCCGTCCCCAGTCCCGTCCCGGCCGCCCGCACCGCAGCCGCCGCGTAAGGAGCACGTCCACCATGACCGCATCAGAGAACCCCGGGACCTCCGCTTCCGACGCGTCGGGGACATCCGGCCCGTCGGGTCCGTCCGCGACAGGATCCGCGCGGCGGCGCGACCCGTACGCGGGCTTCGCCGGCCGTGTCGGGCGTACTTTCGCGGCGTCGGAACCGGCCTGGACCGGCAAGTCCGCGGCCCGGCCCGGCGCGCCGAACATCGTCGTCGTGCTGATCGACGACATGGGCTACAGCGATATCGGCCCGTTCGGCTCGGAGATCCCCACGCCGACCCTCGACAAGCTGGCCGAGCGCGGCGTGCGGCTGACGAACTACCACACGATGCCGCTGTGCTCGCCGGCCCGCGCGGCGCTGCTGACCGGCCTGAATCCGCACCGGGTCGGGTACTCGTTCGTGGCGAACGCCGACCCCGGCTTCCCCGGGTACGCGATGGAGATCGCCGACGACATCCCCACGCTGCCGCAGCTGCTGCACGATGCCGGGTACGCGACCTTCGCGGTCGGCAAGTGGCATCTGGTGCGCGACTCGGCGTCGAACGCCGCGGACGACCGGCGCAACTGGCCGCTGCAGAAGGGCTTCGACCGCTACTACGGCGTCCTCGAAGGCCTGACCAGTCTCTTCCACCCGCATCAACTGGTGCGCGACAACAGCCCGTTGGACATCGACGAGCTGCCCGACGACTACTACTACACCGACGACATCACCGACGAAGCCCTCGGCATGATCAAGTCGCTGCGCGCGCACGACGCCGACAAGCCGTTCTTCCTGTACGTCGCGCACAACGCGGTGCACGGCCCGCTGCAGGCGAAGGAAGCCGACATCGAGCGGCAGCGCGGCCGCTACGACGGCGGCTGGGACGCGCTGCGCGAGACCCGCTTCGCGCAGCAGATCGCGGACGGCCTCTTCCCGTCCGACACCCGGCTGCCGCGCCGCAACTTCGAGCGCGGCCACGAAGTCGGCGCCTGGGACGACGTACCCGAGGAGACGCGCGCGCTGTACGCCCGCTACATGGAGGTGTACGCGGCGATGGTCGACAACATCGACCAGAACCTCGGCCGGGTGACCGCCCTGCTCGAAGACCTCGGCGAACTCGACAACACCATCATCGTGTTCACCTCGGACAACGGCGGCACGGGCGAGGGCGGCGCGGAGGGCACCCGGGCGTACTTCAAGCGCTTCATCCACCACCCGGGGCTGCCGGACGACTGGAACGGCGACGTCGAACGCGAACTGGACCTGGTGGGCGGCCCGCGCAGCCTGATCCACTACCCGCGCGGGTGGGGCATGGCGTCCAACACGCCGTTCCGGCTCTACAAGGGGCAGACGTACGCGGGCGGTGTGCGGGTGCCGTTCGTGCTGTCCTGGCCGGCCGGGCTGCCGCGGGCGTCCGCGGACGACACGGGCGTGCGGGGGCAGTACCAGTACGTCACCGACTTGCTGCCCACGCTGCTGGACCTCGCGGGCGTCGAACGCCCGGAGGAGCGCGGCGGGGCACCCACCCAGGAACTGGACGGCGGCTCGTTCACGCCGGTGCTGGCGTCTCCCTCCGCCCCGTCCGAACACGTCGAGCAGTACAGCGAGATGACCGGCAACCGGAGCTACTACCGGCACCCGTACAAGCTTGTGACGCAGCACCAGTTCGGGGCGGAGTACGACGACGGCGAATGGGCGCTGTACGACATCGAGAGCGACCCGACCGAGATCGTCGACCTCGCCGACCTCTACCCCGACGTCGTCAAGGAGCTGTCCCAGGCCTGGGAGGAAGCCGCGTGGCGCAACGGCGTGTTCCCGCTCGCCGATGCCAGCGGCGCGCTGGTCTTCCGCGGCCCGGACGAGGAGGCCCTGCGGCGGCCGGTCCGCATCCTGGCGGGCACCCCGGAGTTGGAGCGCTACCGCTCGGCGAAGCTCACGTCGTTCCGCGACTTCGAAGCGGTGATCGAGATCGCCCGGCACGGCGCCGAGGACGCGGGCGTGCTGCTGTCGCACGGTGACCAGGGCGGCGGCTACAGCGTGTACGTCGAGGACGGGCACCTGTGGTTCGCCTTCAACGAGTACGGCGTGCTGCACACCGTGGACGCGGGCGAACTGGCCCCCGGGCCGCACGTGGTGGCGCTGCACGCCCACACCCGGCCGCGGTTCCGGTGGGACTTCGTGGTGACCGTGGACGGCGACGACGTGGCCTGGCTGGAAGGCGTCCACCTGCTGATCGGGATGGCCCCGCTGCAGGGCATCAGCGTGGGCGTGGACCGCAAGTCGCCGGTGTCGTGGCCGGTGTACGAGCGGCACGGCTCCTTCCGCTACACGGGCGACCTGCGGGCGGTCACGTACTCCCCCGGCGCGCCGGCGGCGTACGACCCGGAGACGGTGCTCCGCACGCTGCGGGAGGCGGCGGCGACGTACGAGTAGATCGTGTGCGGTCCTGCGGCCCGCCCCGGAACGAATCCGGGTCGGGCCGCAGTGCTGCCCCCGCGCTAACGCCAGGCAGCGACCACGTCCTCGGCCCCCCAGACCAGGTCCGCCGCTTCCGAGTCGACCCCGCGGACGCCGGACAGCGAGACGACCGCCAGGCCCGTGCGCCCGGCTTCGAATCCCGGGACACTCGGAGCCGCCGCGGCCAGCGCGGCGAAGTCCCGGGCGTCGAACCGCCCGGCGAGCCATTTCACGGACCCGACGAACCCGATGCGCCGAGCGACCGGGCTGCGGTCCGCACCCACGAGGTCCACCTCGGGATCGAACTTCCGGTTCCACCACCCGCCGACCGCCTCGACGTCCTCCCAGGGCAAGGCGCCGTCCAGTGCGGCGAGTTCGAGCGCTTCGCGAACGAGCGGCTCGACGGCCCGCCCACGCCACGCCGGCCACCGGCGTTCGACCAGCCGGAACGCGGCTTCGGGGCGACCGCGGCGCACTTGGGCGACGACGTCGCGGAGTATCGCCAGGTAGAGCCGCAGACTGCTGTCGGCGACCCGGTAGAGGGAGGGCTTGCCGGGCTGCGTGGAGAGCGGCTCGTCGATGGCGAGGACGCGCTTCTCCGAGGCCAAGCGCCGCAGCACCGGAGTCAAGGTGCCGGAAGGTACGGCGCCTTCGTGGTTTCCGGCGGTCGCCGCGATGTTCGCGAACGTACGGTCTCCGCCCCCGACCGCCTCCAGTACCCGGCGGCTATGGTCCGGCGCCGGGAACTCCGCCATGAGCGCCGACTCGGGCACACCAAATACCGGCGAAGCAGGGTCGGAGCACTCCGCTTCGAGGAAGTCCAAGGCAGGCGTCCCGTGCGGCCAGGCGCGGAGAATGCCCGGAAGGCCGCCGGACACCAGGTGTGCGTCGACGGTGTCCGCCGCGGACAGTCCCAGTGCAGTCCTGGTCTCGCCTGGGTTCAGGGGCCCCAGCTCCATATTGTCCGCACGGCCGTAGAACGGCCGATCGTAGGCGGTGAGGCGATCCATCATGTGAAGGTCGCTTCCCAGGAGGAGCAGGAGCACCGGGCGGGTCGACAGCAGCCGGTCCCATGCTGTCTGGAGCGCGCCGTCGAAGACAGGGTCTTGCTCGGCGAGCCACGGCAACTCGTCGAGCACCACGACCGCAGGGCGCGGCGGGAGCACCGCGGCCAGGGCACGGAACGCGTCCGGCCAGCTCCCGCTGCCCGCGGGCACGAGCTCGCGGTCGCTCGGCACCGACGAATCGGCCAGCGTCCTCATGAAATCGGCGACCGCCTCGACCGGCGATGCCCCCTTCGTGGCCGCGAAGAACACGTACGGCACCTCGGCCCGGTCGCAGAATTCCTGGACCAGACGAGACTTGCCGACTTGCCGGCGACCGCGCAGCGCAAGCGCGGCGCCCGTACCGGACGCGGTGACCCTGGCCAGCCGCTTGGCCAGCAAGTCGAGCTCGGCCTGGCGCCCGACGAACGATGGCACGGCCACGATTACCTCCAGGGTGGATCGCATCTAGGTAGATTCAATCTACGTAGATTGATCCTACGAGACTTCGCCCGCGCAGGCGAGGCTCGCTTGGTCGCGCTTGGAGGGCTTCTCGGATGTCGGGTGCACGGGCGGTTGCAAAGGCCAGGAAGTCGGCAAAGCTCGCAGAGCAAGGCGGCGGCATCGCGGATGTCACGGCGATCAGCCGCCGGGTAGTCAAGGGGCGGACGTGACGATGGTCAAGCAACGGCCCGCCGCAGGAGACGGAGCTGCGGCGGGCCGTGGGAGCCGGCATAGGTGCCGGTCAGGAGACCGGGAGGGCCAGGCGGGCGATGGAGTCGTCGTCGCAGGTGGCCCAGAAGGCGCCGACCACGTCTTCGAGGTGGTCCATGGACTCCGCGCGGAACAGCACGTCCTGGTAGTGCGTGATGTCGTACGACGTCGTGCCCATCGCGGCCAGCTCCAGCGGGCGGATGTCCATGCCGCGGAACTCGCGGATCTCGCCGTAGGAGGAGAGGATCCCGGCGCCGTAGGCCTTGAGCTCGCCGCCCTCGGCCATGACGCCGAACTCGAGGGTGAACCAGAAGACCTTGGAGACGAATTCGAGGGCCTCGCGGCTCTCCACTCGGCGGGCGGCCTCACCGGCCAGCCGGTACAGGGCCGCGAACCGGTCGCTGGCCAGCGCGTTCGCGTGGCCGATGACCTCGTGGATCACGTCCGGCTCGGGGGTGTACAGCGGAACGCTGTGGTGCCGGATGTACTGCGTGGAGTGGAAGTACGAGTCGGCCAGTGTGCCGTAGAACTCGCGCAGCTCGACCAGGCCCGCGGCCGGCAGATAGCGGAAGCCGGTCAGCGGGGCGAGCCACTCGCTGACCTCCTGCAGCTGCGGGATGCGGTCCTTGGGAAGGTTCAGGCGCTCGTACCCGTGCAGGTACTCCGCGACCGCGAGCTCCTGGTGCGCGACGGCCAGCTCGGCCGACACGATCCGCCAGACCTCGTGCTCCTCGGGGGTGTAGTCCACCACCGGGATCGGTTCGCCCTGCTGGTGCTGCATCGCAAGTTCCGCGATGCGGTTGCGCCGTTCGCGGTACACCGGGTCGGCGAAACCGGGGTGGCTGCGGGACAGCTCGACCTCGATGCTGCCGTCGGCACGCCGGGTCACCGGGGCCAGGTACTGCGCTTCCTCGAACATCGCCGCCTCCTCGTGGGGCCGGACGGAACCGGTGGATGAGGAGAAAACCGCACGGCGGCACCGCACCAGAGCGCGTGCGACGGTGGTCGCCCGGCCCACTATGCCCAGTATGCGCCGACATGCCGCGGGTGACGGCTCGACACGTACGCCCGGGCTTGCTGCGGTACGCCTTGCGAGGGATCGCCTCGACTGCCCCCATCGGATACCCACCTCCGGCCCGGAAGCAAGATCCACCGCGAGAAAGGTGGCCTGCACCCGGCAATCCGCGCCGGGCGGATCCCGACCGCGGCCGCACGCGATGCCCCTCTAGACTCGCCGCCCATGGCGAGCGGACAGGATCAGGACTTCGCGTGCGAGTGCTGCGGCGGGCAGCACGAAGGGCCCGCGATGTCCTACGGTGCCGACGCCCCCGCCCCGTGGCGGCCGCGCCACGCCAGAGGCCGGAAGAGCGAGCTGGGCACGGACCTTTGCGTGATCAAGGGGCGCCACTTCTTCATCCGCGGGCTCGTCGAGATCCCGGTGCTCGGAACCGACGAGAGCTTCTCCTGGGGCGTCTGGGCCTCGCTGAGCCGGACGAACTTCGTGCGGGCGCAGGAGCTCTGGGACGATCCCGACCGCACGGAGGAGCCCCCGTACTTCGGCTGGCTGTGCACGGCGCTGCCCGGCTACCGTCCGGGCACGCTCCACCTCAAGACCAACGTGCACACGCGCGCGGTCGGGCAGCGGCCGTTCATCGAATTGGAGCCGACGGACCATCCGCTGGCCGTGGAGCAGCGCGAGGGGATCACCATGGACCGGGTGCGGGAGATTGCCGCGCTGGTCATGGGCGGGTGACGGGGGCAGTCGGGCCTACTGCTGCTGGGCTGCGGCGAGCTTGTCCACCTGGGCCTTGATGAGGGGCTCGGGGATGGGGACGGACTTGGCTCGGGCGACGTTCATCGTGGTGGTGATGACGAGCGCGGAGCCCTTGCGGACGACGGTGTGCGGGATGGTGATGGTCTCGCCTTCCGCGCCGACGGCCAGTTCGAAGTAGAGGGCGGCGTCGCCGAGGGCCGGGGCGGGAGCCGTGGTCACCGCGGCCGGGGAGACTCCCCCGCCTTCCTGCTTGATGCCGAAGCCGGTGCAGCCGGGCAGCGCGGCGGTCGCGGCGGCGAGGAGGGCGGCGGCGTCCCCCTCCTTGTACTGGTTGATGCCGAGGTGCGAGGCGCCCTGCTCCTGGCCCGCGCCGAGGAGGCCGACGTCGACCTGGGCGGTCGGAGCGATCCCGGCGCTGCGGCCGGACACCAGGTCCATGACGGGCTGGCAGGCGGCCCGGTCGGCCTGGGCGATCTCGTCCTTCTCGACGTCCTTGCCGCCGCCGGCCAGCTCCCAGCCCTGGGGCAGCTCTGCCTGGGTGAGGAGTGCGGCTTCGAGGGCCTTCTGGTCGAGGGCGTCCGGGGCAGTCCTGCCGCCGTCCGAGTCGCTGCAGGCAGCAACCGCGAGCAGCAGCGGGACGGTCAGGAGAGCGGACAGGGCGGTACGGCCGGACGGCAGGCGCATGGACTTCCTCGGGCAGCGGACGGGCGGGGACGCCGTGCCCGCCAGCGTACGGCGTGCCCGGACCTGCCCGTGGTGGCCGCCGGGCGCGGCTGCGGTGTGGGCCGCGGCCGCGCGCCCGGCGGTGGCGTACCGGTCGCGGGGTCAGCTCTTCTGCGCGGCGGCGATCTTCTCGACCTGGGCCTTGATGACGGCGTTGTCGATGGGCTTGGCCGACGAGCCGTTCATGTCCAGGCCCTGGGCGCCGACCAGAACGGATCCGGAGCGCACGAAGACGATCGGGGCGTCGAAGGTCATCCCCTCGGCGGACATGTTCACGCTCAGGCCGAGGCTCTCGTCGCCCGCCTTGGCGCCGGCCGCCAAGGCGACCTTGTACGTGACCATCGTGCCGTCGGAGTCGGCGGTGAACTCCGCGCAGGACGGGACCGCCTTCTTCGCCGCGGCGAGCACCTTGGCGGCTTCGCCGCTCGGGAACGACAGGAGGCCGACGTTGTAGGTGGTGGTCGGCGCGCTCGTCGTCTGCAGCTCGGCGCTGGCCCGGCCGACGCCCTTGACGGGACCGGAGGCGTTGAGCAGGTCGGCGAGCGGCTGGCACGCGGGCGTGGAGGCCTTCGACGCGCCGGTCGGCTCGTCCTCCTCGTCCGGCTCGACCGTCCAGCCTGACGGGAGGTCGCCCGCGGCTACCAGCGCCGAGGTGAGCTGCGCGGTGGTGAGCGTCTTGCCGCCGCCGTTCGAACCACCGCCGGAGCCGGCATTCGCGCCGCCGGCCGGGGTGCTTGCGGAGCCGCCCGAGGACCCGCCCGCGGAACCGCCGCCCGTGCTCTCGGCGCCCGGGGTCTGCGCACCCGTGGCGCCGGCCGACTTGGCGTCTTCCTTCTTGTCGTCGGAGCCGCAGGCGGTGGCCAGGAACAGGAGCGGGACTGCGGCGACGGTGATCAGGCGGCGCGATGCGTGGCGCATGGATTCCTCTTGTCTGAGCGGGACGCGGAAGGAGACGTGCGGGCGGGAATCATCGCGCATCGTTTGGTTGGCGCTGACGTCGGGTCAGGTCCGCATGCCGCCGGACAGGGCTGCGGCGGTGCGCGGCGCATCGCTGCGGCCGCGCACCGCCTGCCCGGAGGGTGGGTTTTCCGGGGACCCCCGCGGGCCCCGGATCAGCCCTTCAGCGCCGCGACGACCTTGTCGACCTGCGTCTTGACCTGCGCGTCCGGCACGAACTCGGCGTTGTACGCGGTGCTTTCGGAGCGGCCGACCATCTTCACGAGCACGGCGCCGGAGCGGACGAGCTGGACGCTGGCCGAAATCGCCGGTTCCGAGGGGTCCTTCATCGTCTTCGGGTCGCCCCAGGTCACGCTGATCCACAGCGAGGCATCGCCCATCTTGGGCTGGTGGTCGCCGAAGCTGAACTGGTAGGCGGTCTTCTCGTCCTTGGTGTTGAGCGCCTCGAACTCCAGGCACTCGTGCTCACCGGCGATCTTGAGCGCGGCGTCCAACTGCTTCGAGACCGCCTCGGCGCTCTCGAAGCGGGCGATCGACAGGTCGACCCAACTGCCCTTGTCCGCCGCGGACTCCAGGACCTCGCCGACGTGCACCGCGGGCTTCGGGGTGGACCCGGTCAGCAGGTCGAGCAGCGGCTGGCACTTCGCGGCGGCGGGCACGGCCTTCATCCCAATGCTGCCGTAGACCGTGCTCTTGGCCTGCTTGACGGTCCAGCCGGGGCCCAGGTCCTTCTGCGTGACGAGCAGGGCCTGGAGTTCGGAGATGTTGAGCGCCTTGCCGGGCGCCTGCGGGGCGCCGGTGGACGGTGCTCCGGTCGGCGCGGCGGATCCGGTCGCGGCGGGCGGCGACGCGGGCGCGGAGGACTGCGCGGCGTTGTCGGCCTTCGCGTCCTTGTCCTTGTCGTCGCCGAGGCAGGCGGTGGTGAGGAGAAGCAGCGGTACGAGAGCCGCACCGGCTATGCGTGCGCGGGCAGAGCGCATGGGGAGAACCTCGTCGTTTCCGTGGGGGGACGGCAGAACGGGACGGCCTGTGCGTGGCCGTCCCGTTCCCATGATCACGTACTGATGATCACGTAGTGCTGGGACGCCGCCCGCCCCACGTCAGTTCTGCTGCGCCTTGACGAGCTTGTCGTATTGAGCACGGACCATCGCCTCGGGAGCCGTGGCGGCTGCAGCCGTGGACTCCGACGGCTTGTCCCCCACGGCCGAGCCGTACACCTGCACGAGCGCGGATCCGCTGCGCACCAGGCAGACGATCGCCGAACCGGAAAGGTCCGCGACGAACTCGACGACCAGCGAATCGTCGCCGAAGCCGTACCCCTTGCCGTCCTTCGCGCCCGGCTGCGCCGGGCCGGGCCGCACTGCGAAGGCGATCGTGTCGCCCTCGTCGTCGGTCATCGCGAACGACGTGCACTTCGCCAACGCCGCCCGCGCCTCGGCGACCAGCTTTTCCGCTGTCCCGGCAGCGTAGGTCGCGGTGCTCACCATGGCCGTGTGGCCCAGCGGTGCGCCTTCCTTGGTGACGGCGACCTGTGCCGCAGCGAGCGGCCGGTATCCCCGGGCCGGCGAGAGCAGTTGGGCCAACGGCAGGCACTCGGCCTTGTCGACCGTCTTGTCCGAGTAAATGTCCTCGTCGACGACGGAATCGGACAAGGCGCGGTAGCCGGGCAGGTCGTCGCCGGTCAGCAGCGCGTCCTGAAGTTGCCGGGCGGTCAGGGCCTTGCCGCCCGGCGTGCCCGCGCCCGGGGTCTGCGAGTTGCCCGGCCTCGTGGCCACCGTGTCGGACGTGTCGTCCTTCTTGCCACCGGACTCGCATGCCGACACGAGCAGGAACATCGGGATTGCTGCGGCGATGGCGAGACGCTTGCCGATGAATCGCATGCAGAAAGGTCCTTCGCACATCGAATAGGGCGGCCGACCGGTCCGCGGGGATCGGTCGGCCGACGGCGGCTCAGCTCTTCTGGGCCTTGACGAGCTTGTCGTACTGGGCGCGGAGCAGGGACGCGTCGATGGTGTTCTCCGACGGGGCGTCTTTGGTGATGTCCATGTCGAGGACCATGCCCTGCAGGACGACGGGGCCGCTGCGGACGAAGACGACCTGGAGGAGGGTCGGGTCGGTTTCGCCGTCCTCGAGCATCGAGAAGTCGAGGGCCAGCGAGTCGTCGCCGAAGCCGGGCTTCTTGGCTTCCTTGGTCGTGTACGCCGTCTTGGTGTTCTCGGGGTCGACGGCGGAGAACGACGCGCACTTGGAGAGCGCGGCGCGGGCGTCCTTGAGGGCCTTTTCGGCCTTGTCGCCGTCGAACTGGCCGAGCGCCATCATGTGCACGGTCTTGGGGGCCGTCTCCTTGTTCACGGCCACGGTGGCGGTGAGCGACGGCATGTGGTCCTTGTCGGCCGCCACGAGGTTCATGAGCGGCTGGCATTCGGGCTTGTCGGTCTTCTCCGGGGACGCCGAGTCGTCCTCGGGGTCGCCGGTCGTGGCGGTCCAGCCGGGGACGTCGGCGCTGACCAGCAGGGCCGCCTTGAGCTTGTCCTCGGTGAGCGCCTTGCCGCCGGGCTTGCCGGCCGGGGAGTCTGCCGCGCCGGGCGTGCTGCCCGGCGTGGCGCCCGCGTTGCCGGCGTTGCCGGCCGTGGCTGATTTGTCGTCCTTCTTGTCGTCCGAGCTGCAGGCGGTGGCCAGGGCGAGCAGCGGGACGATTGCGGCGACGGCGATCCGCTTACCGGCAAAACGCATGAAGTGGGCTTCCTTTGTGACAGGTTCGACCGGCCGCCGGAGGGGATCCGGGCCGGCCTGACTGGGCGTCAGAGTGGCGCATCGACAGGTTGCTTGTCCATGGGATTCCGGCTGCTCGGAGCGGCATTGCCAAGCCTTGCTTTTGTCTCCGGACCCCACGTTGACGCGGGTATACAGGCCCCGTCAGACTGGCCCCACTCTGGGGGGAGCCATGCACGTGGGGAACACTCATGGGCCGGGCGATCACCGGTCCCAAGTCGCGCGCGACGAACGCCGCGACACGATCGAGGCACTGACCGAGGTGTCCGACCACCTCGATTTCGCGCTGCGCCTGGTGCGCAGCACGGTCGCCGACCGCGACCGCCTCGCGGACCTGACCGCGCGCATCCGCAGCGTCGAGGAGCGCCTGAAGGACGACCGGTACTACCTGGCCGTCATCGGCGAGTTCTCGGCCGGCAAGAGCACCTTCATCAACGCCCTGCTGGGCCTGGACCTGCTGCCCACATCCGCGCTGCGCACCACCGCGGCGGCGACCCGGATCACGCACGGTCCGGAGTTCTCCCTGCTGGTGCGCTTCCGCAACGACGGCATCCGGTACGTGTACCCGGCGGGCCGCACCGAAGGGGCGGCGAGCCCGCTGGGCCGCATGCTGCTGCACCTCGCGCCTTACCTGCGCGTGCCGTCCGACACCGCGGGCATCCTGTCGCTGCTCACCGCGGACGAGCGCATCGCCCCGCACCTGGAGTACCTGGAGGTGCGGCACCCCGCGACGCCGCTGCGCGACGGCCTGGTGATCATCGACACGCCGGGCACCAACGCGGAGGTCGGGCACACCGAGATCACCGCCGAGGTGATGCGCGGCGAGGCGGACCTGGCTGCGGTGCTGAGCCCGTCCGCGTCGCCTGCGTCGTCCTCGCTGACCGGTTTCCTCACCGAGGCGCTGGATCCCGCGCTGCTGCGCCGCTGCATCTTCCTCGTGACGAAGATGGACCACGTCGAGGAGGACGAGCACGACGACCTGCTCAACCATGTACGGCGCCGGTTCGCGCGGCTGCTCGACCTGGACGACGTGGTGGTGCAGGGCGTCGCGGCCGATGCGGTGCTGCGCCGGGCGACCGGGCGGCCGCTGCTCGGCCCGGAACAGGAGTACTGGGCCGACATCTTCCCCACCACGCTGGCCGCGCTGCGCGATCTGATGCAGCGCCAGCGCATCATCGCGGTCTCCGACCATCTGCTGCGCCTCCTGGAGGACGTGCTCGGCGAGATGGGCAGCGAACTGGAGGACGCGCAGCGCCGGCTGGCCGAGGAGGAGGCCGAACTCGGCGCGGTGCGGGTGCCGGACCTGGCCGCGTTCGCGCAGCGGCACGCGGTGCGCGGCGGCCTGCTGGTCGACGCGGGGGCGGAGAACGCCCGGCGCGCGGTGAGCGCGATGGCCGCGCAATGGCAGCAGTACACGCGGCGTTCGATCGATGCGGCGATAGATGCGGCGGTCACGCCGGACGACATGCGCCGGGTGATCCGCACCGATGTGCCCGACCTGATCCGGCGCGACCTGCCGCGTATCGGCGACGTCGTGCAGACCGCGGTCACCGCCGCCTTGGCGGACGGCGCGAAGCAGGCCGAGGCGGCGGTGGAGGGCGCGTTCGAGGCCGAGTACGCCAAGCTCGACCAGACCACCGCGCGCGTCCTGCGGCCCAACTTCACCGTGGTGAACGGGCATGCGCTGGCGGACAGCATGCTGCAGGCGTACGAGTCCAACGTCGCGGGTGTCACACAACAGCTACGGGCGGTTCGCCAACAGGCAACAAGATCAGGACCGATCGGCTCCGGAGTGGACCAGTGGTTCACCTCGATGCCCCCGCCGACGGGTCCGCGCAAGGGCACCGTGCCGCCCAACATGCCGCCCCCGGTGCCGCGGCATTCCGGACAGTTCGCCCCGCCGAATCAGGACAGACCCGTCCCATATCCGGTGCAATCGCCCCCGCCGATCCCGCCTCCGCCGGGCGCCCAACTGCGCGGTGGGCTGGGCGGTTTCGCGGCGCGCGTGGCCGACTCGCTTTCCTCGACGGACATGAATCTGCTGCGGAACCACGCACGGGCCGAAATGCATCAGACACTCCAGACGGTCGCGACCGGCCTCGCCGTCCAGATCGACGAGGCGATCGAGTCCGCCACCGGGCACTACGCGGGAACCGTCCGCGAGCACGTGGAGCAGTACCGGGCCGCGTACGAGCAGACGGTCGCCGACATGGTCACCGAGCACCACCGGCGCGAGGCCATCCTCGCGGCGCGCAGGACCCTGCTGCAGGACGCAAGCAGGCAGACGGAACGGCGACGCGCGACGGTCAACTCCCAACGCGAGCGCCTCTCTACTCGGGGGGGAACCCGAATATGACCGAGCCCTACGGCGACGACCTGTACACGGAGCTCCCGGCCGACGGCCTGGACGACATGTCGCTGGACACCACGCTCGCGGACGACGCGGGCAGCACCGACCTGCTGTGGGAGACCGCGCCGGACGGCATCGAGACGCTGGACGCGGTCGCCGACCCGGCGCTCGACGCGCCGGCCCCCGATCTGCCCGACTACACCGACCCGCTGGACGTGCCGCAGGGCGGCGACATCCCCACCGAGGAGCCCCCCTACACCGGGACCGGCACCGGCGACCCGATCGAGCCCGGCGCGCAGCAGGAGCTCGACCCGTACATGCCGGGCGCCGAGGACCCGTACGCGGAGGGCACCGGCGAGGACCCGTACGGCGAGACCGGCACCGACCCGTACGCGGACGCCGGTTCCGAGGACCCGTACGCGGTCGACCCGAACGACCCGAACGTCGGCCTGGACCCGTCCGACCCGAACTACGACCACTACTACGCCGAGCACGGCTACCCGTACGACGGCCCGAGCGACGTCTCGGACGCCGCGGTCGAGGACGACAACAGCGAGGCGCCGAGCGACCCGCTGCCGGTCGACGACTACACGGGCTACGACCCCGACGCGTACACGCCGACCGACTACTCGTACGACGACCCGTTCGCCTACCCGGGCTACGACGAGGGCTACGACCCGTACGGCGAGGCGGGCTACGACCCGTACGCGGACGGCCCGTACGGCGGCGGCTACGACGTGGTGTACGACCCGTGCTGGGGCGACTTCGGCTACGACCCGTACCAGCAGATCTTCGTCGAGGTCAACGTCACGGTCGAGGGCGACGTGTACGTCGTCGGCGACCAGACCGCGGACGTGTACGTGGTCGACGACTCGGACACCTACATCGACAACTCCGACAACTCCACGACGTACGTCGACAACTCGACGACCTACGTGGACAACTCCTCCGACACCCACGTGGACGTCGACTACACCGAGACCACCGTGGTCCAGGAAGAGGTCGTGTACTACGAGGGCTGGGACGGCGACTCGGCCCCGCCGTACGAGTCCTACGGCCCGATGGAGATCGCGCACTACACGCCGGACTGGAACGTCACGGACTTCGACGGCGTGGGCGACCCGCTGGCCGACGCCGCGTACTTCCACGAGGCGGAGAACCCGGTCAACACCCCGCTGGTGACCGAGGGCCAGATCATCGAGAAGCTGACCGGCACCCCGTTCAACGAGGAGGCGCTGGCCGCGCAGGCCGAGAACGCCGGCTTCTTCGACCCCGAGCTGGGCATGACGAACACCGACGTCGGCAGCCTGCTGGAGCTGCACGGCATCGAGACCGAGACGGTCTACGACGCCGACATGGACACCATCATGAACGCGCTGGAGAGCGGCGACCCGGTCATGGCGGTGGTCGACGTCAACGAGACCGGCATCCCGATGCGCGACGTGGTGACCGGCGAGCCCATCGAGCAGAACCCGTCCGTCATGGGCTCGGTGTGGGTCACCGGCGTCGACGTGCAGCCCGACGGCTCGGTCTACGTCCTCGTGAACGACCCGGGCTGGCCCGAGGGCCAGACCCAGGCGATCGCGATCGAGGACTTCGCGAACGCGTGGGAAGAGAGCGGCAACCAGGCGGTCATCGCACACGCCTGATCCGGATAGCCGTCCGGCGGGCCGGGCGTCCTGGTGACGTCCCGGGCCCGGCCCGCCGTTTGCGGCATCCCGTCCGATCCGCTTGCCCACAACCTGACTTCCCTCGAGAGGACTACCTCCGTGACCATCGACCGTGAGGCCGTCAACGCCCGCGTCGCGCAGACCCAGCCCCGCCGCCAGAGCGGCGTCGCCGCGCTGCTCGGCGGCATCCACCGCAGCGCCGAACTGAAGGGCTGGCTCAAGTCCGGCTCGATCGCGCTGCCGCCCGTCGCCGAGCGCGTGGACGGCACCTGGACGCTGACCGCGCTCGTCGCGGTCGGCCGCCGCGAGCCGCAGGCGCCGGTCATCACCGTGTCCCCCGCGTGGGGCGCGGTGCAGTGGGAGTGGCCTTCGCAGAAGGTGCTCCAGCACACCACGCTCGCCGAGCACGCCGCGGCCGCCGACATGCTCGCCAAGGCGGCCGGCGCCGAGACGAACTGGAACCTGTCGATGCAGGCCGAGGCGCTGGCCGCGCGGGCCCGCTTCTTCCAGACGCTGACCCGCTTCGTCTCCGAGCCGGGCGAGCGCGACCTCAAGCTGCTCACCCGCGCCTACGCGCAGGTGCTCCCGCGGGCCGCGTACCCGATCTACCACATGCTGGTGCCCAGCACCCGCAGCTGGCTGCAGGTCTCGCCGGCCGCCCCCGCGAAGGCGGCGGCGGGCCGTGAGCAGCGCTCGCGTTCGGCGGGCGCCTCGGCCGAGGCCGGCGTCGCCGGTCTACCCGGCCCGTCGAGGACCGCGGCGCAGCAGCAGCCTGCTGCGCCGAAGGCGGCCCCGGCCGGCGCCGCGGCACGGGGCGCGGGGGCCCCGGCGCGCGGCACCGGTCCGTCCTCGGCGGGCGCTCCTCCCCGGCGGGCCGCCACCGCGGCTCCCGCGGCGACGCCCAGGCGCGATGCGGGCTCCGGCCCCAGCCTGGTCAAGTCCGCGGGCGCCGCACTCAGCACGCCCATCACCGAGGCGCGCGAACTGGCCGAGCAGTACGGCCTGGAGCAGATCTGCACCGAGGTCGACCGGCTGCGCGCCCGGATGCGCCGGCCCGGCTTCCGCATCGCGGTGGTCGGCGAGTTCGGCCGCGGCAAGTCGACGCTGGTGAACCGCCTCCTCGGGGCCAAGGTCGTCCCCGAGGGACGGCACACCCGCGTCCCGGTCGTGGTGGCGCCCGGGCCCGAGGCCCGGCTCGAACTGCAGTACGCGGACGGCCGGGCCGAGGTCCGGCCGTCCGTCCCGGAGTCGTGGGCGGACCTGGACGAGGCCGCGGCGCGCGAGGGCGGCGCCGCGCTGGTCGGCATCCGCGTGCTGGTCGCCGACCCGGAACTGGCCCGGCTCGACGTGGAGATCGTGGACACTCCCGGGGTGAACGCGGGACTCGGCGAGGGCGTGGACGACGACCAGGCCCAAGACCTGGTGCGGCGTACCGTGGCGGCCAGCGACGCGGCGTTCATGGTGGTGTCCGCGAGTGCGCCGCTCGGGCTGTCGGAGACCTCGTTCCTCGAGGAAGAGGTCATCTCCAAGCACGTGCCGCGGATCACCGTGGTGGTGTCGAAGCTGGACTCGGTCGACGAGGACGAGCGCGAGGACATCGTCGACTACCTGGGCGGCCGCGTGCGGCGCATCGCCCCGGTGCTCGAAGTGCTGCCCGGTCCGCACCGCGAGGACAGCGCGCCGATCGCCGGGGTGCGGGCCCGCCTGGAGGAGTACGCCGGTTCCGGCGGGCGGCGGGCCATGCGGGCCCGCCAGACCGCGGGCCAACTCCTGGGCCTCCTCGAGGAGATGACCGAACTGGCCCGGCAGGGCGTGGCGGACTCGGCGCTCAGCGTCGAGGACAAGCGGCGCGCGGCCGAGGCCGCCGAGGTCGAGATCGACAACATGACCGCGGAATGGGGCAAGGTCCGCGTGGAGCTGCAGAAGCGGCGCAGCACCACCGCGGAGAAGTTCCGCGAGCACCTGGCGCAGTCCCAGGAGGACCTGCTCGGGGTGCTGAAGTACGAGATGGACCGCACCCCGGACCCCAAGACGTGGTGGGAGCGCGACCTGCCGTTCCGGCTGCGCCGTGAGCTGACCGCGATGGCCAAGAAGTACGAGGGCCAGCTGCACTCCAGCGTCAGCGCCGACCTGCAGTGGCTCGACGCGCAGATGAAGCGGCACTTCGGCAAGGGCAGCACGCACAAGGTCGACAAGGCCGAGCAGCTGTCCACCGAGTTCGAGCTGAACGAGGCCGAGGAACTGGGCCTCAAGGACCTCAAGAGCCGCAAGCTGGCCTGGCGCATCGGACCCAGCGGCGTGGCCGTGCTGGGCATGCTGATCATCCCGCTGACCGGCGGCCTCGCGGCCATCCCGATGGGTGCGGGCATGGCGGCCTCGGTGGGCGGCATGGTGCTCGGCGAGGTCAAGTCCGGCTCGCTCACCGAACAGCAGCGCGGGCAGGCCGCGAAGGCCCTGGAACCGGCCATCGAGGAGATGCTGTCCGGCTTCTCGCAGCAGGTCTCGGACCGGCTGTACGAGCTGTACGCGGGCGTCATGGACGAGGCCGTACGCGGCCAGAAGGCCTGGCGTGCGGACCGGCTGCAGGCGCTCACCGCGCAGGGCTCGGACGGGCCGGACTGGCAGGAACTGTTCACCCGAACCCAGGAATTGATCACCGGCGTCAGCGCATTGATCGACGGTGACGGCACGGACGCGTGACACCGGTCCGTTGACCGTATGATCCGCAGGGATCGTCGCACGGGGGACGGACCGGCGCGGCGGAGGGAGGGAGAGCAGTGGACCAGCACCGGGACCGGGGACTCGCGGGGGCACGCGGCGGCGCAGGCGGCTACAGCGCTTGGCGGGCCCGCCAGGAGACCCTGGTGGAGCTCATCGACCGGCTGACGCCGATCATCTCGGGCCTGTCCATCGGCAGCGGCGTGAAGAAGCTGGCGTCGGTGCGCACCCGGGCCGCCTCCGAGGCGTTCAAGGTGATGATCGTCGGGGAGTTCAAGCGCGGCAAGAGCACCGTGATCAACGCGATGCTCGGCGACAAGGTGCTGCCCTCCTTCGCCCGGCCGTGCACCGCGATCATCAACGAGGTGATGTGGGCGGACCAGCGCTCGGCGCTGATCTATCCGCTGGAGCCGGACGGCACCGCGGGCGAGCCGATCCCGATCTCGGTCGAGGAGATCGTCGACTACGTCACCATCGGCGCGGACGACGACAACACGCCCAACCCGTACCAGCGCGCGGTGGTCCGCTGGCCGCTGGAGCTGTGCCGCAACGGCGTCGTGGTGGTCGACTCGCCGGGCCTGAACGAGGCGCCCGAGCGCGAGCGCGTCACGCTGGCGTACCTGGAGCAGGCCGACGTGCTGGTCTTCGTGGTCGACTGCCAGGCGGCGATGTCGCGCAGCGAGCAGCTGTTCCTCGACGTGCACGTCAAGGCCCGCGGGCACGAGGACGTCTTCTACGTCGGCAACAAGATCAACCTGGTGGAGGACGAGGAGCGCGAGGACGTCAAGCGCGAGATCCGCAAGCGCCTGGGCCCCTATGTCTCCCGTCCCGACCGGGTCTTCTTCGTGAACGCGCGCGCCGCGCTCAACGGGCGCCGCAAGGGCGACCCGGAGCTGGTCGGCGAGTCCGGCATGGTGGAACTGGAGCGCGCGCTCGAGGAGTTCCTCACCCGCGAGCGCGGCCGCGCGAAGATCCTGTCGCCGGCCCGCGAGCTGAAGTACCTGCTCATCGAGGCGCGCGAGCAGATCGACCGCAAGGAGGCGATGCTCACCCAGAGCGTCGACGACCTGCGGGCCACGTACGAGCGCGTGCAGGTGCCGCTGACCCGGCTCGAGCAGAACCGCCGCGTCATCGTCGCGCAGATGGAAGGGCACCTGCGCGAGACGCGCGGCGAAGTCGAGGACGCCGGCCGCCGGTTCATGAACCGGGTGATCGGCCAGGTGCCGGGCTGGGCGCGGGACTACGACCCGACCAACTCGCTCGGCGCCAACCCGTTCAAGGCGCGCGAGAAGATGGAGGCGGCGGTCCGGGAGATCTCCGACCACCTCTCCGGGCGCATCCAGGTGGCGTTCGCGGAGTGGCAGGAGAAGGAGCTCAAGCCGCTGCTGACCCGGCGCGTCGAGGACCTGGAGCGGTCCATCGACGACGACGTGAAGCAGTTCGTGACGCGCATCGACGAGATCCGCGCGTCGCTCACCCCGGCCGAGGCCGAGACGCAGATCCTCAAGGTCCCGGACAAGACGCAGGCCCCGCTGGAGCGCCTGCTGGCCGACGCGGTCTCCTTCGTGCTGGACCCCGGGACCGCGCTGAGCGGCGGGAAGTTCAGCCTGCGCACGATGCTCACCACGCTGCTGCCGCAGATCGCGGTGGGCGCCATCGCGATCTTCGTGGGCCTGGGCCCGGTGGCGATCTTCGCGATGCTGCTGGGCGGCAACCTGTTCCGCGGCGCACTGCAGCTGAACAAGGCGAACCAGCGGATGAAGGAGCAGGTCGCCGAGCAGTTGGTCGAGGAGCTGCGGGGCCGGTCCGATGCGGACGTGCAGGCGCTGGGCGACGAGATCACCAAGCAACTGCGGACCATGCGCGACGCGATCGCGCAGGGCCTCGACGCGGAGATCAAGAGCATCCGGGACGAGGTCGGCGAGGCGCTCCGGACCAAGGAGCAGGGCGAGTCGGACGCCAAGAAGACGGGGGCGGACCTGCGGCGCTACGCGGGCGAGCTGAACCGGATCGACGAGCAGCTCGCGGACTTGATCATGGACGTGGCGCTGTAGGCCCTGCGGGCCGCAGCGGTCGGAGGCCGCGACTCCGGCAGGGAAGACTGTCACCGCGCCCCGCTACCGTCGGGCCCGTCCTGACGGCGGGTTGCGGGTGCGCGGCCGATGCGGAGCGGAGAAGCGAGTGCCGACGGTCATGACGGCCGGATCCTGGGCTGCGCTGGATGCGGACGGGGCCGCGGCTGCCGCACGGGCAATTGCCGCAGGATTGCCCGGTGTCGGGTTCGCGGGGGTCGAGGACGGGCCGGTCGTCGACGGACGGGTGTGGCAGCGGGCGTACTTCGCGTGCGCCGGGCGGCGTTACGCGCTGGTGCCGGGCGGGCGGGTGCGGTTGGGGTTCGACGTGGACAGGTTCGTGCCGACGGCCGGACAGGCTGCGTCGTATGCGCAGAGTGCGGCGGAGTACGGGATGCGTGGTGACCTGCACGAATACCTGCGCGGCATGGGCGGGTCCGCCGGGGCCGTGCTGAGTCCGCCGCGTGCCGCCGTGCTGCCGACGCTGCTGGTGGCCGTCGACCCGGTCGAACTCGGCGAGTTGGTCGACTGGGACGACGAGGACGAAGACGCAGGTGACGACGACGGGGACGTCGGCGCCGCGGAAGTGCGCGCGGCGGAAGCGGCGTTGGCCGAAGTCGGGGCGCGGCTCGCGACGCCGGACGAGTGGGAGTACGCCTGCGGAGCGGGCGTGGGCACGCTGTTCCGCTGGGGCGGCGAGTACCCGGGCGAGACCGACCCGTACACCACAGCCGACGGGCCGCAGCAGGCGCCGAACCGGTTCGGGCTGCGCATCGCGTACGACCCGTACGTCTCGGAACTGACCTCGGAGCCCGGCACGATGACGGGCGGCGACGGCGGCGAGGCGACCTGCGGCGGGTACGGCGCCTTCCTGGCGTGGCTGCCGCTGGCATCCGCATACCGCTCGACGCCGGCCGAGGACGTCCTCGCCGACTACCTCGGCGAGGCCTGGGTGCGGCCCGTCATCGACGTGGCGCCCGCTCCTGCGTAGCGGCCTGGCCTACCCGCTCAGTCCACGAGGTCGCGGACCACGGCGTCGGCCAGGAGCCTGCCCTTCAGCGTCAGCACCGCTTTGCGGTCCGCGAACTTGTCCGGTTCCAGGAGGCCTTCCTCGACCGCCGCCTCGGCGGCCGCGAAGCCCCGGTCCTTGAGCAGGGACAGCGGCATGCCGTCCTTCAAGCGCAGTTCGAGCAGGATGCGCTCGACGCGGCGGTCCTCCTCGGTCAGCAGTTCGCGGCCCTGGGCCGGGGACTCCCCTGCCGCGACGCGCTCCGCGTACGGCTTGGGGTGCTTCACGTTCCACCACCGCACGCCGCCGATGTGGCTGTGCGCGCCGGGCCCCGCGCCCCACCAGTCGGCGCCGGTCCAGTACAGCTCGTTGTGCCGGCAGCGGGCGGCGCCGTCGGCGGCCCAGTTGCTGACCTCGTACCAGCCCAGCCCGCCCGCGGTGAGGGCCTCGTCGGCCATCAGGTAGCGGTCGGCGAGGACATCGTCGTCGGGCAGCGGGATCTCGCCGCGCCGGATCCGGGTCGCGATGCGGGTGCCGTCCTCGATGATCAGCGCGTACGCCGAGACGTGGTCGGGCTCCGCGGCCAAGACCGCGTCGAGGGAGGCCTGCCAGTCCTCGTCGGTCTCCCCCGGGGTCCCGTAGATCAGGTCGAGGTTGATGTGCGCGAAGCCGGCCGCACGGGCCTCGGCGACGCATTCCTGCGCGCGGCCCGGGGTGTGGTGCCGGTCCAGGACCTGCAGGACGTGCGCGCGGGCGCTCTGCATGCCGAAGGACAGCCGGGTGAAGCCCGCTTCGCGCAGGTGGGCGAGGTAGCCGGGGTCGACGGACTCGGGGTTGGCCTCGGTCGTCACCTCGGCGTCCGGCAGCAGGCCGAACTCGTCGCGGATGGCCGCCAGGATGCGGCCCAGGTCGGCGGCGGGCAGCAGGGTCGGGGTGCCGCCGCCGAAGAAGACGGTCTCGACCGGGCGGTCCGCATCGCCCAGGACGCGGCGGGCCAGCCGGATCTCGGCGATCGCGTCGTCGGCGTAGGAGGCCTGCGAGGCACCGCCGCCCAGTTCGGCGGCGGTGTAGGTGTTGAAGTCGCAGTAGCCGCAGCGCGACGCGCAGTAGGGCACGTGCACGTAGAACCCGAACGGCGGCTGCGGGTCCTCGGGGCCGCCGAAGGCGGAGGCGGGGAGCGACCCGTCGATGGGGGCGGGCAGGCCGTCGGGGAGTGCGGAAGGCATCTGGCCAGTCTCCACGACGGGAGCGTCCGGGCCCAAACGACCGGCCCGGACGCTCCTGCGTGTCCCGGTGGGTGCCCGCAGCCGTGCGGGGTGTGACCGGTGCTACTTGACGAGGGTGCCGTCGTACATCTCGTCCAGGAGGGCGGCGTATTCGCGTTCCACGACGATGCGCTTGACCTTGAGGCTGGGGGTCAGTTCGCCGTGCTCGACGGACAGGTCGCGCGGCAGGATCGCGAACTTCTTGACGGTCTGCCAGCGCTGCAGCCCGGCGTTGAGTTCCGCGACGTAGCCCTCGATCAGGGCCCGGACCTGCGGCGTCGCGACGAGGTCGGCGTAGGGCAGGTCCGCGAGCCCGTCGCCCGCGCCGGCCGCCCAGCCGGCGAGGGCGTCCGCGTCGAGGGTGATCAGGGCGCTGCAGAAGTTGCGGTTGTTGCCGTGCACGATGATGTTGCCGACGTAGGGGCACAGGCCCTTGAAGCGGCCCTCGATGTCGGAGGGGGCAACGTACTTGCCGCCGGACGTCTTGATGAGGTCCTTCTTGCGGTCGGTGATGCGCAGCGAGCCGTCCGGGTCGATCTCGCCGATGTCGCCGGTGTGCAGCCAGCCGTCGGGTTCGAGGGCGTCCGCGGTCGCGTCCGGGTTGTTGTGGTAGCCGGTCATGACGGCGGGGCTGCGGAGCAGGATCTCGCCGTCGGCGGCGATCCTGACCTCGGTGCCGGGCAGCGGCAGGCCGACGGTGCCGATGCGGTTGGCGCCGAGGCGGTTGACGCAGCTGCCCGCGCTGGCCTCGGTCAGGCCGTACCCCTGGAGTACGGAGATGCCGATGGCCTCGAAGAACTCGGCGACGTCGTCGGAGAGTGCGGCGCTGCCGGAGATGCAGGCCTTCATGCGGCCGCCGAAGAGGTCGCGGAGCTTGCCGTACACGAGCCGGTCGGCGAGCTTGTACTGCAGGTCGAGCAGCACTCCCGGGGTGCTTCCGGCCTGGCGGGCCCGGACGTGCTTGCGGCCGACGCCGACCGCCCAGGTGAAGATGCGGTACTTGGCGCCGCCTTCGGCCTTCATGCGGGTGTACACCGAATTGTGGACCTTCTCGAACACGCGCGGTGCGGCGGCCATGAAGGTCGGTTTCACGACCGGAAGGTTCTCGACCAGTTTGGGGATGCGGCCGTCCACGGCGGTCGGGTAGCCGATGCGCAGCTGGCCGGAGATCATCACCTTGCCGTAGCAGTGCGCAAGCGGCAGCCACAGGTACTGCAGGTCGCCGCGGTCGGTGATGGCCATCTGCTGCTGGGCGGCGGCCTGGTAGGCCCAGGTGTCGTGGGTGAGGCGGACGCCCTTGGGGCGGCCGGTGGTTCCGGATGTGTAGATCAAGGTGGCGAGCTGGTCGCGCTCGATGGCCGCGACCAGCCGGTCGACGAGTTCCGGATCCTCGGCGAGGATGCCGCGGCCCCGGTCCTCGAGTTCGGCCAGGGACAGGACCCAGTCGCCGTCCGCGCCGGTGTCGGGGGTGCCGTCGGGGGTGCCGTCGAAGGTGACGAGGTGCCGGACGTCGCCGAGGCGGCCGGCCTTGCGTTCGCCGCGGAGCTTGGCCACCTGGGCCTCGTTCTCGGCGAAGACGATCGTGCTGCCGGAGTCTTCGAGGATGAACGCGGCCTCGTCGGCGTTGGTGGACGGGTAGACCGTGGTGGTCGCGGCGCCCGCGCACACGATGCCGAGGTCGGCCAGGATCCACTCGATGCGGGTCTCCGCGACGATGGCCACCCGGTCGGTCGGGGCGACGCCGAGCGCGGTCAGCCCGGCGGCGATCGCTTTGACGCGCGCGGCGGTCTCGGCCCAGGTCAGGGACTTCCAGGCGGTCCCGCCCCCGGGGAGAGACGAGGGGAAACGATACGCCTCGGCATCCGGGATCTCCCGGACCCGGTCCAGGAAGTCGACGGCGACGGATGCGGGGCGGTCGTCGATCGCGGCAGCTGCTTCACTCACGGCGGCCTCCGGGGCCCGGGGATGGTCCGACGCCGCGGCCCCGGTGCCGGGGGCGCGCTGACGCCCGCGCACTTCTCGCTGTGCGCTGCGTCACGCCGGTGATCTTGGGTCAAGGTAGTGCGCCGGGCGGTCCGGCGGTAGGGGGTGATCGCCTCCGGTCCGGGTGCCCGGTCGGACTCCGGGAAAAACCGCCGCTGACGGGTGGCGGAGCCGGCTCGGCGGGACACGGCCGGCGCGCGCGGCGCAACAACGAGCGATCAGCATTCCGCATCCCACATATAAGTAACTTTTTGGACTAATTCGGACTCCATTGGTTAACCTCAACGCCGTCCGGGCGACCCTGCAGAGGGCCACCCGGACCGTGTGTGTCCGGCCCGGTGATCCCGGTCCTCGGACACCGCGGCCCTCGCATCCTGCCGGTCCCGTGCACGTGACCCGGATCCGCGAGGGCGGCCTGACCCTCGCGCCGGAACGCCTTGTCCCGCCCTCCGGTCGCGCGACACCGAACCCCCAGGGCGGGAGCGCGGACCCCACCGGTCCTCGTCGGACCGGGCGCGGCCACTGCGGCGCGTTCGGGGCACAGCGTCCGGGACGTCCCTCCTGACAAGGCCCATGGCCGGTTACGGCAGCCTGTCTCGTCCCCGCGCGCCGCCCACGCAGGCGTACGGGAGAAACCACGCATGTCCAGTCACATATGTACCCCCCGACGCGTCCTGACCCGGGTCGGGGTCACCGCGACCGCCGTCGCCACGCTCACCGTGGCACTGCCGGCCGCGGCCGCCGAAGCGGCGCCGAAGAAGGCGTCGCCGTCGGCCTCGAAGGTCCTGAACATCGCGGCCTCGCTCAAGGGCAAGCCGTACCGCTACGGCGGCAACGGGCCGAACGCCTTCGACTGCTCGGGCTACACGAAGTACGTGTACGGGAAGGCCGGGAAGAGCATCCCGCGCACCACCAGCCAGCAGTACCGGGCGTCCCGCAAGATCCCCCTCAACCAACTGCAGCCCGGTGATCTGGTGTTCACCAGCAAGCGCGGGGCGATCACCCACGTCGGCATCTACGCCGGCAACGGGATGGTCTGGCACGAGCCGCGGCCGGGCAAGTCCGTGCGCCTGGAGCGCATGGACTGGGCGATGGGCAAGAGCCGGGTGGCCGGCCGGGTGCTGTAGGCGCCCCGAGTGGTAAAGCGCGCCGAGGCGGCCTCCCGAACGGGGAGGCCGCCTCCGGCGTTTCGTACCGCTACGTCTTCTTGCCTGCTTCTTGCTGCTTCTTGCCTACTGCTTCTTGCCTACTTCTTCTTGTCGCCGCCGCCGTCCGAGTCGGTGGACAGGGCGGCGATGAACGCCTCCTGCGGCACCTCGACCCGGCCGACCATCTTCATGCGCTTCTTGCCTTCCTTCTGCTTCTCGAGCAGCTTGCGCTTACGGGAGATGTCGCCGCCGTAGCACTTGGCAAGCACGTCCTTGCGGATCGCGCGGATGTTCTCGCGCGCGATGACCCGCGCGCCGATGGCCGCCTGGATCGGCACCTCGAACTGCTGACGCGGGATCAACTCGCGCAGCTTCTTGGTCATTTCGACGCCGTAGTTGTACGCCTTGTCCTTGTGGACGATGGCGCTGAACGCGTCGACGGCCTCGCCCTGCAGCAGGATGTCGACCTTGACCAGCTGCGACATCTGCTCGCCGGTGGGCTCGTAGTCCAGCGACGCGTAGCCGCGCGTCTTGGACTTGAGCTGGTCGAAGAAGTCGAAGACGATCTCGGCGAGCGGCAGCGTGTAGCGCAGCTCGACGCGGTCCTCGGACAGGTACTCCATGCCCAGCAGGTTGCCGCGCCGGGTCTGGCACAGCTCCATGATCGCGCCGACGTACTCGCTGGGGGCCAGGATCGTGGAGCGCACCACCGGCTCGTGCACCTCGGCGATCTTGCCGCCAGGGAACTCGCTCGGGTTGGTGACGGTCACCTCGGTGCCGTCCTCCATGATCACGCGGTACACCACGCTCGGCGCGGTCGAGATCAGCTCGAGCCCGAACTCGCGCTCCAGGCGCTCGCGGATGATCTCCAGGTGCAGCAGGCCCAGGAAGCCGCAGCGGAAGCCGAAGCCCAGCGCCACCGACGTCTCCGGCTCCCACACCAGCGCGGCATCGTTGAGCTGCAGCTTCTCCAGGGCGTCGCGCAGCTCCGGGTAGTCCGAGCCGTCCAGCGGATACAGGCCGGAGAACACCATCGGACGCGGGTCCTTGTAGCCGCCCAGCGGCTCGGTGGCGCCCTTGTGCATCGAGGTGATGGTGTCGCCGACGCGGGACTGCCGGACGTCCTTCACGCCGGTGATGATGTAGCCCACCTCGCCGACGCCCAGGCCGTCGGCCGGCTTCGGCTCGGGCGAGATGACGCCGATCTCCAGCAGTTCGTGGGTCGCGCCGGTGGACATCATCTGGATGCGCTCGCGCTTGGTCAGCTGACCGTCCACGACACGCACGTACGTCACGACACCGCGGTACGCGTCGTACACCGAGTCGAAGATCATCGCGCGGGCCGGGGCGTCCTTGACGCCGATCGGCGCCGGCACCAGGCGCACAGCCTCGTTGAGCAGCTCGGGCACGCCCTCGCCGGTCTTGCCGGACACCCGCAGCACGTCGGACGGCTCGCAGCCGATGATGTGCGCGAGCTCCTCGGCGTACTTCTCGGGCTGCGCGGCGGGCAGGTCGATCTTGTTCAGCACCGGGATGATGGCGAGGTCGTTCTCCAGCGCCAGGTACAGGTTCGCCAGCGTCTGCGCCTCGATGCCCTGCGCGGCGTCCACCAGGAGGATCGCGCCCTCGCACGCGGCGAGCGAGCGCGACACCTCGTACGTGAAGTCGACGTGCCCGGGGGTGTCGATCATGTTGAGGATGTGGACGCGGCCGTCCGGCGCGGTCCACGGCAGCCGCACCGCCTGCGACTTGATGGTGATGCCGCGCTCGCGCTCGATGTCCATCCGGTCGAGGTACTGCGCGCGCATCTGCCGGGGGTCGACTACGCCGGTGATCTGCAGCATGCGGTCGGCGAGCGTCGACTTGCCGTGGTCGATGTGGGCGATGATGCAGAAGTTGCGGATCAGCGCCGGGTCGGTACGGCTGGGCTCCGGCACGTTCACGGGGGTCGCGGGCACGCAGGCTTCCAGGTTCTCGGGCTCGGTGGGCGGGGACGAAGCGTCTTGCTGGGGTACTGCGGGGTGCTTCTCGGGTACTGCTCAGGTGCTGCGGGGGTACTTCGAGGGCGCTGCCAGGGTGTTGCTCGGGCACCGCCGGGACGGGTCGGCACATGGGTGACGACCACGTAGACCATCATCGTCCCATGCGCGCGGACTACTGGTCTCTCCCGGCTGCGCTGCAAGCTGCCCTGACGTCCCGGTTCGGGGTGCGGGTCGCCTCGGCGGCGTCCCAACCGGGCGGGTTCAGCGGCGGCCTCGCAGCCCGTCTCGTCCTCGCCGACGGCCGCACGGCCTTCGTCAAGGGCTGCCACGGCAGCCACCCCATATTGGCGCAGTACGAAGTCGAAGGCTGGTTCGGCCGCCGCCTGCGCGAGGGGCCGGACGTCGGGCCTGCTGCGGGGTCGGCGCTCCTGGTCCCCGCTCCCCTGCTGCTCGACGACTTCTGGGCCGCCGACTGGTACGTCCTCGTTTTCGAGGACATCGACGGGCACGACGCGGACCTCGGCGACCCCGGCGACCTGGCTGCGTGCCTGGAGCTCTTCGACCGCCTGGCGGCGGCCGCGTACCCCTCCTCTTATGCACAGCGCATCCCCCCGGTCGCCGTCTCGCTCGGACATCTGGCGTCCGGCTGGCAGCGGATCGCCGAGGCGCCCCCGCGCGACCTGGACCCGTGGGCGGCGGCCAACCTCGGCCGGCTGTGCGCCCTCGAACGCGCCTGGGCTCCGCACAGCACCGGCTCCAGCCCGGTGCACACCGACCTCCACCCCGGAAACGTGCTGGTCACGGCCGCGCCGGGCGGGCGGCGCCCGGAAGCACTGGCGGTGGACTGGACCCGGCCGTCCGCCGGTGCGGACTGGGTGGACCCCCTGCTCTTCTGCCTGCGCGACCCCGCGGTCCGCGAGCTGCCCGGGTGGTTCCGGGCCCGCTACCCCGCGGCAACCCCCGCGCTGACGGCCTTCCTGGCCGGAGCGGCCGGCCACTGGACCGACGCGGCGCGCCTGGAGCCGCCGGACTACGCCCCCGGGCTGCGCGGCTACGAGGCCGAGCGGGCCCGCAAAGCGCTGGCCTGGCTGCGCACCGGACTGGAAGATGTGGCCCCATGATCCTCGAACACGCGCTCCTCGACGTCCGGCCCGGCCTCGAAGACGACTTCCTCGCCGCTTTCGGCACGGCCCGCCCGCTGATCGAGGCCCAGAAGGGCTTCGTGGACCTGCGCCTCGAACGCTGCATCGAGCACCCGTCGCGCTTCCTGCTGCTGGTGCGCTGGGAGCGCCTGGAGGACCACACCGAGGGCTTCCGCGGCTCGGCGGAGTACCAGCAGTGGCGGGAGCTGCTGCACCACTTCTACGACCCGTTCCCCGAGGTCACGCACTTCGCCGACGCTCTGTGACCGCAGGTCCGCCGGGTGCCGCGCCGACCGCCCGTTTTGGGTCCACCCGATCGGCCCTGGTAGCCTGGGCGACTGCGTGTGCCACTTGTCTCAGCCACGCAAGTCAACGTTCCACGAGGGCCCTCTCCCCTACGGGAACACTTTCGCGTCCAAAAGACGAGGCTCTTAACCGTGGCTAACATCAAGTCCCAGATCAAGCGGATCAAGACGAACGAGAAGGCCCGCCAGCGCAACAAGGCGGTCAAGTCGTCGCTCAAGACCGCGGTCCGCAAGGCGCGCGAGGCCGTCGAGGCCGGCGACGTCGCGAAGGCCACCGAGCTGAGCCGCGAGGCCGGCCGCAAGCTCGACAAGGCTGTGACCAAGGGCGTCATCCACAAGAACCAGGCCGCCAACAAGAAGTCGGCGCTGGCCAAGAAGGTCGCCTCGCTCCAGGGCTGAGCCGACCGGCCGGCGTCCCGCCGGTTCTGTGATGACGAAGGCGCCGCTCCCCACATGGGAGCGGCGCCTTCGCCGTGTCCGGGGACGGGCTTGGGCCGGGTCCAGGGGTCGGGCTGGGCTTGGGGGCGGGCCGAGGTCCCGTTCGGCGAGACGGCAGGGGGACAGTTGGCGGCATGACGCCGGCAACGGCACCACCTCACCGGCGCCACTCATGGCGTGAGGCCTCCACCTGGGCGGCACGGTCGTCGCGGCGGGAGCCGGTGACCTGGCCAGCGGGGCGGCGGGGTGCACGTCCGGGGCCTTGTTCGGGGGCCGAGAGGCGAGGGGGTGCGTGCCCGGATCGCGTCTGGGGCGCAGGCATGTCGCGCGGCCCCTGATGGCTTGCGGCTCGGCTCGGTTGTGAGGCGGATGCGATACGCGCACGCGCCGGGCGGCAGCGACTCGTTCGTGCCTTACCCCTCCGGCGAGGCGGGCTGCTGGGGGATCATCCCCGCCAGCCAACCGCTCGCTGCCGCGCTGAACTCGGGTGCGGCCTCGCTTTCCCACCAACTCCGTTCCGCATAGGCCGTGTTCGTCGCACCCGTACGCCGGTCGACCCACGTGGTCTCCCGCATGCCGCTCTGCCGCAGTGCGACGCGGCCGCGCTTGCAACCGTCGGGGTAGGCGTACCAGTCGACTCCTGCCTCGTCCAACAGCAGTCGGCGCATCCCGCTGACCGGTACGCCGTGCAACCGCCGCTGCGAGAACCGTGCTTGTGCCGCCATGGCCACGCTGTTGCGCACCGCGTCCCGCTGTCGCCACAGGAAGTAGTTCGCCGCCTCGACGGCGTCCGGCACGGTGAACACGCGCGCATCGAACAGCGCCCGTTTCCCGGGCCGCTGCGCGTTCATCTCCGCCGTGGCCACAGCCGCTGCCACCGATACCTGCTTGGCAACGACACCGCCGAACCACGGCTCCGTCCCCGCCGCAGCGAAGTCCGTGGCCAGCACGGACACTTCGTCCGACTGGGTGTAGGCGAACGCCGCCCCGCCGACCTCTGTGCACAAGGCCTCCGCCACCCGGTCCATGGCTGCCATGAACCCGTCGTCGAACGGCTTGTCCGCGCCCCGCATATACGTATGGAACGCGCGTCCGTCCACGCGGATGACTGTGTACGTACGCCTCGGCAACACCATGCGCGCCGCTGCTTCGTACCCCTTCATGCGGTCCCCGAGCCCCACGGAATCACCCATCCCGGCAGTCTCCCGCCCCGCTCCACGCGCCGCGAACCGAATTTTCGCGACGCCGCCGAGCCGCGGGTCCGCGAACGCTCATCGGTCACGCGCAGGGCCTGGGCGTCAGGTGTTGCGGACTGTGGCCACGGTGACGACGGCCTTCTCCAGGGCATAGGCGGGGTCCGTACCGCCGCCCTTGACGGCGGCGTCGGCTTCGGCGACGGCCTGGAGTGCGCGGACGATGCCGTCCGGGGTCCAGCCGCGGAGCTGCTGGCGGACGCGGTCGATCTTCCACGGGGGCATGCCGAGGTCGCGGGCCAGGTCCGCGGGGCGGGCACCGCGCGGGGCGCCGCCGAGGCGGGCGATGTGGCGTACCCCTTGCGCGAGCGCACTGGTCACCATCACCGGGGCGACCCCGACCGAAAGGGCCCAGCGCAGCTGCTCCAGTGCTTCCGCGGCGCGGCCTTCGACGGCCTTGTCCGCGACGTCGAAGCTCGATGCCTCCGCGCGGCCGGTGTAGTAGCGCGCGACGATCTCTTCGTCGATGACGCCTTCGGTGTCCGCGGCCAGCTGGCTGCACGCGGCGGCCAGCTCGCGCAGGTCGTTGCCGACCGCCTCGACCAGGGCGCGGGCAGCGTCCTCGGTGACGGACCGGCCCGCGGTGCGGAACTCGGTCTTCACCAGGGCGAGGCGCTCGGTGGCCTTGGAGACCTTCGGGCAGGCGACCTCGCGGACGCCTGCCTTGCGGGCGGCGTCGAGCAGGGCCTTGCCCTTCGGGCCGCCGAGGTGGGTGAGCACCAGCACCACGTCGTCGGGTGGGTCGCCCAGGTAGGACTTCACCTCGGTGACCAGGTCGGCGGCCAGGTCCTGGGCGCCGCGCACCACGATGACCTTGCGCTCGCCGAACAGCGACGGGCTGGCCAGCTCGGTCAGCATGCCGGGCTGCAGGGCGCCGGGGGCGAGGTCGCGGATGTCGGCGTCCGGGTCCGTCGCGCGCGCGGCGCGGGTGACCACGGAGACCGCGCGGTCGACGAGGAGTTCCTCCGGGCCGACCACGAGGGTCACCGGAGCGAGCGGGTCGTCTGCAACTTTCCTGGCCATCGTGGACAGCATGGCACGCTCCGGCGACAACCCGGGCACGGCCGCGGGCAACGGCCCGCAGCCGGTCCACCGGTCCGGCGACGGCGATCGCGCCGTCCCGGTCGGTACGCATGATGCGGGCACCTGCGGCGGTCAGCAGCGCGGTGGTGGCCGGCGCGGGGTGGCCGTACGGATTCCCGGTGCCCGCCGAGACGAGGGCCAGCCGGGGGCGGAGCGCGAGCAGGAGGGCCGGGTCCTGCCGAGCGGAGCCGTGATGCGGGACCTTGAGGACGTCGATGCGCAGTGGGAGTGCAGGTGGGGGTGGGAGCGGGGCTGGGGTTGCGAGGGGGTCGGTGCGCAGGTCCAGCGGAGCTGTGAGTGGGTGGCCATACCGCCCCGGCGCAGCCGCGAGGAAGTCATTGCGCAGCTCGGGTGCGGTGGTGACGGAGGCGGTTCGCGGCCCAGGTGGGGTGGGATGGGGGGAAGCGTGCATCCCTGGCGCGGCCACGAGAGAGTCATTGCGCGGCTTGGGTGCGGTGGTCGTGAGGGGCGCGGTTCGCGGCCCCGGTGGGGCAGCGAAGGGGTAGGCATGCAGCCCCGGCGCAGCCGCACGGAAGTCGTTGCGCGGCTTGGGTGCGGTGGTGGTGACAGGGGTGGTTCGTGGTCCCTGTGGCGCGGCGAGGGGGTCTGTCTGCAGCGCCGGTGGAGCTGCGAGCGGGCCGGTGCGCAGCCCTGGCAGGGCCGCGAGGGAGTCTGCCCGCACGGGGTCGGTGCGCGTGGAGTCGGCGCGCGTCGGTTCAGTGCGCATGGCCTCAGTGCCCAGGAGGTCGGTGCGCGTGGGGTCTGTCCGCACGGGGGCGGTGCGCGTGGGACTGATGCCAAGGAGGTCGGTGCGCAGCGCGCGTTGGGCCTCCGGCTCGATGTCGCCGGTGAGCAGGATGCGTACGCCGGACACCTCGGCCAGCAGGACCAGGCTGGCGTTGTTCGGCGCGGATCCGGACTGGCGGCGGGCTGCGGCGGGGTCGCGCGGGCCGACGACCTGCCAGTGCAACGTGCCGCCGAGAGCCCGGCGTTCGCCGATCTGGGCGACCGCCATCGGCACTCGGGCGGCGGCCGCCCAGCGGCGCACTCGCTGGACCTCGCCGGCGGGCTCGGCCAGCCCGGAGGTCTGGATCAGCCCCACCGCACGGCCGCGCAGCACGCCGGGCAGCCCCTCGACGTGATCGGCATGGAAATGGCTCAGCACGACCACGGACACACGTGAAATGCCCAGTTCGTGCAGGCACCGGTCCACGGCGTCGGGCTCCGGGCCGGCGTCCACGACGACGCCGGTGTCCCTGCCCGCGCGCAGCACGAACGCGTCGCCTTGGCCCACGTCGCAGGCCGCTGCCGTCCAGTCGGCGGGTGGCCATCCGGTGAGCGGCCGGACCACGGCGGCAGGCCGCAGAAGGGCCACCGCGAGGACGCCGACCAGGACCGTGGCGACGACCGGCCTGCGCAGCAGCACCCGGACGAGCGGCACGGCTGCCACCGTCGCCACCGCCAACGCCACTCCCCCGCCCCAACCACCGGGCCAGCCGACGGTCGCACCGGGGAACGCCGCCCCGGTGCGGGCCACCGCCGCGATCCAGGCCACCGGCCACCCCGCCACGTGCGCAAGCAGGCTTGCTCCGGCGAGCCACAGCGGGGCCAGGACAAGGACCAGGAAACCGAGCACCGTGGCGGGGGCGACCGCCACTTCGGCCAGCAGGTTGCACGGGACGGCCACCAGGCTGACCCGCTCGGTGAACGTCACCACGACCGGACCGCACACCGCCTGCGCGGCGCAGGGCAGCGCGACGACGATGGCGAGCTTCGCCGGGCAACCGCGCCGGACCAGCGCGTCCGCCCAATGCGGAGCCAGCAACAGCAGGGCCCCGGTGGCCAGAACGGACAGGATGAACCCGAAGCTCCGCGCCAGGCCAGGGTCGACGAGCACCAGGAACAGCGCGGCGGCCGCCAGTGCGGACGGCCCGTGCCGGCGGCGGCCGCCGAACAACGCGGCCAGCGTCACCAGCCCCATGAGCGCCGCCCGCAGCACGCTCGGCTCCGGCCGCGCGAGCACGACGAACCCCAGCACGACGCCGGCCCCGAGGACGGGCAGTGCGCGACCACGGGCTCCGGCGTACCGGAACGCCAGGAGGGCGGCGCCGAGCAGGATCGTCACGTTGGTACCGCTCACGGCCATGAGGTGGGTCAGCTCGGTGGCCCGGAAGTCCTCCACGAGTTCGGGCGGCACTGCGCTGGTGTCGCCGACGACGAGCCCTGGCAGCAGACCGCGTTCGGTCGACGGCAGTCCGGCGCAGGCGGCCCGCATCCTCGCCCGGAGATGGCCCGCCCAACGCTGGTACGCGGAAGGGCCGTCCAGGATCCGGGGCGCCGACTCGGCGATGAAGAGCGCCGCGTCGCTGCTGCCCGGCCGCGCGGGGACGAGCCGCCCAGTTGCTGCGATCCGGGTAGACGGCAGCAGGCGCAGCCACGGACCGGTGTCCGGGACGCCGGCGGCCAGCACGACGATCGGCGTGCGGACGCGCGTGGCCGAGTGAAGGGCGCCTGCGTCGACCGACTCGACACGGCCGGGCAGGCGTACCGAACCGGCCCCGCGGGTCATGCCCCGGACCTTGGGGGCGACCGGGACCGGGTCCCCGGTCACGGTGAAGTGCAGGGTGACGAACGCTTGTTGCGCGGCAAGTGAACGGACGGGACCGGACCGGGTGCTGCTCCCGGCGAGGGCTGCGGCTGCGCCTCCGGCGGCGCAGCAGAGAAGGGCTACGGCGGCGGTAGTACGGATGAGGGAACGGCGAAATGGAGGACGAGAGGCGGGGAGGCGTGGATGGTGGGGGCGTGGATCGGGCTGCGGACCGGTGGGGTGAAGAGCACGGGGGTGTGGAGCGTGGAGGAGTGGGCCTCCGGGGTGTGGGGTGCCTGGGTGTGGGGTGCCAGGGCGTGGGCCGCCGGGCTGCGTACTGCCGGGATGTGACCCGTCGCGGTGTGGAGCGCGGGGGTGTGGGCCGCCGGTTTGGGCGGGGGTGTGGGGGTTGCTGCTGGTGGGAGTGCCCTGCGTGTGACCGGCGTGCGTGGGGGTCCTGTGCGTACGGCTGTTGTGCGGGCTACTGACGTGTGTGCGCCTGCTGTATGTGCGATTGCGGCTGCGGCTGCATAAGGCCAGGGCTGCGGCGCCGAGGGTGCAGCCGCCGACGAACGTCCAGACGATGACGGGCTCGGTGGCCGGTGCCGCCCAGGCTGCGGCCCAGGCACCGAACGCCCCGGGAACGAGCCGCAGATCGACCGGAGGTGCGATCAGGACGGGGATGGGACCGCTGTGTGCGGCCGCGGGTGGGTTCGGCTGCCGACCTGCGGGCGCAGGGGCGGTGGCAGTGGTGGCGGGTACGGGGTCCGTCATACGCGGACCTTGGGGCGGAGGTCCTCGAAGCGGCGTTCGCCGATGCCGCGGATCTCGCGGAGCTGGTCGACGGAGGTGAACCGGCCGTGCCGGGTTCGCCATTCGAGGATGTTCGCGGCCATGACGGGGCCGATGCCCGGCAGGCCGTCGAGTTGTTCGGCCGTTGCGGCGTTCAGATCGAGCGGGGCACCGGCAGGAGCGTTGGGGTTGGCGGGGCGGGCTGCGCCGGCGGCAGCAGGTGCGGTGGCAGGCGGCGGGACGGCGGTCGCGCCGGGGACGCCGACGGGGATCTGCTCGCCGTCGGCGAGGGGGCGGGCGAGGTTGAGGACGGACAGGTCGGTGCCGGGCAGCGCTCCCCCGGCGGCCTTGAGGGCGTCGTCGACCCGGGCACCGGGCGGCAACGAGAAGAGTCCTGGATGGGCGACGCGGCCGACCACGTGGACGGCCAGGGGTGCGGGGGCGGGGGCGCCGGCGGCGCCGGGCGGGGCTGGGGAGTCGGGCAGGGCTGCGCCGGGGGCGGTGAGCGCGACGAGTGCGGCGGGCGACGTGGCGGTGACGGACGGGGAGGCGGCGGCGAGGGCGCTGGGCAGCGGAACCGGCTGCGGTCGGGACCGCCACCAGCCCACGCCGGCCAGCACGATCGCGAGGAGTGCGAGTACGGCGACTGCGGCTACGACGCGCATGTCCACGCCGAGCCGAAAAGCGCGGAGCGATAGGGGGATCCGGTCCGCGACCGCACCTGCGAGCCGGCTCGACGCGGGCAGTGGAAGGGGTTCGGGAGTGGGCGTGCGGGTGGGAGCAGGTGAGGGTGTGGGTGAGGGGGCGAGGCCGCGCGGCGGCGACGACGTGACGGAGTGAGGAGCGAACGCCCAGGGGTCGGGGGCAGGGGTGGCCTCGGTGTCGAGGACGGGGGCGGGCTCGGGCGGGCGCTCGTCGGGTGGTTCGTCCCGCCCGGCCGGGAGCGGATGGGTTGCGGTCGCGGAGCCGGGCGGCAAGAAGCCGCCGTGCTCGGTGGGGGAAGCGGCGTGCAGGGATCCGCGCACATCCGCGCGGGAGTGCGGGACGGCAGGGAACATCGCGGCGAGTCGGGCGGCGGTGTACGGGTTCGGTGCTTTCGACATGCTTCGACGTTAGGCGCCGAACTCCTCGCCCCGAGACCGCGATTCCCCAGCCTGTGGACAAGGCGCCCTGGGGAAACTCGACTGGACAGACCGCAGGGACAGCGTCTGCGGCGGAGTGGGGACGGGCCGAGGATCGAACCGCGGAACCGCGGAACCGCGGAACCGCCAAGCCGACGGGGTGGCGCAGGGTCTGGAAGTGCCGGTTCCGGTAGGGCGCGCGGGAGCAGGGCTGGGCCGGGTAGCAGTCGGCGGCAGCTCGCGCAGGGCGAGTCCGTTGGGCGCGCAGAGCGGGGCCGGGCAGTGCTGGGTGGGGCGGCTCGCGTGCGTCGGGGCTGTGCTCTGCGGGGCCGGGAAGGGGGCGCGGCGGTCAGGGTCCAGGTGATTCGGCGCATGCGGCGGCCGGAATCGGCTGACGTGCGGCGGCGGAGGGTCGTCGGGTGTGGGGGCGCGGGGCTGCGTCGTGGGGTGTGGTTGAAGCTGGGGCCGCTCCGCGCGTGCTACTTCGGGGAGACGACGACGGCCAGGAGGCCCGGGCCGGCGTGGGCGCCGATCACGGCGCCTACCTCGCTGGTGTGCAACTCGCCCAGCTGCGGAAGGCGTTCGCGGAGGCGTTCGGCCAGGGTCTCGGCGCGGTCGGGGCTGGCGAGGTGGTGGACGGCGACGTCCACGGGGGCTCCGCCCGCGGCTTCGAGGGCGATTTCCTCGAGGCGGCTGATGGCCTTCGCGGCGGTGCGGACCTTTTCGAGGGGGGCCACGCGGCCGTCGGAGACATGCAGGAGGGGCTTGACCGCGAGGGCGGTGCCCATCAGGGCCGCGGCGGCGCCGATACGGCCGCCGCGGCGGAGGTACTCGAGCGTGTCGACGTAGAAGAACCCGAAGGTGGCGCCGGCGCGCTTCTCCGCGGCGGCCGCGGCGTCCTCGGCGGTGGCGCCGTCGGCGACCGCCTCTGCCGCGGTGAGGACCGGGAAGCCCATGGCCATCGCAAGGGTGCGGGAGTCGACGACGCGGACCGGCACCGGGGCGTCGCGGGCGGCGAGGAGCGCGGCCTCGTACGTGCCGGAGAGTTCCGCGGAGAGGTGGATCGAGACGATCTCGCCCGCGCCGTCGTCGGCCAGGCGCCGGTACGTTTCGGCAAAGGTCTCGGGAGACGGCCGCGAGGTGGTCACGGTGCGCTTCTGGCGCAGCGCGTCGGCGACGCCCGCGGGGGTCGCCTCGATGCCTTCGTCGAGGGGGCGGCCGCGCAGCACGACCTTGAGCGGGACCACGACGATGCCGTGCCGCTCGACCACATCGTCGGGCAGATACGCCGTGGAATCGGTAACGATCGCGACTTCGGTCGTCATGGAGTCGAAGCTACCCGTCGGCGAAGGGACAAAGGATGGTGGAGCAACGGCCCGCCCGCCTGATGCCGGGGCACCGCCGGAGTAGTCGTGCGGGTCGTTCGGGTCGTCCTTTCGTCCCGGTCGCGCCAGGACGGCAGGGCGGCAGAGGGGTGCGTCAGGGCCCGAGGGCGTCCTTCGCGGCCTGGGTCGTCTCGCGCAGGGCCGCCGCCTCCATTTCGACCTCGCGGCCCAGGCGGTCCAACTCGTCGTGGGCGAGCACGCGCTCGCGGTCCTGCGCGGCCCAGCGCAGTGACCCGGCGGCATGCTGCACGCGTTCGGCGCGCTCGCGCAGCCCCGGGAGTTCGCGGTCGACGCGGGTGGCGTCGGGTTCGCGTTCGAGCATCCGCAGGTCGGTGTCCAGGCCGGCGGCGAAGCCTTCGAGGCGGGCGAGAAGTTGCCGCGCCTCGCCGAGCTGGCTGTCGCGCGTGTAGCCGGCGTCGAGCACCCGCCGGGTGTGTTCGAGCGACTTGCGGACCGAGACGCGGAGCCGGGCCGCCTCGCCCGCGTTGCCGGGCCGGGTGTACGCGCGGGCCCGTGAGGCGGCGTCGTCGACCAGGCCGCGGAGCCGCGGCGCATGGCGGTCGATCCTGCGCCGTACCGCGCGCCGGACCATCACCGCGACGATCAGCACCAGACCGACCACCGTCATCAGCGCGGCGACGCCTGCTCCGAGGAACAGCACGACGGCTTGCGCGCCGTCCGAGGCGAGTGACACGGCTGGTCTCCTCCCAGGTCGCCACCTGCGAATTCCTCAACAGTAGCGCCGCTGCGCCGCCGGACGTCCGCCGCCGACCAAATCATCCCGATACCGGGCGATCTTCACAGCCCGGAAACGACCGCGACATGGCCCGGAAACGGCACGCGCCTGCAGTACCCCGGAAGAGGGTCGGCATTCGGGGGACGGGCCGGGCATCCGGGGTCGGGCCGGTCCGAGACGTCGGGTCGGACCCGCTGCGGACCGGGATCCGGCCCCGAGGAACAGGTGCGGTTCCGAACGGGGACCTGGGGGCCGGCACTGCGCGAGGAGCAGGCCGCCCGACCAGTCCGGCGGACGGTCCCGGGGACGAGTCGAGGTGAAACCAGGGCAAGCCCGCTGCGCCCGCCGTGGGGCCCGCTCCAGGAGCAGGCCCCACGGGACGGAAAAGGTGCCGGTACGCCGGACCGGGCGGGTCAGGACCTGGCCGACCGGCCCGGCGAACCCACCCCGCACGGTCATGCCGGACAGGTCCGCCCCGTGGCCGACCGGCCCGTGGCCGACCGCCCGGCGGACCGTCCGACCGATCAGCTCCCGGTCGAACGAATCCGCGCCGCCGGTCGGCCCTCGGCCGCGCTCCCGTCAGCTCGGGACGATGTTGACCAGCTTCGGCGGCCGGACCACGACCATGCGCACGCCGGCGCCGCCCAGCGCCGCCTGTACCGCCGGGTCGGCCAGGGCCAGTTCGCGCAGGTCGTCCTCGCCGATCGCGGGCGGGACCTCCAGGCGGGCCTTGACCTTGCCCTTGATCTGCACGACGCAGGTGACCGTGTCGTCGACCAGGTAGGCCGGGTCGGCCTCCGGGAAGTCGTGGTGGGCCAGGGAGCCTTCGTGGCCCAGGCGGCCCCACAGTTCCTCGGCGATGTGCGGCACCAGCGGGGCCACCATCAGGACCAGCTTCTCGGCGATGTCCCGCGGGACCGCGTCCAGCTTGGTCAGGTGGTTGTTCAGCTCGATGGCCTTGGCGATCGCGGTGTTGAACCGCAGCCCGTCCATGTCCCGGCGCATGCCGTCGATCGCCTTGTGCAGGGCGCGCAGCGTGTCCTCGTCGGCGGCGGTGTCGGCGACGCGCACCGCACCGGTCTCCTCGTCGACGACGTTGCGCCACAGGCGCTGCAGGAAGCGGTACGAGCCGACGATCGCGCGGGTGTCCCAGGGGCGCGAGACCTCCAGCGGGCCCATGGACATCTCGTACAGGCGCAGGGTGTCGGCGCCGTACTCCTCGCACATCTGGTCGGGAGTCACCGAGTTCTTCAGCGACTTGCCCATCTTGCCGTACTCGCGGTTGACCTGTTCGACGCCGTGGAAGAACTTGCCGTCTTCCTCGGTGACCTCGTCGGCCTGCACGTAGACGCCGCGCTCGTCGGTGTACGCGTAGGCCTGGATGTAGCCCTGGTTGAACAGCTTGTGGAAGGGCTCGAACGAGGACACGTGGCCCAGGTCGAACAGCACCTTGTGCCAGAAGCGCGAGTACAGCAGGTGCAGCACCGCGTGCTCGACGCCGCCGACGTACAGGTCGACGCCGCCCGACGCGCCCTCGGTGCGCGGGCCCATCCAGTACTTCTCGTTCTCCGGGTCGACCAGGACGTCGTCGTTGGTCGGGTCCAGGTAGCGCAGCTCGTACCAGCAGGAACCGGCCCAGTTGGGCATGGTGTTGGTCTCGCGGCGGTACATGCGCGGGCCGTCGCCCAGGTCCAGCTCGACGGTGACCCAGTCCTCGCGGCGCGACAGCGGCGTCTCGGGCTGCGTGTCGGCGTCGTCCGGGTCGAAGGTGCGCGGCCGGTAGTCGTCGATCTCGGGCAGCTCGACGGGCAGCATCGACTCGGGCAGTTCGCGCGCGACGCCGTCCTCGTCGTAGACGATCGGGAAGGGCTCGCCCCAGTAGCGCTGGCGGCTGAACAGCCAGTCGCGCAGCTTGTAGGTGACGGTCGGCTCGCCGACACCCTCGGCGCCCAGGTGCTCGTCCATCTTGCGCTTGGCGTCCGGCACGGCCAGGCCGTCCAGGCTGAAGCCGCCCGCCGAGGAGTTGATGATCTTCGCGGTCTTGGAGTCGAACGCGTCGTCCCAGGTGTCCGGGTCGGTGGAGCGGCCGTCCTCGGGCTCCACGACGCAGATCATCGGCAGCCCGAACTTGCGGGCGAACTCGAAGTCGCGGTGGTCGTGCGCGGGCACCGCCATGATGGCGCCGGTGCCGTAGCCGGCCAGCACGTAGTCGGCGATGAAGACCGGGATGCGCGCGCCGCCGGCCGGGTTGACCGCGTACGCGCCGGTGAAGACGCCGGTCTTGTCCTTGCCCTCGGTCTGCCGCTCGACCTCGCTCTTGGACGCGGCCTGGGCCCGGTACGCCGCGACGGCCTCGGCCGGGGTGGCCGCACCGCCGGTCCACGCCTCGGGGGTGCCGGCCGGCCAGGCCGCGGGCACCACGGAGTCGACCAGGTCGTGCTCGGGCGCCAGCACCATGTAGGTGGCGCCGAACAGCGTGTCCTGACGGGTCGTGAAGACCCGCACGGCAGCGTCCTGGTGACCGTCGAACGCGAAGTCGATGTGGGCGCCCTCGGACCGGCCGATCCAGTTGCGCTGCATCAGCTTGATCGGCTCGGGCCAGTCCAGCTTGTCCAGGTCGTCCAGCAGCCGGTCGGAGTACGCGGTGATGCGCATCATCCACTGCTTCAGGCTGCGCTTGAAGACCGGGAAGTTGCCGCGCTCGCTGCGCCCGTCGGCGGTGACCTCTTCATTGGCCAGCACGGTGCCCAGGCCGGGGCACCAGTTGACCGGGGCCTCGGACAGGTACGCCAGGCGGTACTCGTCGACGACCTTGGCCTGCTCCGCGCGGCTCAGGTCGGCCCACACGCGGTCGCCGGGCACGCTGCGGGTGCCCTTCTCGAACTGCTCGACCAGTTCGGCGATCGGCCGGGCGCGGCCCTTGCCGCCGTCCGCGGTCTCGTCGTACCAGGAGTTGCGGATCTGCAGGAAGATCCACTGCGTCCAGCGGTAGTACGCCGGGTCGGTGGTGGCGATCGAGCGGCGCTTGTCGTGGCCCAGGCCCAGGCGGCGCAGCTGGCGCCGCATGTTGGCGATGTTCGCCTCGGTGGTGACCCGCGGGTGCGTGCCGGTCTGGACCGCGTACTGCTCGGCGGGCAGGCCGTAGGCGTCGTAGCCCAGGGTGTGCAGCACGTTGAAGCCGGTCATGCGCTTGAACCGGGAGAAGACGTCGGTGGCGATGAAGCCGAGCGGGTGGCCGACGTGCAGGCCCGCACCCGAGGGGTACGGGAACATGTCCATCACGAACATCTTCTCGCGGCCCGCGACCTTCTCGGGCTCGGCCATCGGACCGGCCGGGTTGGGGGCCTCGAAGGTGCCCTCCGCCTCCCAGCGGTCCTGCCACCGCAGCTCGATGTCGCCGGCCATCGCGGCCGTGTAGCGGTAGGGCTCGGTCGGCTCGGCGGCCTGCGTCGTCTCGGTCATCGTCCTCAGGGCTCCTGGGTGCACGCGTGTGCGCGTCGTTTTTGCGAAGTCTCGCCGGAAATACAAAAACCCCTCGCACAGGAGGGGTCGCCGCGCCGAGGTGGGCGACGAATCGGTCGCCCTACCCGCTCAGCGCGGCCCGGTAAGCAGCAGTACGGCACGCATGGGGACAGGGTACCGCAGGGCGTCTGCCGGGCCCGGCGATATCCGCCGACGGGGTCCGGGACCGGTAGGGCCGAGGCCGGACGCGCTGCTCAGACGAGCGAGATCACGAGCAGGAACTGCGCCAGGTGGTACGAGACCGCGATGAGCGGTCGCGCGTAAGCGGTCGGCTCGCGGAAGCGGTTCCAGCCGGTGAGGGCGTCCGCGCAGTAGAACAGGAACGCGCCGGCCACCGCGGTCGGCTGCCCGGTCGCGGATGCCGCGACGACCATGAGGGACAGCACGCCTATATAGGCGACCACCGGGAACGTCAGCCGGGGCTCGGTGGCACGCACCCCGAGGACGAGGTGGACGGCGAAGCCGAGGGTGGCGACCAGGACCACGACGATGCCGGCCGCGGCCCACAGCCACGACCAGCCCACCTGCTGGAAGCCGACGACATAGGCGGTGTGGGCGCCGAGTGCGGCGGCCACCGCGGCCGGGAAGCGCCGCCGGTCGCCGGTCGGGAGCAGGTCGCGGATGAGCGACAGCCCGAGGGCGACGAGGAATGCCGCGCGCTGCCCCTGGCTGTTCGGGTCCAGGGCCGCGGCGGCGGCTATCAGGGCGGCCATGACCGCGGGCTTGGCCCGGCGTTCGAGGCGGGTGTCCTCGCGCCCGACCGCGACCCAGTCGACGACCGCCAGCACGGCGGCCATCGCGAACAGGGTCCAGGCGAGGGGGGTCATGACCGGCGACCATACTGAGTGGTAACCGGAGAATTCGCCTGTCCGGGCACTACGTCACGCAACCGTGATGAGCCCGAGTCCGGGCCGCGTTGTGGTGTGCGGTTCGCGCGGGCGGCGTACCCACGCGCGTACGCCGGGGCGCACGGAATGCGGCGAAACGCGGTGCTGCGCGCCCGCCTCGGCCCCTCAGACCCCGAGCGCGACCGTCTCCAGGCGGGCCTCGGCCGCGGCCACCACGCCGTGGAACGGGGACAGGTCCTCGTCCACTTCGGGGTGCCACTGCACCGCGACGGCGAACGGGTGGCCGGGGAGTTCGAGCGCCTCGACGATGCCGTCCGGGGCGCGCCCGGTCACCACCAGGCCCGCGCCCAGGGTGTCGACGGCCTGGTGGTGGTAGCTGGCCACGTCCAGTTCGTCGCGCCCGTACAGCTGCGCGGTACGGCTGCCCGGCACGAGCGCGACCGGGTGCCGGCCGTACTGCCCGGGCGCGGGCGCGTGCCGCTCGTCGCCGACCTGGTCGGGCAGGTGCTGGACCAGGGAGCCGCCGCGCAGCACGTTGAGGACCTGGAGGCCGCGGCAGATGCCCAGCACCGGCAGGCGCATGTCCAGGGCGCGTTCGGCCAGTGCGAACTCCGCGGTGTCGCGGGCGGTCCGGATGTATCCGGTGCGCTCGTGCGGCGTGCTGCGGTAGCGGGCCGGGTCGATGTCCCCGCCGCCCGCCACGATCAGCGCGTCCACGCGGTCGAGTGCCTCGGCCACGTCGGGCACCGAGGGCAGCAGCACCGGGAGCCCGCCCGCGGCGGCGACCCGGTCGACGTAGGCCTGCGGCAGCAGTGTCGCCTGGGTGTCCCAGGCGGCCCACTTGGCCTTCTCGCTGTAGACGCTGATGCCGATCACGGGGCGGGGCATACGGGGGACCACCTGTCTGGCCGGGTCGGTCTTCTGTGCGGATGTCCACAGTCCCGCGGCGGGCACCGGTACACCAGAGCCCGCCGCGGAAGCGTCGGTCACACGTGTTGTCACATGGGGGTGACGTACGCGCCCGAGATGCCGCCGTCGACCAGGAACTCCGAGGCGGTGATGAAGGACGCGTCGTCCGAGGCGAGGAACGCGACCGCCGCGGCGATCTCCTCGGCCTCCGCGAAGCGCCCGGTGGGGATGTGCACCAGGCGGCGCGCGGCGCGCTCCGGGTCCTTGGCGAACAGCTCCTGCAGCAGCGGCGTGTTGACCGGGCCCGGGCACAGCGCGTTGACCCGGATGCCCTCGCGGGCGAACTGCACGCCCAGCTCGCGCGACATGGCCAGCACACCGCCCTTGGAGGCGGTGTACGAGATCTGCGAGGTGGCCGCGCCCATGCGGGCCACGAAGCTGGCGGTGTTGACGATCGAGCCCTTGCCCTGGCGCTGCATGTACGGGATCGCGTACTTGCAGCACAGGTACACCGAGGTCAGGTTGACCTCCTGGACGCGGCGCCACGCGTCCAGGCCGGTGGTGAGGATCGAGTCGTCGTCGGGCGGCGAGATGCCCGCGTTGTTGAACGCGACGTCGACGCTGCCGTAGGCGTCGAACGCGGCCTGGTACATGGCCTCGACGTCGGCCTCGCTGGTGACGTTCGCGCGGACGAACAGGCCGCCGACCGCATCGGCGGCCGCCTTGCCGGCCGTCTCGTCGATGTCGACGCAGACGACGTTGGCGCCCTCGGACGCGAGGCGCTTCGCGGTGGCGAGCCCGATGCCGCTGCCGGCGCCGGTGATGACGGCCGTACGGCCTTCGAAACGCTTCACTGGGTCAGTCCTCCGTTGTGCTGGGGCGTGGTGCCGGGGGGTGCAAAGGAAGCAGGGGTGCTGGCCGGCTCAGTCCGAGGCGATGAAGACGTTCTTCGTCTCGGTGAACGCGGAGAGCGCGTCGGGGCCGAGTTCGCGGCCGAGGCCGGACTGCTTGAAGCCGCCGAACGGGGTCCAGTAGCGCACCGAAGAGTGCGAGTTGACGGACAGGTTGCCCGCCTCGACGCCGCGGCTGACGCGCAGCGCGCGCCCGACGTCGCGGGTCCAGATGGAGCCGGCCAGGCCGTACGAGGTGGCGTTGGCGATGCGCAGCGCGTCGGCCTCGTCCTCGAACGGGACGACCGCGGTGACCGGGCCGAAGATCTCGTCGGTGACGGTGCGGTCCAGCGGATCGGCCGGGGTCAGCACGGTGGCCGGGTACCAGAAGCCCTTGCCGACCGGGGCGGTGCCGCGGATCGCGACGGGCGCGTCCTCGGGTACGTAGCCGCGCACCCGGGCGAGCTGCCCGGCGGAGACCAGCGGGCCCATCTCGGTGGCCGGGTCGTTCGGGTCGCCGGCCCGGACCGCGAGGATGTGCGGTTCGAGCAGTTCGAGGAACCGGTCGTAGACGCTGCGCTGGACCAGGATGCGGCTGCGCGCGCAGCAGTCCTGCCCGGTGTTGTCGCAGAACGACATGGGGGCGGCCGCGGCGGCCTTCTCCAGGTCGGCGTCGGCGAAGACGATGTTGGCGCTCTTGCCGCCGAGTTCCAGGGTCACGCGCTTCACGCCGCCCGCGGCGCGCGCCATGATCTCCTTGCCGACCGCGGTCGACCCGGTGAAGACGATCTTGCGGACCAGTTCGTGGTCGACCAGTTCGCGGCCGGCCACCGCACCGCGGCCGGGGACGACCTGGAAGACGCCTTCCGGCAGCCCGGCCTCCAGCGCCAGCTCGGCGACCCGCAGCGCGGTGAGCGGGGTGAGCTCGGCCGGCTTGGCGACCACGGTGTTGCCCGCGGCGAGCGCGGGGGCGAGCCCCCAGCCGAGGATCGGCAGCGGGAAGTTCCACGGCACGATGAGGCCGACGACCCCGAGCGGCTCCTGGAAGGTGACGTCGATGCCGCCCGGGACCGGGATCTGACGGCCGGTCAGGCGTTCCGGGGCGCCCGCGTAGTAGTGCAGGACGTCGCGCAGGTTGCCGACCTCCCAGCGCGCGTTGCCGATCGGGTGGCCGGCCTCGGCGACCTCCAGTGCGGCCAGTTCGTCGGTGTGCGCGTCGACCACTTCGGCGAAGCGGCGCAGCAGCCGGGCCCGGTCCCCCGGGCTCACCGCGCGCCAGGCCGGGTACGCCTCGGCGGCCCTGCGCACCGCGGCGTCGACCGCGGCGGCGCTCGCCATCGGCACCTGGGCGACGAGTTCCTCGGTCGCCGGGTTGATCACGTCGAAGACGTCGTCGGCCATTGCGGCCCTTTCTCGGGTTCTCGTGCACCGGAGTTCTCGCCGGTGCTGAAGTCCTGGTTTTCCGGCGGGGCTACATGCGCTCGAACCCGCGGAAGAGCTCCCAGTCGGTGACGGCCGCGTCGTAGGCCGCCAGTTCGATCCGCGCGGCGTTGGCGTAGTGCGCGTGCACTTCGTCGCCGAACACCGTGCGGGCGAGCTCGCTCTTCTCCCACAGGTCCAAGGCCTCGCGCAGCGTGGTCGGCACGGTCTCCGCACCCGAGGTGTACGCGTTGCCGGTCTGCGGCTCGGCGAGCGGGAGTTCGTTCTCGATGCCGTACTGCCCGGCGGCGATCATGCCGGCCACCGCGAGGTACGGGTTGACGTCGCCGCCCGGTACGCGGTTCTCGACCCGCAGCGACTGCCCGTGCCCGACCAGGCGCAGCGCGCAGGTGCGGTTGTCGACGCCCCACTGCACCGCGGTGGGCGCGAAGGTGCCGGGCTGGAAGCGCTTGTACGAGTTGATGTTCGGCGCGTAGAGCAGCGTGAACTCGCGGAGCGTGGCGAGCTGCCCGGCCAGGAAGTGCTCGCCGGCCTTGGACAGCCCGAACGGCCCGTCGCCGCTCAGCACCGGCCCCGCGTCGGTGCGCAGCGACAGGTGGATGTGGCAGGAGTTGCCCTCGCGCTGGTTCGGCTTGGCCATGAAGGTCAGGCTCATGCCCTCCTGCGCGGCGATCTCCTTGGCGCCGTTCTTGTAGATGCTGTGGTTGTCGCACGTGGCGACCGCCTCGGTGTAGCGGAAGGCGATCTCGTGCTGGCCCAGGTTGCATTCGCCCTTGGCCGACTCGACGTACATGCCGGCCGCGGTCATCTCGTTGCGGATGCGGCGCAGCAGCGGCTCGATGCGCGCGGTGCCCAGCACGCTGTAGTCGACGTTGTATTGGTTGGCCGGGGTCAGGTCGCGGTAGCCGCGGCTCCAGGCCTGCTCGTACGTGTCGCGGTAGACCACGAACTCCAGCTCGGTGCCGACCATCGCGCGCTGCCCGAGGCCGGCGAGGCGGTCGGTCTGCGCCTTGAGGATCTGCCGCGGGGAGGCGACCACGGGGGTGCCGTCCGGCCAGGCCAGGTCGGCGAGGACCATCGCGGTGCCGGCGTTCCACGGGACCGGGCGCAGGGTCGCGAGGTCGGAGACGAGGACGAAGTCGCCGTAGCCCTTCTCCCAGGAGCTCATCGCGTAGCCGTCGACGGTGTTCATGTCGATGTCGACCGCGAGGAGGTAGTTGCAGCCCTCGGTGTGGTGCGCGAGGACTTCCTCCATGAAGTAGCGGGCGGACAGGCGCTTGCCCTGGAGTCTGCCCTGCATGTCGGTGAAGGCGACCAGGACGGTGTCGACCTCGCCGGCGGCGATCTCGGCGCGGAGCCGGTCCACGTCGTACGGCTGCTCTCCGGACACTGCCGCCCTCCCCTGCGTCACACTGCTCTCCCGTCGTCCGACATGCTCGTACCGGCGTTCCGGGCTATCCAATCTCATTGGTCTAACATCAGTCCATTGATTGGATGAAAGAATTCGGGACGGCGTCGAGAGGGGGATACCGTGCCGACTGATGCGGCCGACGCGGCGACGACCGGGTCCGAGTTCCGCGGCTGGAGCGATCCGACCGCGGATGCCGTGCTGCGCCCGGTCCGGGCCGGCAATGCCTTCGAGGAGACCGTCGAGCGGCTGATGGCCGCGATCAAGCTCGGCGTGGTGCCGCCCGGCGCCCGCTTCCCGGCGGAGCGCGACCTCGCGGCCCGGCTCGGGGTCAGCCGCATCACGCTGCGCGAGGCGCTGCGCGCACTGCAGCAGGCCGGGCAGGTCGAGGTGCGCCGCGGCCGGTTCGGCGGCACCTTCGTCACCGGGCCGCCGCCCGCGCCCGAACCCGGCGAGGCCCGCCGCCGCGCCGAGGACATGGGCCCCGCACTCGACGACGCACTGACCTTCCGGCAGGTCCTGGAAGTCGGCGCGGTCCAGGTGCTGGCCACCCGCGGCCTCGACGACGCGCAGCGCGAGGTGCTGCTGGCCCGGCTGGCCGCGGTCGACTCCGCGGCACCCGGCGACTACCGGCGGCTCGACACCGCGTTCCACCTGACGCTCGCCGAACTGGCCGGGTCGTCCTCGCTGACCGCGGCCGCGGCCGACGTGCGGATGCGGCTCAACGACCTGCTGAACGCGATCCCGGTGCTGGAGCGCAACATCGAGCACAGCGCGGTCCAGCACGCGGCGATAGTCGGCGCGGTCCTGGCCGGCGATCCGGAGGCCGCCCGCCAGGCCGTGGTCGAACACCTCGACGGCACCGCAGCACTGCTGCGCGGCTTCCTGGCCTGACCCCTGCCCCGGCCGATGCGGGCCCGTCCGGCGCGCCGGCGGCCCGGGGCCGGCATGGCGGTCAGGCCGTGACGGTGAGGGTGTACTCGACAGAAAGCTCCAAACCGCCCGAGGCACCGTCGATGCTGAGCTTGTGGACCCCCGGCTGAAGACCGGGAAGGGTGAACCACAACCCGCAGCCCAAGCCGGTGAAACGGCCGCGCTGCTGGGTCACCGGGTTCCCGGCGACCCCGGTGTAGCGGATCGGCTGCGCCTCGAACTTGCGGATGTCGACGGGCGCCCCGTCCAGAGTCACTTCGCCTTCGGCGGCGGCGATGAACTCCTCGCACTGCTCCCGGTCGGAGCACACCAGGTTCAGCAGCGGCCCGGCGATCGGACGCCCGGCCGGCACCGTGCAGGCGCGCTTGGCGACGCCGCCGAACGTGCCCGCCACGAACCAGACATCGTCGCTCTGGCCGACCGCGCAGTGCACCCCTGTGCGATCCCGCACCGGGTTGGTCGCGGTGGGCTGGGAGGCGGCCCAAGTCCACCAGCGGCCCTGCAAATCGGGTATCTCCTCGCCACCGAAGGCCGAGGCGGTGGGGGTGCCGCTCGCGTTCTGGGACGCCTTGCCGCTGTCCCTGGCGCTGGTGATGCTGCCGGCGGTGCCGCACGCGGTCGCGGAAAGAAGAAGCGCGGCGGTGCACGCAACAGCGAGCACGGAAGGGGATCGGCGAGTCACGGCGATCATGGTAGGCGGCGGGTCTGCTGCCGGCACAGCACGGTCCGGCGCGGTCAGCGCTGGTTGGTGGTCATGAGGATGCGCTTGCGCAGCGCGGTGAACTCCTGCTCGCCGAAGCCGTACGGGGCCAGCCCGACGCCTTCGAGGTCGGCCAGGTCGGTCGCGGGCGTCATCGTCAGGCACAACAGCGATGCGTCGCCGTCGACTTCGTCGCCCGTCCAGTGCAGTGTGACGAGGTAGCCGCTCTCGGCGCGGAGCTTCTCGCAGCGCTTCGGATCGCTCACGTCGGTGTAGCGGGTGATGACGCGCCACCGCGATTCCGGCTTCCCGCACGGCACCACGGACGGCAGTTCGGTCACCAGGTCCGTACCGCGCCATGCCGATAGGCAGTCCCCTGCCCCGGCCGCCGCCGACCCGCCCGGGCCGCCGATGACCCCGGCCGCAGCCAGTCCCGCGGCAGCCGCAAGCACGGCGCCGAGGCCGGTGTAGACCTTGTCTATCCGGCGCACGGCAGGGTCCGGGGTATCGGCACGGGAGTCACGCAGTGACGGTCAGGGTGTACTCGACCGAGGTCTTGTAGACGTCCGAGACACCGTGGATGTTGAGCTTGTGCACGCCCGGCTGGAGCGGGGCGAGGGCGAACCACAACCCGCAGCCCTGCTTGGCGACTTCGCCGGCCTCCTTGGTGAACGGGTTTCCGGCGACGGCGGTGAACGTGACCGCCTCGGGCTCGATCTTCTTGACGTCGACCGGGGCGCCGTCCAGGATCACCTCGCCGTCGGCGGAGGCGATGAAGTCGGTGCAGGCGGCGGGCGTGTCCGTGGTGACGTTGAGCAGCGGCCCGGCGATTGTCCGGCCCGCCGGGACGGTGCACGCGCGCTTGGCCTCGCCGCCCAACGTCCCGGCCACGAACCACACATCGCCGCCCTGGCCGACCGCGCAGTGCGCGCCGGTGTCGTCCAGCACGGGGTGGGTCGCGGTCGGCTGCGCGGCCGCCCAGCCCCACCAGCGGGCCTGCAGGTCGGGGATGTCGCCGACCGAGGCCGCGGCGGGGATCGGGGTGTCGGCGACGTCCTCGGACGTCTTGTCGTCGTCGCTGCTGCTGCAGGCGGTCGCGGACAGCAGAAGCGCGGCGGCAAGTGCGGCGGCGCCGGCAACGGCGGGGAATCGGCGGGTCACGGTGATCATCGTATGGGTGGGTCCGCGCTGCGGCTGGAGTCCGGGGGTACGAAAATCGGAAAACACCGAAGGCCGCCCATCGGGGCGGCCTTCGGTCCTTGGGTGGAGCTTAGGAGACTTGAACTCCTGACCCCCTGCATGCCATGCAGGTGCTCTACCAGCTGAGCTAAAGCCCCAAGGTGCCGTCATGAGTGACGGCCATTCAATTGTGAGAGTGGAGCTTAGGAGACTTGAACTCCTGACCCCCTGCATGCCATGCAGGTGCTCTACCAGCTGAGCTAAAGCCCCTCACCCGGACAACCGGTGTTCAAACCGATCGGCCAGGGATTACTTTACATGGTCGCCGTGGCATCTCATAACCGATACCCGGCAGGCGTCCGGTGCGGCATCGCCGCAGGTCAGTAGCGTCCCATCGGGGGCGTCGTACCGGCCATCATGCCGCCGTCCACGACCAGCTCGCTGCCGGTCATGTACGAAGACGCGTCGGATGCCAGGAACGCGACCGTCTCGGCGACCTCCTCGGGAGCCGCCACGCGGCGCAGCGGCACCGACGGGAACTTGCCCTCGCCGCGCTCGACGCCCGCCTTGGCGATCATCGGGGTGTCGATGACGCCCGGGTAGACCGCGTTGACCCGGATCCCGTACTCGCCGACCTCCAGCGCCACGGTCTTCGACAGCCCGCGCACCGCCCACTTGGACGCCCCGTACGCGGAGTGGGACGGCAGGCCCTCCAGGCCGGACTGCGAGGAGATGTTGACGATCGAGCCGGTGCGCTGCTCCTTCATGGCCGGCAGCACGGCCTGCATGCCGAGAAACACGCCCTGGAAGTTGACCCGGAAGATCTTGTCGAGGCCTTCGAGGGTCTCGTCCTGGAAGGCCTTGGTCCAGTAGATCGCCGCGTTGTTGACCAGGACGTCGATGCGGCCGAAGGCGTCCAGGGCGGTGGCCGCGACCGTCGCCCAGTCCTCGGGCGAGCCGACGTCGTGGCGGACGAAGCGGGCCGCGTCGCCGAGTTCGGCGGCGACCTTCTCGCCCTCTTCCTCCAGCAGGTCGGTCAGCACCACCTTGGCGCCGCGGGCCACGAAGAGGCGGGCCTCGGCCTCGCCCTGGCCGCGGGCTGCGCCGGTGATGATCGCGACCTTGCCGGCGAGCTGGTCGGCGAGCTGTGCCATGGACGTCACCTTTTCCGGACGGGACTGCGGACAGTACGGGGTGCCGGCGGGCAGGGCTGCCCGCCGGTCACGCGAGGGCCTTGCGCAACGCCTCGGTGGCGTCCGCGAAGGCGGCCGCGGCGCTGGGCACCAGGGCGCCCATGCTGATCGCGCCGTGGAACATGCCCTCGTAGACGCGGTACTCCGCGGGCACGCCGGCCGCGGCGAGCCGCTCGGCGTAGGCCACGCCTTCGTCGCGCAGCGGGTCGAGCGCCGGGGCGACCACGAACGCCGGGGCCAGGCCCGAGAGATCCTCGGCGGTGCCGGGCGAGGCGTAGGGGTGTGCGGGGTCGCCGTCCGGGCCGATGTACTGCCGCCAGAACCAGGCGAGTTGGGCCGCGGTGAGGAAGTAGCCGGTGGCGTTCTCGGTGTACGAGTCGGTCGCCCGGCGGTGGTCGACCACGGGGTACAGGAGCAGCTGGAACGTCGGCTGCGCGGCGCCGCGGTCGCGGGCCATGAGCGGGACCGCGGCGGCCAGGTTGCCGCCTGCCGAGTCGCCGGCGACCGCGACGCGCGCCGGGTCGCCGCCGAACTCGGCCGCGTTCTCGCGGGCCCATATGTAGGCCGCGTACGCGTCCTCGGCGGCGCCCGGGAAGCGCGTCTCGGGGGCGAGCCGGTACTCGACCGAGACGAAGACCGCGCCGGTGGCGTTGGCCAGGCTGCGGCAGGTCTGGTCGTGGCTGTCGATGCTGCACAGCACCCAGCCGCCGCCGTGCAGGAAGACCACGACGGGCAGCACGTCGGACTCTTGGCTGCCGAGCGGGCGGTAGATGCGCACCGGCAGATCGCCGCCCGGGCCCGGGATGATGCGGTCGCGGACGTCCGCGACCGGCACCACCGGGGCCGGCGACTTGGGTGCCGCACCGAGGAGGGCGCGGGCCTGCACGGCGTCGTCCAGTTCGGTGCCGACCTGCGGGAACACCGAGGTCATCGCGTCTATGAGGCCGCGGACCGCGGGCTCGGGGGGCGTTGCCGGCATGGGATGCGTCAGCCTTCCACGACGTTGCGGACGGTGGGGCCCGCGGTCCAGCCGCCGTCGACGGCGAGCTCGGCGCCGGTGACGTAGGAGGCGGCGTCGGACAGCAGGTAGGCGACCGCCGAGCCGACCTCGTCGGCGTCGCCGGCCCGGCCCATCGGGGCCTTGGGGTAGTTGCCCTCGCCGGGCTGGACGCCGACGACAGCCGTCATCGGCGTGTAGATCATGCCGGGGTGCACCGAGTTGACCCGGATCTTGTCGCCGGCCAGCTCGATCGCGGCGGTCTTGCCGATGCCGCGGACCGCCCACTTGGCGGCCGAGTACGAGCCGGTGTACGGCAGGCCCATGAGGCCGGCCGCCGAGGAGATGTTGACGATCGAGCCGCCGCCGGCCGCCTTCATGGCCGGGATCACGGCCTGCATGCCGATCCACACGCCGGTCAGGTTGACCTTGATGACCTTCTCGAAGTTGGCCAGGGTCTCCTGCGCGAACGGGCCGCCCGCGGTGACGCCGGCGTTGTTGACCAGTCCGTCGACCCGGCCGAACTCGGCCAGCGTGTAGTCGACGACGGCCTTCCACTGCTCGGGGTCGGTGACGTCGTGCTTGTGGAAGCGGGCGTCCGCGCCGAGCTCGGCGGCGGTCTTCGCACCGGCCTCTTCCTGCAGGTCGGTGATGACGACCCGGCCGCCGCCGGCCACGACCTGGCGGGCCGCGGCCGCGCCGAGGCCGCCGGCCGCGCCGGTGACGATGACGACCTTGCCCGCGAGGTTGGGGCCCTGGAGTTCCGCCATGGTGATCGCTTCCTTGCGTCGGACCGAGCTGGGCAGATGCCCACACATGCACAGTACAACTAAATGTCGTATGTCAAAAAGGACCGCACCGGGGACGGCGTGCCGGACCGGCCGGCCGGGTCAGCCCTTCATCGGGGGCACGATGCCGGACATCGAGCCGCCGTCGATCACGAACTCGGTGCCGGTCATCCACGAGGACGCGTCCGAGGCCAGGAAGACCACCAGCTCGCCGATGTCCTCCGGCTCGCCGACCCGGCGCAGCGGCACCGCGGGGAACCCGCCCCGGCCGCGTTCGACGGTCCGGCCGAGCATCGCGGTGTCCACCGCGCCCGGGTGCACCGAGTTGACCCGGATGCCGTCCTCGCCGAGCTCCAGCGCGGCGGTCTTGGTGAGGCCGCGCACCGCCCACTTGGACGCCCCGTACGCGGCGTGCCGCGGGATGCCCTGCAGGCCGGCCAGCGAGGAGATGTTCACGATCGAGCCGCCGCCGCGCTCGCGCATCGCGGGGACCACGGCCTGGATGCCGTGGAACGCGCCGAACAGGTTGACCTTGAGGATCTTGTCGAGGTTCTCCGCGGTCTCGTCCATCAGCGCGGCGTGCCGGAGCAGGCCCGCGTTGTTGACCAGGACGTCGACGCCGCCGAACGCCTCGACGGCGGCAGCCACCACACGTGCCCAGTCCTCGGCCGAGGACACGTCGTGCCGCACGAACAGCGCGGCGTCGCCGATCTTCGCGGCCGCGGCGCGGCCTTCGTCCTCGAGGATGTCGGTGAGCACGACCTTGGCGCCGCGCTCCGCGAACAGGCGGGCCTCCGCCTCGCCCATGCCGCGCGCGGCCCCGGTGATGATGGCGACCTTGCCGGTCAGGCTCGTCATGCTGCGGCACTCCCTTTTGCGCGTCGTGCGCCTCGGCGGCGCACTCCCCCGGGCTGGTCGCCGGGTTGCGGTGCGCCGGTACGGGGCCGCGCCCGCCGGCGGGTGCAGCCGTACGGATTACACAGGGGTCGGGCCGCCCGTTCCAGTCCTCCGCACCGGAACGGGCGACCCTGTCCGGGTCGGCGTCAGGCGCCGAGGGTGCTGCCGTACTTCTTGCGGAAGTGCGGGATGACTTCCTCGCCCCAGATGCGGATGGTCTCCATGCACGCCTCCTGCGGCACGGTGCCCATCTGGATGAGGCACATGATCTCGTCGGCGCCGGCGTCGATCAGCTTCTGCACGTAGCCGATCGCGTCCTCGGCGGTGCCGTACGCGTGGTTGAGGTTGTAGGTCGCGGTCGCGTTGACGGTGACCGGGATCTTGGCCTCGTGCAGCATGGCGACCTGCTGCTCGGCGGCCTCGTTCATGACCGCGACCTCGTCGCGGCCCTCGACGACGGCCTCGTCCGGGATGCCGGACTTACCGCCGGAGAACCAGTGCGCGATGGACTGCGCGAAGAAGCGCTGGCCGCGGGCGCCGATCTGGCGGGCCTTGGCGCCGTCCTCGGCGACGATCGTCGGGCAGAGCGCCACGAGGTGGTTGTTCTGCACGGTGGAGACGAACTGGCTGCCGTCGCGCGCCTCGACCGCGTCGCGGTAGATCTTGTTGAGGTTGGCGACCTCTTCGGGGCCGGCGAAGCCGAGCACCAGCGCGCCGACGCCCATGTTGGCCGCCTCGACGAGGCTGGGCTGCTTGCTGCAGGCCAGGAACAGCGGCGGGTGCGGGGTCTGCACCGGGCGCGGCAGGATCGGGTGCGGGGAGATCTTCAGCAGGTCGCCGTCGTACTCCAGCTCGTCCTTCTGCCAGGCGGCGCCGATGATGCGCAGCGCCTCCTCGACCTCGGCCTTGGTGCGCTCCATGTCGGCGCCGACCAGGCTGGTCTCCTGCAGCGTGCCGCCGCGGGCCGCGCCCACGTCCAGTCGGCCGCCGGAGAGGGTGTCGAGCATGCCGATGCGCTCCGCGACGCGCGCCGGGTGGTTGAAGTTGAACGGCATGCAGACCGCGCCGTGCGCGATGCGGATCTTGGTGGTCCGGGCCGCGACCCAGGTCAGGAAGATTTCCGGGGCGCTCATGTGCGAGTACCACTTGGTGGAGTGGTGCTCGACGGCCCAGATGCGGTCGAAGCCCATCTCCTCGGCGTAGACGGCCTGCTCGACCGAGTCGAGGATGACCTGCCGCTCGTGCTCGGCGGTCGGGTTGGCCATCTGGGCCTCGAAGATCATCGAGAACTGCATGCCGTACTCCTGGGGTCTGACGCGGAATACTCCAATTAGATGTATGACTGACTGCGACGTCAAGAGGCGAGCTGACGTAGAATCAGTTGAGTGAGAGGGAGGGACACCACATGACCGAGGCGACGGCCCCGCCGGCGGGGCTGCCGAAGCTGCCGAACACCGCGTGGGCGGTGCTCGGGCTGCTGTCCTTCCCCGGCGAGCGCTCCGGGTACGACCTGAAGAAGTGGGCCGACTCGTCGCTCCGGTTCTTCTACTGGAGCCCGGCGCTCAGCCAGATCTACACCGAGCTCAAGCGCCTGGAGCAGCTCGGCTTCGCGGTCTCGCGGATCGCCTCGCAGGACGAACTGCGCAACAAGCGGCTGTACTCCATCACCGAGGCCGGCCAGGCCGCGCTCGCCGCCTGGGCCCGGGACACCCCGGCCGGCCCGCCGGTGCTCAAGCACGGCGTCGCGCTGCGGGTGTGGATGGGCCACCTGTCCGAGCCCGAGGAGCTGCGCAAGACGCTCGTGGAGCACCGCGACTGGGCGGACCGGACGCTGGCCGAGGTGCAGGCGTCCGAGGACACCGCGCAGGACCGCTGGCCGTTCCCGGCGCTGGTGCTCAAGTGGAGCGAGCGCTACTACAAGGCCGAACGCGAGCTGGCCGAGGGCATGTTGGCCGATCTCGACGACCTTTTCGCGCACGGCGACGTGCACGTCGCGGAGCGCCCGCCCAGCAGCTGACGCGCCCGCGGGCCGCGGCAGGAGGCGTCCAGGACATGGCGAAGGGGGGGGGGCGGGGGGCCCCCCCCCCCGCGCGGCCCCCCCAGGGCCCCCCCCGGCGG
>NZ_JAKFHA010000017.1:169841-189550 GCF_021502675.1 Yinghuangia soli
GCCCGGGGGCGGCGGCTGGAGGCGCCCCGCCCCTCGCGTCGGGCGGGGCGGGGGCGCCCCCCCCCTTCGCTGTCACGCCCGTTGCCCCGCAGCTGCGGGGTACGCCGGTTCAGACCTCGTCGCCGAGCACCGGCTCGGGCAGCGTGCCCGCGTTGTGCTCCAGCAGCCGCCAGCCGCGCGCGCCCGGTCCGAGGACCGACCAGCAGCAGTTCGACAGTGCGCCGAGCGAGCCCCAACTGCCTTCGTCCAGGCCGATCATGCGGCCGATCGCGCAGCGGATCGCGCCGCCGTGCGAGACGACGACCAGCGTGCCGTCCTCGGGGAGCTTCTCCACCGCGCGCGCGATGGCCGGCACCGCGCGGTCCGCGACCTCGGTCTCCAGCTCGCCGTCGCCGCGCCGCACCGGCTCGCCGCGGCGCCAGGCCGCGAACTGCTCGGGGAAGCGCGCCTCGATCTCCTTGTTGGTGAGCCCCTGCCAGTGCCCCGCGTAGGTCTCCCGCAGCCCCTCGTCGAGGGTCACCGACAGGCCGGTGAGCTGCGCGAGCTCGCCCGCGGTGGCCGCCGCCCGGGAGAGGTCGGAGGCCACGATGGCGTCCGGCTCCAGCGCGGCGAGCAGGCGCGCGGCCCGCCGGGCCTGCTGCACGCCGGTCTCGGTCAGCGGGATGTCGGTCTGGCCCTGGAAGCGCCGCTCGACGTTCCAGGTGGTCTGCCCGTGCCGCCAGAGCAGGACGCGGCGGCCGCCCCCGCTCAGCCTGCGTCCTCGACGGGCGCACCGGCCTCGGCGCGCTCGCGGTTCACCTGCTGCACGGACTCCGGCAGCTCGATGCGGGGGCAGTCCTTCCACAGGCCCTCGAGCCGGTAGTAGGCGCGCTCCTCGGCGTGCTGGACGTGCACGACGATGTCGATGAAGTCCAGGAGGACCCAGCGGGCCTCGCGGTCTCCCTCGCGGCGGACCGGCTTCGCGCCGAGTTCGCGGAGCCGCTCCTCGACCTCGTCGACGATCGCCTTGACCTGGCGGTCGTTGGGCGCGGACGCGAGCACGTAGGCGTCGGTGATGCCGACGACCTCGCTGACGTCGTACGCGACGGTCTCGGTGGCGAGCTTCTCCGCGCACGCCTCTGCGGCGGCGGTGACGAGCTCGATGGCGTGCGGTGTGGCGGTCACGATCGGCTTCCTGCAGGCGACGAGGGACGCCTTCCAGAATCTCACACCCGGCGGGGTGGCCGCCGCCCACTAAGACCGGGCCCGCCCGCGGCGCCGGGCGCAGCCGGGAATGGCCTGAGTACGGCAGGAGTGCGGCAGGAGTGCGGCACGAGTTCGGCAGGAGTGCAGGAGGGGCCCGGTCCGCGCGGAGTGCGGCGGACCGAGCCCCTGCCTGCGGGCCCTGCTGGGTCAAAGCGTCACAGCATCACAGCGTCGGGCGTCAGGGTGTGAAGTCCTGCCCGAGGGTCACCACGATGTCGGCGAGCATCTGGCCCTCGGCCTTCTTGGCCGCGGCCTCGGGGAGGCCGAGCGTCAGGGCGACCTGGACCGCCGCGTCGCGCCGGTCGTCCTCGGTGTACTGGACCACCGAGACCGGCTTCGCCTTGGGCTCGACGGCACCGCCGGGCACGTAGGAGTAGCCCGCGTTGACCACCTTGATCCGCGCGGCCTCCTGGGCGTTGGGCTTGCCGCTCGCGTCGCCGACCATCACGCGCGCCGGGCCCTCGGCCTTCGCGACCTGCACGCTGCCGCCGAGCAGGTCCTTGACCACGGGGGCCGCGGCGGCCACGTCGATCACGCCGTCCGCCTGGAGGGGCAGGTCGGCCGACTTGAACTGCTTGGCCTGAATGGCCTTCGCCATCGAGGTGAGCAGTTCGGCGAGCCGCGCGTCGGGCAGCGACGGGTCCGAGACGTTCGCCAGGTTCCGCAGCAGGTCCGCGACCAGCTTTGCGTCGGACGGCAGGACGCCCAGCACGGCCGTTATGACCCGGCCGAACCGCTCCGCGCCGAGCGCGCTCTTCTCGCCGGGCACCCGGTACGTGGCGTACGCGCGCGCCGCGATGCCGTTGGCCTTGGACGGGCCGGCCGGCACGAGCACCTTGCCGTCCGGGCCCTTGACCTCGACGTCCGCGTTGAGCTCGACGCCGCCGACCATGTCGACCAGGCCCTGCAGCACCGGTTCGCTGACCACCCACGAGCCGCTCAGCTGCACGCCGATGAGCTGGGCGAGGGCCTCCCGGGAGGCGCCCGCGCCGTCGGTCACCATGAGCTCGCCGAGCGCCATGGGCCCGGCGCCCGCGGTGTTGACGACGGTGTTGGACGGCACCGTGATCATCGTGGCGGTGCCGCGGCTCGGGTCGTCCGCGAGCACCGCGCTTGCGGTCGCCTCGCCCTGCGCGCCGCGCAGCTGTATGAGGACCGCGCCGCCGGTCGTCCGGGCGGCCGAGGCAGAACTGCCGCCCCACCACTTGTCGTACGCGAAGTAGCCGCCGACCGCGACGCCCGCGAGGGCCAGCACGGCGAGCAGCGCGATCCCGCGGGTGCGCAGCTGGCGGCGGCGCTCGTCGCGGCGCTCGCTGCGGGTCTCGGCGAACTTCAGCCAGTCGATGACGTCTTCGGACTCTTCGGACTCGTCGTCGACGAAGTCGAATTCGTCCGCGGCATAGCCGACGCGTTCGCGGTTGGCCGCGGTGCGTCCGCCCTTGGGCCGGCCGGGCGCACCGGCCGGACCGCCGCCCGGACGGGGCCGCGGCGGAGCCGGGGTGCCGGGGGGTGCGGCGGCTGCGGATGCGCTGCCCGGGGATGCGGCGCCCGGCGGCGGGCCGGCGGGGCGGCTCGGCGGAGTTCGGGGGGCTCCGGCCGGGGCCGCGGGCTGCGGCACCTGCACGCGGAAGGAACCAGTGGTGCTCGCCGAGGCGGTGGGACTGGTGGAACCGGTACGCCGCACCGCGGGTTCGGCCTGCGCGCCGCGCGCCGCGGCGGCACCGGCGACACCGGAGGCGGGACCGGCGGACCGGCCCGGGGCATCAGCCTGCGGGTAGTTGCCGCTGTCGTAGGCCGCGTACGCGCCGGTGTCGTAGTCGGGCGACGGGCCCGGGACTGAGCCGCCGGGCCCGGGGGCGGCGGGGTAGGCGCCGGAACCGTAGCCGCCTTGCCCGCCGGTGCCGGGGCTCGCGGGGTAGGGCGTCCCGGGCGCGGGTGCGCCGGAGTACCCCTGCGCGGGGTAAGCGCCCGAGTCGTAGCCGGAGTCGCCGTAGGCAGGGCCGCCGTAGGACGGGCTCTGGTAGGAGCCGGATTCGTAGCCGGAGGACTCGTACGAGGAAGACTGCGTGCCGTAGCCCGGGGCCGCTCCGCCGCCGTAGGAGGGGGTGTCGTACGTCGGATTCTCGTACGAGGGCGCGGGGTAAGTGGGCGTCTCGTAGCCCGAGTTGCCGTAGCCGCCCGGCTGGCCCTGGTTGCCGTACTGGCCTTGCTGGTCGTAGCCGTAGGCCGGGTCCTGCGGGGCGTACCCCTGGCTGTAGCCCGTGCCCTGGCCTTGGTCGTACGTGCCGTACTGGCCGCCCGCCGGGTCCACCGGGTAGCCGTCCGGCCCGTACCCGGTGCCGTCCTCGTAAGGCCGTCCGTCACGCCGTTCGCCGTTTGCGGTCACGTCGCCCCTCGGTACAGCCCTCGTTTGCTGATGTATTGCACGACCCCGTCCGGCACCAGGTACCAGACCGGCTCGCCGTCGTTCTGGCGGCGCCGGATGTCGGTGGAGGAGATGGCCAGTGCGGGCACCTCGACCAGGCTGACGCCGCCGTCCGGGAAGCCGGGGTCGGAGAGCGTGTGGCCGGGCCGGGTGCAACCGATGAAGTGCGCCAGTTCGAACAGCTCGCCGGCGTTGCGCCAGGAGAAGATCTGCGCGAGCGCGTCCGCACCGGTGATGAAGAAGAGCTCGGTGCCTGCGCCGGACGCGTCGCGCAGGTCGCGCAGCGTGTCGACGGTGTAGGTCTGGCCGGGCCGGTCGATGTCCACCCGGCTGACCGAGAATCGCGGGTTGGACGCGGTGGCGATGACCGTCATGAGGTAGCGGTCCTCGGCGGGCGACACCTTGCGGCCGCTCTTCTGCCAGGGCTCGCCGGTGGGCACGAAGATGACCTCGTCGAGCTGGAACAGCCCCGCGACCTCGCTCGCGGCCACGAGGTGGCCGTGGTGGATCGGGTCGAAGGTGCCGCCCATGACGCCGACGCGTCTGTTGCGCTGTGCCGTGCCATCGTCCATGGGCGGCAAATCTATAGGGCCGGGTTCCGGATGAACACGGAGCCGCCGCGAACGGGCCGGTTGGGCGCGCCTCGGAGAGCGGCCCGGTTCAACTGCCGGCCGTGCCGGTGCGCTGGTCCGGTACGCCGCCCAGCGGGAGCTGCCCGGCCGCGGCCCGCCGGGAGAGCACGCGCCGCAGCACGACCTCGGCCACTTCGGCGACTTCCTCGGCCTCGGCCTCGGTCAGGTCGTCGAGGGCGGCCTGCAGGGCGCGGATGCGCGGGCTGACCGCGCCGCGGGCCTCCTCGGTCCAGTAGCCGGCGTCGTCCCGGGCCGCCTCGATCAGGACGTTCGCGTGCACGCCCATGCCGCCCGCGAGGGCTTCGAGGGTGGAGCGCTCGACCATGCGCCGGGACTGCTGGGTACGGCTCAGGAGCGAGTAGACGGTGGTCCGGCTGACTCCCGAAGCGTCGGCGAGCCGCCGGGCGTTGCGCCCGGGCTCCGCATCGATCCAGCCTTCGACGAGCTGCTTGAGCCGGTCCATCGCTCCCGTTTTCCCCGCACGCGCACCCGTGCGCGGCCACGACTCCTGTCGACACGCAGCGTACCCGGCCCCTCTGTCACCACACGCCACGCGGTACGCATTGCGTGGACAGGTATTACGCAGACCGCTAACGTGGACTCGCGATCGAACGACAGTTCGAATCGATGAGCGAGATCGAAGAGTGTCCGGCATGAGTAGAAGATGTAGGCGAACCAGCCAGGGGGACCCGCTTTGCGCGCCAGGCGCGGGGCGAAGCGCGGCGCCCGCATGACCGGCCCCCGCCCCGACGCCGCCGCGGAGTCCGACAGATCCGGCCCGGCCACGCCCCGGATCCGGGTCCTCGACGCCCTGCGCGAGCTGGACGCCGAACTGGCCCGGCTGCACGGCGCCGCCCGGTCGGACGCGGAGCTCCGCGCCGCCATCGCCGACTTCGTCGCCTCGCTCGAGACCGCTGCAGCCCATGCCGACGGCACCACGACCCTCGTCGTCGCGACCTCGGCCTTCGACCGCCTCAGGACGGCGGCGGCCCCCGACCGACCCGCCGGATGACCGGCCGCCCCGCCCCGAACTTCCCCTCCCCCGCCCGCACCAGCGTCTGGAGGACCCCGTGACCCGCACCCGCACCGCCAACCCCCGCCGCCGCGCCCCGCGCCGCGACGGCTTCACCGAACGAGCGCGCCGCGCGATCGACTCGCTGCTCCGCCAATTCCCCGAACTGCGCGAGGAATTGGCACACGGCACCGGCAGCACACCGGGATACGCGCACGCGGTACGCGATCCGTCCCCGGAACAAGCGGCCCGGCGCGGCGCGGAGGCCGCCGAGGACCGCGCCGCCGCACTGTGGAACGCGCAGCACGGACTGGCCGCGTCCGGCCCCGGCGGAGCGCCGCTGCGGCTCAGCGTCCTGGACACCGACATGGACATCACCGCGAGCCTGGCCGAACTGGAGGAGGCGGTGCACGACCGCCTCGGCCTGCCCGCCCCGCGCAACGCCGACGTGCCGACCCGGCTGGTGCGGCTGCTGCGCCTGCTCGACACCATCGGACGGGACGCGGACCTGGCAGAGCACGTGCTCGCCGAACTGCGCCGCATGGCCCGGCGCTGCGCCCGGGTCCTGGGCGACACCGAGCCCATCCGCCGCATCCGGCCGCGCTGCCCGCTGTGCGACTCGGTGTCGCTGCGGGCGTTCACGTCCCGGCACATCGTGCTGTGCGTCAACCCCGGCTGCCGCTGCGAGGACGAGAACTGCGCGTGCCACCACACCCCGGGCGCCCGGCACCGCTGGGAGCGTGCGGCCTGGGCAGAGCTGGCCGTACTGGTCGGCTGCACGGTGGACGACCTGGCGGAGGTGGCGGCATGAACGCCCCGCAGGCGAACCGGGCCGGCCTGGCGCTGATCACCGCGGGCGAGGCGGCCTCCGAGGTGGAGGTGGTGCCGGCGACCATCCGCAAATGGGTGCAGCTGGGCCACCTGGCACCGGCGGGCAAGCGCGGCCGGGAGAACCTCTTCCGGCTCGAGGACGTCTTCAGCGCGGAGCGCTCCGCGCACCGGCGGCCCGACCGCAACTGAGCCGGCCGGCCGCCGCGTCCCGCCCGCCCGGTCCGGCCCCGTCCCGGCCGGTCCGCTCCCGGCCCCGTCCGACCCCGGTCCTGTCCGACGTCGTCCCATCCGAACCCAGTCCGCTTCCTGCCTCCGTGCGGCAGGCGGCGGCTCCCCCCGGTGCCCCGCAGGCGAATCCCCTTCGGCCTGCGGGGCACCGTCGCGTCCGGGACACGTTCGAGCCGATCATTCGAACAAACTTGCGAACCACGAGCCGATCGATCACACTTGAGGCAGCGGCGAAGCTGTGCCCACTGAGGGGGCCACGGCTTCGCCGTTTTGCTTGCCCTGTCCGGTAGTTCACCGGAAAGCACCTACCCGCCGCGGGGCCCCGCGCCCGACCCGCGGGGGGGGGGCCGGCGGGGGGGGGCCCCCCCCCCCGCCGGGGGGGGCGCCGCGCGGCGTTTGCGCACCACCCCCACGCAGAAAGCGACAGCACCATGACCACTCCGTTCCGAGCCCTCTTCTGCGATCTGCGGACGGACGACATCATCGATTCCTTCCCGCTGGACGACGTCCGGTTCGCCGACCGGATCGGCGGCGGGGGCGCACTCCGCGGCCGGATCGGCCTGCCGGACGACGCTGCCGCGCGCCGGGCCGATGCCCTGGTACCGGCCCGTACCGCCGTGTGGATCCAGCGCGACGGGGAGATCTGGTGGGGCGGCGTGGTGTGGCGCACGACGCGGCACTCCGGACCCGGACCCGAGGTCCTGGAGTTCGCGGCCGGCGGCTGGGACTCGTACCTCGACCGCCGCATCCTTCTCGCCGGTCTCGAACCGGGCGAGCCCCTGGACCAGTTGGACCTGGCCCGCGAACTCGTCGACCGGGCCCAGGCCGAGCCGTACGGCGACATCGGCATCGGCACCGGGGCCGGGCCGGGCGGCAGCACGTCCGGCGTCGCGCGGCAGGTCGCGTACGCCGATTTCGACCTCGTGCGGATCGGCGACGCATTGCGCGGACTCGCCGCCCAGCGCGACGGGTTCGAGTGGTACATCGCCAGCGGCCGCGAACCGGTCACCGGCTACCGCACCAAGCGGCTCGACCTGGGCTACCCGGTGCTCGCGTCCGAACTCCCCGACCTGGTCCTCGACGGCCCGGGCGCGGTGCTCGGCTACGCGTACACGCACGACGGCACGCGCCGCGCGACCGCATGGCGCAGCCGCGGCGCACGGGTCGGCAGCGGGCGGCTGATGTCGCACATATGGGAGGTCACCGACGTGGTGGCCGCCGACCTGAGCTGGCCGCGCCTGGACGGGAGTTCGGACGTGCTCGGCAGCGGGCGCCGCGAAGAGCTCGACACCGCGGCGAAGGACGCCCTGCGCGCCGCCTGGACGGAACCCACCGAACTGGACGTGACCGTGCGCCTGGACGCCCGGCTGTCCCCGGCACCCTCGCTGCTCGGCCGCCACGTGCGGCTGCGCCTGGCCGAGCAATGGCACGACGGCGGCCTCGACCGCCGCCTGCGCATCGTCGCGACGGCGCTGGCCACGCCGGACGGCGACGGCGCCGAGACCATCCGCCTGACCCTCGCGCCGGCGGCCTGACCCGCGCGTGCCGCCCGGCACCGCCCTCACCCGCGCACCACCGACACCCGATATCCGATACCGCGAACTCGGAGGACCACCATGATCATTCCGCTGCAGCGCGCCGCGAGCGACGCCGAAGCCATCCCCGCCGCGCCCCGGTACGCCGAGGCGGCCGGCGACCCGGGCGAGGCCGCCATGCTTCCGCCGACCACCGGCCGCGACACGCAGACCGGCAGCCCGGACGTCGTCCTCGACCCCGGCTCCGAGCAGCCCGGCAACGGCTCGGACCGGATCGCCGGGGAGGCGGCATGAGCGTGTCCGCCGCGGCGGTCATCGCCGCGGCCCGTGCCGAGGCCGGCTACCGGGAGGGCTACGCGAACGGTCATTGGACCAACGTCCAGAAGTACAGCCCGGCGGTCCCCGGACTGGGCTGGTCGCAGGGCATGGCCTGGTGCGAGGTGTTCATGAGCTGGTGCTTCTGGCGGACCGGCGCCGGGATGCTCGCCCCGATGACGGCGTCGTGCGCGCATGCGGTCGCCTGGTTCAAGGACCGGGGCCGGTTCTCGGAGTACCCGGCGGTCGGGGCGCAGATCTTCTTCGGCCCGGGCGGAGGCTCGCACGTGGGGCTCGTGTACGCCTACGACGCGACGTACGCGTACACGGTCGAGGGCAACACGAATGCCACCGGCAGCGCCGAGGGCGACGGCGTGTACCTGAAGAAGCGGCTCCGCCGCGACACGTATGTCTACGGGTACGGCTACCCGGCCTACCCGGGCGGCATCGTGACCGCGGACCCGGAGTGGGGCGGCGCGGTGCCGAATCCGGCGCCGCGGCCCGAGCCCGAGCCTGTGCCGAAGCCGGAACAGCCGCCCGGTCCCCCGGCGTTCCCGGGCGCTGCGGCGTTCCGGCTGAATGCTTCGCACCCGGCGGTCGCCGATCTCGACCGTCGGCTGATAGCCAAGGGCTACACACGGCACCACGACGGCAACGGGTACCAGGCCGGACCGGTGTTCACCATCTTCACGCTGCGCAATGTGCGGGACTTCCAGCGCGCGCAGGGCTGGTACGGAACCGGCGCGGACGGCTATCCGGGCCCGGAGACCTGGCGGCGGCTGTGGAACTGAGCGAGCGTCAGGACGCCGCCCGGCGCACCGTCCGCACGGTCCTGCAGACCGCGCTCGCCCTGGCGGCGGCGCTGCCGCTCATCGTTTCGGCGGCAGGACTGCCGGAGTCGCTGCCCGGAGTGGCGCTGGCCTTGGCGGTCGCCGCCGGGGTCACGCGCGTGATGGCGCTGGAGGCGGTGGACCGCCTGCTTCCCGGGTGGCTGCGCCGCGGCGGGCCGGACGGGCCGGTCAGTTCGGGCGGTCAGGGCGGTCGGGGCAGTCGGGAAGGAGCCCGATGATGAACCGTACGGCGGAGAGCGCCGATCCGGCGTCCGTGGCACTCGAATTGGCCGAGCTGCGGCGCAGTGTGGACGTCGGCTTCGCGACGACTCGGGGCGATCTGGCCCTGCTCCTGCAGCGAGCCGACCAGACCGACAAGGAACTCGCCGAACACGACGCCCGCATCCACGTGCTGGAACGGGCGCGGTGGCCGCTGCCGTCCATCGCCGCCCTGACCGGCGTCAGCAGCCTGTGCGTCGCGGTGTGGCAGGCGAGCGGACGATGACGGCAGGCATCCGGGCGCGGCGGGCACTGCTGCGGCAGTGCCCGCCTCCGTCCGCGCCGAATCAGGAAGTCTCGGGCGTGACGGTCCAGTTGCCGTCGGCCTCGATCTCGATGAGGCACGGGCCCGCGGGCAGGATCGACTCGCCTTCGTAGGCCCCCAGCGTGTTGGCCAGGGAGGCGAGGTACGGGTCCTGGCCGGGTGCGGGCGCCTCGGCGTAGACGCGCACCATGAAGTTGCTGCTGCCGTCGTGGGTCATCGCGACCACCGTGCGCGGTCCGGTCCAGCGCAGGACCTCGGGGCCGTCGCCGCCGACCGGGCCGAGCAGCCACGGCGCGGCGGTGGGCGGCTGAATCGCGACGGTCCACGGGCCGTCGCTCTCGATCTTGAGGCGCTCGGTGACCGTGCCGCGCTCGTCGAGAAGGACGCGGCCCTGGTAGTTCCCTATTTCGTTGACCAGCAGCTTGTCGTGTTCGAGGGAGGAATCCAGGGTCCACACCGCGAAGTTGCCGCTGCCGCCGCACGAGATCTCGGCCACGACCGGACCTGCGGGGACGGGCCGCGTGATGCGGAGGATGCGGTCGCCGGTGCCCTCGAAGGTGTGGATGCCGGGGACGGGCGCGGGGGCAGGCTCCGGCTCGTCGGCGGGCGCGGGTTCGGCTTCGGCTACGGCTGCTTGCTCGGGCGCGGGCTCCGGCGTCGGCTCTGGCTCCGGGGCTGCCTCGGGTTCGGAATCCGGCTCGGCTTCGGCCTCAAGCTGAGCATCCGGCTCCGGCTCCGGTTCCGCTTCGAGAGCCTCCGGCTCGGCGGCGGTCTCGGGCTCCGGTTCGGCGGCCGCCTCCGGCGCAGCCTCGGGCCCTGGTTCAGGCTCGGCTTCAGCCTCGGGTTCGGGCTCGGGTTCGACCTCGACCACGGACACCGGCGTCGTGTCGGCTTCGGCCTCGGGTGCCGGATCCGGCTCGACCGCCGCTTCGGCCTCGTCCGCGGTTTCGACCTCGACCGCGGCTTCGGCCCGGGGCTCTTCGGCCTGCGGCTTGGCGTCCGCTCCGCTCAACAGCACCGCGGGGTCGGCCCCGTAGTCGCGTACGAGCTGTTCCAGGCCGTCCCGGTAGCCCTGTCCGACCGCGCCGAAGCGCCAGCCGTCGCGGCGGTAGATCTCGCCGAGGATGAGGGCGCGCTGCCCCTTCATCTCGGACGGGTCCATGATGAACGCGACCACCGGCTCGCCCTCGACGGTCAGCACCACGCTGCCCGCGTCCAGCGCGATGTCCGGCCCCACCGAGGCGACCACGAACAGCAGCCGGTGCACTTCGGGGGCGACCGCTTCCAGGTCCAGGTCGAACGCCGCCTCCGCGGCGCCGCCCGAGACCAGCGCGACGGCGCTCGCCAGCGAGGCGGGCCGGGATGCGCTGACCGGCGGCCGGTCGCCGTGGATCTGCCCGTCCTCGTCGAGCGCGAAGCAGAACGCCGCGATGTCGGTGCCTGTCGCCGTGCCGGCGACCTCGACGCGCAGCGCGGTCGCCGCGGTCAGATCCGCCAGTCTCGCCTTCTCGCCCATGGCGAACGTACGCATTCCCGCCCTCCCCTGGTGCCTTCGCTCGCGCTCCCCGTACGCGCTCCGAGCCCGGACCGAAGATTAACGCGCGGCGGCCGCGAAGACGCGGGAACCGTCCGGGCGGCCGGAGGCGGGCAGCACAAAACCGGGGCCGCCGTTCGTGGGCGGCCCCGGGAGGCCTGCGGGGAAACTGCGGGTCAGCGGTCCTTGTTGAAGGACATCGTGATGATCAGCAGGACGATCAGCGCGATGAACGCGCCCAGGCCGGCACCGAGCGGGCTGAGGTTCTCGTGGTTGCCACCGTGCTCGCCGCCCTCGCTCGCGAGACGGGTGAGAACGGTCATGGCCTGCTCGGTCATCGTGGTCAACCCTTAAGTGTCTGGTCATCGGACGGCGGCCCCTGGTCCGAGGACATGCGGCCGCGCACGACATCGTACGGAAGCGGGTGGCGAACCGCGCGCGCAGGATCGGCAACTAGGCCGATCCGGTGAGGCCGCCGCGACGTCCGGGGGCGGTCCGGTGAGGGTTGTCCCCCAGTGGCACCGCGGCAGGGCGCTTAGTCTGAACGTGGACGACGTGGGCGCGGCAGCCGTGTTCGGCACTGTGCCTGCCGCGCACTCAGCCACGAGGGGGAGCGTTCCATGGCCGACACGACCAAGCAGCCCGGGCCCGACGAGTCCGGCGGCGGCCTGCCCGCGCGGCAGCGCACCCGGTTCCCGGGGATCTCCTCGCGGGCCTACGAACACCCCGCGGACCGCAGCGCGCTGGTGGCGCTGCGCAAGCTGAACGGGTTCGACGCGGTGCTCAAGCAGCTGCACGGCCTGCTGTCCGAGCGCTCGGTGCGGCTGGCGTTCCTGGCCGGGAGCGTACGGACCGGCGAGCAGCAGTTCCGGCGGCTGTACGAGATGAACCGCGAGGCCGCGTACATCCTGGACATGCCGCAGGTGCCCGAGCTGTACGTGACGATGGACCCGCAGCCGAACGCGATGGCCATCGGCATGGACAAGCCGTTCATCGTGGTGACCACCGGGCTGGTCGAACTGCTCGACGACGACGAGATGCGGACCGTCATCGGCCACGAGATGGGCCACATCCTGTCCGGGCATGCGGTGTACCGCACGATGCTGCTGATCCTGACCCGGCTGTCGGTCAGCCTGTCCGGCATCCCGCTGGGCACGCTGGCGCTGCAGGCCGTGATCGCCGCGCTGAGCGAGTGGTTCCGCAAGTCCGAGCTCAGCTGCGACCGGGCCGGGCTGCTGGTCGGGCAGGACCCCGAGGTGTCGATGCGCGCGCTCATGAAGATCGCGGGCGGTTCGCAGCTGCACGAGATGAGCACCGACGAGTTCCTGGCCCAGGCGGCCGAGTACGACGCGGCGGCGGACGTGCGCGACAGCGTGCTCAAGTTGATGAACGTGCTGTGGCGTTCGCACCCGTTCCCGGTGGTGCGGGTGGCCGAGCTGAAGCGCTGGGCGGACGGGCCCGAGTACGAGGCGATCATGGCCGGGGACTACCCGCGGCGCGACGACGACCGGAACGCCTCGGTGCGCTCCGAGGCCAAGGCGTCGGCGGACTCGTACCGCGAGTCGGTCAAGCAGACCGCGGACCCGCTGTTCGGGCTGCTCCGCGACATCGCGGGCGGTGCCGCGGACGCGGGCGGGCGGCTGCGCGACAAGTTCGGGCCGCGGCCGGCCGGGGGTGCGGGGACCGGTACGGCGACCGCGCCGCCCCCGCCGAGGACCGCGCCGGACGATGACGGCGACGGCGCCGAGAATGACGAGGGGACGAACCGGGGTCCCGGCGACGGGAGTTGACGGGGCGGGTCACACGGCGGCGGACAGCACTCCGCAGGACTTGCCGGTGGCCGGGAGCGTGCCGAGCGTCTGGTGCGCGTCGAGTGCGGCGACGGTCCCCCAGGTGGTGGCCGGGGCGGTCGTCCCGGCGGTGAACAGCGGGCGGAAGAACGCCGAGCTGTCCGCATCGCAGGCCTGCGGTGCGGCGACGGTGGCTATCCGCCGGACCCGGATCTTGCCGTTCCGCAGACCGGCCTTGTCGACCCGGAACTCCCAGGCGCGGTGCACCACGAAGCGCATCCAGGCGGCGTCCGCCTTGGCCTGCACCGCGTAGACGAACACGCCGTCCAGGGTCACCACCAGTTCGCCGGACGGGGTTTCGGCGACCGCGGCGATTGCGGAGACGCGGACTTTGGTGCCCTCGACGGCGATCTGCTGCGGGTCGAACCGGGTCACCCAGCCGGTCGCCGCATGCTTGTCGTCGTCCACGGGGTGGTCGAGCGCGGCGGTCAACTGGGCGTAGGAGTCGGCCTCCAGGTTGAGGGCGACCGCCCAGGGCCTTGTGCCGCCCCACACTTCCGGGTCGAGCTGGGTGCCGGTCACGAAGTCGCGGGCCAGTTCCAGGGCTTCCTGCACCTGGGGGCCGTTGAAGTGGCTGGTGGAGGTCGACACGGGCAGCAGGATGCCGGCGCGCCCCTCGCTCCAGAACGCGGCGGGGGTGCCGGCGAAAGGGTCGGCGCCCGCGGCCACGAGTACGGGGGCGACGCCGGGCCCGGGGGCGAGGGAGACGCGGACGAGGACGGTGGGGGCGTACACGGAGTCGTGCACGGTCGTGGCACCGCGCTGCGCGCCGAGATACAGGGCGGCGGCGAGCACGAGGACGACGGACGACATCAGCACGCCGACCCGGAAGACGCCCGCGGGCACGCCGAGCACCCGGCGCAGGCGCCGGGGTCCTTTCCCGGTACGCAGCCGTTCCTGCGCCGACGGCTCGTGGAGCACGGCGGCACGGACGAACGACTCGTCGAAGACGACCCGGAATTCATCCTCGCCGTCGGGCCCGCCCCCGCGGCTGCCTTTTGGGGGTTCGCCCCGACCGGACATGACTCCATGGTAGGTCGCTGGGGCCCGCCCCGGAACTGCGGAAATACACGGGTCCGCAAGGATCCTGATGGGGCGTCGGAGCGCTGGTCAGAGGCGGCTGGCGATACCGCAGCCCTGGACCGCAGGGTCGATCACCAACGGCTTGCTGCGGTCGTACGGGTCGGAGGGTGCGCCGGTTCCCGGTGTCCCGTCGGGGTCGGAGGCGAACTCCGGCCGGAGGAACGAGCTTTTCTCGCAGCCGCCGTTGGCCCATTCGCTCGGGTTGTTGAAGAGCCACACCGTGCCCTTGGCTGTCGGCTTGTAGCCACTGGTCCGGCCGAACACCTGGGCGTCGATCACGCGGCGGACGATCACGCGCGTGACCTCGCTGTCCGGCTGACCGGCTTTGGCGACCGCGTACACGAACGAGTAGTCGGCATGGATGTTGAGTGCGCGCTTGTCGTCCACCGAGTACGACATGATGCCGTCCACCTTGACGACGGGCCCGACGAGTTCGACCTGCTTGGGGTCGAACCGGGTGAGCCACAGAACCGCCTCTGGTTCCGTCCCCTCGGGTGCGGCCAGGGCAGCGGGCAGCTTGTCGTGGGTGTCGTCTTCCGGGTCGAGGAGGGCGAGGTACGCCTTGGGGTCGCCACCCGCCAACGTGGCCGGGTTGAGGTTCGCTTCGATCAGCAGCTGCCGGGTGGTCTCCAGCGCCTTCGCGACCTGGTCCTTCGTGTATCCCTCGACGGCCTTGGCCTCAGGCAGGGCGATGCCGGCCGCGCCGTCCGCGTAGTTGATCGCCGGCGATCCCGCGAAGGGCTTCTCGCGCGTGGGGATGTTCGGGTCGATCGGCTGGAGGGTGGACGGCACGGGCGCCGCCGCGGAGGCGATCCCGGTGACCGGCGGCTGCGCGGTCATCGGCTGGCTCGAATTCGCGGTCTCATCACCGGTGTTCGAGCCGCCGAGCAGGTCCCGCACGTACCCCTTGTTGGCCAGGACCATCAACAAAACCGCGACGAGGACGAACCACACCGCGATCTTGAGGTTCGTCCGGTCGCGCTTGACCGGGCGGCCCCACGGGTCGGTGCGCCGCCGGAAGCGGCTCGTGCGGCGGGGCGGGGACGCGCCCGGCGCGGTCTTGTTCGCGGCTTCGCGGAAGCCCGTGTTCTGCGGGGGTTCGCGGCGCCACTTCTCGGCCAGCATGCGGGCCCGCGCCGAACCTTCCGTGCGGCTCGCGCCTCGGATGAAGTCCTCGTCCAGCACGAGTCCTTCGAACGGGTCGCCGTCCTGCGGCTTCTCCTCGTCCTGGTCCTCGGCTTTTGCGTCGCCGGCCATCCCCGGTCCCCTTCGTCCGTGTGCCTTCTAGCCCTTGTTGGCGATGACCAGCAAGGCCACGCAGATGACCACGAACCAGACCGCGACCTTGAGGTTCGTGCGATCCATGCGGGAGGCCGGGCCGTCCTGCGGTTCGATGCGCTGCGCCCGGTCGCGGCCGGCGCGGCGGGGCCGGTGCTCGCCCGGGACGGTCTTGTTCGCGGCTTCGCGGAAGCCGGTGTTCCGCGGGGGTTCGCGGCGCCACTTCTCGGCCAGCATGCGGGCCCGCGCCGAACCTTCGGTGTGGGTGGCGCCCCGGATGAAGTCCTCGTCCAGCACCAGCCCTTCGAAGGGATCCGCGCCTTCCGGCGCATGCCCTTCCGCGGCCCGCGGATCGCGGTCCGTCCCTGTCGCCCCCGACTCGCGGTCGGCCTGCCCGGGTCGTTCCGACCCGCCCCCGTCACCCTCGCGCTCTGACACGCGCGGCAACCTACCGGATGTCGCCGACAGCCCGGTGGATCATGTGGCGCGGATCACAGTTTGCGGTCAACACCCGCTGCGTACAGGTCCGGACGTCGCGCACGGCCCGGCACCGGCCGCGCCCGCAGGGCCGGCGGTGAGGCGTTCCTCCGGCGGCGGCACGGGACTTCCCACGCTGGGCTGCGGCCCGATCGGGTCCTGCCCGCTGCGCCCGGGGGCGACCGCGGTGATGGCCATGGCGACCACGCCCACGCCCATCAGCAAGGCCAGCACCCAGGCCACCGATTGGCGCCAGCGCGCGGTTCGGGCCAGGCCGCCTTCGTCGCCGTGCATCGGGATGTGCGCGCCGCCGGGGCGGAATCCGCCTACCGCGCGCGGTTCGTGGAAGAGGAACGGGTCGTCCGGCAGCGTGCCGGGCTGCGGCGCGGGCGGCTTGGGGCGCGGCGCAGCGGCCTGCTGGCGCTCGGCTGCGGACGGCTCGTGGATGCTCGCGGCCCGCACGAAATGCTCGTCGAAGACCACGGAGGACAGTTCGTCCTCCGCGGGGTCGGGGTTCTCCCCGAACTCCGGCAGGCCCTCGGGTGGTTCCGGCCCTCGCGAATCGGACACTCCATCACACTATTACCGCAGGAGCCTCAGAGGGAACGGATTGGCCGGACCGGTACAACCAGTTCCGGCAGTTCCGTACGGCCGTCGGCCCCGCGGCGGCACCCGCGGTCAGATGAGGGCGGTGGGAAAGCACCCGCCCTCCTGCGACACCGCGCCGGTCGGCACGGCCGCCCCCGGCGTGGCGTACGGGTCCATGGTCGGACCGGTAAGGGAGCCGCCCGGCGATGCGGCGACCAGCGGATGGATAAAGCCGTCGTCGCGGTCGCAGGAGGTGTTGAACACGACGACGTCGGTGGACGACAGGAAGACCTTGCCGACCGGGGTCTCCAGCGCGCCGCCCGCGAGGAAGCTGACGTCCAGGGCGCGCCGGACCATGCTGCGGTCGATGCGGTCGCGCTTGCCGTCCACCGGGGCGACCGCATAGACGAAGTCGGCTTCGACGTGCACCACAAGGATGCCGTCCGCGTCGAGCGCGACGCTCATGGTCCCGGTGGTCTTGGCGGTGGCGGAGACGACCTCGACCTCGTCCGGGTCGAACCGGGTCACCCAGGCCAGCGGGTCGTGCTCGCCGTCCGGGGCGGCCAGGGCCTGCTCCAGCCTCGCCCGCATGTCGGCGTGCTCATGGTCGATCATCTGCAAGTACGTGGCGGGCGCTTCGCCGCGCAGGACTGCGGCGTCGAGGTTGCCGGCGGCGAGCAGGAAGCGCGTGGTGTCCACGGCCCTTTGCACTGCTTCCTTCGAGTAGCCCGGGAGTTCGCGGACCTCGGGCACCGGGATGCCGTCCAGGCCGTCGCCGTAGGCGGCCGCCTTGGAGCCGGCCCAAGGGTTCTCGCGGGTCGGCTTCTCCGGCGGCGGGCCCGGCGTTCCGGACGCGCCGGATGCCGCGGGCTGCGTGCGGGCAGGCGGGTCGTCGGAGCTGCCGGTCAGGGCGTCCACGGCGAATTGCGCGGCCACCGACACCGCGATCGCGCCGGCCAGGCCCGCGGCGGTGCGGCCCCAGCGGGAGCGCCGGCCCGGCGGGCCGGGCGCGGGTGCCGGTGCGGGGGCAGGTGCGGGCGATGCGCCCGTGGTGTGCGACACGGGCCGCACTGTAGCGGAATCCTTGACTCAGTCACCATATTTTTCCGGCGGGTTCCGCCGGGATGCGCGTACGCCCTCCCGGAGCACCGGGAGGGCGTACGCGATGGCCGAGGGGCGCAGGTCAGCAGCTGGGCGGCAGCACCGTGGGAGCCGCGTCCCGCAGGTGGCCGTCGCCCGTGACGACGTACTTGGTGGAGGTCAGCTCGGGCAGGCCCATCGGGCCGCGGGCGTGCAGCTTCTGGGTGGAGATGCCGATCTCGGCGCCGAAGCCGAACTGGCTGCCGTCGGTGAACCGGGTCGAGGCGTTGACCATGACCGCGGTCGAGTCGACGAGCTGCACGAAGCGCCGGGCCTCGGCCTGCGAGCGGGTCACGATGGCCTCGGTGTGGCCCGAGGAGTGCCGGCGGATGTGCGCGACGGCCTCGTCGAGCGAGCCGACCACGGCGGCCGCGATGTCGTACGAGAGGTACTCGGTGTCCCAGTCCTCGGCGGTGGCCGGCACGACGTCCGCGGAGAACTTCTGCACCGCGGCGTCGCCGTGCACGGTGACCCCGGAGTCCTTGAGCGCGGCGAGCGCGACCGGCACGAACGCGTCCGCGATGTCGGCGTGCACGAGGAGGGTCTCGGCGCTATTGCACACCGACACCCGCTGGGCCTTCGAGTTGATCAGGATGTCGACGGCCATCTGCAGGTCCGCGTCGGCGTCCACGTACACGTGGCAGTTGCCCACGCCGGTCTCGATGACCGGGACGGTCGAGCCCTCGACCACCGTGCGGATGAGCGAGGCGCCGCCGCGCGGGATGAGGACGTCCACCAGGCCGCGGGCCCGCATGAGTTCGTTGACGCTCTCGCGGGACTCGCCGGGCACCAGCTGGATGGCGTCGGCGGGGATCCCGGTCGAGGCGACCGCGTCGCGCAGCACCGCGATCAGCGCGGTGTTGGAGGCGTAAGCCGAGGACGAGCCGCGGAGCAGTGCGGCGTTGCCGGACTTGAGGCACAGCGCGGCGGCGTCGACCGTGACGTTGGGACGCGCCTCGTAGATGATGCCGACCACGCCGAGCGGCACGCGGACCTGGCGGAGCTCGAGGCCGTTGGGCAGCGTCGAGCCGCGGACGACCTCGCCGACCGGGTCGGGCAGGCCGACGACGTCGCGGACGTCGGAGGCGATGGCCGCGATGCGCTCAGGGGTCAGGGCGAGGCGGTCGACGGTCGACTCGGGGGTGCCGTTCTCGCGGGCCCGGGCGACGTCCTGGGCGTTCGCCGCGACGATTTCGTCGGTGCGGGCCACGAGGGCGTCGGCGATGGCGAGCAGCGCGGCGTCCTTCGCCTTGCGCGGCAGTGGCGCCAGCAGCGCGGCCGCCTCCCGGGCACGGCGGGCGGTGTCGAGGACGGCGGAGGATTCGCTGCTGGTCATGCCGCCAGCTTACTGATCCCGAGCGGGTGACCCGGGGGCATTTCCGCCTGGCGAGACGGCCCGACCGCGCGGGGGAAGGACGCTATCCCGCCGTACGCGGCGCGTATGTCTTCCGCCCGGCCGTGCGCCGGACCACAATGTGCACCCCACCTGGACGAACGGCAGGACGAACGGAGCACATCGTGACCCTTGAGACCACTCCCGCCGCACGTGCCCGGCGGCACGGGCTGGCCGATCTGCTGGCCCGTTCCGCGGTCCGGACTCCGGACAAGACCGCGGTGGTCTTCGGCGAGCTGCGGCAGAGCTTCGCGGAGCTGGACGCGCTGGTGACGCGGACCGCCGCGGGGTTCGCGGCGCGGGGGGTGGCCAAGGGCGACCGGATCGTGCTGCTGGCCCGGAACTCGCACGGGTTCGCGGTGGCGTACTTCGCGCTGGCCCGGATCGGGGCGGTGTCGGTGCCGGTCAACTTCATGCTCACCCCGCCCGAGGTGGCGTACGTCCTCACGCACTCCGGCGCGGTCGGCGTGGTCGCGGGCGCGGACCTGGCCGCGACCGCGGACGCCGCGCTCGCGGAGGCGGGGCTCGCCGCCGACGGGCTCAAGGTGCACGCGGTGATCGGCGGGGACGCGCCGGGCTGGGAGCTCTTCGCGGACCTGGGCGCCTCGGACGCGCCCTGCCCGGAGGTGGACCTGGACGATGACGACCCGGTGCAGATCATGTACACCTCCGGCACCGAGTCGCGGCCCAAGGGCGCGGTGATGACCAGCCGCAACCTCCTCGCCCAGTACACCACCGCGATCGTCGACGGCGGGATGAGCGCGGACGA
>NZ_JAKFHA010000018.1 GCF_021502675.1 Yinghuangia soli
TTGAACTCCGGCGTGAACGAGCGGCGAGGCCGAGGCTTCTTCTTCCCCATGCTCTCCATGATGGACATCCTCCCCAGAGAGGCCAAAGCCCCTCATCCAGGGTGTCCGTCAAAGTGGATCAAGCCCACACCGAGACATTCTGCCGCGCCGGAGCGGCCGGGGCAGAAACACCAGACACGGCAGCGGACGGCGACACGGAACGAGCCTGCCGGACCCGCGACTTCGCCGGCGTCGCCCCCCCACCGGTCCGGACTCCGCCCCCAAGGCCAAGGCGGCGGAACCCACAGCCCGGGTCCTCGCTCGGCACAGCGGTCGGAGCCACGGCGGAACGCACCCGGTCCGCGAATCCCCCGCCGGCACCGACGAGGACGGCTGGGACGGCGCAGCCAGACCAGCGGCTGCGGCCGGGGCGGGTTCCATACCGGCCCGCGAACGTGCCGAAGGCGGAATCGGAGGCCGAGCAGGCACCGGAACCCGGGTCCGCGCCGAAACCGGAGTCCAAGACCACATCGGAGAACAACACCGCCGGGACCGGATCCACCGACCGTTGCGCCGCGCACCGCTCCCCCAGCCCGCCCGAACGGCCCGGCTCGTTGCGCGGCTCGCTGCTCGACTGTCCCGGCTTCACCACGACAGCAACCCCCTGCACGGGCCACGGCGGTGGACACCGCCAAGGAATGTACCGATTAGCCCCGGAGGCACCGAATGAACCGCACCACCCCAGGGAGGGTGCACACCAGCCCAGAAAGTCGGCATGGGCGCGTCTCCGCCACACAGCCATCGCATCCCTGTCGGCAGTCAAACCGTCACGGAGCCCCGGGCAGCCAAGTCTTTGGATCACCCGTGGCAACGAGTTCGGAACCATGCCGCACCCGCAACGAAAGCCGGCCGCTACGTCTGCGGACCGTCGTGCGAGGCGAGCAACCCGAGCTCCGTCATCCGCAGAGTCAGTAGTTCCACACACAGAGGCAACCCCGGGACTGGATCGTCCGCACTATCGCGCATCAGCTTGATGGCTTTGACCTTTTCGCCCGATCTAATGAGACCGTCTACCTTGTCCTGCGTTTCGACAGAGAGTCGGCCCCACAGTTCCTCTGCCATGGAAATACTGGTCATACGCTCCCCAAGATCCGTGACACCACCGACGCCCGTTGAAGGCGCCGCCAGCGCGGAGAGAACGACACTGGGGACGAACATCGGTACGCCGAAACACATCTGACAGGGGTCGCCTGAACGTCTCCACAGGCCCGGCGGGTGGTCGGCAAAGGCGATCACGGACGAGTCACCCGGTAGTCGCGCGACGGCGCTCAGCCTGGCCTTCGTGAGCCGCCGGGCACCATGTCATACGTGGCAACTCAGATTGACTACAAATCCATCTCCTGAAAGTTCTTCTTGGTACCTATGGATCGCTTGCGGCGAGGGAGCAGCAGGGGCGCGATGAGTGCAACTTGCTGCCTGGGGCAAACTGCGTGAAGCGTCCATCCCTCTTGAGAAATCCACCAGCCATCGTCAGTCACCACATCAGTCCAAGGCCAAGCCAGATCGAGATGACCTTAAATAAAATTGGCTCGACTGACGGCAAGGTCTTCCACGGGATCGCCAATCCTAAGAAACGCCCCAGAGAAGATCTTCAGAGCTTCGCGAGGGATTCTTCGCGCCGCAAAGCTCTTTATCAGTTCCTGAGATTTGTATTCGTCAACAACCTGCTGCCGGTTTTCTCCTTCACGGCTCGAAGCGTAGGAGGACCATGAAGGTACTGGCTCCATGGATCCCTGCAGGTCGCGCCAGAGATCCCAGGTTGCACCAGCGTAGTCGGCAGCCTCTGCTCTGACCGCCTCGAAGTCAAGGAGGCTTCGCCTGCCTCCGGCACATCTCCTGACAATCCCGGGGCTCCTTGAGCCGTGCTCCCAAGCGAACTCTGCGGAATTAAGGAGATCCGATGCATTCGCCGCGCCGGCGGCTACTGGGATCCCAGAGCCATCGACTCCCCCTTCGATACTCCATGAGTCCCAAATCCCAAGCTCTTGGGACTCGGCACGGCCGACTTGGAATGGAGCCATGGCATCAGTGATTAGCTTCAAAAAATCGACGTACTCCCACGTCACCCCACCAGAAGCCACTCGAACGGAAACTCCGGCCATTCTAAACCTTTCGATGGATATCCTGATTTTTACCACGGCCCCATGCACTCTGCGTCGACTTTTGAAGGCGTGCAGTCTTATGGGTTCAGATCGCTTCATTGCTATTTCCGCAAGGTCCACTCCAAAGACACCGGTCCATCATGCCCAATGGGTCGATCGTGTCTTTGCCCATTTCCTTCAGCCCTTGCTCCGGGAGTGTCAAGTTCCTGGCGTAAACGGTTAGTTGATGTTGCTGGTTAGTGGGTGGTGCGTATGAGGCGTCCTTCGAAAGTGATTTCGAAGGCGTTGAGGGCGGGTTTCCAGCGTCGGGCCCAGCGGGCTTTGGCGGTGCCGGTGGGGTCGAGCGCTATGAGCGCCAGGTAGAGGCATTTGAGGGCGGCGGCGTCGCTGGGGAAGTGGCCGCGGGCGCGGACCGCGCGGCGGAGCCCGGCGTTCAGCGATTCGATGGCGTTGGTGGTGCAGATGATGGCGCGGATCTCGGCGTCGAAGGCGAGGAACGGGACGAACTCGGCCCAGGCCGCTTGCCAGAGCCGGACGATCGCGGGGTACTTCTTCCCCCACGTCTCGCCGAACTCCATGAACCGCTCCAGCGCGGCGTCTTCGCTCGGCGCGGTGTAGACGGGCTTGAGGTCGCGGGCGATCTTGTCCCAGTCCTGGCGGCCGGCGTAGCGGAACGAGTTTCTGAGCAGGTGGATGATGCAGGTCTGGACGACGGCCTGCGGCCAGACCGTGTTGATCGCGTCGGGCAGGCCCTTCAGGCCGTCGCAGACCACGATGCAGGTGTCCGCGACGCCGCGGTTCTTCAGCTCGGTGAGCACCCGCAGCCAGTACTTGGCGCCCTCGGAGCTGCGCGACGTCGTCGTCGACGGGCCTCTTTGCGCGACTGCTTCCGGCCGGTGTACTTCACCAACTACAGCTCCGTGCCAGGACGCGTGGGCAGTGCCCGCGGCGCGCTGTGGTTCTGCACCGAACACAGCGCACTCGGCGAAGCACGCACGCACATGACCTCCGGCCAGGCTGTGGACGACATCCGCGCCGGTGTGCGCGAAAGCTCGGTCGCGGGGGATCGCCAGTTGGCACTCCAGGCGACTCGGGATCCGCTATTTGACATAATGCGCATTATCGGCGAACTGCGGGAGCGGGCTGGGAGGGGCTGAAGGGGCTTCAGAACGCTTGCTGCAGGCTGCCGTTCGCGCTGGCTCGAGGCGGGCCGCGTCCCGTACGCGTATGCCGCGGTTGCGCGTCGGCGCCGGGCGTTCGCCACATTGCCCTGGGCGTCGCCCGGTACGAGTGAGCGCACGTGCACCCACGCCGATGCGCACGTCGGTGTATCGGACTTTCCGTACGTACGCCGGCCGTTCATTTCGGATCGGTCCGTACGCGTCACGCGCCTCCGTACAACCTCCGCTACGTCTTCGGCGTCCGCGTCCGGTGTCAGGATGCTTCCTGGCGAAGCCCCCGCAGGCCGGCCGGATTTGTCTGAAACGATCGTGAAGAGGCCGTCCCCCGCCACCGGCCCGGAGCTTCGCCCGTACGGCGAATCCTCCGCAAGCCGCCCGCCCGGTCGTCCGGCGCGCGCACGGCGGGCTTCTGCGGCAGGCTGGAGCAACTCCCCCGCCAGGGGGTTGCTTCGACTCCCCCGAACCATGCCGTGCAATCAGCATTACACGACATGGTTTGGTGTTGCGCGGCCAACGGCCTTTTCCTGCAAGCGAGTTCGTGCAGGAGCCCAGGCTGCGAACCGACCCGTCGATCCTGCATCTGCGCCTCGCGCGCCCGGGGTTCAGCTCTCCTCCAGCGGCACGAAGCGCACCTCCCCTCCCCTGGTGACCAGGTGCCCCGCCGTCGGCCCCGGGAAATGCGTGCCGATGACCAGCACTCCCGTGTCCGCGTAACGCCGCACGAACACACGCCTGGCCTCCGCAGCCAGCACAGCATCGTGATCCGCGGCACTCGCCATGCCCGGGACAGTGAACTGCAGCGGATGGTGCACCACATCACCGGTAATCACCGCCCACTCCCCCACAGACTCGATAACGACAGCAACCTGACCGGGCGTGTGCCCGGGGGTCGGCTCGAGGCGTACGCCGGGGGCGACGACGTGGTCGGCGGGCACCAGGTCCAGGAGTCCGGCTTCGGCGACCGGGTCGAGGGTGTCGTGGAGCGGGACGAGCCAGGGTTCCTCGGGGCCGGCCTTCCAGTGCTCCCATTCTTCGCGTACGACGAGGTGCCGGGCCTCGGGGAACGTCGGGACCCAGCGGCCGGCATCGAGGCGGGTGTGCCAGCCGACGTGGTCGAAGTGCAGGTGGGTGCACACGACGGCGTCGATGGCGGCCGGCGGGTAGCCGAGTGCGGCGAGGTCGTCGGGCCAGGTGGTCTGCAGGCCGGGGAACGGGAGGCGGTCGCCGCGGTCGTTGCCCATGCAGGTGTCGACGAGGATGCGGCGTTCGCCGGTGTCGATCAGCAGCCCGTGAAGGACAGGACGAAGGTGCCGCCGGGCTTGGCGAAGTGCGGGAACAGCCAGGGGTGCCGGTCGAGGAGGCCTTCGTCGTCGGTGTCCAGGGCGCCGATGACGGGGACGTCCGCTTCGGTCTCCAGGATCTTGTGCACCGTGGTCGTGCCGATCCGCCATGCCGACGTCATGTGGTCGCTCCCGTGCGCTGTCCGATGGGGCCCGGTGGGGTCCCGGAGGGGTGGGCCGAGGGGGTGTTCCCCGGGGGTGCGTCGAGGGCTCGGCAGGGCTCTGCGGAGCCCTCGGCTCCGGCCCGTGGCGAGTCCGCGCCGGGACACGTTCTCACTCATACGCCTGATTGAAGAAGTGTGCCGCGGCATGACGAGGATCACGCTCCGGCGGCGGTGCCGGGCGCCCCTGTGAAGCGACGGATGGAGATTCCGGGCAATCCGGTTCCGGGCGGGCGGCGGGTATTCGTGCGAACGGCGGGAAACTCCACAAACCGCCTGGTCCGGCAACCGGTCCGTCGGGCGGTTGCGGATTCGCGGCGGGCGGCGACTTCGCTTTTCTGCAATACGGCGCGGCGAGGGCCCGGCGAAGCTCTGCCCTGCGGATCTGATGACGCGTCAGATCCGGGATGAGGTGTGTACCCGATCTGTCTGGGAGTCCGCATGGAATTCGGTGTCATGATCCTTGGCTACGTTCCCGAGTTCCGCCGGGTAGGGAATCCGGCGGCCGAGCATCAGGCGCTCATGGCCGAAATCGACGCGTGCATCGCGGCGGACCGGGCCGGCTTCAAGTACATGTGGGCGACCGAGCACCATTTCCTCGACGAGTACTCGCACATGTCAGCGAACGACGTCGTGCTCGGCTATCTCGCGCATGCCACCGAGCGCATTCACATCGGTGCGGGCATCTTCAATCCGCTGCCCCAGGTGAACCACCCGGTCCGCGTCGCGGAGCGGGTCGCGATGCTGGACCACCTCGCGGAGGGCCGGTTCGAGTTCGGCACCGGGCGCGGCGCCGGCTCGCACGAGATCCTGCCGTTCCTGCCCGGCGTGGAGAACCTCGACGAGACGCGGGAGATCTGGCAGGACGTCATCCGCGAGTTCCCCAAGATGTGGCTCCAGGACGAGTACGAGGGCTACCGCGGCAAGTACTGGCAGATGCCGCCGCGCAAGATCCTCCCCAAGCCGTACAAGCCGTCGCATCCGGCCATGTGGTACGCGGCCGGCAGTCCGCCGTCGTTCGAGATGGCGGCCCGGATGGGCCTGGGCGTGCTGGGCTTCTCGATCGGCGAGCCGGAGCTGGCCGAGCAGGCTGTGAAGCTCTACAAGGACACGATCGTGAACGCCGAGCCGATCGGCGACTACGTGAACGACAACGTCATGGTGTGCACGACGGCATTCGTGTCGGAGTCGTACCGGCAGGCGGTGTCCAATGCGGTCGCGGCGCGCCCGATGTATGTCACCAGCAATGTGTTCCGGTACCACGACACCATTCCGCACGTGGAGGGCATTCCGTTCTGGCCCGAACTGATGCCCGATCTGACCGCGGAAATGGTGGAGTTCGCGTCGGATGCGGGTGCGATGATCTGCGGCGACCCGGATACGGCGATGCGCACCGTCAAGGAATTCGAGGCGGCCGGCGTCGACCAGCTGGTCCTGGGAATCGGATGCGACACGCCGGAGAACACGCTGGAGACCATTCGCCTTTTCGGTGAGCACATCATCCCGAAGTTCGACACCGACCCGGTGCACCGCACCACGCGGTTCCGCGACGCTGCGCGCTGACCCGCCCGCCGCGCACGGTTCTCCGCTCTCCTGGTCTTCCGGTCTTCCGGTCTTCCGCTCTCCCCGTCCTTCACCGGTTCTCCGCCGTCCTGCCTGTCCTGCCTGTACTCGGCAGCCCTCGGCTGTTCTCCTCCGTCTTGTCTCCGTCCTTCCACCGTCCATCCTCCGAAAGGCATTGCCATGACCGTCTTCACGCGTACTTCCCGGCGTTCGCTGGACGTCGGACCGCGCCGGCTGCGCCGGCTGCCGGACTACATCAAGACCCCCGAGTACACGGCGTTCGAGCTGGTGCCGCACGGGCCGCTGATCGGTGCCGAGATCCGCGGGGTGGACCTGCGGGAGCCGCTGACCGAGGACGTCCGCAAGCAGCTGGACGACGCGCTGCTGGAGTGGAAGGTGATCTTCTTCCGGGACCAGCCGGTCACCTCGGAGCAGCAGCGCGACTTCGCGCGGAACTGGGGCGGGCTGGAGGTGAACCCGTACCTGAAGCAGGGCGAGACGCCCGAGGTCGTGCGGTTCGAGAAGGGCCCGGACTCCCCCGGTCGGGAGAACGTGTGGCACACGGACGTGACGTGGCGTGAGGAGCCGGCGCTGGGGACGGTGCTGCGTGCGGTGGAGATTCCGGAGGCCGGTGGGGACACGATGTTCGCGGATATGGCGGCGGCGTACGACGGGCTGCCGGCGAAGGTGCGGGCCCGGGTGGACGAGCTGGCCGCGGTGCACGACTTCGCGTGGGCAGCGCGGCATGCGATGAGCAAGGAGGCGTACGAGAAGCGGAAGGCGGAGTTCCCGCCGGTGGTGCATCCGCTGGTGCGGGTGCACCCGGTGACCGGGCGCCGGTCGCTGTACCTGAACGAGGTGTTCATCGAGAGCATCCCGGGGCTGGAGCAGGACGAGGCGGAGGACTTGCTGTCGGTGCTGTTCGCGCAGACGCGGGTGCCGGAGTTCCAGATGCGGTTCCGGTGGGAGGTGGACTCGGTGGTGTTCTGGGACAACCGGGCGGTGCAGCACTACGGGGTGAACGACTACTACCCGAACCGGCGGGTGGTGGAGCGGGTGTCGATTCTGGGCGACCGACCGTACGGGCCGTACAACGTGCCGGCGGGGCGGGAGTTCGATGCGGATGCGGCGGAGCCGGCGGGTGCGGGTGCCGCTGCGGGCGGTGCCGGCCGCTAGCGGTGCGGGGTCGCGGGTGCCGTCCGTCCTTTCGGGGCGGGCGGCACCCGCGTTCTTGGGCGGGGTGCCGCCCGGGGTGCCGGAGCGGCTGCGGCCGGTGAGCGGTCAGGTGGCCGGTCAGCCGGTCAGCCGGTCAGTCGGGCCGGTCAGCCGGCCGGGCGGGCGGCGGCGTCCTCGGGGGCGAGGCGGAGGGCGTCGACGCAGTGGAAGACGGCTTCGGCCTCGACGAGGGTGGTGCCGTCCTCGGTGTGGGAGCTGGCGGTGACGCGGAGGCTGCGGCCGTCGGGGAGTTCCTCGGCGACGCGGGCTTCGTAGTGGACGGGGACGTGGAGGGGTGTGGCGCGGCGGTAGGTGAGGCGGAGTTCGCGGGTGAAGCCGAAGCGTCCGACGGTGGTGGGGGCCATGCCCATGATCTCGTCGAACATGGCGCTGACGATGCCGCCGTGGGCGCGGCCGAGGGGGCCTTCGTGGAGTTCGCCGAAGACGACGCGGCCGCGGACGGTGTCGCTGCCGCCGGCGACGCGCATGGGCGGGGCGAGGGTGTTGGCGAGGCCGATGGTGGGGCAGCGGACGGCGGGGCCGAAGTCGTCGGCGCCGCGCTGGGCGGAGTCGGCTTGCGGGACGGCGGCGGCGAGTTCGGCGTGCAGGGTGCGGAGCTGCTCGGCGGCGGTGTCGAGGGCGGGGACGTGGGTGTCCTGGGGTGCGGCGCGCAGGACGAGGGTGGCGAGGGCGCGGAGTTCGGCGGCGATGCGGAAGCGCGCGGCTTGTCCGGCGTCGACGGGTTCGGTGCGGGTCCAGAAGATCTGGAGGTCTTCGGCGTGGCCGGGTCGGAAGGTGGTGGGGGTGGCGGGAGCGGTCGCCGGTGCAGTCGCCGGTGCGGTCGCGGGGGTGGCCATGGGGACTCCTCGGGGCTGGATGCCGACGCCCCAGAAAGTAGAATGAAGTTCTACTGTTGGTCAAGGAGTCTTCCGGTTGCTCTCCGCCTTTCGCGCCCCGCGTTCCTGTCGTTCCCGCCGTCGCGGGTCAGTCGCGCAGCAGCCGCACGATGACCGCCTCCAGGTCCCGGACCAGCTCGGGCCACGTCGTGCGTCCCGTGACCCACGCGGTGAGCCCGGCGATCAGCACCGACTGGACCGCGACCTGCACGGTGTCGGCGAGCGGGGCGGGGACGTCGTGCATGATCGCCCGCATCGCCCGCGCGGAGGCCGCGTCCATCTCGGCGATGGTCTCGCTGGCGTACGGGTCCGGCGAGGCGACCAGCGAGACCACCAGGCGCGCGAAGTTCGGGTGCCGCTGGAAGGCCCGCAGGCCGCGCAGCGAGAACCGCAGGACGCGTACGTCGGGGCGGTCCTCCTCGGGGGCCGCGGCGCCGGGCCGGCGGGCGGCGTCCGCGGCGACCTGGCGGACCAGCCGGTCGTGCCAGTCGGCGACCGCGGCGGCCATCAGGTGGTCCTTGGAGGCGAAGTACCGGTACAGCGTCTTGAGGGCGACGCCGGAGCGGGCCGTGACGTCCTTCATCTGGAAGGCCTCGGGGCCGACGTCGGCGACGAGGTCGATCACCGCCTCGGTGATGCGCCGACGTCGCGCGAGCTGTGCGTCGGTCATCGTGTCCACGGCCAGCGGCGGGGCGTCCAGGGTGTCCATGCGGAGGAGCCTAGTACCGCCTCCGCACCACCTCAGGAAGAACGGTATTCTCTCGACGCATCCGGGCAGCCGGGGCGTGCGCCGCGACACTTGGGAGGGCGGATGGGTACGACCGTCAGGGCCGGCATGCGCGAGTCGCGGTGCCCGGCCGGCAGCTGGGAAGTGGTGGACGGGCGGCCGGACCAGCGGCTGCGCGGCGGTGTGCGCGGCTACCGGGGGTACCGGTTCGGGGTCGGGCACACGCTGCGCCGGCTGGAGATGCCGATCCAGATGGTGTCGATGGTGGTGCTGTTCGACGCGCCGATCCGGATGAGCCGCGGCCCGTCGGCGACGCTGCAGTGCGGGGCGGGCGAGATCTTGGTGACCGGGCTGCAGACGCAGGCGGTGTTCGCGGAGCACAGCGGGCGCATGGAGGCGGTGGAGGTGCTGCTGTCGCCGGGGATGGCGTACCGGCTGCTGGGCATCCCGATGAGCGACATCGCCGAAGCGCATGTCTCGATCACCGACTTGGTGCGCGGGCGGGATGCGCGGGTGGCGGACCGGCTGGCGGCCGCGCCGGACTGGGCCGCGCGGTTCGACGTGCTGGACGACTTCCTGCTGCGGCGGTGCGCGGACGGCCGGGATCCGGATGCCCAGGTGATGGAGAGCTGGCGGGCGCTGCAGCGGAGCAGCGGTACGGACCGGATCCGGTTGCTGCGCGACACGGCGGGGTGGAGCAGCCGGCATCTGGAGAACCGCTTCCGGCAGACGATCGGCCTGGCGCCGAAGAAGGCGGCGCGGGTGTTCCGGTTGCAGCGGGCGCTGTCGCTGCTGGCGGCCGGCACGCGGCCGAGCCAGGTGGCGATGGGCAGCGGGTTCTCCGACCAGGCGCATTTCAGCCGGGAGTTCAAGGCGATGACGGGTCTGACGCCGAGCCAGTTCGTGGCGCACCGGGACGGCGAGCCGGCCGGGTCGCAGCGGTTGGACCGGGTGGACCAGCAGGTCACCAGCTTGATGCTGCCGGCGCTGAGTGCCTGAGCCGAATGCCTGACCTGAAGGCTCGACCTGAGTGCCCGAGCCGAGTGCCCGACCTGAGGGCTCGACCCGAGTGCCCAAGCCTTGCCCGGTCGCCTTTGGTAGCGTCCGGACCGGACACCGATGGCCGCGCCTTCGGCTCCCACGCACCGCGTGTGCCGGGGGTTCCCGGCGCCACCCGTGAGGAGCCGATCGTGGCTGCGCCGCCCCGTACCGCCGAACAGCGTTTGCGCGACACTCTGGACCGCCTGGCAGGTGACGTCGACTTGTGGCTGGCCAGTGCGGACCCGGAGTCCGGGATGCCGTATCTGGTGCCGCTGTCGTTCCTGTGGGACGGCGAGGCCATCGTGTTCGCGACGCCGGCTGCGAGCCGTACTGCGCGGAACCTCCAGGCCGTGGGCCGGGCCCGTATCGGGGTGGGGCCGACGCGTGACGTGGTGATGGTCGAGGGTGTCGTCGAGGCCGCGGAGCCGGCCGATTCGGTCGATGCCGAGTTCGGCGACGCGTTCGCCGCCAAGGCGGAGTTCGACCCGCGCCCGCTGGCGACGCCGTACCTGTACTTCCGGATCCGGCCGGTGCGGGTGCAGGCGTGGCGCGAGGCGAACGAGATCGCGGGGCGCGACCTGATGCGCGACGGGAAGTGGCTGGCCGGCTGACCGCGCACGAACCGGCCGCGGTCAGCCCTGGGCGAGCGTGATCGGGGCGAGACCCCAGCCGTACTGCAGGGCGATGGCGTCCGGCACGCCCGGCGTCCCGTCCGGGGCGGCCGGGGTGGCGGGAGTGACGATGTACCGGGCTTCGCGGCGGACGACGAGTTCGCTGCCGGTGTTCTCGATGAGCAGGAGTGCGGCGCCGCGAGCCGGGACGGTGCAGGCGTCGAGCTGCATCTCGATCGCCGGTCCGCTCTGCGGGTACAGCGTGGCGACGGTGTCGAGGCCGGCGAAGCTGTCCGCGCCCTGGTGGATGGACACGAAGAGCAGGAGCCGTTTGATCTCGGCGGCGTGGTCGAGGCCGATGGTGAGGCTCTCCCCCACGCCGCGTCCACCGCTGCGGTCGTCGCGTCCGAGGCGGACGTACGGGGGCGCGTCGAGCGCGCCGTAGAGGCGGCCTGCCGGGTGGACGATGCCCTTGGTGCCGTCGCGGAGCTCCCAGAGGCATTGGAGGTCCAACTCGGCGCTGCGGGTGGAGACGGCCTGCCGGGCGCGGCGCAGCCAGCCGCGGGCGTCGGCGGGCGGGGCGTCGGTTCGCCGGGCGCTCCAGACGAGTTCGACGCGCAGCGGGCCGGTGGCGCTGCCGTGGCGGGTGAGGGATGCGGTGGGGGCGTCCTGGGTGAGGGTGGTCTTCGCCTGCGAGGCCGGAGCGGACGCCGGGCGCCGGTCCTGCTGCGGTGCGCGGCCGAAGGGCGAGGTCGCCGGCCAGGGCGCGGTGGCGAACGGTGACCGGGCCGCCGTCGGCGTCGGGGTCGATGCCGCGGTCGGGGTCGGGGTCGCCGTGGGGAATGGGCTCGGTGCGGGTGCCGGTACGGGTGCTGCGGGTTCCTCGACGGTGATGCCGAAGTCGGTGGCGAGTCCGGCCAGCCCGGTGGCGTAGCCCTGGCCGACGGCGCGGAACTTCCAGCCGCCGCCGCGGCGGTAGAGCTCGCCGAGGACGAAGGCGGTCTCGGTGGTGGCGCCGGTGCTGTCGAAGCGGGCGATCTCGGTGCCGTCGGCGGCGTCCAGGACGCGGATGTGGAGGTCGCGTGCCTGTCCGAAGGTCCCGCCGTCGGCGGAGGCGGCGAGGACCACGGTGGCGGTGTCCGCGGGGAGTGCGGCGAGGTCGGCGGTGAGGGTGTCGACGACCTTTCCGTCGGCGTCCTGGTGCTTGCCTTCGTGGCGGACGGCGCCGCCGGGGTGGGCGGGCTGGTTGTAGAAGACGAAGTCGTCGTCGGAGCGGACTTTTCCGGCGGCGGTGAGCAGGAGTGCCGAGGCGTCGGCGTCGGGGGTGCCGGGGGCCCGGAGCCAGCCGAGTTCGACGCGTACCCGGTCGGCGGGTACCGGGATGTTGGCGCCTTGGAGCATCGGCATGAGGTTCTCCCCGAGATCGTTTGCGGCAGCGTACCGGGCGGTTCGGGTGCAGTCCGGGGGCGATCCGGGTGCGGTACGGGGCCTGGTCGGGCGCCGGGGCGTCCCCGTCCTACGGCAGGAGGTCGAGGTCGTCCGGTGCCGGGACGGGGCGTTTGACCGGGGCGGGCCCGAACATCTTGCGCATGACGGGTTCGGCGAAGCGGGCGGTGAGGGGCCCGGCGACGACGAGGATCAGGACGTACGCGGTGGCCAGGGGGCCGAGGCGGGAGTCGGTGCCGGCGGAGACGGCGAGGCCGGCGATGACGATGGAGAACTCGCCGCGGGCGACGAGTGCGCCGCCGGCGCGGTAGCGGCCGGGTTTGGCGATGCCGGCGCGGCGGGCGGCCCAGTAGCCGGTGGCGATCTTGGTGAGGGCGGTGACCACCGCGAGGAGGAAGGCCGGGAGCAGGACCGGCGGCAGGTCCGCGGGGTCGGTGGACAGCCCGAAGAAGACGAAGAAGACGGCGGCGAACAGGTCGCGGAGCGGGGACAGGACGTCGTGGGCGTGTTCGGCGACTTCGTCGGAGATGGCGATGCCGACGAGGAAGGCCCCGACCGCGGCGGACACCTGGAGGCGGTCGGCGAGTCCGGCGACCAGGACGGTGAGGCCGAGGACGCCCAGGAGCAGGAACTCGTTGTCGTCGCTGGACAGGGCCTTGGAGACGAGCTGGCCGTGGCGCAGGGCGATCACCAGGACGACGGCGATGGTGCCGAGGGCGATCGCGACGGTGATGCTGCCGCCGAGGAGTCCGACGCCGGCCAGGAGCGCGGTGAGGATCGGCAGGTAGAGGGCCATGGCCAGGTCTTCGAGGACGAGGACGCTGAGCACGACGGGGGTTTCGCGGTTGCCGAGGCGGCCGAGGTCGCCGAGGACTTTGGCGATGACGCCGGACGAGGAGATCCAGGTGACGCCGGCGAGGGCCATGCAGGCGACGGGTTCGAAGCCGAGGATGAGGCCGGCGAGGAATCCGGGGGTGGCGTTGAGGAGGAAGTCGACGCCGCCGGCGGGGGCTCCGGCGCGGAGGTTGGTGACGAGTTCCCCGGCGTTGTACTCGAGGCCGAGGAGGAGCAGCAGGAGGATGACGCCGATTTCGGCGCCGACGGAGATGAAGTCGTCGCTTTCGGAGAGGGAGAGCATGCCGCCGTGTCCGAAGGCGAGCCCGCCGAGGAGGTAGAGCGGGATCGGGGACATTCCGAAGCGGGCGGCGAGGCGGCCGAGGATGCTGAGGCCGAGGATGACGGCGCCGAGTTGGATGAACAGCGTGGCGGGGTGCATGGCGGGGGTGCCGGGCTCCGGTTCGGGGGCGGGGGGGTGTGCGGGCGGTGTAGGCGGTACGGGGGCGGGGCGCAGCTTCGGGGTGGGGCGGGGGCGGATGCTGCGTGCGCGTTGTGGGTGCGGCCTGGTGCGGCGTCGTGCCGTCTGGGTCGGGTGGGTCGGGTGGGTGCAGGTGGCCGGCTCGTGTCCGGCGGCTCGTGTCCGGCCAGTCGGACGTGGTGTGGCCGGCGCGGTGTGGCCGGCGCGGTGCGGTCGGGCGGTGTCCGGCCGCGGCGGGGCCGCAGGGGCTGTGGGGTGGTCATCGGGTGAGGGCTTCGGGCCTGCGGGCGTGGTGGGAGCCGTGGCGGGCGCGCCGCAAACCGCTACGTAGCCGCGGCGATCGCGATGGCTATGGCTGCGGCGGCGGTTCGGCTGGGTGCGGACCGGTTGCGGCCGGTACGCCGACGCAGCGCCGTAGGCCGGTCGGGCTCGGGCGTACCGGGCTCGGGCGCACGGAATGGCCCGACTGGGGCGGAGCGGGCCGGAGCGCAGGCTTGCGGGGCTCAGTCCTCGGTGAGGAGTTCGGCGAGCGCGGCGGCTTCGGCGGGGGTCAGGCGTACGCCGGGGCCGCAGGCGTCGGGGTCGTCGATCTCGAAGATGGCGAGGCTGCGGCGTCCGTCGCGGGCGGCGACGATGCTGAGGGCGCGGCCGCCTTGGGTCTTGAGGGTGTACTGGGTGCCGATGCCCGGGAGGGGGGTCGAGGTGATGGGGACTTGGCTGGCCATGGCGGGTCTCCTGGTCGGGTGCGCGGTGCGGCGGGCGGTGCCGCGGGTGGTCCTGCGGGTGGGCTGCCGGATGGTGGCCTTCTCGTCACATTAGTGGCGGGTGGTGCGTTCGGTGGTGATCCACAGGCCGGGTGTGCCGCAGGTGTGATGGGATGCGCGGTGGACGGGGTCGGTGGGTTCCGGTCGGTTGGCCGGACGGGTAGTCGGCGGGGGTCGGGGATGGGCGACGTGGTCGGTTCGGGGCCGGCGGATGCGGCCGGTGCGGTTGCGGTCAATGCCGAGGAGCCGTTTTTTGTTCCGCTGGGGGCGGAGCGGTATGCCGCGTCGGAGCTGACGCAGGGGCCGTGGAGTCTGGAGCAGCAGCACGGGGGTCCGCCGTCGGCGTTGCTGGCGGGGCGGTTGGAGCGGTTGGCGCCGCGTCCGGAGCTGGTGCCGGCGCGGCTGACGGTGGAGTTCCTGGGCCCGGTGCCGGTCGGCGAGGTGCGGGTGGCCGTGCGGGTGGTGCGGGACGGGCGCAGCGTGCAGCTGGTCGCGGGCGAGCTGAGTGTGGACGGGCGGGTGTGCCTGTCCGCGCAGTTGTGGCGGGTGCGGGCGGCGAAGGTGCCGGGGCTGCCGGAGGCGGCGATGGTGCCGTCGGAGGTGCCGGGTCCGGTGCCGGCGGAGCCGCAGGGGCCGTTGGCGCGGCGGTTCGGGTACGGGCGGGCGCTGGACTGGCGGTTCGTGTCGGGGTCGTTCCGGTATCCGGGTCCGGCGACGGCGTGGGTGCGGTGCGGGCGTCCGCTGGTGGAGGGCGAGGTGCTGGGGGCGCTGGAGCGGGTCGTGCTGGTGGCGGACACCGGTTCGGGGATCGGTGCGGAGCTGGATTCGCGGCAGTTCGTGTGGCCGAACCTGGATCTGTCGGTGCACTTGATGCGGGTGCCGGTGTCGGAGTGGCTGTGCTTGTCGTCGGCGACGGAGTTGGGGGACGCGGGCGTCGGTGTGGCGCGTACGCAGTTGTTCGACGAGGCGGGGCTGTTCGGTTCGGTGGCGCAGTCGCTGTTCGTGGCACCCGTCCCGGGAGCTTCGGCACCGTAGTGCGGGGAACGCCACGCGGTGTTGCGCGGCGCGGTGCGGTCGGATGCCCCGCCCCTCCCACAACCCGCGTCCGCCCCCGACTCCCGCCCCCTCGCACAACCCGCGTTCTCCCTCAACCCGCTCCTTCTCCAACCCCGCTCCTTCTCCAACCTCCGCTCGTTCCCAACCCTGCTCCTTCTCCAACCTCCGCTCGTTCCCAACCCTGGCCCCTTCTCCAACCTCCACTCGTTCCCAACCTCCTTCCCTCCCCTGGAACTTCGCCCCTTCCCCATTCGTTTGGCCCGCAGGGGGCCCGCCCTCTTTACCTCCACCAGACCCCGATCTCCACTTCCCGTTGCCATCCCCCCGGCCCCGCCGCGCAGCAGCGTCCTCCCACCCCTTGTCAGTACGCCATGGTTGGCTTTCTCGGTCGGCCCGTCCGCCGGTTGCCGGGTGCGGGTCGCGGCCGAGGGTGAGGGACGCGGGTGTGGCGGCGCCGAGGGAGTTGCGCCGGGTCGAGGTCGGCGCGGCGGTGCGCGAGTACGCGGATGTGCTGGCGCTGCGTGTGGCGATGGGTGCGCTGGCCGCGTCGAGCGCGGCTGCGTACGTCCGCGATGTGGAGGAATTCGCACGCCTGGTCGGTGCGGCCGTCGTCCTCGACGACGTGGAGGCGTCGGACGTCGAGCTGGCCGTGGTCCGGATCGCCAACGCCCCCGACGCCCGGTACTCGCGGCGCCGCAAGCTGGGAGCGGACGGCGAGGACGTGCCCGGTCGGGGCCTGCATGCACGCGCGCGCTGGCTGGCCTCGGTACGCGGGCTCTTCCGGTGGGCCATCCAGGGGGCTACGTACGCGCGGATCCCATGAAGTTCGTGGCGGGCGTACGCGTGCCGTCGCGCGCGAAGGGCGCCCGGCTCGGCCTGTCCGTCGAGGAGGCCGTCGCGCTGCGCGAGTCCCCGGGGGCGCTGCCGGGAGCGGTGTCGGGGGTCGTACGCGCGGATCAGCGCTTGGCGCTGCGCGACGAGGTGATCCTGCGGCTCCTGACGGAGACGGGCCCGCGGGTGTCGGAGATCTGCGCGGCAAATGCGGACGACGTACGCCGTCTGGAGGACGGCGGCTGGATGCTGCACATACGGCGGGGCAAGGGCGGCCGGTCCCGGCATGTGCCGTTGTCGGAGTCGTTGTTGGCGGCGCTGGCGGCGTACCGGGAGGGTGAGCGGCCGGCACCTCCCGCGTCGGATCCGGCGGAGGCGCGGGCGGACGCGGCACGGGCGCTGGTGGTGACGGTACGCGGGCGGCGGATGGCGCCGCGGAACGTGCAGCGGATGGTGCAGCGCCATGTGCGGCTGATGCCGGCCCGGTTGCGGCAGGCGGTGACGCCGCACGGTCTGCGGCACACGGCCGCGACGGTCCTGCTCCGCCAAGCAGGCGCGGACGTGGGCACGGTCGACGACATCCTGGGCCACGGGGACGTGTCGACCACGTCCGTCTACCTGGACCCGTCGGCGGTGGCGGCCGCTGAGGCGCTGGGGCGTTCACCGCTCGCGCGGTGACCCGTAGTCCGGGCACCGGTCGTACGCACAGGCCCGTCGGACAGGCCCGTCGTACGCACGAACCCGCCGTACCCAGCGCGGCCCCGGTACGCAGGCGGACCGCCAGACGTGCAGCCACGCGGTTGCTCCGTATTGCGGCGACCGGGTTACGCATGGTGAGTCGGGGCCCTGCGCGCGGGTATCGGCGTCGTCGGGGGATGTCGTCCTGTGCCGTGCGTGTGTGTGGAGGTCGTGGTGACGCAACCGCCGAGTCCGCCGGGTCCGCCTGGACCGGGCCCGTGGCCGCCTGATCCGTTTCCGGTGCCGTCCCCGGAGCCGGGGCCCGAGCCGCTGCCAAACCCGTTCCCGGATCCGCTGCCGCCGGACCCTGCGGGATTCCGTACGGACCGCCCGCCGGCCGCGGGCTGACCGCAGACCCACCACACACCGACCACACACCGACCGGAGACCGGCCACGGCCGGCCGCGAGCCGATCGCGAGCCGATCGCGGCCGGCCGGAACGCCCCTCGCCAACCGCCGCGGAAGAGCCGGACCGCCACCGGCTCTTCCGCGGCGTGGCAGGATCGCGATCATGTCGCTCAGTGCTCCCCGCCTCCGGGTCGGCCCGACCGAGATCATCGCCCTCGCCGACGCCGAGGGGCCGTTCTTCGCCCCGCGCGCCGAGGCGTTCCCCGACGCGACGGCGGCGCAGTGGGCCGCGGCCGACCGGTTCGATCCCGGGTCGGTCGACGCCGGCGGCCGCTGGTGGCTGCAGTTCCGCGCGTACGCGATCCGCAGCGACCAGGGTGTGACCGTGGTGGACGCCGGGATCGGCCCGGCGGACAGCCCGGCCGCCTCATGGGCGCCGGTGCCTGGCGTGCTGCCTGCGTCCCTCGCCGCCGCGGGCATCGACCCGGCCGAGGTCGACACGGTGGTGCTCACGCACCTGCACACCGACCACGTCGGGTGGGCCGTGGTGACCGACGCCGCTGTTCCGCCGGCAGAGAGCGCCGCGGGAGCCGCGAGTGCCGCCGGGCGCCGCCGCCCGTACTTCCCGAACGCCGAGTACCTGCTGCAGCGCGCCGAGTTCGAGGCGCTGGACGCGCTCAACCCGCAGCTTCGCGGGACCTTGACCGACCCGCTCCAGGCCGCCGGCCGGCTGCGCCTCCTGGACGGGGACACGCCGCTGCGCGCAGGTCGCGTCGTCGCCACGCCCGGGCACACGCCGGGGCACCAGAGCGTGCTGGTCGAGGCCGGCCGCGAGTCGCTGGTCGTCACCGGCGATCTCCTGGTGCACGCGCTCCAGTTGCTGCACCCCGAGCTGGCGTACGCGCACGAGGAGGACCCCGAGGCGGCCCGCAGCTCGAGGCAGCGCCTGCTGGACCGCGGCACGGGAACCCCGGGCGGCCCGGGCAGCATCCGGCACTTGGCGACACCGCACCTGACGGAGCCGTTCCACACTCTCTGAGCGCGCAGCGGAAGCAGCTGTGGTCGCCTTGGTAGGTCATGGCGGCGCGCCCCGTCGACGGCAGTGGCCACCGTGTTCGGTAGCCCCGTCGGCGTTGGGTGCAGCATCGGCTCGTTTCGTGGATACCGTGCCGCGTGTCGTCCGTGCTGCGCGTAGGTTGCGGAGTACCCACGGCAGCCGGGAGGCGTAGAGGTGCCCGCGAAGGACAGCGACATCACTGTCATCCACCTGATGCGCCATGGCGAGGTGTTCAACCCGGAGGGCGTGCTGTACGGCCGGCTGCCCGGCTACCACCTGTCCGACCTCGGCGTGAAGATGGCCGAGCAGGTTGCGGATCGCCTCGCCGACCGGGACATCGTGTACGTCGCCGCCTCGCCGCTGGAGCGGGCGCAGGAGACGGCCGCACCGGTTGCCGCCCGCCACCGCCTCGACGTCGTGGCCGATCCCCGCCTGACGGAGGCGAAGAACAGCTTCGAAGGGAAGACCTTCGGCGTGGGCGCGGGCGCGCTGCGGAACCCGCGGTATTGGAAGTACCTGCGGAATCCTTTCCGGCCGTCGTGGGGTGAGCCGTACATCGACCAGGTCGTGCGCATGTCCTCGGCCCTCGATGCAGCGCGGGACAAGGCGCGCGGGCATGAGGCGGTGCTGGTCAGCCACCAGGTGGTGGTGTGGGTTGTGCGTTCGTACGTCGAAGGGCGCCGCCTGCTGCATGATCCGCGCAAGCGGCAGTGCTCGCTGGCGTCACTGACGACGTTCACCTACGAGGGCGACCGCGTCGTGTCGGTGGGCTACAGCGAGCCCGCGAGGGACCTGCTGCCGTCGAAGGCCGAGGCTTCGTCTCGGAGCCAGTTCGGCGCCTGACGCAAAGGTGCCGAACTCATCGCTTGTGGGGTGGTGTCGGCGTCGTCGTGGTAGTCACGCCGGATCGCCGCGGGGCCACACGCAACGGCCGCATGCGAAGGGCCGCACGGCACAAGCCGCGCGGGCCTTCGCATGCGGCCAGACGCCCCCTCATCGGGCGCCCGACTTCACCGGGCGCCCGAGTTCACCCGACCCGGTTCAACGGACCCGGTTCAACGGAAGCCAGGCATCACCGGATGCCCGTCGGGTTCAACGTTGCCCGGGTTCAGCGGATGGGGATGCCGCTGATGGTCCGGGCGATCACCAGGCGCTGGATTTCGCTCGTGCCTTCGAAGATCGTGTAGATGGCGCTGTCGCGGTGCATGCGCTCGACGGGGTACTCGCGGGTGAAGCCGTTGCCGCCGAGGATCTGCATGGCGTTGGTGGTGACCCATTTGGCGGTCTCGCCGGCGTACAGCTTGGACATGGAGCCCTCCGCGGCCTCGAACGGCTGGCCGGTGGTGGCCATCCAGGAGGCGCGCCAGACGAGCAGGCGGGCGGCGTCGATGCGGGTGCGCATGTCGGCGAGGGTGAAGGCGACGCCCTGGTTGTCGATGATGGGGCGGCCGAACTGCTCGCGGGTCTTGGCGTAGTCGAGGGCGTACTCGTACGCGGCGCGGGCGATGCCGACGGCCTGGGCGCCGACCGCCGGGCGGGACGATTCGAAGGTGGCCATCGCGGCGTTGGCGCGGCCGCCGGTGCGGCCGCCTTCGCGGGCGCGGGCGATGCGTTCGTCGAGCTTGTCCTTGCCGCCGAGGAGGCAGTCGCCGGGGATGCGGACGTTGTCGAGGATGACCTCGGCGGTGTGCGAGGCGCGGATGCCGTGCTTCTTGAACTTCTGGCCCTGGGTGAGGCCGGGGGTGTTCGGCGGGACGACGAAACTGGCCTGGCCGCGGGCGCCGAGGGTGGGGTCGACGGTGGCGACGACCACGTGGATGTGCGCGATGCCGCCGTTGGTGGCCCAGGTCTTGACGCCGTTGAGGACCCATTCGCCGGTGATGTCGTCGTACGTGGCGCGGGTGCGCATGGCGGAGACGTCGGATCCGGCGTCGGGTTCGCTGGAGCAGAACGCGGCGACCTTGACGTCGTCGGGGGTGCCGAACATCCGGGGCGCCCAGAGGCCGACCTGCTCGGGGGTGCCGTTGGCGACGACGCCGGCGGCGGCGAGGGTGGTGCCGGTGATGGCGAGTCCGAGGCCGGCGTCGCCCCAGAAGAGTTCTTCCATGGTGAGGGGTATGCCGAGGCCGGTGGGGTCGAAGGCCTGGGTGGAGAAGAAGTCGAGGGAGTAGAGGCCGATCTTGGCGGCTTCCTGGAGGATGGGCCAGGGGGTTTCTTCGCGTTCGTCCCATTCTGCGGCGGCCGGGCGGAGGACGTCGGCCGCGAAGGTGTGGACCCAGTCGCGGACGGTGCGCTGGTCGTCGGTGAGTTGGAGGGAGAATGCGCTCATCGGGTCTGGCTCCCTGCGGTGGTTGGTGGTGTGATGCCGTGCCGGGGTCGGCGGGCTTCCTGGCGGGTGGTGCCGTGCGGGTGTGCGGGAGGTGCGGGGTGTGCGGTGCGGTGGCACGGGGTGGTGCGGGGACCATCTACGTGTTACCGGTTGGTAACCCGCAGTGTGTTACTCCTGGTAACATCTGTCAAGGTCCAGGGCGCTTCCACCTACTGTCGGTAGTGGACCGCACCGGCGGCCCGCCCGGCCGCGCCGCAGCCGGCACACGGCAGGCAGCAGCGCACGCACGGGCAGTCGGAACAGCAGACGGAACAGAAGCAAAGGTTCGGCGAAGGGTCGCATGACGCACAACGAAGCCGCTGCCGCCGGGACGACCGGACCGGCCGCGGACTCCCCCGCAACACCCGGCGCGGGCGCAGCAGCGGGCTCCGGCACCGGGGCCCCGCAAGGCAGCGCGCAGGGCACCGCGCACAGCGGCCGCTCCGCGCTGCGCCGCCTGGAACTCCTGGACGCCGCGGACCGCGTGGTGATGCGCGACGGCCCCGACGCGTCGATGAACACCATCGCCGCCGAGGCCGGCATCACCAAGCCCATCCTCTACCGGCACTTCGGCGACAAGGACGGCCTCTACCGGGCGCTCGCCGAACGCCACACCGAGGAACTGGCGCTCGCCATCCGCGCCGCCGTCGACCCCGGCCCCGGCGGCGCCCGCACCCCGCGCGGCCGCGTGCAGGCCACCATCGACACCTACCTGGCGCACATCGAGGCCAACCCGCAGGTGTACCGGTTCCTGCTGCACCGCGCCGGCGCCGAATCCGCGGACGTGCACGGCCATGTGACGGCCTACCAGCGCCGCGTCGGCGAGGAACTGGCCCGCTCCTTCGACCCGCTGGGCGCCACCGGCGTCCTGGCCCGGGCGTGGGCGCACGGCATCGTCGGCATGGTGCAGGCCTGCGGCGACTGGTGGCTCGACGAGCACCCGTGCGAGCGCGCCGAGCTGACCGTCTACCTCACCGAACTCCTGTGGGGCGCGCTGCCGACCGCGCTGGCCGCCGCCGCAGACGCCGTCGAGGCAGCCGAGGCAGCCCGCCCGGGCCGCGGCCCCCGTCCCGAGGGAACGGACGCGGCGGACGGTACGGGCGGGGACGCGCAGGGCTGACCTGCCCGATGCGGCGCGGGCCGCGCGGGCCGCGCCAGGGACGGACACGTGTCACCGCCGACAGGCACCAGGGCCCGAGTCAGCGCGTACGTCACCGGCCGCCCCCGGGCGGCCGAGCCCTCGAATCCTCGGCTACCGCCCCGCGCGGTAGATCTCGACGCCCCGCACGACCGTGCGCTCGCACACCGGCAGTTCGGCGTCCGGCGACAGGTCCGGCAGCCCCGGAGTTCCCGAGCTCGGGTCCGTCGACCACGCGGACAGGCGCTGGTCGGGGGCCTGGACGGTCAGCTCGCCGGTCCGCCACACCGCGTACGTCGCCGGCGCGCCCGGCACCAGCACTCCCTCGTCGTCGCGCCCCAGCGACCGGTGGCCGCCGCGGGTGTGCGCGTTGAACGCGGCGCGCACCGAGATGCGCTGCTCCGCGGTGCGGTGGAACGCGGCCGCGCGGACCGTGCCCCACGGGTCCAGCGGCGTCACCGGCGCGTCCGAGCCGAACGCGAGCGGCACCCCGGCGCGGTTGAGGGTGGCGAACGGGTTCATGCGGGCCGCCCGTTCGGCGCCCAGGCGGCGTGCGTACATGCCGTCCGGGCCGCCCCACGCCGCATCGAAGCCGGGCTGCACGGACGCCACCAGGCCGAGGTCGGCAAACGCTGCCACCGCCGCGTCGCCCACCAGTTCGGCGTGCTCGACGCGGTGCCGCAGCGCCCGTACCGGTCCCGCGCCGAAGCGGTCCGCGGCGGCGCGCGCACCGGCGACGACCGCGTCGACTGCGGCGTCGCCGATCGCGTGGAACCCGGCCTGCACACCTGCCTCGGTGCACGCCGCCAGGTGCGCGGCGATCGCGTCCGGGCCCAGGTGCGCCAGACCGTGCGTGCCGGGGCGGTCGGTGTAGGGGGCGTGCAGGCAGGCGGTGTGCGAGCCGAGCGAACCGTCCGCGAACAGGTCGCCGCCGAGGCCGTGCGCGCCGTGCCGGGCCATCAGCTCGCGGGCCTGCGCGGCGGTCTCCACGGCCTCGCCCCAGTACGCCACGACCTCGGGGCCGGCCTCCTCGGCGGCCAGCTTGAGCAGCAGCGCCGGGTCCTCCTCGCCGGCGATCTCCGGTCCGGCGCACTCCACGAGCGTGCCGATGCCCAGCCGGGCGGCCTCGGCACGGGCCGCGCGCTGGGCCGCGACGCGCTGCCCGGAGGTGAGCGCGGCGTGCGCGGCGGCACGGACGGCGTGGTGCGCGGCGCCGGTCAGCGGGCCCGCCGGGTCGTACCCGTCCAGGCCTGCCAGGCCGGGGACGGCGGCGCGCAGCGCCGAGGACGCCAGCGCGGAGTGCACGTCGATGCGCGACAGGTACGCGGGGCGGTCGCCGACCGCACGGTCCAGCGCTGCGATGTCCGGGACGCCGGACGCGAACGCCGGTTCGTCCCAGCCCTGGCCGAGGACGACCGCGTCGGCGGGCAGCGTGCGGGCGTGCGCCGCGATCCGGTCCAGTCCGTCGCCGGGGCCGCCGGCGCGCAGGCCGGAAAGGTCCAGGCCGGACAGCGCGAGGCCGGTGGCGGTGGCGTGCACGTGCGCGTCGACGAACGCCGGGACCACCAGCGCGCCGGCCAGGTCCACGATCTCGTCGGCGGAGGACGTGTGCGCCTCGGCGGCGCCCTCGGCGCCGATCCACGCGATGGTGCCGTCCTCGACGACCATCGCGGTCGCGAACGGATCGGCGGGGCTGTAGACGTTGCCGTTGCGCAGCAGGATCACGGTCATGGGCCCCAGTCTGCCGCGTCCGGCGCGGGACTCCGGCCACGGCTCCCTGCCGCGCCCGGCGGCAGGGAGCCGTGGGGCAGGCCGCAGGAGCGGTCGCCTCAGGGGAAGTACGCGTACGGGCGCCGCCGTACCCGCTCGGCAAGCGCGGCCAGGTGCGGTTCGCGTGCCTCGGGCAGACGGGCGAACGTGGCGAGGAACACCTGCCAGCCGGGCCGGAACGGCCGTGTCGGACGTGCCGGTTGCGGATGGTCGCGGGCCACGCCGTCCGGCAGGTTCCCGGACGCGGGCCACCACGGCATGGCGGTGTGGCGTCCGAACGCGAGGTACCGCCAGACGTCGGTCTCCACGGGTACGGCCCGGCCCCCGGAAGGCGGTTGCCACGCTTGTCCGGTGCGCGGGTGGCGGGGCACGAGGTCGATGCGGCGGCGCGGTCCGGGATCCGCGTCCGGCAGACCGGGACCGGCGACGGCCAGTATCGGCAGATCCGGCGCGGACGGTACCTCCACCGGTGCATCCGCCCGTACGTCCGGGCCACGCAGGCCCGGCGCACCCGGCATGGCCGGTGCCGCAGGCGTCGCCGGTACTGATCCCGACCCGGGGACGAGGTTCCGCAGAGCCGGGACGAGCATCGTGGTGAGCAGCCCGTCCGGAACACCCACCGGCCTGCCTTCGGCAGCGGCTACGACGTGCGCCAGGACCGCCCCGGCGCTCAGCTCCCAGCGGGGACACCACGCCCCGGGTTCCGCGTGCCACGCCGGCCCGGGGAGGTCGTCCACGTTCGGGTCGGCCACCGAGGACCAGTGCAGGCTTGCGCCGCCGGCGTCGGCCGGAGAGTCGCGCGCGGTCCGGACGTGCCGGACCGCGTCGGGCTCGAACCGGACTTCCTGCCACAGCGAGCAGTCGTCCACCCGGGTCGCCACGGGCTGTCCGCATCCCGCGCAGGCGAGGTTCGGGCCGTCCCGCCCGTCCAGTCCGCAGCAGAACCCTCCGGCGCGCTCCGGGATGAACACGGCTCCGGCGACCGCACCCGGCGGTATGACCACCGTGCCCGAAGCCGGGTCGGCGGCGAAGGTCCCGGGCCCCAGCAGGGGCGGCAAGAGGACGCCGTTGCCGTACAGATGTCCGGCGTACACGGGCAGCACCACCTCGTCCACGTCGACAGTCAGCACGGTCCCGCAGGCTGCGCACGCGAACACGGCCACAGGGGTGTTCCTCCTCAGGGGGTGAGGGCGAAGTCGTCCAACAGACCGAGGGCCTCGAACGTCCGGCGTTGGCGCAGCCGGTCGTATCGAGCCCGGAGCCAGGGTTCGCGTACTTGGGGCAGGCGGGCGAGGGTTGCGAGGAACGGGTCCTCGTACGGCCGGAAGGGGTACGCCGGGCGTTGCGGCAGCGGGTGGTCGCGCTCGACACCGTCCCGCACCGTCCCGCGGGCGCTCCGCCACGTTGCGGGTACGGGCGGGGCGAAGGCGAGGAACCGCCAGATCTCCGTGTCCACCGGAACGGTGGCGTGCAGGCCGGTCCTGGTGGGCGGCTGCCAGGTCCGTCCGGTGCGGGGATGGCGGGGCACCAGGGCGATGACGGCCGCGCCCTTGCCGGCACCGGGCACGTCGGCGGGTCGACCAGGGCCGACCACGGCCAGCCTCTTCACGTCACGGCGGTACGCCTGGCGTGAGCCCGGCGCCGGGAGCAGCCGCGCAAGCGTCCGCCGGAACATCGCCGCGAGCAGACCGTCCGGAACGTCCACCGGTCTGCCGCCCGAGGCGGCGGCGATGTGCGCGAGCATCGACCCGGCGGCCATCTCCCAGCGCGGGCACCAGCGGTCGTGCCGTTCCTGCCGGATGGGTCCCGTCCCGGCCGGGTCGGCCAAGTGTCCGTCGCCGACCGCGTCCCAGTCCTCGTCCTTGCCCTCGTCGGCTGGTTCGGTGTCGCCCCCGAGACGCCGTACCGCGTCTGCCTCGAACCGTGCTTCCCGCCAGTAGCCGCAGTCGTCCGTGAGGGTCGCGACCGGGCGGCCGCACTGCGTGCAGGCCAGGTTGGGGCCGTCTCGTCCGTCGAGTCCGCAGCAGCTGCCGTCGCAGCGGTCCGGGATCAGCACCGTCCCGACGGCGTCGCCCGGGCCGATGAGAACTGCTCCCGGGGCGGCGAAGGAGAGGCTCCCGACGGGTGCGAATATCCCGCGGGCCTCCGCGACTTCGTCCGCGTTCTCGATGTCCGCCCAGCGGCGCCACGGCCATCCGGAGGGTTCCGGGATCACCGCGTACGTCTTGGGTTCCAGGGACGGGGGCATCACGTCGTAGCCGCTGTGGCCCCCGGCGTGTGCGGGCAGCGCCACCTGTTCGACCTCGGCGGTGAGCTCCGCTCCGCATCCCGAACACACGAACACGGCCAAGCGGTCCCCCTCCGACGCCCCACGCGGCCGGGCAGGGCCGCCGCGTGATTGTCCCGCCCGGGGGCAGGACGGCCAACCGGTTTTCCGCCGTTGCCTGCTCCGGGCCTACCGCGTAGTTCCGGTGCCGCGTACGACCGCGGGCCCGGCTGGGACCGGCGCCGACTGGTCGCCGACTGCGGCGAACACGTTCACGAACACCAGGAACCCGCCGATCAGCAGGGCGCACATGGCGACCAGGGCGACCACGAAGCCGAGCCCGGCGAACGCGTTGAGCGTCCCGACACCGCGTATGAGCGGATCGGAGTCGCACTCCGAATCCGCAGCCGGGGCCGGATCCGGGGCCAGATCCGGGTCCGGGTCCGTGCGCTGACTCGTGCTCGGACCCGCGTCCCGGAGTCCGCCGCTCATGGCCGGGCGCCCGCCAGGGACGCGGTGACCGGACGCGGCAAAGGGGCGGCGAGGCATGACGTGCTCCGGAGCGGACCGACGCGGAACTGACGCAAGATGAGGGCGCCTCAGCGTAGAGGCCCCATCCAACGACCCGGTCGCCACCCCCGCGGCCGTATCCGCGCTGTATCCATGCCATCCATGCCGTATCGCACGCCGCGCCCGCGCCGTGCCCGCATCCTGTCCGCGACGTCTCCACGTCGGCTCCCCCTGACCACGTCCCCTCACCACCCCCTGGTCGCTTCCTCCCCGTCGCTTCCTCCCCGTCGCTTCCTCCCCGTCGCTTCCTCCCTCACCGCCGTGTCCGAAATCCGCCAGTCGTTTGTCGGGCGGACGACGCATGATGGACGGGTGCCCGAGACCTTCACCGCCCGCTATCAGGCGATCAGCAGCCGCGACTCGCGTTTCGACGGGAGCTTCTACACGGCCGTGTCCAGCACCGGCATCTACTGCCGTCCGAGCTGCCCGGCCCGCACCCCCAAGCCCGAGAACGTGTCCTTCTACACCACCGCCGCGGCCGCGCAGGCCGCCGGGTTCCGGGCCTGCAAGCGCTGCCGCCCCGAGGCCAGCCCGGGCTCCCCGGACTGGGACATCCGTGCGGACCTGGTCGGCCGGGCGCTGCGCCTGATCGCGGACGGCGTGGTGGACGAGGGCGGCGTGACGGCCCTGGCGCGGCGTCTGGCCGTCTCGGAGCGGCACCTGCACCGGCAGATGGTCGGCGAGGTCGGCACCGGGCCCCTCGCGCTCGCCCGCATGCGCCGCGCGCAGACCGCCCGCATGCTGCTCGAGGCCACCGACCTGCCGGTCACGCAGATCGCGTTCGCCGCGGGCTACTCGAGCGTGCGGCAGTTCAACGAGTCGATGGCCGAGGCGTTCGGATGCGCCCCGACCGAGCTGCGGCGCCGGCGGCGCCCGACCGGGCCGGGGGCGGACGGCGAGGGCGACATCGTGCTGCGCCTGCAGCACCGGCGCCCGTTCGCGCACGACGCGATCCTGGAGTTCCTGGGCGCGCGGGCGATCGGCGGCGTCGAGGAGGTCGCGTACGCGCGGACCTCGGACGCGCCGGGCGGGGCCGGGGAGGCGCTGTCGTACCGGCGGAGCCTGCGCCTGCCGCGCCGCACCGGCACCATGACGCTGACCCCGCACCCGGATTCGGGCTTCGCGACGCTGCGGCTGCGCCTGGAGGACCTGCGCGACCTGACCGCGGCGGTGCAGCGCTGCCGCCGCCTGTTCGACCTGGACGCGGACCCGCAAGGCGTGGACGAAGTGCTGGGCGCCGACGAGCTGCTGGGCCCGCTGGTCGCCAAGCGGCCCGGCCTGCGCGTCCCCGGGCACGTCGACGGCTTCGAACTGGCCGTACGCGCAGTCCTCGGGCAGCAGGTCACGGTGAAGGGCGCGCGGACTCTCGCCGAGCGCCTGGTCCGCAAGGTCGGCTGCCCCCTCGCTGCACCCGACGGCACGCTCACCCACATGTTCCCGAGCGCCGCGCAGGTGGCCGAGGACGACCTGGCGGGCATCGGCCTGACTGGCGCCCGCGCCAAGGCCCTGCGCGCGGTCGCGGCGGCGGTCGCGAACGGCACGGTCGTCCTGGACGCGGGCGCCGACCGCGAGGAGACCGAGCGCGGCCTGCTCGCCCTGCCCGGGATCGGCCCGTGGACCGCGTCGTACATCGCGATGCGCGCCCTCGGCGACCCCGACGCCGTACCGCTCACCGACCTGGGCGTCCGCCACGCCCTGCGCGCCCTGGGCGCCGACGACAGCCCGGCCGCGGTCGCCGAACGCGCCGAGGCCTGGCGCCCGTGGCGCGCGTACGCCGCGATGCACTTGTGGACGCACCTGTCCGACATCCAGGGCGGCGCATCGGGCGGCTGACCGCAGCCTGGAGGCCAGGGCCGCGTAGCCCTGCGCGGTCCCGCTAGTTCCGGTCCTGCTCGTTCCGGCACACGTACGCACCGAGGTACCCGCTCGGCGCGCCGGGCCGAGCGGACGCAATGATGGCCTGCCGCTGATCCGGGGCACCTCCGTTGCCAGGGCAGAGTGTGCGGCGCCGGCCGGGGAGGAGGGCGGGCCATGGTGGCAGTCGGACCCGATGCGGCGTTCGGTGTCCACAAGGCCGGCCAGGCGGGCCGCTCGTTCCCGTTGTCCTTCAGCGTGCGGGAGCAGGCGGGCGCGTGGCTGGTCACCGGCACCGCCGCCCGGGCAGCCGACATCGCCGATGTCCTGGCGCGCGGCATGGCGAACGACACGGTCCTGATCCACTCCATGGAGACGACTGCGTTCTACGACGAGGACAACACGCCGTGGCCGCTGTCGCGGGTCCTGGCCGAGTACGGAGTCGCGGGCACCGTCCACCCGATGCCCGCGTGGGCGGCCGGCGGTGTCGGCCTCGGCACCGACCTCCTGGTGCTGCACCGCGACGACCTGGGCCGGCTTCTCGCCGACGACTGGTCGCCGTACGGGCTGGGGTTCATCGACCTACCGGGCCCGCCGTCGCCGGCTCGGCTCGACGAACTCGCCCTGGCCATCGGGACGACCTCCTACCCCGAGCCGCTCGTACCGGCCCTGGACGGGACGAGCCTGCGCTTCTCCGGCCACGACGACTGCTACCTGCTCGTCGAGTCCACCGTTCCCGGCTTCCCCGGCGCAGTGTTGGGCCGCCTGCTTGCACTGCTCGTCGGCTCGGCGCTGCTGGGCCTGCGGGCGGCGGACCGTGTCGAGGCCCCAGCGCCGATCGAGGTCCCCGAACCCGCCCCCGAACTGCCCGCACAGCTGATCGCGGACAGCCCGTACTGGATCGGTGTCCTCGGCCCGCGCACCGAGACCACCGTCGCCGTCCACCTCACGGCCGTGTCGGAGTCGTGGCGTCTGAGCGAGGAACTCCCCACGGAACCCGCCCACATCGCGACCCTGCACGTGCCCACCGGCACCTGGCGCCTCGCGCCCGCATGAGGATCGGAACCGCCGGCAGCTGCACACTCACCGGACGATGCCGCAGGCACGTGCGGCGGCCAGCCAGTGCGGGAACTCGCCCAAGAGCCGGTCGTACAGCTCGGCGTCGCCCACCTGGTCGACGTCGTCGACGCTGAAGAACCCGGCGTTGTCCACCGCGCGCCCGCGCAGTGTGTCGAACCGCTCCAGAACCCCGTAGTCGGCGTTACCGAGGCCGACGAACTGCCAGAAGATCGGCAGTACGGACGCCGACTTGAGGTGCGCGCCGATCTTGGTGCCCTTCGTGATGCCGCCGTCAGAGAAGAACAGGACCAGAACCGGGTCGCCAGGGTGGGCGGAGTAGTAGTCAATGATGTCGCGGATCACCGGCGGCTCGTTGTTTCCCCCGAACACGTGCGCGAGGTCGTCCGGGTGGCGCTCGCCGCCGCCAGGCAGCGGCGGCAACTGCCTGCCCTTGGAGGAGATGTACACATGCGTCTCGATCCAGCGGGCCAGGTCGGGCACCCGCACCGACGGAAGGCGAGCGAATCGATCAGCGAAGATCCACGCATCCAGCGACCCGTCCGAGTCGAGCTTGGCCGCCACCGGCGCCATGCGCTCGATGAGCCGCCCGACCGTGCCCTCCCCATACAGGTTCTTCATCGAGCCTGATCGGTCCAGCACCACGGCGACGCGGGCCCGCACCCCGCCGATGCCTTTCTTCTCCAGCGTGAGCTGGACCGTCTCCTTGCGCGGCGACACCATCGCGCCCATCTGCGGCGGCAGTCCCGCGGTGTCCGCGTCGCCGGGTGCGGCCGGGTGCTCGGCTCGCGGCTCTCCATCGCCGATCGTCACGCCGTAGTCGGTCGCCAGCCCGGCGAGGCCCGAGTCGTAGCCCTGTCCGATGGCGCGCAGCTTCCAGCCGCCCTGGCGGCGATAGAGCTCGCCCAGCACCAGCACGGCCTCCGTGCCACGCGCCCCGACCGGGTACGTCGCCACCGGCGTGCCCGACGCGTCCACCAGGTCCAGCGCGAGCCCCACGACTGAGCCGAAGGTGCCGCTGCGCACCGAGGCGGCGACCACCAGGCGGTCGATGTCGCCCGGCAGCGCGTCCGGACGCACCGTCAGGTACTCGGTGCCGGCCTGCCCTGCGTGGTGCGCGACGGCTCCGCCCGCGGCCTGGGGACGGTTGCACGAGACGAAGTCGTCGTCGGTGCGCACCCGTCCGGCGGCGGTGACAAGGAGTGCGGAGGCGTCGACGGCCGGGCCGCCGTGCGGATGCGGGTCCGCGGCCCAGCGGACCACAAGGGTGAGGTTCCCGGCGGGGACCGGGACATTGGCCCCGGCGGTGAGGGTCGTCATGCACAGCAGTGTGGCCGTGAACCGGATCGCGGCGCCGGTGAAGCCGAAGCGGGACCTCGTCACCGGCCGCCGCGATCCGGTTGTCCCAGACGCGGTCCAGGCACCCTCGATACCGGTTCGAGGGGCCGGAGCAGGGACGGCCTTCAGCGGTTGAACGAGGACGTGTGCCCCGAGGCCTTGACGATCATTTGCGTGGCATGAACAACACCCGGCGCGTCCTCGCCGCCCTCGCATTGACCAGCGCGCTGGTGGGACTGACCGGACGCCACGCACCGCCCGGCGAGGCCTTGTGATCCCTGGCCTCAGCCCGCGTCGCGGGTACGGGCCTCGGCCTGCGCGTCGAGGTAGGCCTCCCGTGCCGCGAGGACGTCGGGCAGGTTCGCTTCGGCCCATTCACGGCAGGCGTGCATCATCGCGAACAGCGAGCGGCCGAGGTCGGTCAGCGCGTACTCCACACGCGGCGGCATCTCGTCGTACGCGGTGCGCGTGATCATGCCGTCCCGCTCGAGGGCGCGCAGGGTCTCGGTGAGCACCTTGGGCGTGACGCCGCGCAGCGGCACCTTCAACTCGGAGAAGCGGCGCGGCCCGTCGGCCAGGCAGACCAGGACCATGCCGGCCCACTTCTCGCCGATCCGGATCGGGACGGCGCTGCTCGGGCACCCCTCGGCGAACATGTCGGCACGCAGCGGCGGCAGCCCGCGAGGCGCCGCGCCGGAAGCCGTTCCGGCGGCGGCGATCGCGGACGCGTCGGTCTCCTGGCGGGCGGCGAGGTCGGTGTCTGCGGACGGCATGCCCCGACGCTACCCGTTCGGACTATCCGTTGCGGAGCTGCTCGGCAGGCGGCTCGGCGACGTCCACGGGCTTGCGCCAGCCGCTGTACGTGATGGAGACGGTGAAGGCGAGCGGCGCCGGCGGGTCCAGAGACCCGGTTCCGGTCCCGGACTCGCTTCCGGGGTCGGAGCCCGGGTCGGAGCCGGAGCCCGGGTCGGTGTCGGTCGATTCGGTTGCCGGAGGGGTCGTACGGTCGGCAGCGGGGTCGTACCGGCTCGCCACGTCCTGCCTGACCGGCAGCCGGTCCGGGCCGAGCCAGATGTCGACCTGGATCGACGTCGGCCGGTTGTCGCGGAAGTCGGTCGCGAGGCGCTGGAACTGGCTCTCCGTCAGGCCGAGCGAGGCGGCGGTCGCGGAGGCGAGCGCGGAGGCCGGGAAGACGCCCTGGTAGTGCACGGCGTCCTTGCCGTCGATCTTCTCGCTGCCGATGCGCCGGGCGTCGGGCGCGGCGGCCAGGACGGCGAGCCCGGTCAGCGGGTCGAGCAGGGCAAGGTGGGCGTCGGGGGCGGCCGACAGCGGCGGGCGGTCGCCAGGGTCGATCCCAAGGCCGTCAGGTCCGTCGGGTATGTCGAGGACTCCGGACGGAGGCAGGCTCGTCCACAGCGACAGCGCATCGTCCGACATCTGGTCGGCGCCGGGCATGTCGCCGCCGTCGAGGACGCGCATGTAGAGGCGGGATTCCGTGGCGAGGTACTCGAACAAGGGAAGCTCTGCGCCTGCATTCGCTCCCGCCGGGGCGACCTCCGTGGACCGTAGGGCCGGCGACGGGCCGTACGCGAACGCCGCGTCCACCCTCTTGTCCGCAGGGCCTTCGCCAATACCGAGCACGCCTTTGCCCGAGACGGTCCGTGCCGCTGCCGTGGCGTCCTTCGCGGCGCGCAGCACCTGCAACACGTCGGTGCCGCCGGCCGCTGCGTCCGGTGCGGAGCCTGTGCCGCCGTCGTTCCGGCAAGCGGCCGCCCCGAGCACAACAGCCGCGAGGCAGGCCGCGACCACAGTCGTGGCCCGTCCGGCCAGGGGTCTCCGGCTGTGCTGCGGTCGTGATCGCACGTGTGCGGGTCCTCCGTGTCGTTCTGGCTGGCCGACCGAGCGGTCGGCCAGCCAGAACGCTAACCGGCAGGTCAACCTCTTTTCGGCGTACCGATGCGCGATCTCCCTTGTCCAGTAAGGATGTTCGGCGCGGCGTCACGCGGCCCGCGGAGGTCCCGGTACGTCGGTATCGTTGCGGTAACCGGCACCCCCGCACGTAGCGTCCGAGGTCCGGTCGGCGGTCCTGCCGCCCGGTGGATCTCGGACGGAGCAACCGGCATGGGCAAGATCGCAGTGTTCGGAGCAGGCGGGCGCGCGGGGCGCAGGACGGTCGCGGAGGCGGCGTCCCGAGGCCATCAAGTGACCGCGGTGGTCCGCAACCCGGCGCAGCACACGGGCCTCGCCGCACTCGCCACGACCGGCGCAAGCGGCGGCGGCACGGTGGCCGTGGTCGCAGGGGACGTGACCGACGCCGCGTCGGTGGCCGCGGCGGCCGCCGGGCACGATGCCGTCGTCAACGCGGCCGCCCGCCTGGACGTCCCGTCCGTGGAGTTCTTCCCCGCGGCGGCCCGGGCGCTGATCGCCGGGCTGCGCGAAGCGGGCGTGGCGCGGCTTGTGCTGGTCGGCATCGGGACGACGCTCGAGGTCGCCCCGGGCGTCGCGGTTCACGATGCCCCGGACTTCCCTCCCGCCAACCGCGCCTTCTCCCTGGGCCACACCGCCGAACTGGACGTCCTGCGCGCCGCGGACGCCGACCTGGACTGGCTGGTGCTCGCCCCGCCCCCGGTGATGCTCGACGACACCGCTCCCGGCACCCGCACGTACCGCATCGGCGACCACCGCCTGCTCCCGGAGCCGGACGGCACCCCGCCGTTCGCGTACGCGGACCTGGCAGCGGCGCTGGTCGACGAGGCCGAGAAGCCCGAGCACCACCGCATGCTGGCGGCCGTCGCGTACTGACCCGCTGTCGAAGTTGCCGTGCCCCATGTCGTACTACTGCGTTCGCGGGGCGGGGTGGCCGACGGCGAAGTCCACGACGACAGGTACGGTGCAGCCCCGCTGTTCCAGAGCGACGGTGCTCCGAGCTGATCGGCCGACCCTCGGAGTACGCGGCGGCCAGCCGACCCTCGGAGTACGCGTCTGCCATCGCCCGCGTGGTCGCGGGCGATGGCAGACGCATGCCCAGGTCATCGTCGGAAGGACGTCCTAGTCGGGCCGCCGATTGAAGCGGTCGAAGCTGGCCTTTCAGTGTGGTTGCCGGGGCATCGTCTCGTTCATCGGCAAGGCTCGTACGAGCTCTGCTGCCTGCCCGGTTCGGGCCTGACGTCCGCCTGGTACGGGGGCATCGGCTGCCTCAGTACGTCGCCTGACGCGGCGCGGCCGCGGCTTCATGGGCACACGGACCCGGGCAATGCCCGTGATACGGGCGATCCAATGTGCATGATTCCCGGCCGAATTCGCCTCAGCGGGCCCAGGGGAGGCGGACGGATTCGAGTTCGGGGTCGGACAGGAGCGCCTCGATAAGGGCGGACGGGCCGGCGATCTTGGTGCCCCAGAGGTCGTAGTCGGTGCAGAGCACCCACGAGCGGTCCTGGGCCCAGAGGTTCGACGGACTGAAGTCGGCGTCGGGAGTGTCGTACAGGATTGCCGCGTCGCCGAGCCGTCCCGCGCGTACGTGCAGGTCGTCGAAGTCCTCGCAGCCCAGCATCAGGGGGTTGTAGTACGCCAGGCAGCGGGTGTCCGCTCCGTCCGGCGAGTTCTCCGCGAGCACGGCGGTGACGCGGTTCCACGTCGCACGGTCCATGCTTCCCTCGGTGGGCGGCCGGATGCCGAGCGGCCAACTACTGGCGATCTTCGCGGACGGGAAGCAGCGGAAGCACGGCAGCATGCCCTCGGGCACCACCGGATCGCCGACCCGGCCGGCGAGTTCCGCCCACCGGAGCCGTCGCCACCCGGGACCGGGATGCTCGGCGCGGCCCAGGCCGCCGCCGGTCGCGGTGCCGATGGTGTTCAGGTCCATGTCGCCGATCATGCGCGTCGGGACGAGGCCTTCCGCGACCCGCGCGCGGTGCAGATCGTCGTAGGTCGCGTCGGTCGGCCCGCTCTCATGCTCGTACATCGCGTTCAGGACCCAGGCAGCGTCCGGCATCGGCGGCGGCATGAAGCCGGTGACTCCGCTGCCCGCCAGCTCTTCCAGCCACGCCGTCTCAGTGGACGCGGCTCGCGGCCAGAGCACGGCGAAGTCGTCGGACGGTCCTGTGCTGTCGAGGCCGGCGGGGCGGGCGAGCCGGGCGGGCACGCCGGAGTGATCGGTCACCCGGCCACGATCGCAGGTACGGGCCGGGCCCTGCGCAGCGGCACTGCCGTCCGGGCAGGCCCGTCCCGTTCTCCCGTCGCGGCCGGGGCGAGTCGCAGAGTCCACCAGCGGATTGCCGGGCGGGCCGCGCCGGCTTCAGCTGCAGCTGGAGTCCGAGGCCGGCACCGAGTGGGCGGAGATCGTCAACGTCGCCTTCTGGATCCGCGACGAAGACCTGCAGTCCGGCGAGCTCCGGCACGTCCGCCGGTTTTACGAAGTCACTTGAGACGCCGCCGGCACCGGCAAGGCCGACGATCCAGGCCGGCCTTGCCGCCGTCGCCGCGGTCAGTCGCCGGACCGGCCCCAGATGAACAGCTCGTGCGGGTGGCCGTCCCGGTAGAGCACGATGCAGCGGCCGTTCCACTTGGTGAGGCTCGGGTCCGCGGCGGAGAGCTCCAGGAAGTCGAACGCTTCGACGTCCGCACCCGTGGGCTCGCCGGTGCCGAACACCTCGGTGACCTTGGCCTTCGGCCACAGGCGCAGTACGCCGTGGTCCCCGAAGCGGATGTTGGGCGCCGCGTCCTCGGCGAGGAACGTGTCGACGTCGAGGATCGAATGGGTGCCTTCGGTGCCGAGGTACTCGCCGTACACCTGGTCGTACAGATCGTCGAGCGACGCGGGCACCGGGCATCCCCATTCCTCGACGTCGCTGAAGTCGTACGCGGCGAACGTCTGCTCGCGCAGCAGTCTCAGCGACGTCGCGGGGTCGTCGACGTACGGGGTGGTGTAGCTCCAGCCGGAGGCGCCCACGGTGGTGCCCTTTCCTTGTTCATGACCAAGGGCAACGGATCCTGGCCACGCAGGGCGACACGCCACGGCTGGAGGTTCGCCGCGCAGGGCCCAGGAGCAGGGGTCTCAGGAGCAGGTCAGCGGCGCCGCCGGGAGTTTGCCGGTGGTCAGGAAGGTGACGACCGCGCCGTCGACGCAGGCCGGGCCGCCGAAGGCGACGTGGCCGTCGCCGTCGTAGGTGACCAGGACCGACTTGGGGAGTTGGGCGGCGACGCGCGGGGCGTTGACGTGGGGGGTAGCCGGGTCGCGGGTAGTGCTGATGAGGAGCATGCCGGGGAGGTCGGCGCCGGCGATGGGGCGGGCGCGGTCCGGGCCGGGGGCGGGGCAGTCGGCGGCCCAACTCCAGACGACGCCGGGGCCGAGGACAGGGGCGGTGGCCATGATGTCGCGGGTGAGGTCGGCGGCTTCGGCGGCGGTGAGGGTCTGGCCGTCGGCGCAGCTGATCTCGAAGTAGCCGGGGAGGGTGGAGTCCCGGTACGCGCCGTCGCGGCCGCGGTCGGCGTAGGAGTCGAAGGCGTCGAGCAGGGGGCGTGGGCTGCCGGTGAAGAGCGAACCGATGAGGATGCGCAGCGGCTCCCACGCCGATCGGCTGTAGAGGTAGCTGCCGATGACGCTGGCGGCCATGCCTTCGTCGAGGCGGCGGACGCCGATCTTGGCGGGATTGCGGTCCAGTTCGTCGAGGGCGCGGCGCATGCGGACGGTGGCGTCGGCGACGGTGCCGGTGAAGGGGCAGTCGGCGAGTTGCAGGCAGTCGGCGGCGAAGGCGCGGAACGCCAGGTCGAATGCCTCGGCCTGTTCGCGGGCCATGGTGATGCGGTCGACGGAGGAGTCGACGAGGCCGTCGAGGACGAAGCGTCCGACGTGGGAGGGGTGGCGTTCGGCGTAGTGGCTGCCGAGCCGGGTGCCGTACGACATGCCGAGGTAGTTGAGCTTGTCCTCGCCGAGCGCGGCGCGGAAGACGTCCATGTCGTCGATGGCGGTGGCGGTGCCGATGTGCGGGAGGAGGTCGCCCATGCGGGACGCGCAGCCCTGGCCGAATTCCTTGAGGACGCCGGCCGCGGAGGCGACCTCGGCGGCGTCGGCGGGGGTCGGGTCGATGGACTGGAGGCGGTCCATGAGCGGCCCGTCGGCGCACACGATGCGGCTGCTGCGGCCCGAGCCGCGCGGGTCGAAGCCGACGATGTCGTAGCGCTCGGCCAGTTTGGGCTGATTGCCGGCGATGCGCTCGACCAGGCCGCCGACGCCGCTGCCGGGGCCGCCGGGGTTGACCGCGAGGCTGCCGATCCGGGCGGACGGCGCGCCGGTCGCGGGGGCGCGGTAAACGGCGAGGCGGATGGTCTTGCCGGTCGGGGCGGCGTAGTCGAGGGGGACCTGGAGCGCGGCGCACTGCAGGACGGGGGCGGCCGAACCGCTCGAGGGGCAGGGCTGCCACTGGAGTTTCTGGGCGTAGAAGTCCTTGAGTGCGGGGTTGTCCTGGCCGTACGCCGTGCCGGCGGGCGGCGGGTTCCCGGTGCCGGTCCCGGTTCCGTTCCCGGGCGGGGTGCCCGGGGCGCCTGAAGTGCCGGGGGCGGCGCTGGTGTTGCCGCCCTTGGCGGTGTCGGGGCCGTCGTCGGAGGTGCAGCCGGCGGCCAGGACCGCGAGTGCGATCGCAGGGGCGAGCAGGGCCGGGATCCCGTGTCTCCGTCGGGCGGTGCGTCCGCGCGGGGCGGCCGCCGGGGCCTGCGGCTGCGGCGGCTGGAGAGGCCGGAGCTGCGGTATCGGCGGCGTGGGCGACGGTCGGTGCGCGGCGGAGCGGGAGGGATTCACGGGCCCAAGGGGTATCACCTGAGGCGTGCTGCGACGACGCAAGGGGCGTTTTCCGGACAGTCGGACGAGGGCCGACGGCCCGCCGACCGGCCCCCGCCCCGCCGGAATAGGGAGCCCCGCCCCACAGTTATGTTGACCGTTCAACCAAATCTTGGAGGTGTGGGATGACCGCGCAGACCCCGACCGCACGCCGCGTGGCCGCCGTGACCGACCGCCGCATGCTCGGCGGCGACGCGCAGGTCGACGACAAGGCGATGGTCCTCGAGCCGGGCCGCCCGACCCGGCACGACCCGTTCCTGTTCCTCGCCGAGGACTGGTTCAGCACGGTCGGCTTCGACTGGCACCCGCACCGCGGCCAGGAGACCGTCACCCTCGTCCTGGAAGGCCGGGCCGAGCATCGCGACAACCGCGGCGGACACGGCGTCCTGGGCCCCGGCGACGTCCAGTGGATGACCGCCGGACGCGGCCTCTTCCATGCCGAGAAGGCCTACCGCGGCGAACCCGTCCACCTCCTGCAGCTGTGGGTCAACCTCCCGGCCGCGCACAAGATGGACGAGCCGCGCTACCAGGACCTGCGCGCCGACGCGATGCCCGTACGCCGCGAGGACGGCGTCGCGGTACGCGTCTTCTCCGGCCGCTCCGGCGACGCCGTCGGCCCCGCGGTCAACGTCGTCCCGGTCACCATGGCCGACGCGACGGTCCGCCCGGGTGCCTCGTACGCCCAGGAAATCCCGTCCGACCAGGACGGCTTCGTGTACGTACTGGCCGGCTCCGGCACCTTCGGTCCGGACGCCACCCCGGCCCGCGCAGGACAGGTCGTCCACCTCGCCCCGTCGCCCCGCACCCCCGCGGATACCGGGGCAGGTGCGGATGGGGAAGGGGCGGACGGGGCGCCGGTCGACGGCGTGCTCGCGGTCACCGCCGACCCGGACCAGGCGCAGGACCTGCGCTTCGTGCTGTGGACCGGCCGCCCGGTCCGCGAACCGGTCGCGCACTACGGCCCGTTCGTCATGAACACCCGCCGCGAACTGGAGCAGGCCGTCGCGGACGTCCAGTCCGGCGCCTTCGGCGAGATCCCGGCCGACTGACGCGCGGGGCGGAGGATCGCCCCGAGGTCATGGTTGAGCGGGTGCTCAAAATCGTCTACGGTCGATTTGAGCACCCGCTCAAACCCATGTCCTCGGACCTTCCGCAGGGGACTCCGCCATGCACGCACGTCCACACCGCCCCCCGCAGCCGAGCCGACAGCCGCTCCGGCTCCCTCGGCTGCTCCCGCACCTGCGCCTTGAGGGCCGATCGCGCCGCCGCGCCCGACCCCGCCCTCTCTACATCGAGACCCTCGTCCGCACCCACCCCTACGAACTGTGGCGCCACACCCAGGACCCCGCCCTCCACCAACGCTGGGACCTGCGCTTCACCGAGATCCGCGACCTCGACACCGTCCCCGCCCGCGGCACCACCCCGAAGCCGGAGCCGACCTGCGGCGCCACCCCGCAGCCAGAGCCAGAACCAGGGCCAGGGGCAGAGCCAGGGCGAGAGCCGGACCCGGAAAGCGAACCCGCCGCCCCCGCACCTGGCCGCCGCTTCCGCTACGCCACCCGCCCGTTCCCCGGCCTGACCATCGCCGGCACCGGCACCACCACCGGCGAACGCCTCCGCCCCGACGGCACCGCGACCTCCGCCCTGCGCTTCGCGTCCGCCCACCCGCTCTCCCCGATCCGGTACGGACGCGGCTACTGGCGGTACGTCCCCACCCCCGACGGCATCCGCTTCCTCACCGGCTACGACTACACGCCCGGCTTCGGCGGCCGCCGCCTCGGACGCACCGCGGACCGGCTCTTCCGCCCCCTCATGGGCTGGGCCACCGCCTGGTCCTTCGACCGCCTCCGCCTGTGGCTGGAGACCGGCGCCGCCCCGTCCGCGACGCTGCACCGCGCACTCGCCGAGACAGCCGCCCGCACCGCGGCCGTCGCCGCCGTCATCGCCGGCACCCGCTCCTGGGCGCTCGCCGCCGGGACCGGCGTGCTCGCCCTGCTCCTTCCGCCGCTGCCCGGCACCCCGTCGGCACGCCGCTGCCTGCGCCGCCCGCCGGACCGGCGCGCCGCCACCCCGCCCGAGACCCTCGCCCGCCTGGAGATGCCATGACCCCGCACGCCCCGAGCACCGTGTCCGCCTCTCACACCGCCACTGCCTCTCACACCGCCTCCGCCTCGGGCTCCGGCACCGAGTCCCCATCCGCCCACGCGTCCGCCCCGAACACCCCAGGTACGCAAAGCGCCGCGCCCGCACGCCCGGCGCACCGCACCCACTCGATGTTCCAGCGCGCCATGGGCGCCCGCGAGTTCGGCCGCCTCCACCCGGAGCTCCGCCGCCGCTTCGGCGTCGGACTCGACGCCGGCGAGTCCTGCGTCGGCACCGGCACCATGGGCCGCATCTGGCACGGCACGCCCCGCACCCGCCCGCTGCTGCGCCCGTTCCTCGCGTTCGGCGACCGCCGGCACGTCCTGCTCGCCGAGACCGGCACCGACGTGCCGTTCACCATCGAGAACTACCCGTACCTCGACTCGTTCGGCCGCGAGACCGTCACCTTCGTCCGCACCTTCCGCCTGCCGCGCCGGCACCGCCGCTTCGACGCCACCATGGTCTACAGCGAACGCCGCGGCTGCGTCGTCGACTACCTCGGCACCCACCAGCACCTCGCCGTGGACCTGCGGTTCGCCGCCACGCCCCGCGGCGGCCTGGAGATCCGCTCCGGCGCCTACCGGCTGTACGAGGGGATCCTCGGCGTCCGCCTGCCGCGCCCGGTCGTCGGGCAGGCGCTGGTGCGCGAGTCGTTCGACGACGGGGCCGGCGTGTTCCGGATCAGCGTCCGGGTGGTGAATCCGCTCGTCGGACCGGTGTTCGGGTACGACGGCAGCTTCACCGCCGCCTACACCTCGCTCGGCAGCACCTCTGTGCCCGCTAGCGTTAGGCCGGTACGGGAGGAATCCCGCCACTGACCGCAGCACGACCCCGGCCACGACTCCTGCACGACTCCCGGCCGCGCCCGCGCCGCGAGCCCGGCCGCGCCCGGACCCGCGGAAGCGGAACGCGCGGCGCCGTGCCGCCGCCGTGGCCCGACGAAGCACGGAGAACCCGTCCCAGATGAGCAGCGACACGCGGGCCAAGCTGATGCAGGGCGCGTTGGACACCCTGCGGGCGCACGGCATCGCCGGCACGTCCGCCCGTACCATCGCCGCCGCCGCGGGCGTGAACCAGGCGCTGGTCTTTTACCACTTCGGCACCGTCGACGACCTCCTGTCCGCGGCCTGCGCGCACGGCGCCGAACAGCATGTGGCCGCGTACCGCGAGCGGTTCGCCGCGGTCGGCTCCGTCCGCGAGCTGCTCGACCTGAGCCGCGAACTGCACGAGGACGGCCAGGCCGACATGATCGTCCTCGCCCACCTGCTGGCCGGCGCGCAGACCGACCCGGCACTCGCCCCCGCGACCGCCGCCGGGCTGGGGATGTGGATCGACGAGATCGAGACCGTACTCGCGCGCGTCCTCGCCGACACCCCGCTCGCCGAGGTCGTCGACGCACCCGGCCTCGCGCGCGCCGTCGCGTCCGCGTTCATCGGCCTGGAACTGTACGGCGGCGTCGACCGCGCGGGCGCGGACCGCGCCCTGGACGCCCTCGAACAACTCGGTGCCCTGGTCGGCCTCCTCGAAGACCTCGGCCCGCTGACCCAGCGCGCGGTCCGCAGCCGCCTGCGGCGCACCGCGCAGACACCGCGGGCCGCCAGGGCCTCCCGTACGGCGGCATCCGCCCCGTCGTCACCAGCGACGGCAGCACGAACCGGGGCAGGGACGGGAACGGGGAAGTCGACCCGGCCCGCCAAGGATGCCGCCACGGACACCGCCGCGAACGCAGCCGACTCCTCCGGCGACCCCGCCCGCCGCAAATCAGCCGACAAGCCTGCGAAGCGGACCCCGGCTTCCAAAGCCGCCGCCAAGAAAGCCGGGCCTGCGTCCCGTTCTGCCAAGACGGCAGGCCCCGCACCCGGCAATACTGTCGCCCCCGACAGCAACACCGGCAGCAACACCGGCACCGGCACGAGCACCGCCCCCGACTCCGACACCAGCCGGTCCTGAGCACCCCACCGGTCCAGGAGGCCGTCCGCGCATGAACAGCACCGGCATCCCGCAGCCGCCCCCGGCCCCGACTTCCGCCCTGGCCACGGTTCCCGCCCCGGCCCCGCCGCGCGGCCCGTCCGGCACCCCGCCCCGTCTCGACCTGTGGCGCCGCCACCTCGGCCGGGTGCCCGACGAGGTGTGGGCGCGCGACGACTGGCAGGAACTGATCCTCGCCGAGAACGACCTGGCCGCGGTGCCGCCCCGGATCGGCACCCTGCAGCACCTGCGGACCCTGGACCTCGGCCACAACCACCTCGCCGAACTCCCCGACGAACTCGGCGACCTGGCCGGCCTGAGCGACTTCCTCTACCTGCACGACAACCGGCTCGCCAAGCTCCCCGAGGCACTCGGACGCCTCACCGCGCTGCGCTACCTCAACGTCGCCGAGAACCGCCTCACCGAGCTCCCGCACAACCTCGGGGCGATGGCGGCCCTGGTCGAACTCCGGGCCGAGCACAACCGGCTGACCGGCCTGCCCGACTCCCTCGGCGACCTCACCGCCCTGCGTGAACTGTGGCTGCGCGGCAACGACCTGACCAGCCTCCCGGAGCGCACGGCCGGCCTGGCCGACCTGCGGCACCTGGACCTGCGCGAGAACGCGTTCGACCACGTCCCCGAAACTCTCGCCGCGCTCCCCCGGCTCCGCCACGTCGACCTGCGGGCCAACCGCATCGAACACCTCCCGGCCTGGGCCGCCGACCTGCCCGCCCTGGAAAAGCTCGACCTGCGCTGGAACCCGCTCACCCCTGCCCCGGACATCACCGCCCGCCTGGAACGGCGCGGCTGCATCGTCCTGTCCTGACCGAGGCAGGCCGGCTGGGCACCGCTCCTGGGCACCGCGTCCTGGACGCTGCACCCCCACGCCGCTTCGGCACGCCGGCCGCCCCGCCCCCGCAGCCGCAGCCGCAGCCGCAGCCGCACAACGGGCCTGCCCCGCACAGCCCGTCGAGCCCGCACGATCCGTAACGCCCGGGCGGCCTGTACGGCGCACACAGCGAGCCACCCGCAGCCCCCGAACCCCCGTCGGCAGAGCGCCACGTCCGCTCGCCTCGCCGCGGCCTGGTTCCCGACCCCGCAAATCCCGAATGGCGTTGTTCATGAGAAGTGAAGGCGCTGGTACGCGGGGTCGAGGGTCACCCGGATCCGCCAAGGGTTGATGTTCCTCAAGGCCGGAAGGCATCGGCGTGTGCGGCGGCCCACTGCGCAAAGGTCCGGGGCGGGCGGCCGATGAGTTCCTCGACCGTTGACGTCACCGAGGCCACCGAGTCGGGCACGGTCGCCCACATGTGGAGCATGAACTCGATGCCTTCCGCGGGCCAACCCTCGGCGCGCCACTGCAGGCGCGCCTGGTCGTCGGTGAGTTCGGTGAACCGGATCTCACGGCCGGTCGCGGTTGCGATGGCAGCGACCTTGTCGGCCGGGGTGAGTGCTTCGGGGCCCGTCAAGGTGAGGCTCCTTCCCGCGTGCCCGCCTTCGGCGAGCAGGGTCGCGACCACGGCTGCGGCGTCGGCTTCGTCGACCGAGGCGGTGCTGCGCCCGCCGTAGGGCTCGCGGACCTGCGCGGTCTTGCGGATGGCCTCGGCCCATCCGAGCGCGTTGGACATGAAGTCGATCGGCCAGACGAACGTCCACTCCAGCCCGCTGTCACGCACGGCCTGTTCCAGGTCGCCTTCTTCACCAGGTGACAGAACCGTCAGCCGCTGCACGCCCGCTTCGACGGCCATTGCCACGATCTGCGGCCCTGCTGCGCCCAAGGGGGTGTGGTCGTGGCCGACGGCTCCCAGGAGGTGAACGGCGGAAACCCTGTCGAAAGCCGCCGCCAGCGTGAGCGGCCTCGTGAGGTCGCCCCCGACCACCTCCACTCCGTCAGGCAGACCCGTGACCCCTGCCGGGGTACGCGTGAGTGCCCGAACCGGGTGTCCGGCGCGCCGAAGGCACCTGACTACGTGGCGCCCCAGAGTTCCCGTCGCACCGGTCACCAGAATCGTCATGTCGCCCCTCGCTCGCTCTGTCTTGCCGGGCTTTCCGCTGCCCGGCTGCAGACGACCGTAGGCGGCATATAGGTCGACTTCATTCCGCAATGCGACAGCCCAGGCCCGGCCCCGCTACGCGGAGCCGGCCAGGCGCGACCGCCTTCAGGCGCGACGTGCTGCACCAGAACGTCGCCCGGGTCCGCGCGACGCTGGACTGGGTGGAGACCGCGGTCGACACCGGCAAGGTCGACATGGACGACGCGCTGGCGCGTCTGCTGCGGGGCGAGTAGCCGTGCCGCGGGCCTCGCGTCGCCGGGGCCAGGCCGCCGAACGGCACGCGGACTCCATCCGGTTCGTGCTGTTCGAGGCGCGTCCTGCCGGGCTGACCTCTTTCCAGCTCCAGCGCGCCACGGAGCTTTCGCCCAGCCAGTTCCGGTCAGGGCTGGCCCGGTTGCGCGACATCATCGCCGAGCGCGGCTGGCCGCCGATCATCTGGACCAGGGCCGACGGCGACCGCTTCGGGGTGTCGGCCGAGGACGTCGAGCAGTACATCCGCGGGCAGGTGCGCGAGCAGCTCGGGGAGATCCGGCGGCTGGTGACCGGCACGGTCGCGCCGCAGCTGGCGGAGACGCCGAGGGCGAGGTGGATCGGTTACGCCAGCGCCATGCTCAGCGCGATCGAGACCAACCTCGACATGCTCGACACCTCCGACTCCTGAACCTGTTGCCGCTCCCCACCCGGGGCGGGGGCCGCTGCACGGCCCCCGCCCCGGATCCGGCTTCCGGGAGGAGGAACCGACCGATGCGCCGCAGTTGCTACCCCTCGGACATGACGAACGCCGAATGGGCCCTGATCGAACCGCTGTTGCCGGTCCCGGCCTGCGAGACGCCGAAGGGCGGGCGGCCGGAGCAGCACCCGCGCCGCGAGACCGTCGACGCGATCCGCTACGTCGTCGACACCGGCTGCAAGTGGCGCGCCTTGCCGCGTGACTTCCCGCCCTGGAAGACGTGCTACGGGTTCATGGCCAGGTGGGCGGCAGCCGGAGTGGTCGGGCAGATCCGCGACCAGCTCCGCCGGCAAGTGCGGCGGCAGATGGGCCGCGCGCCGCGCGCGGTCGCCACCGTGATCGACTCCCAGAGCGTCCGCGCGGCAGAGACCGTGGGAAAGGACTCGCGCGGCTACGACGCCGCAAAGAAGGTCAACGGGAGGAAGCGGCACCTGGTGGTGGACACACACGGGCTGCTGCTGTTCGTCATGGTCACCCCCGCCGACGTCACCGACCGCGACGCGGCCAAGCAGGTCCTGTTCCGGCTGCGGCTGATGCACCCCGAGATCACCATCGTCTGGGCCGACTCCGCCTACGGCGGATAGCTGGTCCACTGGGCCAAGAAGTGGCTCGGGCTGACCTTGAAGACGGTCAACCGGCCCAAGGACGCGGTCGGGTTCGTGGTGCTGCCGCGTCGTTGGGTCGTGGAAAGGTCACTGGCCTGGCTCATGCACGCCCTTCGGCACGCACGGGACTACGAACGGCTGATCCAACACGCCGAGAGCCTTCTGACCTGGGCCGCGATCTCCCTGATGACCCGCCGCCTCACCCGCCGCAGCACCGTCCAGGCCGGGCGGCCGGCGCCTGCGGCGCCGCCCGCCCGCGCGGCGTGATCGCCCGGCGTCGTCTCCGCCAACGCCGTCCGGGCCGTCGCCGAACTGTCCCTGCCGGCGGGCCTGGGCACGCACCGCTGGCCTGGGTCCGGCCCAGACCAGCTGCTCCGTCATCCGACCCGGTCAGCCGAACTGACCCCAGTCGATGTCATCCCCCTTGTGCTCCTTGGAATGAATATTGCGGTACAGCTTCTTCTGGGCCTTGCTTCGGGTGTCCGGATCCGCATCGAACCGCTCCTCGAAGTGCTGGCCCACAACAAACACCAGGAACCCGGCGCCGAAGAATCCGAGGATGTAGACCACCGCTTCCTGCCAAAAGTGCCGGTACCCGAAGTCGAGGAAGACCTCCACCCACACGAACAAGGCCAATCCGCAGAGCTTGAAGAACACGGCCAACGCCCACCAGACCCATCTCATGCCGCGAGTATGACCAGGTCGGAGAAGCTGGAGAAGACTGAGTACCCTCGGCTCGCAAGCAGGAAGCCCAACGGTGTTCATGCCAGACCGTCTACCCAACTCCTAGGACCAGCACCTGGGTTCAGGAACAGATACTCACGGCTCGTGAACGATCCGGCGACAGCGGCTCCCTCAATGCCTTCCGAACTCCTCAACATCTGCCACCCGAACTCGTGGACACAGCCAATCCCGACATCCCGAACCCGGGTCGGTTTTATCCAAGACGCCTGGCGCCCGGACCGACACCGTGGACACCTGCTGTCCGCCGTCCCGCCACCCAGGCCCAGGCTCGATCCGGCTCGGTCCGGCGCCGTCCGTCCATACGCCGTCCATACGCCGCCCGTACGCCATCCGTTCGCCCGCCTGAGTCGTCTGCCCGGGTGGCGCCCGCCACCGCCGTCCGCTGCCCGTCCCGCCGCGGTCCGCCGGTCCGGCTCGGGGAGTTCCGCGCCCCGGGCCCGACCGCGGCTGTCCGCGTGCCGGCCTGCGCCCCCCGGAAGGAACGCCCGTGCGACGTCCCTTGCGCCACCTGCTCACCGCCGCGCTGATCGCCGCGGCCGCCGTACTGCCCGTGTCCGTACCCGCGCCCGCCGGGGCCACCGCCCCGCCGCCCGCGCCGGTCTATCCGCAGTGGTGGGCGGACACCCCGGCCAAGCAGTTCGCCGTCTTGGACTACTGGACCGGCGACGACTTCGCGCGCTGGGATTTCACGATCACCCAGTACCCGGAGGGTCCGTACTTCACCGACACCGACCGCGGCCGGAAGTGGTCGGCCGTCGACCCGCAAGGGAACGCGGCCGTCACCGACACTGTCGGACGGGTGTTCGCCCGCCAGACCGCGACCTGGCAGGCCGTGACGCGGCCCTCGGTCGCGGGCGACGCGGTCGGCGCGGTCCGCGAGACCGGTGCGTTCAAGTCCTGGGACGCCGACGCAAAGGCGTTCGTCCCGGCGGACCCCGTGGTCCCGGCGGAGCGGCACTTCATCGAGACGCAGGAGATCATCAAGGTCGAGAACGGCCAGACCACCGAGTACCGGCATATCTCCTGGCCCACCACGTGCAGCGCGAACTCGGTGGACAGCGCCAACGGCCGCACGATCGTCACCGCCGGCCACTGCACGCTCGTCCCGGTCCCGATGATCGCCAAGGCCGCGGGCGACAAGAACGGCTTCGCCCAGGACGCCATCGACCTCACCAACGACAAGATGATCTTCGTGCCCGGGTACCGGGGCGACGCCCCGGACCTGGCGTCCCAGGCCCCGCACGGCCTGTGGGTGGTCGACAAGATCTACACGACCGGGCAGTGGTCCGCGTTCGGCCAGGTCGGCGTGTCCGCGCTCAACCTGTTCAACTTCCAGTACGACGTGGCGATGATGACCGTCGTCGACCCGCACCGCCCCGGCGTGCGGCTCGCGGACGAGGTCGGCGCGCAGCACATCGCGTTCCGGCCCATCGCCGCCAAGGAGACGTACGCGTTCGGCTACCCGGCCGCCCCGTCGTTCGGGTCGGGTCCGGTCGCCCGCTACGACGGCACCAGCCTCGTGTACGCCAAGAACATCGCCAAGAAGGACTGGACGATGTCGCTCAACTACACCCTGGACGCCAACCTCTCCGGCGGCGCCAGCGGCGGCCCGATGCTGCAGGACTTCGACCCGGTGGCCGGCATCGGCACCCAGGTCTCGCTCAACTCCTTCAACTACAGCCAGTTCCTCGGATCGCTGGGCAACGCGCAGAACATCGTCGGCCCGTCCTTCACCGAGGACACGCGCATCCTCTACAACCTGGTCCAGATGTCCTGACCCGGCCCGACCGAGGGAACACCTCCCCGGTCACCTCTACCGGCCGCCGGTCCACCGCCCGTCCTCGCATGGGGATCCGGGACGGACGGGGACCGGCGGCCCGCACCGCCGCGGACGAGGGGCGCCACACGCCGGACCCCGAACCCCGGAGCACACCGGCACCGCCCGCCCGATGACGGCTGCGGCCTCCTTGCAGGGCCTGGCAGGCGCTTGGCCGGCCCGACAGCCTCCCCCTGCCGACGACGCCTTGAGACTCGCACAATGAGGGCGACGACGTTTGCGCCGTCCGCATAGCCGGGACAATCGGAGGCGTTCCATGCCCGCCAGTGACGATCACCATGCCGCGCTCGATCGACGGCCGGGGCCCTTCGACACACTGACCGGGGTGCTCGGAGGCCTGTTTGTCGGGCACTGCCTGGCCGCCGTGGCCAGATTCGGCATCGCCGATGCGCTCGACGACACGCCGCGGACGGCCGAGGAGCTGGCCGAAGCCACCGGAGTGAATCCCGAGGCCCTCGGCCGTGTACTACGCCTCCTGGCTGCCCATGGCGTCTTCGCAGCCGACTCCGACCGCTTCACCCATACCGGCGCGTCGCGAATGCTCCGTTCCGACCATCCCCAGTCTTGGCGTGACTTCGCGGCGACATTCGGATCCGAAAGCACTGTGAAGCGACTGGCCTACTTCGACTACTCACTCCAGACCGGACTCCCGGTCACGAACAAGCTGAATCCGGACGGGTTCTTCGCCATCCTCGACAGCGACCCCGAGGCGGGCCGGGTTTTCGACGCCGCGATGGCCTCCAAGGCACGCATCCAGGTCGCGAGTGTCCTGGCCGCCTACGACTTCTCGGACTGCGGCACGATCGCCGACATCGGCGGCGGCCAGGGACACCTACTCCAGGCAGTGGTGGACGCGGCCGAGCGAACCACGGGCATCCTCTTTGACCTGCCCCCGGTGATCGAGCGTGCCGCGGAGATCGCCTCAGATCGGCTCACACTGCAACCTGGCGACTTCTTCAAGGACCCGCTGCCGGCCTGCGACACCTACATGCTCATGGACGTGATCCACGACTGGGACGTCGAACGGGCCACCGCGATCCTGGCCGCCGTACGGAAGGCCGCCCCACCGCATGCGCGGCTGTTGCTGGTGGAAAGTGTCATCCCCGACGATCCCGGGCCCGACTGGTCCAAGGCCATGGACATCGTGATGCTCATCCACACCGGGGGCAGGCAACGCACCCGCGGGGAACACGAGTCGCTGTTGCACACCTGCGGTTTCCGGCTCAAGCGGGTCATCGCGACGGCATCAGATGTGTCGATCATCGAGGCGGCGTGTGCCTGACCGGGCACGGGTGACCCGGCTTGACGCGTGCCCGAGATACTGCGGCAGCAGATGCCAAGGGAGCAGCACATGGACGACACGTTCGAAGACGAGGACTACTTCACCGGTCCGACCCTGCGCGTCTGTATGGCCGAACGCGCTCAGGAATCGCTCGGTGTGGTGCTGCCCCGGCGGTACCTGGATCTGCTGGCGGTGCGCAATGGCGGCCTTCTGCGCCGCCGCGTCTGCCCGACGCCGTTCCGGACCTCCTGGGCCGGCGACCATTTCGAGGTGCAGCAGCTCTACGGGATCGGCGGCGACAACGGCATCGACGCAGAGACGGGCAGCGCCTATCTCATCGACGAGTGGGACTATCCGCCCATCGGAGTCGTGCTCTTCGGTACACCCTCGGGCGGGCACGACACCGTCATGCTCGACTACTCCGTCTGCGGGCCAGGCGGCGAGCCTTCGGTCGCATACGTCGACGAGGACCGCGTACCGCGCACTGTTGCGGGGTCGTTCGGCGCGTTCCTCGATCTGCTCCGGCCCGCACAGGGCTGAGCGGCCGGTCGCCTCGTCACACCCCCGACCCCGACTCCGGCCCCGACCCAGGCCCGGATCACGCTCCCGCGAGTAGGCCGGGAAGGGCGCGCATGTCGTCGAAGACCGTGGTGGACGGGCCCTCGAGCCAGGACGCCGGAGTGAGGCCGCCGCAGTAGCCGAAGGCGCGCATGCCGGCGGCGCGTGCTGCGGCGACGCCGTGGCGGCTGTCCTCGATCACCGCGCAGGCCGCCGGGTCGACGCCCAGCGTCTTGGCGGCGTGCAGGAATACGTCAGGGGCGGGCTTGCCGCGGGCGACTTCGGTGGCGCTGAAGATCCGGCCGGTGAAGCGGTCGAGGAGGCCGGTCTGCCCGAGGTACGTGCGGAGGTGGTGGTGGTCGCTACTGGACGCGACGCAGCTGGGCAGCGTGATGGCGTCCAGGGCGTCGACGATGCCGTCGACCGGGGTGAGTTCGTCGCGCAGGGCCTTCTCGTACAGCGGGCGGAACTCGTCGGCCCAGTCCTCGGGCAGCGGCCGACCGAGGTAGGCCTCGATGTCCGCGGCGAAGTCGGCGGTCGTACGGCCGACGAACCGGTCGACGACCTCCTCCTCGGTCATCGGCCAGCCCAGCGCGGCCAGGACGACCACATCGACCCGTACCGCGATGCGCTCGCTGTCGATGAGCACACCGTCGCAGTCGAAGATCACCAGTTCGATCGGCTTGTCCATGCCGTGAGACTAGCGGCGCCGCTATGCGGACGCCGGGCTCGGTGCCGGTGCGCCATCCGGCTGTTCGGCCTGATCGGCCTGATCGGGCGGTCCGGCCTGATCGGGCGGTCCGGGTTCTTCGGCGAGTTGTTTGACGGCGGCCAGGTTCGCCGCGATGCCGCGTTCGAACTCGCGCATGCGGACGAACACGATCTGCTGCTCCTTGTCGGGCATGCGGGCGATCGCCTGGCTCAATCGCGACGGCGCGGGACCGAGCCGCACCCACTGCTCCACCACGCATCCCGCGCCTTCCGGCCGCACGGTGAAGCGCCACGTCGCGACCGGCGTCTCCGGGTCCTCCACCGCCCACGCGAAACGGTACGGACGCTCGCACTCGACCACGTACGACGTCGTGCTCCACCGGCCGATCGCCTGGTGCTCGTTGTGCCCGGCGAAGCGGTGCCCGACCGCCGGGCCGGTCGCGCCGTCGAGCCATGCGACGGTCTGCAGTTCGCCGCTGATCCTCGCCATGAGGTGGATGTCGCCGACCAGGTCCCACACGCGCTCGGGCGGCGCCGCGACGTACGCCTCCAGCGCGACGGTCGGACCGTCCGCGTACCGCTGGCCCGTCCACTCCATATGCCGCCTCCTCCTGCCGGACCCGCGACCGCCTAACGCACGCCGTGGCCAGCAGACTTGCCCGTGCGGACGCCCCAGGTCAATGTGGCGCGCCCGCACGGTCGGCCCACACGGTCGACCCGCAAGGCGACCCGCACCCACTTGGGCACAGGCCGCTGCGGCGCAAGCGGGTTTACAGCATCGTCTCCTTCCGGTCGGGTCGTCCGGGCCTAAGGCCGTCTCAGGCCGTCGGGCCGAACTGGCCGATGAAGCGTGCGGTGAACAGGTCGGCGCCCTTGAACTCCGAGACCATGGCCGTCGGTGCCGTGAACGGCCCTTCGGGAGAAGGGAGCTGGCCGACGCCGCCGGTAGTACCGAGGGGCAGCAGGATCATGGGGAAGGCCAGCGGTCGGTACGTGGCGGCGGGCTGCTCGCCCTTGAGCTGCGCGGCGATGTTGGCGGCGACCACTTCGGCGTGCTGCATCGCGTAGCCCGCCATTTTGGCCTCGGGGACGTCGGTGAGGTCGCCGACCGCGTAGACGTGCTCGTACCCCTGCACGTTGAGGGATGCGGTGACCGGCACGCGGCCCTGCGGTGTCAGCGTGGTCAGCGCGCCGTCGGCGAGGTAGCTGCTGTTGGTGGTCGTGCCGTAGGCCCGGAACCAGATGTCGGCCTCGATGGCGTCCCCGGAGGCGGTGGTGACGGTGAACACGCCGGCGTGGCCCGGCTCGGTCCCGGGTGCGGCCGTCAGAGCCGTGCCCAGGCGTACGTCGACACCCAGTGCGTCGAGTTGGTCGTGCAGGTCCGCGACCACGTCCGGCGCGAAACCGGGAAGGAGTTCCCCGGCGGGGTCGACGACCGTCACGTGCTTGTCCGGCCAGACCTCCTTGATCTCTCCGGCCAGCTCCAGCCCGACCGGGCCCGCGCCGAGGACCAGTACGCGGTCGGCCTGCCGGAGTTCCTTGTGCGTCGCACGAAGGTCGTCCATGGCCTCCGCGGCCGAGGTCGACACGGGCTTGGCCGGGTAGGCGTAGTCGGAGCCGGTGGCGAGGACGATGTAGTCGGCGTCGACGCGGCCGCCGGAAGCCAGCGTGATGCCGTCCGGGTCCACCGAGGCCGCGCGGTCGCGCACCAGCCTTCCGCGGGCCAGCAGGGTCTCGAACGGGAAGAACATGTTGTTCGCCCAGTCGGGCCGGGTGACCGCGCGCAGCGACCCGGCCGCGTTGACGAACGCGTCGCGCGGATCGACGAGGACGACGTCCGCCTCGGACTCCAGCGCCTTGGCGACCGCGGCTCCGCCGTAGCCTCCACCGACGATCACGACAGTACGGCTCATGATGAAACGCTCCCGAGAAACGAAATTGAAGTTCGTAGTACGAACCATAGTAGTTCGTACTACGAACTGCAATCCCGTTTGCGGATGGGGAAACGCGGCGTCACTCCCCGCCGGTCGACTCCGTGAACACCTCCGGAGCCTCGTTGTCCGCCACGACGCGGCCCAGCAGCCCCGCGAGTGCGTCCTTGTCGGCGGGCGGCAGCCCGGCAGCCAGGTTCTCGATCCGTCGGCAGGCGTCGGCGTAGAAGTCGTCGGCGAGCCGGCCCCCCTCCTCGGTGAGCGCGACACGTACGGCGCGTGTGTCTCGCGCGTCCGGCTCCCGCCTGACCAGGCCATTGCGCTCGGTGCGATCCACCAGGCCGGTCATGCTCGACTTGGCCAGCCCGAGCATCGCGCCCAACTCGCCCATGCCGTACGGCTGCGCCATCAGGACGCACAGCAACTGCCCCTGCTGCGGCGTCAAGCCGTGCTCGCGAGCCGCGTCCGCATACGCGGCATTCACCAGGAACGTCGAGCGCACCATCGCCGCCACAAGCCCGACCGGGCCATCCTCATACTTAGCCACGCGGCCAGGCTAACACCGGAATCTTCGGTAATTCGCGGCACGAACTACGCAAGATGCGCAGGCCGCCGAGCGACGGCGGGTCGGCCGTCCGCAGCCCCGACCAGAACGCACGCCGTGGCCCGGCAGGCTTGCCCGCGCGTACACCGCACTTCAATGCGGCGCGCCTACGTACGGCCTCCCCCGGGGGGACGGCGTGCCGGTGGGCGGACTGACGTGTCCGTTCCGCTTGCGCCGACAGCGGACAACCGCCGAAGCTGCGCGGCCGCGAGGGCAGCGCGCCCGGCGCCGGGGCAGGCACCACCCATGACGAACACGTCCGTTGCCCACCTCAGCGACCCGCACCTCGTCACCGGACCCCTGGCCGGCGAGCCCGCCGCCGGCCTGCACCGCGCCCTCGGCCGCGTCCTGTCCCTGCGCCCGCGCCCCGCCTGCGTCGTGATCACCGGCGACCTCGTCGACCGCGGCCGCCCCGACGGCTACCCGGTGCTCGCCGAACTCCTGCGCGGCTACCCGCTGCCCGTCCACCTCGCGGCCGGCAACCACGACAACCACAAGGCCCTGCTCGACACGTTCGGCGGTACGCGCTTCCTCGCCGACGGGAACGCCACGAACTACGCAGCCGTCCACCCGGGCGTCACGGTCATCGTCCTCGACTCCTCCCGCAGCGCCCCCGACCCGCAGAGCGGCAGCCTGGACGCCGGGCAACTCGCCTGGCTCGACGCCACCCTGGCCCGGCACACCGACCGCCCCGCCCTGGTCTGCCTGCACCATCCGCCGGTCCCGGTCGGCATCCCGTTCCTGGACGGCATGCGGGTGGCCCCGCAGGACGCCGACGCCCTCGCCGCGACCATCGCCCGCCACCCGCACACCGCGCGCATCCTCGCCGGCCACGTCCACCGGCCCATCACCGCGGCCTTCGCCGGCACCACCGTGGCCATCGCCCCCAGTACCTACCGCCAGACCGACCTGGCGATGTGCGACGAGCACCCCATCGGCTACGTCCACGAACCCACCGCGTTCCTACTGCACCTTGTCGCGGACCGCACCCCGACCCCGGACGACCCGTCCCGCAGCAGCTGCGTCACCCACACGGTCGCCGTGAGCCATACGACCGCCCCCACCGGCCACTTCTGACCTGCCGCCGAAGACCGCGGCCACCGCGCGCCGTGGTGGGCCGCGGCTGTTTGCTCCCGGCCGGGTTCAGCCCGCCGCCACGAACTCCCGCGCCGCCCGCACGACCCTGCCCGCGATGTCCGCCTTGGCGCTCGACGACGAGGAATCGTGATCGGGGTCGGTGGCGGCCATGGCTGCGTCGAAGAAGGGCTCCAGCGCAGCCGGGTGGCCCAACTCGGTGGCCACCTGGAACCCGATCAGCATGGCCCCCTCAAGCGGCTCGAGACGCCCGGCCGCGATCTCACCGATCCACCACCGCGCCACGATCCAGCGCGCATCCGCCAGCGTGTCCCCGGTCAGCGGGACCAGCCCCAGCTCGTCCAGGACGCACACGAACAAGTCCCGCGCCTCGCCGTACTCGTTCCGCCCGAGCCCCGCCAACTGCGCGAGCGAGGGGGAATCCACCCCCGCACAGAGCGCGTCGACGCCGAGTCGGACGAGTTGCGCATCGGGCGGCTGCCCCCAGCCCACCGCGGGCAGCATGTCCGCAGCCGCCATCCGGATCAGGCTGAGTGCCACACGTTCGTCCACGCTTCGCTTCCCCCACGACTACCGCGCTGATGCTCCGACCGGACTACAGTGGCTCAGCCCTCAGGCCCGGCAGCTCAGGCCTGCCACCTCTTGTGCCAATGGATGTGACCGGTCAGCGACCGGCGCTCCTCGACATCCCAGTCCACCCTGGACTCGGCCACCACCACGGCGGCTACCGCGGAGGCCCGCTTGGAAGCCGACTGGCTGTTCCCCCTATTCGGTGCGCCCCGCCGAACCGGACCGGGCGTTGAGGTCTGGGAGCACATCGAGCAACAACTGGGCCAGGCCCTCCCTCAGGATTACAAAGACCTCGCGAGCGGATACGGCGACGGGATCCTGGGAGGCTACCTGCACGTACCGCATCCCCAAGGCTGCCCGCCGTTGCTCAGCTGGATGGAGGAGCAGACCGCCGGTCTGCGCCAAGTGTTCGGCGACCACCCACCCGGAAACATCGACGGCGGAGTAGCAAGCCTGGTGCCCTGGGGCTACCACAACTACGACGGAGACGGCCTCTACCTCTGCTCTGGAGAAGCCTCCGAGTGGTCGGTCGCGGTCGACTTCCGGCAGTGGGGGCAGGTCGTCGATATGGACGTCTCGCTACGCCGGTTCGTCACCGACTTCGTGAGCGGCGAGCGTGTCCCGAACGGCTGGCCGCAGCCCACCGAACCCTGGGTGAGCGGAGACGCCTGACTCCCGGGAGAGCCCATGGCCGGCGCGGCTTGGCCGGCTCGCCATGGGGCGAGCAGGCGGTCAGGAACTTCGACGCCCTCCGGAAGTTCCTCACCGTAGCCGCGTAGCCGCGCAGGACGGGGACGCCGTGGTCACGCGGCTTTCCTGCTGACTCGCGCCATCACGGCGGGGGCGGGACCGCCAGTACCGCGGCCAAGTGCTCCGGGTCGGCGTGCAGGTCGATCGCCGTGATGCGGTCCCCGGCGAACGTGAAGCGGTATACGGCCCGCGGGCGTCCGTCCGGGGACCAGACCAGCACCTCGGCGCCGTCGACCGTGGCCGGACGGGACGCTGCCACCCGAAGCGCGCATGCCTCGGCGACGGCCCGGGCTCCGCGTACGACGCCGAGACCGCCGGATTCGAGCGTTGCGAGGTCGGCACGCAACACGGCGTCCGGGTCCAGGAGTTTCTGCAGCGCCGGGACGTCGGCACGGCGGGCCGCTGCCTGGAAGGCGGCGATGAGGGCGCGGTGCCGGGAGGGGGACCCGTCGCCGTCCCGAACCGGGCCATCGGGGTCCGGGGCGGTCGGATCGGGGGCGGTCGAGCGGAGGTTCCGGCGTGCACGGCCGGCGAGTTCCCGCGCGGACGCCGCTGTGGTGCCCGTGTCCGCCGCGACGTCGTCGAACGGCAGAGCGAAGACATCGTGCAGGACGAACGCCAGGCGCTCGGCCGGCCCGAGCGCCTCGAGTGCCCCGACCAGGGCGCGCCCGATCGCGTCGGCGAGCAGGGCCTGTTCGCCCGGGTCGGCGACGGTGCCGATCAAGTCGACCGGAGGAAACTCGGCGGGCGACGCAGGCGGGGTGGCAGAGGCGGTCAACGGCGTCGAGCCTGTCGAGCCGGTCAAGGCCGTCGAGGCGGTCGACCTGACTGAGGAGGCCGAAGTGCCAGACGCGCCTGAGGTGACCGGAGCCGCCGGGTCCTCCGTACGCTTCGTGTCCCTCGTACGCAGCGCATCGAGGCATATGCGCCCGACGACCGCGGTTAGCCACCCGCCCGCGCTGTCGAGGGCGGGGACGGCGTCAGAGCAAGGGGCGACGAGGCGTTGGCGCGCTTTCGCCAGCGCCTCGTCCACCTCCTCCTCGCCGCAGTCGCCGAGCACGCGGCGCGCGACCCCGCGCAGGCGTTCGTGCTCCGCGTCGAAGCGGGCCGCCAGGTATTTGTCGTCCACCGTGCTCACGCACCTCCGTCCGGATCCTCCGTCATATCAATGACGGACACCGGGTGGCGGACGTGACCAAGCCCGCCCCTTCCCCACGACGCCACTTCGCGGACACGTCAGCACACGGCCGGGGCGTCCTCCCGCACAGGCGCCGCGTCGGCAGCCTCCACCGCGGCCAGTTCCGCGAGCGCGCGTTCGACCGCGCCTGCCGAGGCCGGCAGCAGCGGCAGCCGTACCGCCGCGCTCGGGATGCGGCCGAGGGCGTGCAGAACGCCCTTGATCACGACCGGGTTCGGCTCTGCGAACAGCGCCGCCGACAGCCCCACCAGGCGATGCCCCAGCTCCCGCCCGCGCGCGACGTCCCCGCGCCGCCACGCCGCGGTCAGCTCCACGAACACCCCGGTGGCAACGTGCGCCGACGCCAGGATCCCGCCCGCCGCGCCGAGCGCGAGCAGCGGCGAGCAAACGGTGTCGTCCCCCGCGAACACCCGGAACCCGGAGCCGCCGCCCGAGCCGCCCGAGCCCGCTGCGCCGGACGCCCCGGACGCCCCGGACCGCGCGTCCAACTCCGGTGCCGCGAGAAGCTCGACGGTGTCCTGGTCGATCCCGCCCGGCGAGTGCTTGATCCCCGCGACCCCGGGGATGGCCGCCAGCGCACGCAGCGTCGCCGACGACAGCGCCCGGCCCGTGCGATAGGGGACGTGGTACACCACCAGCGGCACCGGACTCCCCGCCGCCAGGTGCGCAAAGTGCGCGACGACGCCCGCCTCCGTGGGCCGCGTGAAGTACGGGACGGGGACCAGCGCGGCCACCGTCCCGCCACCGCCACTACCCGGACGCCCGCCCGCACCCGTTCCCGCGGCAACCAGGTCCGGCAGCGCGGCAAGCTCTTCCGCCGCCTTGCGCGTGTCGTTCGTGCCCAGCCCCACCGTCAGACCGATGCCTCGCTCGCGAGCCACCCGCGCGCACACGCCGACGACCGCGCGCCGCTCGGCGGCGTCGAGGCTCGCCGACTCGGCGGTCGTCCCCAGCGCGACGAGGCCTGCTGCGCCCGCGTCGGCCATCGCGAACGCAAGCTGCTCCAGCGCCTCGACGTCCACCCGGCTGCCGTCCGCGTCGAACGGAGTGACGAGCGGGACGTGGATGCCGCGCGGCACCTGCCCCGCGTCGCCGCGGTGCCGTACATGCCCGGAGGATCCGTACGCGGGGGGTTCGGCGCCGGCCGAGTTCTCTGAGGTCATGGCACGAGCGTCGCCCGCTCCGACCCGGTAGGTCCAGTTCGCTTTCGTACACCTGGGCATAAGCTGGACTGATGCTCGACGTACGCCGCCTGCGCCTGCTGCGCGAACTCGCCCACCGCGGCACCATCGCCGCCGTCGCGGACGCACTCGCCTTCACCCCTTCGGCGGTGTCCCAGCAACTGTCCGCTCTGGAACGCGAAGCCGGGCTGCCGCTCCTCGAGCGCACCGGGCGCAGCGTCGCCCTCACCCCCGCGGGCGCGGCACTCGCCGCCCACGCCGAAGCCGTCCTGGCCCGCCTCGAAGAAGCCGAGACCGACCTCGCCGCCCGCCGAGGAGCCCCGGCCGGGCCGCTGCGCATCGGTACGTTCTCCTCGGGCGCGCGGTCCCTGCTGCCCGACGCGCTGGCCCGGCTGGCCGCGGAGCATCCCGCGCTCGAACCGCGCGTCGCCGAACTCGACCCGGTCGAGGCCGCGGACCGGCTGCGCGCCGGCGAACTGGACGTCGCACTCCTGCACCGCTACGACTTCGCACCGCGGATCAGCGTCCCGGGCGTGCAGTCGCGCGCGTTGTTCACCGAGGCGCTTCACCTTGCCGAACCTGACTCCGCGTCGGCCGGCGCCGACGCCGGCGCCGGCGACACCGCTACCACCTCCGCATCCGCATCGGCGTACGCACACGCGTCCAGAAGATCCGCAGAGGCATCAGTCGAGGCACCTGCAGAAACGCCCGCAGGGGCGTCCGAATCGCCCCTCGCCGCCTGCCGCGACGCCGCCTGGATCCTGGCCACCCCCGGCACGCTCTGCCACACGATGACCGTCCGGGCCTGCGAGGCGGCCGGGTTCACCCCGCAAGCCCGCCACCACGTCGACGACTTCGCGGCCGTGCTCAGCATGGTCGCGGCCGGCCTGGGCGTGGCGCTCGTCCCCGAGTTGGGCATCGCGCACACTCCGGCGGAGACCGTACGCCGGACCCGGCTGACCCGCCTCCCGCTGGCCCGCGAGACCCAGGTGGCCTACCGCGCGGGTGCCGGACGGCACCCGGCGATCCGGGCGTTCGCCGAAGCGCTGCGCGCCACGGCACCGCCGGCGCTCACTCCGCTCGGCTGACCTCGGCTCGGGCGCAGGCGCAGGCGTCGGCTCCCGCGCCTGCGCCTGCGCCGGTGCCGCTGCCAGTCCCGGTGCCGACGCCTGCGCGCCCGGACGTCCCAGCCGCCGCGCGGGGCGGCGTCCGTACCGTCCACTCCGGCCGGTTCGGCACCGCGTTGCGTACGACCACGTCTGCAAGCCCGACCGGGCCGATCGTGTCGAGGTAGTACTGCTGTGAACGGATGTACCGGCTGCGGTAGCGCCGCTCGACCTCCGCCGCGGGCCGGGACGCGTTCGTGTCGCGCACCCGCGCGCGGGCCAGCGTCGTCTCGAACGGGACGGACAGGAAGACCCGCAGGTCCCAGGCGTCGATCAGTTCGGGGCGCATGAGGAAGACGCCGTCGAAGAGCAGGACCGCATCCGGCGGCGCCGTACGCAGGGGCTCCGCGACGGCCGCGTCGGCGTACCGGTCGTAGACCGCGCACCGGAACTTCCGGTCGCCGCCCGCCCCCAGCGGTCCGAGGAGTGACCGGTGGAGACCGTCGAAGTCGAAGCTGTCGTGGAAGCACCCTTCGGGGTCGTCCTTGCCGCGCCGGAAGCGGATGGCCTCGGGGAGCAGGAAGTCCTCGATCTGCGCACGGACGACGAAGCGGCCGCGCGCCCGCAGTACATCGCCGAGTTCGTCGGCAAGGGTCGTCTTGCCGGCCGCCGGAGGGCCGTCGATGCCGACGCGCGTCGGGTGGGGATGCGCGATCGCGGCCACCGAGTCCGCCAAGAGCTCCAGCAGTTCGCCGCGTGTGCCCGTCCCCATCGCGCCTCCGTCCGCCTGCCTGCCATTCGCTTGCTCGGCATGTTATATCGATCCGATATATCGAGTCGATACATCAGAGCGCGCACATGCAGCGCCCGCAAGCGCACTGCGGCGTTGCGGCCGGACGGAAGCCGGACACGCACGGCCAGGCCGACGCACACGTCCGGGCGTACGCCTCGTACGGTGGTCCGCATGGGCGACCGGCAGCAGACCCACCAAGACGACGGCGACGCCGAGGCGGTGGTCTTCGTCTGCGCAGCCTGCGACTCCGTGCTCACCGCCCCGCTCGCACCGCTGCCCGCAGTCCCCGAACCGCCCTACTACGAATGGTGGAACGCCGAGCACCCCGGCCCGTCGCCCGCCACGATCTCGGCCGGCCGCTACGCCGTGGAGACCGAGCCGTACGGCGCTCCTCTGGTCGTCTCCGCGACGCCCGGCGTCGAAGTGATGCCGCGCCACGGGCCTATGTCGGACGGGCAGGGACAGATGCTGGTGTCGCGGGGGCCGCGCGGCAACATCGTGGTGGATCCCGCCGACGCGCGCGGCCTGGAACTGCGCCATGTGTCGGCGGCCTGCTGCGGGGCGACGCCGTACGGCGGCATGAACCAGGCCTGCGCCGCGTGCGGCACGCTCGTCGCGACCTTGTGCTCGGACTGCTGCCTGCCCCACGAACTCCACTTCTCGGCCGGCCACGTGCGCGGGGTCCGCCCCTGACTCCTGCCGGAGGCGGAACCCGCGCACGCAGCAAACGCACCTGGCCGACGCATGTGGCGAACGCCGATCAGCAGCTCACGGACGCGACGCGCTGTGGACCTTCAGGCCTGCGGTGCTCCTGATGCCCCGACGCCCGCAGGGACCCGGAAGCCCACACCGCCGGGTGGCCGCACAGGCACGGAATCGCACCGCCGCTGAGTCACCGAGCCGAGAAGTCACAGTCCGCGAGAGCCCCACGCGCCGCCTTACCCGCTCCCCATCTCCGCCCGCTCACGGGCTCAGCCGGTGGATGTCGCGCGGGAACAGCGCCGTGCGGCGGATGTTGTCGGCGCCGATCAGCCGGGCTGTCCAGCGCTCCAGCCCCAGCGCGAACCCGCCGTGCGGGGGCATGCCGTGCCGGAACGCCGCCAGGTAGCCCTCGTACGGCTCCGGCGACAGGCCGCGGGCGGCGAGCGCCGCGAGGTAGTCGTCGTGGCGGTGCAGGCGCTGGCCGCCGGTGACCAGTTCGAGGCCGCGGAACAGCAGGTCGAAGCTGTTGGAGTACTCCGGGCGGCCGGGTTGGGGGTGGGTGTAGAAGGGCCGCTTGGCCATCGGGTAGCCGGTGACGAACAGGAACTCGCTGCCGTGCTCGCGTACCGCCCACGCGGACAGCCAGCGCTCGTGCGCGGGGGCGAGGTCGGGTTCGCCGCGCGGGTCCTCGTCGGTGTGCGCGGCGATCAGCTCTTGCGCGTCGGCGAAGTGGATCTCGGGGATGTGCGCCGGGACGTCGGGGAGTTCGACGTCCAGCAGTGCGCACGCCTCGCCGGCCCGGGTGCGTACGGATGCGGTCATCCCGGCCAGGACGTGCCGGACGACGGCCATGACGTCGCGGTGGTCGGCGATGAAGCCGAGTTCGGCGTCGAGCGAGGTGTACTGCGCGAGATGGCGTGCGGTGTCGTGCGGTTCGGCCCGGAACACCGGCCCGGTCTCGTACACCCGCTCGAACACGCCGACCATCGACTGCTTGAAGAACTGCGGCGACTGCGCCAGGTACGCGGGGCTGCCGAACCAGTCGACGGAGAACACCTCCGCGCCGGACTCCGTGGCGGTGCCGACCACCTTCGGCGTGTGGACCTCGGTGAACGCCAGTTCGTCCAGCGCCGCCCGGAACCCGGCCACCGATGCCGCCGAGACCAGGTGCGGGGCGCGCAGCCTGGGATGGCGCAGCGCGACCGGCGCGTGGTCGAGGATCGTCGGCAGCGCGGCGGGGACGTCGGGCCGGTACAGGTCGAACGGCCCGGGTGCGGCGGGCCCGGACAGCGCGGTGACCGTCGGGGACGTCACCTCCACCCCGCCGGGCGCCTGCGTGCTCGCGGTCGCGAGGCCCTCGACCTGCAGGACGGTCTCCTCGGGGAACCCGGCCACGGCCGCGGCGGTCCGGGGGTCGGTGACGACGGTCTGGGACAGCCCGGAACGGTCGCGCAGCACGAGGAAGGTGGCCGTCTTCAGCGCGCGCCTGCGGTGCAGCCAGCCCTGCAGGGTGACGTGGCGGCCGACGTGCTGCGGGAGTTCCGCGGCCAGGACGCGCGGGACCGCAGGCGAACCCGCAGGCGGGGCTGCGGAAGGGGCCGCGGAAGGGGTAGTCGGCTTGGAGATCATCACGAACCTCTGTCGAGTGTGCGGTGGTGATCCCTTGGGAGTGCGGGCGAGAAGGGAACTCGCGGTGCCACCGCACTTTCACCACCTCCGTCATGACGACGGCGGCGGCCTCGACAGGCCCGGTCACGGGGGCCGGCCGGCGGGGCATTCGGGCCGCTGCCCCTGTGTGGGCGCGGCCGTTCCTCCCCGCACTCGGGAGGGTCTTCACCACCGGGGACAGGTCCGCCTTTCCAGCTTCCGGCGGCTCTCTCGTACCTGCCCGATCCGGTGACTACTTGTCTCCGTCGACGCGTTGCCCGGGAGGCTATGCGCACGCCGCCGCGCTCGGCAACCAGAAAATCCGCGCCGCGCACGGCGGCTGCACATCCCGGCACACCCGGCCCCAAACCCGCCCGACGTCGACCCGACGCCGCCCGGATGCCACCCGCACGCCCGCCTCCGGCCTACCTCCAACCCCACCTCCAGCCCACCTCCAGCCCACCTCCGGTCCCGTCCCACGCCGACTCCACGAGGCTTCGACGCGCCCCGACTCGATCTTGACTGATCGTTCCATAATCGAGATAGGGTTCCCTCATGGCACGCACCAGGGAGTTCGACACCGCAGCCGCGGTCGACCAGGCGATGCACGTCTTCTGGCGGAAAGGCTACGAAGCGACGTCCATCCAGGACCTCGTCGACGCCACCGGCATCGGCCGCGGATCGCTGTACGCCGCCTTCGGCAGCAAGGACGGCCTGTACGAAGCCGCCCTCGCCCGCTACGCGGCGCAGGCCGCCACCGTCAACACCGGCGTCCTGCAGCGCCCCGCCCCGATCCGCGAACTCCTCCGCGACCTGCTGCTCGGCATGGTCGACGAGACCGTCGACGACCCCGAACGGCGCGGCTGCCTCATCACCAACACCGCCGTCGAACGCGCCCCCCGCGACCCGACCGCGGGCCGCATCGTCGGCACCGCCCTCGACGCCCTCGCCGACGCGGTCACCGCCGCCCTGCGCCGCGCCCGCGACCAGGGCGAACTCCCCGCCGACACCGACCTGACCGCGTACGCCGACCTGATCGTCACCACCGTCCAGGGACTGCGCGTCCAGGGCAAAGCCGGCGCGGACCGGCGGCGCCTGGCCTCAGTCGTCGCCCTCACTCTTTCTGTACTGCCCGTTCACGATAGGACGTCTTGATGGCCACGCCCGCACACCTGACCGCCCATCTGACCGTCGCTGTACTGGGCACCGGCATCATGGGCTCCGGCATGGCCCGCAACCTCGTCAGGGCCGGCCACACCGTACGCGTGTGGAACCGCACCCCGGGCAAGGCGTTGCTGCTCGAGGCGGACGGCGCAACAGCCGCCGCCGACCCGGCCGAAGCGGTCGCCGGAGCCGATGTCATCGTCACCATGCTCAGCGACGGCGACGCCGTCCACGCCGCGATCACCGCCGCTGCACCCGCCCTGCGCGCAGGCCAGGCCTGGGCCCAGATGAGCACCGTCGGCACCACCGCGCTGGACCGCCTCGCCGACCTCGCGGACACCCATCACCTGCTCTTCGCCGACGCCCCGGTCCAGGGCACCCGCCAACCCGCCGAAGCCGGAACGCTCGTCGTCCTCGCATCCGGCCCCGAACCCGCCCGCACCGACCCACGCCTGGCCGCGGTCTTCGACGCCGTCGGCAGCGACACCGTGTGGGTCGGCACCACCGGGGCCGCCACCCGCCTCAAGCTCGCCACCGTCGGCTTCGCCGTCACGCTCACCTCGGTGCTGGCCGAGTCCCTCGCACTCGCCGCGGGCCTGGGCATCGACCTCTCCCTGTTCGCCCGCGCGGTCAGCGGCGGACCGATGGACAGCCCGTACGTGCAGGCCAAGATGGGCGCGATCCTCGGCGGCGACTACGCGCCGAGCTTCTCCGTCCGCAACGCCGAAAAGGACACCCGGCTCATCGCCGAGGCCGCCGCCGAAGCCGGCGTACCCGTCGACCTGGCCACCGCGGCAGGGGACCGCTTCCGCCGCGCCGCGGCCCAGGGCCACGCCGACGACGACATGGCCGCCACGTACTTCGCGGGCCTCCCTGCCGTGGAGCCTTCGCAGCACTGACGGCGGTGAGCGCGGGCTCGGCGCTGCGCTCCTGCCCGTTCCCCCGGTGCGGTCGGTTCGTCCACGCTGGGGGAACGGGCGTTCCGCGGTCGGCACCGCGATCGCGTGACGTTGGACGTCCCTACGGCCACGAACGGGGAAGCATGCACGAACTCCGGCCCGGCAAGTACGCGCTGATCGAACGCGAGCGCAGATTCCTCCTCCCCGGGCCGCCCCCGCCTGCCGCGGTGACGGTCACCCGCCGGATCACCGACCGGTACGTGCCCGGGACGCGCTTGCGGCTTCGGCGAAGCGAGAACGCCGCGACCGGCGAGTGCGTCTACAAGCTCACCCAGAAGATCCCCCGGTTGCCAGACGCGCCTCACGCACCCGGCCAGTCCGGCGTACCTGGCGACCTCGACGTACCTGGCGACCTCGGCCTCGACCACACCGGCCACCCGTACGGCGCCGACAACGCTGTCGCCACCGCCGACAACGTCATCCCCGAACCCCACGAAGGCACTGACGCCAACAGGCTCTGCGCCGCAGACCACCAGGCCGTCCAAGGCCTCATCTCGTCCCTCTACCTCTCCCGCGCCGAGTACGAGGCGCTCGCGGTGCTTCCCGCCGCGGTCCTGGTCAAGACGCGCCACAGCGTTCCGCCGTTCGGGGTGGACGTGTTCGGCGGGCCGCTGGACGGCCTGGTCCTGGCCGAAGCCGAGTTCACTACCGACGCGGAGGCCCGCTCCTGCGGCCCGCCGCCGGCTGCGGTCGCGGAGGTCACCGCGGACCGCAGGTTCACCGGCGGGCGCCTGGCCCACACGTCGGCTGCCGAACTTCGCGTCCTTCTGGCGCAATTCGGCATCCGCCACGCGAGCAGCTGACTCCCCCGACGGCACCCGGGCCCGGCCCCTGTGGTCCACACTGTTGTCCCGATGACCACGACCGCGAGTACGAGCATCGACCCGGCCACCCGTTCCCTCCTGGACGCCTTCCTCGCCGGCATCCGCCGCGAACTGCCCGTCGCCGCGCTCTGGGCACATGGCTCACTCGCCGGTGGCGACTACCGTCCGGGCGTCAGCGACCTCGACCTCATCGCCGTGCTGGACCGGCCGTGCACCGCGGCCGACGAAGCCGGGATCGCAGGCGTACACGAACACCTGGCAGCCGCCACGCCCCTGGCCGCGAAACTGCACTGCAGCTACCTCGCCACCACGGAGGCCGCCGACCCGGCCCGTGCGCACCTGACCTGGGCCCACGAGGAACTGATGCACCGGCCCGTCACCCCGGTGACCCGGCGCGAACTCCACAGCTTCGGCCTCGTCCTCCACGGAACGCCGCCCGACGCCCTCGTCCCGGCCGTATCCCGCAAGGAACTCGCCGCGTTCGTGACCGCCGACCTGACCGGCTTCTGGCGTCCCGCACTGGACCATCCCGAACGCTGGCTGCGCGACGTCTGGGTCGACCTCGGGCTGCTGACCCTGGCCCGTGCGTCCGCGACCCTCCGCGACGACACGCTGATCACCAAAGCCGAAGCCCTGGACGTCCTCACCCGATTGGACGCTCCCGCGGACGTCGTCCGCGACATCCGTACACGCCGCTACGCCGACGCCGCGTCCGAGCAGCCCCAGGCCCCGACGCCTGAATGGCTCACCCGCCGCGCCGAACTCACCCGCGCATTCCTCGGCCCGGCCATCGACGCGCTCACCACCCCGGCGTCCGACCACACCACGCACCGCCAGGCCCAAGCCCACGGCCAGGACCAGGACCAAGCCCAGGGTCAGGACGGCGATCAGGACGACGGTCACCGCACCGAGGAAGACACCAACCGATGACCACGTCCCCCGTCTCCCCCGTACCCCTCACCTACGAGGCGTTCGTGACCCGCGCCGTCGCCGACCCGGCCGTGGTCGGCATCGTCCTCAAGGGCTCCCACGCCCACGACGGCATGGCAGGCCCGCACTCCGACCACGACGTGTACGCGATCCTCGCCGACTCGGACCCTGCCCCCGCCTGGTCCGGAGGCCTCCGCAGCCCCGCACTCGACCTCGTTGTCGTCACCCTCGCCGAGTTCCGCGCGCTCGGCATGCCCGGCTTCGAGCGCTACGCCCTGGCACGCGCCCGCGTCGTCCTGGACCGGCTCGACGGCGAGATCTCCCGCATCGTTGCCGCCAAGGCGCAACTGGACGCCGACGAAGCCACCACCGCATCGGCGTCCTGGCTCGACGCGTACGCCAATGCGCACTACCGCAGCCTGAAGAACGCCCGGGACGGACTCCCGCTCGCCGCCCGGCTCGACGCCGTCGACAGCATCGGCTTCCTCCTGGAACTGCTGTTCGCAATGGACCGCCGCCCGCGGCCGTACAACAAGTACCTGGAATGGGAACTCGCCCGATACCCGCTACCCGACTGGGACACGCCCGCCCTCACCGCCGCACTCACCCGCATCGCCACGACCTGCGACCCCACCGACCAGCGCGCACTCTTCGCCCAGGTCGAGCCCCGCGCCCGCAAGGCCGGCCACGCCGCCGTCCTCGACGCCTGGGGCGAAGACCTCCACTTGATGCGCCCACCCGCCACCGCCCCATAAGGACTCGGTCGGCGTGATCGGCGAAGTGACAGGCACCTCTCCGTAGTACGCCGAACTTGGGCGCTGAGGGGTGAAGCGGCACGGCCGTGTCAGTTGCCCGTTGCAGCATTCCCAGAGGAATCGCTCAGGCGAATGCCGGAGGCCGCCCCCAGGGGTCGTCCATCACCGGTTTGGCGGCCTGGTCGGGGTGGAGCAACCCGAGGACGCATCGCTGGAGTGCCGTGTCGCCGTCGTAGTCGACGGCGCGCATCCACGGCAGCGACTTCATCAGCTGTGCCGTCTCACCGGTCGCGCACGCATCCAGTACGGCGCGCAGGTCGTCCGGGACCGGCGCATCGGTCAGGCACAGCCATCCCAGCGCAGCGCTCACCCGGACCGCGGGCGGCATCGCGGGATCGGCCCACAAGGCCTGGGTCCATGCCTCGTGTTCAGGAGCCGGGTCCACGTACGCCAGTTGCGCGAGTGCGAGCACCAGGCCCGCGCGCACTGCGGGGTCGGCTTCGTCGCGAAAACGCGTGTGCAGGGCATCGCGGATGTCGTCGATACGCCCGGACGCGACCACGCCTGCGTAGGCGGCTGCGGCGCGCACCTCAGGGTCGGGGTCGTCCAGCAGAGCCATGACGAGGTCGGCGTCCGCAGCGACGGCATCACGCGCGGCCTCGATCCCCCAGGTCCCAACGTAGGCGCTCGGCTCGTACCGCCAACCGCCGTCACCGACACGCAGCAGTGTTTCGCGAGTGCACCGGCCAGGGCCCGGCGTCCACTGCACGATGCCCGCCGCCAGCTCCAGCGCGTAGGCGCGGTGATGACCGTCGGGGTCGGCCGCCACACGGAGGAGGAACGGCACGGCAAGTGCCGCCACCGACCAGGCGCTGTTGGCCAGTTCCCCGTGCACACCGCGCAGGGCGCCGTACACGACATTGGCGTCGGCGGAACGCAGCCGCGCCACGTTGTCCCGGGTCTCGGGGCCGCAAGGGAAGCGGTCCCACGGGATGTCGTCGTAGGCGAACGCGTCCTTGGACTCCCGAGAGAGCATCGCCACTACGGCGCGGACGTCGAGCGGCCCGCCCGCATGATCCTCTGGGTCTCCGTCCACGAATGCCCGCACGACCGCCTGGTAAGCCGGGTCGTCTTCCCACCACCACGCCATCCAAGCCCCCTCGACCGCAGACCGCAGCCGGCGCGCACCATGGTGGTCATCACACGCCAGTACGGCCGGTTGGGCCGCCAGCCTAACGATCAGCCCGACCGCGGGCGGTGCCCCTCGGGACAGAAGCAAAAGCGGTACGCCTCACGGATCTCCAGCCCGTGCCGCTGGATCGCCCGCCCGCCCAGTCGTGCGCGGTCCACTCTCCGGCCGACACCTTCAAACGTCTCGACTGGACGGAGTTCGCGCCGCGCGCGTATCTGCGGTGAAGCGGCGCGCAGCCGCGCTGCCGCGTACGCAGCCGCTGCCGCTCTCGACGTCGAGGCAACGGATCGCCATCAGCCTGTGCTCTACCCCAGGTCGCGATCATCGGTTCGGCCGGCACGCTCGGGAACCTGTCCGATCGCTGCGGGAGTATGGGGGCGTGATACTGACCGGTGAAGGCGTGACGGCCCCGAGGATGTTGCTGCTGAACAGGATCGAATTCGAGTCTGGGTGCTCGGTGTTCGAGTTGGAGCGGCCGTTGTTCCTGAACGCCGGGGACCGGTTGTGGGCCGCAGACGGCGGGGTCGTGGTCGAGCGTGCGTCGGGTGACCGGGAGCGTCCTGCGGGCGCCATGGCGACCGTGTACCGCCGCTGGCGGCTTCTCTAGCCTGATGCCGGAGTCGAGGGGCCGGGCGACACCCACCTGAAGCCCGCGCGTCCGGGCTGTCGCTGCGGCCGCGGCTGCGTTCGGATCACGCTGGAACGAGCGCCGACCGGTTAGGGTCGCTGCCGTGAACCTCCAGCAGCGCATCCGTGACCGCGTAGGCGAGTTTCTGTTCTTCGCGGTGACGCCGCCGAGGCAGACGACCACCCCCGCGCGGGCTCAGGAGATCGCCGACATCACCCGCAAGCGGCTCGAAGGGCTGGAGCCCGACGGGCTCGTGCTCTACGACATCGACGACGAGAGCGACCGGAACCCGGCCGAGCGGCCGTTCCCGTTCACTCCGACGATGGACCCCGCCGAGTACCTCGCCCGGCACTTCGGGGAGCTCGACCTGCCGGTCGTGGTCTACCGGGCGGTCGGCAAGTACGACGAGAGCGACTTCCGAAGCTGGCTCACCGAGCAGCCAAACCAGGCCCTCTCGGTCTTCGTGGGCGCGGCGTCGCGGGAGACGCCGGTCGCCACCACGCTGCCGCGCGCCCAGTCGCTGCGCGCCGAACTCAGGCCCGACGTCCTGCTCGGCGGCGTCGCGATCCCGGAGCGGCACAGGCGCACGGGTACGGAGCACCTGCGTCTGCTCGCGAAGCAGGAGACCGGCTGCTCCTACTTCGTCACCCAGGTCGTCTACGACGTCAACGCCGCCAAGGACCTGGTGTCGGACTACCGCTACGAGTGCGCCGCGCGTGATGTGGCGCCCGTCCCGATCGTGTTCACGTTCTCGGTCTGCGGGTCGATGAAGACGCTCGAGTTCCTGAGGTGGCTCGGCGTGGATGTGCCCCGCTGGATCCACAACGAACTCCAGTACGCCGCCGACACGCTCGAGGCCTCGTTCGAGCATGCGCTGGCGGCCGCCCGCGAGCTGATGGCCTTCTGCCGACGGCTCGACGTGCCGTTCGGACTCAACATCGAGAGCGTGTCCATCCGCCGCGAGGAGATCGAGGCGGCGGTCGACCTGGCCGCCCGGCTCCGGACCGAGCTCGACCGCACGGAATTCGCCCCGCGCGTACATCTGCGGTGAGATCCCCGCGCTGCCGCGCCGCCGCGTACGGAGCCGCTGTCGACATAGGCGGGCGGCTCGCAGCGAAGACTCGGCCGGTCGGTGGACGGCAGTGAGCGCCGCCCGCCGAAAATGAGGTGGCGGCGTGGGTCCTCGTGCCTAGACTCCGAAGATCACCCCCGCCGAGGAGCACACCGCGCATGACCGACACGCTCGAAGTCGTCCACGACACCGCCGTTCTCGTCTGCGCGTCCGACGGTGCGCCGGTACGGAGCGAGCGTGATGCGATGGACCTGATCGGCGACGCGTTCGGCCGCGAGGCCCAGTGGGTCGCGGTGCCGGCAGGGCGTTTCGGGGATGAGTTCTTCGCCCTGCACACGCGGGTCGCCGGGGACATCGTGCAGAAGTTCGCCAACTACCGGCTCGGCCTGGCGGTCATCGGCGACATCAGCGCGCGCACCGCCGAGAGCGGCGCGCTGCGCGACTTCGTATGGGAGAGCAACCGGGGCAGCCACCTGTGGTTCCTCCCGGACCTCGACGCACTCCGCACCCGCCTCGCCCCGGCTTCGTGAACTCTCCGCCTGAACCTCCCGCCTGAGCGTCACCGTCCGCGTCCCTCGGCCGCGCGCCGGATTGTCGGACGCGGACGGGATGCTGCATCCGTGACCGACGACGAGGACCTGATCCGTCGAGTGGCGGCGGCGTCCGCGCGGAGACGCGGTCTGCGTCCCCCGGTCTCGGCTGCGGAACTGGCTGAGGTCGAACAGGACCTGGGCTTCCCGGTGCACCCGCTGCTTGCCGCGCTCTATCGCACGGTCGGCAACGGCGGGTTCGGCCCGGCGGGCGGGCTGATGCCGCTCTTCGGTGGTCCGGAGCAGGGGCTTCCCGTGTCCGAGGGACGCAAACGGGTGCCGGAACCGTCTGTCGTAGGGCAGTACCTGAACAGCATTCCTCGGGATCCGGCCGACACGTGGTGGCGGTGGCCCGAGGGAGTCGTGCCGGTGCTCGACTGGGGCTGTGCGATGTCCGCGTGCGTGGACTGCCGCAGTGGCGGAGGCACCGTGCTGCTCTTCGAGCCGAACGCGATCACCGGCGAGGACGTATCCGCGGCGTGGTTCCTTGACGCGGGCAGCCTCGCGGAGTGGTTGGAGACCTGGTTTGCCGGCCGTGGCTGGTACGACGACAAGGCCGAGGGCGGCCCCGGCCTCGCCTTCGAGCGCTGGCCGGACGCGCCTCGCCGCCTGTGAGCGTCGGTCTGCCGTCAGCTTGCTGGGCGCGTCCGCAGGTTGCGGAAGAAGCGGCGGATGTCGGCGACCAGGACGTCCGGCTGCTCCATCGCTGCGAAGTGGCCGCCGTCCGGGTACTCCGTCCACTGCACGATGTGGTCGGTGCGGTCGGCGATGTGGCGCAGCGGGATGAAGTTGTCGTGCGCGAAGGCTGCGAGCGCGGTCGGGGCGGTGGACGGCTCCGGCGGCTGTCCCCAGTAGTCGGCGTGCGCGCGTTCGTAGTAGATGCGGGCGGAGGATCCCGCGGTGCCGGTCAGCCAGTAGAGCATCACGTTGGTGAGCATGTGGTCGCGGTCGACCGCGTCCTCGGGCCGGTCGCGCGAATCCGTCCATTCCTTGAACTTCTCGGCGATCCAGGCCAGTTGCCCGACCGGCGAGTCGGTGAGGCCGTACGCGAGGGTCTGGGGGCGGGTGGCCTGGATGTCGGCGTAGCCCTGCTTGTCGCGGGTCCAGGCGCGCATGCGTTCCCAGGATGCGCGCGTGCGGTCGCGTTCGGCCGGGGACAGGGCGGCGAGTTCGGCATCGGTCGGCTCGGCGGCCGCGGCGGCACCAGGCAGGAGGTTGAGGTGGACGCCGACGACCCGGTCGGGGTGCGTACGCCCCATCTCGCGGGTGATCGCCGCACCCCAGTCGCCGCCCTGCACGCCGTACCGGGCGTAGCCGAGCCGCGCCATGAGCTCGTGGAACGCGGCCGCGACGCGCTTGAACTCCCACCCCGTCTCGCGAGTCGGCCCGGACAGTCCGAACCCCGGGATGCTGGGCAGCACCAGGTGGAACGCGTCGGCCGGATCGCCGCCGTGCGCCCGCGGATCGGTCAGCGGCCCGGCGACGGCCGCGAACTCGGCGAACGAGCCGGGCCAGCCGTGCGCCATGAGCAGCGGGGTGGCGTCCGGCTCAGGGGCGCGCAGGTGTGCGAAGTGCACGGTGGCGCCGTCGATGGTGGTGATGAACTGCGGCCACGCATTGAGTTGTGCTTCGGCGGCGCGCCAGTCGTAGGTGTGCCGCCAGTAGTGCGCGAGTTCGCGTACGTAGGCGAGCGGGATGCCGTACGCCCAGCCCACACCGGGCAACTCGTCCGGCCAGCGCGTGCGGTCGAGGCGGTCGTGCAGGTCGTCGAGGTCGGCCTGCGGCACCTCGAGCCGGAACGGACGCAGGGCTGTCGGGCGTCCGTGCGCTCCGCTCGCGATGTCGATCATGGGTACGCATGGTAGGCCGTACCCACCGGAAGCACCCCAAAGCCCCGGGACCTTCGAGCCCGCGTGCTCCGCCGGCGATGGGGCCAGGGAGCGAGCCAGCCACGGTGTCGCTGCCCCGAAAGCCCACGTCGGTCTCGAAGCCCCACCTCAGCCGGACACGCCACCCTCCGGCAGACTCCTCCCACACCCCGACACATGCCCCGACGCATGTCCCGACCCCGGAGACCGCCGTGCCGCTGGACCTCGACCGCGAAGCCCTCGCCGGGATCGCCGCCGCACAGCCCGATCCACTCGTCTTCGCAACGGTGTCCGGCGCGCACCTGTACGGGTTCCCCTCCCGCGACTCCGACATCGACCTGCGCGGAGCGCACCTGCTGCCGCTGTCCGAGCTGGTCGGGCTGCGCGAAGGCGAGCAGACCCGCGTGCGCATCTGGACCGCGGACGCACCCGACGGGGACCCGGCCGGCGTCGAGAACGACCTGGTCACCCACGACCTCGGGAAGTTCGTCCGCCTGCTTCTCCGCCGCAACGGGTACGTCCTCGAACAGCTCCTCTCACCACTCGTCGTGCACACCATCCCCGCACACGCCGAACTGGTGGAGCTGGCCCCCGGCCTCGTGACCCGCCATCACGCGCACCACTACGCCGGCTTTGCGCGAACGCAGACCCGCCTGTACGAGCGGACCGGCGAGCTGAAGCCGCTGCTGTACCCCTTCCGCGTCCTGCTCACCGGCATTTACCTCATGCGCAGCGGGGAAGTCGTCGCCGACCTCCCCGCTCTCGCCGCGATCTGCCCTGCCGAAGCACCCGCGTACGTCCCCGACCTCGTGGCGGCCAAGCGCGAAGCCGAGCACGGAAGCGCCCACGGGCTGGTCGCCCCGACCGTCGCTGGCACCGACATCGTCCGGCTGCATGCGGCACTCGACGCTGCGCAGGCCGTATCGGCGCTGCCGGCACGGCCGTCCGGACACGACGCCCTGCACGACCTGCTCGTCCGCGCCCGGCTTTCGCGCGCCTGAGCCGATAGTCGAGCCGATCGGCGGGGTGACCGTCGAGCCGGGCACCCCGGTGGCAAGGGCCGGTCAACGCGTCGGCCACGGAGCACCCGTCAGGCGAGCCCGTCTGCCGCCAGCCCCCTCAGCACGGCCTCTCCCACGGTCTGCACCGCGGACAGCGGGCGCAGCATGACCGTCACCTCGCTGATCAGGCCGGCCTCGTCGAACTGCAGCAGGTCCATGCCGTGGATCTCCCGCCCGCCGACCGTCGCGCGGAAGATCAGCACCGCGGACGGGACGCCGTTCTCGCCCGACTCGCCCGACTCACCAGACGCGCCTGACGCGCCCGAGGTGTCCGGGGCCTCCGCGGACGGGCGCGACGTCGGCTCCACGTCCCCCTCGAGCTCGCCGATGTAGTGGAAGCCCTCGAACGTGCGCAGCAGCACGCCGAACAGCCCCAGCACCGCCGCCCGCCCCTCGAACGGGGTGAACTTCACCGGGCTGTAGAGCCGGACGTCCTCGGTGAACAGCTTCTCCAGGGCGGCCAGGTCGTGCTGGTCGACTGCAGCGCGGAACTGCTCGGCGCGGGCCATCTCCATCGCCTCCATACTCACGGATCAGAATAGTCAGATCCTTGAGTATCATGACCGCGTCGCACCGCAACAGAGCCACCGCGCCCACCACGCCCACCGCGCCACCCGACACACCCCGGCCACCGTCACCCCGCAAGCGCACAACGGAGAGGGGCACCATCCCGATGGCCCTGCGGCACGCCGTCCTGGCCGCCCTGCTCGACGCCGAACTCAGCGGCTACCAGCTCGCCAAGAACTTCGACGCGGGCGTCGCGAACTTCTGGCACGCACTCCCCCAGCAGGTCTACGCCGAACTCGCCCGCCTCGAAGCCGACGGACTCGTCAGCGGACGCGAGGTCGTCCAGGACACCCGCCCCAACAAGCGCATGTTCAAAGTCACCGACACCGGCATCGGCGAACTCCAGCGCTTCGCCGCCACCACCGCCAAGCCCACGTTCCTGCGCGAGGACCTCCTCGTCCAGGTCCAGGCCTGCGACCTCGTCGCCGCCGACGAGGTCATCGCCCGCCTCGACGAACGCGCCGCCTACGCCGCCGCCAAGGTCGAGCTCTTCGGCGGCCTCCTCGACCGGATCCGCGGCGACCGCACCGAGGCGGAATTCCTGCAGCACAGCACCCGCATCGGCCCCTACCTCACCTGCCTCCGCGGCCTCGCCTACGAACAGGCCAACCGGGACTGGGCCCAACACTGCGCAGCGATCCTCAGGGAAAGGCAGAAGAACCATGCCCGCGACTGAATACCTCCGCTACGTCGCCCTCGGCGACAGCCAGACCGAAGGACTCGGCGACGGGGACGACACCACCGGCCTGCGCGGCTTCGCCGACCGCCTCGCGGAGCACCTCGCCGCGCACAGCCCCGGCCTGCAGTACGCCAACCTCGCCGTACGCGGACGCCTGGCCGGCCAGGTCCGCGAAGGGCAGCTCGACGCGGCCCTGGCGCTGCGCCCCGACCTGGCCAGCGTCGCGGCCGGCGTGAACGACCTGCTGCGCCCCGGCTTCGACGCCGACCAGGTCGCCGGGCACCTGGAGGCGATGTTCGCCGCGCTCACAGCGCAGGGCGCGCACGTCGTCACCGTGACCTTCCCGGACCCGGCGAACATCACGCCGCTCGCCCGGCGCCTCAGCCCGCGCTGCGCCGCGCTCAACGAGCGGATACGCGAGGCCGCCGCCCGGCACGGCGTCACCGTCGCCGACACCGGCTCCCCGTCGATCACCGCCGACCCGCGGCTGTGGAGCGCCGACCGGCTGCACGCCAGCCCCCTCGGCCACGAACTCATCGCGGCCGCATTGGCCGACGCCCTGCGGCTGCCCGGCAGCTCCGACGCATGGACGCGCCCGCTGCCGCCGCCGGCCACCCCGTTCCCGACCGGCTGGCGCGCCGGCGCCGCCGAAGTCCGCTGGGCTGCCTCGTTCCTCGGCCCCTGGCTCGGCCGCCGCCTGCGCGGCCGCTCCTCCGGCGACGGCCGCACCGCGAAGCGCCCGGCACTCCTGCCGGTGGCCCCGATGCCCGAGGCGGCATAGGCGAAGGGCCGGGACGCGGACCCGCGCCGAACCAGCCGAGCGCGTAGCCCAGGCACGGAAGAGCCCTGTGGGTCACGGCATCCCCGAACCGAGCGGGAGTCGACGTCCCACAGGGCTTCGTGCGCAAAGCCCTGCCTCCACGCCGTTCGTACGCATGCCGGTCCCCGACGAAGATCGTGCGACACGCCCCGTGCCGCAGGGTGAACGAGGCGGAAGAGGCGGATTCAGGGCCGGGGTGTCTTGTGTCCGTGGACGGCGATGTACTCCGCCGCCAGCCACGGCCCGAGGTCTTCGACCAGCATGGTCAGGACAGCCGGATCGGACGACGGCGTGCGCGCGACGGCCGCAGCCCGGCGCATCTGGTCGGCGCGCTGCGGGTAGTAGCGGCCGAACACCTCGGCGGACCGGGCGAGGTCGCTGGTCCAGCCGCCCCAGCGCGGCATTACCAGGGTCAGGCCGGTCCGGACGATTCGGCGTGCGGCGCCGCGGCTGAGCGCGCGTCGGGCTGCGGGGGATTCGGCTGCGGCTGCCTGGGCGCGCCAGGGCGCGAGCGCGAGGCCCAGGTCGCCGTTGGTCTCGCGGGCCAGCAGGGCATCGGGGCGGTAGCGCGGCAACTCGGCGGCGAGGTCGGCGCCGAGCAGCGGGGTGCACAGGCAGGCGACGAACCAGCCCAGGTCGTGGCGTTCGAGGTCGCTGAGCAGCGTGCCGACGCCGAACAGGAGCACGCCGACTCCGTCGACCTGCGGAAAGGCGGCGTCGAGCGAGGATTCGAGCCCGTCGGCTTCCGCGCGGTCCGCCCGGGACGGCTCCGTGCGCAGTGCGAGGAGGAGGTCGAGGTCGGAGACCCCAGGGATCGCGGTCCCCCGGGGGATGCTGCCGTACAGGTACGCGCCGTGCAGCCGGTCGGACCCGAAGACCCGGGCGATGCGTACGCGGGCCGACGCGACCACCGGGGCGAACACCTCGGTCACCCGGTCGAGCGATCCCTCCCGGGCGATGAACCCCTCAGCGTCCAGGCCGGTCCCCGTCTCCGTCACAGACGCAACTCTGCCCGCTCCCAAGCCCGTACGCGAGCAAGGCGACGCCTCCGTACCCGCGGGCGTACCGCCGTCAGCGCAGCGAGCCCGTCATCGGGCCGGCCGGGTCGGTGACAAAGCACGTCACGTTCCGGTCCCCGTCCATGAGCCATGCCGCTTCGCTCGGGTTGTAGAAACGCAGCGACAACTTCGCCGCCGCCGGGGACCCTTCGCCAAGGTACGCGGCGGCGCGCGCTGGGCACTGCTCGCGGGCGAGCGTCCCCAGGGCCGCGCTGCCGGGGTAGGTGTCCCCGGTCGGCGGGGTGAGGATCGCGACGACCTCGGCGTCGTGCGGCCCGTCGCACGGAACCTTCCCCCGCGGCATGTCGGGGCCGCCCTGCGGGCCGCGGAGGAAGTCGAAGCAGTCGCCCGCATCGAAGCGCGGCACGGCCGTCACCTTCCGCATGTCTTCGAGCTCGTCGCCGGACGACGATCCGGACATGGCGACGACCACCGCGACAACAACACCCGCTATCGCGGCCGTCGCGATGCCGAGCACCACGGGCGTACGGCGCCACCACGGGCGGACGGAAACAGGGGCGGGCGCTGCCATGACCTGGAACTCCTGACGTACGGGGCCTGAAAGCTATCCCTCGGCGAAAACCAGCCATCACCCGCCCCACTGATGAAAGGCGCGGCGCGCTGTCGGCGGAAGTACCGGCGGTTCACGTGCCCCTCACCACCCACGAGCCGCGGGAACGCCGAGTCCGGCGGCCGACGCGTCGGCGTGGGAGTCCCCGGCCGCATGCGGAGGCCCCGCCTATAGTGATCATCCGTTCGCACGGTGAGGGAGAATATGATCGACGTCGACGGGTATCTGGCCGCGCTGGGGATGGCCCGACCGACGGCCCCCACCGCCGAGGCGCTGTGGGCGCTGCACCGTGCGCAGGTGGAGCGAATCCCCTACGAGACCCTCGACAACCAACTCGAACGCCCGACGGGCATCAGCGCCGAGGAGTCCGTGGCCCGGATCCTGCGGGGGCGCGGCGGCTACTGCTTCCACCTCAACGGGGCCTTCGCCGCGCTGCTCGCTGCCCTCGGCTACGACGTGACCCTGCACCGAGCCGGAGTCCAGGACGAGGTCGAGGACCCGGACGGCCCAGGCGGTGACCATCTCGCCCTCACCGTGGGGCTCGACGGCGAGCGGTGGCTGGTCGACACCGGGCTCGCCGGCGGCATCCACGAGCCGCTGCCGCTCCGCGAAGGAACGTACACCCAGGGGCCGTTCACGTACGCCATGGCGCCCTCGACGGTGGTTCCCGGCGGCTGGCGGTTCACCCACGACCCGCGGGGCGCCTTCACCGCGATGGTCTTCGCGCCCGAGCCCGTGGACCTGTCCGCCTTCACCGCGAAGCACCTCCAGCTGTCCTCTTCCCCCGAGTCCGGGTTCGTCCGGGTCCTCCAGGTCCAGCTCCGCGATGCCAAGGGCGTGGACATGCTGCGCGGCTGCGTGCTGCGCCGAATCGACGCCGACGGCACGCACGAGCGGATCATCGACACGGCCGCGGAGTGGTACGACCTGCTCGCCGATGTGTTCCATCTGGACCTGGCCGACGTCGACACCCCCGCACGGGCCCGGCTGTGGCATCGCGTCCGCGCCGAACACCAGGGCTGGGAAGCCGCGCGACAGCGCACGACCACCACACGCTGACCGCAGGCGCGGGACGAACGTGACGGGCACGACGGGCACGACGGACTCGCCGCCCCCGGCCGCGCATCACGTACCCGAGGGCCCCGGCAGCGGCGCAGCCCCGGCAACGCCCCGCGCGGCGGTTGCACGCTCGCGGGTCCGGAGCACGTACGCCTTGTGCGCCTCGAAGCGGGCCTCGGCGGCCAAGTACCGCTGCTCCCAGGTGCGGCGCTCGTCGTCGAACCCCGGCAGCCATTCCTCGGCGTCGACGTCGAAGCCGACCGGGTAGACGTAGTCCCCGTTCTTGTCGTAGTCAATGTTCATCCCGTAGTGGCCGGGGTGGAAGGAACCCCCGTCCTCGTCGTCGAGGTCGTCGCCGAACCAGGCGATCGCGGCAGCGAGCGACACTGCGATCCGGCGCTGATCCCTGTCGACGTGGGTAATCCTCACGAACACCTCGTCGCCCGGCACGGCTTCGGCACCATGCCCGGCGAAGTCGTCCCCCGAGACCACGGCCTCGACGGCGTCGGCCAGACGGATCACGACCGTGCCTGTGTTCGTGCCCGTGTTCGCGTCTATGCCCGTGCCCTCGCGCATGTCGGCGGTCGTGTCAGCGGGCGTGTCGACGCGGGCGCCTGCAACCGCGCGCACCGAGTCCACCACTCCTCGGACGATCTCGCCGTCCTCGACCGTGTCCGCGTACTGCCGCCACGGATCCGGCTGCAACGCCCGCACCGACAGGTACACGTGCTCGCGCGCCCAGTCGATGTCCTGCACCCGGGCCCGGACCGCCGCCCCCGGCGGCGCGACATCGCCGACCGAGTCGACCCGCGTCCAGGACAGGTGCGGAAACCGGACCACCCCCATCACCGTGCCCCAGGCGGACACCTCCCACGGGACGTCGAGCTCGACGTACACGCCCACTTCGGTCCACGCGGGCGACACGACACCGGACACCACGTCCCCGACACGCAGCCCGGCCAGGTACGCGCGCCGCCTGTCGGCGGGCGTGGCATCGGTACGCCAGCGCGCCCGTACGACGCCGTCCGCATCCGGGACCACCGCGGCCAGCAGCGGCCGGCGGTCCGTGCGGAGCAGCGGCACCAGGGCGGAACGGTGGCCGCGAGCCGGGCAGCCCGTCGGATCGGGTACGTCGGCGCGGGCCACGTGCGGCTCGGCGATCATCTCGGGGTGGAATCTCCCGTCCGGGCAGTACCGGACGAGGAGTTGCAGGCAGTCCTGGCGTCGGACAGCCGCCCGGACCGTCTCCGACTCAGTCTTTGCCCCCGTCTTTGCTTCGGCCTCCGCCTCGTCGTCGCCGGCGTCCGGCCAGACCGCGAGCCGGGCCCGCGGGCCGAGCACGCCGCGGACCTCCTCCACCGTGCGCATCGCCGGGGTCGCCCCGGCCGCGGAGATCCAGTGCCGGCGGTACGCGTTGCCGACGTACTGCTCCTCCAGCAGCACGCTGCCGCGCTCCGCCGCCAGTTCGGCGACGGCCGTCCAGAACGCGTCGTCCGCCGCGGGCTCCTCGCCCGGCCCGGCGACCTCGTCGGCGTCCGGCGCGAACGGCGACTCGGCGACACGGGCCACCTGCAGCCCCAGCACCCGGGCGCGGGCCGCGGCCTCCGTGAAGGGGCGGTCGCCTCCGACGTAGATGTCGTCCTCGTACCCGACATGGACGAAGAACCCGCCGTCCCTGCTGTCCCCGCCGTGCAGTCGGCACCACACGCCCTCCTGCAGCACCATGGCGCGGACCAGCTCGAGGCCGATCGACAACGGCAGCCGCGCCCCGTCGTGGAAGCCGGAGCCGTCCGGCGGGAACAGGCCTTCCAGACCCGGTGCGGGTCTGCGCGGGGAGGGCATGGCGAAAGAGAAGAAACCGTCCAGCATCGGGTTGTCGACGACCAGTTGAGCCGCGCCGGCGTCGAACGCGAAGCCGGCCACCGCAGCCACACACGCATCGGCGAGTCGGCGGCGCGCAGGGACCGGGCGGTCCGCAGCAGCAGCGGGCGTCGCAGATGCCTGACTGCCGAGAGCCGCGACCGTCGTACCCGGGTCGGGGGCCGCCAGGGATATCCGGTAGACGAAGGGCGCCACGTCAGCGACCCGCAAGACTCGCGTCACGTCGACGCAGGCATTCGGCGCACCGCGTACGGACGGGGGAAACGACCATCCGAGCAGCCTAACCACCCGAAACGGCCGCCATACGGGGTGCAACGGCGATGCGCGGCAAGCCAAGGCGGTGTGGTGTCCACCCCGCAATAGCAGGGCGGACACCACCGCGTACGTCCGATCGGACCGACCAGACCGATCAAACCGTTCAGACTCACCTGACCGGTCAGTCCGACCAGACCGGTCAGAGCGATCAGCCGTTCAGGCCGTTCGAACGGCTCAGGCCGGGAGTTCGTCCACCGTCGGCACAACAACCCCGAACAGGTCCCCGATCCCGGTCAGCGCCGCCGCGTGCACGGTCGCAGCAGGCAGGACGGCCCCGTCCGGACCGGCCAGCGAGCGCGTCGCGGTGGCTTCGGCCACCACTGTCGGCCGGTAGCCGAGGTTGAATGCGCCCTGCGCCGTGTAGTTCACGCACATGTGCGTCATGAACCCGGCCAGGACCAGGTCCTTGCCGCTGCCCGGCGCCGCACCCAGACCGGTCAGCGTCTGCTCCAACTCGGTCAGGTGGAACGAGTTCGGGAACTGCTTGACCACCACCGCCTCGCCGTCGACCGGCGCGACCGGGTCGCTGATCGCGCCGATCTCCGCGCGGATGTCGTACGGCGTGCCCTCGCCGCCGTCGTTGATCACGTGTACGACCGGGGTGCCCGCGGCACGAGCGCGCTCCAGCAGGCGGGACGCGGCGGCGAGCGCCTCCTCGGCGCCTTCGAGGGCCATCACGCCGGTGCGGTAGGTGTTCTGGAAGTCGATGAAGACCACGACGGAGTCGCTGAGCTTCGCCGGCTGGTTGTCCAGGCCGATCACGTCGCGCAGGGTCGCGGAGGGCTGGTTCGTGCTCATCAGGGGGCCTTTCGTCGTTGTACGGCGTTGTACTGCGTTTTTCCGTGTTCTTCCGGATGGATGACGGACGGCGTCCGGCAGGCATGGCGAAGCCGCACCGGCGTGCTGCCGTGCCGTCTTCCCGTTCGATACGTGCGTGGAGCAGCGGGTCGGTATCGCGTAAAGCCGGTCCTGCCGGGCCAGTCCTGTCGGGCCGGTCCCGCCGGGCCGGTCCCGCCACTCGTGCCGGTCACCCCGGCCGCGCTGGTCTTGCCGCCGACCTCAGGCCGACTGCGTACGGAACCGCCGCCGGTACGCCGCCGGCGTGGTCGCGAGCTGCCGCCGGAACGCCCGGTGGAGTGTCTCCGCCGAGCCGAGCCCGGCCCCGGCCGCGACCTGCTCGAGCGGACTGTCGGTGGTCTCCAGGAGCCGCCGGGCCACTTCGACCCGGGCGGCCTCCACGTACCCCGCGGGGCTGGCGCCGGTCTCCTGTTTGAAGACGCGTGCGAAGTGCCGCTCGCTCAGGCACATCCGCGACGCCAGCACCTCCGCCGACAAGTCCCGGTCCAGGTTGTCGGCGATCCACAGCCGCAGTTCGTCGATGTCCCGCCGTGCCGACGCGGGCCGGCTGAGCGGTACCGAGAACTGGCTCTGCCCGCCCTGGCGTTTGAGGTACATCACCAACTGCCGCGCCACCGTCAGCGCGACGTCCTCGCCCAGGTCCTCGGCCACCAGCGCGAGCGCCAGGTCGAGGCACGCGCTGATGCCCGCCCCGGTCCAGATCCGGCCGCGGTCGGTGCGTACGAAGATCGGATCCGGGTCGACCGTGACCGACGGGTGGTCGGCGGCCAGCTGGGCGGCGGTCGACCAGTGCGTGGTCGCCGTCTTCCCGTCCAGCAGCCCGGCCGCGGCCAGGACGTGCGCTCCGACGCACACCGACGCCACCCGCCGCGCGTACCCTGCGGTCTCCTTGACCCAGGCCACGACGTCCGGATCGATCCGGGCCACCGGGACCTCGTCGGCCATGTCGACCGCGCCGGGCACGAGCAGCGTGTCCACGTCCCGGCCGACCTCGTCGAACGCAAGATCCGCCACCAGCCGGACCCCGGCCGAGGTACGGACCACGCCGCCCTCCGGCCCGGCCAGCCTGACCTGGTACCCGGCGCGGCCCGCGGTCTCCCGGTTGGCCAGCGCGAAGACCTCGGCGGGGCCGGTGACGTCGAGGAGGTCGACGTCGGGGAAGACCGCGATCACGACGCGGTGGGTCAGGGGCATGACTCTATACTCACGCCCCCCGACCATGACCGCAATGACGGCAATCTGTCACATCCGGACACGACCGCCATCCGCACTCCCCACCTGACCTGCTCCTATCCGGAATGGGATGGTGCGCATGGCCCAATAGTCTATTTGGACTGATAGATTTCGACTATGCCTCGCCGCGCCCTCGACAACCCCATCGTCCTGGCCGTCCTCGGCCTCCTCCTCGAACAGCCGTCCCACCCGCACCACCTGCTCAACCAGCTCCGGCAGCGCAGCGACACCCACGCTGCGGCCGTCACCCGCGGCACCCTCTACAACACCGTCGCCGCCCTCGCCGACGCCGACTGGATCGCCGAACAAACCCGCGAACGCGCCGGCAACCGCCCCGAGCGCACCGTCTACGCCCTCACCCCGGCCGGACACGCCGAACTCGTCCGCCGCCTCGACACCCTGATCCGCAACCCGGAACACGAGTTCACCCCCTTCCTCGGCGCCGTCTCCTACCTCGGCGCGCTCGGCCGCGACGGTGCCCTGGCCGCCCTCGCCGAACGCACCGAACGCCTCAGCGCCCGTACGGAATCCGACACGGCGCGCCTCGCCCGCACCCTCGCCGCGGACGTCCCCCGCCTGCACGTCATCGAAGCCGAGTACGCCCTCGCCCTGGCCCGCGCCGAGATCGCCTGGCTCGACTCCGTCGCCGACGACATCCGCACCGGAGCACTCACCTGGCCCGCCCCCGCGTGACGTCCGCCTGCCCGCCCGTCCGCCTGCCCGCCCGTCCGCCTGCCCGCTCATCCCCTCACCCGGCCGCTCACCCAGCCGCTCGCCCGTCCACCCGTTCGCCCCCGAAGGAAGCCTCCGGCCCCATGAACGTGAACGCATCCACGACCGCCCCCACCCCCAGGGCCGACGACCCGACCCACCGCAAGACCGCGGACGCAGACACCGATGCTCCCGCGACCCCCCGAGCGCTCACGGCACCGGAAGCCGCCGAAGAAGCAACCCCGTCCACCGGCTTGCTCTTCGGCATATACCCAGGCAGCGCCGTAGGCGACGACTCAGGCGGCCTGGCCGGCGGACCTCCCGACGACCCGGCGCGCATCGACCACGCGCTCGACCTCCTCCAAGGCCGCCCCGGACGCCCGTTCCTCGTCCGCGCCTACCTCGCCTTCGACGACACCACACGCCTCGGCCCCGGCGCAGCCCACCCCACCGCCACCCCCGGCGACGCCGCCCGGCACGCCGTCCGCGGACGCCGCCTCGACCTCGTCGCCCAGTACCACTCCGCCTCCGGAGACGTCGACGGCTACTGCACCTTCGTACGCGAACTCGTCGACCAGTACGGGAGCGTCACGGAAACCCTCCAGATCACCGAGGAACCGGACGTCACCACCCTCCCCACCCTGGACGGGTACTACCCCGGCGTCCAGGACGCCATCGTCCGCGGCGTGGCCGCCGCAAAGCAGCGCGCCCGCGAACTCGGGCACACCCACCTGCGCGTCGGCTTCAACACCACACCGCTCTTCGGACCCGCCGCGTCCTTCGCCACCGACCTGGCCGACCGCGGCGGCACCACCTTCACCGCCGAACTCGACTACATCGGCCTCGACTTCTTCCCCGACGTCTTCCGCCCGATCGCCGCCGCCGAACTCGACCGCGCCGTCATCGGCCTCCTCGGCCACCACCGCGACACCGTCCTCGCCCCCGCCGGCCTGGGACACCTCCCCCTCCACATCACCGAACACGGCTGGCCCACCGGCCCCGACCGGCCCCCGCACCGCCAAGCCGAGGTCGTCGAGACCATCGTCGAAGCCCTCGCCGCCCACGCCCACCGCCTCAACCTCGCCGGCTACACCCACTTCGCCCTCCGCGACGCGGACACCAGCCGCCCCGGGCTCTTCCACCGGTTCGGCCTCACCACCGACGACTACACCCCCAAACCCGCCTTCCACACCTACCGCAACCTCGTCACCCGCCACAGCCGCGACACCGCCGCGCACTCCACGGCACAATCCGCACCAGCACCCGCGTAACGGACCGGCCCCCGCGCCCGCCTGCGGCCGGCGGGCGCAAAGCATCTGCCACGCGCGTACGCCGCAGCCCACATCCGCTTCGAAGCCCCGGACGGATCTCCGCGTCCAGGCACACCGCCGCGAATCCGCCTCCCGAGGCAAGGACACCCGGCCGGCAGCATCCCGCCTGGCGGCATCCCGGCCGGCAGTTCCCTGGCCGGTCCTCGTCGCACCGGTCGCGCCCCGGGGCGGGCACCGACGTCCCGCCGGGGGTCCGCCGGGTCAACGCCCGTCCGGGTACCCGCCGTCGGCAAGGACGCGGTCGAGCGCCGCCCGGCCCGCGGGCCCCCAGGACGGCTTGCCACCGGGCAGTCCGCGCTGCCCGTTCAGTCCCATCAGGATCAGGAAGAGGCTCTTGAGCGCGGCCAGTCCGCGCGCGCGGCGGATCGTCGCCTCGTCCGCGCCTCCGTACGCCGCAAAGAACCTCGGCGCGGCCCCCGCGGGCAGCAGAATCCACGCAGCCGCCAAGTCCCAGGCCGGGTCGCCCGCGAACAACTCGCCGAAGTCGACCACGCCCGCGAGCGTCCCGTCCGCGACGACGACGTTCGCCGGGTGAAGGTCGCCGTGCTGCCACAGCGGCGGCCCGTCCCACCCGGGGGCGGCGACCGCGTCGTCCCAGACCGCGCGGACGGCCCGGACTCCGCGGGAACCCGCAAGGCCGGCCGGCACCACCGCGGCCAGGAAGTACTCGAAGGCCGGCGCGCAGTCCTTCGGATGCCCGCCGCGCTCCACTTCCGCACCGGTCGGCGCGTCGGCGGGCGCCTCGGCATGCAGTGCCCGGAGGAAGCCGCCGAGCGTGTCGGCCGCATGCCTGCCGCGACCGAGCACGGCCTGGTCCAGCGGTTCGCCCGGAACCCACGTCAGCACCGTCCACGGCTTCGGGAACCGCACGGACGCGGCACCCTCCCGCACCGGGACCGGAACCGGCAGCGGAAGCCGCGGGGCCAACACGGGAAGCCAGCGGCGCTCCTTGAGCTGCAGCCGCGGGGCGCGCTCCGTCCGCGGCATCCGGACCGCCAACTCCTCGCCGAGACGCCACATCTGGTTGTCCCACCCACCGGCCACCTCGCGCACCGGCAGCCCGGCGAGGTCCGGATGCTGCTCCTCGACCAGCGCCCGCACCACCTCCGCAGTGATCGCCACCTCACCCGGCACCCCGCCCCGGACAGCCTCCGCAGACCGGGGACCGGACTCGACAGCGGGCAGGTCCTCGAACTCCGCAGCAGTCATGCGAACCCACCATACGCATGAGTTGGGCTTGCCGCGCCAAACCGTCCACAGCCTCCGAACACTGCCCCCGACGCCCGACGCCCCTGGCCATGCGAACACCCGTGCACGCGACCGGGCGTGGAGCCGTGCACACAGTCGTACGCACCCACCACGCACCCACCGCAGCACCCGCAGCGCCCGCGCCGGACCCGACGCAGTGGTACTGCACAGGCGCACCCTCGCCGATGCCCGGCCCGCTGGAATCCTTCTCCCCGCACAGGCCGGCTTCGCACCCGTCCTGGTGTCCACCGCCGAGCACGCCTTCGCCGCGCTCTTCGTGGCGGCCGGGATCGCGGCTTCCTGCGTGGCCGTACTGCTTGTGCGCGGCAAGGCCGACCGGCACGTCGTACGCATGGCGATCGGGCCCGAAGACGCGTACCTGGGCTCCTGGGAACCGCAGTTCCTGCGCTGGGACGACGCCACCGAGGCAAACGTCTTCCGCTACGACGACTCACGGCGCGACAGCGGCCGCCACGCGAACTACGGCGTGGCGCTTCGCCTGTTCGGCAGCGCGTGCGGCGGCTTCAGCGTCGTGGACGGAGCCTCCGCCCACGACGCCGCCGACCTGGCGGCCGCGGTCGGGGAATTCGCACCGCAACTGGCCGTCGCCGACGGCCGCGGCGAGTGGGTGGACCGCAGCGACTACCTGTGACCCGGCTGTGCACCGGCGCCGACCGGTGCACCGGTTCCGCTTCCGGCCGGTTGGCACTTCGCGTCCCACGAGTGGCGGGATTCGTCCGAAGTCCGCAGGGCCGGTCGGACCTACGTTGGCGGTGCGGCGGGAACGCCGCCACGGTTCTTCCCCGCACCCGAGCCCGCCCTGCACACCGCCTCGCACCCGAGCCCGGCGCTCACCGTCTCGGCCTCGCCCCGCACGCACGCACGCACGCAGCCGGTCTCCCGTGCCGGGCGAGCGCCGCGCCGCCCGGTCGCCGTCGGCCTGGTGTGCCTGCGGACAGGGCGTTCCGCGGCGGATGTCCGTGATCGCGTTGTCTCCGCCGGACCGCCGCACCCGCAGCGGACCCGGCGAACCCGAACGGAGGTACGTTGAAGCACGTTCTCACGGTGCTCGTCGCGCTGGCGGTGCTCGCGACCCCTGCCGCACCCTCTGCCGCGACCACCGCGCCGCCGACGGCGGCAGCGGTGTCCACCGAGGTGTCCGCATCAGGTTCCGCAGCCGAAGCACCGTCGTCGGCAGTCCCACCCGCCGCGGTCCCGCCCGGCGCCCTCACAGTCGGCGCGCCACCCGCCACCCCCGCCCCCGCTTCGCCGGGGACCACCGCGGCCCCGCCTGGCACACCGCCCACCTACCACCCGGCCCGCGCCGAGGCCGCGTACCCGACCCGGCCGGCCCCGGCCGCTGATCCTTCCGCCGTCCCGGACTTCGGCCCGGCCGACAAGGTCGTCGCGGCCTGGCAGGCCAAGCGGATCAGCGACGACGACCTGGTCCGGTACGGCGTCCTCCGCCTGACGAACTCCCCCGAGCTGCCCGCCGACTTGCGGTCCACCACCGACCTCGGACACCGGATCGGCGCGTACAAGGCGTTCCTGTTCTCCCGGCTCTCCTCGGCCACCCCGCGGACCCAGGCCTGGGTCCGCGACCTGTTCACCACCAAGGGCGGCCCGCCCGACCAGCCGCCGGCCGGCACCGCGGCACCCACCGCAGCACCCGCAGCGCCCGCCGCCGGCGCGGAACGCCCGGACGACCCGCGCAACGTGTGCTCGACCATCCCGTGGGTGTACGTCCTGGAAACGTTCGAATGCCTCTACACCGGCGACAGGTTCCAGATCTACTACAACATCGCCGAAGCCACCGGAGCCAAGGGACTGCCCCCGGTGTTCACCCGCAGCACCGACACCCCGGACACCGTCTACCAGATGGTCCAGGGCATGGAATCCGGATTCCGGACCTACGACGCGCTGGGCATGGGGCTCCTCCAGCCCGAAGGCCGCCTCAAGATGTACGTCGGACACGCCTTCGCCCGCGGCGGCGGCTCCACCACGCCGGGCGACAGCCCCGATCCCTACGAGAACCCGATGATCTTCCTGCCGGACAGCCTCGAGAACACCGGCCCGGACGCCGAAATCGCCGCGTCCCGCTACAACTACCTGCCGCGGCACGAACTCTTCCACGCCTACCAATACACCACCATCGACTTCCTCCGAGCCGTACCGCCCAGCGAGGAGACGAACTGGTGGATGGAGGCGACCGCCGAATGGGCGACCCACAAGAGCTTTGAAGCCGACGGCACCGCCTGGAACGGCGTACCGGGAGAGGACGTGTACTACACACGCTCCCTCGACCGGTTCCTCGGCCAACCGCACCGCGCCCTCACCGCATGGGACGGTTGGGGCGCACTGCGCCAGTACTCCCTCTTCCCGCTCGTCCAATACCTCACCGAGCGGACCGACAGCCGCTTCGTGGCCAGGACGTGGGGGAACTACCCGGACACCGCCGACCACATCGTCGACGCGGTGAAGCGGACGCTCGCCGGCTACGGCCTCGACCTGTCCGCGGTCCTGCTCGACTTCGCCATCGCCAACTACCGCATCGACGCACCCAAGACCGTGTACTCCCCACAGACCGGCGGCCAAGTCACCGTCCCCGGCTACACCGACCCGGACGTCACCGACGGCACCTGGCGGAAGGCACTGACGAACGCGAAGACGTTCCCGGCCGAAGTCATCCACGACCAATACGCCGGAGCCCGCCCCAAACGCGACCGCATCCTCATGGGCGGCGCCGACGGCCTGCCCGACACCGGCCCGCGGACGACCCTCCTGCAACCCGGCGGCACGCACTACGTCGACCTGGTCGACAACCTCGGCGCGACCCCGTCCGACAACCCCTCGGTCCTGCGCATCCAGGTCCGACCGGGAGAGAACCTGCGCTACGCAGTCCTGACGTGGCGCCGCGGCGGCCAGGGGGCTCCCGCGGTCGCCCGACTCGACACCTTCGACGCGACCGGCTCCGCGACCGTCCGCCTCGACGACCCGGACTTCGTCTCCACGCTCGTCATCACCCGCGCGGAACTCGACGGACCGCCCGCGGACGCGGTCGAGGACGTCCTGGCCGTGACCTGGGAAGCCTCCCTCGGCCTCGAACGGCCCTCGAACGTCACCCCGGACTCCGCACCGGTCCGGGTCATCGCCCCGCGCCCGGGGCTCCCTGCCCGGTACACCTTCACAGGTGCCAACGAGGAGTACCTCTACCTCAGCGCGAAGGTCAACGGCCCCGCCGACTACATCCTCCGCGGCTGGAACGGCGCCGAGATCGCACGCACGGAGATCCGCGACTCGAACGCCGACGTCCACCCACTGTTCATCGGCCCAGGCCCCCACGGGCTCTTCGTCTACAAGGGCCCCGGAAGCCTCGTCTTCACCGTCGACGTCATCCCGCGATCGGAACGGCCGCTCGACGTCACCCTCCGCGTGTTTCGCTACGGCGCGCACTCGTACACGACAACTGCCGCCGACGGACCCACCGGCTCGGTCGGCACCACCGTCTGGGGGCAACGCGCCTGGGTCCGGGTCCCCGTGACCTACGGCAGGGAGTTCTCCACGGTCTTCACCCACCCGAACCGGGCCGCCGTCATCGCGACCGGCAGCGGCGGCCCCGACCAGCTACGCGAGTACCCGCCCGGCGCCGAGCAGACGGTGACCGAACCGCGCCCCGCCGAAAGCACCGGCGAACACTGGCTGCACATCATCCCGCTCGGCAACAGCGGCACCGACACCCCGGTCACCTACCAGGCACGCGCGTTCGGAACAGTCAGCACCACCGCAACCACCGCGGACGGCCGGCCGAACCGCATCACCCTGCCCGACTCCGGCCGGCGGACCCGCCTGACCTTCGCCGGCAAACCCGGCCAGACCCTGTACGCATCCGCCCTGGACGCCGCCGCGACCGGATGCGCCGAAGCCACCGCCTGCCGCATCACCGGCACCCTCAAGGCCCCCAACGGCGACATCGTCGCCCGCGGCGAATTCCCGGTCGGCGCCACCCCGCCCCAGCCCCTCACCGCATTCGACCGCACCCCGCTGACCCAGGACGGCCCGTACACCCTCGAACTCGAGAACCGCCGCATGGCATCGGCGACCTTCACCGTCGCCGTGTTCTCCACCACGGCCGTCCCCAGCGGCATCAGCATGAGCGGCACCCCCGTCGGCCCGATCACCATGCCCCAAGGCAAGCAGGGGACGTACGCCTTCACCGCCGCCCAAGGCGCGACCCACACGATCACCGCAACCGTCTACCAGGCCCCGCCACCCGGCTCCGAGCTCCCCCGCTACTCGCCCCAACCGATCGCCTGCACCGGAACCATCGGATACAGCGTCCGCGACCCGTTCGACCGGGAAATCGCCAGCGGCACCCTCTCCTGCGGCACCGGCACCCCGCAGACCATCGCCGCGGCCCTGACCATCCCCCTCCCGGGCACCTACACGGTATGGCTCCGCGCCCCCGGCGCCGGCGCCACCGTCACCGTGACCGCCCCCAAGATCTGACGACCACGCCACACCCGGCCCCGCAACCAGGACGGCGCCTGGCCCCGGGCCGGCCCCGCCCGGCCCACACCACCGCACCCCCATCGCCCCCCCCCCGGCCCCCCGGCCCCGCCAGGCCCACACCACCGCACGCCCATCGCCCGCCGCCCTGCCCCCCAACACCGTCTTCCCCATCGGCGCGCCGCCCCGGCCCCACCAGGCCCGCCCCGAACCCCGACCCGCGCACCCCAACCCGAACCCCAGGCCGCACCAAGTCCCGCACCCAATCCCGCACCAGGCCCCGCATCACGCCCCGCATCACGTCCAACCCGCAAGCCACGCCCGGGATTCAGCCAGGTGCGGCGCTTAACCAGGTGCGGCGCGACATCACGGCCGCTACCCTCCCGCCCATGACTTGGCTGCCCGCTGATTTCGTCCACCCGGTGCGTGTGCCCCTGCCCGGCGACCACCACCTGCGTCCGATCACCGGCGCCGACACCGAACTCGACTACCCGGCCGTGATGGGCTCGCGCGAACGCCTGTGGTCCATCTACGGCGAAGCCTGGGGCTGGCCGCCCGCCACCATGACGGTCGAGCAGGACCGCGAAGACCTGATACACCACGAAGTAGAGATCGCGGCCCACGAGTCGTTCAACTACGCACTCCTGGACGACGCGGAAACCGCCCTCCTCGGCTGCGTCTACATCGACCCGCCGCGCAAGGCCGGCTCGGACGCCGAGATCTCCTGGTGGGTGGTCGACGACCGCGTAGGCACTGAACTCGAACAGGCCCTCGATGCCCTCGTCCCGCAGTGGATAGCCGAAGCCTGGCCCTTCGAACGCCCCTGCTACGTAGGCCGCGACCTCTCCTGGCAGGAATGGCTCGCCCTTCCCGACGCCAATTGACCCACACCGACGGGCGCCACCAAGCTTCCTACCCTCGTCCCGCCACGGCCCGCAGGCCCCTGGCCCGTGCCGAGCAGGGCCGCAGCGCGGACGGCGGACAGACCCGTCGCAGCTTGGACGTCAGCCGCGACCCATAACGGTACGCGCCGCGGCCAGCAGCGCCCGGTTGGCGGCGATCCAGTCCTCGCGTACGTCAACCGGCACCTCCACCCCGATCGACGTACGCGGCCCGTCGCAGACCCGGACGCTGACCACGCCGTCCTCCCCGCTGACTGTCACGTAGCCGCTTTCGCCCGCCGGCGGCCAATCGAACGACAAGTCCTGGTGGGCGTCAGCTGCTTCCCACGCCTCGAAGCGGTCAAGGATCGTCTCCCACCAGTCCAGAGAGTCCTGCCCGTCGTCATCGACGTCGACATGGGTGTCCGTCTCGGCCGTGATCCAGTCGCTGTGCACCGCAATCGTGCCGGCGAACATGCGGGACCCTCCGTCCACCCACCGCGGCACCGGCGAAAACCGGACCGTCACGCCCTGAACCTCATCGGCGATCCTGAACAGCTCCACCATCGCCACCGTCTCTGACTCACCCAAGGCTTCCCCTCCCCGCAGCGACTACCGTGAGCCCGGCCGTACATCGCCGCTACCTGACCGCACACGCACCCCCGCGGCAACACACTTGCACACCAAACAACATGAGCCGCCACCTGCCTCGTGGTCGGCCTACACGGCGGACGCGCACCCCGCAGGACCATTTCACGCAGGTCGCCGACGTGAAAGCAGGTTGATCATCTCGGCCCCGCCCCGGTTCGATCAGCAGATGCCCGAGACCGATGTCGACCTTGGTACCGTCACCGCGCCCTCCGGAATTCTTGTGCTGGGGATGGCGGGCTGGATCGACTACTGGCCTCGGTTGGGCCGGCCGCTGTCAGAACTGGCCAGGGCCGTAACAGGCGGTGGTGGCGGTGGCCACCTGCACGGGCCCGACACCAGCGAGCCGTCCGGCTGGATGTGCGAGGCAATCGCCGTCGCGGCCGCCGCGGACCGGCCCTTGCAAGTGCGTGCTCAGACGTCGGCGTCACCCTTCGACGGGGAGCCGACTATCGCCGTCCTGGAGGTCGACCTCGGCCTGCCCTGGCCCGGCTCCGATGACGGCGGTCCCGTCCTGCTCGGCGACCTCCCCGTCGATCGGTGCGGCATGGTCCTCGGCGACGCTCAGGCGCTGGACGGCTTCACCGGCTTGGACGGCCAGTCCACCAACGGCCTGGCGGACGTCACGTATTGGGGCAAGCACGAGGACAGCGTCCATGCGCGGTTCGGCGGTGACCGCATCGTCCAGTACCCCAGTGGACACGGCCCTCGCGGTTGGCTCGACCTCCCCATCGCCGAGGCCGAAGCCGTCGCCGAACAACTGCGGACCTGGACCCGAGAGGGTCCCGGCAACGGCTTGATGGTCTCCGTCGACCCCCACACGGACTTCCACCGCTTCACCCGGGCCGGCTGGGGCCACCCGCTCCTGGCCGGCCGCATCGATCTCGACGGATGCCCGGTACTCGGTCTGGGGTGGGACCCGGGGGACCACTCCATGCGCCACCGCGGAGAGCGCGCCTACGGGCAGGTCTACCCGGCCACCCTCGAAAACCGCGCCGGCGAAGCGGTACTGCAATGGGCCATCCCGCCCTACGACTCTGCCGCTCCCGAAAACTAGGGCGTGACCGTGTCCGGCCGTCCTGCGAGAGCCGAGGCCGGAGTCGTACGCGCGCTGATCTCTCGCTGAACGTCTCGTCCGTCTCCGACGGGAACCATCTGATCGTGCAATCTCATCGCACGCTGTCGAATACGGTTGCGGTGGACCCTGCCGGCCGGGCGATACTCCCCCATGAGCAGAAATGCCAACCGAAGCGGCCTCCTGGCACATCTGGAGTCGCTGCCGTGGCTCTGTCCCGGAAGTGTGCAAGTGCTGATCCACGGCGAGAAAGACGACTGCTTCGGCCTGTGAATGATCCAGGACGGCAAGTTGGCCGGGGTGGCCCTACCGCGCAGTCTGCGGATCCACCCACCGGCCCCGGACAACCACGACTATCCGCCGAACCCCGAATATCTGCTGCGCACCGAACGCGGTAGACCGTTGCCTGAGCAGACCCCGGAGGAAATAAGCGATGCACGCCCGGCCGGGCGATCACCACAGTGGTGCCGATGAACCCGAACCGCTGACCGACGACGAGCTTGACGAGATCGAGAGAATTGCCGATTCGGCAACCCCAGGCCCCTGGTACGTCCGGCATCTCGACGACGACTTCGCGATGAACCTTGTCGCCGTCAGTACTGTCTGCGATACCGGCTTGGGCGAACGCTGGCCGGAGTTCGATCATGAGCAGAGCGTTGCCGCCACCCCGGTCCAGCAGCCACGCTACGTGGACGTCGCAGACGAACGTTGGGACGCGAACGCCAGATTCATCGCCATGGCCCGCGAGGAAATCCCACGCCTGACCGCAGAGATCCGGCGCCTCAACGGGCTACTCGGCAACAAGGAGCTCGGCTACCCACGCTGATGCCCGCTCCGGGCCCGATTGCCATGAACCGCTCGTCATCAGGGCGCACCTGGTGGGGCGGCGGCCGACATCCACGTCGAGCAGCAGGGCAGCGGCTTGGACCTCGACCGAGCCGAGTGCTTACCGCCAACTGTGTACCGATGTTCCCCACCACCGGTGACAGGCACGCGGAACTCCGGCATTTCGTAAGGCTCGTACTCGTATTCGTACCGGTACGCGTCGCCGAGCTCCCAAGCATGCTCGTGCGCCGCCTTCGGTCAATCCCCGTCTTGGCCGACGCACACTCCGCCGACGGCCTGGCACGCACGAGCCGATACTCGGCCGCGTCCCGCGTCGCGGCGGCGCGACCGGATCTTCCAGGGGCGGCCCGACGTACCGCACCCTGCTGCACATCTCGAAGGCGAGCCGGAGCCGATCGCGCTCACGATGCGCCTGACGGCAACTGACGTCAGGCGACTGACGGTTGAGGGACGGTTGAAGGGCCTCACTGTCTTCCCCTCGCCGTACGGACACCACGGCGCGACGCCCATGACGCGCTCCCTGATGTAACGGCTGCTACATTCTGTTGCGTGACAAGCACTGACTCCGACGTCCGGTGGCTGATCCTGGTGATCAAGCTGCCTGCCGACCCGTCCCGGCACCGCGTCGCGGTGTGGCGGGAGTTGCGCAAGATCGGCGCCCTCTCGCTCGGCCAGGGCATCTGGGCCGTACCGGACGTACCCGTCTTTGCTTCCGGAGTGAAGCGCGCCCTCGCCCTCACCGGCGCGGCCGGCGGCCAGGGCCTCACACTCCAGGCCGCCGGCCGGTCCGAGCAGGACGCCGCACTCTTCCGCGACATGTTCACCGCGGCACGCTCCGCCGACTGGGCCGAATTCCTGGCGGACTGCGGCAAGTTCGAGGCGGAGATCGCGAAGGAGATCCGCATCGCGAAGTTCACCCTGGCCGAGCTCGAAGAAGAGGAGCAGAGCCTGGAGCGGCTGCGGCGCTGGCACCGCGACCTCACCGCCCGCGACGTCTTCGGTGCCCCCGAGGCCGCGGAAGCCGGCGAGCGCCTCAAGCACTGCGCCGCCGTCTGCGAGGACTACGCGGAACGCGTCTTCGCCGCGCTGCACGCCACCGACCAGGAGCCGTCGTGACCGCCACGCCCACGGCCCCGGTCACCGCCGCCCCGCGGCGGGCCATGTGGCCGCTGTACGCAGCCGGCTTCACCACCGCCTTCGGCGCGCACGGCATCGCCGCCAACCTCGGCGGCTTCTCCGAGGACGCCGTCACCTCCCTCCTCGTGCTCGGCGGACTCCTCGCTCTGTACGACGGCGCCGAAGTCCTCCTCAAGCCCGTCTTCGGCTCGCTCGCCGACCGGATCGGCGCGAAGCCGGTCCTACTCGGCGGCCTTGTCGCCTTCGCCTGCGCCTCTGCGCTGTACGCCATCGCCGACAGCCCCGGCTGGCTGTGGGCCGCGCGCCTCGGGCAGGGCGCGGCGGCGTCCGCGTTCTCCCCGTCGGCGTCCGCGATGGTCGCCCGCCTCAACCCGGCGGCGAAGCGCGGGAGTGCGTTCGGCGGCTACGGCTTCTACAAGTCCATCGGCTACACCCTCGGCCCGCTGCTCGGCGGCGTCCTGGTGTGGGCGGGCGGACTGCGGCTGCTGTTCACGGTGATGGCCGTGTGCGCGGCGGCGGTTGCGCTGTGGGCTGCGCTCGCCGTACCCGTCGTCCCGCCGCTGCCGCGTAAGCGCCAGACCGTGGCCGACCTCGCCCGCCGGCTCGCGGACCGGAGCTTCCTCGTCCCGACCGCGGCGCTCGCCGCGGCGACCGCCGCGCTCTCGGTGGGCGTCGGGTTCCTGCCGGTGTCCGGGTCCGCCGCCGGGCTCGGCACCGTGGCCACCGGCGCCGCGGTCTCCCTCTTGGCCGCCACAGCCGCCGTCGTCCAGCCGCGAACCGGACGCGCGCTCGACGCGGGACGCCTGTCCACCCGTACCGGACTGCTCACCGGCCTCCTCGCCACGGCCGCCGGCCTTGCCGCCGCCACACTTCCCGGCCTGACCGGAATCCTGCTGGCCGCTGCGCTCATCGGCACCGGGACGGGCCTGATCACCCCGCTGGGCTTCGCCGCCCTGGCCGCCTCCACCCCGGAGGAACGCATGGGCCAGACCATGGGATCAGCCGAACTCGGCCGCGAACTCGGCGACGCCGGAGGCCCCTTGTTGGTCGCCGGCGTCGCGACCCTCTCGACTCTGACCATCGGCTACGCAGCACTCGCCGCCGTGATCGCCGCAGGCCCGCTCGTGGCGCTGCTGCTCCACCGAAACCGCCCGTCCCCGCAACCGGACGGCAAACCCCGCACGCCGGCAGGCTGATCCTGCGCACACCCGACCCGCCGTCCGCTCTGTTTCGCTGCTGCCTTGGCCCATCCGGTTCGGGAGCCGGGAGAGGACACCGGACCGCAGACCTCTGCGCCGTCGGCGACCTGTTCTTCAGGGAGTTCGGCGGCTATCGGCACGGGCCTGGTCGGCGAGGCAGCGCGCTCGGAGAAGCTCGATCCTACCTGTCAGTAATATTTGACCCAGATCGATTCTAAGAACTACGCCCTCATGGTGCACGCAAGCACCATGCGCCCCAGACGACCGCTTCTTCACCAGCTTGGCGGCTTGCAGTCACCAGACCGGGCCGTTTAGCGCCGACTGGGACGGATTGGCGCGGCCTGAGCACCCGTATCGACGGTGTTCAATGGACGGATGCCCCTCGACGCCGACGCACCTCCGCCACCGACTGCGCCCTCGGACGCAGTCCCGGCGGACCCGACTGCCAGGCCGACCCCGCTGCCGGAGCCTCCAGTACGCCGGGGAGAGTCGCAGCGGGACATCGAACGGGGCATCCTGCGCTGGATGTTCGTGTTCTTCTTCGCCACGCACATCATCGGCGGCGTGATCTGGCTGGCCATCTACCTGTCCGGCAAGAGCGGCCACTGATGTACGCCACGCCCGCGCGCTGACGGCTCCCGCGCCCCGGCCGCCGCCGGCCGCGAAGCGCTGCCCGGCCCGTACACCGAGCCCGGTGCCCACATCCCAGCCTCCGTGCCTGCCCTGCCTTGGCGTCCAGACGCATCGCCCTACAGCCGCCAGCCGAGGTGGTCCAGCGCTTGAGGCGACTACCGCGCACGGGCCCTCACTTGCGTAACTACGAAGCTCGCCCAGTCGTGCGATTACGAAACAAGCAACATAGCGGGAATTGTGTTGTACCTCAGACAGGCATCCCGAATAGCCGAAAGATCCGATTTTCCGGCCCAAGAACCCTTTATCAGCATGGAGTTACCGGTAATTCGTTAATGGCACGACGATGAGGTGCCCGACGGATCCCGACCATCACGCCCGGATGCCCGCCGCAGTGCCCACGCGGACATCCCGCGCTCGTTCGCCGAGATCCGGCGCCTCAATCGGCTACTCGACAATAAGGAACCCGGCCGCCACCCACGCTGACGCCCGCCCCGGGCACGGCTGCCATGAACGAGTCGTCAGCGGAGCCGTCTGCCGAGTTGGTCATGGCGTCGACTTCGAGCAACAGGTGAGCGGCTTGGGCCATCGGTCGAGCCAAGTGCGTACCCGAGCGCGTACCGCTGACTGCTGTACCGATGTACGCAAGGCGCCTTCGGTTGCCTGGCCGTACCGCGCCCTTGCCGACGCCGCACCGGAGTAGTGCGTGCGACCGACGTCTTGCCGACTACTGCGTCACCGTACTGAGCGGGTGGTCGTGCGAATTGGGACAGGTGTAGATCTGCATCCCGTGTGTGCGGCCGATTTCGACCATCGTCGGCATGTACGCGGGGCGATCGTCCACCTGGCGCTCGTCGGCGTCTTCGAGCGGGCGCCAGCTGTCGTTGCCGTCCCATTCGGTGCTGTCGACGTAGAGGAAGGGAAGCATGACGGCGTCGCAGACCCCGCAGACCTCCGGCGAGGGGTCGCGGAAGCTCCACGGGCCCCAGCCGCCGAGCTTCCAGCCCGTCGCGACACCGAGCTCGTACTGGTAGACCAGGCCCACGCTCTCCTCCCACACGCCGACCCGCTCACGGAGTTCGCGGGAGAGCTCGTGCGGTGCGGGGTACTCGCGGACCTGCTCGGGGTGGACGACGCACGGCTCGGGGACGTACTCGTCGTGCTCGACGAGGAACGGCGCCGGCGGATCGGTCAGCACAGCGGCCACGTCGTCCGCGCGCCTCCAGCGCAACTGCACACCCGGCAGGGCCTCTTCGCCGTGCTCGAAGGGGCACCACAGCACCTGGAGCAGGTCGCACCCGAGGGGGCCGTCCAGGCCGGGAGTGTCACGCGCGTACAACTGGGCGACGGGCAGGAGGGGCACAGCGGCATCGACCTGGTCGGATGGATGGCCCGCGTCGATGCGGTCGAGCTCGGCCCGCTCGTCAGCGGTGAACCGGCGGTGCCCTGCGGCAGGCCCCGAGCCCAGGCTTGATTGCGGATTTCACGGCTGCGGCGTACGCCGCCGAGGGACTGGCGGTTCCTGGAGGAAGGCCCGTGCGTCTCAGGGCACACCGGCCACGGCTCGTCCGCCGGCCACAGCAGCGGCCCACCCACGGAACTCTCGCGCACCGTCGGGGTGCCCGGCCGAGGGTGCAGGCGCGTCGTCGTGCGTGCGAGCGGACTCAGTTCCGGGAACACGGCCGTGACGTCGAGCGGGCGCGGCGGCGTGGTGCGGGACATGGACAAGCTCCTGATACGTCGGGAGAACACATCGAACCAGAGGGAGCGGACTCCGGACTCGGGCAGCCGGCGGTCTGCAGGGTTCATGCGTCCGGGAGTCCGGCGGACGGGCAGCACCCGAAGCCACTGCGCCCTGTCGGCTGATGCGCCCATCGTCGACGGCGCCCGGATGAGGACCGGTTCGGGGCCGGGCTCCGACCACCGCGGCGGTCGCGTAATGCTCTTGTCCCTTTGGCCGTATCACGTCGAATTCAGGGTCGTTCCGGAGGGACGCGCGCCAGGACCCGGTGTCGACTGCCGGGCCGCCTCCACGACGGAGCCGTGCCGTTGGCCTGTCACCGTTCACTGCGATGATGATCGACCGCGCGAAGGGATGGGGGCCGGACATGGTGGAACACGCGGCGCAGCAACTCGCCGAAGCGATCGTCGCGCATGCGCCTACGGGTTGGACGCGGGCGATTCTGACCCGCACCGCCGACTACCGAAGCGTCTCCGCAGCCGGTAACTACTCCGCTCCTGACAGCCCTCCGTGGGGCCACTTCATCCCCAGTCCCTTCACGGAACTCGACGCCCTCGCCGCGGCGTTGCGTGAGGCCCGCGGCTGGGAACGCGTCAGCATCGAGATCGAGTGCCGCCCGTCCGGACGGTACCGGATGGTCGCGGCCACGGACGCGGTCACCAGTCTGCGCGGACGAGGCGGCGGTTTCCTCGCCGTTCTGGACCCCGGCCACCGGCTCGTGCAGCCAGGCGCCGAACAGGAGGAGGGCACGGCCCAGCCACTCGGCGACCCGCACCTTGCGGCGGCGCGCTTCCACCAGTACATGGAGCAGCGGCAGCAGATCCTCGGGCGGCCCGAGCCGCTTCCTCCGGCTGCCTCTGCTGCGGAAATCGACGACGCCGAGCACGGGATGGGCCGGGCCCTGCCCGCCGACTTGCGAGCGCTGTACCTGATCGCCGACGGCGACGGCATAGACCACAAGCACCACTACGTCCTCGCCGACTACGCCTGGCTCCGGCTGGCAGACCTCGTGGCGGCGAACACCGATCTGCGCGAACCGAACTGGTTCGGCTGGGAGATGGACTGGGACCACGTGGTCTTCGACGCCGATCCGCCGGAGACCGTCCGGCGCTGCGGCGGACACCCGGGCTGGTTGCCGTTCGCCAGCGGCGAGGACGGCAACTACCTGGCAGTGGACATGGCCCCGGCACGCGACGGCCGCCCCGGTCAGGTCATCCGCATAGGCCGGGACTACCGGGACGGCCCTACGTACGTCGCGGACTCGGTCACCTCACTGCTCGGCCACCACCTGGAGGCACTGGAGGAGACGGAGTACGAGCTGGACGGCGGTGACGACGAGCAGCAGGGGGCCTACCTCACGCTGCCGGAGCCGGACCCGGTCGGCGGCCCGCGCGAGGTCGTCGGTGCGATCCCCGACGACGTCCCGTCCACCCTTCAGGCGATCCACATCAACGATGCCGGCCTCGTCGACCTCGCGCCGCTCACGGCAGCTCCCGGTCTGCGGCGGCTCCATCTCAACCGGAGCGCGACCGCCGACCTGTCGCCCCTGCGTGGGCTGCCGGTCGAGGCGCTGCGCGTCACCCTGGACGGCGGCGACCTGGCTCCGCTCGCAGGCCACCGCCACCTCGCGGCCTTGGAGTTGGCGGCCGCCGACCCGATCAACATCGCGCCGCTGTGCACCATTCCCGGTCTGCGGGCCGTGGACCTCGCGCGTGCCGAGGTGCTCGACCTGACGGTGCTGTCCTACCTGACAGGGCTTCGCTACCTGGCCCTGAACCGGGAGCAGTGGGCCGCGCTGCTGGGCCAGGGGCTGGTACCGCCGAAGCTCGCCGCAGTCCGGTTGGCCGACGATGATGCCCTGTTCGACGAGGCGCTGGCCTGGTCGAGCCTTCTCGGCCTGGACAGCCCGGACGCCGTCCGCGCAGCCGGCAATCTGGGAACGGCCGACAGGTGACGGGATCCGCACTACGCGGTGGCTCGGCAGTTCGCCCCAGGCACCGCATGGTGCGGATCCCCGAGCGGGCCTGCAGCCGGAGACAGCCGGACCGCGACGCACGACACACCATGACATGGCGCCGCCGCACGGGAGGCAACGTCAGCAGGCGTCGTCCTCCCAGACGCGGAGGGACGACGGCCGGCGCGTGTCGAGGGCAGACCACACCTGGTGGCTGCCGATGGCTGCGGCCCACGCTTCCAGGTCATCGCCGCTGTCGTGGAAGAACCACGAGTTGAAGCCCCCGAGCGCGTCCAGTTCGGGATCCGCCGGGTAGATCAGTTCGCAGTGGACCTGGACGTAGTGCTCGAACTCGCCGTCCTCGCCGACGATCTCGAACTGGCGGCAGAAGTCCACACTGAACATCCGCGGTCCGTCGAACGCCCAGGTACCGAACTGGAACAGCAGGCCGTCGGCGTCCGGCGTCGGCGGCGTGGCGAACCGGGAACCGGCGTAGCGCAGATACCCCTGCCACACGAACGTTGCCGACGGCGGTCGGTCATGGGCGTCCTGGAGGCCCAACTGCGCGGAGAGCACCGCGGCGGCCTGTGTGACGGCCTGCCTATCGGGTACGTCGGCGGACTTCACGCTGCGGCCGGAACGGAGCGGATGCGGATGACACCGGCACGCCACTGGGCCTCGTCAGCGGGGTCGACCCAGCCGGACGAGACGTCGCATCCGCCATGCAAGACCACCTCCAGCGCGTCCATGGCCAAGCCAGGCAGCTCGGCCGGGAACGCGGGCAGCGCGGGCAGTCCGTCCTCGTTGCCGGTGTACGCGCCTCCGCCGGGCAGTTGTATCGCGAGCAGCGCCGCAGCGGCCACCGCCTCGCCGCCGTAGTGCCGCCCGGGCCCGGTCGCAACACATTCCAAGGCTGCGTGCACCAGCGCCGTCGCAGCCGCTGAATCGCAGGCGCCAACCGCGTCGACGAAGTCCCCGACGCTGTCGCGGTCGAACGGGCCCGTGCCCCATGTGCCCATTGCTTGTCCCCCTTCTGGATCACTCTGCTGACACCGGACCGTACCGTTGGCGTTCGACGCAGCCCTGGGAGGGCCCGGCCAGCCGGGACCTTGCACATGCGCCGGCATCGCAAAACGGCGGAACGGGGATTGCCGATGCGGAGCAGCGACCTCGGCCGACGCGACCCGCGTGTGTGGGATCGAGGGGAATCGGCGACCAGCTTGTCGGTGCGCTGCGCCATGGTGGGCGCGGGCGGGGACCGGACGTACCGAAGAGAGAGTCATGGCGGCGGCTGAGTACCTTGACGAGCTCGTACGTGACCTCGCCGTCGCCGAGCGGCGCCCGGCTGCCTCTGCGGCACTGGTCGCTGCAGGGGCCGAGGCCGCCCCGGCCGTCTTGCGGGAACTCGTCGACGAGTCGTCACCGGTGCCGTCGTACGTCGCCGGCGCCGTGCTCCGCGGCATCGGCATGGGTACGTTCGACATGGTCTTCGAGGCCCTCGTCGCCGCGCGGAACCCAGGAGCGCGTCGACGCATCGGCCGGGCGTACTGCGACTACGGCACCGCTGCCCTCAGCCGGTACACCGCGGCTCTGTCCCATCCGGATGCCCACGTCCGGCACGCCGCCGTCGGCGGTATCCGGTCGTGCGGGCCGGATGCGCTGCCGGCGGCCGGGGCGCTACTGCCGCTGCTGGGCGACCGGGATGCCGAAGTCGCCGAGGCCGCCGGAACGGTCCTCATGCTCGTGGGCGACGCCGTCGTGCTCCGACGGGTCCGCCGCGACGGCCCGGGCCGGCTGCGGTCCCGGGCGCTGGCGGTCCTCGCGGACATCGGCGGGGAGTCCGCGCTGTCGGACCGCGACCGGGCGGCGGTCGAACGGCTGCTCAGGATCAAGCTGATCGGCGACCGGCCGGTCGCCCCGGACGCGTGCTGGATGCACTGGCTGGCCATACCGTCCGGCGACCAGGCGGGCATCATCGCCGCGCTGGGGCTGGCTGGGCCGCGGCAGGTGACGTTCACCCTGGGCAACGACGTTGTCGACAGCGACGCGCACGGCCGCCTCGACGCCGACCACGACTGCTTCGACCGGGTGTTCGTGACACCCGAGCTCGACGGCTGGACGTTCGTGATGGGCCGTTGGTGCGACCCGTGCGATCCGGACCGCTGCGACGACGTCCTGCGCCTGTGCGGGCTGCTCAGCTCCCGCTACGGCCGGGCCCAGGCGTACTACTACGGGGCGCAAGGCGACGGTTCGGCCTGGCTCCTCGCCGAGGACGGCGTCGTCGTGCGCCGGTACTGCGAGACCGGCAAGGGCGACGACGAGTTGCTGACCCTCGGGGAACCGCTGCCGCTGGAACGCCTTCGCCGCGCGGAACTGGGCCTCGCATCCGACTGGGACACGGCCGAAGAGGAGCAGGACGCCGAGGACGAATGGAAGTGGGCGGCTTTCGATCTGGCGCCGCGGATCGCCGCCGCGTACGGAGTCAGCCCGCTCGCCATCGGAGCAGACACACTCATGCGTGGCACGGGCGTGCTGGCGCTGACTCCGTACGCCACCAGCCGCACACTGCCGGCGGGCGCGTACCGAATCTGATTGCGGACATCGAAGCAACTACTGCCCGCCGGCTTGCAGGAGTCAGCAATGCCCGCGCCCGGGGCGGGTTCCCTGGTGCCTTCGTACGGTCTCCGGCGGGGCTGGGCCGGATGGCGTTTTTACTTGCAGGCCGTGCCTGCGCTGCCCGGACTGCGGCATGCGCTAGGTCTGGAGTGCACGATTTTCTCTGGAATATGCATTCTGGTGGTCGCCCGTGTGCGCGGGCCCGGCGGACAAGGCGGGTGGCCCCTGTGTGGGCGATGATCCTCAAGGAGTTCTTGGAGTTGCGGCGGGACCGCCGCACGATGGCGATGATCGTTGCCTTGCCGCTGGTGCTGTTGGTGGTGTTCGGGTACGCGGCGAACTTCCGGGTGAGCGACGTCCCGACGACGAGGACCAAGCGGGCCATCGCTACCCGCACATGCCGACCAGGGTCGAGATCGGGCGCAGCTACGGCATGCAGATCTACACCTGCCCCACCTCGTACGACCACCCGATCAGCACGGTGACGCAGTAGCCGCCGAGGGGCCGGTCGCACCATCCCGGTTCGGCGTCGGCGAAGATGCGGCGGGGGTCGAGCGCGTTAGCGGCCCGCAGCCTGAGCCGCTCGGACCGGCTGTCAGGCAGGCGCCTTAGCCTCGTTCGCATGCTCGACCCCCGACCGCATCCCGATGCCGACGCTCCCGAGCGAATCCAGGGTGTGTGGAGGCGCTTCGCCGGCCTCCTTCGCACGCATGCCCCCGACAGTCATGCCACGCTCCGCCCCGGAGCGACGCCCGGACAACTGGCTGCGCTGGAGGCCGGGCTCGGCTTCGCGCCTCACCCCCAGTTGGCCGTCCTGCTGTCCCTGCACAATGGCGCCGGCCCGGTTGCAGGAGGTCCCCCGTACACATCGGGCGGTGGATTCCTGCCGTTCGGCCACCGGCTGAGCGACGTCGACGCGATCGCGAGTGCGTCCGAGCGCACCAGGGACCTGGCCGAGGAGCTCGGTCAGCCTGGCGTGGCCGAACTGGCCGCCGATGTCGATGCGGACGACGAGTTCGCCGAGTTCGCCGAGTTCGCCGAGTTCGCCGACGCAGGAGTCCACGACTACCCCGAGGGGCACGTCGCGTTCTGGGTGCCGATCTCCGACACGGTCACGGGTGCCGTGATGTTCGTCGACCACCATCCCGGTCCGTGCCACGGCCAGGTCTTCGAGATCGATTTCGGGAACGGCGGCATGCCGGAGTTCTGGGCGGTCGACCTCGCGCACCTCTTCGGCGTCCTCGCGGACGCGTGGGAGAGCGGCGGTTCGTTCCGCGGCCACTGGCCCTCGGCTGCGACCACGGCGGAGGGCCATCGCGTCCTTGAATGGGACTTCCGTGGCTGACCTTTTGCCGGCGGCCGCCGATTGCCGGAAGCCGGATGCCGATGCGCGAACCCGCGGACCGTCGGACTGGCGGCCGCCTGACGTGGCTCTGCCTGGGCGTGCAGCCTCTGAGGACTGGCGTATCCCAAGACAAGCAACCAAAGGTTGCGCATCTTGGGGGACTGATCTAGCGTCATAGGCAACCCAAGGTTGCATGAGGAGGCGGGCCCGATGGAGTACGGCAGCATCGCGCGGGAGATCCACATCGATGCCACACCCGAAGTGGTCTACCAGGTGATCAGTACGCCCGAACACCTCCGCGAATGGTGGCCCGACGACGCCGAGCTCGATCCCGTACCCGGCGGCACCGGGGTCATCACCTTCGGCACGAAGGGCGCCCCCGACGCCGTCATCGCACCGATCACCGTCGTCGAGGCCGACCCGCCGCGCCGCTTCTCCTTCCGTTGGGTCTACGAAGACGAGGCCGCGACGCCCACCAACTCGCTCCTCGTCACCTTCGACTTGGAGCCCTCCGGCACCGGCACGCTCGTCCGCTTCACCGAGGAGGGCTTCCGCGAGAAGGGCTGGGAAGCGGCCGTACTGGAAGAGGCGTACCGGGAGCACGTCGACGGCTGGAACTTCTTCCTCCCCCGCCTGGTCGCGTACGCCGAGCGCCTGGTGTCCGCGCCGTGACCGCCGCCATCGACGACGAACTGTGGTCGGCCATCGGCGACCCGATACGGCGCCGCATGCTCGACCGGCTCCTGGCCGACGGCGGCGGCACCGCCACCACGCTCAGCGCCCACCTCCCGGTGACCCGGCAGGCCGTCGCCAAGCACCTCGGGGTGCTCGACCGGGCCGGCCTCGTACGCGCCACCCCGTCCGGACGCGAACGCCTCTACCACGTCGACGAAGCCCAACTCGCCCGCGCCGTCGCACAGCTGTCGGCCGTGGGCGCGACGTGGGACGCCCGCCTCCAGCGCATCAAGCGCATCGCCGAGGCCATCCAGCGCAGCCAGGAGACCTGACACTCGCCTCGGCTACCCCGGATCGCCCCAGGCCCCCAGCCCCGGGTTCTCCTGCAACAGGCCGACGCCGGATGCAACGCAGCGCCACCGCACCAGCGGCGGCGCCATCCCGGCACGCCCGGAGCCGGACTCCCCCATGCACGCACCATTCACCGCAACGCACGAGAGAGGTCACCGCAATGCCCGACATCCTGCACCGCGTAGGCGTGGTCGCCGCCCCTGACGCCGTCTACACGGCACTGACCACGATCGACGGCCTGACCGGCTGGTGGACGGACGACGCCACCGGCGATGCGTCCGCCGGCGGCGTCATCCGCTTCAGCTCCATCCCCGGCGGACTCGACCTGAAGGTCCTGGACACCCGCCCCGGCGAGCTCGTGCGCTGGGAGGTCGTCCAAGGCCCCAAGGAGTGGATCGGCACGCATATCGTCTTCGGCCTCTCCACCTCCGGCGACTACACCATCGTGCTGTTCAAGCACGAAGGCTGGCGTGAAGCCGCCGAGTTCATGCACCACTGCAGCACCAAGTGGGCGATCTACATGATCAGCCTGAAGAAGCTCGTCGAGACCGGCAAGGGGGACCCCGCGCCGCACGACTACACCATCAGCGACTGGAACTAGCCGGGACGGGACCGCGCTGGGCCGCGTAGGGGCCCGGTGGCGCGGACGACGGGGAAGCCGCCTGCGCCACCGGGACTTCGGCCCCGGCGTGGTCCCGACTGGTCCCGACTGGCCTGCGTCTGCCGCGTCCGTACGCCCGCCTGCGGACGTACGGACGGGGCAGAGCGCACGCCAAGCTGAACGGACGTTCTGCCCCGTCACCTCAACCGGCCGCGCGGCGCGCGGCGCGCGGCGGCGCGCAGGGACTCCAGGACGATGCGCCCGGGATAGTGCTCCCAGGGGTACCTGCCGCGGTAGTAGCAGTCCCAGTAGCTGGCCGCGCGTTGGCGCGTGAGGTGCAGGAACTCGCGGTTCGCGGCGAGGACGGAGCCGTAGACGTCGTGCTGCGGCGTTCCGGGGGTGTCGAGACCGCCCAGTCCGTCCTGGACGGCGCTCTGGATCTGCACCACGTACTCGCCGAGCAGTTGGACGACGAACGGCACCACCCACGGCTCGACCACGGGCAGGACGTGCGCGAGGTGCCGTTGGCGTACCCGGCCGTCGTGGTGCCGGGTGTAGAGGCAGTGGAGAATGATCGCCTGTCGCTCCGAGAACGACGCCTGGAGGGCGGCATCCGGCTCGTCGCAGTAGAGGCGGTACGGGATCGCCACGGTTTCGCCCTGGACGTCGACCACGAACGGCTCCGCAGGCGCGTGCTCGGGCGGCGGCATGGCCGAGGCCACGGCGTGCGCGTCGTCGGCGAGGAATCGCGGGAACGCACCGACGGCGAAGTACGCAGCGTGGCCGGGCGGTTCCGCGAGCGGGGGCGTCATCGGTGCGTTCTCCGGCGATCGGTGGGCGATGACCGCGCCGCCGAGAGGACGCAGACCGTCGGCGGCGCCGGGGTTCCGCGAGAGCCATCCCGTCGACATGCGCCCCAGCGTACGGGCCGCAGGCGACCGCACCCAGGGAATTCTTGGCCGGCACCGTTCCGCACACCGCATCGAAACCCGATGGCCCGCCCGCAGGTGCCACTCGGCCTCTCACGTGCCCGTCGGCTGCCGGGACTCGGTCTGCGCACGTGAATCCCCGTCATCAGGCGCGAGTACGCGCGCGTCCGCGGCAATTCGCGATAAGGGTCCCCATGGTGTGCGGGCGCGGCAAGGCCGCCCCCGCCGGAGGCGCAACGAGGCTGGGCGGAGGCGCCGTACACACGCAGGGCGCAGGGCGGTCGGCGCCCGGCCGAGGGGCACGGCGTCAGACCGCCGCCGGTTCACGGGAAGTGTGCGCACCCGTAGACAGGTTCGACGTGTTCTCCGTGTCGGCCAGGCTCGGCCGGCTTCGCGGGCCCCGCGCGCGGCCGGTCAGATCCTGCGGGTGATGACCATGATGTATTCGCAGGGTGCGTTCGTGCGGTTGGCGAAGCCGTGGTCGGTGTCGGCCTGGAAGAACAGCGAGTCGCCTGGGTCCAGGGTCTCGGTGATCCCGCCGATCGCGACGGTGAGAGTGCCCTTGAGCACCACGACCTGCTTCTCCGTGCCGGGTGGGTACGCGGGCAGCAGGCCCATGGAGACCTGCGCGGGCAGGTAGTGGACGATCAGTTCGGCGCCGCCCGCGCCGGGGGCCGCCGACACCATGTGCCGCTCGAAGCCGGTCTCCGGGTCGCGGAAGACGGGGCGTTCGTCCTTGCGCATGACGACGGCCACGCCGGACGCGGCTGCAGCCGGCGCGCCGACGAGGTCCGAGAGGGACGCGTCGAGGGCGTGGGCGATCCGGGACGCGATGCCGATCGTCGGGCTCTTCTCGCCGCGTTCGACCTTGGACAGCATGGCCCGGCTGACCGACGACCGCTCGGACAACTGCTCCAGCGTCAGGCCTGCTTCGTCGCGGCGCCGCCGCACGTTGCGGCCGAACGCGCCGGCCAGGTCGTCGCCGTGCGTCGGCGGTTCGGCGGCGTTCTCGTCCTGCTCGGCCACGCTGCTCCTCGGTCGGTGTCGTCGTCGTATCGCTGCGCACAGTTTAGGGTTTCTCTTATAGAAGACGTGATCTACTATGAGAGAAGCACGTTGTGTGCTCGACATCTCGTCGACATCTCGGAGGGGTTCCATGCGTCTGCTCTCGACCGGCCGCCACCACGCCGCGTTCGCATTCGGCGATCTGCAGGTCATCGCGCTGCGCGACGGCTACATCGACATGCCGCCGACGCGGCTCCGCGACGCGTGCGGCTGCCCGCTCGCCGAACTGCCGACCGCCGTCCCGCTGGTCGGCGGCAACCTGCGCCTGTCGGTCAACGCCTTCTTCGTCACCGACGGCGCACAGTCGCTCCTCGTCGACACCGGCGCGGCCGACGTCTGGCACGACCCCACCATGGGACTCATCTACGACGCACTCGACGAAGCCGGCATCGACCGCGCGCAGATCACCGACGTGGCCATCACCCACCGGCACGAAGACCACGTGAGCGGCCTGGTCACGCCGGACGGCTCGGAGGCGTTCGCGAAGCTCGAGCGCGTGTGGATCGGCGCGGGAGACACCTCGGTGTTCACCGGGCGGCTGGCACCGCTCCGCGACCGGGTCGTCCCCGTCTCGGAGAAGGCCGCGATCAACGCCTGGGCCACCGCGGTCCCGGCACCAGGCCACACTCCCGGCCACACCGTGTACGAGATCGCTGCCGGCGCCGGCCGCCTCCTCGTCTGGGGCGACACCGTCCACGTGCCCACACTGCAGTTCGACCGGCCGGACGTGTCCTGGGAGTTCGACGGCGACCAGCCCCAGGCCCGCGCCGCCCGCGCAGCACTCCTCGAACAGCTGACCCGCCCCGACCACTTCGTGGCCGGCGCCCACCTCGACTCCCCCGGCATCGCCCGCATCACGCCCGCCGCCTCCGGCGAGGGCTATGCGCTGGAGTACCTCGCACCCCCGATCGGCTGAGCGAGCCGGGCTGTCCCGGAGATTTGCCCGCTCGGCCACCGGCGCTCGGCCACCGGCGCACGGCCACCGGCGCACGGCCGTCCAGGCGACACGCCCGCCTCGCCGGGAGCTCGCGGCAGCCCGCCAGGGCGGCTGTTCGAGCGTTGGCTAGGCTTCCGCGCTGTGTCCAACCTGACTGGTGTTCAGCACGCCACCATCGATGCGATAGTCGCCAATGCCGGCCGTGCAACGCTGCCCTTCCGGCGGGCACACCGGGATGAGCAGTACGCGACCGCCTTCTGGTTCAACGAGTTGGTGGAGACCACCGCCGAGGTGGAGAGGGTCCGGCAGTTCCTCGTGACCGCTGGTGAGCCGACACGGGTCGAGATCGCGGAGTTCACTCTGCGGCCCGAGTTGTGCGCGCCGGCGGTGAGCGCGGAGAAGCTGATCTGGACCGGGTTCGCCGACGGATGGACCCACCTTGGCGACCTGGGAGTGGCTGTCCTGCCGACCTCTGGGCTGCACGAACACGGTGAGCGCAAGGGGTGGCAGTGGACCACCGATGAGATCACCGACGGAATGGCGGCCAAGGACGACGACATTGCCGCCCTCGGCGCGGAACCGGTGCCGGCCTACCTACTCGGCCATGACGTGGGGGCCGGGAACGGTGCACGGGAACAGGCCGTCGTAGTCGGTGCGGTGGCCCGTGCCCGTCGTGGCGGCGTCGTCTGGGTCGGTGACGTACCGCAGGGTTGCGTCGGCGCACCGGTGTTCATCGGTGTGAGTCTCGGCGGCGACAGCTTCAAGCTGGTCTGTGTCGGGGCGGTCCTCCCTGGCCGCGGCGGCCGCCACCCGATTGCGACGTTCGACCGCATCAGGACCGCCTTGAGCCGCCTGGCACCGGATGCCGCATCAGCCGTCGAGGCCGCCGGGCAAACTCCTCCGACGCCTGAGAAGAAGAAGAGATGGTGGCAGCGACACGGCTGACAGGCGACTCCTCCGAGCCCGGGACGCGCATGCGCTCTTCGCATCTGCAGCGGAGATCCGACAGGTGGTCGTCGGGGAATTCGGGTGAGGAAGTCGAGGTGTTCCTCCGGTAAACGGGCCTCGGCGGTCCTGCCTGCCTTCGGAGCACCGGGCGGGCGGACAGGACGCTGCAGGGGTAGAGGGGCGGAAGCAGCGGCAGCGTTGGCGGTGGCAGCGGCATGCGAAGTCGCGGCGCAGCGACGGGACGGGGGCCCAGAAGGAAGCTCTCGTTCTACGACGGGCGTTCCGCTCTTGGTCCGCTCTCGTTCAGTGTTCTTTCAGTGCTCGCCTGTCGAAGGCGCGGTCGCGTACGCGGCGCCTTGCAGGGCAGGAGTACCGGGTTCCAGGTCGGTTGCGGTGCCGGGGGCGTGGGCGGTGGCGGCCTTATCCGCCGGGGCGGCAGCGGCGGGTGTTGCCGCGCGGAGGGCTGCCTCGACCCGGCGGTTGCTCGTCATCGTCGCGGTGACGGCGGTCATGGCGAGCAGCAGCCCGGCCGCGACGTACAGCGGGGTGCGCACGTCGTACGCGGTGGCCAGCCAGCCGCCCAGGAACGCGCCGAACGGCGCTGCGCACATGCCGAGCATGCGGGACGTCGAGGCGACCCGGCCCATCAGGTGGGCGGGGACGATCGCCTGCCGCAGGGAGGGCCCGAGCACCATGGTGGCGCCCATGCCCGCGCCGCAGACGGCGAGGGCGAGGCCGGCCGCGTAGGCGTTCGGGGCGGCGGCGAGGCCGAGGATGGCGAGGCCCTCGACGGCGGCCGTGCAGGTGAGTGCCGTACCGGTGCCGAGGCGGCGGCCGAGGAACGATGCGACGCCCGCGCCGAGCAGGCCGCCGGCGGCTTCCGCGGTGAGGAGCAGCCCGAACCCGAACGCGCCGATGCCCAGGCGTTCGTGCGCGAACAGCGCGAGCACGGTCTCCACGGCGAGGAACGCGACGTTCCCGACCGCCGGGCGCAGCGCGAGCCCGAGCAGCAGCCGGTTCCGGAACACGTACGACGCACCTGCCCGCGCCTGCCGCAGCAGCGACTCGCGGGCTTCCGGCACGGGCCGGGGCACCGGGGGCAGGGAGCGTACGAGCACGGCGGAGACCGCGAAGGAGACGGCGTCGGCGACCAGCGGGACCGACCGCCCGGCCGCCAGCAGCGCGCTGCCCGCCGGGGGTCCCGCGAAGCCGGACGCGGCGGTCTGGGCGCCGCGCAGGCGGGAGTTGGCGCGTTCCAGGAGCATCGGGTCGCGGCCGAGCAGGTCCGGCAGGTACGCGGTGGCGGCCGTGTCGAAGAAGAGCCCGCCGAGGCCGAGGAGGAACGCGACGGCCGCGAGCAGCGGAATGCTCAGCACACCGAATACGGCGGCCAGGGCGGGTATCGCGAGCAGCACCGCGCGCGCCGCGTCCGCGACCCACATCGTGCGGCGGCGGTCCCAGCGGTCCACCAGGGCACCGCCGAGGATGCCGAAGAGCAGCCACGGCAGCGTCCCGGCGGCGGTGACGAGCGCGAGCGCCATCGGGTCCCGGGTCAGCGCGAGTGCGAGGAGCGGCAGCGCGGCGTGCGAAACGCCGTCGCCGAGCGAGGAGATCGTCTGCGCGGTCCACAGCCGCCCGAAGCCGGTCGGCAGCTTGGCTGCGTCCAGGGTCACTCGGCGTCCCCTGCAGGTGCATCGTCGCCTGCAGCTGCTTGGTCTGCTCCGTCTCGTGTTGCTTCTTCGGCAGCTGCTGATGCTTCTCGGGCCTCTGCGGCGTGCGTGGGCAAAAATGCCGGGGTGCCCGGGGTGCCCGGACCGCTCGGGGTGGTCGGCTGGACCGGGTGTACCGGGTGGAAGAGGGCGAAGACGAGCGACACGTCCGGGAGCGCCGGGTCGGACAGTGCCCGGTACTCGTCCGCAAGGGCCTGCAGGCGTGTCCCGAGTTCGGCGAACTGCTCGTCGGTGAGCCGCAGATGCGCCATCCGCACGTGCCGTGCGGTGTCCCCCGACGCCGCCTCCAGGTCCGCCACCGCGTGCCGCATCAGCACGTCGGGCCCGCCTTCGCCCGGATCCGGCAGGACGATCGACCGAGCGGCCATCGCGTAGTACCGCTCGGTGACGCCGCGTACCTTCCGGGTCCGTACGACCTTGATCAGGCCGGCCCGCTCCAGCAGCCGTACGTGGTAGCTGGAGCTGCCCTTGGCGAGCCCCACCCGGTCGGCGATCTGCGTGATCGTGGCGGGCTCGAAGCGGAGCACGGCCATGATCCGGTGGCGCGTGAGGTTGGAGACGGCGCGGAGCTGCTCGTCCGTGGTGACGTGGAGCGTCTCGGGGAGATCGTCGGTGGGCATGCGCCAATGGTCAAGACTTCTTGACTATTGGTCAAGGGGAACGCGCGGACTTGCCGGCAGCGAAGGTCCGAAACACGCTCATTTGCGGTATTCCGCCATGCCCAGGACGGCGGCCGGCCGCATTGCGCGCGGAACCTGCCCGTACGCCTGCCTTGCCTCTGGTCCGCGGCTGCGCGGAGACGGATCATGGAAAGCGGGGGTCGACCCTGACCGCAGGAGGCACGTCATGGGACAGGCACGCGAGGCCATGGACCGCCTCACCGAGGCGATGACGACAACCAGGAGCGCCGGCGCCATCGCGGAGTGCTTCGCACCGGACGCAGTGGCCAGCACGCCGGACGGCGAGTTCCGCGGCCGCGACGCGATCGCCGACTACATGGCCGGCTTCGCCGTCGCCGTACCGGACAGCGAATTCGACCACGAGCACCGGTACGAGGCAGGCGACACCGCCGTCGACGAAGGCTGGCTCCACGGCACCAACACCGGCCCGCTGACCATGCCGGACGGCACCACCCTCGCACCCACCGGCAGGCCCATCCGCATCCACGGCTGCGACATCGCCACCGCCGAGGACGGCCGGATCGTCGACTACCGGCTCTACTTCGACCAGCTGGCCTTCCTCGAACAACTCGGCCTCGCTCCTGCAGCGGGCTGACGCTCAGTACTGCCGGGCCAAACCCGGACCGAGGGCGGCCGGGCGCAGCCGGGCTGAGCCGGGCCGGGCCGGTTGCAGACGCTTCCAACCGAGCCCGGCCGACACCACCGCGCCCGTCGCGCCGGTACGGGACCCCGAGCGCGCGTGTTCGACCTGAACGCCGAGCGCCGAGCGGACGCCCTCCGCACCCACGCGGACCCGCACGCTTGGCCGACGTTCGGACCGACGTTTCGCCCGTATATATGATGTAATCAACCGCTTCGGCGTGGCTCCCCGCCCGTCCGGCAGCAAGCACGTAGGCTCACTGGCCCGCGGCGGTCAGGCCCGCACGGTGTGCCAGACAAGGTTGGTTCGATGCCGAATCGAGTCCACGCTTCCCCGCACCACGCAGAACCGGCGCCGCCCGCATCGCCGCCACCGACCCTCCCCCGCACCGTCCAGCCACCCGCCAATTCACCCACCAAGTCACCTGCCGAGGACGGACGGTGAGCGGCGGCAGCGCCTGGGCAGGCGCCGCAGCAGCCGTCGCGACGGCCGGATACGCGCTGTGCTCGCGCCGGTTGACGACCACCCCGATCACGTCGGCCATGCTTTTCACCGGCATCGGCCTGCTGATCGGCCCCCTCGCTCTCGGCCTCATCGACCTCGCCCACGACGCAGGACCCGTCCTGGCCTTGGTCGAAGCCACCTTGACCGTCGTGCTGTTCACCGACGCGATGACCGTGCGTCGCAGCGACCTGCGTACCGAAGGGTTCGTCCCCCTGCGGCTGCTGACGATCGGGCTGCTGCTCACCATCGGCGCAGGCTGGCTGCTGGCCTGGCCGCTGCTGCCCGGCCTGACCGTGTGGGAACTGGCCCTGGTCGGCGTGATCCTGGCCCCGACCGATGCCGCACTGGGCAAGACCTCGATCGCCGACCCGCGGGTCCCCCGGCTGGTACGCCACGGCCTGAAAGTCGAAAGCGGCCTGAACGACGGCATGGTCCTGCCGTTCTTCGTCCTCTTCCTCGCCGGCGTACCCGGCACCGCAGCTGCCGAGGAAGGCGCCGCCGGGACCTTCTGGCGCGCACTCGTCCTCAGCACCGCCATCGGCGCGGCGGTCGGCCTGGTCGGCGGGACACTGCTGCCGCGCGCACAAGCCGCGCGGTGGGCAACCACCGGATGGGCGCAGGTGTTCATCCTCGCGGTCGCGGCCGCCGCGTACTTCCCGGCTGTCGCGGTCGACGGCAGCGGCTTCATCGCCGCATGGGTCGGCGGCTTCGCGTTCGCCGCAGCCATGCGCCGCACCACCCCGCGCGACCGCGAGCCCCGCCCCGATCCGACGGCGACCGCCGAGTTCGCGGAACGACTCGGCGAACTCCTCACCGCGGTGAGCTTCCTGGTCTTCGGCGCCGTCCTGCTCGGCCCGGCCCTGCAGGACCTGACCTGGCGCATCGTGCTGTACGCCCTGCTCAGCCTCACCGTCGTCCGCATCATCCCGGTCGCCCTGTCCCTCCTGGGCACAGGGCTGCGCCTGCCCACCGTCCTGTACGCGGGCTGGTTCGGGCCGCGCGGCCTGGCCTCGATCGTCTTCGCGCTGCTCGTCGTCGAGGAAGGCGTCCCCGGCGTGGAACTCCTCGGCCAGGTGGTCGCCGTCACCGTCGGGCTGAGCGTCCTCCTGCACGGACTCACCGCCATCCCCCTCGCCACCCGCTACAGCACCTGGCACGCCCACACCGCCCGAACCACCCCCACCCTGCGCGAAGGCGCCCCCGAACCGACCCCCGAACAAGACGACAGGCCGCAGCGCCCTCACCCGGCGGACGACTGAAAACACCGGCCGCATCGCCACCCCGCACCATCGGCCGCCCCCCAGACATGACGGACGCCGAGTGGGCGCTGCTCGAACCGCTGCTACCGGTCCCGGCCTGCGAGACGCAGGCCGGGACCGGCCGGAGAAGCACCCGCGCCGCGAAGTCGTCGCCGCGATCCACTACGTCGTCGACACCGGCTGCAAATGGCGGGCGCTGCCCAGGGACTTCCCGCCGCCGCGGCCGTCAGCCGGGCCTCGCGCGGCTACGACGCGGCGAAGAAGATCAACGGACGCAAGCGGCACCTGATCGTCGACACCCACGGCCTGCTGCTATTCGTCGTGGTCACCCCGCCGACACCCCCGACCGCGTCGCGGCCAAGGAAGTCCTCTTCCGGCTCCGGCTGATGCACCCCGAGATCTCGATCTGCTGGGCCGACTCCGCCTACGGCGGACATCTGGTCCACTGGTCCAGGAAGTGGCTCGGGCTGACCCTGAAGACCGTCAACCGGCCCAAAGAACAGGTCGGGTTCGTGGCCCTGCCCCGCCGCTGGGTCGTAGGGAGAAGCCTGGCCTGGATCATGCACGCTCGCCCCCACGCGCGGGACTACGAACGCCTCGTCCAACACGCCGAGAGCCTGCTGACGCTCGCGGCGATCACGCTGATGACCAGGTGCCTGACCCGGCGGCGCAAGACCCGCACCGCCAGCCCGGCGTCCCTGCTCCAGCCCAAGGCCGCCTGATCACCCGTCACCGTCGGGCCTCAGGAGTGGCGCCGGATCCTCGGCGACTAGGCGAACTGGTCCTTCCCGTGCCGGGTGTCAGCGGCTGAGGTCGAACACGCTCCACTCGATGAACGGATCGGCCTGGACGTAGATCCTGCTTCCCCGGGCGACGATCCGCCGGGGGCCGGGTGCAGAGCCGTCGGGCAGGGTGAGCAGGGCGACGTCCGTAGGCTCGACGGACGTTCCGGTGATCTCCGCGTAGGCGAGCCGGTTTCGGTTCCCGCCGTAGCCGCCGTAGAAGGCGACGCGCTCGCCGTGGACGGCCACCGCGTGGGCACCGCCGATGCGGTTCGCCCATATCTTGACGGGCTGGTCGGCGCGGTCGGGGCGTATCTCGACCAGCGGGAAGTCCGTGTAGGGGCACGCCCAGGCGGCGGTGCCCGACACGTTCAGGGCGTAGCAGTCGAAGAGTCCGGGGATGCCGGCGCCGTCGGAGGTCCAGGCGAGTCGGCCCGTGGCGCTCCAGCGGCGGATCCCGATGGGGTTCTCGTCGAAGTGCCCGACCCAGATACGGCCGGTCTCGTCGACGAGCAGGTGCTCGATGGCGTCCCCGACGGAGAACGACGCGGTCTCCCGACCGAGCGCGTCGAAGACCTGGACCTGGTCCCCGTCCTCGAACCGCCGGGCCCGCGGCGCGGCGACGACGAACCCGCCGTCGGGCAGGCGGTCCAGCTGCGGCCAGCGGGCCCGCACGGCACTCAGCTCGGTGAGTTCGACGCTGCCGCCCGGATCGACGGAGACAACCAGCGCGTCGAACGGCAGGACGTCGCCACCAGGCTGGGGAGCGTGTTCGGCAAGCAGCCAGTGCGCGGCGCCGAAGACGTCGACGGTACTGGTCAGGACGTGGTGGTCGTGGTGCGCCCGGGGAAGGCGGGCATAGGGCATGAGGGCAGTCTTCTGCACGAGTGGGCTCTCCTGGCTAGGCGGTCACGGCATCGGTCGGTCGCTGCGGTAAGCGGCGATCGGCGGCGCGCGAGCGGTGGAGAGCGGAACGGGGCACCTAGAGGGCACGGCCCTTTCTGGTTGTCATGAGGTGATCATCGTCGGTATCCCGATCCCATGACAAACCCTTTCGGCGTACCACCCTCATTGATCGACGAAGCCGTCCAGGTCGGCCCCAATGAGGGCTGCCCTCGTCGCGAAACGGGGAATTCGAAGGGCTCGTGAGGGCTGCAGCTCGGCTGCGCTCCACGGCGGGGTTCAGACACAGACACTGATGCACCCCGAGATCTCGATCTGCTGGGCCGACTCCGCCTACTGGTCCACTGGTCCAGGAAGTGGCTCGGGCTGACGCTGAAGGCCGTCAACCGGCCCAAAGAACAGGTCGGGTTCGTCGTCCTGCCGCGTTGGGTGGTCGAGAGGTCCCTGGCCTGGATCATGCATGCCCGCCGCCACGCCCGGGGCTACGAACGCCTCGTCCAACACGCCGAGTCGCTGCTGACGCTCGCGGCAATCACGCTGATGACCCGGCGCCTGACCCGACGGCGCAAGACCCGCACCGCCGGCTCGGAGGCCGTCCTTCAGCGCGAGGCCGCGTGATCAGCCTCCGCCGTCGGGCCTCGCACCACCGAACCGGTCCGGCTGGCGCCCCGCCTCGATGTTGATCCACAGCACAGCCAGTTCGATCTGCCCCGGGCCCCGCTTCTTCGCCGCAGCCAAGACCTCGGCGGTCATGCCCTTCGGGCCTCGCGTCATCGCGCGGGCGGGGAGTCGAGCTGAAAACCTTCGGACTCCTGCTTCATCACCGCGAAGGCCGACCTGCTGCGGTTGATCAGCTGGTCGTGGTGTCCGATATCGCGCACGAGCGTCGGATAGCCCCACAAAGCGCGGACGTACGCCGTCGGGTCGAGCTCCGCGAAACCCCAGTTGGCCGGAAGCCGAGGATCCACCACCTCGAAGATTCCCAGCGGTTTCCAATTGGGTTTGCCGGTGTCGTCGATCACCAGGACACCCAACCCGGATGCCCACAGGGCCATGGCGTGTACGTAGTACTCGCGGCCCAATGTGATGTTGAACCTGGCTTCTGGGCGGTTCCCCGAGAGCCGCAGGAATTCGGCGGGGGCGTCAGCGCCCGTCGTACCGACACACAACACCTTCATGACCCGCGTCTCCCTGGCGTTTTCCTGGACGCGGGTGACCGCGTCACGATGCTACGGGGTACCTCGAACAGGTTCCAGCAACTCATGGGGAGCCAACGACGGGACTGCCTCAGCCAAGGCACGTCGCCGCCACCAGCGCCGCAGCAGCCACCGCCTCGCCGCCGTAGTGCCGCCCGCGCCCGCCCGCGACGCGGTCCAATGCCTCACGCACCAAGGCCACCGCGCCGTCCGAATCTGCCGCACCCACCACATCGACCAAGTCCGCGGCGCTGTCGCTGTCGAACGGGCCCGTCCCCCATGAACCCACGGCTGTTCCCTTCAAGATCACTCGGCTGGCACGAGACCGTACCGCCGACGTCCGACGCAGCCATGGGAAGCCCGAATCAGCCTGGACGTCGTACGTGCGCCGGGGCCGCCGTCGGCGTTCGCGGCGTCCTCGGCGGTGCTCCACGTCGCCTCCGGCGGGGTCACGCCGCGACCGCTGCCCTCGTCCGACGAACTCGACGAGGCGACCTGCAAGGTCGTGCACGGCTTGGCTGATCTAGCTGCAGCCACCTGGCGATGGGGCAACCTCAGCATGATGCTCAGCCCGTACAACCTCCCCGCTGATCGAGCGGCATGCAGGCGGTACGCCGGACTGGCCGAGTAGTGTGTGCCGGCGCCGCTCGGGAGGGCGGCGCCGGGAACGCCGGATCGTGACGGTCGCGTTGTTCCGGGTTCCGGGCGTCTGCACTGGGGAGCGAATGAGGCGCACGCCGATTCCGAGGAACGTGGCGGTGGTTGCCGCCGTGGTTGCGGTTCTTGCCTCCTGCGGGGCCGAGAAGTCCAAGCCGGTCCACGCCTACGACGTCGCCGACGTCCGGACCGACCGCGGCCCTGTCGAGACGCGCTTCCCCGAGCTGGGCACGCTTGCCGAGGTGACCTGGATCGGCTCGGCATGGGGCTCCGTCCCAGGGCGCGTCGACGTCCCCGGGCCGACGGACGTCAGGGTCGTCGGTGTGGCAACGCTGTCTCCAGGCGACCTGGACAGGCTCGCCGGCCGGTATGCCTGGGCCACGTGCGGCGTCACCCCCGGCAACGTTCCCAAGCCGCTGGTCGCAGCCGTGGGCAAGAGCAGCACGTGGTGCGAGGACGAGGCGCTTGTGCGGCAGGTCGATGCGGATTCGTCGTGGTCGCTGCTGCTCGACAAGGCGCGTGGTGTCGTCTACTTCGACTCCACCAACATGTAGGGGCGGCGCGCCGAGGCCGGGGGCGGGTGAGGGGTCGGGCTTTGCGTTACTGCGCCGCAGGGCCGGGGGCCGGGGGGATGAGTGCTGCCATCACGTCGGGTGGCAGTGACGGGTTCGCGGCTGCGGATTCCGCTGCCTCCCGGTCGGGGTCGGCGAGGAGTACGACGATGGTGTCCGGCGGCAGGGCCGGATGGCCGGCGGCGTGGCGCCGGGCTTTTGCGTCCCCGAGGTATACGAGCAGTGCCGTGCCGGTCGCCTGCGGGTGGCAGGCGATCGCCTTGAGTGCCTTGCGGGACGGCGGATTCTGCAGGGCCAAGGTCTCCAGAAGACCGGACGGGGTCTCCCGGTTCGCGGCGACCATGGCGGCGACCTGCGGGCCGTAGCGTTCGACCATGCTCCGCAGCCGGGACGGCGCCAGGCCGGGGTGCCCGGCGATCGACTTGAGGACTTTCGCGTCCCGGTCCTCCGCGAGCGCATCGCGGATCACGTCCGGGAGGTCCCGGCGTTCGGCCAGGAGCATGCGGACCTCCGGGACCGGCGACCCGGCCAGCTCGGCGATCTCGTCCGGCGCGGCGGCGGCAATCCGCGGCAGCAGCGTAGGCCCGATCCGGCAGCACACGGCCAACTCCGCGAGCACGTCGAGCGGCACCCGCGGATTGTGCGCCAACCGGCGCTGCACATCGTGTCCCCGGTCGGCGGCCAGCATCCGCATCACGGCAGCGTCGATCCCCGGATTCTGAGCAAGAGCGCCGCGTACGCCCGGAACCGGGTCCTCGGCCAGCCGGACCGCGGCCTCCTGCGGCAGGTCGGGGCGTTCCGCCAGCGCCTGCCGCAGCCACGCCGACGGGTGGTCCGCGTACCCGAGCAGTACGTCGGTCGGCGTCGCGGGATTCTCCATCGCCCGCGACACGGTGACGCGGACGGTGGACTCGTGCGATCCGTCGCACGCCGCTCCCGGCGGCAGCGTGCAGTCGGGCCGCGGGCAGTACGGATCGTGCACGAGCGGCGTGTCCTCAACGTCGCACACCAGGCACGCCTCCGCAGGCGGCAGCCCTTCGCCGGTGACCAGCACGGCCAGCACCTGCGGCGGCGTCGCCGGGTTGCACGCCAGCGCGGAGCGGACCTCGGCATGCAGGTGCTGCGCCAGGCGCACCGCCAGGTCCGCGTCCGCCCACAGGGCCAGTTCGGCGACGACCGCGACCACCGGGTCGGCGGCGAGCACGTCCTGCACATCGCCGGGAAGCCCCGGGCAGGCGGCCAATGTCTCCCGGCGCGCCGGGTCCGGGTGCCGGGCGAACCACCTTGCCCAGTCCGGGGCGCCGCAGCCCTCGTCCAGCATCGCGAGTGCCGTGTCCGGCCGCGTACAAGGATCCACGTCGGCGACGGACAGGTGTCGGGAGCGCGCGAGCTGCGCACCGATCTGGTCGGCGATCCGGGTTGCGATCGAGTCTGCGGTCGGGTCTGCAGTGGGGTCTGCGGTCTTGTCGGTGGTCTTGTCGGTGGTCTTGTCGGTGGTCTTGTCGGTGGTCTTGTCGGTGGTCTCGTCGGTGGTCGGGCCGGTGGTCGGGCCGACGAGTGCGTCGGCACGACCCGGTGCTTCGGGATCGGCGGCGCCGATCGCTGCGGCGCGTGCCAGCAGCGCCAGGACCTGTTCGCGGTCGAGGTCCGCACGGGCGGCGAGCGTCAGCGCTGTATCGGCGTCCGCGACCGCGATCAGAGCCAGGAGCAGCCGGGGCGGCAGCGCCTCGTTGGCGGCCAGGCCGTGCAGGACGTCAGTCCTGGTGCGGTCGCTGCGCCCGTTGCCGTCTGCGCCGTCTGCATCCACAGGACGACATCCTGCCTGCGGGCCGGGCCCGGTGGCCTGCGCTTTTCGGCGTCCGGTTGTGCTGCGCCCGTTGCCCATGCCCGAGCCCCCTCGTGGCTTCGTGGCCGGGAATCGAGGCAAACACAGGCGCGGATCGGTCTGGCCGACGCCGGGCAGGGCCGGGTGTCGGCGGCCTGTCGGTGCGGGAGAAAAAAGAAATCGGGAAAAGATCGCCCCGGGGTGTCGATCCGGCCGGGTCCCGTTCGTCGTCATGGTGTGCGGCACCCGCCGCACGAGGAACAGGACAGCACGGCCGGGGCATCTCACCCGGTTCTCGACCGCCCGGTCGAGAACCACGATCGATCACTGATCACTGATCGCCTGAGACGCGCCGGCCCGCGGGTCGGCAGATCCGCGGAACCGACAGGAGCAGGACCGTGAAGTACATGCTGCTGATCAACGCCGGATCGGCGGACGCCGACGGCGGCGCCGCCGAATGCACCGTCGAGGACTGGATGGCGTACGACAAGGAGGTCAAGGACGCGGGCATCTTCGTGTCCGGCGAGTCGCTCGCCGACCTGGTCACCGCCACGACCGTGCGCGTCGCCGCGGACGGCAAGCGGTCCGTGACCGACGGCCCGTTCGCCGAGACGCGCGAGGTCCTGGGCGGGTTCTACGTCATCGACGTGCCCGACCTGGATGTCGCTCTGGACTGGGCCGCCCGCTGCCCCGGCGCCCTGGGCACCGGCAACATCGTGGTCCGCCCGATCGCCGACTTCGGGGACTGACATGTCGGACGGCACGACCGCAGGAGCCGGCGCGACGGGCCGTCCCGCGTACTCAACCCGTCACGATCCCGATCGGGGCCGCGACGACCGCCCGGGCGGACCGGACCGGTCTGCTCGTCCCGCCCGTACCGGCAGCCTCGACGGCCCGGACGGGCGGGATCCGGCCGGGCGCGCCGGGTCGGGAGCAGGGGCCGGGGGTGCCCCGGACCCTCGGCGGGGCCGGGCGGCCGACCGATCTGCCGGCCCGGGGCCTGGCGGGTCACCTGGCAGGCCGCCCGGCCGCCCCTCGCCGCCCCCGGGCACCGGGGACGCAGCTTCCTCGGGACCGGACACGCCCCATGACACCGGCGACCACCCGTACGACCACGACGACGTCCACGCGCACGATCCCGTGGACAGGCCTGACGCCGATCAGGACGGGCTTGGGGAGGGGTGCGAGGACGGTCGCGAACCGGCGGACGACGAGCTCGAGGCTCGTCCGACCGGCAAGCCCGGTCGCCCCGGCCACTACGGCCAATCCGGAGAGCCCGAACAGCCCGGAGAGCGCGCGGAGTCACGAGAGCCCGGGGAGTCAGCAGGGTCTGGAGCACCCGCCGAGCCCAGCCCGACCCGGCAGGCCGTCGAGTCGGTGTTCCGTGAGGAACGCGGCCGGCTCCTCGCCTCCCTCGTTCGCCGCTTCGGAGATTTGGACCTGGCCGAGGAAGCCGCGTCCGAGGCCGTCGAGGCCGCGCTGCGGACCTGGCCCGCCGACGGAGTCCCGTCGCGCCCCGGCGCCTGGCTGCTCACCACCGCCCGCCGCAAGGCGGTCGACCGGCTGCGCCGCGACCAGGCGTACGCCGCACGGCTGGCCGTCCTGCAGGTCGAGGCGGACCGCGCCGACCCGGCGCCGCCCGCCGGTACCGACGGCGGCCTCCCGGACGACCGCCTGCAGCTGTTCTTCACGTGCGCGCACCCGGCGCTCGCGGAGGAGGACCGCATCGCGCTGACGCTGCGCTGCCTGGCCGGCTTGACCACGCCGGAGGTGGCCCGGGCGTTCCTCGTGCCGACTGCCACGATGGCCCAGCGGATCGTGCGCGCGAAGAAGAAGATCCGCGAGGCCCGCATCCCGTTCCGCGTCCCCGGCGCGGACGAACTCCCCGACCGGCTCCCCGGCGTCCTCCAGGTCGTCTACGCGGTCTTCACCGAGGGGTACGCCGCCAGTTCGGGCCCCGAACTGCAGCGCCTCGACCTGGCCGAGGAAGCCCTGCGCCTGGCGCGCATCCTGCACCGGCTGCTGCCCGCCGAACGCGAAGTCTCCGGGCTCCTCGCGCTCATGCTCCTCACCCACGCCCGGCGCGACGCCCGCACCACCGAGGACGGCGCCCTGGCCATGCTCGACGAGCAGGACCGCACCCGCTGGGACCGCACGATGATCACCGAGGGGCAGCAGCTGACCGTCGCCGCGCTCACCGGCGGCCCGCCCGGCCCGTACGGCGTGCAGGCCGCGATCGCCGCGCTGCACGACGAGGCGGACGGCGTCGCCTCGACCGACTGGCCGCAGATCGTCGCCCTCTACGACGTGCTCACCGCCCTGACCCCGTCCCCGGTCGTCGCCCTCAACCGCGCCGCGGCCGTGGCCATGCGCGACGGACCCGGCGCCGGCCTCGCACTCCTCGACGAACTCGCCGGGGAACCGCAGTTGCGCGCCTACCACCCGTACCAGGCGGCCCGCGCCGACCTGCTCAGCCGCCTCGGCCGCCGCGACGACGCCGCAGCCGCATACCGCGAGGCCCTCGCCCTGGCCGGCACGGAACCCGAACGGGCCTACCTGCGCCGCCGCCTCGACGCCCTGCACTGACGGCCCATCCGCACCACCGCAGGCCCCGACACCGCCCCGACACCGCCCCGACACCGCCCCGACACCACTGTGCCCCGACATCGCACGGACACCGAACCGGCGCCGGACGTATCGCGCCGGACGTACCGCGCCCCCCGCGGTACGCCGCACCCGTTCGTCCCGTCCGGCACATCACCCAGGAGGACCGATCCCCATGCCCCACAACACCGCATCCGCAGCCGCTTCGGCTTCCGTTTCTGCGCCCGCACCGGGGCAGCCGATCGACACGACGTTCACCGGCGCGATCACCAAGGACGGCACCAGCGGCTGGGCGTGCGTGGTGATGCCCGGCTCCCGCGACTTCTTCGGCACCGGCAAGGCCGTCAAGATCGCCGGCACCGTCGACGGACACCCGTTCCAGGCGACGATGCTCCCGGTCGGCGGCGGAACGCACATGCTCCCGCTGAAGGCCGCCCTGCGAAAGACCCTCGGCAAGGAACCGGGAGACACCGTCACCATCCGCCTGGAACGCCGCTTCACCTGAGAACCCGAGACCCCGCGTCCTTGAGAAGCCGCGTCGGCACTTCACATTCTCGGCCGTCGCGTCGCCGACCGGGCCCGGATGGCCGTCCACGACCCGGAGGAGCCCTGACGACCCGAACACGGAAATCCGCACCCGGAGTGCGCGCACCGACGCTCCCCGAGCCGGACACCGCGGCGCGGCCTCGGTGTACCGCTTTCCGGTCCGATACTCGCCAGGGGCAGACCGCTTCCCACGGGCGGGGCGCCCCATCCAGGCGCTTGCGCCGAGGCGGTATCGTGCCGCCGGGTCCTGGCGGATGACCAGAACCCGGCGACGAAGGGGGAGTCGGATGTCCACGGGCAGTTTTGCCGAGGCCTGTGCGACCGGCGACTCGGCGGCGGTGAACCAGGCGCTGCAGGACGGAGCGATACTCGGGCCGCTCGACGGTTCCGGGGTCACGCCGCTGCATCTGGCGGCGGCGGCCAGGTCCGCCGAGGTCGTTGCGGCCCTGCTGGGAGCGGGCGCGGACCCGAGTGCGGCGACGACCCAGGAAGCCGTCACCGAACGCTGGTTCGCCGACGGGGGCGAGGCCGTGTTCCTCGCCGGCTCCACGCCGCTGCACGTCGCCGTGGACAGCCTCACGATGGGCAGCATCCCGGACCCTGCCGTCGTACGGCTCCTCATCGACGCGGGTGCCGACCTCGGCGCTGTGGACTCCGACGACGACACCCCGCTCGGGGTCTGCTTCCAGTGCCTGACCTTCGACGAAGCCCTGACGCTGGCGCAGACCGAGTGCATCCGGCTGCTGCTGGCGGCCGGCGCAAATCCGAACATCGCCCTGTCGCCCACGCAGACGCCGCTGGCCCTCGTCGAGGGGGACTCCGAGCGCACGCGGGTGCTGCGCGAACTGCTGTGGGACGCCGGCGCGGTGCCGCCACCGCCGGCCGGCGGCCCTGGCGAGCGCGTCATCGAACAGCTCGGACGACTCGGCGGGCAGGTGCCCGACCAGTTCGCGCCGATCGACTGGGTTGTCGCCACACCGGCCGGCAAGAGACAGGTGCCCGAGTGGGCGCAGCGGCTCTTCGCCGTCGCCTTCACGACCGGCGACGTCCGCGTCGACGACTACTCCGATGCCGTCGTCAGCTTCTACGGCACAGAGATCGAGAACGGGTACTTCCGCGAGCAGCGCGCCTGGTACGGCATCGGCCAGAAGGGCGACTACCACTGGTACATCGCCGACCTGGACGAGCAGTGCACGGACGACCCGACGATCCACCGCCTCGACATGGAGGGCGGGGACGACGCCCTCGGCGACGGGCGCGGGCTCATCCAGGAGCTGGCCGGGATGAAGGTCGTCACGCGAAGGCCAGGTGCGCGGTGAGTACGGCCATGTCCTCGCCGGTGGGGTGGAAGCAGCTGCGAAGGCTGTCGGCCCCGGCCGCCACAACATCGGGATGAAACCGAGGCTGACAGGTCGAACAGCAAGCTGAGAAGGGGCGGCGCGACACCGTTCGGCGGTCGCCGAGCGCATTGCCGCCCCTCACGTGACCGCGCTTCACATGCCCGGCCCTCCTTGGCCGTTCCTCCCGGCGGGTCAGCGTGCGTACAGGTAGCGGTTGACCGCCGCGAGGTCGGTGTTCCAGAACGTGGACGTCGCGCTGGGGCCGAACTTCACCGCCTGCCAGCCTTCCGGCAGCGACAGGTCGATCGGGTTGCCGGTGTAGCCGTCGTTCACGGCGTCGCGCAGGTTGACCGCCATCGACCGCGACGCCTCCAGCGACTCGTTCGCCCGGTACAGGAAGATCCCGGAGTAGGCCTTCTGGCCGGGGGCGAGGGTGGCGATCGCCGCGGCGGGCGACTCCATGGGGCCGATGGAGTCGTGGACGACGCCGTGGAAGACGACGTCCGGGTAGAAGTGCAGGGTGCAGGCCGATGCGCTGGTGTTGGTCGCGGTCATGAGCAGGTGCCGGACGGACCGCTGCGCGTCACCGCTCAGCACGACCGACACGTCTGAACTGGCGCAGGACCTGGTGCCGTTCGTCCCGCCGGTGCCGCCGCCCGAATTGTTCGGGGCGCCGGTGTTCGGAGCTCCGGTGGCCGGCCGCGTCGCCGTCCCGGTGCCGGTACCCGGCCCGGGGGTCGCGGGCGGCAGCGCGGGCAGGGTCGCCGTCCCGCCCTGGTGCGTACCGCTCGGGGACGGGTTTCCGGGGGCGGTTGTCGCAGCAGGGCCCGTGGTCGGCGGCTGGGCGGGGCCGGTCTCGGCGGGCGGCGAAGTTGCGATGGTCGCGGGCGGGTTCGCCAGGTGCGCCTCGTCGCCGCCGCTGCCCATGAGGGCGACCGCGGCCACCACCGCGCCGGCGGTCACCGCCGACACCGCGCACACGGCCATGCTCGCCCGGCGGCGCCGGATGCCGCGGCGGCGGGAATCGATGGACGCGAGGTCCGGCGGCCGGACGAGGACGTCACCGGCGTGCATGCTCAGTTGCGTACGCAGCCAGTCCTCCCCCGGCGTGCCGTCGGTGCCGTGCGTATGCGGATCAGGCGCGTCCATACTGCGGTTCCTTCCTTTCCTTCCTGGCTTGGCGGTGTGCTTCGCGGCTCTGCCGGTCGTGCGGGAGCTGCAGGTTCTGCGGGGCGTCCCAGTCCGGCAGGTACGCCGTTCCGGTCTCGGCCCCTGCCCCTGCCTCTGCCCCTGCCACGGCTCCGGTTGCGGTCGTGGTTGTGTGTGCCGCAGGGTTGCCGTCCTGGTATCTGGGCGCGGCATCGGCGAGCGCTGGGTCGGCTCGTAGCTTCTCCAGCCCGCGCGCGGCCTGGCTTTTGACGGTTCCCACCGAGCAGCCCATGGCGAGTGCGACCTCCGCTTCGGGGAGGTCTTCCCAGTACCGCAGCACGACGGCCGCCCGCTGCCGCGGCGGGAGGTTCAGCAGGGCTTTGCGCAGCGCGTCGCGCTGGTCGATCCGCACGGTCGGATCCGGCACGGCGACGTCAGGCGTCTTGTCCCCGAAGAGCAGCGACGGCCGTTTGCGCCGGAACCGGTTGTTGTTGCAGTTCACCAGGATCCGCCGCACGTACGCGTCCGGCCGCTCCGTGGCCTGGATCCGGCGCCACGACGCCCCGGCCTTCGCCAGAGCGGTCTGCGCCACGTCCTCCGCCTCGGCATGGTCCCCGGTCATCAGGTACGCCGTCCGCACCAGACGGGGCCACTGCGCCTGCACGAACTCGTGGAACGCGGCTGCGTCATCAGGTCTCAACCCGCACCTCCCTACCCGCCCAAACCCACAACCGGCACGTTTGCGTTGCACGCCTCGGCAGGGAGTTTCGGCGGCATTCCCGACGCGGCCCGAAAATCCGAACAAGCAGGTGCAGCAAGGGCATCGGAAGGGCGCAGCGGTGCCGCTTCGAGTCGGTCCGGTGGCTGGGGAGGCTGCTCAGCGTCGCTTGCAGCGGAACGCGCGGCACTCGTGCGACTCGTGGAAGGGATGGAAGGACAGGAATGTGCGCATGTCCCGGCGGCGTCTGCGCACCGATGCGGCCGCAGGGTTCCGCAAGGTTCCCGGCGCGCGCCGACTGTCGACGTATCGGCCGTGCGACGGTGGCCGCGGTTGTGCCGTACCGGACTTCCGGGAGCGGACGGAGGCGCTGCGAGCGGCCCGGAGGCCATGCGCAGCGACGCTCCCGCCGATTCACCGGCTCGTACACTCGTACGCATGGACGATCCCACCGCTGCCGGGGCCCGCAAGCCCGTCGGGATCGGTGCGCGTCCGGCGCCCGCACTGCGGCGGTACGTCGACGGGTACGTCGGGTTCGACCTCCGCGGATTCCCCGCGGGCGTGCACTGCGGTCCGCCCAGCGGCATGCTCACCGCGGTCATCAGCCTCTCGGACACGATGCAGATGGGGGCGGGCCTCGGCGACGGGTCGCCGGCTGCCCGCTTCGGCGGTGTGGCCGGCGGGCTGATGCGGCGCTCGGTCGCGGTGCACCACGACGGACGCCAGCACGGCGTGCAGATCGCGCTCACCCCGCTCGGGGCGCGGGCGATCTACGGGATGCCGGCGGGTGAGCTCGCCGAACGGCTCGTCCCGCTCGAGGACGTCCTCGGCGCGCTGGGCACCGAACTCGTCGACCGGCTCCGGGCCGCGACGACCTGGCCGGCGCGGTTCGGCACCTTGGACGCGCTGCTGCTCCGGGCCGTCGAGCGGGGCACCGGCGGCGACCCCGTGAACCGGATGCGTCCGGAGGTGGCCGAGACGTGGCGCCGCCTCGTCGCCGCGCGGGGACGCGTCCAGGTGGGCGAGGTCGCCGCGGAACTCGGCTGGAGCCGCCGGTACCTCGCCGACCGGTTCCGCGGCGAACTGGGGCTGTCCCCGAAGACCTTCGCGCGGGTCCTGCGCTTCGCGCACGCGCACTCGCTGGCGACCGCGCGCAGCCCGCTCCCGTGGGCCGACCTCGCGACCGCGTCGGGGTACGCCGACCAGGCCCATCTCGTCCGGGATTGGCGCGAGTTCACCGGCCTCTCGCCGACGGCCTGGCGGCGCAGCGAAGTCCTCCTCGGGGACGGGTAGCCGCCGAGGAGGGGTGCCGGCGTTGCGTCCGTTCGTGCGTCCGACAGAGCTCGAGCCCCCTGTCGAGGCGTTCCTGGTTCTCATGCGCAGAGTCACGCGGCCGCGATCAGGGGTGGTCCGCCGTCGGCGTCCGTCTCGCCGAGGATGGTTCTAGGCGGTCTGGCGTCCGCCGACGGTGTAGGTCTTCAGGCGGCGTTCGACGTCTTCGAGTTCGGCGTCGCCGAGGATGCGCGGTCCGCCGATGCCGCATGCGCGTACGTAGACCTCGCACAGCCATTCGAGGACGCTGGTGCGCTCGAACACCTGGTCGATGTCGGTTCCGAGTGTGACGCCGCCGTGGTTGGCGATCAGAGCCGCTGTGCGGCCGCCGGCCAGCGCGGTGCGGACGTTGAGGGCGAGTTCGGGGGTGCCGTACGTCGCGTAGTCCGCCACGCGCACGTCGCGGCCCCCGAATGCCAGCACGTTGTAGTGGATCGCCGGGAGCGCGTCGTGTGTGGTCGCGACGACCGCGCCGAACACCGAGTGGGTGTGGACGATCGCGGTCGCGTCCGGGGCTGTGTCGTAAAGCGCGAGGTGCATCGGGGTCTCGGAAGATGGGACGAGGCATCCGTCCACGACCCGGCCTTCCAGGTCGACCACGGGGCATTCCTCCGGGCGGAGCCGGTCGAGCTGGACGCCGCTCGGCGTCACGGCCACCACATCGCCGTCCCGGATGCTGAGGTTGCCGGAACTGCCTACGACATAGCCTTGTTCGACCGTCCGGCGCCCGTACTCGCATAACGCGTCCCGGGCATCTTTCATGAGCACGGTGTTTTCCCGTTCCTCTCGGGTCGGCGGCCCCGGCCGCAAGGCCCAGTCGGGTTGCAGGGCCTGCACAGCGGGCGCTGCGTCGCCCGGAGATCCGGCCGGCCCGCCGCCGGGTACCGGCCGTCAAGGTAAGGCTTCGGGTGAGCGCCCTTCGCCCGGACAGCAGGATCACGCACGGCTCCTGCCGGATCCGGATGGTCCGCCCGACACCGGGCTGTCGGCCGTCTGCGTGATGCGCCGGCGCGACTGCGGTTGCCTCGCGCCGCCGACGGGCGGCTCGTACTCGCGGTCGACGTCAGCCCGTGGCTGCGGCCGGGCGACACATGCGAGCCGGCTCCGCAATCATTGGCCGATGACCACAGGCCCGGACCTCCTCAGCCTGAACATCGTGTGCCCACCGCCTGGCGAGGGCGGCATAGAGGTCCGCCCGATCGTCAATGGCCGGGATCTCCTGGCCGAGGCGGTCCCTCCCCGTCGCGACCCCTGGTACCTGGGAGTGGGTCCCCGGTATCTGCTGGACCACGACGGCCCGTTGCGCGCCGCGGTGACACCCCACGAGGTTCGTATCGGCTGGTCCGGCTGCGGTGTGGAGGAGTGCTGCGGCGCTCTGTACATGACGGTCAGTCGTGACGGGGATCAGGTGGTCTGGGCGCAGTGGCGCGACCTGGAGAATCCGAACGTCGACCTGCCGGAGTTGCGGTTCGCCGTAGGCCAGTACGAGACCGAGGTCCGGCGGGCTGAGCAGGACCGCAGTTGGGAGTGGCCGTCGGGAACGGTCGCACGGCTGCTGGAAGCGGGCCTGAGGAGACGCGAAGACTGGCTCGTGCGCTGGGAGTGCGAGTTGGAAGCCGTCTGGGCCTCTCGCCAGGAGCCCGATCGAATCCAGGTCCTCCTGAGGCATCCCGCCGGCCGGGCCGACACCGAACTGCCCTGGCTCCAGTTCGGGATGAACCTCCCGATCACCACGGACGCCCCATCGGACCAGGCCGAGCGTCTTGAAGCACGCCTGACCTCAGGCGATCCCCGTGCTACCGCCGAGGTTTGGGGAGGCTCGCATCATGCCGAGCAACTGGGCTACCCATGGCCGCCCGTCTACCCCTGGAGCAAGTGAACGGCAGGGAGGGGCTGGATGGGACCTTCCCTGCGCGTAGGCATCCATCTGCACCGACATCCCCGGGAGGCGTGACCGCTGATGACGGCGGCACCGACCTCGGAGGTCAAACGGCAAGCCCAGTCGGTTCGTCCGTCGTCGCGCTGTTCTCGGTGCGCGGATCGCCGCGGCCGGATTCCGTTCCCATTCGTTCAAGACCGCTCGAGTGCTGTCGGCGGACGATCGTCGGCATGAGAATCGTCAGCAACGCATTCAAGTCCGTCGACCTGCGCACCACCCCCGTGCACCTGGGACTGGGGTCGACCGCACGCCCTGTCGAGGGTTTCGCCTGGGACCCGGAAGTCCTCCAGGCCTACGGTGCCGCGACCGCGTCGGACGGCGCCGAAGGCCGCATGGTGATGATCTTCGATGGGGACGGCGACGGCGACCACTGGGAGAGCCACCCGGCGGGAGACGAACTGGTCGTCTGCCTCACGGGCTCGGTGACGGTCACCCGCGACGCGGACGGGGTGCCCGAACGCATCCTGCTCGGCCCGGGCGAGGCCACCGTCAATCCTGCCGGGGTGTGGCACACCGTCGACATGACCGGCCCGTCGTCCATCCTCGCCATCACGGCCGGCGCCGGCACCGACCACCGGCCGCGCACCGACGCCGACCGCGCCCCGGACGCCGACGGACGCTGACCGACGGCATCCGGTACGGCTGCGGCCGTCGACTCGGCAGAAATGGCCGGGCTCGACGGCCGGCAGCATCCCCGGGCGGCGGCCCCCGCGTACGGAACGATGCGCGAACCGGTCTCCGGCAGCTTGTGGCCGCCCTTCTTCGGCTCCGGCGGCAGCGACGGGGATGCCGGACGGGGACGCCTCGGTCGCCGGCCTCTTCTGCAGCGGCACCCGGCCCACGCTGCACGCCGGGGTCGACCGGTCCACCACTGCCTGCACCACTCCCCATATCGGTACAAGCACCGGCGTTACCGGACAGACCGACGACTCGTTGGAGCAGGCATGCCGACCGCAACCACCGTACGCCGTCTCGTCACTGCCGCCGCGGGCGTCCTGCTGGCCTTGCACGGCGGGGCCACCGCCGTACCGGCCGCCGCCTCGACCACCTACCAGCAGCACTACGACCTGTCCGAACAGGAGGTCGTGGACTGCTCCTTCCGCAACACCGCCACCACGGCGACGAACGCCTCCGCCGACAGCGGCACGAACGTCACGTCCCGAACGCACGGGGTATGCCGCCCGCCGACAACCGCAGGCCACTGACGACACTGCCATCCCGGCCACCTTCCGACAGCCGCGACACATCCTGAAGGCCGCTCTGCGGAGCGGCCTTCGCTGCCACTACGGCCGGCGCCGGCACCGACCACAGGCCGCGCACCGACGCCGACGGACGCTGAACGGCTGCATAGTGCTGTGGCGCGCGTGTGCGTGCCGGTGTTGCGTCTGAGCTTGGCGTTTGACCTGAAGCGTTGGCGGGACGGGAACGGGGGGCGGTAGGCGGACCGGACGGGGTGGGGCCGCGGGCCGGTGCGGGAGAACGCATGGGTTGCCGTGGTGGCTGTGGCTCAGACCGTCGGAGCGCATCGGGATAGGCCGTCTTCCGGCTCCTGCCAAGCTACCGAGGCTGCCGGCGCGCGGAGAGGAGCAGGTACTGACGAACTCGAAGACCGCGCACGCCACCTCGGTGTGCGCTGCCATCGAGGCGACATCCCATCCGAAAAAAGCCCGCCGCCGGGAAGTCCGGGGAGTCCATCGCTCCATCTTCCCCGGCCTAAGCCGGTGGTGAGGGGCGAAGCGTCACAACGTGCGGGCGATGGAGCACTGCCCCGGCCCGCCTCCCGTGCGCCCGGTCCGGCGACCGGCGCCCCGGATCAGGGAGTGGTGCAGACGACAGTCGCGTACAGGGAGCGATCGGTGCTTTCGGTGTTGGTGGCCCGGATCGTCCACCCGGTCGCGGTCGGGCCGGAGGCGTTGTGGAGCAGCTTGGGGTCGCCATATCCGCCGCCGGCGGTCGGCACCTGGTTGGCGGGGCATTCGACGTGGGCCGACCTGGTCTGTCCGGGTGGCACCGGCACGCCGGTGGTGGTGCCCGCGTCGCTGTGGGGCCGGTTCGAGCACCGGACGAACGCAGCCACCGCGGACGGGCCGCTGCCCAGGTTCCTGGCCCGCGCGTGCCAGCCCTCGTTGTAGTCGCTCGAATAGCTGAGGAAGTTCCGGTGGGCCGCGGCGGCACCGCCGCCCGCCACTACCTGGCCCGCCGGGCACTGCGCGCCGCTGAACACGGTGTCGCCGCTGACGACGGGCCCGGCGACGTGGGTGATGGACGGGTCCGACGTGCAGATCACCAGGGGCGTCACGGTCCGTGGCCCGTCGCTGAGGTTGTGGACCGAGAGCTCCCAGCCCACACCCGCGGGGTTCGAGGAGCGCATGAAGACCCCGTTGTCGGGGCTGAGGGTCAGTCCGCCGCCGGTGGAGGTCTGCCCCGAGGGGCAGTTGAGCCTCGGCAGGTCGAGCACCTGGTTGGGGCCCAGTGTCACGGCGGAGCCCGTCACGACGCCGCGCGGAGTCGGGGCGGCGGACGGTGCGCCGGGCTCCGCTCCCGCGGCGGGAACCGCGGCACAGAGGATCAGGCCCGCCGCGAAGGCGGCATTGGCGGTGCGTTTCATTGTTGGTCCTTCCCGAACCCGGACGGCAACTGTCGAGTTGCCCGGGTTCGGGAAGGACCACACGCACTCACCCGGCAATCCACTCCCCCGGCCGAGCCGGGGCGGTTGGCAGCCCAGCAGGACTGGACCGGCGCGACGCTGCGCAAAGTCTCCCGGGTGGTGTTCCGGCGCTTCCGTTCGCGGAACGGTCACCGTGACCGTTCCGCGAACGCTTCCGGTTTGCCCGAATCACGGCGTCAGCCCCTGACCAACAGATACGGGGATCAGGAACAGGTACTCGGCTTGACGTCCAACCTCACTCCGGCTTGCCGAGCGGCTACGTACCCTCGCCTGGAGCGGAGACGACCCGGTCCCGTCGGCGGCGGGTCGGACCACGGCGGAAGTCCCGCGCGCCAGCGGCTGACCACGTTGCCCGGGTGGGCCTGGCCGTCGGCCGGCTCGTACGGGACGTGCAGGCGACGACGACAGGGCACAGACGAACGCAGGCAGACACGCGGGCGGCCGGGTGCCGCGGGGAGGACGCTCGGCGCAGGTGCCGGTTCGCTCAGCGGACAGTGCGGGGCCCTGCGTGCGCGCCGAGGTACCGGCGTCCGGTTCACTGTGGGGCGGAAGTACCGAATTCCGGCAACTTGGGGAGGGCGCATGTCCGGTGGTCCGCGCGTGGTGGTGGCCACGTCCGCGCTGGGGTTGGAAAGGGACACGGATATGCCGCTGCTCATCGCCGCGCTGCGCGAGCGCGGCGTGGACGCGGTGGCGGCGCGCTGGGACGACGGCGGGACCGACTGGGCGCAGTCCGCGGCCGTGGTCGTCCGGTCCACCTGGGACTACACGGAACGGTTGCCCGAGTTCCTGAAGTGGGCGGACGACGTCGCCGCGGCGACCCGGCTCGACAACCCGGCGCCGCTGGTGCGCTGGAACACCGACAAGCGGTACCTGGCGGAACTCGGCGCCCGGGGCGTCCCCGTCGTCCCGACCCGGTTCGTCGCCCCGGGCGAGGACCCGGTGCTCCCCGAGCGCGGCGAGTTCGTGGTCAAGCCGACCGTGTCCGTCGCGGCCCGCGACAGCGCCCGGTACGGGCAGGACCACCGCGACGCCGCCGTACGGCACATCGCCGCGCTGCACGCCGCGGGCGCGACCGCGATGGTGCAGCCGTACCTGTCGCGGATCGACGAGGGCGAACGGGCGCTGGCCTTCATCGGCGGCACCTTCAGCCACGCGCTGCGCAAGGGCCCGGTCCTGACCGACATCGCCGTCGTCGACAACGCCCGCGTCCCGCACCCGGACCTGGTGCCCCACGAACCGTCGGATGCGGAACTGGCGGTGGCGGCCGCGGCACTCGCCGCAGCCGCCGCCATCACCGACCCGCCGGCCGGCGACCTGCTCTACGCCCGCGTCGACGTGGCGCTCGCCGACGACGGGTCCCCGGTCCTGATGGAGCTCGAACTCGTCGAGCCCCACCTCTTCCTCGAACTCGCCGACGGCGCCGCCGGACGGTTCGCGGACGCGGTGGTCGCGCGCGTCCTGTCCTGACGCAGCGGCCCGGGGCGTGCTGCCCCCGCCCTGCCTGAGACCGGCCCGACGCCGGCCGGAGCCGGGCCTGGCGCGGACCACGTCCTCGTCAGGCCGCGGGGCGACGCGCCAGCCAGACGATGCGCTCGGTGCGGACGTTCAGGTCACCGCGGTGCAGGACGCTCTCGGGGCCGTCGTCGGCGACGAGGCGGTCCAACAGCGCGAGGTCGTCTGCGCTCAAGCTGGTACCGGCCGCTTCGCCGGTTCCGTCACCGGTCCCGTCGCCCGCCGCGCCGTCGGCTGCGTTGCCGTGGGCCGGGTCGGCGAGTGCGGTGCGCATGCGGCGCAGCATCGCCTGCGCGTAGCGGCCCGCGGCCGGCGGCAGCGGGGCGTGCAGGTCGACGGCGAACACGCGTTCCGCCTCGATGGCGAACCCGGCACGCTCCAGATGGGGTGCCCAGTCCGCGCCCAGGTGCGGGACGTGGTCCGCGTAGCGGCTCTGCAGCGCCGCGCGGGAGCGGGCCTCGATGCCGGACCCGTCCAGTCCCGCGCCGACGCCGTCGGGGAGGAACAGCGGGAACCCGTCGAGTTCGGCCAGCGCGAGCAGCCCGCCGGGGCGCAGCGCCGCGAACATCTCGCGCAGCGCCCGGTCGGGGTCGGCCATGTGGTGCAGGGACGCGGACGCCCACACGAGTTCGACCGGGCCGAGCGCGGGCCAGGCGTCCGCGTCGAGGTCGGCTTCGAGGGGGGTGACGCGGTCGGCGACGCCGAGCGTACGGGCCTTCCCGGCGAGGTGCTCGAGGAGCTGCGCGGATTTGTCGACGGCGACCGCGTCGGCCTTCGGGAAGAGCGGCAGCAGCGCGAAGGTGCCCGTGCCGGTGCCGCAGCCCACGTCGGCGATGCGGCGCACCGGCAGGGCGTCGCCGGTGTGCGCGGCCACCCAGCGGGTGACGTCGGCGAGGTGGTCGTGCAGGACTTCGGCGTCGAGGTCGAGCATGACCGCGAGCTCGGCGTCGAACGCGCCGGCGATGTCGTGGTCGAGGCCCTGGCCGTGCGTGTGCCCGTGCGCATGGGCGTGGCCGTGCGCGTGCTGGTGCTGTCCGTGGCCGGGCGTGGGTCCGTGCGTGTGACCGGGCGCGGGGGTGGGCGACGCGTGGTTGTGCTGGTCGGCGGGCGCGGAGGCGGGGGCGGGGTTCTGGGGGTGCGGTTCGTGCTGCATGCGTTCGAGCGTACGAGTGCATTGCCCCAATCGCATACCATCTTGCGTATGACGCAAGAAGACGGTGAGGTCGACGCCCTCGTACGCAAACGCATCAAAGGCCTGCGCGCCGCCATGGGCTGGTCCCTCGACGAGCTCGCCGCCCGCTGCTACCTCAGCCCGTCCACCCTCAGCCGCATCGAGACCGGCCACCGCCGCATCAGCCTCGACCAGCTGACCGCGATCGCCCGCGCCCTCGGCACCACCCTCGACCAGCTCGTCGAGACGCCGACCCACGACGACGTCGTCATCCGGCCCCGGCACGACGACGCCCGCGGCGTCACCATGTGGACGCTCAGCAGCGAACCCGGCAAGACCGTCGCCAAGATGCGCATCACCCGGCCCGCCCCCGCCAAGCCCGCCGACCTGAAGGCCCACCCCGGCTGGGACTGGCTCACCGTGCTGTCCGGCACCCTCGTCCTGCTCCTCGGCGACCGCCGCATCCTCGTCGAGGCCGGCCAGGCCGCGGAATTCTCCACCATGATCCCGCACGCCTTCGGCGCCCACGGCGGCCCGGCCGAGATCATCGGGATCTTCGACCACGACGGGCACCGCACCCACCTCCACCCGACCGACTGAACCGCCGTCGCACGGACGCCTGAACCACCGGCGCCCCACGCCGCACTCCTCGACACCCCGCTCGCCCGGAGCCGAGGGCTCCGCGCCGAGGCCGAAGTCCGGCACTGCACTGCGGCACACAACCCGCCTCGCCCGGCCCGGCCATGGCGGTCGAACTCCTGGACGACGCAGCCGAGTACACCCTGCGGGCTCCGCTTCGGCCGCTCGCCGCAGATAATCGGCGGGGCCTCGGCACGACATCGCAGCGTCTGTGTCGCGGCGTCGGCGTCCTCCATCACCCGTTCGCCGTCCGTCCGTCGTCCGTCCGTTCGCCACGCAGAACCACTGGGGGAAGCGCGCGTGCTCACGATCCGGCAGATCACCGACGCGGCCACCGCCCTCGCCGCGTTCCGGCTCGCCGACCCCGCCCTGCTGCCCGAACTCCTGCAGCGCCTGCGCCCGGGAGCCCTCACCGCGCTGGCCAACGCCCGCACCCTGCCGGACGCGGTTGTCGACGTGGTCGTCGCCGGCGGCGGAAGCGGACCCGAGATAGGCATCGGCGGCCCGGAAACGGAGGTACGCGGCTCCGGCGGACTCGAGGCGATGCTCGCGCTCGCCGCCAACCCCCACAACTCCACCGGCACCCTTACCGCACTGGCCCGACGCGGCATCCCCGCATTGGCCGTCCCCCTGTTCACCGCACCCGCCCCGCACGCCGACCACCAGCGGATCCGCGCCGCGGTCCTGGCCGCCGCCGACCCCGCCGACCCGCGCTGGCACACGGGCCCGGACGCACTCGTCCCCTGGCTGCTCGCCCGCACGGACGCGGACCACCTCGTACCCGCCCTGCACGGCCCGTTCCCGGACGCCGCCGCCTACGCACTGCGCATCCTGGCCCCCGACCTGCCGCCCGCGTCACCCGTACCGCCCGCGCCGGTCGCACTGCCCGCATCACCCGTGCCGGTCATGCCGCTCGTGCCGGCGCCGTACCCCTCCACCGCGCTGCTCCTCCTCGGCCTGCGGCACACCGACGGGCAGGGCGACGGCGACTACGCCCGCACCTGCGTCGACGCGCTCGCCGCACAGCACGCCGGCATCGACATCCATACCGACACCGACATCGACTGGGACCTCGTCCGCGCCGAACACGCCCACAAGCCCCTCACCGGAACCGGCCTGGCCGCACTCGCCGCGCACCCCGCCTGCCCACCGGACCTCCGCGAAGCCGTCCTCGCCGACGCCCCGCCCCGGATGTACGCCCTCGTCCCCGACTTGCCCCTGGACGTCTTCGGCAGCGACCTCGAACAGGCCGGCGGCGACGCCCTCACCGCCCTCACCGGCGGTCTCGCCGCGGGCACCCTCGACGCCACCCGCGTCCTGCGCGAACTCCGGCCCGCCTACCTGCTGTTCATGCTCCTCCCCGACCCCCGCACCGCCGCCCCCGCCTTGCACGACGCCCTTGCGTGCCTCGCTGCCCGCCTCGGCGACGACCCCGCCGCATGGACCGGGCTCCTGCACGGCTCCGCCGACTACTCCGGCACCGGAGCTGCCATGGTCGACAGCGCCCTCGCCCACGCGCACGCCCACACGAGCAGCGAACGCGGCCCCGCCGACACCGCACCGCGCCCGATCCGCGAACCCGCGTCCGGCCCCGACTTCTCCGAACTCCCGTTCCACACCTTGTACGAAGCCGCGTCCCCCGAGGTACGCCTCGCCCTCGTCCCGGCCCTGGACCCGCGCGCCGCTCAGGTCGCCCTCCTCGGTGCCGACACCGCACTGCGCGCCCGGATCCTCAGCGTCCACGGCCGTACCGCCGACCTCGCCCTGGCCACCGTCCGCAACCTGCCCGCGCCCGACATCGCACGCCTGCTCGACCTCGACGACCCGCACGTCAACGCCCACCTGTACGCATGCGCCGACCACCTCACCCACCCCCAGCGCGTACGCATCCTCTCCGGCACCGACCGCAGCGGACACCCGCGCACCGTCCCGCTCGCGCCCGGCCTCCTCGACAGCCTCACCCGCAGCGGCAGCTCACCCGGCAGCCCCGCCGCGTACCCGCACCTGGCCGCATGCCTGGACGCCGGACACCCCGATGTACTCCGCATCGTCCTGCGCCGCGCCGACCTGCACACCGAACACGCCCGGCTCCACGCCCTCATCCGCCTGTGGGAGAACGGCGGCGCGCACGGCAGCCGCGACGTCCGAGAACTCCTCGACCACCTGGACGAACTCGACGAACACGCCGCCGCGTCCACACGCCACCCCGTACCCGCTGCCGCCGCAGCCTCCCGCCTGCTGTCCCCGGCGGCCCGCCACACCGCCCGCCACGCCCTCCACCTCACCGGACTCACCGAAACCGCCGAGGCCCCCTCCACCGACGCCCCTCCCATTCCCGAGGGCAGTGCCGCCGGGACCGCTGCCGCCGAGACCGGCATCGGCCCCGACGCCGACGCCGCGGCGGACACGGCACACGCAGCGGACGCCGCCGGCCTGGACCACCTCCGCACCATCGACGGCTACGCCCGCCACCCCGCACGCCTCGCCTCCGCCCTGTCCCGCGCCGACTTCCCCGCGGACGTCCTCGACGGATGGCACACCCTGCCGTGGGACGACCTGGACCCCGCCGACCCCGCGATCGGCCCCCTGCCCGTCCGCGCCCTCACCGCGCTCGCCGAACACCGCGACCGGCCCGGCACGTTCGCCCGCCGCGCGCTCCGCACCAAGGCCGCCGCCGACCCCGACGGCCACCCCGCCGCCTGGCTCGTCCACGCCCTCGACACCGGCGCCCTCACCCTGGGGGACGTCGCCGCCACCTGCCCCGACGCGTCCCTCGCGCTGCGCCTGGCCACCGAGGAAGCCGCCGCCCGCGGCCCGGCGATGCTCCGCGACCCGCACACCCGGCGCCTGATCCGCCTCGTCCGCGACTGCCTGGACACCGCGGACGCGTGGACGGTCGCCGCCCACCTCGTCCACGACTTCACCGGCCCCCTGACCGAACTCCTCGCCACCGCAAGGGCCGCCGCAGCGCCACCCTCGTGACCTGCCCAGGGCCTGGGCGGTGAACTCGACGTCCTCGCAGTGCCCAAGGCCGGCGGCAGGGACTGCGCGGCCGCGAACCGGGCCGCCGCCGAAAACGTGACCACGCCTGCCCGCGCACCGCCTGCGGTGGAGCGCCGAACGGTGGACGCCCGCACCGGCCACCACCCGCCCGACCACCGCGGACCCGCACACCCGCGGAACCCTGCCTACCGACGGGCCGGGGGCCGACACACATCAAGGCAACACGTCAGGAAGCGCTTCACCACGCGAGATCCGCCCGGTCCATCCACGAGATCGTCGCCACCACATCGCCCTCCGCCGGAATACCGACCCGGGCGAGCGCCGCCTCGACCTCGGCGCGGGACCGGGCAACCAGGGGCTCCCACGGGGCCGTCCACGCCGGACCCCACTCCAGATTCCCGGCAAGCCCCGCCGACCCGACCCGGTACGCCCCCTCGTCCTTGACCTCCCAGAACCCGACGCCGAGCACCACCTGCGCATGGTCCGCCAACTCCGCGACCACCTCACGGACCCGCACCGCCGGCCACACCTCCGACAGGCCCTCCGGACCCGGCGCGCAGCGCAGCGACGCCGTCAGCGGCGGCATCACCGGCACCCGGGCGCCGAACCTCGTCAGCGCCCACCGCAGGGCGTTCGGCTCCAACTCGTCGGCAGGCGTGCCCCGTTCGCGGCACGCGCCAAACGCACCGCGCAACTGCCGCACCGCATCCGCACCCGTGGCACCCCCGGGATCCGCAGGGTCCAGCGGATCCGCAGGGTCCAGCGGATCCGCAGGGTCCGGGCGCGCGAACTCCGCGAGCGCATACGCCGACCACTCCCGCACCGTCGCATCCGCGCCCGCCAGCAAGCCGATCAGCGCCGGACAGCACCGCGGATCACCCAAGTCCTGGAACACCTCGATCGCGGCCAACTGCCCGAAGGACTCCAGCGACGGCAACCCCCGCACCACCGCGGGGACGACATCCCGCCCCAGCCGCCCCAAGCGCACCAAGGTCCCGCGGGCCTCCGCAGACGTGTCCGCGTCGCCGTCGAGAGCGCGGACCAGACGGTCGACACCGGGAAGATCCATATGGCCGAGTCTCCACGCGAGGCCGCCCGCCGCGCGAACGGATTCACCCGCTGGCGGGTCGTCTGCGCACGACCACCAGCCTGAGCCTCCGCACCCCCGAGCCCCGAGCCCTCGCACCCGAACCGCCGCACGTACCGGACCGGGTGCGAGGGCTTGGCACGGCACCCGCGCGGAACCCGGCAGACCCGCGACCGCGGCGGTCCCCGCCCAGCGCTCTTGCGGCGCCGGGCGGGGACCGCCGTACTCAGTCCGACACCACCGGAATGTCCAGCGCCCCCAGCCGCGCCGGGTCCGCCAGCAGGTTGATCTCCACGATCAGGCCGTCGACCACCGTGAACGCCATCACCGAGAACGCCTTGCCGTCCGGCGCCGTCACCACCCCCGGCATCCCGTTCACCAGCGCCATCCGCGCGAACGGAGCCATCGAACGGAACGCCTCCGCCTGCTGCGCCACCGCACGCGCCCCCAGCACCAGCCGCGACGCACCGCCCACACCGCCGGTGTCCGCCCGCATCACCACGTCCGGGTCCAGGACCGTCAGCAGCGCCTCGAAATCCCCGCCGCGCGCCGCCGCCAGGAACGCCCCGACCACCTCGCGCTGCCGCGACCGGTCCGTCTCGTGCTCCAGCGTCCGGCCCTGCACCTTCCGCCGGCCCCGGCTCGCCAACTGCCGCGCCGTCGCCGGGGAACGGTCCACGATCGGCGCAATGTCCTCGAACGGCACCGCGAACATATCGTGCAGCACGAACGCCAGGCGCTCCGCGGGCGGCAGCGTCTCCAGCACCACCAGCAGCGCCAACCCCACCGAATCCGCCAACTCGGCCTCGTACTCCGGATGCGCCGCATCGTCCACCGACACCAGCGGATCCGGGACGTACGTCTCCATCGCGTCCTCGCGCCGCGACGACCGCGACCGCAGCATGTCCAGGCACACCCGGCCCGCGACCGTCGTCAGCCACCCGCCCAGGTTCTCCACCCCGGACACGTCACTGCGGCTCAGCCGGATCCACGTCTCCTGCACCGCGTCCTCGGCCTCCGCGACCGAACCCAGCATCCGGTAGCCCACCGCCCGCAGATGCGAACGGTGCTCCTCGAACCGCACCGCCAGCAACTCCTGCGCATCCGCGTCCGCACTCACCGGCCGGCCACATCCCCTCGTCGTCCCGAAGCCACACCAAGATCATCATCGGGCAGCGTCCGCACACCGCGACATCCACCCCGCGCAGACCTGCACCCGCAGACCCTCACACACAACCCCCGGACCGCGCTGCCTTGCCCCGCGCCCCACCCCGCGCCCAGCCTCGCGCCCCGCGCCTTGCACGACGCGCCCCGCAGCGGCCCGCAGCGGCCCGAACAGCGCCCGGCACAAACCCGTTGACGGACCACCCCCGCCACCACTTACCTGCTGCGATGACCACGACCCTCCGCATCGCCCACACCCACCCCGCCGCCGAAACCGAACTCCTCGACTGGCAGCACATCCACAACACGATCATCCCCACCGCACCGCTCGGCCTCGACGCCATCCGCACCAACGCCGGCCTCTACCGCCTCGACACCGCCTACCTCGGCGACACCCCCATCGGCTGCGCCACCGTACGCCCGCCCGACGAGGACACCCCGGCCGCCACCGTCATCGCCCGCATCCTCCCCGCGCACCGGCGCCAGGGCCACGGCACCGCCCTCTACAACCACGGCCTCGCCCACGCCCGCACCCTCGGCGTCGACACCGTCGAAACGATCATCCTCGCCAGCAACACCGACGGGCTCCGCTTCGCCGAACACCACGGCTTCACCGAAACCGAACGCGACCTCCTCCCCGGCGACACCATCCCCTTCGTCACCCTTGCCCTCCGCCTCGCCTGACCCGCCGCCCACTGCCTACTGCCGACAAGCGGCACCGGGAACCAACACCAGGGCCAGGAACACGCAGACGCAGCACAGGGGAACGGACCCGGGAACAGACAACACCGGCAGGCCGGGACCACGGACCGGCCCGGGACGACCCGCAGGCGACCGGAACCGCAACCACCCGCCCGCACCACTCCGTTCCCCGCCGCCTCTCCTGTGCCCGCGGCTCCCCCTTGCCCCGTTGCCCCGTTCCCTCGTTCGTCCTAACCGCCGCCACCCGACCCGCACCCCCGCCACATCCCCGCGACACGCACCCCCACCTGCACCGATCCCGCACCGCCCGCACCCCGCGCTACGCCGTACCGGTCAACCCGGCGCGCTGCGCCGCCGCGCGCCGCGCGGTCTCCTGGGCTCAACGAATCGGAGTGCGGCGCGCCCGCGTCCCACGGGACCGCCCGCACCCAGGCACACGCCCCTGGAGGTCCCCCGTGTCCGCAGCCCGCGCAGCCCGACTCGCCGCCGGCACCGCCGTGGCCGCAACGCTGCTGGCCGCCGTCGCCACCGCACCCGCCGCCCACGCCAACGGCGACCGCGGCCCCAAGATCCACGCGACGCCCGCCAATGTCCAACCGGGCCAGACCGTCCAACTCGTCCTGTCCTGCCCGAGCGAGGCCGCCGTCGTCGCCGACGGCACCTCCCAAGCCGGCACCGTCCTGTTCGGCGCCGCCGCCAGCGGCGTCTTCACCGGAACGCTCGTCGTCCACGGCACCACCCCCGCCGGCCAGTACACGGTCACCGCCAGCTGCTCCTCCGGCCCGCCCGCCGGCAAGCCGATGACCACCACCACGACCGTCGTCGTCGCCGGACGCGCCGTCACCAGCAGCGTCCGCACCGGCCTGGGCGGCGCCGCGGGCGGCCCCGACACCACGCAGATCGTCGTCGGCGGGCTCATCGCCGCCGCCGCGCTGGGCACCGGCATCGTCCTCGTGCGTCGACGCGAGAACACCGACACCCGCGCCTGACCCGTACACGACGCGCCCGAACACGCCCGTCCGTACAGACGTCACACACGTCGCACACGTCCGCCGTCGTCCCGAGCCATTCGCGCCGCCACCCCGCGCGAGCCCGGGACGGCGGCGGACGCGCCCAGGAGGACCCCGATGAAGTCCCCCGCCGCAGAACCCGGCACACCCGGCGCCAAGCGCTCCCACCTCGGCCTCGTCCTGGGCGCGCTCCTCGCCGGCGGACTCCTCATCGGCAACGGCGCCATCGGCACCAGCGGCCCGCCGAGCCCCGACGACGCCTCCGCGGTCGCCGCCCCCGGACCGGGCGGAGGCGGCAGCCCGCTGAACCGCGCCGTCCCCACCGTCATCCGCATCCCGGCCATCGCCGTCAACGCGCGCATCGTCGGTGTCGGCGTCTCCCCGCAGGGCGAACTCGACGTCCCCCCGGCCGAACGCAACACCGCCGGCTGGAACACCGAAGCCGTCACCCCCGGCCAGACCGGCACCGCCGTCGTCGTCGGCCACGTCGACAGCAAGGACGGCCCCGCCGTCTTCTACGAACTCGGCAGACTCGGCAAAGGCGCCAAGATCGAGATCGCCCGCCGCGACGGCCGCACCGCCGTCTTCACCACCTACGCCGTACGCACCTACGACCGCGACGACTTCCCCGCGACCCGCGTCTACGGCAACAGCGACCAGCCCGAACTCCGCGTCATCACCTGCGGCGGCCGGTTCGACCCCGGCTCCGGCTACTCGGGCAACATCGTCGTGTACGCCCGCCTCACCGCCACCCGCTGACGCTTCCCGCCCGGGTCGCCCCGCAGCTGCGTCAGAGCGCCACTCCTCCGACGAAGTACTCCCCGTCGTCACCCTGGACCCGCGCCCCCAGAACCGCGGCGATCTCGCACATCTTCACCAGCAGCGCATCCGACGGACTCTTCGCCATGACCTCGCCGTTGCGCAGGCACAGCTCCGGACTGCCGCGCCCCGACGGCGGCTCGGCCAACTCTGCAGCCGGGCGGACCGGTCCCGGCGCACCCGGCGGGTCGGGCAACGCCACCAGACCCGGGTCGGCGGCGATCACCGCCAGCCACTCGGCCGCGGTGATCACCGGTCCGCCCTCGTCCCACCAGTTCGCGCGCCGCGTGATGTGCAGGTCGTACCCCATGGCCGCCGGATGCCACGCCCGCAACACCCGAACAGCCAGGCCGCACAAGGGACTCAGCAGGGCACTCACGCCCCCGGAGGCGGCGTCAGCCCGTACCGTGCGATCACATCAGGCAGCCAGTCCGGGCGCCCGAACTGCAGCCCGTACGCGGCACCCAGCGCGAACACCGCATCCGGCGCGGGCGGACCGTCGCCGACCATCTCCGCCAGCTCCCGGAAGAAGTGCTCGAACCCCGCCGGGCTGATCACCTCGATCATCCGGGCCGGCACCTGACCCGCGTTCCACATCGTGTGCAGTTCGCCGCGCGGCTTCGTGATGTACCCGCCCGCCCCCAGGACGACCTCCCGGTCCCCGGACCGGAACCCGATCTCGCCCTCGGTCACGATCGAATACTCGTCCTCGCGCGTGTGCAGATGCGGCGGCACCAGCGCGCCCACCGGGAACGGGTGCTCCACGATCGACACGCTCCCGCCGGTGTCCCGGCCCCACAGTTTGAACGCCACCCCGATGCTGCCCAGATCGGCCACTGCGCCCGCACCCGGCTGGACGACCGTCAGGTCGGGCGGGGCAGGCAGGTCGGCGGGCCGGGGTTCCTGGTCGATGCCGCTCATGGTGCGGCCTCCCTCGGAGATCGGAAAATTGCCGATACACTAGTGTTCTCTCAAATTCGAGTCTGCGCCCCCCGGCAAGAAGGTGTCAACACTTGACTGAACACCCGCGTTCACCCAAAACCGGGAACCCGCGCCCCTACGCCATGACCCGCCGCGCCGAACAAGTCGACGAGACCCGCCAGCAGATCGTCGACGCCGCCGTCCACCTCCACGGCACCCTCGGCCCCGCCGCCACCACCATCGCCGCCATCGCCCAACACGCCGGCGTCACCCGCCTCACCGTCTACCGCCACTTCCCCGACGCCACCGCCCTGTTCACCGCCTGCTCACAAGACTGGCTCTCCCGCCGCACCCTCCCCCGACCCGACCAATGGGCCCGGATAGACGACCCCGTCGAACGCCTCCGCACCGGCCTCGCCGACCTCTACCGCTACTACCGCACCGACCCGCAGATGCTCGCCCTCATCCACCGCGACATCCACGCCGTCCCCGAACCTATCCGCAGCGCCCGCTACGCCGAAGCCCAGCACCAGACCGACATCCTCACCGCCCCCTTCGCCGACCCCGGCGAACCCGAACGCCGCCTCCGCCGCGCCCTCACCGCCCACGCCACCGCATTCCCCACCTGGCAGTCCCTCTGCGAACACCAAGGCCTCACCGACGCCGAAGCCGTCGCCGCAATGACCGCCCTCGTCACCCGCCTCCCGGCCGACGACACCTGACCCCGCACCTTTTTCCGTACGTTTTCCGCGCCTTTTCCGCGCCCGCGCAGCCCTCTGGACCCGACGGCCCCCCGGCCCCAGCTCCGCTACGCCTCCTACACCTGCTCCAGCGGATTCGCCGCAATCCGCTCCGCCGCACCCCCGGCCACCCACGCCGCCGCCGAGCACTCCGGCTTCCGCGCACCCTGGTCCCGCACCAACTCCAGGAACACCGCCCCGAAGCCCTCCCGCGGATACCGCGCCATCAACTCCGCCGTGAACTCCCCGCCGAACCCCGACAACCCCAGCCCCGACACATCCGCACTCGTCCCCACCTGCAGCAGATGGCTCTCCACATCCACCTCCGCAGCCACGTCCTCCCGCATATGCCGCACGATCACCTCGCACGCACGGTCCCGCCGACCCACCGGCCACCCCAGGCCCGCCCCGAACACCCGCGCCACATGCCCACCAGCCTCCTCGAACGGCAACCGGTGACTGTCGAACGCCGCAACCAGCCCGAAATCGTGCAGCAGCGCCGACACGAACAGCAGCTCCCGGTCGAACACCAGACCCCGCGCATCCGCATACGCCGCACCGAAGAAGTACGACCGCACCGAGTGGTTCATCAGCGCCGCATCCGTGTACTCCGCGCACAGCGCCAACGCCGCCTCACCCGCAAACCCCTCCGGCGCCGCCACACCCGCAACCTTGGCCACCGCAAATCCACCCATAACCGACTCCTCACCCCACAGTCCGACAACGGACCGCAACCCTAGTGATCACCCCCAACCACCCGGCACCCCGCACGACGCCGCACCACCCACACCCCACGCCGCCCCTCACACCCCGGACGAATCCACAGCCCGCACCGCCTCACCGCGCGCCGCCACCCCGCATGGTGCGACAGTGGAAGACAAGGGCCGCCGGGCCCGGCGGCCACGCCGGGAAGGGAGCCCACCATGTCCCGCAAGGTCGCCGACTGCACCAAGATGCCCAACGACGTCGGCTGCTCCCTCGTCATCATCGGCGAGGAAGACGAAGTCCTGCGTGCCGCCATGGACCACGCCGCCCGCGTGCACAGCGAACCCGAAACGGACGAAGTCCGCGCCTGGATCGCCGGCGACCTCGAAGACGAGGGCGCCTGGCTCGCCTCACACGCCCCAAGCCCCGCCTGAACGCACCAGCCACACCCCTCCACACCCCGTTGCACCCCGTCGCTCCCCGTCCGGCCCACCCGGCCCGGGGAGCGACCCCGTAGGAGGCGGCAGGTCCGGACCCGGAGAGCGGGCGGGCGGACGGCCAGGCCGACGGCCAGGCGGGCGGCCGGCAAGGCGCTGATTCGGCTGGGCGACAGGCATCCGGCGACCGGCAGGCCTGGGCACAGCACCACCCCGCCCAACGGCACACTGACCCCATGCCCCACCCCTCCGCCGCCCCCGCAATCCGCACCGCCACCCCCGAGGACCTCCCCCAACTCCTCGCCCTCCTCGCCGACGACGACCACCCGCCGGCACCCGCCGACGTCAGCGTCACCGCCACCCACCGCGCCGCCTTCGACGCCATCGACGCCGACCCCCGCAACGAACTCCTCGTGCTCGACCGCGGCGACGGCACCGTCCTCGGCTTCCTCCAGGCCACCTACATCCCCGGCCTCGGCAACGCCGCCCGCGACCGAGCCCTCCTCGAAGCCGTACGCATCCACCCCCACCACCGCGGCGACGGCCTCGGCGGCCACCTCGTCCGGCACGCCATCGACCGAGCGCGCACCCGCGGATGCACCCTCGTCCAACTGACCAGCAACAAGAACCGCGGCGACGCCCACCGCTTCTACGAGAACCTCGGCTTCACCCGCAGCCACGACGGCTTCAAGCTCCGCCTCTGACCCGTACCCGACCCCGCCTCACCACTCGCACCTGCCCCAGCCACGACATCACCCCGCCGCCGCCCCAATGCCGATGTCATGCCGATCCAATGCCGATCCAATGGCGATCCAGTGCCGGTCCACCGCAGACCCACCCCGGCCGAGCCCCGGACCCCGGCATAGGATCGGACCCGCCATGAACACCGCTGCCCGGCACACGCCCCACCCGCGCCCCACCCCCGCGCCCCTCGGCCCCATCCGCACCTTCGTGGCCGTCGGCGACTCCTTCACCGAAGGCATGTCCGACACCACCCACCCGCCCGGCAGCACCCACGGCCAATACCGCGGCTGGGCAGACCGCCTCGCCGACCGGCTCGCCACCGCCAATCCGGACCTGCGCTACGCCAACCTCGCGGTCCGCGGCAAGCTCATCCGGCAGATCGCCGAGGACCAGGTCCCCGCCGCCGCAGCCCTCGGCGCCGACCTCACCACCCTCGCCGGCGGCCTCAACGACGTCCTCCGCCCCCGCTGCGACGTCCCCGCGGTCTGCGCGGTCCTCGAGGAATCCGCCGCCAAACTCGCCGCAGGCGGCGGCCACCTCGTGCTCTTCCGCAGCACCGACCCCACCCGGCGCCTCAAATCCAGCGCCCGCCTGATGCCGCGCATCGAGCAGCTCGTCACCTTCGTCGACGACCTCGGCACCCGCCACAACGCCACCGTCGTCGACCTCTACACTGCACGCGCCTTCGACGACCCCCGCCTCTGGGACGCCGACCGCCTGCACCTCTCACCCGAAGGCCACCGCCGCGTCACCGACGCCGTCTGCGAAGCCCTCGGCCTCCCGTACGACCCCGACTGGCGCACCCCGCTGCCGCCCGCACCCCCGGCCCCCTGGCTCGACCGCCGCAAATCCGACGCGCACTGGGCCCGCATCCACCTCGGCCCCTGGCTCGTCCGACGGGTCCGCGGACGCTCCTCCGGCGACAACCGCGCCCCCAAGCGCCCCACCGCCGAACCCTGGCCCGGCCCCTGAGACCGCTGAGGCCCCTGAGCTCCCGGCCGACCGGTTCCGTCCCGAAGCCGCAGCCCCGGGACGGAACACCCGCTCACACCTGATCGGTACGGATCAACCGCAGGAACGCCTTGATCCCCGCGATGACCTCCTGGTTGTCCGTCAACCGATTCACCGTGTCCTCGAACTTCCGGCCCATCGCGTCCAGTTGAGAGTCCAGGCGGTTGTCCCGCGCAGTCGTCGACACCTCGACCGCCTCGATCAAACGCCGCAGCTCCGCATCCGCCTCACGCTGCTCCTCCTGCTGCAGCCGCAACGCCGCGATCTCGGCCTCCGCCGCATCGAGCCGGCCCCGGACCTCCGCGATGTTCTCGTGCGGGTACTTCACATCGTTGAGCATCCCCAGCAAGTGCCGCCGCAGATACGCGAAGTACGCCTGCGCCGGCCGGAACGCCGTGCTCAGCAGGTAGAAGCCGGAGAAGTAGTAACCGATCTCTTCCCCCGACACCAGCGTGATCACCGCGACCACCCCGGCCGACACCACGTGCGCCGCGATCGCCGCCCACTTCAGCCGCCGCGCCAGCGCAGCCGCCTCCGCCTCGCGCTTCTCCGGCACCTCCACGCCCTGCTCACGAGCCAGATGGATCTCGTGGATCACCGCACGCGCCTGGTAGTACAGGCTCCACGGCACCGTCAGCAGCACGACCTGCCACAGCAAGAACAACGCCCCGGCCCCGAAGGCCAGCAACTGCGCCAACGACAGATCCGTCGTGAAGTACAGGATGGTGCCCACCACAGCCACCACGAACGCCAGGAACGTCATCACCTTGGACACCGAGCGGCCCCCTTATGGCCAGCAGGAAGGGGGCATCCCGTTCTCCCCCGGAAGGGGACGGTCCGCACCCCACAACGGTTCTGCCGAACCCCGGACGACTCCCTTCCGCCCTGATGCTTTGTTTGTGTGCTTTGAGAAGTGTTTTTGGCTAGGGCCGGTTATTGAGAACTGGAAGACAGAAGCAGGGGCTGCCTTGGGCAGGCAAAAGTAGCCTCTGCCTGCGCCTTGATCGTCGAGACGCGGAGAGTGCGCCATGGGAGCACAGACCGCACTGCTTGCGTACGCAACAAGAAGCGTGGCCGACGCCTTGCGGAACCGGCCTCCCGGCCCGGGCAGCAGCGACCGGGCAGAGGCGCTGCTGCAGCAGTTGCACCCTGGCTGGCGGATCGACGCCGATCCCGAGGAGCATGCCACCCTCGTCGAGTCGACGTCTCCGCCGCAGGACCTCGCCTACGCGGCGTGCTTCCCCGGCGTCGACATCGTGTGCTCGGGCACCATGGTGGGCCTCCCCTCGCGGCTGCCACACCGCTATCTGGACGCCGCCGAAGGACGCACTGTCGTGCTCCACGCCATGCACAGCGTGGTCGACGCGCTGACGTTCGCATTGTGGCGCGACGGCGTCCTGGTCCGCTCCCTCAGCCTGTCGCCGAACGACGGCGTCGTGGAGGACGTCGGCGAGCGGCTCCCCTTCGAGGACCCGTTCTGGGCGGGCCGGCATCCTGTCGAACCGCTGCCCGGGTGGCCGGACCAGCGCCCCTACCCGCTGCCGTTCCACCCGCTCCAACTCGGCGGAGAAGCGCTGCGCGCGCTCTTCGGCTTCACCGTCGAGGGGCGCCAGAAGGCCGGCGACGTCGATGCCGCGGACATCCCGGTGCACCGGTTCCGGCTGGTCGATCCCGACGGGCCTACGCCGGAGCAGCGGGAGGCGATGCTCAAGGCGCTCGTCACCGGAATGAAGCCACGCGTTCTCCGTATGGAGGACGGACGCCTCGTCGAAGACGGGCCGCGGTGACGGCACCGGCGGCACCTGTGGAATGTCCGAGGTCCGGGCGGCCTTGACCGCAGCGCCGGTCTTCCCAGGCGAATTCCCCGGCGGATGTCGGATTCCTCCAATACGCGGCACCGACCAAACAGTCATGCTGCACACGAGTCACCCAGCGCCGCCCGCCGCGCTCGGGTCTCTGTGCCCCCGCACGGGGACCCGGGCAGGGCGTCGGGCCGGCTGCGCTCCCCCGGTGGAGGGTCTCCGGTTGCCGTGCGGCCGTCGCGGTCGCAGGCTCGGAACCGAGGCTTGTCCGGTCGTGGTTCGCCGGCGGCCGCCGCTGTCTCGGGGTGCGACCAGGGAGCATGTACATGAGCGACACCGCCATTCCGCTGTCCGAGCTGACCGGCTCGTACACGATCGACCCCGCACATACCCGGATCGGCTTCTCGGCCCGGCACGCGATGATCACCAAGGTGCGCGGGGCTTTCAACGACTTCACCGGAACGGCGTATCTCGACGGCGACGACCCCACCAAGTCGTCCGCGTCCGTGACCATCCAGGCCGTGAGCATCGACACGCGCAATGAGCAACGCGACGGCCACCTGCGGACCAACGACTTCCTGGACGCGCCGAACTTCCCCGAGATCACCTTCTCCTCGACGGGCGTCGAGCGCCTCGGCGACACCACCTACCGGCTCATCGGCGACCTGACCATCAAGGGCGTACCGCGGCCCATCAGCGTGGACTTCGAGTTCGAGGGCGCGGCCCGCGACCCCTACGGCAACGTGCGCGTGGGCTTCGAGGGCTCCGTCGTCATCAGCCGCAAGGAGTACGGCATGACCTGGAACGCCACCCTGGAGACCGGCGGCGTCCTGGTGAGCGACAAGGTCACCTTGGAAATCGAGGTCTCCGCCGTCAAGGACGCGTGACGCCCCGCCTGTTGCATGGTCACGATGAAGACCGCCCCCTTTGCGGTTGGGGGCGGTCTTCGGGTTTTGGGGTGGCTGGAGAGGCTTCTGGCACGGGCCGCTTATCTGTAGGTGCGTAGGTTGGCCTGATGCGATCCGATCAGCAGTCTGCGCCCCGGTCCTGGAGGCGACGCATCACGTCTCCGCTGATGGCGTGGCTTGCCGCGGGGTTCGCGGTGGCGGCGTGCGGCGTAGGTGTGTTCGCGCTGTGGTGGACGGCCGCAGCGTTTGCGGCCGCCGCTGCGGCGCTGGCGGCGTTTGCCGTGGTCCGGGTGACCGTGGACGGGGAGGGTGTGACGATCGTGTACGGCCCGCTCCCCCGTCCGCGTACGCGTATCCCGCTCGCGCGCATCGCCGGTGCCGGGACGCGCGAGGTGCGGGCGTTCCGGGAGTTCGGCGGGTGGGGCTACCGCATCCGACCCGGCGCCTCCGGTGTGGTGATGCGGTCGGGCGAGGCCCTCGAGGTACGTCTGCGGACGGGCAGCCTCTTTGTGGTGACCACTGATGGCGCGGACGAGGCGGCCCGGGTTCTGGAAGGACACCTCGTCCGCGCGTCCGCGACGGACTGATCAGGCCTTGCGCTGCAGGGGCAGTTCCGCGACGAACGGGTGGTCGCGGCCCGTGCGGCCGCGTTTCGCGCCGCTGCCCGGGGAGTCAAGGCCGGTGAAGAACTCGGCGTTGACGGCGGTGAAGTGCTGCCACTCCTCCGGGGTGTCGGTCTCGAAGGTGATGGCCTCGACGGGGCATTCCGGTTCGCAGGCCCCGCAGTCGATGCACTCGTCGGGGTGGATGTACAGCATGCGCTCGCCCTCGTAGATGCACTCGACCGGGCATACCTCCAGGCATGCCTTGTCGGTGACGTCCACGCAGGGCAGAGCTATCACGTACGTCATCGGATCGGCTTCCTCTCCGGCGGGGGTTGCGGCCGTGCACCGACCGCGTGCACCGACTGCCTTTCGCCGGAGGCTGGTTGCCGGGCCGGCGGCGGAGACGACCGTACGGCCTCAAGCTCTCTTGAGGTCAACAGGCGCCGCCTCCGCCGCCCGACGGCTATTGCCGGACGCGCACGATGTCCGGGAGCACGTAACTGCCGGACAGGATCTCGGGGCCGGGCTGGTACATGCGCAGCATCGGGCGGAAGTCCCCCGCGGGGGCGGGCAGCCAGTTCGCGGCTTCGCCTTCGACGGGCTTGGCGTGCTGGATGTGCACGGTGAGCGAGCCGTCGGGGGCGTGGACGAGGCCTTCGGTGCGGTCGCCGATCGAGTAGCGGTTGATGGCGTTGTCGATCAGGTAGTAGTCGGGCGTGTCGTACATGGTCAGCGACCAGAACGCGTCGGCGGGCGGCGGCGTGGTGAAGGTGAGCGTGTAGGTGTGCGCGCCGTTGAGCTGTTCGCCGTCGGCGTCCTGGAAGGTGGTCGCGTAGACGGCTTCGTACGCGTGGTTGCCCCACAGGCCGACCCGTGCGGCGACCGCGCGCTGCAGGTAGGAGGCGGTGCGGTCGGCGGCCTTCCATTCGGGGGCGTCGATCGTGCCGGGGCCGAGGTGGTCGATGTTGTAGTCGAAGGCGTGCAGGGACATGTGCCAGCAGCCGTGCCGGTCGCCGAAGCCCGCCTTGCTCGCCGCCTCGATGCGGGCCTTGCCGGCGTCGAGGCCGGCGCGGAGCGCGGCGGCGAGGGGCTTCGGGGTGTCGCGGTACGGCGAGCCGCCTTCGTGCAGGAGGCCGAGCGGTGCGAAGCGGCGCTGGTAGTCGAGGTCGGCGTCGGAGGGCGGGAAGGCGGCCAGCAGGACGCGGAGTTGCTCCCAGAAGCGCTGGTCGGCGTCGACGCCGAGGTCGGGTGCGGGCAGGCCGGCCAGAGTCCCGGCCGCGGACTCCGCCGTACCGCTGCCGGCCCCCGCGGCCGCGGGACCAGTCGCGGGGGCAGTCGCGGCAGCGAACGGTTCGAGCGTCAGCCGCTTCTGGAGGTCGGCGACGCGCGGCAGGTCGTCGGGGCCGTCGCAGGCGAAGCGTCCGGTGATGGTCGCCATGGTGGCGGGTGCGGCGATGACGGGTGTGGCGTCGGGTACGCTGCCGATCCAGCCGGGCGGAGTGATCAGGAACGTGCCTTCGGAGGTACCCGTGGCCCGGCTTCCGACGTAGGCGAAGTTGTTCGTCCAGGGGTCGATGAACTGCAGGACGTAGTAGGCGCCTTCGGTGTCCGGCACGTGCAGGAGCAGCGGTCCGCCGGACAGGTCGAGCTGGGCGATCGAGTAGATGGTGTCGTTGTTCACCGACACGAATTCGTCCTGTGGGCCGGCCAGTTTGGTGCCGTGCCCGAATGTATTGGGCGCGGTGGCGGGCAAGGACGCGATCCCGCGGGTGACGAGGCGGTCGGCCATCGTGCTGTCGTAGACCAGCGGGTACCCGTAGACGTAGGCTTCGGCGGCCAGTTCGGTGAGCGCGGCGAGATCGGTCGGCTCGTCGTGGTCGGGCATGTGCCGGTCCTTTCGTTGGCGGTGCAGGGGTTCCGCTTCCGGTCGTCGACCCCACATCGACCACTCACCGGAAGCTCGCCGGTCATTCGTCGGTCGCCCGTCGGCCGAGTCGCCGTCGGTCGCCCGTCGGCCTTAAGTCGGCGGTCGGCCATTCGTCGGCCGAGTCGCGGTCAGCCGTCCGGTCGCGGGGTGACCGCGGGCAGCGTCCACGAGCCGTCCAGGACTGCGGGGTCCGGTCCGTAGAGGCGGACCACGATGGAGAACGCGCTGTGCGGTGCGGGCAGCCAGTTGGCGAGTTCGACTTCGTCCTCGGGGCGTTCGTGCTGGACGTAGACGGTCAGCGAGCCGTCCTCCGCGGTCCGGACTCCGGGCGTGCGGTCGCCGATCGCGTAGCGGTTGAAGGCGTTCTCCACCAGGAGGCGTTCCGGCAGCCGGTATGCGGTGGCCGACCAGAAGAAGCGCGCGGGCGGGAGGCCTCCTCCCGGAAAGCGGATGGTGTAGCGGGTGGTCTCCCCGTCGAGGAGGTGCCCGTCCGCGTCGGCCGTCCAGCCGCCGATCCACATCTCCTCGTCCGGCAGTCCGTACAGGCCCTTGTAGGCGGCGACCGCGCGGTCGAGGTAGCGGTCGCCCAGCGCGGCGCGTGTGCCGAACAGGTTGTCCGAGCGGAACGTCCCGGCGGCCGCGTTCTCCAGCCGGGTGCGGGCGTCGGCGATGCCCTGCGCGACGGCTTCGCGCGTCGCGGCGGTGAGCGCCGCCGGGTCGAAGCGCCCTCCCCCGTCGATGCCGAGCGAGGCGAGCCGGCCGCGCAGGTGCGCTTCCTCGGGCAGCACCGGGAAGAACTCCAGGAGTTGGTCGAGCACCGTGAAGCAGTCGAGGCCGCCCGCCGCGGCCTCGTCCCAGGCCGGCCAGGCCGGCCACACCGGGGTCGGGACGGGCGGCGGGGCGGGTTCCCCGGTGTAGGCGTGCAGCGGCATCAGCCGGTACTGCGCCAGCAGCCCGCGCAGGGCGTCGACGTCGTCCTCGCCTGCGAGGTACGTGCGGCCGACGATGCCGAGCAGGTACGTGTCGGCCCGGATGACGCCGGTGATCCCGGGCGGGGGCGTGCCGCGCCATCCCGGTCCGGCGACGAGGTAGTGGCCCGCGCCCTGGCCGGTCGTGCGGCTGCCGATGAATCCGGCATACACGGTGTCGAGTTCGTGGAGCGGCAGCACGTAGTAGCGGTCGGTCGCGGGGACGCCGACGACCCAGGGTTCGGCGCGCAGGTCGAGCCAGGCCCACGAGTACCGGGTGTCGTTGTTCGGTGCGGCGACGTCGGTGTTGGCCGGAGTGGACGGTTCGGCAAGGTGCCGGAAGCGGCCGAATCCGCCGACGTAGCGCGGGTCGTCTGCGTCGACGGCCTGGGCGCGGAGGGTGCGGTAGTTCTCCAGGAGGGGGTAGCCCCAGATCCAGGCCTCGGCGGCGACGGCCCGCGCGATTGCCGGGTCGAGCGGCTGCGTGCCGGTCATGCGGGGGTCCTTCCTGCCGAAGGGTGGCCGGCGTGCCGGGGACGGTGTCGGCGGCGTCCGGTCACTGGCGGCGCGAGCGCGCGAACAGGCCCGTGGAGGTGAGGTCGACGACCAGGCCCAGCGCCACGACGACCCATCCGATGCCCGTGACGCCGGATGCGGGCTGGTAGGCGAGGACGTACATCAGCGTGGTGAACGGGAAGACGATCAGACCGAGCAGCGGGACGACGAAAGTGTCGAACGCGCGGTCGACCAGGTTGGTGAAGATCCAGACCAGGAACAGTGCGAGGCGCGGCGAGACGGCCGCCACCAGCGCCAAGATGCAGCCGCAGCCCACGGCATCCTCCGAGTTCGGGTCACTCCTGCCAGTAAATGCCACTAAATGTCGGATTCATGGTGCTCGCAACCGCGGCGTCCGCCGCTCGCCTCATGCGGCGGCGTTCGCCCGCGACACACCGAAGAAGCCCCTCGGATGGCGGCTTTCGGGTGGCGCGGGCATGATCGGCATGGCGATATGCCCTTTTTCTTGTATTTGTCGTCGATCGGAAGGATCTGCCTTGACGACGCTGACCGTGTGGAAGTTCAACACTCCCGAAGGCGCCGGACTCGCCGAGGAGAAGCTGCTCAGCCTGCAGAAGCAGGACCTGATCACCGTCGTGGACGCCGCCGTGGTCTCGTGGCCCGCGGACAAGAAGAAGCCCAAGACCAAGGAGCTGAACAACCTCACCGGCATGGGTGCGCTGAGCGGCACGTTCTGGGGCATGCTCTTCGGCCTGATCTTCTTCATCCCGCTGATCGGCGCGGCGATCGGTGCGGCGACCGGCGCGCTCGCGGGCAGCCTCGGCGATGTCGGCATCGACGACGAGTTCATCGACGAGGTCCGCCGCGAGGTCACCCCGGGCACCTCGGCGCTGTTCCTGATGAGCACCAACGCGGTGATCGACCGGGTGCACGACGCGTTCGACGCCACCGATGCGCAGCTCATCCGCACCAACCTGTCCAAGGACGAAGAGGCGAAGCTGCGCGAGGTCTTCGCGGACTGACGCGAACCCGCACGGCCCCGGGTGCGACCACCCGCGGAACGTGCGGAACGAGCGGAACGAGCAGTCACTCCGGCTGCGGTGCGGCGGGCGGACCGCCCGCACCGCAGCCGCTTCGGTCTTCCCGACCGTTCGCCCAGGCGGGTGAACGCGCCGACGGCCCAGGGATGGTGCAACACAGGTGGCGGACCAGGTGGCGAAGCAGTCGGCAGACGCCGAGGCCCCTTCGGCATGGGCCAAGCGCCTCGCGCGCTGGCGCGGCGTCTGGGAGCAGAGTGTGCCGCGCCGGTGCGTGACCCGGGCCCTGGAGATCCAGATCACCGACCGCATGATGGCGCTGGCCGCACAGGCGTTCCTGGCGCTGATGCCGCTCGTCATCGTGCTGGCCGCGGCGGCTCCGCAGGGGGTCAGCGACGGCCTGGTCGACGCCATGCGCACCCGTGCCGGGCTCGGCGACAGCGATACCACCGAGAACGTCGAAAGCATCGCCTCGTCGGCCGCCGAGGCCGGCGTCACCGCGTTCGGCAGCCTCCTTGTGCTGCTCAGCGCGACCAGCTTCAGCCGGGCGCTGCAGCGGGTGTACGAGCGGACCTGGCGGGTCGCTCCGGGCGGATTGCGCAGCGCCTGGCGGCCGCTGGCCTGGATCGTGGGGATGATCGCGTACTTCGTGCTGCTCGGCTTCACGTTCAAGATCACGCACTCCGGCGGCCCGCTGACGGTCATCCGCGTGGGGATCGCGGTCTGCGGCTCGATCGCCTTGTGGTGGTGGACGCCGTTCGTGCTGCTGTCCGGGCGGGTGCGCTGGAGGGCGCTGGTGCCGACCGCGCTGTGCACGGCGCTCGGGACGATGGGGCTGGGCGTGGTGTCCGCGAGGTACGTGCCGCATCTGCTGTCCACCAACGAGAGCCGGTACGGCACCATCGGCGTGGCGTTCGCGATCGAGTCGTGGCTGGTCGTGCTGTTCGCGGTGGTGCTGGCCGCGACGGTGCTGGGCGCGGTGCTGGTCGACACGAGGGGCCGGCTGGGGGTATGGGCGCGAGGGGCGGTCGAGCACGACGGCTGGCAGCGCACGCCGAAGTCCGGGAAGTTCGCGGCGTGGACCGAGGACGCGCACGGGGACGGCACCGACAAGACCTCCGACGAAGCCCGCGACGGGACCCCGGGCCAAGCCCCTGGCGAGGCCTCGGGAAAGGCCCCGGAGACGCCCGCTGACGGCGAGGAAGACCCCGGGGTGGCGCAGCGATGACCACTCACCCGAACGGCCCTGCGGCGCCCGGAACTCCCGAGCCGGACGACGGCGGCACCGGCAGTACCCGCGGCACCGGCGACACCGGCGACACCGGCGCCGCCCCGGCCGTACGGCAGCCCGCCCCTGGGGACTCTCCCGCCCCCGGTATATCCGCCGCCGCCCTGCTCCCCCGCGGCGCCCGCAGTGCCGCCGCTTGGAGCGGGACGATCCTGCTGGTGGCGGCCGTCGCCGTCGGCCTGGTCGCACTGGCGGTGTTCCTCCGGGCCGTGACCGCTCCGCTCGCCGTCGCGATCCTGGGTGCTTCGCTCCTGTATCCGCTCTACCAGCGCCTGGTCCGCAAGGGCGTATCGCGCGCGTGGTCGGCCGGGGCGACGTGCATTGCGCTCGTCGTGCTGGTGTTCGGCGCGGGCTGGCTGCTGGTCAAGATGATCACCGACAACGCCGCAAAAATCGGTGCGTCGCTGACCATGGCCGCGCACAAGCTCCGCGACGAGTTCGGCAGCGCCGGCGACCCGGCGGCCCAGGCGGCCGACGGGGTGCACGAGTTGGGCGGCAAGCTCGCCGCCGCGCTGGCCGGCGGGGTGCTGAGCGGCGTCGGCATCGCCGTCCAACTGCTGACCAGCGCGGTACTGGTGCTCGCACTGACGTTCTTCCTGCTGCGCGACGGGCACCGGATCCCGAGCTTCGTCCAGGCGCTGTCGCCCGCCCGGCATGCGGACCTCGGTGAGCGCATCGTGCGGCGGTCGTTTCTGGCGGTCGCCGGCTTCATGCGCGGGACCACGTTCATCGCGCTGATCGATGCGACGTTCATCGCGATCGGGCTCTGGATCCTGGACGTACCGGGTGCTCCGGGCCTGGCCGCACTGGTGTTCGTCGGCGCGTACATCCCCTACGTGGGTGCGTTCCTGTCCGGCACGGTCGCGGTGCTGGTGGCGTTCGCGGACCGCGGGTTCGCCATCGCGCTGTGGACGCTGGGCGTGGTGCTCGCGGTCCAGATGATCGAGGGCGCGTTCCTGCAGCCGGGCATCCAGAGCCGCACGGTCGCCCTGCACCCGGCGGTCGTGATGATCGCGGCGTTCGGCGGCGGGGCGGTCGCCGGAGTCATCGGCGCGCTGCTGGCGGTGCCCACGGTGGCGGTCGCGGTGTCGGTCATCGCGGTGCTGCGCGACACCTGGCCGGGAACGGGCGGACCGGAGGGCGACGGGCGGCAACCCGACGAGCCGCAGCCCGAGTCGGAGCCGCAGCCCGAGTCGGCGTGACCGCGGCGGCCGCGCCGGCCGCGACCAAGGTGGCGCGTCTGCATCTGCCGCGCGACCATGCAGCCACAACCACCCGTCCGGTCGGTCGTTGTCCGGCCATGAAGACGATGAAGATCAGCAAGTCCACGAAGTGGGCCTTCGCGGCCGGCGTCATCGCTGTCGCGGCGCCCATGCCCGCTACCGCGGTGGCCACCGGCCCGGCCGTCCACTGCGCGAGCGGGGGCTATGAAGAGACCGGCGGCCGATTGAGCGGCTACAACTGCACGGTCGACGGGCGGCGTGTCGAGTTCCCCGGCACCTTTGCGTACACGGACGTCGAGTTCGCCCTCGGCAGCATGACGAGGCCGAACCAGTGGTTCGGCGCGGCCAAGCACGTCCGCCTGCACTGCGCGAACGTGGAGGGCCGCTCGGTCGTCGCCCACGGCACCGGGTGCACCTTCGTCGACCTGGGGATGTCCGGCTGATGCCGCCCGCGGTGGTCCCCGGGGTCTCCGGAGACCACCGCCGCGCCGCTGCGTCCTACGCGGAAGCCACCTCCGCGGCCTCCTCGGCCGAGGCGAGCCGCCGCAGCGCCAGTTCGGCGTAGATGGCCGTCCCGTCCGCGAGCACGGCATCGTCGAACGCGGCCTCGGGGGCGTGGTTGGCCGGGGCCTTGGCGAGCTCGCGGTCGGCGGGGCAGGCGCCGAGCATGACGAGTGCACCGGGGACGTCGTCCAGGACCAGGGAGAAGTCCTCGGCGCCCGCGCCCGGCTTGGGCGAGATCCGGAAGCGCTCCTCGCCGAGGACTTCGCGGATCGTGGTGCCGACGTGGCCGACCGCGTCCTCGTCGTTGACGGTGACCGGGTAGCTCATGCGGCCAAAGTCCACGTCCGCCTCGAGGCCGTGCGCGCCGGCGACGCCGCGCACGATGGCGACGACGTCGTCCTTGATCCGGCCGTGGGCCTCGCGCGAGAAGCTGCGCAGGGTGGCGCTGAAGACAGCTTCGCCGGGGATGACGTTGTCGACCGCACCGGCGTGGAAGCTGCCGACGGTGACGACGACCGGGTCGAAGATGTCGTACTTGCGGGTGACCATCGCCTGGAGCGCGGTGACCATTTCGCACGCCGCCGGGATCGGGTCGCGGGCCAGGTGCGGCATGGAGCCGTGGCCGCCCTGGCCGCGGACCGTGACGGTGACCGAGTCGGCGGCGGCCAGCGCGGTGCCGGCGCGCGCGGAGAACAGGCCTTGCGGGAGCATCGCGGAGGCGACGTGCAGGGCGTACGCGGCGACCGCGCGCTCGCCGCTCGCGTCCAGGACGCCTTCGTCGATCATGAGGCCCGCGCCGCCGGGGCCTTCCTCGCCGGGCTGGAACATGAAGACGACGTTGCCCGCGAGGGTGTCGCGGCGGGCGGCGAGCAGGTGGGCGGCGCCCGCGAGCATGGTGGTGTGCATGTCGTGGCCGCAGGCGTGCATGCGGCCCGCTTCGGTGCTGGCGTAGGGGACGCCGGAGCGTTCGGTGACCGGCAGGGCGTCCATGTCGCCGCGCAGCAGGACCGTGGGCCCGGGGCGGGCGCCGCGCAGCACCGCGGTGACCGAGCTGAGCGCGCGGCCGGTGGTGATCTCCAGCGGCAGCGGGGCGAGTTCGGCGAGGACGCGGTCCTGCGTGAAGGGCAGGTCGAGGCCGATCTCGGGGCGGGCGTGCAGGTCGTGCCGCATGCGCACCAAGTCGTCGTGCAGTGCGCGGGCGTCCTCGAGGACGGTCATCGCAGGGCTCCTCTCGTGGTTCTCCCCCCGGCCGGCGCCCGGGTACCCCGGTCAGCGTCGCGCCCGAGGCATGTGATGGCATGTCAGACGCCGGATCCCATCTGCGGAGGTGCTCGTGGCGCAGGATTCCGCCGGTACGGGCGGCCCGGATGATCCGGTTCCGCCGGATGTACCGCAGGTGCTGGACGAGCTCGATCTCGCGCTGATCAATGCGCTGCAGGTCGCGCCGAGGGTGGCGTGGGCCGAGCTCGGGCCGGTGCTGGGAGTGGACCCGGTGACGCTGGCGCGGCGGTGGCGGCGGCTGGTGGCGTCCGGGAGTGCGTGGATGACGTGTTATCCGGGGCCGGGGCGGGGCTCGTTCGATCCGGGTGCGCTGGCGCTGGTGGAGGTCGACATCGAGCACGGCCGCCGGTACGAGGTGGCCGAGCGGTTGTCGGCCGATGCGCACGCGATCACGATCGAGCACCTCACGGGGGCGCGGGATCTGCTGATCACGGTCGGGGCGCCGGATCCGGCGTCGCTGACCCGGTACGTGCAGCGCAGGCTGGCCGCGGAGCCGGGCATCACGGCGACGCGCACGCATCTGGTCACCCGGCTCTACCAGGAGGGCAGTGCGTGGCGGCTGCGGTCGCTGGACGCCCGGCAGCGGCGCAGTCTGGCCCCGGCCGCGGACGAGTTGCCGCGTCCGCGGCCGGTGACCGAGTTGGAGCGCCGGCTGATGCTGGCGCTGGGTGCGGACGCCCGGCTGCCGGTCGCCGATCTGGCCCGGGTGCTCGGGGTCAGTGCGGCGACCGCGGCGCGGCGGCTGGCGTGGCTGATGGCGTCCGGGCATGCGCGGTTCCGCTGCGAGGTGGCGCATTCGCTGTCCGGACGGCCGGTGTGCACGACCATGTGGCTGAGTGTGCCGCCGGCCGAACTGGACGACACCGCGCTGGCGTTGGCCGCGCACGCGGATGTGCGGATGTGCGCGGCGGTGACCGGGACGGCGAACCTGTGCGTGGTGTCGTGGCTGCGGTCGATCGCCGATGTCCCGGCGTGGGAGGCGGAGTTGCTGCGGCGATTCCCGAGGGTCGCGGTGAACGATCGGGCCGTGATGCTGGAGGCCGCCAAGTTGATCGGCCGGCTGCTGACGCCGGACGGCCGGAGCCGGGGCTACGTGCCGCTGGACGTCTGGGGCGATCCGCTGAGCGGCAGCGGGATACCTCGGCTGCCTTGGCCGCCGCAGTAGCCGAGACCGCCCGGGCGGCCCGGGCGGCCAGAGCGGCCGGAGCGGCCAAGGTGCAGCCTCGGCTACCCCGCCACGTCCGGCACAAGTTCGGGCGTACGCGGCGCGAAGGGCGGCAGTACGGCCGGTGCGGGCCGTCCTGCGGTGCGCATCGCGCAGACGGCAGCTGCGACTTCCTCCTCGACCAGGTCGAAGTTGACCGCGGCGGCCGCGGACACGCCCATCGCGGCCGCGGTGATGACCTGGGCGCGCCGGTCGACGACGTTGCCGGCCGCCCAGACGCCGTCGACGCTGGTCCGCCCGGTGGGGTCGACGGCGGTCAGGCCGTCCGGGCCGACGGTGCAGCCCAGGCCGGTGAGGACCGCGTCGCGCGCGACCATGTCGGACTGCACGAAGACGGCTTCGCGGGCGACGGTGGTCCCGTCGTCCATCTCGACCGCGTGCAGGCGGCCGCCGTCGGCGGCGAGGCGCTTGACACGCCCCGGAACGATGCGGATGCCGCGCGCGGTGAGGCGTTCGCGTTCGTCCGGGGTGGGTTCCTGGTCGTGCACGAAGTAGACGACGTCGTCGGACCATTGCCGGATGAGCAGGGCGTGGTGCACAGCTCCGGCGGCGAGGCCGAGCACGCCGAGCGGCCGGTCGCGGACCTCGAAGCCGTGGCAGTACGGGCAGTGCAGGACGTCCTGGCCCCAGCGTTCGCGGAGGCCGGGCAGGTCGGGGAGTTCGTCGCGCAGGCCGGTGGCGACGATGACGCGGCGGGTGCGCAGGGTGGCGCCGCCGGCCAGGTGGACGGTGAAGTGCGGGATGTCGCCGGGGTTGCGGGCGGGGGCGACGTGGTCGACGTCGCCGGTGACGAATTCGGCGCCGTAGCGGGCGGCCTCGGCCCGGCCGACGGCGACGAGGTCGGCGGGTGACATCCCGTCGCGGGTCAGGTAGCCGTGCATGTGCGCGGCGGGGGCGTTGCGCGGTTGTCCGCCGTCCACGACGGCGACGCGGCGGCCGGCGCGGCCGAGGGTCAGCGCTGCGGAGAGTCCGGCGGCTCCCCCGCCGATGACCACGACGTCGTGGCGGTCCCGGATGTCCGCGGACGGGGTGTCCAGGGAGTCCGCGGTGTCCTTCGATGGCGCGCCGGGGGTCGGCAGGGCGCGCGGTGCAGGGCTTGTCGAATCGCTCATGGCGATCACCTCCGCCGCCCACTCTGCGAGCTCTATTCGATAATGACAATCATTGTTGCTGGTTTGGCAACAACACCGCGGCGCGGGGTCAGCCCATGCTCTCCAGCGTCCGCCCCTTGGTCTCGGTGACGAACTTCCGGACGAAGAAGAACGAGAGCATCGCGAAGCCCGCGTAGATGCAGTAGGTGGCGGAGAGGTTCCACTCCGACATGTTCGGGAACGTCTCGGTGACCGCCCAGTTGGCGATCCAGTTGAAGGACGTCGCGACCGAGACGGCCAGGGCGCGGATTTTCAGCGGGAACATCTCGCCGACCATGACCCACAGGATCACGCCCCACGAGACGGCGAAGAAGAACACGAACGTGTGGGCGGCGATGAGGGCCACGGTGCCCTCGGTGTCGGGGATGACGATGTCGTCGCCGCCCCCGCTCTTGTACGAGAACGCCCAGGCGGCCAGCGCGAGCGAGACGGTCATGCCGGCCGAGCCGATCATGGCGAGCGGCTTGCGGCCGATCTTGTCGATGAAGAACATCGCGACGACGGTGCCGACGATGTTGACGATCGACGTGGAGAGGCTGATGAGAAGCGAGTTCGACTCGTCGATGCCGACCGACTGCCACAGGATCGAGGAGTAGTAGAAGATCACGTTGATGCCGACCAGCTGCTGGAAGACGGCGAGGCCGATGCCGGCCCACACGATCGGCAGCAGTCCGAAGCGGCCGCGCAGGTCGGCGAAGCGCGGCTTGTGGAACCCGGCGATGGCCTTCTGGATCTGCGCGATGCGGCTGGGCGGGTCGACGCCGACGCCCTCGACGCGGCGCAGCACTGCGGCGGCTTCGTCCAGGCGTCCGGTGGCGATGAGGTGGCGCGGCGATTCGGGGATCGTCAGGGTCAGCACGAAGTAGATGACGGCCGGGATCACCGCGGCGAGGAGCATCCACTGCCAGGCGTCCAGCGGTCCGAGCGGGTTCTGGCTCTTGCCGTCGGCGCCTTGCGCGATGCCCCAGTTGACGAGCTGCGAGGCGGTGATGCCGAGCACGATGGCCATCTGCTGGAACGACGCGAGGCGGCCGCGGTGGGCGGGCGGGGCGATCTCGGCGATGTAGGTGGGGCCGATGACCGAGGCGAGGCCGATGGCGATGCCGCCGAGGACGCGCCAGGCGGCGAGGACCCATACCTCCGGCGGGAGGGCGGAGCCGGTCGCGCTGACCGCGAAGAGGACGGCGGCGAGGTGCATGACGCGGAGGCGTCCGAAGCGGTCGGCGAGGCGGCCGGCGATCGCCGCGCCGAACGCGGAGCCGAGGAGCGCGACGGCGACGACCGTGCCGGTCTCGCCGCTGCCCACGTCGAAGTGGTCCTGGATGCCGGTGACCGCGCCGTTGATGACGGCGCTGTCGTACCCGAAGAGGAAACCGCCGAGCGCCGCGGCACCGGCGATCAGAGTCACCCGGCGCAGACTGGCTTTGTCCTCCGGAGCGGGGCCCGCGGCCTTGGGGGGTGTTGTCGCGACCATGGGCACACTCCGATTACTCGGCTCGAAGTTACCAATCTGCACCATATCTACCGATATAGAAGCGCATTTCCGGGACGCCGCGCCGTGGCACACACCGAACGAGCGAAGCTCGCGCACGGCGCGAAGGCGCGGCGGGCTGCGGCCGGCGCAGTCAGCGTTCCTGTCCCCGATGCCAACGCCAGCGCTTGCCCCGGGGCGGCTTGCGGTGCAGTTTGCGGTGCCAGTGGATGTACCAGAACGCGGCGCCTGCCTGGGCTGCGGCGACCAGGGTGACGCCGGCGGCGGCCAGGTTGCTGTTGCCGATGCGGAAGTCCGCGACGACCACGAACAGCACCGCGGCGAGCGGCAGGACGACCGCGACGAGGGTGCGCAGCACGGCGGCCAGGCCCAGCGGGTCGACGTGCCCGGATTCGCTGCCGCGGTCCGCGCCGCGGTGTTTGACGCGGTGCACGCGGTGGGTGCCGCCGGCGACCGTGACGTGCGGGGCGGTGGACGCCGGGTCGGGGGCGGCCGCGTAGTAGCGGACCGCGCGGCGGCCGAGGCGCGGGGTGGCTTTGCGGTAGGACCAGCCCATCACGGGGATCCACACGAACGGCAGCACCATGCCGACGAGGACCAGGAGCACGATCGCGGCCCAGACGAGTGCCCGGCGCAGCTTGGACGTGGGGCCCTGGTCGGGGGTGGTGATGCCGAGGATCGCGGCCATCCGGACCAGGGTGGCGATGCGCTGGCCGCGGGGCATTTTGCGGCGTCCGGCGGCCGGCAGGCTGGTGCGGATCCCGGCGACCGCGGCGGCGGCCTGCTCGTGCGCCGGGTAGGCGCCTTGCAGGACCAGGAGGTCGGCGGCGCGGGCCTCGTCGCGGGTGTCGCGGCCGTGCAGCGCGGCGAGTTGCAGGACCATGCGGGCCTGGGCGAGGAGCGCGGCGCAGAAGGCGACCGGGATGAGGACGAGGAACGGTCCGCCGACGAAGGATCCTTCGGCGATGGTGGTGCGGGTGCCGCGGGTCACGATGCCGCTGCCGAGGGCGGCGCGGGGCGTGTCGGGGTGCTCCGTGCGCAGGTTGCGGACGGACTCGCCGGCCCCCTCGCCCAGGTGCCGGACCGCGAACAGGGCCATGACCTCGGGGAGGTGCCCCGGGTCGGCCCAGACCGCGCGCAGGAGGGCCGGGGGCAGCCACTCCTGCGCGTCGGCGGTTCTGGTCATCCGTTCTTGGCGGCCGCGTACTTCCGCAGGAACAGGGCTTCGGCGAGCGCCATGTGCTCGATTTCGCCCGGGTCCACGCTTTCGTTGGGGGCGTGGATGAGGCACTTGGGCTCCTCGACGCCCATGAGCGCGATCTCGGCGTCCGGGAAGGTCTGCTGGAAGATGGTGCAGAGCGGGATGGAGCCGCCCTGGCCGACGGTCGTCATGGGCCGGCCGTAGGCCTCTTCGAGGGCTTCGCGCAGGGCGCCGTAGGCGGGTCCGCCCATGGCGGGCTTGAACGGGTTGCCGGACTGCTCGGGTTCGAAGGCGAGTTGCACGTTCCAGGGGGCGTGCGCCTTCAGGTGCGCGACGAGTTTGTCGAGGGCGTCGGGGGCGTCCATGCCGGGCGGCACGCGCAGGCTCACGCGGGCGCGGGCGACGGCCGGGACCGCGGCGGTGGAGCCGACGACGGGCGGGCAGTCGATGCCCAGCACGGTGACCGCGGGGCGGGCCCAGACCAGGTCGGCGACCTCTCCCCCGGCGACCAGGTCGACGCCGTCCAGGACGCCGGCGTCCTCGCGGAACTGCCGGGCGTCGTAGGCCTCGCCGTCCCAGACCTGGTCGTGGGCGAGGCCGTCGACGGCGGTGCCGCCGTCCGCGTCGCGGAGCGAGGCGAGCATCGCGATGAGGGCGCCCAGGGCGTCGGGGGCGGGGCCGCCGAACATGCCGGAGTGCACTTCGCCCTTGAGGGACCGGACCTCGACGACGACGTTGGCGACGCCGCGCAGGGTGGTGGTCAGGGTGGGGACGCCGACGGCGGCGTTGCCGGTGTCGCAGACCAGGATGGCGTCGGCGCGCAGCACGTCGGGGTTCTGCGGGACGTACTCCTCCAGGCCGCCGGTGCCCTGCTCCTCGGACCCTTCGGCGACCAGCCGCAGCGTGACGGGGATGTCGTCGCCGAGGGCGCGCAGGGCGGTGAGGTGCATGGCGATGTTGCCCTTGCAGTCCGCCGCGCCGCGGCCGTACCAGCGGCCGTCCTTCTCGGTGAGTTCGAACGGCGGGGTCTGCCAGGCGGCGTCGTCGAGCGGCGGCTGCACGTCGTAGTGGCAGTAGAGCAGGACGGTGGGGGCGCCGGGCGGGCCGGGGCGGAGGCCGACGACGGCGTTGCTGCCGTCCGGGGTCTCCTCCAGGCGGGCGTCGGCGAAGCCGAGTTCCTTGAAGGCGTCGGCCACGAACTGGGCGGCCTTGCGGCATTCCTCGGGCGGGAACTGGCGGGCGTCGTGCACGGATTTGAAGGAGACCAGGGTGGCCAGGTCCTTCTTGGTCCGGGCCATCTCGGCGGCCACGCGCCCGGCGAGGGCCTGGTCCGAGCCGCCCTTCGCGGTGGCGCCCTTCGTCGTGCCGCCCTTGGACGTGCCGCCGTTCGACGACGACGCGGGCGAGGCTTTGCCGGTGCTCGGGGCGGCGCCCTTGGGGGCTTTGCTCGCCAGGTCGGCCGGGGACGGCTTGCGGGCCTGCGTGGTCATTCCTGGGTCCTTCCGAGGTGCGGAGGGTGCGGTACGGGCGCCTGCGGGGGGGCAGGCGCCCGTACCGGTTCTCGTGCGGCCGCCGGGGCGGGTCAGGCCGCGGTCACTGCTTCACGACGTCGTCGAACTTGAGGTCGCTGATCTCGTCGTCGAAGTCGTCGACCTTGTCCGGGCAGTACGTCTGGAGCACGATCCGCTCGGCCTCCACGATGCGCGCGGAGCCGATGATGGGCCGCTGCCCGGGGCCGGCCGCGCCGTTGGCGAGTCCGACCCGGTCGGCGCCGTTGCGCAGGGCCTGGCCGGGGTCCTCGCAGACCGCGCCGCCGTCGGTGCCCAGGGTGCGGACGATGAGGTCCTTGTCGGGCTGCGGCAGGCCGGCCGCGGCCAGGGCCGAACGCAGCTCGTTCGCCTTGTTGTTGGCCTCGTTGGTCTTGTGCACGCCGCTGTAGGCGATGATGCCGGTGACCAGGATGGCGACCAGCAGGACGGCCGAGCCGATGTAGATCCACCGGCGGCTCATGATGCCGGTGTCGACGTGCTCGGCGTGGTCGATGTCCTCGCCTTGCGCGTGGTGCGCCTTGGGGTGCGGAGCTTTGGTGTTCATGCCTGGGCCTCGCCCTCGGTCGACGTGCCCACGCCGGCCTTCCATTCGGTGTCCGGCTGCTTCCAGTGGGGCTTGCGGAACTTGTAGAACAGGTAGGGCACCAGCAGGCCGACGATGAACAGGCCGCCGCCCACGATGACCAGGTACGACCAGAGGCTGCCGGAGCCGAACTGGGACGGCGGCACGAAGCCGATGACCAGGGCGGCGGCGGAGGCCAGCAGGCCGACGATGCAGACCACGTTCAGCGCGGGGACGCGGAAGCCGCGGGGGTGGTCGGGCTTGGTGCGGCGGAGCCGCATGGCCGCGACGAACATCAGCAGGTACACGATCAGGTACACCTGCGTGGTGATGACCGAGAAGATCCAGTACGCGCTGGAGACGTCCGGGATGAACGCGTAGAGCAGCGCGATGCCGGTGGTGACGACGCCCTGGGTGATCAGGATGTTCTGCTGCACGCCGTGCTTGTTCAGGCGCTGCAGGAACGGCGGCAGGTAGCCCTCTTCACGGGCCACGGTCAGCAGGCCCTTGGAGGGGCCGGCCAGCCAGGTCAGCATGCCGCCGAGCGAGGCCGCGATGAGCATGATGCCGAGGACGGGCGTCAGCCAGTCGACGTTGAAGTACGCGAAGAAGGCGTCGAAGGCCTGCATCACGCCTGCGGTGAGCGAGAGGCTGGAGGAGGGCACCACCCAGCTGATCGCGAGCGCGGGCAGGATGAAGATGAGCAGGACCAGGCCCATGGCGGTGAACATCGCCTTCGGGAACTCGGTGGCCGGCTTCTTGAGCGAGGAGACGTGGACCGCGTTCATCTCCATGCCCGAGTAGCTCAGGAAGTTGTTGACGATGAGCACGAGGCTGGCCAGGCCGGTCCACGGCGGCAGGATGTGGTCGCTGTCCATGGGCGCCGCGGACGGGTTGCCCTGGCCGAGGAACACGAAGCCGAGCACGACCAGGATCAGGCCGGGGATCAGGGTGCCGATGATCAGGCCCATGCTGGACAGGCCGGCGACCGTCTTGGTGCCGCGCGCGGAGACGAACACGCCGAGCCAGTAGAGCGTGATGATCACGATCGCGGTGTAGAGGCCGTGGGTGGCCAGGCTCGGATCGATGACGTACGCGAACGTACTGGCCACGTAGGCCAGGAGGCTCGGGTAGTAGAAGATCGTCATCGCGAACTGGCACCACACGGCGAGGAAGCCGAGCGGCTTGCTGAGTCCCTCGGCGACCCAGCGGTACACGCCGCCGCTCCAACCGGACGCGAGTTCGGCGGAGACCAGCGAGGTGGGCAGCAGGAACACCAGGGCGGGGATCAGGTACAGGAAGACGCAGGCGAGGCCGTAGACCGCCATGGTCGGTGCGGCGCGGAGCGAGGCCACCGAGCTGGTGGTCATGAGCGCCAGGGCGAGCCAGGAGATCGCGTTCAGCTTCGGACCGGCGTGCGCGGCGGTGCGCTTGCCGGTGGCCACCCGGCCTGCGGGCACATCCATCGATGCCACGTCAGGGCTCCTTAGAGACGGTGGGGCAGGACACCGGACCCCCGATCAGGTGACCGATGAGGCATAGATTGCCCCACTTAGTCCGGTTTTTATCCACCGTTGCATCATTCGGCAGCCTTTTCACTGCCGCAACAGGAGCTGACGCGGTGTCACGACCCGCACGGCGGCTCGGCCGTACGGGTGAACGCGCCAAGACGTGATGCGCCGCAGGTCAGACGGCGTCGAGGTCGCCGCCGTCCTCGCCCAGGAGTTCGAGTGCGGCCATGGCCAGACCGGCCAGGTCGCCGTCGAGGTAGGGGACGCGGGCGGCCCACTCCTCCTCGGATTCCGGCGCGCACGCCGTCGGCTCGCCCGCGCAGCCGTCCGCACCGAACCCGGCGTAGTCGCCGTGGCCGGTCCCCGGGTACGCGTACTCCCCCGCGGCCCCCTCGGCCTCGTCCGGCTCCTCGGCGTCCGCCTCCGCGGCGATGCGGTCCCGCAGCACCGCGACAACCTCGTCGCGGGCGGTCCCGCCGCCCAGTCCGGCCAGGACGAACGCGGCGGCCCAGGCGAGCTGTTCGTCGTCCGAGCCGAGCGCTTCCCCGGCCCAGTCGGCGAGCGCCGGGTCGCCGCCGAGCAGCAGTGCGGCGACCGCCGCGGTGGCCGCGGCGGTGGGGTGCTCCTCGGTGTCCAGGAGCGCGAGCAGGGCGCGGACGCTGCGCGGGGCGTCCTCGGGGAACCAGGCGAGCAGGTGCGCGGCGGCGATCCGGACCGCGGGGGCGGCGTCGTCGAGGAGGGCCCGGTAGACCGCGGTGCCGGCGCGGACCGCGTCGTACGACTCCAGCGCCCAGCGCATGCAGTCGCGTTCGAACGCGAAGTCGAAGACCTCCAGGTGGTACGCCCGGTTGCGGCGGATGTCCTCGCTCGGCGCCTCGGCGACCCACTCCTCCATCTCGCGGCGGGCCTCGGCCGGGTCGCGCTCCGCGGCCTCGGCGGCCTCGCGGCGCAGCCGGGCCGCGTCGAACCCGCGCGGCAGGTGGGCGTCGTCGTAGCCGATCGCGAGGGACGCGAGCAGGCCCAGGACGCGGTGCCGTTCGGGGGTCCCGGGGTCGGCGGCCAGGGATATCAGCGCGCGGGCGGCATACGGCGTGGCGGCGTACCGGGTGCCTTGGTGGAAGACGTTCCCGTACAGCGCCCAGTACGCCTTGTCGCGTTCGGTGGGGTCCGCGGAGCGCAGCGCGGCGAGCTGCCCCGGGACGTCGTCCGCGGCCCCGTAGGCGTGCGTGAGTGCCGCCCAGTCGACGTCCTCGACGGCGGCGCGGGAATCGCGAGAAAGGGGCCCGTCCCAGAAGGTCGTCATGGAGCGGATGTTAGCGACGACCTCTGACAACAGACCCCTTTGTCGCTATGGCGTCACGATGTCGAAGTTCGGGTCCGCCTTGGTGGCGAAGCCAGCCAGAGTGGCGACTGCCTTCGGGTCGCCTTGCACGTCGATGCCGTCCAGGCCTTGCCCGCCGAGCAGGCCGACGAGCTGGGGCTTGGTCAGGGTCAGGACCGCGTCCGCCTTCTCACGGGTCGGCGTGCCGTCGGGCGTACTGCGGTGGCTGAGCACGCCGTTGGACAGCTCGGCCTGCCAGGTGCGGCCTTCGTCGGTGAGGCGGAAGTCGACGACGAGCCCGGTGCCCCAGGCGCGCGGGCCGTCGATGCTGATGGCGAGCGAGTCGAGGAGCTGGTCGACGGACAGCGCAAGGGTCATCTCGGCGTTGGCGGTCTCCAGGACGGACTGGATGACGCCGTTGCGGAGTTCGGTCGCGCCGGTCAGGTAGAAGTTGCGCCACGGGCCGTTCTCGGCGCCGTACCCGAGCCGGTCGTAGACGGAGGCGAGCAGTTCGCGGGCCTCTTTGGCGTCCGCCTGGGCCGGGCCCGCGAAGATCGCGTGATTGAGGAGCGTGGCGGCGAACCGCAGGTCGCCGGATTCGGCTGCGGCACGGGCCTTGTCCAGCGTCTCCGCGTGGCCGCCGAAGGCCGCCACGTAGCGCTTGGCCTGCTCGGCCGGCGGGTGCTCCCACAGGTGGGCGGGGTTGCCGTCGAACCAGCCCATATAGCGCTGGTAGACGGCCTTGACGTTGTGGCTGAGCGAGCCGTAGTAGCCGCGCGCGTGCCAGGACTTCTCCAGGGCGGGCGGGAGTTGGATCTCCTCGGCGATCTCGAGGCCGGTGAGCCCGGCGTTGAGCATGCGCAGCGTCTGGTCGTGCATGTACGCGTACAGGTCGCGCTGGCCGGACAGGAGGCCGACGATGCGGTCCTTGCCCCAGGTGGGCCAGTGGTGCGAGGCGAAGGCGACGTCGGCGGCGTCCGCGAACAGGTCGATGGCCTCGTCGAGGTAGCGCGCCCAGATGCGGGAGTCGCGGACGACCGCGCCGCGCAGGGTCAGCACGTTGTGCATGTTGTGCGTGCAGTTCTCCGCGAGGCACAGCGCGCGCCGGTCCGGGAACAGGAAGTTCATCTCGGCGGGTGCCTCGGTGCCCGGAGTGAGCTGGAAGACGATGCGGACGCCGTCGACGGTCTCCTCCTGCCCGGTGCGGGTGATGTCGACGGTCGGCGGGATGAGCGTCACGGTGCCGGTGGACGTGGTCATGCCCAGGCCGGCGCCGATCTGGCCGTCGGGGGCCTTGGGCAGCCCGGCGCCGTACATGTAGAGCGCGCGGCGGGACATCGCGTTGCCCGCGTAGACGTTCTCGGCGACGGCGTGTTCGAGGAAGCCCTCGGGGGCGAGGATGGGGACTTCTGGGTGGCCGTCGGGCAGGATGCCGCGGGCGCCGCCGAAGTGGTCGGCGTGCGAGTGGGTGTAGATCATGCCGGTGACCGGGCGGTCGCCGCGGTGCTCGCGGTAGAGCGCGAGTGCGGCGGCGGCGGTCTCGGCGGAGATCAGCGGGTCGATGACGATGACGCCGGTGTCGCCTTCCACCACCGTCATGTTCGACAGGTCGAGGCCGCGGATCTGGTAGATGCCGGCGGCGACTTCGTACAGGCCCTGCTTGGCGACGAGCTGCGCCTGGCGCCACAGGCTGGGGTTGGCGGTGCCGGGGCAGTCGGCGTCGAGGAAGGCGTAGGCGTCGTTGTCCCAGACCACGCGGCCGTCGGCGGCCTTGACCAGGGCGGGGCTGAGGGCGCCGACGAACCCCCGGTCGGCGTCGTCGAAGTCGGTGGTGTCGGCGAAGTCCGGCAGTGTCGTCATCCCGCGTCTCCTGAGTGCTCGGGGCAGGCCGCACGGACATCCGCAAATGACCCGAATGCCCGATTTGCCACCACCTTGCCAGGTCGGCGCCCGCCCGCAACTCGCCGCACGGGCGCGGCGCGAGAGAATCTCGGCATGGACGCCGACACCTCCCGACCCGACTCTCAGTCTCAAGTGGAGGTGGAGAGTTTGCCCGGTGCGGTCTCCGCGGGGCCGCCGGCCGCCTCGGCCGAGCCGGTACCGGTCTCCCGGGAGGTCGATCTGGGCCGCGCGGCCCTGCTTCCCGACATCGACCGGCCGCGCGCGTGGCTGCTGACGCTCGACGGCTCGCCGCAGTCGTACGTCGACCTGGACGACCCCGGGTACGTCGAGTTCGAGTACGCCCGCCGCCTCGCGCACGTGCTCGATCTGGCCGCCGCGCCCGGCGCGCCGCTGGACGTCGTGCACCTGGGCGGCGGTGCGCTCACCCTTCCGCGGTACGTCGCGGCCACCCGGCCCGGGTCGCGGCAGCACGTCGTGGAGCTCGACGGCGCGCTGGTCGCGTTCGTCCTGGAGCACCTGCCGCTGCCCGCGGACGGCGCGGTCGGGATCGAAGTCGAGGTCGCGGACGCCCGGGCCGCGCTGGCCGCCCGCCCCGACGCCTCGGCGGACGCGGTGGTGGCCGACGTGTTCGGCGGATCGCTGATCCCCGCTCACCTGACCGCGCTGCCCTTCCTCGCCGAGGCGGCCCGCGTGCTGCGCCCCGGCGGGGTCTATGCCGCGAACCTGGCGGACGGCGGCGGCCTGGCATTCCTGCGCGGGCAGGTCGCGACCGCGCAGGCGGTCTTCGGGCACGTCGCGCTGGTCGCCGAGCCCGACCACCTGGACGGCGAGCGCTTCGGCAACGCGGTCCTGGTCGCCGGCCGGGAGGCGCTCCCCCTGGACGGGCTGGCCGCCCGGGCCGCGGCCGACGACTACCCGGCCGACGTCCTGGCCGGCCCGGAGCTGGCCGCTTTCGCCGCCGGGCACGCCGTGGTGACGGATGCCACATCGACCGGGTCACCGGCGCCGCCACGTGGGGCCTTCGGGGTCGGATGACGCGGCGCGTGTGATCCATTCCACGAAACCGCGGAGGGCGATTTGGACGTTGTTCTCGGATAAGGGGAAAATCACCCGGTTCCCTACCGATGAGGTACCTACGTGAGTCGCGCAGCCATATCCGGCCCCCGCAAGGGGCTCCGCATCGCCCTCGTCCCGGCCCTGGCCGCCACCACGCTGCTCTTGGCGGCGTGCGGCGGAGGCTCCTCGGACAAGGACGACGGGCAGTCCGCCGGGAACGCTGGTTCCGGAGGCGCGGCGGCGACGGCCGACCAGAACAACGGCAAGGACAAGGGCAAGGACCCCGCGCCGCAGGTGGCCGTCGACCCGGCGGACAAGGCCGCGGACGTCGAACCGGGCAAGCCGGTGACCGTCACGGCCACCGAGGGCACGCTCACCGATGTGCGCATATCCGATGCGGACGGCGGCACGGTCGCCGGGAAGCTCGCCGCGGACGGCAAGACCTGGACGTCGACCGGGCGGACCGCCCCCGGCACCGCGTACACCGTCGACATCGGCAGCCGCACGGCCAAGGGCAAGGACCAGACCTCGTCGACCACCTTCACCACGAAGAAGGCCGACAAGACCAACAAGGTCGCCATGAAGCCCGGCAACGGCGGCACCTTCGGCATCGCGCAGCCGGTCTCGATCACCTTCGACCACCCGGTGGCCGACAAGGCCGCGGTCGAGAAGAACCTCAAGGTCACGACCTCGGTGCCGACCGAGGGCTCGTGGGGCTGGATCAAGGACTCGTCCGGCAAGGACCGCGTCGACTGGCGGCCGAAGGACTACTGGCAGCCGGGCACCAAGGTGACCCTGAACGCCGACCTCAAGGGCGTGCAGAGCGGCACCGGCACCTACTTCGCACGCGACTACGAGACCTCCTTCACGGTCGGCACCGGCCGCGTGGTCGAGGTCGACGTGGCCAAGCACAAGGTGAACGTGGTCGAGGGCGGCCAGGTCGTGAAGTCGATCCCGATGTCGGCCGGCTCGGACGAGTTCCCGACGCGCGGCGGCACGCACGTCATCCTGGCCAAGAACGCCAAGGAGACCCTCGACTCGCAGACCGTGGGCCTGGGCGACAAGTACAACCTGCCGGACGTGCCGTGGGTCGTGCACTTCACGTCGTCCGGCACGTTCTTCCACTCGGCCGCCTGGAACACCGCCAACATCGGCAAGAACAACACCAGCCACGGCTGCGTGGGCATGACGGTCGAGGACGCCAAGTGGTTCTACGACCGCGTGCAGGTCGGCGACCCGGTGGTGGTCAAGGGCTCGAAGAGCACCGCGGTGACCGAGGCGGGGAACGGCTTCGGCGCCTGGCAGGTCTCCTACGACCAGTGGAAGGCCAAGAGCGCACTCGGCCAGTAGGGCGGCGAGGCTTCGCCGCCCGGGCCCGGGGCCCGGCCCGGTGCCGGCCCCGGAGCGGACATGCGGCAGGG
>NZ_JAKFHA010000019.1:0-102309 GCF_021502675.1 Yinghuangia soli
AGCCGGATGATGGCTTCGTCGCGGAGTTGGAGGAAGGTGCGTCCTTTGCATGCGGCCAGGACGGTGGTGGTGTCGGCTTCGGTGATGACGGGGACGAGTTTCTGAGCGGGTTTGGGTTGGCGGACGCGTTCCATGGGGGAGCGGTCGATCTCCTGCTCGTCGAGCATGAGCCACTTGAAGAACTGCTGGAGTGCCTTGTGCTTGTTCAGTGCGGTGGATGCGGAGCGGGTCTCGATCATCCAGGCCTGGAAGTACTCGACGTGGGCGCGGGTGACCTGGCAGGGGTCTTCGGCGGCGTCGTCGGCGTCCGGGTCGGGTGATTCCTCGGCGAGGTAGCGGGCCAGCTGGGCCGCGGCGAGGAGGTAGTTGTAGCGGGTCGTCTCCGGGTGGCCGGCCGACCGCAGACACCGATCCCAATCCCGCAGAAAGCCGGTCCACGTCGGACCGCTACCGAGAGTGAGTTTTTCAAGATTCAAAAGGGCCATCGGAAACCACCCGAGTCAAGGAGTCCAGGAGCGCCGTGCTCTGACTCGAAGATCGGTTCCGAGGCAAACGCAAAGGGCCTCCGCAGGCTTTCACCTGCGAAGACCCTTCGCACCGTCGGGACGACAGGATTTGAACCTGCGACCCCTTGACCCCCAGTCAAGTGCGCTACCAAGCTGCGCCACGTCCCGGTGCCCGGCTGGCCGAGCACGGAAACCATACCGCACATAGGGGGTGCCTTCGCCACTTGGTTGTCGGTGGGGTGGGTGACGGGGAGCGAGGGGGTCGGTGCGGTGCGGAGTCAGGTGGGGAGGCGTGGGGTGAGGGGTGTGAGGGGACGCGGGGATTTGGCCGGATTGCGCGGGAGTGGGACGGGGGCGGGGGTGGGTGGGGAGGATCGGTCGGTCGGGATCGGTCGGGCTGGTGGGAGGGGTTTGGGGATGCGCGGCAAGGTTGCGGGGTTGGTGGGGGTTGCGGGGGCTGTGGTGGTCGGGGTTGTGGGGGTGGCCGGGCCGGCGCAGGCCGGGGGTAATGGGCAGCAGGTGGTCTTCACGGATCGGAATGGGGACACCTGGTCGCTGTATCTGACGGGGACGAATCAGAGCGGCACGGTGGTCAGCGTCTGCGTGGCGACGCCGGGGAGGGACACCACCGTGGCGGGGTACTGGTGGAAGGGGCGGCTGGACTTCCGGGGGTACGCGGGGGCGAACTGCACGGGGGCGAGTACGGGTTGGGGTGCGGAGAACATTCCGGTGAGTCAGGGGACGGATTACGTGTACATCCAGGTCCGATAGGGGCGGACCAGGCGTAATGGCGTTGCGGGGTGGGGTGTGGTGGGGGTGGGATGGTCCGGCGATCGGCGTGTAGCTCAGTAGGAGAGCGCCGGGCTTGAGACCCGGAGGGCGCAGGGGCAGGACCTGCCACGTCGGCTATGGATGAGAACGAGGTACGGGTAGGGGCCGGGTACGCGGGTCTTCAGTTGGCGAAGGCATTGGCGACGGCTTCGGGGCATGAAGATGCGGCGGTGCGGGCGCGGGCCGAGGGGCGGGTCCGGGACTGGCGGCGTGTGGTGGCCGAGGTGGCCGCGGGGCGTGTGACGGTCGGGTCGCGGACGCCGGTGAAGGGGCTGCCGGTGTGGGTGACTCCGCGGGTGATGCGGGGTGGGTTCGCCACCGGTGAGGCCGCTGCGGGCGGGGAGCTTCTCGGGCATGAGGTCGCCGCGGTACTGCGGGCCGGGTTGGCGGATGGGGATCGGCGGGGGCTGTTCGCGTACTGGTTGTCGGATGCGGGGCTCGCGGAGCTGTGGGCCTTGTTGGACAGCGGGCAGTACGCGGTCGACGTGCCCGAAGAGGCGGCGCTGCTCGTGGTCGCGTGGCTGGTGCGGGCCGGGGAGCGGGCGGCGGCTCTGGAGTTGCTGGAGGAGCTGAGGCCGTTCGCCGGGCGGCTGCGGTTTGCGCCGCGGCCGGCGTATGTACCGGTGTCGGACGGGACGTCGGTGCATCGGCAGACCGTGGGCGAGGTGCGGGTCGCGCTGGGGCGGCGGGGGCCGAATCGGGCCGTGGACGCGATGCGCGAGGCGCTGACCGTGTGGAATCCGTTTGCGGACGAGTTGCTGGCGCATTGGCTGGAGACCGTCGAGGGCGGCCGTGTGGGGGTGGTGCGGCCGGCCGGGTGGGAGGCGCGCGGGCGGGAGCTTTTGGCGCGGTACGGGCGGCTGGCGGCGGAGCACACGCTGTGTGGCAAGCACCGGAAGCCGAAGGAGAACGCGGCGATCCTGCGCGCTGCGCTCGAGGTGGCGGTGCGGGGGCGGAGGCTGGATCCGCGCCGGTACGGGCTGCTTCAGGTCGCGGTCGACGCGATGGTCGCGCGGCGCGGTACGCCCGGTTCGGCGGAGCATGCCGGTTTGAGGGGGCGTCAGGCAGAGGTTGCGGCGCGGCCGACGTGGCAGGCCCTGGCGCGGGTCCTGGTGGCGCGGCTGGCGGTGCTGCCGGATGAGGCGGCGCCGGCGTCGGTGGACGAGCTGGTCGGGCCGGTGACGGAGGAGGAGGGGGCGCGTACGGGCATCCCGGCGGGGAGTGCGATCCCCGCGGCGCTGGCCCGGGTGGTGGAACGTGCCTTGAGTGCGCCGGCGGCGGAGCTGGTCGAGCGCGGGGTGATCCCGTCCGCGGAGGTGTTGGCCGAGGTCATTCCGCAGTTGGTGGCGGTGGCCACGGCCCAGGGGTACCCGGACGAGGCGTTGCGGACGCTGATGGCAGAGGTCCACCGCGCGTTCGCCCGGCGGCGGTCGCTGCTGTTGGTGAACCTGCAGCATCAGGTGCGCTTGGAGGAACTGCCGTGGGTGCGGGCGGTCGAGCCGTACCGGCGTGGGGCGCAGGCGGAGGGGGCACGGAAAGCCCTCGTGGAGCTCGGCGGGCTGGCGCTGGAGGGGTTTCCGGGGACCATCCTGCCGAATCCCTTGATCCAGGAACTCCGCTCGCTGGCACGGGAGTCAGGGCTTGCGGTGCCGTTCACCGAGGAGCTCGCGGCGGACATCTTCATGGGGACGTTCTCCGGCAAGTTCCTGGAGGCGGCAAGGTGCGCGGGCGAGCTGCTCGACGGGACGCTCTACCAGCGGTACTACGGGATCGACTACGCGGCGTTGCGGGCGGCGGACGAGCCTGCGAAGGGGGTCTACGGGGTACGCACGTCCGAGGCGTTCGCGCAGATGTGCCGTGCGCGGGTCGGGACGCTGAAGCCCGGCTCGTGGGTCGCGGCGAACGGCACGGTGATCGAGCAGGCGCAGATCCTCACCACGCACAATCTGGCTGCCCTGGTGCACCCGGTGGGTGTGGATCCGCAGGCCGGGTGGCCGGAGTTGGCGCGGCGGGCGTTCGCGGGTGTGTGCCGACTGGTCGGGCGGATCGAGGGCAATCCGCGCGCGCTGGGGACCATCAAGGACGCGGCGTACGCGTGGCGTCAGACGGTGTTCTTTCTGGCGTTGTGCGGGCTGGAGGAGCAGGACGCGGTCGTGGTGTGGTGCCAGGAGCTGGCGGACCGGCAGCCGCCGCATGCTGCGGCGCGGCTTGCCCCGGTGCTGGGCGGGCTGCGGTACGTGATGGCCGGCGGCAGCTTGGACGACGGGGCGGGGGCGGAGGCGGAGGCGGAAGCGGGGGCGGAAGCGGGCGCCCGCCTCTTCCTGGGCTGGAGTATCGGCGGCCATTGGATGCGCTTGGTGCGTCCGGCCGCGTAAGCATGCTGACGTGCCCGCGTACCCGCGTACCGACGTACCCGCGTACCGACGTGCCCGCGTACCGGCGCCCCGACGTCCCGGTGTGCCGCAAAAGAAAAGGCCGGAGGGGCGTCTCCCGACGCTCCTCCGGCCTTCTCGGCTCCCGTAGGTGATCAGTCCACCTCGGCCGGCGCCTCCGCGAACTGGGACTCGTACAGGCGCGCGTACGGGCCGCCTGCGGCCAGGAGTTGGTGGTGGCTTCCCTGTTCGACGATCGCGCCGGCCTCCATCACCAGGATGGTGTCCGCGTCGCGGATGGTGGAGAGGCGGTGGGCGATGACGAAGGCGGTGCGGCCGTCGCGCAGGCGGGCCATGGCGCGCTGGATGAGGACCTCGGTGCGGGTGTCGACGGAGCTGGTGGCCTCGTCGAGGACCAGGATGGTCGGTTCCGCGAGGAAGGCCCGGGCGATGGTGATGAGCTGCTTCTCGCCCGCGCTGATGCCGGTGCCCTCGTCGTCGACGACGGTGTCGTAGCCGTCCGGGAGGGTGCGGATGAAGCGGTCCGCGTGGGCGGCCTTGGCGGCGGCGCAGATCTGGTCGCGGGTGGCGCCGGAGGTGCCGTACGCGATGTTGTCCGCGATGGTGCCGCCGAACAGCCAGGTGTCCTGGAGGACCATGCCGACCGCGGAGCGGAGTTCGTCGCGGGACATGTCGGCGGTGTCGACGCCGTCCAGGGTGATGCGGCCTCCGGTGACTTCGTAGAAGCGCATGAGGAGGTTGACCAGGGTGGTCTTGCCGGCGCCGGTGGGTCCGACGATGGCGACCGTCTCGCCGGGGCGGACGGTGAGGGACAGGTCGGAGATGAGCGGCTTGGCGGGGGTGTAGGAGAAGGCGACGTTCTCGAACGCCACGCGGCCGCGGAGGGTGTCCGGGCGGGCCCGGACGACCGGGTCGGGGCTTTGCTCGGGGGCGTCGAGGAGTTCGAAGACGCGCTCGGCGGAGGCCACCCCGGACTGCACCAGGTTGGCCATCGAAGCGGCCTGGGTGAGCGGCTGGCTGAACTGCCGCGAGTACTGCACGAAGGCCTGGACGTCGCCGATGGACAGCGCCCCGGACGAGACGCGCAGGCCGCCGATGACGGCCACCACGACGTAGTTGAGGTTGCCGATGAACATCATCGCGGGCTGCATCATCCCGGAGACGAACTGCGCCTTGAACGAGGCGTTGTAGAGCTTCTCGTTCTCGGTGCGGAAGATCTCCGCGGACTCGTCCTGGCGGCCGAAGACCTTGACCAGGGCGTGCCCGGTGTACATCTCCTCGATGTGCGCGTTGAGCTTGCCGGTGGTCTTCCACTGCTGGATGAACTGCGGCTGCGCCTTCTTGCCGATCCGGGCCGCGACGAAGATGGAGATCGGCACGGTGATCAGTGCGACGAGCGCGAGCAGCCAGGAGATCCAGAACATCATGCCGAGCACGCCGACGATGGTGAGCAGGGAGAAGAGCAGCTGGCTCATCGTCTGCTGCAGGGTCTGGCCGACGTTGTCGATGTCGTTGGTGACGCGGCTGAGCACCTCGCCGCGCGGCTGCGTGTCGAAGTAGGAGAGCGGGAGCCGGGAGAGCTTCTCCTCGACCTGGGTGCGCAGGCGCTTCACGGCGCGCTGGAGCACGCGGTTGGCGAGGCGCGACTGGATGATCGAGAACACTCCGGACGCGACGTACACGGCCGTGGCCCAGCCCAGGATCACCCCGACCGCGCCGAAGTCGACGCCGTTCGGGCCGAACGCGCCGGTGAAGATCTCGTCGGTGGCCTCGCCCAGGATCTTCGGGCCGATGACGGACGTCGCGACGGCGAGGAGGGCGAGGCCGATGATGGCGTAGACGGCGAGGCGGTCGCCCTCGAGGAGCTTGAGGAATCGCGCGCCCGAGCGCTTGAAGTCGAGGGACTTCTCGGCCGGCTGGCCGCCCATGAAGCGGCCGGGGCCGGCCATGGGCTGGGGTCCGCGCCGCGGGGCGCTCGCGGTCTCGGGGCCGGCTTCGCTGTCGGTGCCTGCCTCGGCGTCGGTGGCGGCCTCGGCGACCACCGCGGCCGCCGCGCCGTTCTCGGACGCGGTCGCCACGGCCGTCTCGACGGCGAACCCGACCGCGTTCTCCGCGGCGGCCTTCGAAGCGGCGTCTTCGGACTCGGGCGTGGATCCGGACGCCCGGGCATCGGTTCGCTCGGTCACGCCGCCTCCTCCTCGGTGAGCTGGGACAGCACGATCTCGCGGTACGTCGGGTTCGACGCCATGAGCTCGTTGTGCGTCCCCTCCCCCACCACCTCGCCCTCGTCGAGCACGATGATCCGGTCCGCGTCGCGGATGGTGTTGACGCGCTGCGCCACGATGATGACCGTGGCCTCGCCGATCTCGCGGGCCAGCGCGGCGCGCAGCCGGGCATCGGTCGCGTAGTCGAGGGCCGAGAACGAGTCGTCGAACAGGTAGACCTCGGGCTTGCGGACCAGCGCCCGCGCGATGGCGAGCCGCTGGCGCTGACCGCCCGAGACGTTGGTGCCGCCCTGCGAGATGGGCGCGTCCAGGCCTTCGGGGAGTTCGTCGACGAACGCCTTGGCCTGGGCGACCTCCAGCGCGTGCCAGAGGTCGGCGTCGGTGGCGTCCGGGTTGCCGTAGCGCAGGTTGGACGCGATGGTCCCGGAGAACAGGTACGGCTTCTGCGGCACCAGCGCGACGACGCGCGCCAGCAGTGCCGGGTCCAGTTCGCGTACGTCGACCCCGTCGACGAGCACCTCGCCCTCGGTGGCGTCGGAGAGCCGGGGCAGCAGGCTGAGCAGGGTGGACTTGCCGCTGCCGGTCGAGCCGATGACCGCGGTGGTCTCGCCGGGGCGGGCGGTGAAGCCGATGCCGCGCAGCACCGCGGCCTCGGCGCCCGGGTAGCGGAAGCCGACGTCGCGCAGTTCCACGTGGCCGTGCCGGGTGACGCTGCGCACCGGGTTCACCGGCGGGGCGACGGTGGTCTCGGTGTCGAGGACTTCCTGGATGCGCTCGGCGCACACCTCGGCGCGCGGCACCATCATGAACATGAAGGTGGCCATCATGACCGACATCAGGATCTGCATGAGGTAGCTGAGGAACGCGGTGAGCGAGCCGATCTGCATGCCGCCGTCCGCGATCCGGTGCGCGCCGAACCACATGACGGCCACCGACGACAGGCTGACCACGGTCATGACCAGCGGGAACATCAGCGCCATGATGCGGCCGACGCGCCAGGACACGTCCGTGAGTTCCTCGTTGGCGGCCTCGAAGCGCTCCCGCTCGTGCTCGTCCTTGACGAACGCGCGGATCACCCGCAGGCCGGTGATCTGCTCGCGCAGGATGCGGTTGACCGTGTCGATGTCGTCCTGCATCTTGCGGAACAGCGGGCGCAGCCGCGCGACGATGACGCCCACGATGATGCCGAGTGTCGGCACGATCGCGATGAGCAGCATGGACAGCGGGACGTCCTGGTTGAGCGCCAGGATGATCCCGCCGACGCACATGATGGGCGCCGACACCATGAGCGTGAACGTCATGAGGACCAGCATCTGGACCTGCTGGATGTCGTTCGTGGTCCGGGTGATCAGCGACGCGGCGCCGAACTGCCCGACCTCGCGGGCCGAGAAGGACTGGACCCGCTCGAACACCGCGCCGCGCACGTCGCGGCCGAGCGCCATGGCGGTACGGGCACCGAAGTAGACGGCGCCGATCGCGCACACGATCTGCAGGACCGAGACGGCGAGCATGACGCCGCCGGTGCGCCAGATGTACGCGTTGTCGCCGCGCACGACGCCCTTGTCGATGATGTCGGCGTTCAGGGTGGGCAGGTACAGGGTCGCGGAGGTCTGGACGAGCTGGAGGATCACCAGCAGTCCGATGGCCCCGGAGTAGGGCTTCAGATGAGCCCTGACGAGTTTGATCAGCACACGCGGTCTCTCTCACACAGCGGATCTCGCGGTCGCCCGGCCTGGACCGTCCAGGCTGTCCGCCGCTCCGCACCGAGCGTGCATGCCGAAGCGCACCCCCGGCGGGGCGAAGTTACATGTAATCAGCATGCAGCCGACCGCGTCCCGGGATTTTCGGCAATTTTGGACGCCCGCCGAAAATTGTGCCGCCCGTCACACCCGCCCGGGGCGTCCGGCGACACGCGTGCTGACCTGGCGGGACAAGGGACGCGCGGACGGCGGTCCGGGCCGCCCTCGGCCACCCGTCGGCGCGCCTCCGGCCACCGGGTTTTACGGGGGCTTGGCCAGCTGATTGCCCGGCTTTGTGACGACCCGATGGTCGTACCTGCGTCAGCGCGGAACCACCGGCCTCAGAACGTCACCACCGCCCGTGCGACGCTGCCCGCCCGGACCTCGGCGATCGTCGTGTTGATGTCGTCCAGTGCGACCGTCGTGGTGATCAGCCGGCCCAGGTCGAGGCGGCCGGCCGCGGCCAGGTCGACGAGTTTGGGCAGGTCGCGGGCCGGGAGGCCGCCGCCGCCCGCGCAGCCCTTGAGGGTGCGGTTGAAGAAGAGCTGCTGCGGAGGGATGCTGATCGGCTCGTTCGGCGGGCTGCCGACCATGACCGTGGTGCCGCCGTCCCGGGTGGCCGCGAAGGCCTTGGCGAGCACGCCCGGCACGCCGGTGGCGTCGAACGCGTAGTCGACCCCGCCGTCCAGCAGCTTGGCGACCTGCTCGGTCAGGTCGTCGCCGGACACCAGCGTGTCCGTGGCCCCGAAGTCCTCGGCCAGGGCGAGCTTGGCGGGGTTCACGTCGGCGACCACGATCCGGGCCGCGCCGGCGAGGACCGCGCCCTGCAGGACGTTGAGTCCGACGCCGCCCGCGCCCACCACCAGCACGCTCGAACCCGGCTCGACCTGCGCAGTGTTGAGCACCGCGCCCACCCCGGTGACGACCCCGCAGGCCAGCAGGCAGGCCTGCTCCAGCGGCAGCGTGTCCGGCACCCGGACCAGCATCTCCTCGTTCACCACGGCGTACTCGGCGAAGGACCCGATGCCGATGAACGGGTACGCGGGCTGCCCGTCCACCCGCAGCCGCGTGGTGCCGTCCCGCATGCGGCCCAGCTGGCTCATCCGGATCGGGCTGCGGCAGCCGCCGTACGCGCCGCGCCGGCACGATTCGCAGCGTCCGCAGTTGCCGGTCATCGCGATGACCACCCGGTCGCCGGCGGCCGCGCCGGTCACGCCCTCCCCCACGCGCTCGACGACGCCCGCGCTCTCGTGGCCGAGGATCGCGGGCAGTTCGCGGACCACCGGGCTCTTGCCGTCGACGGCTTTCAGGTCGGAGCCGCAGATGCCGGACGCGGCGATCCGGACCAGTACCTCGCCGGGCCCGGGTTCGGCGATCTCGACATCGTCGCGGACGTCCAGCGGCGCATGGAACTCGCTGAGTACGGCGGCGCGCATCACAACTCCTCTCCAGGGTGGCCCCCGGCAGACGACAAGAACTGGGTCACATGGGCGACATCGGGCAGCCGCTCGGCGAACTCGCCCCGAGCCGCGGACGACTGGAGCCGCCGCACCGCCGCGATCGCGGTCGCGGCCTGGTCGAGGTCGCGGAAGACCGGGATGCCCGAGCCCGCACACGCCGCCAGCACCGCTTCGGCGTCCGCGGCCGGGGCGCAGTCGAGGTTGCGCAGGACCAGGCTCAGCCGGACGCCGTGCCGGTCCAGGCCGCCGATGTCCGCGACCAGGGCGAGCAGCGGCACCGCCCCGGTGTCCGCATAGCCGTAGTACGACTGGACGTTGACGTGCATGAGCACGTCGCCGTACGCCGCGTCCGGCAGGACGGCGTCGAGCACCCGGGCGAACGCGTCGGGCCCGGTGGCCGGGCCGAGCGGGATCTCGACGGGGTTGGCCAGCGAGGTCCCGGCGCCGTAGCCGCGGCCGCGCAGCACTGCGGCGGCCGGCGCGGGCAGCGGGCCGACCTCGAGCCCGGCCCGGTCGCAGGCGTCGGTGGCCAGGACGGACGCGCCGCCGCCCGGGCCGACGACCAGGACCCCGGGCCCGGCGTCGGAGGGCGACGCCGGGGCCGGGTGGCGCTGCAGCAGGGCGAGTACCGCGAGGAAGTCCTCGAGGGTGCGGACGACGGTCATGCCGGACGCCGTCGCGAGCGCCCCCCACATGCGCTCGTCGCCCGCGAGTGCGCCGGTGTGCGAGGCGGCGGCGCGCGCCCCTTGGCGGCTCAGGCCGCCGACAAGGGCGACGACCGGCTTGCCGCGGTGTGCGGCGCGCCGGACGGCACGGGCCAGCCGCTCGCCGCCGCCGGTGCCTTCGAGGTACATGCCGATGACGCGGGTACCGGGGTCGTCGGCGAAGTGCTCGACGAGTTCGGCGGCGCCGACGTCGGCCGCGTTGCCGATCGTGACGAGCCCGGAGAAGCGCAGGCCGCGCCGGGTCCCGGCGGCCACGATGTCGCCGGCGAGCCCGCCGCTCTGGGAGACCACGCCGATCGTGCCGGCCTCGCGTTCGGCGCCGAGCTGGAAGGTCTGGCGGCCGGCGGGGGCGTACACGCCGAGGCAGTTCGGCCCGAGGAGGCGTACGCCCGCGCGCCGGGCGGCGGCCAGGAGTTCTGCTTCGAGGGCGGCGTCGCCGGCTTCCCGGAAGCCGCCGCTGACCACGTGGGCGAACCGGACGTGCCCGGCCGCGGCGGTGAGCAGCGCGGGTGTCGCGGCGGCCGGTACGGCGACCAGCAAGTAGTCGATGCCGCCCGGGACATCAGCCGGAGACGGCACGGCCGGGACGCCGTCGATCTCGCGCGCGGACGGGTGGATCGCGTACAGGCCCTCGGTCCGGCCGAAGGACCGGTAGGCGGCCAGGAAGCGGTTCCCGAAGGTCGTCTTCGTGGTCGAGGCGCCGGCCACCGCGACCGTGCGCGGCGCGAACAGGGGCGCGAAGTCCGTACGGGGCGCGGATTCCGTACGAGGCGCGAGTTCCGCGCCGGGCACGAGTCCTATGCGCGGTGCGAGTCCGGTGCGCGGTGCGAGTTCGGTGCCCGCTGCGAGTTCGGTGCGCGGTGCGAAGTCCGCGTGCGGCAGGAACTCCGCCGTGCACCCCGGACCCGCACCTGCCGCGTCCGGCGCGAAATCCGCCGCGGCGAGATCCTCCGCCCGCCGCAGGATCAGCCGCGCGTCGACCGCGACCGCGCCGTCCTTCGTGGCGATCACCGGGTTGCACTCGAACTCGTCGAGCGCATGCCCCGGGTACGCCGAGGCGACCGCCCGCGGCAGCGCGTCCAGTGCGTCGACCAGCCCGGCGAGCGCGTCCAGGTCGACCGGTTCGGCTCCGCGGGCGCCGCGCAGCGCCTCGGCCCCCGGCATCGCGTCGACCAGTTCGGCCCCGGATGCCGTTCCCGCCAGCCGCACGACGGCCTGGTCCAGGGTCTCCGCGAGCGTGCCGCCCAGCCCCAGCAGCATGGCGTCTCCAAACGGGCCGCGCGTGCGGCCGACGATCAACTCGACTCCGGACGCCTGCTGTTCCTCGATCAGCCAGCCGGCCGCGGCAGCGCCGTGGGTGCGCACCCGGGCGGCCATCGCCCGGGCCGCCCCGGCGGCTTCCGACGCGGCCAGCCCGAGTTGCACCGCGCCGACGTCGCTCTTGTGCACGAGCCCAGATCCGTACGCCTTGAGCACGAGCGGTTCGCGCAGCCCCGCGGCCGCCTCGGCAACCGCCTGAGGCCCCTCCTCCACCGGGACCGCCGCACCGCGCGGCACGGCGATCCCGAGCCGCGCCAGCAGCGCCTTCACCTCGTGCTCGGGCACGACCACCCGGCCACCGCCGTCCGCCGCGACCCGAGAGCCGCCCCCATCGGCCACGCCTCGGCCGCCGCCCCCATCGGCCGCGTCCCGGCCGCAGCCCGCATCCGCCGCGTCCCGACCGGTCTCCGTCACGCCCGCGCCGCCCGCCGGTACGCCGAGCGCGCGGCCACCGCCAGCGCCTGGGCCTCGGCCAGAACCGGCTCCAGCACCGCGTTGTCGACCCGCTCGGCCAGCTCCGCCCCGCCGGCCTTGGCCAGCATGTGCGGCAGGCGTGTCCGCAGCCGGTCGAACGCCCAGACGAGCATGTCCCCGCCCGCGGTCACGTCGAACGGCACCACGTTGTTGACCACTTCGCCGTCCGGCCCGGGCCGGTGGTTGTAGTGGTAGTGCGGTTCCGCGTCGAACAGGTCGAAGCGCAGGAACTCGTGCCCGTCCGCCGCGTCGTACACGTGGACGGACACGCCTTCGTCGGAGAAGCCGCCGGCCGGCGACTTCTCCTCCAGTTCGGCGAGGTGGGCGGCGTTGCCCGCGTAGGCGGCCCGCAGCGCCTCCGGGTCCACGTCGCGGTATTCGACGCCGATGCGCACCGCACCCGCATCGAGGATGCGGGTGTTCCCGGCGATCGGCGGCTGCGGCGGGATGCCGTAGACCGCACCCACGGTAGGCCCGGTCTCGTACGCGCTCAGACCCATGCGCTCACGCCCATTTCTCCAGTCGGCCGAAGACTTCGAGAGCCGTCCCGAGCAGCAGCCGCTCACGCGTGTCGGCGCGCAGGTCGAGCCCGGCGATCTGGTCGAGCGCCTTGGCGTGCCCGACCGTGGGGAAGTTGGTGCCGAACAGCACCTTGCGCCGCCCGGGCCCGGCGAGGAACTGGTGGACGGACGCGTGCCAGTGCCGCGGCGGGTAGGCCCCGGTGCCCAGGTAGACGTTCGGGAACTTCATGGCCAGCGCGACGGCCTCGTCCACCCACGGCCATCCGGTGTGCGACAGCACGAACCGCACGCCGGGGAAGTACAGCGCGGGCCGGTCGATGCCGATCGGGTGGCCGCATTCGCTGGCCATCAGGCCGCCCGACGTCCCGGCCTGCATGGCCACCGGCACGTCCAGGTCGGCGCACAGCGCGTACCACGGGTAGTAGTCGGCGTGGTCGAAGCGCCGGTCCCAGCTGTGGGTGTGCAGGTACAGCCCGACCACCGAGTGGTCGCGGGCGATCCGGGCCCGGGCGTCCGCGACGCCGGCCATGCCCCGTGTCGGGTCGACGACGTACAGCGCGCCGAACCGCCCCGGGTGCCGCTGCGCGAGGGCGTCGAACTCGTCCCAGCGCATGGCGTAGTGGTCGTAGTCGCGCGGGTCGATCGCGGCGTGCGCCGACAGGTCCCCGGTCGGCACGAGGACGGTACGCACGCCGAGGGCGTCCATGCGGGCCACCATGGTGTCGCCGTCGCAGAAGGCCTCGTCCTCGCCCTGGCGCACCCGGACGTTGATGCCGGTGGCGGCGATGGCCTCGTGCCAGAGCGCCTGCCGGTCGGGGAAGAAGGCGTTGCACAAGTAGTCGACCACTCCACCGGGAGCGGCCACAGGAGGCACGGCAGGCACGGCAGGTACGGCGTCAGCGCTCATCGCGGAACCTCTTGAGCTTGGGCGAGACGTCGACCCCGGTCCACGCGTCCAGTGCACCGGGTGCCGCGATCTCGGCACGGATGCGGACGCCGAAGCGCTCGCGCAGGGCGTCCTCGACGCTACCGGCAAGATCACCGAACCCCGCGGGGTCCCCCGCCCCCACGACGTGCACGACCATTTCGTCCCGGTTGCCGTCTCGCAGCGCCCGGACGAAGTAGTCGGGTGCGGTCCCGGGCACCGACGTGGCGACCTCGCCGACGACCTCGGGCCACAGGTTCACCCCGCGCAGCTTGACCATGTTGTCGCCGCGCCCCGCGAACGGCCCGATCTTGCGCAGCCACGAGCCGCATCCGCACTGCTGACGTGGCATCAGGTACGACAGGTCCATGATGTTGTAGCGGAACTGCGCGCTGCCGGTCTTGTACAGCTCGGTGACCACCAGCGCGCCGGTCTCCCCGTCCGGCAGCGGTTCCCCGGTCTCCGGGTCGACGACCTGCACCACGAACGCGTCCTCGAAGATGTGCAGCCCGTCGCGGGCCTCGCATTCGACCGCGACGGTCTGCACTTCGTGGAAGCCGTACGTGGCGAAGCACGGCAGCCCGAAGGTCTCCTCCAGGAGCGCGGTGTCGCCGATGTTCGGGATCGCCTTGAGCGCCAGGTCCTTCCGCGGGTCCAGGCCCATCTCGCGGACCACCTCGGCGAGCCGCAGCACATAGTCGCCGGTGGTGAGGATCGCGGTGGCCCCGTATTCGAGCGCCAGCTCGACCTGCTTGCGGCTCGACGTGACGTTGCCCGTCGAGGCGGTGATGACCACGCAGTTGAGCCACTGGTACGCGGCCTCGTCGAAGGAGAAGGCGCCGTTGTGGGTTCCGTACGACCACGAGTTGACGACCACGTCGCCGGGCCGCACGCCCTGCATGTAGAGCTGGCGGGCCTCCAGGATCCCGCCGACCGCGCGGTCCCACGCCGTGTAGAACGTGGGCCGCGAGGCGCCGGTCGTACCGCCGGACATGTACAGCCGCATGGGCTCGCGCACCGCATCGCCGGGCACCACCGCCTGGTAGTCGCCGTAGGGCGGGGCGGCCTCGATGCTGTGCCGGATGTCGTCGACCGTGTACGCGGGGGCGCGCCACAGGTCGCCGAGGGTGCGCAGGTCGCCGGGTGCGAAGCCGGCCGCGTCCCAGCGCCTGCGGTGGAAGGGGATCCGGTACGCCTGGTCGGCCCGGTGCCGCAGCCGGGCCAGCTGGGTGCGCTCGATCTCCTCGGCGGAGGCGAGGTAGGCGCCTTCGAAGTACTCGGGCGGCGGCGGGAACCGCCGTGCTGCCTCGTCGAAGTCGACCGCTTGGTGCGGCCGCCGGATCCCCTGCGACACGTCCCGCCCCCTTCTCCCGGTCTCCCGGCGCCGACCTCGGACCCGCCTCGGACCGCGACCCCGGTCCGGGCCCGTCTCTCAGACGCCGTAAACCCGCGCTGCGTTGCCCGACAAGATGGCCTCGGTGTCCCTCGCGTCCAGTCCGCGGGTGAGTTCCTCGGCCGTCTTGCGGGTGTTGGGCCACAGGCACACGCTGTGCGGGTAGTCGGTCGAGAACATCGCGGCCTTGGCGAGGTACGGGTACGCCCCGGACCGCACGAGGTCGAAGCCGACCCGGTCGTCCAGAACCGTCACGAACAGCTGCTCGCCGAGTGCCGCGCTGGGCGGTGCGGTGACCTGCAGGGTGCCCATCGGGGCCTGGATCTCGAACTGCTCGTCCACGGTCTGCGCCCAGAACGGCAGCCAGCCGAAGTTGACTTCGCCGACCACGAACCGCAGTCCCGGGTGCCGTTCGAACACTCCGGCGAGCGTCATGTACGTCATCTGGCGCGTCGAGCTGAAGAACCGGTGCACGGTCCCGGCCGCGCTGAAGTTGTTGTTCGCGACGTTGTCCCAGTCGCTCTCCTGGGGCTTGCCGCCGAAGGTGCGGTGGTAGGTCAGCGGCAGCCCGTTGCTCTCGGCCGCGTTCCACAGGTCTGCGTAGTAGGGGTCGTGGTAAGGCCGTACCGGGTTGCCGGGCAGGAACGCGGCCTTGGCGCCGGCGGCCATGACGCGTTCGAGTTCGGCGGTGGTGGCCGCCATGCCGTCGTCGACCGGCAGCATGGGCAGGCCGACGACGCGGGTGGGGTCGGCGGCCTGGAACTCGTCGAGGATCCAGTCGTTGTAGGCGAGCATGCAGGCCTGCGCGAGGCCGCGGTCCGCGGCCTGGTAGGTGAAGATCGCGTGGCCCGGGTAGACGACCGAGACGTCGACGCCGTCGGTGTCCATGTCGGCGATGTGCGCGGCGCCGTCGTAGTTGCCCGGCAGGATGTCCTCGAAGCGCAGCCCGGACATGACGTATTCGTCCTTGGTGCGTCCGGCCATCGCCTCGATGCCGTACGTCCGCTTGGGCGGCGTGCCGTCGAAGCTCCAGCCGTCGCCGCCGTCCGCGCCGCGCATCAGGCGCGGTGTGCGGTCGCGGTATTCCGCGGGCACCCGGTCGAACACGTGCGGGGGCTCGTTGACATGGCAGTCCGCCGAGATGATGCGGGTGGTGCCGGCCGTGCGGGCGTCGGGCTGGGTCATCACTTTTCACTCGCTTCGACGAACGAAGTGGGCAGGTAGGAGTCCGGGAACCGGTAGAACGCGACCGGGTTGTCCCAGAGGATCTTGCGCTTGCTCGCGTCCGAGAGGATCTCGGCGCTCTGGCCGAGGAACTCCTCCGTCGTGTGCGGGAATTTGGAGTCCGGATGCGGGAAGTCGCTTTCGAAGACGATGCGGTCGTCGCCCATCCAGCGCACCACGTCGGCCACGAAGGGGTCTTCGCACTCGGTGGAGATCCAGCCGTTGCGCTTGAAGTACTCCGTCGCGTTCATGGTCAGCTCGGGGAACTCGCGCTCCCCCGCCATCTCCAGCTGCTCGTCGATGCGGTGCAGCCAGCTGGGCAGCCAGCCGCAGCCGGCCTCCAGGTACGCGACGCGCAGCCGCGGGAAGCGCTCGAAGACGCCGTGCACGATCATCGAGGTGATGACGCCCATGGTCTCGAACGGGTGGACGACGGTGTGCCACTCGGTGAAGGTCTTGTACCGGTCGTGGCCGAACGACTGGCCCTTGAGTCCCATGAACTCGTGTGTCCCGAAAGCCACATCCAGGTCCTGGAGGAGCTCCCACAGCGGGTCGTAGTACCGGTCGCCGAGGGTGCGCCCGTCGAACAGGTTCGGGCGCGCCCAGAAGCAGCGGGTGCCCAGGTGCTCGTAGGCGTACGCGACCTCTTCGACCGCGCGGCCGATGTCGACGAGCGGGACCGGTCCTGACGCGTGCACGCGGTTGCCCGACGTCTCGCGCATCTCCTGGCCCCAGCGGTTGTACGCGCGGGCCATGGCGGCCTGGAGTTCGGGGTCGATGCCGTCGAACCACATGTCGTACTCGGGCCCGTAGACCACCGCGACGTCGATGCCGTCGCGGGCCAGCGCGGCGGCCACCCGGTCACCGGTGAAGCCGTTGAGCAGCAGGTCGTCGCCGTAGATGCGGCGCATGTCGTCGGTGGTCCAGTTGATGACCTCCTGGAACCGCCCGTAGACGATGGTCTCGTGCTGCGTCCAGCGTCCGTCCACGGTCACCGGGTTGTACGAGTCGAACTCCGGGAACGGCTGCCGGCGCCCGAAGCGCTGCGCGTGCTTCTTGTCGAGGAACCGCGTCCACAGGTCGCGCGGGTAGATCACATGGGCGTCCGCGTCGAAGACCTTGAATCCGTTGCGCATCGCGAGACCTGCCTTGGCTGGAGGAGGGTCCGACAGAACTGCTGCCGCCGTGCGCACGCATCCTGCCCCCGCCCCCTCACTAAATCAAGCGATCGACTGAATTATGCGCCAGCGCAGCAGCGCCGCGGGCGGGTCGCCCGGGCAGTCCGCGAATCCCGCCTCGACCTGCGCACCGATCACCAACCGCGGGTCGTCGTACGGACCTTCGAAAGCGCCCGGAAGCACCAGGTCGGGCTGCTCGGCCATCCGGACGTTGAGCACCACGTACGGCGCCGGCACCCCGGGCAGGAACACGTGGTGGTTGACGATCCAACTGGCCACCTCGCCGCGCCCGGACGCGGGCTGCCAGCGCCACGCGAACGCCCCGCAGGCATGGCACATGGCCCGGGCCGGCCAGCGCCACGTCTGGCATTCCGAGCAGCGCTGGAAGATCAGCGCGTGCGCCGCCAGCGACGCCCACCATTCGGTCGAGTCGCGATCCATCGACGGATGCACGCTCATCGGCACCTCACGCCCCGTTCCCCTCGTTCCCCATCGGAGCCGTCGCCTGGCCACTGCTGTGCACCGGGTCCCCGTCCCGGCGCAGGATGAGTGCCGAGCAGGTGCCGCCCACATAGCCGGGCTGACCGGTCGTCAGCGCGACCTCCGCTCCGGCGACTTGGCGGGCGCCCGCGGCACCGCGCAATTGCGTGACGGCCTCGGCGACGTGATTGAGGCCGTGCACGTATCCCTCGGAAAGGTGCCCGCCGTGCGTGTTGACGGGCAAAAGTCCGCCGAGCGACGCGTGGCCGTCGGCGTAGAAGCCCCCGGTCTCGCCGCGTTCGACGAGGCCGTAGTCCTCCAGTTGCAGCGGCACCAGGAAGGTGAACGCGTCGTACAGCTGGGCCACGTCCACCTCGCGCGGCCCGATCCCGGCGGCCGCGTACAGCCGCGGGGCGAGCTCCGCGGCGGCGCTGACGGTGGCGTCGGCGCGGCCGTTGGAGAACAGCGTGTGGCCGCCGCCGGTCGCGGCACCGGCGATGAGCACCGGCGGCTGCGCAAGGTCGCGGGCCCGCTCGGCGCTGGTCACCACGACCGCGACCGCGGCATCGGTCTCCAGGCAGCAGTCGTACAGGCGCAGCGGCTCGGCGATCCACCGGGACGCCAGGTACGCGTCCATGTCGAGCGGCGTGCGCATCATCGCCCGGGGGCTGAGCCGCGCGTGCTCGCGCTGCGCGATCGCGACGCGCCCGAGGTCTTCGGGCTTCGCGTCGCGGGCGTGCATCCAGGCCCGGGCGAGCATGGCGTACTGCTGCGGCGGCGTGGCGTACCCGTAGGGCAGCTGGTACTGGAACTCCAGGGCATCAGGCGCGGCCCGCCCAGTGCCGCCCATCCGGAACTCGGACCGCGCGTTGACGGCCCGCCAGCACACCACGGTCTCGGCCATCCCGGTCGCGACCGCCATGGCGGCGTGCGCGACGACCTGGTGCGACGTGCCGCCGCCGCCGAACATGTCGAGGTGGTAGCGCAGGTCCTTGATGCCGAGCGCCTGGGCGACCAGCACGGCCTGGACGGAGTCGCCGACCCGGTGACAGGCCACCCCGTCGACGTCGGAGTGACGGATTCCGGCGTCGTCCAGCGCCGAGCCGATCGCCCGGAGCGCCAAAGTCAGCGTGCTGACCCCGGAGTTCTTGGCATACTCGGTCCACCCGACCCCGGCGACCGCCGTCCGGTCACGCAGCATCATGGCCAGTCACCCCCGTTCGTCCCCCCCGGTGGTCCCCGTCCTTGCCCCCGAGCCAATCGCAGCGGGGGCCATCGATCAAGTCAAACGACTGCCTGAATTGAGGGTCAGCGCCTTCTGGACGACGGCCCGCGGAGACGCGGCATTGCTTGCTTCTTGCCGCTCCCGGCTGCTATCCGCCCAAGCCCGCGAGTTTGGCCAGTTGCGCCTCCAGGATCGTGCGGGGCTCCGCGGGCTGCCCCGAGGCCTGCGCCGTGAACGCCTGCACGCTCGTGGCGCCGGCCACGGCCAGGGCCGCGGAGTAGTACCCCTCGATTTCGCCCTCGATGGAGTACTCGACCCGGAACCCGACGCTCATCGGCCCGTACCGGCCGACCTGTACATCGCCGATCTTGTACCCCCACGAGTCGTTGCCGTCCCTGACCGTGAAGGTGCCGCAGGCCTGCAGCGCGGCGACATAGGCGTCGAACTGCTTCTCCAGTACGGCGCGTTCCGCACTCGCGAGCACCAGCCCGTAGTGGGTGTCGTCGCCTTCGCCGTTCCGCGACTTCTTGGTGGCGTACAACTGCTCCACCCGCGGTGCGTCCGGCCCGCCCATCGCGTGCCGGTCGACCGGCAGACCGCAGTCCGCGGGGTCGAAGAACGTGCTCTCGTAGCTGTCGCCGTACTCCGGATCGCCGGGCCTGGTGGGCGTCTTGAGCAGATACGGCGTCTCGGGGCCGGCCGAGTAGCCCTTTCCGGCGACTTCGTCCGCGCTGAGGAGCACCGACTTCAGCTCGGTCGACGTCACCGAGAACTCCGGGCCCTTGGGCCCGTTGCGGCCACCGGCCGCGGCATCGCGCGCATGGTCGTCGGACCCGCACGAGGACAGGACGAAGAGAGCCGCCACCCCGGCCGAGGCCAGGGCATGACGGCGTGGACGTGCGTACATGGACTTCCCCCCGGAAGCTCAAATGCGAACGGGCAGCCACCCCCCAGCGGCGCCCTCCTTCAGACCGTACCTGCCGTTCGCGCGAGCCGCTGAGGTCGGAGGGCGCGGTCTTCCGGCGCGCTCGCCGGCCGCGATCCGCCGCGGGTCCGGTTCAGTCGGTGTCCGGGCGGCCGGCGCGGACGAGGGCGCGGATGAAGGCGTCGGCGGCTTGGCCCTGGGCCTGCGGCGGCCGCTGTGCCTGCGCCTGCCCGCGCCCCGGAGTCGCGGTGCGGCGGGCGGCGTAGATGCTGCGGGTGGGCGGGTCGGTGAGCGGACGTACCGCCAGGTCGGGGCGCAGCGACGGGACCAGCAGGCGCGGCGCGAGGGCGACGCCGTGGCCTTCTGCGACGAAGGCCTGCTTGCCGAGCCAGCTGCCGCATTCGATGTCGATCCGCGGTGTGAAGCCCGCCCGGGCGCAGGCCGCGGCCAGCATGGAGGCGGCCCCCGCGTAGTCCTCCACCCAGGTGTCCTCGGCGAGTTCGGCCAGGTCGACGGCGTCGCGGGCGGCCAGGCGGTGGGTCGGCGGGAGGATGCACACCGACGGCTCGTCCAGCAGGTGGGTCATGGCCAGGCCGGCGTCGGCGGGCAGGCCGGGCGGGTAGTCGGTGACGACGGCGACGTCGAGCTCGCCGTCCCGCAGCCGCGGCAGCAGGCCGGGGGTCATGCCTTCCACGAAACCGACCCGCACGTTCGGGGAGTCGCCGCCGAAGGCGGTCAGCGCGCGGGGCAGCAGCCCGGCCGCGACGCTGGGCACGGCACCGACTTGGAGCCGGCTGACGGCGTGCGTGTGCGAGGCGGCGACATCGCGCTCGGCGCGCTCGACGCGCTGCAGGATCACCGCGGCGTGGTCGAGGAGGACGCTGCCCGCGGGGGTGGGGCGTACGCCGCGGGCGTGGCGTTCCAGGAGCGGTACGCCGAGGCGGGCCTCCAGTCCGGCGATCTGCCGGGAGAGCGCGGACTGGCTGTACCCGAGGACCTGCGCGGCGGCGCTGATCGATCCGGTACGGCAGATCTCCTGCAGGGTCCGCAGCGCGAGAACGTCCATGCCGCACAGCATAGGGACAAGCCATGCGTGTGGCGCATGGCTGACCTGCAAACCATGCGCTGGTGCGATGGATAGGTGATCGGCCAGGATCGACGCATGACGACAACGCATCTCACCCACATCCCCGACCCCGAGGGCGTGCAGCCCGGTCCCGGCTACACCCACGTGGTCATGGGCACCGGCCGCTTCGTGGCCCTCTCGGGCCAGGTGGCGCTCGACGAGAAGGGCGAGGTGGTCGGCCCGGGCGACCCCGAGGCCCAGGCTCGCCAGGTGTTCGAGAACCTCCGCCGCTGCCTGGCCGCCGCAGGCGCCACCTTCGACGACGTGGTCAAGCTCAACTACTACGTGACGGACGTCGCGTACCTGCCCGCGATCCGGGTGGCCCGGGACGCGGTCGTCGACGTGACACGCCGTCCCGCCAGCACGGCGGTACAGGTCGCCGCGCTGTTCGCCCCCGAGATCCTCATGGAGATCGAGGCGTACGCAGTGATCCCGGAGGACCGCGCATGAAGCTCGCGATCTGCGGACTCGGTCGCATGGGCACGGCCTTCGCCGAGGCGTACCTGAAGGACGACGGCTTCACCCTCACCGCGGTGTGGAACCGCACCCCGCGCGAGATCGCGGGGGCGACCGCCGCGGCCTCCCCTGCCGCAGCCGCGGCGTCCGCCGATGCGGTCCTCCTCATGCTCTTCGATGCCGCCGCGTCCGCCGAGGTCTTGTTCGGCCCCGACGGCGTGGCCGCGGGCGCGGCTCCCGGCACGCTGGTCGTCAACGCGACCACGGTCGCCCCCGAGGAGTCCCGCCGCCTCGCCGCGGAGGCCTCCGCGGCCGGCCTGCGCTACGTCGAGGCCCCGGTCCTCGGCTCGATCCCCGCAGTGCGGGCGGGCACGCTCCACGTCCTGCTGGGCGGCACGGCCGAGGACACGGCCGAGGCCGACGCCCTCCTCGTTCCGCTGTCCCCCGCAGGCAGCCGTCGCCGTATCGGCCCGGTCGGCAGTGCGGCGTCCCTGAAGCTGGTCGCCAACCTCGCGCTCGGCGCGGCGGTCGCCGGCCTGCACGATGCGGTACGGCTGGGGGCCGAACTGGATGTCCCCCGCGAGGAGATCCTCACGGTCTTGCTGAGGAGCGTCCTGGGCCGATTGGTCGAGAACAAGTACGAGCGCCTGAGGGCGGATTCGTACGGGGATGCAGATTTCACCGTCGGCGCGTTGGCCAAGGACTTGGGCTTGGCCCTCGCGTCGACCGAGCAGCCGCTTCCGGCCGTGGCGGCCGCTCATGCTCTGGCATCGCAGGCCGCGGCGGCGACCCCCGACGCCGACATCAGCGCGCTGGGGCGCAGCGTCGCCTGACCGGCAGACACGGCCTAGGAGCGTAGCTCTGCCAGCAGGTCACGCACGGATCTCGTGAGCGGATGCCCTGGGCTGAGCGCCTCCTCGCAGTCCTGCAGCAGGTCCACAAGCGTGTCCTCGGCCAGGTCGTGGCGCCACTGGCCTCGGTAAGCCCAAGCAAGATCGCGCCACGTGGTCAGGGCCTCCGGATGCCCAGGGCTCAGAACCTGCTGCTGACTCGTAAGCGTCGACTCCAGGAGAACTACCGCTGTATTGATCTCACCCAGAGCCGACAGCGCAAGTCCCTTCTCACGGTCCGCAATCAGCGCGCGCGGGTGAAGGGGCTGCCTGATCGCGTGGAAGCCGAGCTTCACATCGTCGAGCACCCGAAGGGCGCCAACCGCATCGCCCGCCATGCCGTACACGTGGCCCAGCCGGGTGCGGACAATCAGCGCATCGATGTGGTTCACGCTCATCACGCGCCCGGCATCCGCGACGGCACGTTCGGAAAGGGAGGTGGCGCGTGCATGCTCGGCAACCGCGGAGTAGGCCCGCGCCAGGTTGCTCCGGACGATGATCGTGCTGGTGTCCGCGGCACCGAGCAGGCGCTCGGAAAGCGCCAACGTCTCTTCGAACAGCGGGATCGAACGGTGTAGTTCCCCTGCCGACTGATAGGTCCAGGCCAGGTTGTTCATGGAGATCAACGTGTCGGGGTGGTGCGGTCCGAAAACGCGCTGCCGGTCGCTGAGCGTCTGCTCCTTCATGCGGACGGCACGCGTCAGGTCTCCGGCCGAGTCGAGCGCGGACGCCAGCAGGTTGGCGCAGGCCAAGGTGTCGGGATGGTCGGGGCCCAGCACTCTCCGGTGGTCGAGGAGTGCCTGTTCCAGTAGGGGGATCGCCCGAAGCAGGTTTCCGGCTTCCTCGAACGCGCCGGCCTGGGCGCGCCGCGACCCGAGAGTGTGCGGATGGTCCTCGCCGAGCACCCGCGTCCGATCACCAAGTACCTGCGTATGCAGCGTGATCGCCTGCTCCAAGTCGCCGGCCAGGAGGTATGCGCCGGCCAGGTTCGAACGGGAGGTCAACGTGTCCTGATGGTCCTCCCCCAGGACCCGCGTCCGGTCCGCGATCATCCGCTTCAACAGGGGGATCGCCCGGACCAGATCCCCTGAGGATTCGTAGGCTCCCGCCAAGTGGCCCCGGGTGACGAGGGTGTCGGGGTGGTCCTCGCCCAGCAGCGATTCGCGGCCGGCAAGCGTCTCCTCGTACAACGGGATCGCCCGCCGCACGTCTCCCGTCATGTCGTGCGCCCAGGCCAGGGCGTTGCGTGCGACCAGGGTCTCGACGTGATCCGGTCCCCACACCCGCTCCAGGACCTCGACGCAACGACGGCTGTCCTGCACAAGCGTCGAGATGTTCCCTTCCTCCGCCCTGAACGAGTTCACCCAGGCCAGCAGGTAGGCGAACTCGTCGGTCTCGCTCCCTTCGGGGTATCCGGCGAGGACCACATCGGCGTGGCTCATCAGTGCCCGCCGAGTCGTGTCCCGCAGCGGAAGCGGTGTGCTGCGGAAGGTGCCGAGCAGCACTCCGACGACTCTGTCGCGGGCACGTCGGATGTCGCCGACCTGTCGATGGGGGTCGTCCGCGTCCGGCGTGCGGGCAAGTGACTGGACGACGTACGGGGTTTTGTACGTGCCTTCCTCACCTGCGACGGCCAGCCCGCTCGCCTGCAGTTGCCGCATCACGTGCTCCAGGCGGGGTGTCAGCGCTCTGGCCAGATCACGGTGCAGCGTCCCTGGAGCCAACCAGCCCCAGGCTCGGACGAGTTCGGCAGCCTCCGGTCCCACGGTGTCGACAGCATGCCGCCAGACCTGTCCGGTCGGGCCGCTTCCCCGGCCGACAAGTGCGCCGGCAGTGACCACATCGGTGAAGCCGGTCAGCGAACCCACGTACGCCGAAAACGTCTCCTCCGAGAGGTTGCACTCCAAGGCGACTTGTTCGACAGCGAGTGGCAGATGGCCCAGCGCGGTGCACACCCGCAGGCCCAGGGCCGTCTCGAAACCGTCGGTCAGCGCTGCTCCGCCGGCCAGCCTCCGTTCCAGGAGCCTCAGCGAATCGGTCGGATCCAGCACCTGCAGCGGCAAATCCTGAACGCCTGCCAGGAGCCGTCCCCATTCGAGGGCCGTCCGCGTCGTCGCGAGAATCCGGACCCGGTCGCCCAGGAGCTCCCGGACGCGCTTCAGTTCCTCGGGTCCCCGCATGCCGTCCAGGACCAGGATGCGGTCGTCCTGGATGACGGCCCTGACGTCAGGGGCGAGTTCGGCGACGTGCACCGAGCCGAGCCCCGTTCTTCCCACGAGCGGCCGGATCAGCCTCGCCAGGCTCGCATCGACGACCTTCGTGCCCCCGGCCTTGACCCACCAGCACTCGTCGGTCGGGTTCCGCGTCAGCGCCCAGTGCGCCGCCAGTGCGGTCTTGCCGGAGCCCAGGAACCCGTGGACGACGCAGGTGGCACCGGGTTCCGCCAAGGCTGCGTCCAAGGCGTCCAGTTCCGCGTCGCGGCCGACGAACGCACCCATGACCGGGATTCCGGAGTTTCGGCGCGTCCGTTGCGGAGCCGCAGCCGGCCGCCCCACCGGGGGCGCCTCCTTGCCAGAGGCAGAGCCATCCGTTCCGCCGTGCGCCCGCACACCCACGCCAAGCCGTTCCAGGACGCGTTTGCCGATCCAGCCGAAGCCCTCAGCGGTCTCGTCGATCCGGCCCATGCCGCTCGAATCACCCGCCCACGCGGCGAACTTCGTGCCGCGGCCCGAGGAGCGTTCGAGCGATTCCGCGACCGCTTCGGCGGTCTGCAGGAGTTCAGGACCGCGCAACGTGGCCATGAGCGTCCGGCGGGCTGCCTCGTCGAAGTCGAAGACCGCTTCGAAGCCCATGCCCCCGACCTGGTCGGGCGGGAGCCGGCGCATCAGGCCGCCGAGCAGAACCTCCGCGAGGTGCCCGGTGTCCGTCGTCCGGCCGACCGCTTCGCGGACGAGGTGCATGACCGGGACCGTCACGGGCGCGATCGCGGCCAGGTGCGCGGCGAGCCGGTACGCCTCCGGTGAGGCTGCGCTGCGGAAGCCCACGACGGCGTCGGCCGCCGGGCGTTGCGTGCCCGGCGCGGGCGGCCGCGACGTCCGCGGAACCTGCTGAACCGGCGCCGCCAGCAAGGGCAGCAGCGTCGCGGCGGACGGCGAGCTGATCGTCCGGGCCCACGCGCCCAGCACGCCCGGTTCCATGGCCAGCACCGGGACCGCCACGCCCGGGAACGGTGCCAGGTCGGCGGGCAGCAGGCGATCGACCACCCGCCATCCTGCGGACGCTCCGCCCTTCTGACGTGTGGTCACCGACCATTCCTGGGCCTGGATCCCGGTCCCCGCCCACAGCCGTCGCGGGAGCGTGTGCACGACCGCGGTGGGGCCGTGCCCGGCCCATGCGGTCAGCGCGGCGTGCATGCGGCCGTCGCGCCAGGCCGCGCCGACGCCGTCGCTGACGACGAGCACCAGTGTGCGGCCGTTGGGGTCGTTCACCGCTCCGGGCGGCAGGCGCTGCCCGGCCTCGGCGGCGGCGAAGGGCTTGGTGTGCAGGGTGGGGCCGTCCGCCGCCCTGCTGTCCAGGCCGAAGACCTGGACCGTGCGGAACGCCCCCGCCTGTTCCATGAGCGTCCGCAGGTCCGCGACGAGCCGCTGCCACAGGTACATCGAGACGCCGTCGTCCACGACCAGGGCCAGCGACAGCCAGCGGGCAGGTGCGGGGCGCATCTCCGCATCGGCGATGCCGGTCTCGGCGACCGAGGCGACGGTGCGTTCCTCGTCCAACTCCAGTCGGCGCGGGTCGGGGACGCGCTGCTTGAGCGGCCGTAACGCCCGGGCCAGCAGCAGATCGCGGCCTACCCGCGATGCGGCTTCGGGCACTCCGACAGGACGTGCGCGCTGCGCCGCGCCGGCCCGTCTCGCCTCGTGGCGCGGGCTCGGCGGGCGCACCGCGGCGTACAGCGGCTTGCGTTCGGGGTCGTCGGCCGCCGGGGCAGGCTGGGGCGCAGGCGGCGGGGCCGCCGACTCGCGTGCTTCGGCGGGCGGCACGGGTTCCGGTGCCGTCGGCGATGGTTCGGCCGCGGCCGCCTCGACGTCCCGGCCCCGGGCCAGCGGCGCGGCGGCGCCTTTGGGCATGCGCAGGGCAAGCCACAGCACGTCGAGGAGTTCCTCGTCGGCGAGGTCGACTCCCGCGTCCGCAAGGATGCGCCGCAGCTGCCCGGGCATGCCGGTCCGCCCTAGACCTTGCCGGTCAGCTTGTGCAGGACGGCTTCCAGCAGGCCGTCCGCGTCCAGGTCCACCCCGGCCTTGCGCAGGAAGACCGCATTGAGGAGTTGGTCGGTGGCCAGTCCGCCTTCCTCGCGCCGGTCCAGGAAGATCTGCATCAGCCCGTCGATGTCCCGCAGTGCGGCCGCCCCCAAGTGGGCCTCGACGATGTCGCGCAGTCCCTCATCGCCTGGTTCGGGCAGGTCCAGGCGTACGCATCGGCGCAGGAAGGCGGGCGGGAACTGGCGTTCGGCGTTGCTGGTGATGACGACGACCGGGAACTCGGTGCAGCAGACGCGGCCGCGCTCGACCGTCACCTGCTTCCCCGGGTCGTCGGTCAGCACGTCGACGAGGCTCTCCGCCTCCGGGAGGCGTACCAACTCCGGGATTTCGAAGCGGCCTTCCTCGAAGACCGTGAGCAGGTCGTTGGGAAGATCGACATCGCCCTTGTCCAGTTCGTCGACCAGAAGCACCCGCGGACGGGCGTGGGGTGCAAGCGCTGTGCCCAGCGGGCCGAGGCGGACGTAGCTGCCGATGCCGAGTTCGGTCGCCTGCTGCTCGCCGTCGCGCGGCTGCTCGCCCTCACGCCGGAGGTTGGCCTCGCGCAGCCGTCCGACCGCGTCGTAGCGGTAGAGCGATTCCTGAAGGCTGGAGCGGCTGTTGATCGGCCAGTGCAGTACGCGTCCCAGGTCGAGTTCGTGCGCGATGGCGTGGGCCAGCGACGACTTGCCGGTGCCGGGGGCGCCGGTGACGAGCAGCGGGCGGCGCAGCAGCAGTGCGGCGTTCACGACGTCGGCTTCGGCGGGCCCGATGAGGTAGCGCGGCGGCTCGGGTTCGGCGTCGGCCAGCGGGGTGAAGCGGCGCCAGCTCGGGGCTTCGGGGAAGTCCACACGGCGCTGCTGCCCGTCGCCGTGGAAGAGCCGCCAGCCGTCGGCGCCGGAGGCCTCCGCGGAGACTTCGCCGGGCTCGGAGGCTGCGCCGTCCTCGAAAGCTGCGCCGGGCTCGGACACTTCGCCGGGCTCGCTGCCGTTGCCGGTCATCTGGTGAACTCCCTTGTGTTTCAGCCGGGGTCCGACAAGGTCAGGGTCCCGAGAGGCGGCCTGTCGTCCGTCTCGTGCGGGTCGTCTTCCTCCCAAACGAGGGACACCCGCGCCGGATACTTCTTGGGATGTGCGTGTGCGTCAAGGCGGTATTCCTTGACGCGTCCGCGCAGTCCGGCCGCGGGCCTGCCAAGGACGAGGCGGTCGAGGCGGTCGCCGTGTGCGGCGGTCGTCGCGACGCGGTCCCAGATGACGACGGGCGCGCCGAGGACGATGCACAGGCTCAGGTGCTGCTCACGCGTCGCGGGAGGGCCGTAGAGGACGACTCCCGCGGCGGTGCGGTATCCCTGTTCCACCCAGGCGCGTACGGCGGCGATGTCGTCGCGCCTGCGGCCGTCGCCCGCGATGTCGAGCAGCGTGCTCCCGTCCCCGCCCCACTGCCGCCCCTGCGTACCGGCTGTCAGAGCACGCAACTCCGGGCAGTTCAAATCCAGTTCGAAGTCGGACCCGAGCGGGAGACCGGGATCGACGACGAACTCGCTGCCGGGATGCCACTCGTCGACGGCCCACTGCAGTCCGTCGCGGGCGACCTGGACGCTCACGCCCACCTCGCGGGTGCCGCACGAGCGCACCACGGTGCGGATGAGCCGGGCGACGTCCACCGGGTCCTTCGGCTCGTCGTCCCGGTGCTCCGGCGGGGGTGCCGGGTCGCGGGCGTCCCGGATCCAGATGCGGCAGCGGTACGTGCCCTCGTCGTCGCCGGGTTCGCGGCGCAGGTCGACGCACACGCGGACGCGGGCCTCCTGCGGTGCCGCGGCGGCCTTTTCGCTCCAGCGGATGGCGTCGGAGCGCCGCTCCTCCAGGGCTCCTTCGGCGACGCCGAGCCGCTTGGCGATCCGGTTGCTCCATTGCCGCAGCCGTCCGCGGCCGGGGCCGTCGACGACCGCGGCGACGTGTTCGGCGACCCGCAGCAGGTCCGGGACGAGCGGCCTGGCCTGCGTGTCGGACCATTCGCCCGGCCGCTGCTCCAGCCAGGCGATCACCTCGGGGACCGCGTCCGGTGCCGTATCGGGGCCGCGGAGGACCGCGGGAAGCTCCAGATGCGGCAGCGCCTGCCGCGCTGCGCTCACCAGGGCATCCGGCCGCTGCTCGACAGCGGAGCGGAACTCGGTTTCCAGGGCGGCGGATTCCGGCCCCGAGAGCAGGGCGCACGCCTCGCTGACCGCCGCATAGCGCAGCAGTTCGGTGAGATGGCTGCGTCCTTCGCGGTCGTCGGAGGTCAGCCGCATGGCGAACGACTCGGTCAGGGTCGGCAGGGCGCGTTCGCGGGTGCGGACGAAGGCCAGGGCGTCGCCGACGGACACGGTTCGGCCGTCGGGCATCGGTTCGCCCAACTTCGAGGTCGCGTGCCGCAGGTGGGCCTCCAGCACGTCGGATTCGCCGAACAGCTTCCAGAACAGGCGTTCCAGCTCGGGATCGACGGGGACGTCCGGCACCGCGGGCTCGGCCGCCCGCGCCCGGTTCCGCGGCTCCCGCTCGGGGTCGCCGATGCCGATGAGCCCGGCCAGGCCCGTGCAGTGGTCGCCGACGATGTCGCGGAACTCGGCGTCGGCCAGGAACGCCTCGACGCGGATGGCGTACAGGCGGTCGCGGAGGTCTTCGTCGCGCCGCACGACGACGCCGATCAGGTGGCCGTCGCAGAAGACCGCGCTGCCGGAGGCCCCGCGCCAGACCTGGCCCTCGCCGCGCTGCTTCTTCAGCTGCGGCTGCCTTGCCGTGTAGAACTTGTCCAGGCTCGCGGCCGGGTGCAGGACGTACACGTCGGCATTGCCTTCGCCGACGGACAGCGGCGCGATGCGGCCCGCTATCTGCTCGGCCGGCCGGGTCTTGCCGCGGGCGACGCCGAGCGGGAACGCACACGCGTTGTACGGCGCCATCTCCGTGCCGGTGAGCTGCCCCCACGACACCGCGCCGTCCAGGTCGACCGGTTGCGCGAGCCGGAGCAGGGCGACCGAGTCGGCGGCCCCGCCGTTGTGCCACCAGGCGACTTCGGCTCCGGAGCGGACCATGCCGTCCCGCGGGTCGCCGATGCTGACCTCGCAGCGCTGCCAGGCCGCCTGGCAGGCGTGGTTCCACAGCACGTGGGACACGGTGAGGACGAGTTGCGGCGCGATCAGGTAGCCGGTCCCGGTCGAGCGGTGTCCCGCGGCGTCTCCGGCCCGGATCAGCGCCAGCCTTCGGGGGTCCACCTCAGTCCTCGGGGTCCCAGGCTCCGCTCGTATCGTCGTTGACCTGCACGGGCGTATTGCCGGCCGCGCGGTCCTGGATGTCGAGCTTCAGCGTCAGCCGGTGCGTGCGCGCGTTGGAGCGCTGGCCGCTCCCGCCGGCCGAGACCGAGGCGACGGTCGCCACGCCGAACGAGAACTTCCCCGAGCCCTCGTCGAGTTCGCGCAGTTCCAGGAGCAGTTCGAGCTCGGCGTCCTTGATCTCGAAGCCGAACTGCTGGTTCTGACCGTCGGTTTGCGCCTGGTACAGCTCCTGCCGGAGCTCCTCCAACGCCGCGGCCAGCCCCATCCCGCTGTCGGCCATCGCCCGTGCCCCCGTTCGCGCCGTCCGTCCCGAGCCCCGCCAGTATGCCGCAGCACCAACCGTGTCGGCAGCGCGTCTGCGGCGATGAACCGAATCAGCGTGCCCCCGCCGATTCCGCCGCGCTCGGGTCATCTAGTCTCTGGCGCGCAAACTGCTCGAGCACGGGGGAAACGTGACCGGATCAGATGGCAATTCGACTGCTGCGCTGCCGTCTCGCGGTCAGCCGCACGGGCAGGGGCGGGGTCCGCGACGCCGGGCCCGGCTCGCAGCCGCCGGAACGAGAACCCTCGCGGGTCTGCTCGCCGGGGCCCTGCTGGCCACCGGGTGCAGCTTCACCGGCACGTCCGGTGGCAAGGACGAACGCGGAGGCGCGGGCGACAAGGTCGGCCAGGCCGCCGAGCCGAGCGACCTTGCCGACCCGGTCAGGCAGCCGTTCTTCGAGGCGTTCGACGCGTTGGCGGCCCACCCGGCGCTGCGGATCGTCACCGACCGGACCGACCGCATCGTCACCGCCGCCGGGATCGAGATCGGCACCGCCGTGGTGGACGGCGTGTCCGTGGACATGACGACCCTGCTCGGCACCACGTACTTCAAGCCGGGCATCAATACCGCCGTCAAGATGACGGACCTGTCGCTGCCCCCGGAAACGTTGCGGGACCGCTGGTTCGTCGACAGCGGGGACTGGACGGGACCGACGTATCTGTGGGCCGCACCGCCGGCCCTCGCGCAGCTGCTGCGCCGGGCCGTCACCGAAGTCAAGGACGCCCGGCCGGTCGGTGACGACGTGGACGGAACCGACGCACGCAGGCTGGCCACTCCGGCCGGGGACATCTACATATCGGCCGCCGCACCCCACAAACTGCTGGGGTTCACGCCCACCGGCGGCGCCGGCCCTTCGGCCGCGCCGGACATGGCCGGTGGATCGCCCGTTCCGCTTCGGGACATGGGTGGCCGCCCGGGCCCGGCCATACGTACGGCGGCGCACCGGTCTGACGGCGCTGCGGGAGGGCCGAACGCACCCGGGGCCATGGGCGTCTATCCGGTGCAGGTGAAGAGTGTCGAGGAGGCGTACAACAACATCCGCCAGGCGCTGGCGGACGCCAAGAAGAACCGCAAGTCGCCCATCAATCCGAAGTTCCGCCTCGGACAGAGCGCGGAGAGCGTCCAGTGCAACAACTCCGGGTGCACGGTGTCGCTGACCGTCACGGCCAAGCGCGAGCCGCGCAGTGTCGCTGCGGGGCGCAACTTCGACCCGGATGCGGAGATCGTTGCACTGCTGACCGCGGAGTTCAGCATCCAAGGCAGCCCGGCAGGCGCGTGCGAGCAGTCGGTGGCGCTGACCGAGGGCGTGGGTGCTCCGATGACCTGCAGCTATGCCCCGGCCGGCGCGATCATGGCGCAGGCGCAGGTCGAGGCGGAGGCGAGGGCCCGCGCCTCCGCGGCGCCGGGCACCACCGCCACGTGGCAAGTCCCCTTCCGGGGCGAGTGGGTGGTCTTCGCCACCGCGCAGAATACGCTCACGCTTGCGGACGGCGTGCTGGATGCCGCGCTCGACAACCTGGGCAAGTTCGTGCCGCCCGACCCGGGCGACCGGGTCTCCGGCAGCAAAGAGGGGGCCCAGTCGCTGCTGCCCCGGGCTCTGGCGTACCACCGGGCGCTGTCCCCGGGAGACCAGCGGACGACCGTCGTGGCCGTCATCCGCGTCCGCAAGATCGGTGCGGCACGCGGTGCCCCGGACGAGTTCGAGATCTGGGTGGCGACCTCGAAGCCCGGTGCCGCCTGGCCGTTCAAGGGCACGGTGCCGAACATGGTGGAGATCTTCATATCCGGTCTCGGGCATGCCGAGAAGACCATCATCGATGCGCTGTACGTGGACGGAGTGCAGCGCTACCAGATCGTGGAAGGCGCTTCCAGTCTCAACGTCTGCCTGGTCACCCCCAACGGCCGCTGTTCGTCGCAGTTGCACGCCGAGGGGCTGACCATCGGCGGCGACTGGTTCCCGTGGCTGGGCGGCGGGATCAAGTCCGACTACCGGATCTTCTGGTACCCGTAGGCCGCCGTATCCGAGCCGGGCTCACAGGAGTTCGATCATCACGGCCTTCTCGCGGGTGTTCTCCAGGACCGAGTCGTGGCCGTAGCCGCTGTCGCCCATGCCCGCGAAGGGGAGGCCGCCGCCGAGGCGGCGGTAGGTGTTGACCCAGATGAAGCCGGCGTGCAGGGCTGCGGTCATGCGGTGGGCGCGGGCGAGGTCCTGGGTCCACACGCCTGCGGCGAGGCCGTACGTGGTGTCGTTGGCGATGCGGACGGCGTCGGCCTCGTCGGCGAAGGGGATGACGACGGCCACCGGGCCGAAGATCTCCTCGCGGCAGATGCGCAGGCTGTTGTCCTCGGTGCGGAACAGCGTCGGTTCGACGAAGTAGCCGCCGGCCAGCGGCGATCCGTCCTCGAAGAGGGCGGCGCCGTGCCGTCCGCCGAAGACCGGGGCGGCGCCTTCTGCGAGGGCGAGGTCGAGGTATCCGGTGACCCGGGCGTACTGCTCGGCGGAGACGATCGGGCCCATGGTGGTCGCGGGGTCGAGGGCGTCGCCGAGGACCACGGTGTCGACCGCTGCGCGCATCTTCTCCAGGAACGGGTCGATCACGGACTCCTGGACGAGGATGCGCGTGCCCGCGTAGCAGACCTGGCCGGCGTTGCCGGTGTAGACGGCGGTGGTCGTGACGCCGACCGCGGCGGCCTCGAGGTCGGCGTCCGCGAAGACGATGTTCGGGGACTTGCCGCCGAGTTCGAGGGCGAGCGGCTTGAGGTGGTCGGCCGAGGCGCGGGTGATGACCCGACCGGTCGCGGTCGAGCCGGTGAGGCTGATGCGGTCCACGCCCTGGTGCCGTACCAGCGGGTCGCCGACCTCCTCGCCGAGTCCGGCGACGATGTTGAGGACGCCCGGCGGGAGGGCCTCGGCGACGAGTTCGGCGAACCGCAGGGAGGAGGCGGAGGCCTGTTCGGCAGGTTTGACGATGACGGTGTTGCCGGCTGCGAGGGCGGCGGCGGCCTTGGCGGTCAGGGTGGGCAGCGGGGCGTTCCACGGGATGATGCCGAGGACCACGCCGTACGGTTCGCGGCGGGTCAGGCCGACGGTGGTCGGGCCAATCTGCGTGCTCATGCCGCGGACCGCCGCATCGCACTCGCCGGCGAAGGCGCTCCACATGTACGCCACGCCGGGCAGGTCGCCGCCGCGGACGTCGCGGATGATGCGGCCGTTGTCGCGGGCCTCGATCTCGGCGAGTTCGACGGAGTTCTCCGCGACGATGCGGGCGACGTCGCGGAGGTACATCGCGCGGCGTACCGGGGGCAGTGCCGACCAGGCCGGGTACGCCCGGCGCGCGGCGGCCACCGCGGCCTCGGCGTCCGCGGCGCCGGAGCGCGGTATGCGGGCCCAGACGAGGCCGGTGGACGGGGCCACCGAGTCGAGCCGCGCGCCGCCGGCGGCGGGGAGGATCTTGCCGTCGATCAGGTTGCCGAACTCGCGCGGCTCCGGCGCCGGCTCCGGCCGGCCCTGTGCCGGTCCGTCCGCCTGTCCGTCCGCGTGCGCGTCCGCGTGCCCGTGCGTCGTCGCCATCGTCCCGGTACCTCGCCGTCCGTGATCGTGCGCTGCTCGTGTGCCTCACGGTTCTAGCGCCCGGGCACCTGCCCCGGCAAGAAGAATCAAACAGTCGATTGATTTATGTCAGGAGCGGCGGCGGGCCGGGCGGGCATGGCCCTTGTCTGTTGGATGCATACATGCAAGCATCCGGCATGCCCGCCGACCGGCCGCCCGCCGCACCGCCCGGACCCGCTCCGGAGGACTTCCCGGACGACGTTCCGGATGCGTTCGGGGACGCCTTCCCGGACGCGTTTGCGGACGACTCCGCCGAGGCCATGGTCAGCGCGTTCATCACGTTGGTCACCGATGTCGACCGCACTCCCGCGTACCGCGCGCGGATGGAGGGCTCGGCCGGGCGGCCGCTGCCCCGTTCGGCGATCTCCATCCTGTTCGTGCTGCAGCGGCACGGGCCGCTGGGCGTCAAGGAGATCGCGGACCGGCTCGGCGTGGAGCAGTCGACGGCGAGCCGCCAGATCCGCCCGCTGGAGGACAACGGCCTGGTCCGGCGTACCGGGGACCCTCGGGACGGCCGCGCGGTGCTGCTGGACGTCACCGACGACGGGCGGGCCGCGCGCGAGCGCATCCGGCAGGTGTGGCTGCGCGACATCGCGACCGTGTGGCGCGACTGGGCCCCGGAGGACCGCGCGCAACTGGGCGCGCTGCTGACCCGGTTCCGCGACTCGTACCAGGACCTGCGGGACCGCCGGGGCGACCCCTGACCTGCCACTCCTGACCTGCCACTCCTGACCTGGCACCGCTGACCTGCCACCCCTGTCGCGCGCTCGACGCGCCGCACTCGTACCGAGGAACAGCACGGCACCACCGGCACCGAACCCGCCACCCACCACCGGATCCCGAGCCCGTCTCGGCCCACCCGCGGAGGCCGTATGCACATCGCCTACACCCCGGAGCAGGAGCAGCTGCGCCGCGACCTGCGCGCCTACTTCGCGGGCATCATGACGCCCGAGATCCGCGCGCAGGCCGCGACCGAGGGCGAGGCCCTGGACCGGGACAGCGCGTACTGCCGGATCATCCGGCGGATGGGCCAGGACGGCTGGCTCGGCATCGGCTGGCCCAAGGAGTACGGCGGCCAGGCGCTCAGCAACATCGAGCAGCTGATCTTCCACGACGAGGCGATGGGTGCCGGGGCGTCGATACCCCTGCTGACCCTCAACAGCGTCGGCCCGGCGCTGATGGAGTTCGGCAGCGAGGAACAGAAGGCGTTCTTCCTGCCGCGGATCCTGGCCGGCGAACTGCACTTCGCGATCGGCTACTCGGAGCCGGACGCGGGCACCGACCTGGCCGCGCTGCGAACCAGCGCGGTGCGGGACGGCGACGAGTGGGTCATCAACGGGCAGAAGATGTGGACGTCGCTGGCGAGCGTCGCCGACTACGTCTGGCTGGCGGTGCGGACGAACCCGGAGGAGGCCCGGCACAAGGGGCTCTCGGTGTTCTGCGTGCCGACCGACACCCCTGGCTTCTCGTGGACGCCGGTGCCGACGCTGACCGGGCAGACCACCACGGCGACGACGTACGACAACGTCCGGGTGCCCGCGTCCGCGCTGGTCGGGCAGCCGGGCGACGGCTGGAAGCTGATCACCGGGCAGCTGAACCACGAGCGGGTCGCGCTGTGTTCGGCGTACGGCCTGCAGTTGCTGGTGAACCAGACGCACCGGTGGGCCACCGAGACGCTGCTGCCGGACGGCTCGCGGCTCATCGACCGCGAGCTGGTCCGCCTCAACCTGGGCCGCCTGCACGCCCGGACCGAGTACCTCAAGCTGCTCAACTGGAAGGCCGCGTGGGGTGCCGACCACGGCGCGAAGTTCGGTCCGGCGCAGGCGTCCACGACCAAGGTCTTCGGCACCGAGCTGTACGTCGAGGCGTACCGGATGCTGATGGAGATCCTGGGCGAGGAGGCGTACGTGCAGGGTCCGGCGGCCGAGGACGACCTCGGCGGGCAGATCCGCTCGCGCGTGGAACGCATGTACCGCATCTGCCTGATGCTCACGTTCGGCGGCGGCACCAACGAGATCCAGCGCGACATGATCGCGATGCTCGGGCTCGGCATGCCGCGTCCGCCCCGCTGACCCCGTCCTCGCCCCTGCCCCTGCCCCTTCTGAAATCCCTTTTGCCGCAAGGAGCATCCCCGCATGTCCGAGCAGTCCGCGCAGCCTGAAGCCGTCGAGCCGCCCGTCCTCGTCGAGCGCGACGGCCACGTCCTGATCGTCACGCTCAACCGCCCGCGCGCGAAGAACGCGCTGACCACCGAGATGATGGACATCCTCGAGAAGACCTGGGACCTGGTCAACGAGGACCCGGACATCCGGGTGGCCATCCTGACCGGTGCGGGCGGCGCGTTCTGCGCGGGCGCGGACCTGAAGAACATGAGCAAGAGCGCCCCGGGCGACGCGTTCAAGGGCGACGGGGACGGCACCAAGCTGGCGCTGGACATGTCGGTCATGAAGTGGATCCTCAAGGGCTTCACGCTCAAGAAGCCGCTGATCGCCGCGGTCGAGGGGCCGGCCATCGCGGGCGGTACGGAGATCCTGCAGTCGACCGACATCCGGGTCGCGGGCGAGTCGGCGCGGTTCGGCGTCTCCGAGGTCAAGTGGGGCCTGTTCCCGCTGGGCGGCTCCGCGGTACGTCTGCGCCGGCAGATCCCGTACACCGCGGCCGCGGACATCCTGCTCACCGGCCGGCACTTCTACGCCCCCGAGGCGAAGGATCTGGGCCTGATCTCGCACCTGGTGCCGGACGGCACGGCGCTGGAGAAGGCCAAGGAGATCGCGGACACCATCGCGGCGAACGGCCCGCTCGCGGTCCAGGCCGTGCTCCGCGTGCTGCGCGAGACCGACGAACTGCCCGAGGACCAGGCGTTCAAGATCGAGTCGGAGATCGGCATGCGGGTCTTCCTGTCGGAGGACTCGCGGATCGGGCCGCGGGCTTTCGCGGAGAAGAAGACTCCGGAGTTCAAGGGGCGCTGACCCCGGCGCCGCGGCGTTCCGCTTCCCGCTTCGGGAGGGCCTCCCCCGTCGTCGTCGCACACGCGACACGTCCCGGGAGGCCCTCCCCCTGCGTGCGGGCCCCGGGTCGATGATCACTACGCTGCCCGGGCGGCGGCGACGGTGCCGTACGGAGCAGAACGAGGCGGGGGCGGGAATCCATGGGGCTGTTCGGGAAGCGCAAACCGGCCGAGGACGCGGTGTTCCCGTTCCTGACCAAGGACGAGGGCGTGCATCTGCGCTACCTGGTCACCGCGGCGTTCGCCGCGCACGGCATCGCCGTCACGATCAGCGGCGACCAGGCGGTGGAGTCGGGCTCCCGACGCCGGACGCTCCCGAACGGGAACGGCAATTTCATGCAGTTCGGCCTGCACAACCTCGCCGCCAAGTGCGCGGCGGCGCGCGGGGTCCGCATGTGGTCCGACGTGGTCGCCGAGCATGTGGATGTGATGGCCGCGCTCGTGGCCGAGTCCGGCGCGGGGAAGCGCCCGGTCGGCCTGGCGGAGGCGCTCGCCACCATGTACCCGAAGCTGACCGCGGATGCACTGGTGTTGGACACCTACGGGCGCCCTCTCGCGGCCGGCCTGCGCGTGCAGTTGGCCCGGGACACGGGGACCACGGTCGCCGGCCTGGACGACGCGGAGGTGGCGCGGCTCGGTCCCGTCGAAGACCTGTGGCGTGCCGCGTACGCCAATCTGCGGGCGCTGCCCGGAGGCCGCCACGAGGCGATCGTCGGCGAGAACGGCGGCAGGTACGACCTCGTCGCCGACGATTCCTACTTCACGGCGTCGCGCCTGCTGCTCTTGGACGAGGCGGTGGCCGCGGTGACGGGCCTCCTGGTAATCCCGGAGAACGGCGTGCTCGTGTGCGTGCCGAACCGCCGGACCCTGATGTTCCACCGCATCCGGGACGCGTCCTTCGTCGCTGCGGCAGCCGACATGGTCTTCGCCGCGGCACGGCTGCACGCCGGCGCGCAGTGGCCGCTGACTCCGGACCTGCTGTGGTGGCGCGAGGGGACGGTGACGGCGTTGAGCAGCCGTGTCGGGGACCAGGTCCAGGTGGATTGGCGCGGCCCGATCCGCGAGGTGCGGGCGCGGATGGCTGCGGGGATCTGACCGGCGGTCCGGTCGGCATGGTGCTGCCGACGCGGTGCTGCCGGCGGCCACCCGTTCGGCGGAACGCGCCCCGGCCTCCGCGGCGTCCCCCTGCCTCCCCCGCTCCGCTCGCCATGCCGATGCCGGGAATCCGGGCGATCATGAAGGTCATCGATCGCCGCTGCTCGGGAGGGCTCCCGCATGACCGCGTCCGTGACCGCGAAGTCCCCCGGGACGACGTCCTCCGAGGCAAAGTCCGCCAAGGCGAAGTCCTCCAAGGCCACGTCCTCCGGTAAGGCGAAGTCCTCCGGGACGCTGTCCAAGCTGCTCGACGGCAAGCCGTTCCGCACGCCCGCAGAACGGGCCGAGCGAGGCAGGGCCGCGCGCAAGGCGGTGCCCCGGTCGAGCCACGCGGAGTACGTTCCCGCCAAGAAGCGGCCCGACCCCGTGGACGTGCTGGAGGAGCAGTCGGCGCAGCGCGTCGCCGAGCTGATCCCGACCCGGTACGCGCGGATGACCGAGTCGCCGTTCCGCTTCTACCGCGGGGCGGCCGCGATCATGGCCGGCGACCTCGCGTCGACTCCGGCGACCGGCATCCGTACGCAGCTCTGCGGCGATGCGCACCTGCTCAACTTCCGGCTGCTCGCGTCGCCGGAGCGGCACCTGCTGTTCGACATCAACGACTTCGACGAGACCCTGCCCGGCCCGTGGGAGTGGGACGTCAAACGCCTGTCGGCCAGCATGGTCATCGCGGCGCGGGCGAACGGCTTCGATACGGGCGAGCAGGCGAAGATCGTGCGGCGCACGGTGCGTTCGTACCGGACGTGGATGACGACCTTCGCGGGCATGCGGGACATGGACGTCTGGTACGCACGGGCCGACGTCGACGAGCTGCTCGCGCTGGGCACCGGGACGAAGAAGCTCGCCAAGGAAGACCGGGAGCGGATCACGCAGGCCGCGGCCAAGGCCCGCGGGCGCGACAGCCTGCAGGCGTTCGACCGGCTCACCGAGGTGGTCGACGGGCGGCGCCGGATCGCCGCGGATCTGCCCCTGGTGGCCCCGATCCGCGACCTCCTCCCGGATGCCCAGGCGGGTGAACTCCATGGTCGCATCAGCGAGTTGATCGAAAGCTACAGCCGGACCCTGAATGCGGACCGGCGTGCGCTGCTCGGCCGGTTCCGGGTGGCCGACATGGCCCGCAAGGTGGTCGGCGTGGGCAGTGTCGGCACCCGGTGCTGGATCGTGCTGCTGCTCGGCAAGGACGACGAGGATCCGCTGTTCCTGCAGGCGAAGGAGGCCGACACGTCGGTGCTCGCGCCGTATTGCGGGGCGTCGGAGTACGCCGAGCAGGGCGAGCGCGTGGTGACCGGCCAGCGTCTGATGCAGGCGGCGACCGACATCTTCCTGGGCTGGGAGCGCGCGAAGGGCATCGACGGGAAGCGGCGCGACTTCTACGTACGCCAGTTGCGCGACTGGAAGGGCATCGCCCGGCCGGAGACGATGGACCCGCGCGAGCTGGGCCGCTTCGGCGAGATGTGCGGCGCGACGCTGGCCCGCGCGCATGGCCGCAGCGGCGACCGCATCGCCATCGCGTCGTACCTGGGCACCAGCGACACCTTCGACCGCGCGCTGAGCGAGTTCGCCCAGGCGTACGCGGACCAGAACGAACGCGACTACAAGGCCCTCAAGGCGGCCGTGAAGAGCGGCCGCGTGACCGCCGCGCCGACGTCGGACGGCTGACACCGCGGCGCAGCACCGGGCGGGCCGGGCACCCGCGGCGGGTGGTCACGACTGCGGCAGCATTTATATCCAAAATCTAGCGACGGTCAAATAAACGCGCTAACGTTCGGCACGTCCAGCCAAGCACACGGGGCCCGGAACGCCGCGCATGGCCGCCGACGACGTCGACCTGCGCAGCGCGGTGCCACCCTGCCTCTCCCGCACTCCTGCTCTCCTCCTCCGGCATCCCCCGGACCTGAGCTGAATCCATTAAGCCCCGCATAGCCGGGCCCGCGACGCCCTCCGGCGCGCCGAGCCCGCCGGCCCGGCCGGCCCCTGCTCCCCCGTCAGACAGGAGAACGGTTCGTGGAACGAAGAAGCTTCCTTGCCCGCAGCGCCGCAGTCGCCGGAGGGTCCGTGATCGCCGCCGGACCGTTCCAAGGCCTGGTGGCGGCCCAGGCGGCGCCGGCCGGTTCGGCGCGGCCGTCGCGTCCGGGCTCGCTGCGCCCGGTGGCCGACGACCGCGACGGGCAGGTGCGGCTGCACCTGGCGCCCGGGTTCTCCTACCGCTCCTTCGCGGCGGTCGGCGACCCGATGGACGACGACCACGCCTCCCCCGCCCGGCCCGACGGCATGGCCGCATTCCGCGGCTGGGGCGGCACCACCGTCTTGGTCCGCAACCACGAAGTACCGGGAACACCAGGTGCGTTCGGCGATCTTTCGCGCGCGTACGACGCGGCCGGGGGCGGCGGCACGACCACCCTCACCGTCGACCGGAACGGCCGCCTGGTCGACTCGCGGGTCAGCCTGAACGGCACCATCATGAACTGCTCCGGCGGTCCGATGCCCTGGGGTGCCTGGGTCACCGCGGAGGAGTCGGTCGACGGGCCCGACGTGAAGAGCCCCGTCCCCGGTGCCGACAACAAACTGCTGAAGCAGAAGCACGGCTACCTGTTCGAAGTGCCGGTCCGCGGCCGCGGCACGATGGCGCCCATTCGCTCCGCGGGCCGGTTCCAGCATGAGTCCGCGGCCTTCGACCCCGTCTCCGGCGCGCTGTACCTGACCGAGGACGACCCGCTGTTCGCCTCCGGGTTCTACCGGTACCTGCCTCCGGTCCACCCCATGCGGGCCGGACGCATCCTCGACGGCGGCCGACTGCAGATGCTCGCGGTGGCCGGCACGCCACGCGCGCAACTCCATCTCGGGCAGCCGAAGGGCGCGGCGTACCAGGTCACTTGGGTCGACATCGACGATCCTGACCCGACCTTCGCCCCGGGGGCCACCTGGTTCGACGCCGCACCCACCGTCAGCCGCGAAGGGCAGGCCAAGGGAGCCGCGGTCTTCTCCCGCCTGGAAGGCTCGGTGTACGACCAGGGCAGCATCTACTTCGTGTCCACTCAGGGCGGTGACGCGGCGCCCGGCGACGAGTTCCCGCCCGGCCCGGGCGGCCTGACCGCGTTCGGTGCCGGGCGGGGCCAGGTCTGGGCGTACGACATCCGCCGCGAACGGCTCCGCCTCGTCTACCAGTCACCGCACTCCTCGGTTCTCGACATGCCCGACAACATCGCGGTCACCCCGCACGGGACGCTGATCCTCTGCGAGGACGGCGAGAACGAGAACTACCTGCGCGGCCTCACCGCGCGCGGCGACCTCGTGGACATCGCCCGGCTCGCCCCCGTCGAACTGGACCCGGACGCCGAGTTCGCCGGTGCGACGTTCGATCCGGACGGCCGCACCCTGTACGTCAACATCCAGTCCAAGGCCGGCTGCACCATAGCCATCCGAGGCCCCTGGATCTGATCCGGCCCGACGGACGCGCCCGCGGTCGCCGACCTCGTTCGGCAACTGCGGGCGCGTCCCACGTACTTGGCAGGTCGACGGACTGCGGGCAGCCGGACCGCGCTGGATCGCCCGGGCGGGCGGAGCTCAGTGGTCGGCGTCGGAGAGCCCGGTGATGCGCGCGACGTGGCGGCGGCTCGGTTCGGCGAGGATGCCGTGCTGGTCGAGGAAGACGCGCCGGGCCTCGACGGCGTTCCAGTCCTGCGGGAGCAGTTCGGCCGGCAGCCCGGGGTCGAGGTACGGGAGCCTGCGCCATTCGGTGAGCATCGGCACGTACGCCCGGAAAGCATCCTCGGGAGCGAGCCGCTTCGCCGCGCGGAAGTCGCGGAGACGCGGCTCGTAGGTGGCGGTGAATGCGGCGTACTGCTTCTCGATGGCCGCGAAGTCCCACCACTCGCTGACCGCCCGCCCGAGGTCGGAGTACGCCTCGTAGTCGGCGGAGAACAGGTGCACGTAGCTGCTGAGCCCGACGCGGCCGAGCGTGGCGCGCGCATCGTCCAGGAGGCGTCCGGGTGCGATCCACACGCCGGGCGACACGTTGCCGAAGCCGAGCCACGTGAGGCGGGCCCGCAGCTGGTGGCGGTGCGCGCGCTCGGACTCCGGGACCGAGAAGACCGCCACGACCCAGCCGTCCTCCAGCCGGGCGGGCTCCAGATGGCCGAAGATGCGCCGGTCGCCCTCGTCGAAGATCGGCCCCATCGACGGGCTGAGCCGGTAGCCCATGCCGGCCTGCCGCTCCTGCACGAGGGTGCCGCGCTTCTTCAGCCTGGAGATGGCCGAGCGCACGGCGGGCGCGTCGACGTCCGACTCGGCCATCAACTTGATCAGGTCGGCGATGGAGACCCAGCCGCCGAGACGGCGGATGAACGCGCCGTAGATGGTGTTGATGAGCGAGCTCGGGCGGATCGCCGTGTCTGCCATGATCGCCTTCCCTCGGGTACGGTCGCGATCCTACAAACGGCGGACTCGGTCATCCCGCCCGGCGTGCCGTCACGCCTCGGCAAGAGCCCCGCAGGGTCCGGAGCCGTGGGCGGTGAAGATGACAAGGCGCATGGGGGTTCCTTGATCGTGGCGGGGCGCTGGGCCGATGTCTGCGGAAGTGGAGGTCGGCAGCCGACTCGGTGGCGGCCGCCGACCTCCGGCCGGGGCCCGGGGCGCGACATTCTCCGGCCCCGGCGGGGGTGCGGTGCCCCCGAGTCCACAGCCCGGCGGGCCCGCGCCCAGCCCGCCCGTCGGGATGCCTGTCGACTCGGTGGCACCGGTCTGGGGGCGGCCTCCTGGTGGCCGCCGCGATTCCTAGCCCCGGCCGGTGACGACGCGGAGCCGCGGTGCCGCGGTCGGACGCCAGCGCTGCCGCATCGCCTCGGCGGGTCGCCGCAGCAGGTGCAGGCGCGGGGCGACGCGGTCGCTGCGCGCCCCCGGCGGCTTGCCGCTGCCGGCCTGCCAGGGGGCCGGCCATGCCGCCCCCGGGCCGCGGTAGTCCTGTGCGGCCGCAGCGTGCAGGGTCCACGCGGGGTCGTGCAGGTGAGCGCGTCCGACGGCGCACAGGTCGGCGCGTCCGGCCAGCAGGATCGAGTTGACGTCGTCGTACGTCGAGATGCCGCCGACCGCGATCACCGGGGCTCCTGTCGCGTTGCGGATCAGGTCGGCGAACGGCGTCTGGTAGCTGCGGCCGTACGCCGGCTTCTCGTGGGCGACCACTTCCCCGGTGGAGACGTCGATGGCGTCGGCGCCTGCCGCGACGAGCGCACGGGCGATCGCCACGGCATCGTCGCCGCTGGTACCGCCGTCCGCCCAGTCGCACGCCGAGATCCGTACGACGAGCGCCTTCGTGCGCGGCCACACGGCGCGGACCGCGGCCAGGACTTCGAGCGGGAAGCGCAGGCGGCCGGCGAGGTCGCCGCCGTAGTCGTCGGTGCGCCTGTTGGTCAGCGGGGAGAGGAACGAGGAGATCAAGTGACCGTGGCCGTAGTGGAGTTCGATAATGTCGAAACCGGCCCGGTCGGCGCGCTCGGCGGCCTGGGCGAACTGGCCGGCGACGGTGGCGAGGTCGTCGCGGGTGGCTTCGCACGGCTCGGGGCTCTCGTCGTCCCACCTGATCGCCGATGCCGACATGACGGGCCATCGGTTCGCCTCGGGCAGCGGGCGCGACCGGCCGTCCGGTCCGGGGTCGGTGCGGGCGGCCCGGCGCCCCGCATGGGTGAGCTGGATCCCGAGCGCGGCCGGGGCGACCTCGCGGACGGTGCTCGTGATGGCCCGCCAGGCGGACTCCTGCCGGTCGTCGTACATGCCGGGGCTGCCGAGACCGGGCCGACCGTCCGGGCCGACCGCGGTCATCCCGGCGAACACGACGCCGGCGCCGCCGAGCGCAAGCGCCGTAAGGTGTGCCTGCTCGAAGGCGCCCGGCACACCCTGCACGGCGGTGCCGGTGGTCATCGGCGGGACGACGACGCGATTGCGGAGGTCGACCGGGCCGAGCCGGTACGGGCGGAACATCGGTGGCACCTCGCCGCGGTCGCCTCGTACCGCGACCGCTCCCGCGGCCGTCCCCGCGCCCGCGTCGCTCTCGGCGAACCAGTCGTCGGTGATTCCGGCGAAGGCGGCGTCCCGCGAGCGGAGGTTCTCGTAGGTGACGCGGCGGCTTCGGGTGAGCAGGTTGAAGGCGAACTGCTCGGGGGCCTGGCCCGTATAGCGTTCGATGTACTCGAACCACTCGAGGCTGGCCTGCGCGGCGCGTTGGGTGGACTCCACGACGGGACGCCGCTCCGCTTCGTAGGCGGCCAGCGCCTCGTGGACCCCGGAGTTCTCGTGCAGGCAGGCGGCCAGCGCGAGGGCGTCCTCCATGGCGAGCTTGGTGCCCGACCCGATGGAGAAGTGCGCGGTGTGCGCCGCGTCGCCGAGCAGCACGATGTTGCCGTACCGCCAGGTCTTGTTGCGGACGGTCGTGAAGCGGATCCAGCGGGAGTTGTTCGCGAATAGGCGGTGTCCGTCGAGGTGTTCGGCGAGCAGTTCTTCGCATCGCCGGACGCTCGCCTCGTCGCTCGCGCCGCGCGGCAGGTCGCGGGCCGCTGCGTCCGCGAAACCCGCGGCACGCCAACTGGTCTCCGGCATCTCGACGATCACGGTGCTGCGGGTGGCGTCGAACGGGTAGGCGTGCACCTGGAGCGCACCGAAGTCGTGGGTGTCGACGACGAAGGTGAAGGCCTCCAGGACCTTGTCCGTGGCGAGCCACATGTAGCGGCAGTGGCGCTCGTCGAGGTCGGCGGCGAAATGCTCGGCAAACTGCTCGCGCACCGCCGAGCGCACCCCGTCCGCCGCCACCACCAGGTCGTACTCGGCGGCCAGTTCGCGGACATCTGGCGCCTCGGTGCGGTAGCGCACGTCCACGTCCAGTTCGGCGCAGCGGCCCTGGAGGATCTGCAGGAGGCGCTTGCGGCCGAGGGCGGCGAAGCCGTGCCCGCCGGAGGTGAGGGTGCGGCCGCCGTAGCGGACGTCGATGTCGGTCCAGCGCGCGAACTCGGCGGACATCGCGGCGTAGACCACGGGATCGGCCTGGGCGATGCCGTCGAGCGTCTCGTCGGAGAAGACCACGCCGAAGCCGAAGGTGTCGTCCGGGGCGTTGCGCTCCCACACCGTGATGTCCCACGAGGGCGACAACTGCTTGACGAGCGCGGCGAGATACAGCCCTCCGGGCCCTCCTCCGATCACAGCGATGCGCACTGAATCCTCCTGATGGTCCTGGCTCCACCAGGAGTCTATGTTGTTCATTTTGCGACCGTCAATGTCACGCGATATGCCATGCGGGCGATCGCCGCTGCAGGCGCTCCGGCTGCGTGCGCCCGGTCATCCGGCGGGCTGCTCCGGTCAGCGCGCGCTGTCGCCGCGCGCCCAGGAGCGGAGTTCCGCGCGCAGCAGCTTGCCGTTGCCGGTGCGCGGCAACGCGTCGACGAAGTCGACGGCGCGGGGGTACTTGTAGGGCGCGATCGTAGCCTTCACGAACTCCTGGAGGGACTTGGCGGTCGCCTCCCCGGGCTCCACCCCGGCGCGGAGCACGACGAAGGCCTTCACGATCATCCCGCGGGCCGTGTCGGGGGCACCTGCGACGCCGCACTCCATGACGTCGGGGTGTGCGAGGAGGGCCAGTTCGACCTCGGGGCCGGCGATGTTGTAGCCGGACGAGACGATCATGTCGTCGCTCCGCGCCTGGTACCAGAAGTAGCCCTCGGCGTCCCGAATGTAGGTGTCACCTGTCAGGTTCCAGCCGTCTTGCACGTACTTCGACTGGCGTGGATCGTCCAGGTAGCGACACCCGGTCGGTCCCTTGACGGCCAGCAGCCCCGACTCCCCGTCGGGCGCGGAAGTGCCCTCTGCGGTCAGGACGTCGGCCTGGTAGCCAGGGACGGCGCGTCCGGTCGAGCCGGGGCGGATGTCGTCGTCGGCGGCGGAAATGAAGACGTGCAGCATCTCGGTGGCGCCGATGCCGTCGATGAGGCGGATGCCGGTGGCGTCGTAAAAGCCGTGCCACACGTCGGCCGGCAGCGCCTCCCCCGCCGAGACGCACCTGCGCAGCGAGGTCATGTCGGCGGCGAGCCCCGCACCGAGGATCGCGCGGTACGCGGTCGGCGCCGTGATCAGGATGGTGACACCGAAATCACGTACTACTTGCGCGAGTTGCGGGGGCGAGGCCTTCTCCAGCAGGAGGGTCGCCGCGCCTGCCCGCAGCGGGAAGACGACCAGCCCGCCCAGCCCGAACGTGAAGCCGAGCGGAGGAGTTCCGGTGAAGAGGTCGCCGGGTTCCGGCTTGAGCACGTGGCGGGAGAAGGTGTCGGCGTTCGCGAGCACGTCGCGGTGGAAGTGCAGCGTCGCCTTGGGCCGACCGGTGGTCCCGGAGGTGAAGGCGATCAGCGCGACGTCGTCCGCGGCGGTGTCCACCGCGGCGAACTCCCCGCTCTTGGCCTCGCAGCGGGCGATCAGGTCGTCCGGAGTGTCGCCGCCGTACGGCACGGTCGGCAGGTCGGGCACACCGGAGGCCGGCTCGGCCAGGAACCGGTGGTCGCACAAGGCCAGGGTCGGCGTGCTGATCCCGCACAGCGTCTCCAGCTCGTGTGCCCGCAGCAGCGGCATGGTGGTCACCACCACGCCGCCCGCCCGCAGCACCCCGAACCAACAGGCCACCAGCCAGGGGTTGTTGGGTCCGCGCAGGAGCACCCGGTTGCCGGGCACCAGGCCGAGGTCCTCGACGAGGACCTGGGCCACCTGCCGGGCGCGGCGCAGCAGGTCGGCGTAGGTCCACGTCTCGTCGGCGGTGACCAGGCAGCGCCGGTCCGGGCCGAACTCCTCGATCACGTCGTCGAGCAGGACGGTCGCGCAGTTGAGCCGGGCCGGATAGGCCAACTCGGGGAGGTCGAACAGCAGCTCGGGCCACTGCTCGGAAGGCGGAAGTCGATCACGGCAGAACGTGTCGATGTGGGCAGAGGGAGACAGCTCCATGAGCGGCACCTCGTCCTGGTGGCAGCGGAGTCGTGCGACAAGTATGCATTGATTATGACGCCAGTCAATGGAGCGCAATATCGCTGTTGGACATACAGCTTGCGCCCGCACCCCCAAGGGGACGCTTCCGCTCCATTGGCTTCGACCCTTGAATTCAATTGACCGAAGACAATGGCGTGTCCGCGGGTCGAGCTATCCACTGCCGTGGATTTTTTATGTCACCTCATTGACGACGGCTAGGAACACGCAATAATCTCCTGCCATCGGGGCGTTGATTCGACAGACCGCACCGCATCGGCGGCCGAAGTCCGTGCCGCATCCACCGCACATATGCCGTCCGGCATTTGCCTCCCGCACACCGCCAAATTGTGTGCCCGCGTACCGAGCGTTTCTCCGATCCCGTTGCGAGGTCAATAATGCGCACTCTGCCATTCCCGAGACTCGGACGCGGCCCGGCGGCAGTGGCCGCCGTATCGGCCGCCGCACTGCTGTCGTCCGCCTGCGGCGGCGGTTCCGACGCCGGTGCCGGAGCCCCCGGCGGCGACCCCCGCCGCGGCGGGACGATCCAGGTCGGCATGCCGTTCGACGTGCAGACGCTCGACCCCACCGCGCCGAACTTCGCCAGCGCCATGGACTACACCGCCGCGCGCGCCGTCATGGACCCGCTGTTCGCGGTCGGCGGCGACGGCAGCCTCGTCCCGCAGCTGGCACTCGGCGCAACCGCCTCGGACGGCAACAAGACCTTCACGGTGAAGCTGCGCGAGGGGGTGAAGTTCTCGGACGGCACGCCCTTCGACGCGGCCGCCGTCGCAGCGCACTACCAGGACATCAAGGACAAGAAGACCTGTCTCGGCTGCGCCCCGCGCCTGATGAGCCTGGTGTCCGCGATCACCCCGGCGGACCCGCACACCGTCGTGTTCACCCTCTCCGCGCCGTGGGCGCAGTTCCCTGAAGTGGGCCTGACCGGCATCGCCGGGCTGATCCCGTCGCCGACCGCGAAGCGGTCCGCCGGCGACGCGTTCGGACGCAACCCGGTGGGCACCGGCGCGTTCAAGGTCACCGAGATCGTGCCCGGCGACCACGTCACCCTGGTCCGCAGCGAGACTTCCTGGCTGGCCGACCGCACGCACCCCGACAAGGTCGTGCTCAAGGTCATGCTCGACACCCAGACCGCGGTCCAGTCCGTCCAGGCCGGCACCATCGACATGATGGTCGCGTCCCAGCCGAACCAGGCCAAGCAGGCCAAATCCGCCGGTCTGCAGGTGCAGTTGAACGAGGGCCTGAGCCCCGACGGCATCATCATGAACATGACCCGCCCGGGCCTGGACGACATCCGGGTACGCCAGGCGCTGAGCATGGCCATCGACCGCAATGCCATCAACAAGGTCGCTTACAACGGCGACACCAAGCCCACCACCGCCTTCCTCGCGGAGAACGATCCCGAGCAGCAGGGCATCGGCGTCCCCGACTACAACCCGGACAAGGCCAAGCAGCTCCTCGCCGAATACGGCAAGCCGGTCAAGCTCGAACTCAACACGCTGCAAGGGTCGAACTACGTGGCCGCCACGCAGCTGATCCAGCAGCAGTGGAAGGCCGTGGGCATCGAGTCGACCATCAAGACCAACACCGCGGTCGGCATCATGCAGGACGTCCTGCAGCGCAACTACGACGTCAGCTTCTCCCCCGCCTTCGTCGCCACCACCACCGTCGACGGCACCGAGGTCGCGTTCGCCAGCAGCGGCCGCCGCAACCTGGGCGGCTACGCGAACAAGGCGAACGACGAACTCTTCGCGCAGTTGGGCGCGGCAGGCGACGCCGCCGCGGCGCTGCCCATCGCTCGGCAGATCCTCACCAACGCCTCGACCGACATCCCCAGCATCCCGGTCGTGCGCAAGACGGGCATGTTCGCCGCGGGGCCGAAGGTCCACCTGCCGGCCGCCGACGCGTACGGCGTCGACGCGTTCTCCCTCGTCGACCTGTGGACCACGCAGTGACCACCCGCTCGCTGCTCGCCCGCGCCGGGCAGGCGGTGATCGTCCTGGTCTCCGTCGCGGTGGCGACGTTCGCCCTGGGGCGCATCCTCCCGGGCGAGCTGGCCACCGCGGTCCTGGGCGACACCGCGACCCCCGAGCAGATCGCCGAGTTCAACCGCAAGACGGGCGCCGACCAGCCGGCCGTCGAGCAGTTCCGGACGTGGTTCACCGGTGTCCTGCACGGCGACTTCGGCACCTCGGCGCTCACCGGCCAGAAGGTCTCGGACGCCCTGGCCGACCGCGCCGTCCCGTCGCTGCTGCTGGTGGTCTTCGCGGAGGTCCTGGCGCTGGCCGTCGCGGTACCCCTTGCCGTGTGGGCCGCGTACCGGCGCGGCAAGGCCCCCGACAAGGCCGCCAACGCGGGCTCGTTCGTGCTGCTGGCCACCCCGCAGTTCGCCATCGCCGTCCTGCTCATCTACATCTTCGCCGTGCAGCTCGGCGCGCTGCCGGCCACCGGCTACACACCCCCGGAGCAGGATCCGGCGCAGACCTTCCGCACCCTCCTGCTCCCCGCGGTCACGCTGGCCTTGGGACTCGCCGCGGTCTACTACCGGGTGCTGCGCGCGGGCGTCCTGGAGACCCTCCAGCAGGACTACATCCTCGCCGCGCGCGCCCAGGGCCTCACCCCGCGGCAGGTGCTCTTCCGGCACACCCTGCGCCCGTCACTGCTGCCGCTGGTGACCCTGGTCGGCCTCAACTTCGGGTTCCTGGTCGGCGGCGCCGTCATCGTCGAGCAGCTGTTCGCCATCCCCGGCCTGGGCACCTACGCCCTGGGCGCCGTCCAGACCAAGGACTTCACTGTCCTGCAAGGCACCGTCCTGCTCATCGCCGCGGTGTACGTGCTCGTCAATCTCGCCGTCGACCTCCTCTACGGCGTGCTCGACCCCAGGATCCGCCATGCCCGCTGACACCGGCCTCGCCGGCACCCCGCCGCCGGACCTCGCCCCCTCCTCTGCCTCGGCCTCTGCTGCTGCTCTTTCCGAGTCCCCGCGCAACGGCACCCGGCCGCTGCCGCCGAACCGGAACCGGCTCGGCACCGGCGCGTGGCTGGCCGTCGGCTTCCTGGCCGTACTGTGCGCCGCCGCCCTGCTGGCACCGGTCCTGCCCCTGGAGGACCCGACGCGCAGCGACACCGACGCCCTGGCCGCCGGCATCAGCGGGGACCACTGGCTCGGCACCGACGCGCTCGGGCGCGACACGCTCGCGCGGATCGTGCACGGCGCCCGCGTCAGCCTGGTCGTCGGCGCCGGGGCGACCGTGATCGGCGCCGTCGTCGGCACCGTGCTCGGCATGGCCGCCGGCATGGGGCGCGGCCTGCTGCCCGGCGTCATCATGCGCCTGACGGACGTGCTCCTCGCGTTCCCGGCGATGATCTTCGCGCTCGCGGTCATCGGCGCCGTCGGACCGTCCACCACGTCGGTCACCCTCGTCATCGGGCTGCTGTTCGTGCCGGGCTTCGTGCGCATCGTGCGGGCGCCGGTACTGAGCCTGTCGCAACGCGAGTTCGTGCTCTCCTGCCGGGCGATGGGGATGTCCGCGCCGCGGCTCATGCTGCGCGAGATCCTGCCCAACATCCTCACCGGCATCGTCACGTACGGCGTCACCATGTTCGGCGTAGGCGTGATGGTCGAAGGCGGCCTCGGCTTCCTGGGCGTCAGCGTCCCGCCGCCCGACCCCACGTGGGGCGGCATGATCGCGGAAGGCCGCCAAGTCCTCGCCGAACACCCCATGGTCACCCTCACCCCCACCCTGGTCCTGGTGCTCGTGGTGCTGTGCGCCAACGTCGTCGGCGACCGGCTCTCCGCCCGACTCGACATGCGCGGAGCGATGCTGTGAACCCTCTCGGCACCACGAACCCGACTACCGGGAAGCCCGCTTCCTCGGCAGACGGGCACGGCTCCCTCTTGCGGCTGCGGGGCTACTCGGTGCATCTGCACTCCCCGCGCGGCATCGTCGCGGCCGTCGACGGCGTCGACGTCGACCTCGCCCGCGGACGTACGCTGGCCGTCGTCGGCGAGTCGGGGTCCGGCAAGAGCGTGCTGTGCCGCAGCCTGCTCGGCCTCCTCCCCGCCGCCGCGGTCGCGCACCGCGGCGGGACGGCCCACTTCGACGGCATCGACCTCGCGGTGACCGGGGAAGCGGCGCTGCGCGACATCCGCGGGCGCCGCATCGGCATGGTGTTCCAGGACCCCATGACCGCCCTCAACCCCGTGCTCCCGGTCTGGCGGCAGATCGCCCTGCCGCTCCGGCGGCACCTGCGCCTCGACCGCCGAGCGGCGAAGCGCGCCGCGGTCGAACTCCTGGACTCCGTCGGCATCCCCGACCCGGCCCGGCGCGCCGACCAGTACCCCGTCCAGATGTCCGGCGGCATGCGGCAGCGCGTCATGATCGCGATCGCCCTCGGCTGCGACCCGGACCTGCTCATCGCCGACGAGCCGACCACCGCGCTGGACGTCACCGTGCAGGCCCAGATCCTCGGGCTTCTCGACCGGCTCCGCGCCGAACGCGACATGGCCGTCATCCTCATCAGCCACGATCTCGGCGTGGTGGCGGACCACTCCGACGACGTCATGGTCATGTACGCGGGGCGCCAGGCCGAACGCGGCGCCACGCGCGGAGTCCTCGCCGGCCCCCGCATGCCGTACACCCGCGCGCTGCTCGACGCGGCACCGACGCTGCACGGTGAACGCGGCCGCCGTTTGGCGGCGATCGGCGGCCAACCGCCCGACCTCACCCGCCTGCCGGACGGTTGCGCGTTCGCCGCGCGCTGCCCGCGCGTCCAGGACCGGTGCCGCACCCAGGCGCCGCCGCTCGCCCCGGTGCCGGGCAGCGCCCACGACGGCGCGTGCTGGAACCCGGTGCCGGTGCCCGGGTCGGCCGACCTGCCGGAAGGCGGCGCACCCATCCCTCAGGAGACCCAGGAGACGAGCCGCGCATGAAGACCGACGACAAGCGCGGCACGCCGCTCCCCGGTGCCGCCCCGGGTGCCGCTCCCGGTGCCGACCCCGACACGCCGCTGCTGAGCGTGCGCGGGCTCCGGGTCCGCTACCGCAATGCCGGGCGCCCCTTCGAGGCCGTCGCCGGCCTCGACCTCACCGTGCACGCGGGCGAAACCCTCGGCCTGGTCGGGGAGTCCGGCTGCGGCAAGTCGACCGTCGCACGCGCCGTCGCACGCATCGAGGACGACGTCTCCGGCGCGATCGTCTTCGACGGACAGGACGTGACCCGGGCCCGCGGCCGTGCGCTCAAGCCCTACCGGCGGCGGGTCGGCATGGTGTTCCAGGACCCCATCGCCTCCCTCAACCCGCGCCGTACGGTCCGCGACATCATCGCCACGCCCCTCACCCTCGCCGGGAAGGGCGACCCGGCGGAGGTCCGGGCCCGGGTCGGTGAACTGGCCGAACTCGTCGGGCTGCACCCCTCCATGTTGGAGCGGCGGCCGCACGAGATGTCCGGCGGTCAGTGCCAGCGCGTCAGCATCGCCCGGGCGCTGGCCTGCCTGCCGGAACTCCTGCTGTGCGACGAGGTCGTCTCCGCGCTCGACGTCTCCATCCAGGCCCAGGTGCTCAACCTCTTGATGGACATCCGCGAACGGCAGCGCCTGGCCATGCTGTTCATCTCCCATGACCTTGCCGTGGTGCGGCAGTTGTCGGACCGCGTCGCGGTGATGTACCTCGGCATGCTGTGCGAGGACGCCCCGGTCGACGAGCTCTTCGGACGGCCCGCTCATCCGTACACCCGTGCGCTGCTGGCCTCGGTGCCGGGCGGTGCCGGACCCGGGGCCGAGCCCGAGCCCGGGTCCGCCGGAGCCGGCTCCGGGCCGGCGGGTGTCGCGTCGGCCGACGTGGCACACAGGCTGCTGAGCGGCGACCTGCCCTCCCCGCTCGACCCGCCGAGCGGATGCCGGTTCCGGACGCGCTGCCCGCTCGCCCAAGCCCGCTGCGCCGCCGAGGTTCCGCAGCCGGTCGAGGTCCGGCCCGGGCACCGGGTGGCCTGCCACTTCCCGCTCGTCGCCGCCTGACGCCGCAACCCGGCGCGGTACTTCGGTGCGCGCCTCGTCGGGCGCTTCGGTTCGCCGCGTCGTCGGGAGCGCGGCAGGCAGCGTCAGCCCGGCGCCGCTGCCTGCCGCGCGGCGGCAAGTGCCGCGCCGCGCACCGGCGCCTCGTCACCCAGCTCGGCGATCGCGACCGCGGTCGTGGACGGGTGCAACTGGCCGACATAGGCGGTGAGTCGGGCGCGTACCGCGTCCAGCAGCAGCCGCCCGGCTCCGGTCAGCGGCCCGCCGATGACCGCCAAGCGCAGATCCAGCGGAGTCGCCACGGCCCCGATCACCGATCCGATCGCGGTGCCCGCGTCGGTGATCGCCGCGCGGCACCGCGCGTCCCCGGCAAGGGCGCCGGACACCACCTGCGCGAGGTCGCGGGGCCGGCCTACCCGTCCCTCGCCCGCGGCCTCCACCAGCGCGGCCTCGCCCACCACCGTCTCCAGGCAGCCCCGGCCGCCGCACCAGCAGGACTTGCCGCCGGAGTCGACGACGGTGTGGCCGAACTCGCCGGCGACTCCGCCTCCGCCGCGGTAGATGCGCCCGTTCAGCACGAGCCCTCCGCCGACGTAGGCGTGCCCCAGCACGTACATGAAGTCGCGGTGCCCGCGGCCCGCACCGGCGTGCATCTCGGCGAGCGCGGCCAGATTGCAGTCGTTCTCGACGGTCACCTCCGTGCCCAGCGCCTCGGCGAGGTCGCGGGTGAGCGGCACACTCCCCCAGCCCATGGCCTGGTGGTAGCCCTCGCCGAGCAGGTCCGGGGCGGCGCCTTCCGACGTCGCCCGGACCAGGCCGGGCACCGCCACCACCGCACCGGCGAGTCGGGCCGGGCTCAGGCCGCGTCCCTCGTCCAGGCCCCGGACCAGCTCCACCACGGTGTCCAGGGCCTGCGAATACGCGCACGGGACGGGGATTTCGGCGGCGTGCACGGCGGGATCCGCACCGTGCCCGACGGCGGCGACGCGGACGCGCGTACGGGCGATCTCGATGCCCAGGTACCAGGGGGCCGGCCGGTCGCGCAGACTCAGGATCCGGGTGCGGCGGCCGTTGCGGATGCCCGGCTCCACGTGCACGTGCCCCTGCTCGACGAGGATCCTGACCAGGTTGGACACGGTCGCCTCGGACAGCTTCGACACGGCGGCGAGCTCGACTTGCGCCATCGGTCCGGCCGCCAGGCAGTCGCGCAGCACGCGGAGGTTGGCCTCGCGCGCATCGCGCTGCGGTCTGCCGTCGGAAGCCATACCGATCATGCTCCTCACGCCTTGTCACCGGTGTCAAGCATGCCGCCCGGCCCGGACCTTGGCTTTTCTCCTTGAATTCATCGGCGTGAAGTCGGGACTGCGAATCCCGCCACGATTCCGCCTTTGCGGTCATGCGGTCCGGACGGCACTGAATTCAAGAATCGAAGTCACCGGAAAACCGGCCGCTATTTGGGCACAGGCCTCCGGAAAGGCTTGTCGCGGTCCCTCTTCGTGGGATAGCCATAGCGTATTGATCGCGAGGACCGGACCGCCGCACCGCTCGGTGGCGTCTTGTAATCCCGCGGCCCCGCCGGACGCTGGCGCACCCTGTGACCGCGGACGCGGACCATTCACCGAAGGAGCCGCACATGGGAGTCGTCGTCAAGACCACCGGGGGCCAGGTCGAGGGGACCGGCCTCTCCGGCGGACTCACGGTCTTCAAGGGCATCCCCTTCGCCGCGCCGCCCGAGGGGCCGCTGCGGTTCCAGGCGCCTGCTCCCGCACCCCGCTGGGACGGGGTCCGGCCGGCGCACGCCTTCGGCGTGGTCCCGCCGCAACTGCCGCTCGTGCCCGGTATGCCGCGGGCCTGGCTGCCCGAACACGGCATGGACTGCCTCACCGTCAACGTGTGGACGCCGGGCGGCGAGGGCGACCATTTGCCGGTCATGGTGTGGATCCACGGCGGCGGCTGGAAGAGCGGCCACTCCGCCGACCCGACGCACGACGGCGCCGTGCTGGCGCGCGACGGCGTCGTCCTGGTCACCTTCAACTACCGCGTCGGATTCGAGGGCTTCGCCCACGTGCCCGGCGCACCCGACAACCGCGGATTCCTGGACCAGGCCGCGGCGCTGTCCTGGGTGCAGGAGAACATCGCCGGATTCGGCGGCGATCCCGGCAACGTCACCGTCTTCGGCGAGTCGGGCGGAGGTGCCTCCATCGCGGCGCTGATGTCCGCACCGCACGCCCGCGGCCTGTTCCGCCGGGCCATCGTGCAGAGCATGGCCGGACGCTACATCCCGCAGGAGGAGTCGGCGCGGATCTCCCGGCTGATCTGCACGGCCGCGGGCGTGCGGCCCGAGGACCTCGCGAGCGTGGCTCCCGAGCGGCTGCTCGCCGTCCAGGACGTCCCGCTCGCGTCGATGGAGGCGGACCCCAGGGCGTGGACGACCCCGGAGGCCATCACCGCGTTCTCGCCGAGCATCGACGGTGTGACCGTCGTCGACAAGCCCTGGCTCGCGCTGCGCTCGGGGGTCGCGCGGGACATCGACCTGATCTCCGGCTACACCCGTGACGAGTTCACGCTGTGGTCCCTGCAGCACGGGGCGATCAGGCCCAGCCTCACCGGCATGATCAAGTCGCTGCCCATGATGGCCACGATGGCCCGCAGCCGCCTGCGTCGCGACCCGTCGGCGCCCAAGCAGCCGCGTCCCGCCCGCCGCAACATCGAACTTTCCTACACAGCGGACCTGTTGGGATTGGCTGCGGATGCGCCGGACCAGTACCGAGCCGCGCATCCCGGCGCGTCCGACGGACAGCTGTACACCGCGATGTACTCCGACTCGCTGTTCCGCATGCCGTCGACCTGGCTGGCGGAGGCCCACGCGGCGGCGGGCGGGCGCGCGTTCCTGTACGAATTCGCCTGGCCCAGCCCCTCGATGGGCGGTGTCCTGGGCGCCGTGCACACCATCGACATCCCCGCCGCCTTCGGGCATGCCCAAGGGGAAATGGGCAAGTTCCTGTTCGGCGGCAAGCCGCCCCCGTCGGACTTCCTCGAACTCTCGCGCCGACTCCGCGATTCCTGGGTGTCGTTCGCGCGCGGCGGCGACCCCGGGTGGCCGCTGTTCACCTCCGAGGACCCGCAGGCGCGCATCTGGGACACCCCGCCGAGCGTCGTCGCCGACCCGCTCGCCGCATCCCGCCGGATCTGGCGCGCCAAGTCGCAGCAGTGAAAAGGCGGTTCCCTCGCCCGTGACGGGCGAGGGGACCTGCCGGTCCGGGGTCACGGTTGTGCGAGGGCCTCGTATGTGCCGTGGACCGGGCGGCCGCCGACCAGGGTGAGGAGGACCTTGGTGCGGCCGATGTTCTCGACCGGGATCGTCATGATGTTCTGGTCGAGGACGATCAGGTCGGCCAGCTTGCCGACCTCGATGGAGCCGGTGTCGCGTTCCTGGCGGAGCTGGTAGGCGCCGTTGAGGGTGATCGCGCGGACCGCGATGCGGCGGTGCAGGGCCTGGCGGGGCGTCATGGCGCCGTACTTGGCGTACGGGCTGCCGGCCGCGGCCGTGCGGGTGATGACGGTGCGCAGGGCTTCCCAGTGGTTCAGCGGGTCGACGGGCCAGTCGCTGCCGAGCGAGACGCGTCCGCCCGCGCGGAAGACGGCGCCCTCCGGTTCGTAGTTCTCGAACCGCTCGGGGCCGAGGAAGGGTTCGACCGTGTCGGTGGAGTCGGGGGCGGGCTTGGCCCAGTGGAAGCCCATCGCGGCGACCACGTCGAGGCGGCCGAAGCGGGGGATGTCGGCGGGGCTGACGAGTTCGGCGTGCGCGACGGTCAGGCGGTTGGCGCGGTGGCCCGCGCGGCGGACGGCGGCGAAGGAGTCGAGGGCGACGCGTACCGCGCGGTCGCCGATCGCGTGCGCGTGCGGGTCGAGGCCGGCCGCGGCGAGGTCGACCATCAGGGCGTTCAGTTTCTCCGGCGGCCAGTAGACGGCGCCGCTGTGCGTCCCGGGGACCATGTGGCCGTGCCCGTCGTCGACCAGGTAGGGCTCGAGCACGGCGGCTGTCTGCGCGGGTGCCTGCAGGACGCCGTCGAGGAAGACCTTGACGTTCCCGACGTGGATGTTCGCCGCGGTCCGGTGGGGTCCCGTGTCGTAGGCGCGGCGGAGCTTGCGCAGTCTGGGCAGCGGGTCCGCCTCGGTGAGGTCGACGACCGGCGCGAAGTGCGCCCGGGCGGTGAGTTCGCCCCGCGCGGCGAGCGTCGCGAACGTCCGTACGGTGCCCTCGGACGACGCGGCGTCCATGAACGTGGTGATGCCCTGGGCGCGCAGCGCGGCCAGGGCGGCCTGCGCGTACCGGAGGTTGTCGGCGTCGGTCGGGTCGGGCACGAGCGCCGAGACCAGGCGCTGGGCGCCGTCCTGCAGGATGCCGGTGGGTTCCCCCGAGGCGTCGCGTTCGATGGTGCCGGTCGGCGGGTTCGGCGTGTCCCGGGTGATGCCTGCCAGGGCGAGCGCGCGGCTGTTGACCAGCGAGGTGTGCCCGTCGGTGGAGTTGATGACGATCGGGCGGCGGGTCGGCAGGGTGTCGAGGTCCTTGCGGGTGACGGTCGTGCCGACCGGCTGCATGGCCTGCACGTACCAGTGTTCCCCCTGTACCCAGCCGTCCGGTTCCTGCGCGGTGTCGCCGGCGAGGTAGCGGGCGATGACGTCGAGGAATTGCGGGACGGTGAAGGGGGCGTACCCGAAGTCGAGGCCGAGGAGGCCGCTGCCGCCGGAGAGGACGTGCAGGTGGCCGTCGTGCAGGCCGGGCATCAGCATCCGGCCGCGCAGGTCGACCACGCGGGTGCGGCGGCCGATGTAGGTGGCGGCTCCCTTGTCGGTGCCGACGTAGACGATGCGGCCGTCGCGTATGGCGACCGCCTTCTTGATGCTGTCGCGGTAGTCGACCGTCCAGACGTAGCCGTTGGTCAGGACGGTGTCCGCGTCGCAGCGGGCGGCCTCGGCCGGCCCGGCGAGCACGGTGGTGCCGACGGTCGTGCCGACGGCGGCGGCGATGCCGGCGAGGACGGTTCTGCGGCTGGGTGTGGTGTCCATGCTGGTCCCTTGCTCTGTCCGCGGTGGGCAGAGCCGATGCTGAGTGGTGTCACGCGCAACCACAACCCGCGTAATGGTTCGGAATTCGTTGATTAATCCGCCTGTCATGACGAATTCCGTAGGATCCAAGCATGCGACGGACACGGCTCGTTGATGTCGCCGCGGCGGCGGAGGTGTCGCGGGCGACCGTCACCAACGCCCTGAACGGCACCGGGCGGATGAGCGCGGCGACCCGGACCCGCGTACGCGCGGTCGCCGCCGACCTCGGCTACCGGACCGCGCCGCGCACGCTGGCGCTCAGCGTCACCGCGCGGGGCGGCCTCCAGTGGGACTTCCTCTCCGTGCACTACTACGCCGCCATGGTGAACGCCGCGACCGCGGCGGCGCACCGCCTCGGATACGGGCTGACCATCCTGCCTGCCGGGATCACCGCGTGGGACGTGCCGGCGGCCACCGGCGCCCTCATCCTCGACTCGCCGGCCGAGGACCGCCTGGCCGAACAGGCCGCGCAGGCCGCCCTGCCCCTCGCCTTCGTCGGCCGCCCGGCCGACATGCGTACCGCGGGCTGGGTGGACAACGACCATGCGGGCTCCGTGCGCACGGTTCTCGACCACTTGGCCGGACAGGGCGCCCGCCGTATCGCGCTGATGGCGGGCGACTGCACCGACCACTACACCCGCGCGTGCGTCGCGGCCTACCGCGACTGGTGCCGCGAGAACAGCGGCTACGAGCGGGTGGCGGCTTTCGAGTTCGGCCGGGACACGGCAGGGGAACTGCTCGGCGGCCCCGGGCGGCCCGACGCCGTGTACGGGATCTACGAGGACATGGGCCGCCAACTCCTGGCCGCCGCAGACCGGAACGGGCTCCGCGTGCCCGACGACGTACTGGTCGCCTGCTTCAGCGAGGACCCGTCGTACGCCCTGACCACGCCGCCCGTCACGACGGTGTCCCACACGCCGCAGGCCGGCGGGCGGTTGGCGGTGGAGGGGCTCGTCCGGATGATCGAGGGCGGCGTCCGGCAACGGCCCACCGTCGTGCCGACCCGGCTCGTCGTACGAGCGTCCACGCTGCGCAATCGCCCCGACGGTGAGCGGCGCCGGCCGGGGCTATCCGCATCCCCGCCCTGACTGCGGTGAGCCGTCACAGTTCAGGAGGCGGCGATGCGTGACTTCTTGACCTTGTTGCCGCAGGTGTTCATGGCGCACCAACGGCGGTTTCCTCCGCGGCTGGTGTCGAGGAACAGCCCCGCGCAGCCGGGGCCTTCGCAGTTCTTGATGCGGCCGCGGTCAGGACCTCCGAGGACGCGAATGGCGTCCGCGGCAAGGACTCCGAGGGCGTCGGCGACGGGAGCGGCCTCCGTCAGGCGCCATCCTGCGCTTCCTCGTTCCAGTGCAGCCTTCGCGTGCCCGGCGGCGGCTATCGCGTTGAGGGTGCGGACGTCCGTGGATTTCGGCTTTTCACCTGCGGCGATCGCCGATCCCATGCGGTAGATCGTCTCGCGCAATTCGACGGCGTCCTGCAGATCGGCCGGCGTCACGTCTGCGACATCGAGCCCCGCGGCCCCCAGCCACAGCTTCAGCCGTGCTGTGTCGGTCAGCCGCTCCCTCGGCGCCCGGCCCGCGCGATCGCTGACGGTGGCGGTGAACCGGAATGCCAGGACCTCGTTGTCCATCCGGAACACCCGACGAACGTCCTCGGTCATTCCAACCTCCGCAGTGGGCGGCAACACGCCGGAACCGCTTCAGACGGTTCACTGCGATGGTAACTCCGTGGCATCCTTGAACCGCTTCAGACGGTTCAGAGGGTTCAGAGGGAAGGGGTGCTCGGCGTGGGCAGCATCGCGGTCATCGGCCTGGGAGCCATGGGGCGACCCATCGCGCGCAACCTCTTGGAGGCCGGCCACGAAGTCGTGGTATGGAACCGCTCCGACGGACCTGCCGACGCACTCGTGGCCGAGGGTGCCCGCCGCGCCGCTTCGGTCGCCGAGGCCATGCACACTCCGGTGGTCTTCTCGATCCTGTCCGACGACCGGGCCGTCGCCGAGACGTTCCTCGACACCGGCGTCCTCGCGCAGACCCCGCGCGGGACCGTCCACGTCAACCTCGGCACGGTGAGCGCCGCGCTGGCCCGCCGGGCCGAAGCAGCGCACGCCGAGCACGGCGTCGGGTACGTCGCGGCCCCGGTCTTCGGCCGCGTCCCGGTCGCCGAAGCCGGGGCGCTCAACGTCCTCGCGGCCGGCGACCCGGCACTGCTCGACCGCGTGCAGCCGTTCTTCGACGTGATCGGCTCGCGGACCTGGCGGCTCGGGGAACGTCCAGAGCAGGCCAACACCGTGAAGATCCTCGGGAATTACCTGATCGCGTGCGCGATCCAGTCGCTGGGCGAGGCGGTCAGCGTCGCGGAAAGGGCCGGCGTCGACCCCATGCAGTTCGTCGACCTGCTGAGCTCGACACTCTTCCCCGGCCCCGTCTACTCCGGCTACGGCTCGATGATCGCCGAACGCCGCTACCAACCCGCCGGATTCACCACCGTCCTGGGCCGCAAGGACCTCCACCTCGCGCTCCAGGCAGCAGCGGACCAGGACATCCCCCTCCCGATCGGCGAACTGCTGCGTACCGTCTTCGACAACGCCATCGCCGCCGGCCACGAGGCAGACGACTGGGCAGCCATCGCGGAACAGCAGCCGCGGTGACCACAGCGGCCGCCGGTATGCTGCCGCGGCTCAGCTCCGGTCGCGGTCCATCGCCGCTGCCCAGTCCTTGATGTACGGGTCGGAGTGGACCCGGGCTGACGCGATCGTGGTTTCCAGCAGTTCGCGCAGGGCCGGCGGATATGCCGAACGGGAGTCGGGCAGGCTCCTCGCCAAGCGCCAAATGAGCTGCAGGTCAGCGGTTTCGACCAACACCCTCAGGGACGCCTCCAGCCAGGCGTCCGCGATGTCCCCCAGCCTGTCCAGAGCGGGATCGCGTACCGTGCCGCTTTCGTACGCCGCGGATCGGCCTCGCCTCAAGGGCGCATGGGTCCAGTACCAGGCCCGCTCAGCGCCTGCTCGCTCGGCATCCGTGCCGTCGCGCAGGTAGTCGAGCAGGGCCTCCGCCACCCGGCGGCGTCCGAATGCGTAGACCGCCGGCTCGACGAACCAGAGGCAGAAACTGGGATCCGGGTCGTAGACCGATGCGGCCATCAGCGGGGCGAACAGCTCCTCGGGCAGACTTGCGCGCTCCAGCAGGGGTTTTCGCACCGCGTGGGCGAGGTGGCGGGCCGGGTTGTCCGGTTTCGCCGCGAGGTCCGCGACGTCCTCGACGTCCATCAGGCGGGCCACTTCGGTCGCGCAGGTCAGGAAGGAACGCGGTCCCGCAGCGTTCTCGGTTTCGTCGGCCATGGGAGGCATCCTGCCGGTTGCGGCGTTCCGGCGGTGCAGTCAGCCGAGTTCCTCGACGAGGCCGATGATGACGCCGGACGGACCGCGGACGTAGCCGTACCGGACGTAGTTCTCGTACTGCGCGATCTCCCCCACCAACTCGGCGCCGTGGCGGCTCTGCAACCGGGCTACGAGTTCGTCTACCGCGTCCACAGCGAAGGTCAGACGCGGGATGCCCGGAGTGTTGACGGGTTCCCATGGGGCGGCGCCGGTGGCCGGGGGCCTTTGGAACGTCGACAGTTCGACGCGGCCGCTGCCGTCCGGGGTTCGGACGAAAGCCATGTCGGCCCGTACGCCCTTGAGCCCCACGAGCTGGTCCACCCACTCGCCCTCGACGGTCGTCTCGCCCTCGACCTCCAGGCCGAGTTCGACGAAGAACGCGACGGCGGCGGCGAGATCCTCGACCACGATGCCGACGTGGTCCATGCGGCGGACCGCCATCCTTGCCTCCCTTTGCAAGATCCGATGCTGCGTCCGACCCTACTGCTGCTCAGCGCAAATGGGTTGATACCGCCGCGGTGAAGGCGCGTATGCGTGCCTCGAAATCGCGTTCGCGTTCCTTGAGGTCGTCCGAGTCTGCGGCCCTGCGTAGGGTCGGTGGCTGGTGTCTTCCCGGTGGCGTGGAGGTGTGGTGGGTTCGCTGGGTGATGTCCGGTTCGACGTCGTGGGTGTGGGTGCCCTCAATGTCGATGTCGTGGTGGATGTGTCCGGAGCGGGCTGGGCGCTTCGCGATGACGAGGCCGCGGTCGGCGCGGGCGAGATGGCCCGTCTGCTGGGGAGGGCCGCGCCGCTGCCGCGGCGGATCGTTCTGGGCGGTTCGGCCTTCAACACGGTCGCCGCGCTGGCCCGGCGGCAGTCGCTGTCGCGGCTCGGGTTCGTCGGGGTCGAAGGGGAAGTGCCTTTCGGGGCAACGTCGTTTCGCGAACACCTTCGCGGGCTCGGGGTCGATGTGGCGGCGCTCGGAACAGCGCCCGGCCACGCCGGCATCTGCCTCGCACTCGAAGACCGAGGCGTGCGGAGTCTGCGCATCGCGCCGGGAGCCAACGTGTCGATGGCCGACCATGTGGCCGCGGTCGACGTCGCCGAGTACCTGGCGCGTGCCCGGGTGGTGCACCTGACGTCTTTCCTGGACGAGCGAACGCCGGAGACATTGGCCGACCTCCTGGCAGACCTGCGCAAGCGTCCGACGCGGCCGCTGGTGTGCCTCGATCCCGGACACGACTGGTGCGTACGGCCGGACGCTGCTGTGCGGAGCCTGGTGGGGATGGCCGACTTGGTGCTGGTCAACGAGCGCGAGTTGGCGGACCTCGGCAACGCGGTCGACCTGGAACGGGTCACCGTAGTGGTCAAACGCCCCGGCCATGCGGTCATTCACCGGGACGGCGCGGCGCAGCGCGTCGACGGCGGGCCGCCGTTGCGCACGGACGAGATCAAGCATCCGACGGGCGCAGGCGACGCCTTCGCCGCAGGCCTGCTGGCGGCCTTGACCGGGAATACGCAGAAGGCCGGGACCCGCGGAGCGAGGGGACTGCCGTCCGACCTCGCTGAGCCGGTGCGCTCCGGACTGGTCGCGGCCCGCACGCACCTTCTGGAGGGCCGGGACCAAGGTCTTGCGGGGGCGGGCCCAGTCCCTCTCATCAAGGGCTTGACGAAGGGCTGACGTGGGTCCAGTCGACGTCGCCGAGCCCGAAGCCCGGCAGTTCCGAGGCCCTGGCCCCGGAGGTGACGCAACAGGACAGCAGGGCCCGGTCCCGGGCGCATCCCAATTGCTCGAACAGCTCGTTCCACTGCCCGTCGGGGATGGCCCGCGGCTGAAGGACATGTGGAAGCCGTAGAAGCCGTGAACCACGGTGCCGAGCACCGCGATGCGGCTCCCCCCAGACGGCTTCCACCCGCGCAGTGGACCACACGGCGGCCCTCGGCCGCACGCGGGAAATTGACGGGAATGCGGTGTGACGAATCGACCTCCTCAAACGTGTAGATCATGGCGGGACCGCTCGTTCCCGCCTTGGGGTCGTGACCGCTTGACGGGGAGCGTGCATGCTGAGGATCCACTTCACCGAACAGGACCTGGCGCGGACGAGATTGGCGGCGACGTCCGGCCCCTTTGTCGAGACTTGTGCGGCGTTCTCGCTGCTGCACCGCGGTGCCGGGGCGACGCTGTTCGACGGGTGGCGGGAGGTCACACGTACGCGGATGACGCCGCAGGCGTACCAACTCGCCGGCCTGCTGTCCCGGCGGGCCAAGTGGAGTGTGGAACTCTGGACGCTGGGCGGCGCGCCCGTGGACTCGCTCGACCAGCCGCTCGACACCATCCAGTCGTCCCCCAAACGGCTCAGCAGCGAGGTCGTACGCGCCGGCAGCCGCTTTCAACTCCCCCGCTGGGCCCGGGATCTCGCCGTCGCGGACCGCGATGCGCTGCGCGAACTCGACGTGGCGATCCGAGCCGTCCACGACGCGGCGGTGGCGCCGTACTGGCCGCGCATCCGGGCCCACCACCACGCGGTGCATGCGGCGTCGATGCAGGCGTTCCGCGACGGGGGCCTCGCGCGCGTGCTGGAGCAGCTGCATCCGGCGGTGCATTGGCGGCCGCCGGTCCTGGAGGTGCCCACGCGGTACGACCACGGCGACTTCCATCTGGAGGGCCAGGGACTCATCATCGCGCCGACCGTCTTCGGCTGGCCGTTCCCGCACGGCGACACCGCCCCGCTGGAGCCGGGCGCGCCGAACGTCCTCTACATCCCGACGGCCATCTCGGTGGCTGCACCCTCCTGGGCGGCGTGGATCAGCGGCCAGGACAGCTTCAAGCGGGCCTCCGAACTGATGGGCCGTACACGGGCGATAGTGCTGGACGCGGTCGCCGACCACGGCCCGTGCACGACGTCGCAACTCGCCGCGCGCATCGGCTTACCGGTGTCGTCGACCAGCGAGCACGCGACAATCCTGCGCAACGCCGGCCTCATCGCCACCCGCCGCGACCGCAACAAGGCGTGGCACACCCTGACGGCGGTGGGTGCCGCGGTGCTCAACGGTCCCGCGTAGCCGCCCTGCGGCACGTCGTACGTCACCTCGCCGGCCGTTTCGGCAGAGCCCGAAAGTACGTGACGGGTGCGTGCGGCCGACCGAGGATGAGGTCCCCGGGGCGCCCCTACGCCCCGGCCATGGTCACCCGCCCTCCGCATCCGTGCGGCCGGAGGGCGGGGCGACCGCGGCGATCGATCGCAGGCGTCCGGCTGTCGATGCGCCTCAGGCGTCGAGCATGGCGCGGGTCCGCTCCGCCGCAGCCTGGCCCGAGACGACCGCGCCGTCCATGTAGCCCAGTGACGTCGGGCTGATGTCGCTGCCGGCGAACACGACGCGTCCGTACGGCTCCCCGAATGCCGCAAGCAGCGGCCAATGGCCGGACTTGGGTGCGAACCAGGCGCCCTGCGCGTACGGGTCGGCGTTCCAGTCGTGGTACGCCACGTCCAGGACGCGGGCTTCGGGGTACGCGCGCCGCAGCTGGGCGGTCAGCGCGTCCAGGTCATTCGGGTCGAAGCTGCCGGGCAGGCCGAAGCAGATGACCAGGGCGTCGTCCGAGCCGGGCGCCGCGGGGCCGATGCCGATCGCTCCGGTCAGTGCGGGCGGCCACATGCTCAGGGCCATGTCGTCCGGCACGCCCGCGACCCGCGCAAGAACCTTCACGGCCTGCCCGACGTGCTTCTGCTCGGCCAGCAGGGCTACGTCGCGTGGGAGTTCGGGGTGGAAGTCCATGTCCGCGAGCGTGTTGACCGGCACCGCGCACACCAGCGCGCGGGCCCGCTGGACCGTGCCGTCGGCGAGGGTCACCTGTACGCCGTCGGCGTCCTGGGCAACACCCGCAATCGGCGTCCCCAAATGGAGCTTCGCCTCGAACGACTCCGCGATCCGGTCGGCGAGTTGCATCACGCCGCCTTCGACCCGCCGCTGTGCCGAGCCGGCGAACCCCTCCGAGCCCTCCTCGTCGGGCAGCTCCGGGACACCAAGGTCGGTCATGTCGTCCAGCAGGCCGACGACGGACACCTCGGTCGCCGGTGCTCCCATGACCGCAGTCGCGAGCGACGCCAGCACCTGCGCGGCCCGCGGCGGCAGATCCACGAGCCTTTCTGCGAAGGGCACTTCCATCTCCAGGCGAGACGCAAAGGCAGACTCGCCGGCCAGCATTTCCGCCTCCGCCGCCAAGGCCTCCAGAAAGGCGTCGAACGCTGCCCGCTCCCCCGCGTCCAGCGGCAGCTCCCCGACGGCCTTCTCGTCGCCGAACAGCCAGATCCGCTCGCTGCCCCCGCTGCCGCCGTCCGCTTCCGGCCGCAGCCCGATCCCGTACCGGTCGTACTCGGCCATCAGCGCGGCATGATGCCCGGGCGCGACCCACTCGGCGCCCAGGTCGACTATCGTCCCGGTCCCGGGAAACGCACGGGACCACGTACGCCCGCCCACCCGGTCGCGCGCCTCGAACACCGCGACGGACAGGCCCTGTTCGGCAAGGTCACGAGCAGCCACGAGACCGGCCAGCCCGGCCCCCGCCACGATCACGTCCCAGGGCTCGGCGGTGCTCATCAGTCGTGCTCCTCGTGCGGTGCCGTCGTCCGATCCAGACGCGGCAAGTATCGAGGCGGGAACGATTCAGCACAAGATCCACACCGGAAGCACACGGGCGCGGGCGGTCACCATGGGCTCGGCCCGTGACCACCCGCGCCCGCCTGCACGCGGCAAACGACGCCCGGTCAGTTGCGCCGCCGCAGCATCAGCACCACGACCACGATGACCAAGATGAGGACGACGATGCCCACGACCACAAAGATGCCGGTCTTGCTCTTCTTCTTTTTCTTGGTCTTCGCCTTGGCGTGCGGTGCCTTGGCAGCCGGCTCCTTGACCTGAGCCTGGGGCGCCGAAGCCCCCGGCGCATTGGCCGCCCCGGCCTCCCCGGCCGCCGCCCCGGCACCCGCCGCAGCCGCCTGCACGACGACTGCCGACCCGGACCGCGCAGGCGCAGCCTCGGCCACCGGCCCGGCGAACAACGCCAACCCGACCACAAGCCCGACCGCCGTACCCAGCAAACGCTTCATCCTGGCCCCCTGCCCCGGTTCCCCAGGCCCGACCCCAGCGGCCAAGCCACCCCCGAAAGCAACGCCCCACCGTAGTGCCGCCGCCGACGTCCCGCCGAAGTTCCCGGGACCCGGACTGCCGGAAGCACCGGTGGCCCCGACCCTCGCAGGTCGGAGCCACCGGCGGGATGTGCGATCTGCTACCAGATGCCGTGCTGGATCATCCGGCCGAGTGTGTCGTGGGCGAAGGTGCCGTCGGAGTTGCTCGGGACGACGGCGAACAGGAAGTGCGCGTCGCCGTAGTCGTACGTGTACCGCATGTCGGCACGGTTGTCGGTGTCGAACTTGCCGGCGATGAAACCGATGGCGCTCCAGGCCCAGCTGCCCGCGGGAACTTCCCAGCCACCGGTGAACCCGGTGAGGCCGCCGTCGGGCTTTCCGTAGAAGGTGAAGAACCGCACGCGGTTGTCGGAGTAGACGTAGGCGGCGCCGATGTCGTCCCTTCCGTCGGCATTGAAGTCGCCGGTCGTGTACTTAGCACTGCTCGCGTACCAGTCGCCGGGCGCGCCTTGCCAGCTGACGAACGGGGCGTTGAAGCCGCCGTCGGTCTTGCCGGTGAACGTCCACAGCCGCGTCAGCCCGTTGCCGTAGTCGTAGACCACGCCGAGGTCGTCGCGGCCGTCGCCGTTGAAGTCACCGGGCAGCAAGGTGCTGGATACGGCGCACCAGATTCCCGCACCGCTGCGGTAGCTGCTGGACTCGTTGGCGAAGCCTCCGTCAGGCCTGCCGAGGAGGGTGTACAGGCCGACGTCGCAGCTGCTGAAGACGTACATGAAGCCGATGTCGTCGCGGCCGTCACCGTTGAAGTCGCCGGCGAACGGCTTGACGTTGCCGAAGGTCCAGTTGCCGGGCGGCACGTCCCGGCTCGGCAGGTCGCCGAAGGTGCCGTCGGCGCGGCTGAGGAAGGTGAAGAAGGTCACCCGGCCGTCCGCGTAGCCGTAGAGCGCGGCCAGGTCGTCGCGGCCGTCGCCGTTGAAGTCCCCGCTGAGGTACTTCGCGCTCCCGTAGCACCACCAGTTCGCCGGCCAGGTCTTCCGTTCGACGGGGATGCCGAGCGTGCCGTCGGCGGCGGTGGTGGACGTGGAGAGGCCCATGGCGCAATCGCCGTAGTCGGTGAAGGTGGCCATGTCGTCGCGGCCGTCGCCGTTGAAGTCACCGGCGAGGTTGGTGCGCGGCGCGGACGCTTCTTCGCCGGGCCGGTACGGGGTGGCGACGCCGTTGGTGCGGTTCCAGCGGGTGTAGCCGCCCTGGAAATCGCTGCGGCGTCCGTTGGCAACACTGTATTCGTCGCTGACCGGGAAGCCGAGCCAGCCGTTCTCCCAGCCCAGGGAAGCCCACTTGCTGCGGATAGTCCCCATGATGAGCTTGGCACTCGTGCCCAGAGTCTGGCTCCAGTAGAGCGAGGCGGTGTCGCTGCTGTTGCCAGGCCAGCGCAAGTGCACGTACAGGCCAGGCTGCGGGGCAGTCCGGCTTTGGTCGAGCGACGGGTAGCCGACGTTGTCCGGGCCGCCGAGTTCGGCATAGCGCCGGTACATCTCACCGGAGAGGTAATGCGTGCCGACGCTGTCCAAGTGGGTGATCGCGGCCGTGGCCGCGCCTGAGCCCGTCCCGAAGGTGTTGATGTAGCCGCCGTGCGCTGCCGATTTCAGGGTCTCGTCGGTGACGGGGTACCCGAGGATGCCCTTCTCGGCATCGAGTGCGCGGTACTTGGTACGGATTGCGCCATGCAGCATGGACGCGGGAGTGTCCCGCGACCAGTAGATGGATCCGTTCGCGGTTGTCCCGAAAGTCCCCTGGCCCTGGAAATCGATCTTGTAGCCGTAGCCGTTGTCGGTCGCGACGACTCCGGTCACCGGGTAGCGGAGGACGCCGTTGGGACCGCCGAGCGCCTCGTACTTGGCCAGGATGGGCCCGCACAGTTCCTGCGGCGCCAAGCCCGGTCCGGTGAACCACTTGCACGTGGACCACGACGTGTTGCTGCGCACGATGACCTGCGGCGTGTCGAAGCCCAAGGACCCGTCGGCCCGGGTCTTGCCGGGGGCGGCCACGATCTGCCCGGTCGCGGTGGTGGCCCAGAGGTCGGGCTGGGTGCCCTGCAGGATGTCGCCGTCCGTGGACAGCACCGGATAGAGCGCCTGGGTGAGGCCGTTCGCGATGACCTTGCGCTCGCCCAGGGTGAACCTGTCACCGTTGCGGACCAGCTTGTACTGCGCGACTTCACCGGTGGCGGCGTCGCGGACCCAGAGGTCCGGGTAGCCGTCGCCGGTCGCGTCACCGGGGGTGGAGATGGTCTTGCCGCGCCAGTCGAGCGTGGCGTCGATGAGCACCGGGTTGTTCAGGATGCCGCCGCCGACACCGTGCAGCAGCCACAGGTTGTCACGGCTTCCGTTGTCGCTTGTCTCGACCGTGAGCAGGTCGTACGTATTCCGCGTCGTTCCGGTGCTCGGGGGGTCGACGTCTCCGATGGAGAGGATCTGGCGCACCCGCGACCAGTTGGTCGCGTAGTCAGGGCAGGGGTCCTCCTCCCACGGGGCCTCCGGGTTGACAATCCGGCAGGCCTCGCGGGTCACGGGAGAGCGGAGGGCGCCCGCGCTGGTGAAGTACTGGCCGCCGTATGCGGTGCTGCCGCCTCCGGACAGCGTGTTCGAGTAGAAGTACAGGCTTCCGCTCGGGCTCCCGGCGGGCATCGGACGGTACGCCCACAGGTCGTCGTAGGGCACGCCGATGCCGCCGCGGTGGGTGACGAGCACCCCGCTCCACGTGTCCTTCGACCGGTCCTCAGGAGCCGACGGGTCGATGGGTCCGCTGCTCCGGTCGGACGCCTTCACGGTCTGGCCAGGCGCCGAATTGTGCGGGTAGATCTGCAAGTTGCCCGCAGAGTCGGCGGCGACCAGGTCAGGCTTGCCGTCCTGCGTGATGTCGCCGAGGACGGGCTTCGTGCTCGTGTCGTAGGGTGCGTAGAAGCGGTAGGTCGTCGGCTGCGAGCGGTTTCCCGCCTCGTCGATGGCGCGTACCTGGATGGTGTTGGTACCCCACGCGTCGATCAGCACCTGGCTGAGGTTCGCCTGGTCGGCACTGGCCGTCAGCGTGGCCGGGCCTACAGTGGGCAGCGGCCCGTTGACCGCGTACTCGAAGCTCTTGACTCCGGATCCGCCCCCGTCGGACGAGGTGAAGGAGAAGTCGCCCTTCTGGCCGGCGAATTTCGTGGGCGGCGTACCGCTGCCGGACGCCGGGAAGTCGGTGGAGGTCACGACCGGGGCCGACGGCGGGTTGCGGTCCACCGAGAAGGAGCAGCCGCGTGCGAACCCACCGGAGCCGCGGAAGTACGACGAGTCGGTCAGGCCGTCCCCGGCCTGGGCGTACCAGTCGTAGCTGTGGCCATCCACGAGTTGTCCGGCGTCGACGCTGATCTGGCTGCCGTTGCCGACCAATGCACTCGGCACCCAGCCGAAGTCGTGCTTGGTGCCGGCCGTCGTGTCGTAGAGGTGGAACTGCGCCGCGACCAGTGAGCCGGGGTCGGGGTCGGTGGCGCGGGCGGACAGGGTGATGCCGGTGGCTTCGTTGGTGGCGCCGATCCAGCCGCAGTCCCCGCGGGTGGGGTTCTTCGGGACCGGGTTGACGGTCAGATTGTCGGGGACGTACGGCGGGGTGTTGTAGACGACGGTGATCCTGGGCATCTGGAGTCCGCCGGCGCCGCGGGTGAAGCGCTTGAACCCATTGCTGCCCGATTCGTTCTCGGTGGCGCTGCGCAGGCCGAACGTGAGCCGGCCGCGCAGGCCCTGGTCCTTCAGGGCGTACGTGATGTCCCAATAGGCGGTGGTGCTGGCGTTGGGGCAGCCGGCGCCACCGGCGCTGTTGGTGGTCGCCAGTCCGAAGTGGCGGTACAGGGTCGGCTGGTTGTTCCAGGTCGTGGCGGAGCTGATGCCCGTGGTCCGGTACAGGTCCACGCCGTGCGTGTTGGCGCACGTGTTGTCGGCGGCGTAGGACTGGGTGGCGCTGAGGGTGGCGCTTTGGATGATGATGTCGGTGGGGAACCCGGCGTCCATCTCGAAGAAGGTCCGCTCACGGCCGTTGCAGTTGGTGGCCCAGCGCTGCCGGCCGACGCCCATGTCGCGGATCTTGTCGTTGAGGTTGGCGTAGTCGTTGTAGTTGCCTACGTTTGCGCAACCTTCTTGGATCCAGGTCCAGTTGAAGGTGCCGCCCCAGCCGCTGTGCCAGTCCGGGTCGATGTAGACCGGGTAGACGGTGTCGGGGGCGTCGAGGAAGTCGGCCTTGGGGGTTAGCAGGATGTGGTCGGCTGCGGGTGCGGCGTCGACCTCGGCGGTCTTGGCGCGGATCCCGGGGCCGTCGGCGTCCGAGGCGAGCTCGGCGGCCGGAGGGGCGGAGTCGCCGGTGGCTGCTGGGACTTCCTCAGGGACCGCGGTTCGGGTCGAGGGCTCGTCTGCGCCTGCTTGGCTCTCGCCCTTGGCAGTGCCCTTCGGGGCCGGTGCCGTTGTGGCAGGTGCCGTGGTCGAGGAGTCCCACATGGTGGCCTTGGGGGCGCGGAAGACCTCGCGTCCGTCGGCGGACCGCGCGGTCAGCGAACCGTCGGATTCCTCGGTGACGGCCAGTCCGTCGGCGGCCATGCCCATTTTGATGGCGGCCAGTTTGGGGTTCTTGGCGGCGCGGGCGTTCTTGACGACCAGGACCTGCGCGAAGCCGCCCATGGCGTTGGCGGTGACCTTCAGGTCGACGCCGGGCAGAACTTCGGGGTAGGTGGCGCTGTCCCCGTCCAGGACGGGCTGCGGCAGCGCGGCGGGCCACGTCAGGGCGAGCTTCTTGCCTTCGGTGGAAGTCAGTTGCGCCATCGGGCCGGTGCCGCCGCCGGATAGTGCAACCGGTGTTCTGGACGCCTTGGGCCGCAGCAGCCCGTCGGCTCCGCGTACGAGGGTGGCATCCAGGTCGACCCAGCGGCCGTCCTGCTTCGTCCGTACCGGTGCGGCGTACCGGGTCTCGGTGAAGGTGCCGTCCGGATTCGCCACCACGGTCTTCGTCTCGGTGGTCAGACCGTCCACCGAGACCGACTGTCCGGTACGCGCTGCCTGAGCGGAAGCACCTTCCGGATCCGGGGACTTCGCCGCGGCAGGGGTCTCCCCCGGCGCTTGCTGCGGAACTGCGGACGATCGGTCCGCGCCGGTCGCGGCACCGGCCGGTGCGCCGGCCAGAAGTCCGGCCGCCAGGGCGAGTCCGAGGAGTGCGCTGGTGCCGACGGGTCGGCGTCTGGATCTGAACGGGCCCGGAGCCCTCATGTGTTCTCCATCGACGCTGTTTCGTCGGCCCGTTCGCCGGACCGACGCATGGGGTCACGAAGTCTCACATGAGACAAACACCCTGATGGTTGTGATGCACATCACTCCAAGCGTCTGACCAGCTGGCCAATGTGCCGCCCGCTTCATCATGAATTGTTACTAATTCGGATCATCAGTAGACGGAAGGACGCCGGACCGTAGCGCGATTCCACGTACGCAATAACGGGGTGTGATGCGATCCCCGATGACACGAGACTGTCGCCTTTGATGTGATCTATATCACAATTGATCGGGCGTGATCCGCGCCACTACGGTCCGACGCGACCAGTGGAACTCCCGGGGGAGAGTCGTGTCTTCGTCGTCCGCGTCGCACTTCCGCCTTGGCCGGCCGTTCATCGGACGCGCCGCCATCGCCGCTTTCTCTGCCCTCGCGCTGCTGGCCCCGCCGGCCGCCGCGGCGAAGAACCCCTGGGATCTGAAGGACCCGAAGCTCTGGGAACCGAACAAGCTCAAGCCGGGGATCTCGGTACCCGGACGTGCCGCTGGAGCTGCGGGCCCTGCCCCGACGGCGCGTGACGGGGCGCCGAGTTGGCGTGTGCCGACGGCGGCCTGGCCTGACGCGGCCGAGGTGGACTTCGGACTGGTGCCGGATGACCCAGGGCGTCCTGCTGCCGCTGGCGAAGGCACCGGAGCGCGCTCGCCGTTCGCGGCTGCGGGTGCCGACGCGGGGAAGACGGCGGCCGGCCGTGTCGGGATGACTCCGGTGTGGGTCCGGCCGGTGGCCGGTGCTGCGCAGGCCAAGGGCGCTTCGGGTACGTCCGATCCGGCAGCACCGGCTGCTTCCGGCCGCGTCACGGTGACCGTGGCGGACCGCGGACGCAGCGAACAGGCCGGTGTGCGCGGCCTCATGGTCGCTGTGGCGCCGAAAGACGCGTCGGCGGCAGGCAAGCTGACAGTCGCGGTCGACTATGCGGGGATCCAGGCATCGTTCGGCGGCGACTGGGCTTCGCGCGTCCGTCTGGTGGCGCTGCCGGGGTGTGCGCTGACCACGCCGCAGTTGGCGGAGTGTCGTACGCAGACGCCGGTCGCTTCGCGCAACGACTTCGCGGCCAAGCAGGTTTTCGCGGACGTGGATCTTGCGGCGGTCGACACCGCTGATGCGACGGCTCGTGCTGCGGGTGGCGGTAGCGGGGTGACGGTGCTCGCGGCGACCGCGGCCCCGTCCGGGCAGAATGGCGACTACACGGCTACCTCGCTCAGCCCGACCGGTTCATGGTCCGCCGGGGGCAGCACCGGGACGTTCTCGTGGAGCTACCCGCTGAACGTTCCGCCGGCGATCGGCGGTACCGCGCCGAGCGTCGTGCTGGCCTACAACTCGGCTGCGGTGGACGGGCGTACCAGCGCCCGCAACGCGCAGACGTCCTGGATCGGCGACGGGTGGGACTACAGTCCGGGCTTCATCGAGCGGTCGTTCCAGTCCTGCAAGCTCGACGGCAAGGACAACACCGGCGAGAGCTGCTGGTCGGCCAAGCAGCCGCTGACGATGTCGCTGAACGGGAAGAACACCGAGTTCGTGCCGGTGGACGGAAGCCCGGGTACGTGGCGCACCTCCGACGGGACCGGCACAAAGATCGAGCGTCTGACCGGGGCGGCCAACGGCGACCAGGGCGGCGCCGACGACACCGGCGAGCACTGGCGGGTCACGACAAGCGACGGAACGCGCTACCTCTTCGGCCTCCAGGCCGCGCCGGGCGCGGGAGCCTCGCCGTCGAACGCGACGTGGACGCGTCCGATCTTCGCAAACAACGCCGGGGAGCCCTGCTACAACGCCGACTTCGCGGCGGCGTGGTGCCAGCAGGCGTACCGCTGGAACCTGGTCGCGGCCGTGGACGTGCGCGGGAACCTGGTCGCGTATACGTACGACGTCGAGACGAATGTGTACGCCCGCAACCCGGACCAGGCGCACCCGAACGGCACGCTCACGCCGTACACGCGCGCCGGTCAACTCGTCAGGATCGACTACGGGTTCAAGGAGAACGGCGCGGAAGGCCCCACCGCACGCGTGCTGTTCGGTTCGGAAGAGCGTTGCGCGCCCGGGAAGACGTGTGCCCCGGGCGGCATCACCAGCGCCAATCAGGCGAACTGGCCCGACGTACCGTACGACCAGAACTGCTCGGCCACGGCTCCGGTCGCGGACTGCAAGAACTACGCGCCCACGTTCTGGAGCACGCGGCGGCTCAAGACCGTCACCACCGAGGTCGTGGCGGCGGGTGCGCCGAAACGGCTCGACCAGTGGACGCTGACGCATGACTTCCCGGACCCGACCGACGGCACGACGCCGACGCTGTGGCTGAGCTCGATCGCACGCACCGCGTACGCCGGTGACGGGAACCTCGCGAACAAGGTCGACTTCGCGTCCACCGACTTCAACGGCATGCTCAAGCCGAACCGGGTCGACACGCGCAGCGGGAACATGTCGGCCATCAACCGGCGACGGCTGACCGAGGTCACGACGGAGACGGGTGGGCGGATCACCGTCGCCTATGAGTCGGATTGCACGGCTGGGCAGTTCCCGGCACCGGACAGCAACACCAAGCGCTGCTACCCGGTGTATTGGAACCCGAGCCCGGGCACGCCGATGGACCCGGAGCTGGACTGGTTCCACAAGTACGTGGTGACCGGGGTGGCCGAGGTCGACACGACGACGCCGAACTCCCGGATACGCACGACGCGGTACGAGTACGTCGGGGATGCGGCTTGGCATCGGGACGATTCGGAGCTCACCGAGAACGAGTTCCGCACCTGGGGCGACTTCCGCGGGTACGGGGAAGTGATCACGCGGGCGGGCAATACGGCTGCTCATCCGGGGGACCTGACGACCAAGTCGTCCACTGTGTACCTGCGGGGCATGGACGGGGACTACAAGGCGGACAACACGCGGCGGTCTGTCACGATCCCGGGGTCGACGGCCAAGGACGTGAACGTTTTGGCCGGGACCGTCCGTGAGTCCCGGACGTACTTGGGCGACTCCGCCACGGTGGTTTCCACCTCCGTGAACGATCCCAAGGTGTTCCCGCCGTCGGCGACGCACGTGCGCGGACCGAACCTGCCGGACCAGACCTCGCAGATGGTCCGGACAGAGAGGACCGTCAGCCGTGCGCTGCTGAGCACCGGGCAATGGAGTACCGCGAGCAAGGCAACAACATTCGACACCGAGTTCGGGGTGCCGCTGACGGCCTTGGACTCCGCGGACGGGCTGCCTGACTACTGCACGACAACGGCGTACGCCCACAACCGCACGCGCAACATCCTGGCGTTGCCGGTCGAGACGCACACGGTCACGGGCAACTGCTCGGTGGCGCCGGGAACCACCACCACGGTCTCGCACATGCGGACGCTCTATGACGACCGTCCGTTCGGTGAGATCGGGGAGAACGGCGCGGCACGGGTGTCGCAGGTGGTCGACAAGTACGGCCCGCTGCACACGCTGGACACGGTCAGCGAGTACGACGGCTACGGCCGCATCACGAAGGTCACCGACCCTGCGAACAACAGCACCAGCACGGCATTCGAGCCGGCCACCGGCGCTCTGCCGACCAAGGTCACGGTCACCGGACCGATGGACAGCACATGGAGGACAGTCACCGAGAACGCAGTCGGCCGTAATCTGCCCGTGAAGATCACCGATCTCAACGGGCGCGTCACCGAGATGCAGTACGACGCCGCGGGTCGGCTGACCGCGGTGTGGACGCCGGGGCGGAAGAAGAGCACGCAGTCGGCGAACGTCACCTTCGCGTACGCGCCGAGCAAGACCGCGCCCAGCGTGGTCAGCACGCGCAAGCTGCGGGAAGACGGCTCCTATTCCGTGTCGCACGAGATCTACGACGCGCTGTTGCAGTTGCGTCAGACGCAGACCAGCACGGCGGACAACTCGCCCGGGCGAATCCTCAGCGACACGTTCTACGACTCACTCGGCCGGGTCATCAAGGCCAACAAGGCCTACTGGGACAAGACCACTGCACCCAACGGCGTGCTGTGGCAGGCCGACGACAACATGGTGCCGGGCCAGGCGGCCACGTTCTACGACGGGCTGAGCCGCACGGTGCGGTCCACGTTCTCGTCGTACGCGATCGACCAGAACAAGGTGCCCACCGGTGGGCCGCGGGTCCTCCAGACGACCACACTCACCTACTACCCGGGAGCCGACCGCACCACTGTGGTCCCGCCGGACGGCAGCACCGCAACCACGGTGATCAGCAACGCGCGCGGCAAGACCGCCGAGTTGCGGCAGTACCGGGACCGCGGCCAAGCCGGCAGCGACGACCCGGCCACGTATGACCTGACGCGGTACACGTACGACAGCCGGGACAAGCTCGCGACCGTCACCGGGCCGACCAATCCGTCCGCCCCACTGGGCGCCACGTGGTCGTGGACGTACGACCTGCTCGGCCGGTTGACCCACTCCGACGATCCGGACCGCGGGCCTGCGGACACCACGTACGACGCCGTCGGGCGGGTGGAGTCGAACACGGATGCGCGCGGGCAGAAGCTCGTCTACACGTACGACAAGATCAACCGCAAGACTGCCACGTACGCCGGAAGCATCGGCGACGCCAACCTGCTCGCGTCGTGGACATACGACCCGGTCGGGGCAAAGGGCCAGGCGCTGGGGTCCACCCAGTACGTGGGCGGGAAGAACGGTGCGGCGTACTCGACTTCTGTAACGGGGTATGACGTCGCCTACCGGCCGCGTGGGACGACCACGACGATTCCGGCGGCGGAGGGCAAGCTCGCCGGCGCGTACACGACGTCGCAGACGTACACGCCCAACATCGGGCTGCCGTACAGCACGACGCTTCCGGCCGCGGGGGGGCTGCCAGGCGAGACCGTCTACACGCGGTACAGCGACACCGGCCTGGCGACCGGGCTGGTCAACGGTTCTGTGGACTACGTCCATACCACCACCTATGACCCGTTCGGACGGGTCAAGCGGATGACGCTCGGCAGCGTGCCCAAGCAGCTGGCGTTCACGCCGACTTATGAAGAGGCCACTGGGCGGCTGCTGACCACGACCCTCGACCGGCAGACCGACCAGAACGGCAACCCGGTCTTCGCCGCAGTCGACACGACCGACTACACCTACAAGCCCAATGGGGCGGTCACGTCGATCTCCACGCGGCGCGACGACGGGTCCGTGGACCGGCAGTGCTTCACGTACGACTACTTGCAGCGCATGACGGAGGCGTGGACTGACACGGGCGCCGTCTACACCCAGCCTGCTCCCTCGGTGCCGGGTGTCGGCGGGTGCGCCAACCAGGCACCTGCCCAGACAAACATCGGCGGCCCAGCTCCGTACTGGCAGACCTACGAGTTCGACGTGACGGGCAACCGGACGAAGCTGATCGAGCACAACGTCGCCGACCCGACCAAGAACACCACCACGCAGTACACCTACCCGGCCGCGAACGCGCAGCGTGCACACGCCCTCTCCAGCACGAGCACAGTCGGCTGGACCGCGGGCGGCGCGCAGGTCACCACGGGCGGTACGTACGGGTACGACAGCGCCGGCAACACGATCCAGCGGCCGGTCGAGGGCGGATCGCAGACGCTCACGTGGGATGCGGAAGGCAAGCTCTCTTCCAACAAGACGACGTATCCCGGTATCTACAAGACGAGCACGTACCTCTACGACGCGGGCGGCAGCCGCCTGATCCGCCGCGACGTGGACAAGGTCACCCTGTACCTCGGCTCCGACGAACTCACCCTCAACGTCGCCGCGGACACGGTGACGGGGACCCGCTACTACGCCACTGCCAACGGCGCGCCCGGCATCGTCCGAACGACGAACCTGACCGGCGTCAACAAGCTCAGCTACCAGGCCGGCGACCACCACAACACCGCGTCGACCAGTCTCGACGCTGCGACGTTGGCCGTCACCCGCCGGGCCCAGAAGCCGTACGGCGAGGACCGCGGCCCCTCCCCCACTGCGTGGCCGGACGACAAGGGCTTCCTCGGCAAGCCCAAGGACTCGACGGGCCTGACCCACATCGGCGCACGCGAGTACGACCCGGGACTGGGACGGTTCATCAGCGTCGACCCGGTCATGGACCTGTCCGACCCGCAGCAGATGCACGGCTACGCGTACGCGAACAGCCGACCGGTCACCAGCAGCGACCCGAGTGGTCTGTACATGCAGGACGACAGCGGCGCTGGCTCCGCGCCCGCCGCAGCGCCTCCGCAGGCCTCGGACGCGGCCGACCGGGATCCCCCGACCGTCGACGATTGGTATCAGCCGGTCACCGTCGGCAAATACGTCAAAATACCCTACAACTTTAAAAACCGTGACAAATTCATACACGAGATGAACCGACGGTTTGAGCAAAATCGCGCTCAAGGTTTCGAGCCTCGGATGGCGGACGCGTACTGGATCGCCGTCCAGACGTGCTGGATCAAAGACATGTGCACGGACGAAGAGGCACAAGCCATTGGACTGGTGAAGTGGTACGTCTGGGAAGAAGCCGGCCTGAACGGCAACATCGGCAAAACCTCCAGAATCACCAAGGGGCTTCCCCCTAGAAAACCCACAGGCGCGCCGGTGGCCGGCACCCCTCTGGACGACTTCAAGAAGCAGTACGCAAACAAGAACTCATGGTTGAAGCAATTCGACCCGACAGCTGACGACGACTGCAACAGCTTCGTGCCCGGCACCGAAGTGCTCATGGCCGACGGTACGAAGAAGAAGATCGAGGACGTCAAGGTAGGCGACCTGGTCCTCGCCACCGACCCGGAGACGGGCGAGACCGGCCCTCGGCCGGTCACCGCCCTAATCCTCGGCGAGGGCGAGAAGACCCTCGTCGACATCTCGGTCGCCATCGAGGACGCCGAAGGCACGAAGTTTTCGACGATCACCGCCACAGACGGCCACCCCTTCTGGGCCGCCAACCGCAACGCGTGGGTCGACGCAGTCGACTTGCTCCCCGGCGACTTCGTCCAGACCTCAGCCGGAACCTACGTCCAGATCACAGCCCTCGACGTCCGCACCGAATCGTGGCGCCGAGTCCACAACCTGACCATCGCCGACCTGCACACGTACTTCGTGATCGTCGGTGGACTGCCCGTCCTGGTTCACAACACGGCTTGTGAGCGGTTCACGGATGAATACCTGTATCGCGGCGTAGCCCAGGGTCACTGGGAATATGAGAATGCCAGCAAAGGCCGCGCAGTGCCTTTGGGGACGGGCACGGATATTCGGGGACACGTCGGGGATCAGACGGACACCATTTTCACATCCTGGACGCACAGCCTGGACGAAACGGCGACATATTTCGCAACGCATCACCGGGACGATCCCACGGGCAAAATGGGCGTCATCATGCGCATCAAGATCGCAAATATAGATCCTACCGTGGGGCCGTCGAGGAATATCCAAATCCACGATACGATATATGACCAAAACGAATTTGAACACCTTCTCGTCGGAGAAATATACGCAGAAGAAGTGAGTTTTGACCTCGGAGAAACCTGGCACACGCCATGGGTCCGTGGAGGACCGCCACCGCCACCCTAGTGACACCGCACACCGGATGGTGGCCAAGCGCAGCCTGCTACCCGCGTCGGCTCCGCCTCGGAGAGGCCGTGAGCGGAGCCGATCGTGGACGGGACGCTGTCGACGATAAATCGCAAGTTCTCGGCGAACCGGCAGGTCCCGAGCTTGTAGGCGCCCGACGCATGGTCGCGGACGGCAGCTGCTGGGCCATCGGAAGCGGGCCGCTTGCAATCACTGCAAGGTCGGCCCGCGCGTCGCGCACACCTTCGCCTGTTGTGAAGAACGTCCTGCGGACTCCCGCCGTAAGGGCGACGGCTTCCGCGGTCAGGGCAAGCCTGGGACCGGTTGTTCACCTGGCGTAGAGTTCGCCACATTCATTGGCGAAAGCACAGAACTGAGCCACGAGCTCCTGGGCCTCCCGCGGACGCCGTACCGCGTCCGAGTGACCTTCGTACCGGTGATGCCGCAGACCGTCTGGGGAACCGTATGAGGATGCCCGGTCGGCCCCGAGAACTGCATCGAGGTGAAGGAGCGTACCAAGGGCGAAAGTGCGGTCGTAGATGAGCTCTGGCTGAGACGAGTGACGATCAAGGTACGCACAAACCAGGTCGGCGTCCGCACTGGTGCGAAAGGTGGCAAGAGTGATGCAGTAGGCCCCAATCTGAGGGTTGCCGGCACCGAGCATGAGTTCGCCGATGCGTCCGCGGAAATCAGTCCTGCCCGACACAGCGACCAGCCAAGCGGCCGTCCTGCGCTCTCGCCATCCGCCTTCAAAAAGAACGCCGAGCTCAGCAGGAGTGATCTCCCGAGCGGCCTGAACCAACTCACCGACGAACAAATCGCGTTCCGGCCCGCTCAACTGGAGCATCCCTCCGGCCAACTGCATATATCGGCGGCCAGGACGCACGAAACGCACGACCAGATCCCTGAGCTCAGGGTCGTCATCGTTGGCAAATCGCATAGTCATGATTCTTGTCCGTCGCGGACCGTATGTGCCAGCGATTAGCCAAGGGCGTCCGCGGCCGCACCTGCCGCTAGACCTCACGGCGGCCTATGGGGACGATGAGGGGGACGCCGGTTACCGGGCAGTCGATGACCTTGGCCTGGAGGTCGAAGACTTCTTGGACGAGTTCGGCGGTGACGATTTCTGCCGGGGGGCCGCTGGCTACTACCTGGCCGTTGCGCATGGCGATGAGGTGGTCGGCGTAGCGGCAGGCGTGGTTGAGCTCGTGGAGGACCATGACGACTGTGCGGCCGGCGTCGCGGCCCAGGTCGGCGACCAGTTCGAGGACGTCCACCTGGTAGGCGAGGTCGAGGTAGGTGGTGGGCTCGTCCAGGAGGAGTACGGGGGCGTCCTGGGCGAGCGCCATGGCGATCCATACGCGTTGGCGCTGGCCGCCGGAGAGTTCTTCGAGGCGGCGCTCGGCGAGGGTGGCGACGCCGGTGGCTTCGAGGGCGGCGTCGACGACGGTTTCGTCGTCGCGGGACCACTGGCGCCACCAGCGCTGGTGCGGGGTGCGGCCGCGGGCGACGAGGTCGCGGACGGTGATGCCTTCGGGGGCCGTGGGGGTCTGCGGGAGCAGGGCCAGCTTGAGGGCGAACTCGCGGGCGGAGAGGGAGGAGATGTCGGTGCCGTCGAGGTGGACGGTGCCGGCGTGGGGCTTGAGGAGGCGCGCGAGGGCGCGGAGTGCGGTGGACTTGCCGCAGGCGTTGGGGCCCACGAGGGCGGTGACCTTGCCCGCGGGGATGTCGAGGGTGAGGTCGGTGGAGATGGTGCGGGAGCTGCTGTAGCCGAGGGTGAGGTTGTGGGCGGTGAGGGATTGGCCGCGGGGGGCGATCGACTCCCCAGCCGACTCACCGTTCTTGGTCGACTGGCCGCTCTTGGTCGACTCGCCGCTCTTGGGCGACTCGCCATTCTTGGTTGCCGCGTACTCGCTTGGCGCGGTCGTGGCCGCGGCCTCCGCGGGGATGCGGGGCTTGGTGACGGTAGGGCTCTCGTCGGGAGTGGCCGTGTCCTGCGTCATGGTGGGGGGTGCCTCGGGGGTCGGGGGCGGTGCGGCGGCGGGGGTGGGGTCTGCGGGTGGGGTCGCCGGCATGGTCAGCCGCCCTTTCCGACGCGGTTGGTGCGGGCCAGGAGCCACATGAGGTACGGGGCGCCGACGGCTCCGGTAACAATGCCGACCGGGAGTTCGGTGGGCGAGAAGAGCGTGCGGCCGAGGAGGTCCGCGGCGAGGATCAGGACCGCGCCGGTCAAGGCGCTGGCGACCAGGGGCACTTCGGCGCGGCCGGTGAGGCGGCGGGCGACCTGGGGGGCGCCGAGGGCGACGAAGCCGATGAGGCCGGCGGAGGCGCACGCGACCGCGGCCAGGCAGGTGGCCAGGATCAGCAGCACCATGCGCGACCGGCCGATGCGGAAGCCCAGGCCGCGGGCGGTGTCCTCGTCGAACTGCATGAGCTGGTAGGCGCGGCCGAGGAGCAGTACGGGCGGTACGAGCAGCAGGAGGCCGAGGCCGACCCACTTCACGTGGGTGTAGTCGCGGCCGTTGAGGCTGCCGGTGAGCCAGACCATCGCGCGGGACGCCTGGTCGATGTCGGCCTTGGCGAGCATCCACCGGTTGAGTGCGACCAGCGCGCCCTGGACGGCGAGGCCGACGAGGACGAAGCGGTATCCGGTGATGGTGCCGCCGCGGTACGCGAAGAAGTAGATGGCCGCGGCGGTCGCGAGTGCGCCGCACAGGGCGCCGAAGGGGACGCCGCCGTACGAGCCGGCCCCGGCGGCGGTGACGCCGCCGAAGAGGATGGCCGTGATCGCCCCGGTGCCGGCGCCTGCCGAGATGCCGATGAGGTCGGGGCTGGCGAGCGGGTTGCGGGTGACGGCCTGGAAGACCGCGCCGGCCAGGCCGAACGCGACGCCGACCAGGACTGCGGTGAGCGCGCGGGGCAGGCGGAGTTCGCGGACGAGGAGAGTGGTGTCGTCCGGGCCGTACCCGAAGAGCGCGCCGAGCACCTGGTTCGCGGAGAGGTTGCTGTACGTGCCCAGGCACAGGGACAGGACCATGACGGCGAAGCCGAAGAGGACCAGGCCGCCGTTGGCCAGGATGACGCGCGGGCGGACGAGGAGGCCGAACGGGCCGAAAGCGAGCTTCACTTGGTGCGCTCCTTCAGGCGGCCGCTCTTGATGAGCGCGACCAGGAAGGGCGCGCCGAGGAAGGCGGTGACCACGCCGACCTCGAGTTCCGCGGGCCGGGCGACGAGGCGGCCGATGACGTCGGCGTAGAGCATCAGCGCGGCGCCGGCGAGGCCGGAGCACGGCACGAGCCAGCGGGCGTCCGGGCCGGTCAGGCTGCGGATGATGTGCGGGATGACGAGGCCCACGAAGGTGATCGGCCCGGCGGCGGCGACCGCGGCGCCGGTAAGGAGGATGACCGCGAGGGCGCCGAGGGCGCGGGTGCTGCGTACCGGCGTGCCGAGGCTGCTGGCGAGGTCGTCGCCGAGTGCGAGGGCGTTGAGGCGGCCGGCGAGGAAGAGCGCGAGGCCGAGGCCGACGACGACGAAGGGGGCGAGCTGCCAGGCCAGGTCGTCGTCGCGTCCGGCCAGCGATCCGACCGCCCAACTGCGGTACTGGTCGAGGGTGTTGACGTCGAGCAGGACCAATGCGCTGGTGAAGGCCTCAAGGAGTGCGGAGACCGCGGCGCCGGCGAGGGCGAGTTTGGCGGGTGTGGCGCCGCCGTATCCGGTGCCGCCGACGAGGTACGCGAGCCCGCCCGCCAGTGCGCCCATCACGAGTGCGCACCAGATGTACTGGTACGACGCGGTCCACCCGAACAGCCCGATGCCGGCCGCCACGCCGAACGCGCCGCCCGCGCTGATGCCGATGATGCCGGGGTCGCCGAGCGGGTTGCGGGTGATCTCCTGGGCCACCGCGCCCGCGACGCCGAGGGCGATGCCGACCAGCAGGCCGAGGGCGGTACGCGGCATGCGCAGTTCCCGGACCACGATCGCGTCGCCGTCGGTGCTGCCCCCGATCGCGGCGAACACGTCGGACAGCGGCACGTTCTTGGTGCCGATGGCCAGCGAGAGGAAGACCGCGACGGTGAGCGCGCCGAAGAGTGCGAGGACGGCGGCGCTGTTGCGCCGGGCCGAGCGTCGGGGCCGGTCGGTTTCGGGTGGTACGGCCGAGGGCGCTCCCGCGGGGGCGGCTCCGGCTTTCAGAGTGGCAGGCACGTCAGGAAGGTAAGGCATGCCTTATACCGACGTACACCCCCCATTGCTGTCGGTATTTAGGCAACGCTAACTTAGCCTCCGAAGCAGTCAGGTTAGGCAAACCTTACCTGACACAGTGTCGGTAACTTTCGTCCCCGCCCCCAGGAGTCAACATGCGTACGGAACCGCGCCGCTGGCGTGCCAGATTGGCGGCTGCGGCCGTCGCGACCGCCCTCACCGTCGGCCTCGCCGCCTGCGGTGAGGACAGCAAGGACGACGCGAAGTCGACCGGCGCGGGCGCTTCCGCGACCGCTTCGCAGGCCGCCCCGGGACAGGCCGCGGTCTTCCCGCGGACCATCACGCACGACAAGGGCACCACCGAGATCAAGGCCAAGCCGGAGCGCATCGTCGCGCTGGACAACAGCCTGGTCGAGGCCGTCGCGCTGCTCGACCGCCCGCTCGTCGGCGGCATCGGGTCGTACCGCGACCGCAAGGGCTTCCCGGAGTACCTGGGCGCCGCGGTCAAGGACACCAAGGACGTCGGCCCGCTCGACAACCCGAACCTCGAGCAGATCATGGCCCTCAAGCCGGACCTGATCATCTCGGCGACGGTCCGCCACGAGGCCCTGTACGCCCAGCTGTCCAAGATCGCGCCGACCGTCTTCGTCAAGACGACCGGTCCGCAGTGGAAGGACAACATCAAGGCGGTCGGCCAGGCGATCGGCGAGGACGAGAAGGCCGCCGCCAAGCTCGCCGCGTACGAGGCCCGCGCGAAGAAGATCGGCACGGCGATCAACGCCAAGGCCAACAACCCGAAGGTGTCGGTGGTCCGCTTCGTGGACGGTCCGACCCGCATCTACCTGCCGAAGTCCTTCAGCGGCATCGTGCTCGGCGACGCCGGCATCGCGCGCCCGGAGAACCAGCGCGACCCGGAGAAGTTCAACCTGGAGATCAGCGAGGAGCAGATCGGCCAGGCGGACGGCGACTACATCTTCGTCACCGCCTTCTCCGGCGGCGAGGCCCGCAAGGCGCAGTTCACCGCGAACCCGCTGTGGGCGCGGCTCAAGGGCGTGCAGGACAAGCACGTGTACGACGTGCAGGACGAGCTGTGGATGACCTCGGTGTCCGTCCAGGGCGCGCACGTCATCCTCGACGACCTCGCCCGCGTGTTCGGCGTGGACCCGGCCAAGTAGCCTCCGCGCAGCCGCCCGCCTCCCGGCGGGCGGCCACTGGCCCCGGGCGGGGCGGACAGTTGTGCAGGTGCCGGGCCACCAGCGCCGGCACAGCTGTCCGCCCCGTCCGTGCTCCGGGACCCGCCCGCCCCCTGGAGGACCGTTGAAGCTGCACCTCGTCGCCCTCAACCCCACCGACTCGGTCACGGCCGGGTTCCTGCCCGCGGCCGCCCGGCTCGGTCTCGACGTCACGCTGTTCACCGACCGCGCCGAACCGCACAAGGCCGCGTACGCCGGAGGCGACGCCGCGCCGGCCCGCATCGTCGAATGCGACGTGCGCGACTTCCGCGCCCTCGCCGCCGCGATGGCCGAAGGCCCGGCGCCCGACGGGGTCTTCAGCAACAGCGACCACCTGCAGACGCAAACCGCCCTGGCCGCCGACTGGTTCGGGCTGCCCGGCAAGGACTGGCGGGCCACGCTGCGCGCCAAGAACAAAGCGCTGATGCGGCGCTGCCTGGCCGATGCGGGCGTCGACCGCGTCGCGTCCGCGGAGCTCGGCGCCGGGCAGGACCCCGCCTCGCTCGCCGCCCGCGAGCTGCCCTACCCGTGCGTGGTCAAGCCGCGCGAGGGCGTCGCCAGCGAGGACGTCTACCTGGTCGAGGACGAGGCCGAACTCCTCGCCCGGTGCCGGGAGATCCGGGAGCGGACACCGGACGTCGTGCTGGTCGTCGAGGAGTTCCTGGCGGGCGGGCTGCACACCCTGGAGACGCTCGGCGACGGGCGCGTACGCCACGTCCTGGGCGGCTTCCGCACCCGGCTCTCGCCGCCGCCCACCTTCATCGAAGAAGCCCTGGTCTTCGACCCCGAGCCGCCCGCCGGCCCCGCGGCCCAGGTGCTCGCCGCGCTGGACGCGCTGGGCGTGGGGTTCGGCGCCTGCCACACCGAGTTCGTGGTCGGCGGCGACGGCCGCGCCCGCCTCATCGAGGTCAACTACCGCATCATCGGCGACCAGTGCGACCTGCTGCTCCAGGACCTGCTGGGCATACCGGTGTTCGAGCAGGTACTCCGCACCCACCTCGGCGAGCCGCTCCCGGACGCACTGCCGCGGCGCACCGACCTGCGGGCCCGGGTCGAGTACGTCTGCGCCGACCGCGCGGGCACGCTGCTCTCGGCCCCGGCCGCGGAAGACCTGGTCGACGGCACGGGGGCCGGAGCGGGCAGCGGCAGCGGCGACGGCGTACGGCTGGCATACCGGCCGCTGCGCGAGACGGGCGTCACGGCGCCGCTGACCGGCACCAACCGCGACTACATCGGCGTGCTGCGCGCGATCGGCCCCGGCCAGGAGGCCGTGGACGCCGCCGTGGACCGCTTCCTGGCAGGGCGCAGCTGGGAGTTCGGCGCATGAGGGCCGAACCGGCACCGGCCGGGGAGGCCGCTGCTTCCGGTGTCGACGAGGCCACGGAAGCGGCTTTGTGCATGCGGATCCTGGACGCCCTGCTGCGCGAGGACGTCCACCGGTTCCGTACCGCGGGGCGGCTCGACCGCCGCCGCGACGGCTGGTGGCTGACCGTGGATTCCGGGTACCGGTCCGCCGAATTCCCGGTGCGGGAGAGCACCTTCCTCGGCCGCCTGGCGGCGCGCGGGCCGCACCTGAACTTCGCGGACCGCCCGCACGACCCCGACGGGCGCGGCACCGGGCGACTGGAGACCCTGCTGGAGTTCCTGGCGGCCGGCGCCGATCCGGCCGACGCGGACGGCTTCGCGGCATTCGCCGCCGAGTGCCGGGCCGCGCTGGCGACCGTGCGGTCGCAGGAGGCCTCCCGGGCCGGCGTCTTCGCCCGGCTGGCCGGGCAGCCCGCGCGCGGGCACTCCGGGGCCTTGGTCTACGACACGCTCGCGGCCCACCACGACCATCCGGCGTACCCGACGGGGCGTTGCCGCACCGGCCTCACGGACCATCAGCTCGCCGCCCATGCACCGGAGTTCCACCCCGCTTTCGCGATGCGGTGGGCCGCCGTGCCGCGCGCGGCGCTCTTCCGGACCGGGACCTTCCCCGAGTTCTGGCCGCAGCCCTCGACGCTGGGCCTGCCCGGCGGCTACGACGACACGCACATCGCGATCCCCGTCCACCCGCTGACCGACCCGCGGGCCCTGACCGCGGCGATGCCGTGGCTGCGCCCGGCGCCCGAGGCGTACCTCGACGTCGCCCCGACGCTGTCGATGCGCAGCGTGGCGGTGCTCGGCGATCCGGGCGTCCAGCTCAAGGTCCCGCTCGACACCAGCACGCTCGGCCTGCGCAACCGCCGGACCATGAAGCCGGGTTCGCTGGTCGACGGGGACGCGGGCGGGCGGCTGCTGCGCCGCGTGCTGGACGCCGAGCCGCAGTTCGCGGGCCGCATCCTGATCGCCGACGAGCACACGTACGGGCATGCCCGCCACGAACTGGTGGCCTTCCTCGTACGCCGCCTGCCGCCCGGCCTGGACGACGCCCGGGTCGTCACGGTCGCGGCCCTCGCCGCCGCCGCACCCGGCGGGCGCACGGTCGTCGAGGCGCTGGCCGACGAGTACTTCGACGGCGACCCGGTGGCCTTCTACGACAGCTACCTGCGGCTGCTGCTCGACTGGCACGTCACGCTGTGGATGCGCTACGGCATCGCCCTGGAGGCCCACCAGCAGAACACCTCGGTCGTCCTCGACCGGGACGCCTCCGGGGCCACCCGGCTGCGGCTGCTGCTCAAGGACAACGACGGCCCGCGGCTGATCGCGGCCCGCGTGCAGGCCGCGCTGGACGGGCCGCCCCTTCGGTTCGACGACGCCCGCATCCCGGTGACCGACGGCCGCCCGCTGGCCGACCTTTTCACCACCATCACGCTGCATCTGTGCGCCGCGGCACCGCTGTTCGGCCTCGCCGCCGCGGGGCGCGCGGACGCCGCGGACCTCATGGAACTGCTGCGGGACCGCCTCGTCGAAGCGGCGGCACCGCACGCCGGCACCGAGGACTACGCGCTGCTGCGCGACGGTGTCCTGGACGCCGAGCTGCTGCCCGTCAAGCTCATGGTCACCGCCGGAACGCTGCTCGACAAGCAGCGCTCGGGGGCCGCGGACATCAACAAGCACTACGCCCGCACCGGGCCGAACTACCTCCGACCGAGACGGCATGCCGATGTCCGCGCCTGACCGCTCCGCCGCCCGATCGGGATCCGATCCGGTACGCAGCGCCGTGTACGCGGTGGCGGCCTGCCACTTCGTGGCGTCGTTCGCGGCGCTCGGGCTGCCGCCGTACCTGGTCGAGATCCTGCCCACGCTGGGCGACGAAGAGGCGCGCTGGGCGGGCGTGTTGTACGTGGTGCCGACCGTGTGCGGGGCGCTCGCGGCTCCGGTGTGGGGCCGGCTCGGCGACCGCTTCGGCCGGAAGCGCCTGCTGCTGCGCGCCCAACTCGGGCTGGCCGTGGCGTTCTTGCTGACCGGTCTGGCGCAGAGCCTGCCCGCGTTCACCGCGGCACTGGTGCTGCAGGGCTTGTTGGGCGGGACCTTCGCCGCATCGACCGGGTACCTTGCCGGAGTGCTGCCAACCGGTCGTCTCGCCTGGGCACTGACGCTCATGCAGGGCAGCGCGCGGGCGGCCCTGGTCGCCGCGCCGGTCGTGGTCGGGCTGCTCGCGCCCGTACTGCCGCCGCACCGGCAGTACTTGGTCATGGCGCTGCTGCCGCTGACCGCGGCGGTGACGCTGGCGCTGCTTCCGGCACCGGGCGCCGATCCCGCCGAGACTGCCAAGGCTTCGTCGCCGGCCGGGTCGCCGGACTCGGCCGGGTCAGCCGATGCGGCTGATACGACTGATACAGCTGCTGCGGCCGGGTCGACCGATTCGTGCGAAGCGCCGAACCCTCAGGAACTCCCCCTGTCGGGTGTCGAGTCCGACAACGCGCCCGCCAAGCACCTGCTCTTCGCTCCGCGCCTGCGCGTCCTGCTGGCCCTGGAGTTCGTGTTCGTCTTCGCGACCATCGTCACCTTCCCCTACCTCACCGCGCTCGTCGAGGACCGCATGCCCGGTCTGCCGTCCGTGACTTCCGGTGTGGTCTTCGCGCTCCCCCACGTCTGCTACCTCGTCCTGGCCCGCCCCGCGCTCGCGGTGGCGACGGAGCGTCCGGCGCAGGCCATCGCCGCCGGGTTCGGCCTGGTCGCGGCCGGCTGCGTGCTGCACCTGCCGGACGCCGGGCTTCCGCTGCTGCTGGCCGCCCGGGTCGTCTTCGGGGCCGGGCTCACGGCCGGGCTGGTCGGCCTGTCCGCGCTGACCGCGCAGATGTCGCGGGGCCGGGCGCCCGGGAGCCTGTTCGGCACGCTCGAATTCGTCTCGAAGCTCGGCGCGGTGGCCGCCGGGCTGGCCGCGTCCGCGCTGACCGCGCACCTCGGCCCGGACGCGCCGCAGGCCGCGGGGGCGCTCCTCGGCGCGGCCGCCGCCCTCACCCTCGTCCCCCGGCTACGCCGACGCCCCGCGAACCCCGCGAACCCTGCGAACCCCGCGAAGGAGCCTCATGCACCCCGCCGCTCACTCCGCCGCACATCCCGCCGCGACCGCGCACACACCGGCCATGCTGCCGACCGCTGACGACGCGACCACCCATACCCTGCTCAACTGCCTGCTCCGCGAAGTCTCCGGACCCGAGCATCAAGCCATAGTGTCCGACGGCTACTTGCTGATCCGCTTGCCGCGCGCCGACGCCCTGCTGCGGGTGGCCTTACGGCGCACCTCGCTGACCGGTGCGCACCGCTTCCGGGGCGCCGCGCAGCGACATACCGAGCACGGGTGGGACCCGCTGGAGTGGCCCGTGCTGGCCGGACTGATCGCCCGCGAACTCCAGGCCCGCAGCGGCGAGGCCAACGCCGAGTTCGGCGACCAGGTGCGCAGCAGTCGCGACACGATCGCGGACCTGCTCGCGGCGCGTCCCGAAACACCGGAGCCGCTGGGCTACTTGGCCTCCGAGCAGGCACTCGTGTTCGGGCACCGGTTCCATCCGGCGCCCAAGGCGCACGGCGGCGGCCGGGAGGACCGAGTACGGTACGGGCCGGAGTCCGGGCGTACCGTCCGACTCCGCTATCTGGCGGTGCGCCGGGACCTCGTACGCGAGCAGGCGGCCGACCCCGCTGCCCTGGCCCGCTTCGATGCGGCGGCGACCGGCGTCACCGCGCCCGCGGGATTCCGGCTGCTCCCGGTCCACCCGTGGCAGTGGTCCCTGCTGGCCGGCAACGCCGCGCTGCGGCAGGCGCTCGACGACGGCCGGATCCGCGATCTGGGCGTCGGCGGAACGGAGTTCACGCCCACCGCGTCGGTGCGCACGCTCGCCGGCGACGGCTTCTTCCTCAAGTTCAGCCTCGACCTGCGCATCACCAACTGCGTGCGGAAGAACGCCGCGTACGAGCTGTCCGGGGCGGTCGCGCTCACCCGGATCCTGGCCGATCCCGCCCGGGCCACCGCGCGGCGCCACCCCGGCTTCGCGCTGCTGCCCGAACCGGCTTACCGGACCGTGGACTTGGGCGATACCGCACTGCTCGAAGGGCTCGGCGTCATCGTGCGGGAGGCGGGCGAACTGGCGGCCGGGCCGGGGGTCCCGCTGCTGGCCGGGGCGGTCGCCGACGAGTACGCGGTGTCCGCCGCGCACGTCTCGCACCTGGTCGGGGTGCCGTCGCCCGAGCGCCTCGCGGCGTGGTGGGAGGCGTACGTCCGGCTTCTGGTGCCGCCGGTGCTGACGCTGTTCTTCGACCACGGGGTGGTCCTGGAGCCGCATCTGCAGAACGTGCTGGTGTGCGTGGACGCCGACGGGATGCCGGTGCGCATGGTCTTCCGCGACCTGGAGGGCACCAAGCTGCTGCCGGACCGGCACGCCCGCGCGCTCGCCGCGCTGCCGCCTGCGGTCGCGGGACCGATGACCTACGACACGGAGCGCGGCTGGAACCGCGTCGTGTACTGCCTGCTCGTGAACCACATCGGCGAGACCGCGGCCGCGCTGGCCGACCTGTGCCCGGAGGCCGAACCGCGGCTGTGGGCGGTGGTGCGGGCGGTCCTGGCCGAGCATGCGCGGACGTACGGGTGCCCGCCGCCGCTACGGGCGCTGCTGGCCGGGGTGCCGCTGCCCGCAAAGGCGAACCTGATGACGCGCTGGCGGCGAGCTGCGGACCGGGAGGCGGGGTACGTGCCGCTGCCGAGTCCGCTGGGCGCGGCGTTCCTGCTGGGGGCCGAGGGGTCGGCCGTCGACGTGGAGGAGGCCCGGTGAGCGGCACGATCCCGGACCGGGCGGAGACCCGAGCCGTGGCCGAGGTTGCGGCCTTGTCGTCGGGGCGCGGGCTTTTGGCCTCGCCCGCGGTCCACACGCACATCGATGCTGCGGCGTCGCCTACGAGGCTCGGGTCCCTTGCGCCACCCGCGGTCCACGCGTACGCCGAGGCCCTTGGCTCCGACGAACTGCCCGCCTACGTGCACGACTTGGCCGGTCTCGCCGACCATGCGAAGGGCATCGCGGCCGCGCTGCCGCCCGGCGTGGAGTTCTACTACGCGGCCAAGGCCAATCCGGACGCCCGCGTGCTCGGGGCCCTCGCTCCGCACGTGGACGGCGTGGAGGTGGCCTCCGGCGGCGAGTACGCGCACGTCGCCGCGGCCGTCCCCGGGCTGCCGATCGCCTTCGGCGGGCCCGGCAAGACGCCCGGCGAACTGGCGCTCGCCGTCCGGTCGGGCGCGCACCGCCTGCACGTCGAGAGCGAGCACGAGCTGCGGCAGGTCGGGGCGCTGGCTCGTGCCCATGGCCGTCCCGTCGATGTGCTGCTGCGTGCCAATCCGCCCCTCGAGCTGCCTGGCGGCCCCGCAGGCGTGCCGCTGGCGATGGGCGGGCGGCCGAGTCCCTTCGGGATGGACCCGGACGCACTCGACCGATGCGTCGCGATCCTGGCCGCCGAACCGCTGCTGCGGCTCCGCGGCCTGCACGCGCACCTCGCCAGCGGCCTGGGCGCGGATGCGCTCGCCGCGCTCGGTGCGTCTCTCGTGCAGTGGGCCGAGGCCTGGGCACGCGGCCATGGGCTCGCCGTGGAGGAGGTGGTCCTGGGCGGCGGCATGGAGGTCGATTACGGAGCACCGCATGCGCGCTTCGACTGGGCGACGTACGGGTCCGCACTCGGCCGGCTGCGGGCACACGGTTCCGCGTCAGCCCGGGAACCTGCCGTTCCCCTCCTCCGCATCGAGCCCGGCCGGGCCGTCACGGCGTACCACGGCTGGTACGTCACCGAGGTGCTGGACGTCAAGCGCAGCCGCGGGCGGGCCTTCGCCGTGGTCCGTGGCGGCACCCATCACCTGCGCACCCCGGCTGCCCGCGGCCACGCCCAGCCGTTCACGGTGCTGCCGCGCGACGACTGGGCGTACCCCTGGGCCCGCCCGGCGTCCGGCGACGGCGAACCCGTGACGCTGGTCGGGCAGCTGTGCACACCCAAGGACGTGCTGGCCGCGGACATACCCGTGGCCGGCGGGCTGCGGGCCGGCGACCGCGTGGCCTTCGCGATGGCCGGGGCGTACGCCTTCAACATCTCGCACCGCGACTTCCTGATGCATCCGCCGCCGACCTTCCACTACCTCGGCGAGCACACCGGCGAGGCCCCCGGGTAGCCCGCGTTTTGGCGGTCGGCGGGGACCCTACGTAGAGTTCAGCGGATACCCGCACGCCCCCTCCGGCACGAAATGGCGAACAGTGATGACAGCGAGCGACGACGCGTCCGTCGAGGCCACCGGCGCAGCCGACGTCCCCGGCATCGACCCGGAGCGCCTCGCCGTCTGCCTCGCCGTGCTCGGCGAGCTGGAGGAGCTGCCCACCGAGCACCCGGACGCGGTGCGGGTGCGGGAGGCGACCGCGCACATCTTCAAGCGCGTCAAGGAGCGCCGCCGGGCCGAGCGCAAGGCGCGGGTGCTGGCCGCCGACGAGGCGGTCACCGCGGCGACCGCGACGGGCTCGCCGGACCGCATCGACGACGAGACGCAGGGCATCCCGATCAGCACGAGCACGGTCGGCGAGCTGGCCGGGATACTGCAGCGGGCCCGCGGCTGCTACATCTGCAAGCAGCGGTACGTCGAGGTGGACGCGTTCTACCACCAGCTGTGTCCGCAGTGCGCCAAGGAGAACCGGGCGCGCCGCGATGCGCGGACCGACCTGACCGGGCGCCGGGCGCTGCTGACCGGCGGCCGCGCGAAGATCGGCATGTACATCGCGCTGCGGCTGCTGCGCGACGGGGCGCACACCACGATCACCACGCGCTTCCCGAACGACGCGATCCGGCGCTTCAAGGCGATGCCGGACAGCGACGAGTGGATCCACCGGCTGCGCATCGTGGGCATCGACCTGCGCGACCCGGCGCAGGTCATCGCGCTGGCCGACTCGGTGGCCGAGCAGGGCACGCTGGACATCCTGATCAACAACGCGGCGCAGACCGTGCGCCGGACCCCGCAGGCGTACGCGGCGCTCATCGCCGCCGAGGAGGGCCCGCTGCCGGCCGGCGAGCTGCCCGAGTCGGTCACCTTCGGGCACATCGCGGGCTCGGGGCACGTCGCGCTGCCGTCCGCACTGCCCGCCGCCGCACCCCGGGCCGCGGACGCGGACGGCGACCTGGACCCGCATGCGCTCACTGCGCTCGCGCTGACCAGCGGTTCGGCGACGCTCGCCCGGATCGAGGCGGGGAATGCCATCGACGCGGGCGGTCTCATCCCGGATCTGGACGCGTCCAACAGCTGGGTGCAGCGCGTCCACGAGGTGGACCCGCTGGAGCTCCTCGAAGTGCAGCTGTGCAATGTGACGGCACCGTTCGTGCTGGTCAGCCGGCTGCGGCCGGCGATGGCGGCGGCTCCGGCGCGGCGCAAGTACGTGGTGAACGTGTCCGCGATGGAAGGCCAGTTCAGCCGCAAGTACAAGGGCCCGGGCCACCCGCACACCAACATGGCCAAGGCCGCGCTGAACATGCTCACCCGGACCAGTGCGCAGGAGATGCTGACCGACGGCATCCTGATGACCGCGGTGGACACCGGCTGGATCACCGACGAGCGCCCGCACCCGACGAAGATGCGGCTGCACGAAGAGGGCTTCCACGCCCCGCTCGACCTGGTCGACGGCGCGGCGCGGGTGTACGACCCGATCGTGCGCGGCGAAGAGGGCGAAGACCTGTACGGCTGCTTCCTGAAGGACTACGCGCCGTCCCCCTGGTGACGCAGCGGCCGGGCCGCGGAACCGCCGGCCCGGCTCCGGCCTAAATGCACGGCTGCATCTGTTGAAGCCGTCGCGCGGCAGTTCTAATGTGACCGCATCATTCGTTGGCCGCTGCGCGTTGCCGTTGGACGGAGCCAGCCGGTCCGCGAGTCCGCGACCACGCTCGGAGCCGTTCGTACATGACTGCCACGAATCCGCACGCCGGCCTGCCGATCACCGACGACGACGCGGCCATCGCGGCCGCGCTGGAGGACGTGAGCATCCCGACGCTGCTCCTGTCGCTCGTGCACATGACCGGCGACCCGTCGTACATCCGCGGCGCGATCCGGCCGCGGATGCTGGTGCTCAACGAGGTGCAGGGCTTCCTGCCCGAGGAGGACAAGGCCGAGGCGCGCCGCATGGCCCTGGAGGCGATCAAGGCGTTCCGGGACGGCGGCTGCGTGCTGCCGCCGCCGCCCTCGCCCGAGCTGGTGCGCGAGATGATGAGCTGGGTGGCGTGCGAGGACGTGCCCGAGGAGTACGTCCCGATGATCCTCGAGGAGATGGAGCTCGACGGGGTGGACGCCCGCCGGGTCGAGGTGCACGCGGACGCGGCGGCGCGCGAGGCGTTCCCGGTCGTCGTGATCGGCTGCGGGCAGTCCGGCCTGCTGGCCGGGATCCGGCTCAAGGAAGCCGGCATACCGTTCACCATCGTCGAGAAGAACCCGGGCGTGGGCGGGACTTGGTGGGAGAACTCCTACCCGGGGTGCCGGGTGGACGTCGGCAACCACTTCTACTGCTACTCGTTCGAGCCGAGCGACCACTGGAGCGAGTTCTTCTCGCAGCAGCCCGAACTGCAGCGGTACTTCGAGGACGTGATGAAGCGGCACGGCATCGAGCCGCACATCCGCTTCGGCACCGAGGTCGTGCAGGCGGTGTGGGACGAGCCGTCCGCCACCTGGGCCGTGACGGTCCGCGGCCCGGGCGGTGCCGAGGAGGTGCTGACCGCCCGTGCGGTGATCTCCGCGGTCGGGCTGCTGAACCGCCCGAAGCTGCCCGACATCCCGGGCATGGCGGACTTCGAGGGTCCGGCGTTCCACTCGGCGCAGTGGGACCACTCGGTGGACTACGCGGGCAAGCGCGTCGCGCAGATCGGCGCGGGGGCGAGCGGCTTCCAGATCGCGCCGACCATCGCCCCGGACGTCGCACACCTGACGGTGTTCCAGCGCACCGCGCAGTGGATGTTCCCGAACACCAACTACCACGCCAGGGTGGGCGACGGGGTGCGCTGGGCGCTGCGGCACCTGCCGTTCTACGGGCGCTGGTACCGGTTCCTGATCTTCTGGCCGGGCAGCGACGGCGCGCTGATGAGCGCCCGGATCGACCCGGAGTGGGAGCACCAGGACCGCTCCATCAGCGCGCGCAACGACTTCACCCGGCAGATCTTCACCGACTGGATCAAGAGCCAGGTCGGCGACGACGAGGAGCTCCTCGCCAAGGTGCTGCCGGACTACCCGGCGACCGGCAAGCGGACCCTGCAGGACAACGGCAGTTGGCTGCGCGCCCTCAAGCGCGACAACGTCGACCTGGTCCGCGAGGGCATCGACCGCATCGAGAAGGACGCGGTGGTGACGGTGTCCGGCGAGCGGTACGAGGCCGACGTGATCGTCTACGCGACCGGCTTCCAGGCGAACCGCTACCTGTACCCGATGCACATCGTCGGACGCGGCGGGGTGGTGCTGGCCGAGCAGTTCGGCGACGAGCCGGCGGCGTACCTGGGCATCACGATGCCGAACTTCCCCAACTTCTTCTGCCTGTACGGCCCGGGCACCAACCTCGCGCACGGCGGCAGCCTGATCTTCCACTCCGAGTGCCAGATGCGGTACGTCTCGGGCTGCGTGGACGCGCTGATCCGGGACGGGCGCCGCAGCATGGAGCCGCGGCCCGAGGTGGCCGCCGAGTACCGTGCCCGGCACCAGGCCGAGATCAAGCAACTGGTGTGGTCGCACGAGTCGATCAAGCACTCGTGGTTCAAGAACGCCGACGGGGACATCCACGTGATCAGCCCGTGGCGGCTGGTGGACTACTGGGAGTGGACGAAGCGGCCCGACCTGGCCGACTTCGCGATCGACTGACCCACGACTGCCACACGCCTTGGCACACGCCTTGCGCAGCGCGGCTCAGGCGCCGTCGAACCGCAGCTCCATGCGCTGTTCGACGGCGTCCACGCCCCATTTGCGGGCGGGTTCGGAGTGCGTGACGCGGAATCCGGCGGACTTGTAGAGGTGGTGCGCGGCGTCCAGACCGGCGATGGTCCACAGGTAGACGCCCTGGTAGCCGCGCTCGCGGGCCTCGCCCATAGCGGCCTCGAACAGCGCCCGCCCGACGCCGTGGCCCCGGGCCGCGGGATCGAGCACCACCCAGCGCAGCTGGCCCCAGCCGGGCGCCTCGCTGCCGCGCACCATAGCGGCCGCGCCGACGATGCGGCCGTCCAGCTCGGCCACCCAGATGCGGCCCGCGGCGCGGTCGCCCTCGTGCTGCCAGGCGAGGGCAAGTTCGCCGAGGCCGATGGCGACGTACGCCTCCATGGTGACGTCCATGCCGTACTCCTGGGCGTAGAGCGTCCCGTGGAGCGCGGCCACCGCCCCCAGATCTCCGGGCCGGATCGCTTCGCGGATGCTCGCCTTCGCCTCGGCCATGGGTCTATCCTCCACTGAAACACTCGTTTCAGTGGAGGATAGACCCATGGCGGACCAGACGGAAGCCTCACCGCGCAAACGCGAGTTGCTGGCCGCCACGCTGGCCTACGCCGCGGAGAACAACCTCTCCGACCTGTCGCTGCGCCCGCTCGCCGCGGCCATCGGGTCGAGCCCGCGTGTCCTGCTGTACCTGTTCGGCTCGAAAGAGGGCCTGATCCGCGAGGTGCTGGCGGCGGCCCGGGCCGAGCAGTTGGCCCTGGTCGCGCGCGCCGACGAGGAGGGCGGCGCTCCGCGGGCGGTGCTGGAGCACCTGTGGGAATGGGTCACCGACCCGGAGCACCGCACGATCCTGCGGCTGTTCTTCGAGGGCTACATCCGCTCGTCGGGCGACCCGGAAGGCCCGTGGGCCGGGCTGGCCGCGGCGTCCGTCCAGGACTGGCTTCCGCTGTTCGAGACCCTGCTCGCCGACCGACCGCTGCCGCCCACCCTGGTCCTGGCCGCACTGCGCGGCCTGCTCCTCGACCTGCTCGCGGACCCCGGCGCGCTCCCCCGCGTCGACGCCGCGTGGACGGCCCTGCTGGATGCCGCCTTCGGCCCCGGCGCGGGCCGTCAGGTCAGGACGTAGGCGCCGGCGTCGAGGGCGGCTCGTACGCGGTCGGCGGTCTCTTCCGGGGTCCAGTCGGTGGAGTCGGCCACGTGGGCCTCCAACTCCTCCAGGCCCGAGAACTGGCGGTGCAGGGAGCGGACCGGCTCGGGTGCGGTGAGCGCGCCGGGGCCGCGGGAGGTCGCGCGGTGGACGGTGGTGGCCTGGTCGGGGCGCAGGACCACGTAGTGCATCGGCACGTCCGTGGCCGCGGCGGTCTCGCGGAAGGCGTCGAGGAACCACGGGCCGACGATGCCGTCCACCACCACGCGGTAGCCGCCGCGTGCGTAGCCGAACGCGGCCTCGGCGATCACCCGGATGACGACCTGGTTCTGCCGGTGCGCCTCGGGCAGGTAGGGCGGCAGGGCACCCCGTTTGATGTAGTGCCAGAAGTCGTCGGCGTGCAGGTGGACGCTCGACTCGTACGCGTCGGCGAGCAGCCGGGCGACGGCGCTCTTGCCCGCACCGGGCGGCCCGGTGAGGATCACCACCTGGCCGCCCTCGGCGTACGGCGTGCGGCTTCTTGCGTGGTCTGCGGCGTGCGTCATCGCTCGGTTCCCATCCCCGTGAACCCCGTGCGCCCGGGCCGTGTCGATGTGGCGATGCATCGACCAGGCGGCCCGCGGCAGCCTTGCGCCGTCATCATGGCAGCCCGGTCCGGTGGTGCTCCTGGGGCCTGCGTGGTGCAGTGGAAGCCGTGCGGCGGCCCGGTCCGGGGCGCCGGAAAGGCTGCCGGCAGGGCGTTTTCCGGAGGTGGCGGGTGGCGTCGCAGGACCAGGCGGGGTGCCGGGGCGGCTCCGGCGCGCGGCGGGCGTCATCCCTATGACGGAACAAAGTTCACCCGATCACCACGAGGGGCTCGCGGCCCGGCTCAACTGGCTGCGCGCGGCCGTGCTCGGCGCGAACGACGGCGTGGTCTCCACCGCGGGCATCGTGCTGGGCGTGGCAGGCGCGTCCGGGTCGCAGGCCGCGATCCTGACCGCGGGCCTGGCCGGGCTGCTGGCCGGGGCGCTGTCGATGGCGGCCGGCGAGTACGTGTCGGTGAGCACGCAGCGGGATGCCGAGCGGGCCGCGATCGAGCGGGAGCGGCGCGAGCTGCGCGACGATCCGGACGCCGAACTGGCGGAGCTGGTGGAGGCGTACCGGGCCAAGGGGCTCTCGGCTGGCCTGGCCCGGCAGGTCGCCGCGGAGCTGACCGCGCACGATGCCCTCGCGGCGCATGCGGAGACCGAGCTGCGGCTGGACCCTGACGAGTTGACCGATCCGTGGCGGGCGGCGTTCGCGAGCTTCGGGGCGTTCGCGGTCGGCGCGGTGCTGCCGCTCCTGGCGATCCTGCTGCCGCCGCACGGGTGGCGGGTGCCGGTCACGGTGGTCGCGGTGCTGGCGGCGCTGACGCTGTGCGGATGGGCGAGCGCGCGGCTGGGCGGTTCGCCGCCGCGGGTGTCGGTGCTGCGGAACATCGCGGGCGGCGGGCTGGCGATGGCCGTCACCTATGTGACCGGCACGCTGCTGCACGTCTCGGGAGTCTGAGCGGGGGCTGAGCGGGGGCTGGGCACGGGCTGCGCACGCGTGCAGGACGCCAAAGGTCCCGAGGGCCGCTGCCGGGTCCGACGTCCGCAGCGGCCCTCGGGACCGGGGTCCCCCGTCATTTCAGCTGCGCGTACCTCTCCAGCGCGGCCTGGAAAGCGGACGGTCCGACGTTGAGCGGTGCGGTGAACGGGTCGCGGAGCTGCCACACGAGCAGGATGCCGAAGCCGACGATGGCGCCCGCGAAGCCCAGCACCGCGACGTTGCGGGGGTTGGCGGTCATGCCGACGAGCGGCGGGTAGATGAGCACCAGCAGGCCCGCGGCGATCATCGCGGCGAACAGCACCGGCGGCGACACCGAGTCGAGGTCGGCGAGCCGGGCGTAGCGCTTGACGTAGACCTCGTCGAGGGAGGCCACGGTCGCGTCGTATGCCTCGGCCCGGCGGTCGGCGGGGACCGCGTTCAACGTGCTCTGCACCGCGTCGAGTTGGCGCCATGCAGCCGGGGACGCGCGGTGCTCGCCGAGTGCGGGCCATTCGACGTCGATCACGGTGCGGGTGTACTCGGTGATCTTGGTGCGGACCGCATCCCGGTCGGCAGGGGCCAGTTCGCCGGCCCGGGCGTACGTCTTGGCCAGTACGCGGGCCTCTTCGTGGGCGTGCGAGCGGACCACCGACTGGAGTTGCCAGGCGCCGACGATCAGGAAACCGCTCACCAGCACGAAGGACGACAGCACGACGCCGCCGGCGAAGGTGAGCGCCTGCGGGTTGAACGAGCCTTCCTTGCTGCGGGCGCTGCGGCCCAGCCAGATTGCCGCGCCGACCGCGAGGCCGGCTCCGGCCACGGTGCACAGCACCCAGACGAACGTGATCACGACGACCTCCCGGGTCCTCCGCCGCGGGCGTCCGCGCCGCGGCCGACGGCGGCCAGGGCCGCGGGCACGATGGAGAGCAGGAGGGCGAACCCGAGCCAGGTGAACAGGTCCCAGGCGCTGGTCTCGTCCTCGGGTGCGGCGGCCTTGGCGGGCAGCCGCGGGTTGAACGGCGCGGGCGCAGGGGTCGGCGAGGGCGGCACGCTGACCGGGGGCTCGGGCAGTGCGGCGGGTTCGGCGGGTGCGGGCGGGAGCACGCGGTCCACGGGGGCGGCCGCGACGGGCCGGGGCTCGGGGCTGCGCGGGGCGGGCGGGGGCGGTGCGGGCACCGCGGCCGGCGGTGCGGGAGGCCGCGGCGGGGGGGAACTGGGCGGCGGCTGGCCGATGTTGGCGCTGTTGTTCTGGTTGACGACGGACGTGTTCGCCTCGTTGTGCTGGATGATGGTGATGCCGGGCGCCGGTGTGGCCGGCGGCTTGACCGGCGTCGGACGCGGCGCCGGGGTGGGCGGTGTCGGCGCGGGGCGGGCAGGCGCCTCCGGGCAGGGGCAAGAGCAGTCGGCCCCGGAGATCGCAGGCAGCAGGCCGAGGGCGAGTCGGACGACGTGGCCGACGGCGCAGGCGGGCAGGAGCGCGGGCGCGGCCGCGGGGCGGGCGGCGATCAGGGCGACGGGCCGGACGGCAAGCCGGGCATCGGGCCGGACATCAGGTGGGGCGTAGGGCGGTCCGTAGGGTGTGCCGAAGTAGGGCTTCACAAGCGGATCGGAAAGCGGTCCGGCGGGCCGGCCGAACGGCGAACTCGCGGGCGGCGGTTGGGCGGCGGCCGAGGGAGCCGCTGCGGCGGGCGGGGCGAGGGCGGCCAAGAGGCAGGCCGCGAGCGGCACCGCGCCGGCCAGGACGCGCGGGGCCGGACGGACGTACATCGCAAGCATGATCTCAGCCTGCGCGAATCTTGTCCGGCTGAACGCCGGTTCGCCGCAAGATAGCCCGTTCGTGTAATTCCCGCCGGTGTTCCCGGTTTTCCTTGACAAAGAACACCGCGGGATGGTCGCCGAGTTCGCGCCCCGCGGAGGCGGCTCGGCTCGGAGTCGGACGGGAGTCGAGTCGGAGTCGGGTCGGCTCCGAGTCGACTCCGGTCAACTTCCGGATCGACTTCCGGATCGGTTCAGGTCGGCGCAGTTCACCATCGCGCCCGCGCGTTCTCGGCGGTTTTTGCCGCTTTCAACCCCACACTTTCGTGTTATTGATCAACAACTTCCCGGATGGTCAGGATGGTTGGCGCAAGCCGAGTTCCGGTTCAGGGGAGGCAAGACTGATGACGGTCGACGCGGGATACGACATCGAGGCGGACGGCGCCGGCAACCAGCAGAGCCTTGGCACAGCGGCCGCGCGGAACCTTGCGACCACGACCAAGTCCGCGCCGCAGATGCAGGGCATCAGCTCGCGCTGGCTGCTGCGGATGCTGCCCTGGGTCAACGTCGCGGGCGGCACGTACCGGGTCAACCGGCGGCTCACCTACTCGGTGGGGCGCGGCCGGGTGAGCTTCGCGCAGACCGCCGACCGGGTGCAGGTCGTCCCGCCCACGCTGCGCGAACTCCCGCTGCTGCGCGGCTTCGAGGACGACGCCATGCTGGCCGCGATCGCGGACCGGTTCACGCAGCGCGAGTTCGCGCCGGGCGAGGTGATCACCGAGGCCGGGCGGGGCGCGGACGAGATCTACCTGGTGGCGCACGGCAAGATCAACAAGTTGGGCGACGGCAAGTACGGCGACCAGACGGTGGTCGGCGTGCTGGCCGACGGCGACCACTTCGGCGACGAGTCGCTGGTCGAGGAGGACGCCCGCTGGGCATATACCGCAACCGCGTCGACGTCCGGCACGCTCATGGTGCTGCCCCGGACGGTGTTCCAGTCGCTGGTCGACCAGTCCCCCGAACTTCTCGTGCAGATCGCGCAATACCTCGCCAGCGCGCAGCAGTCGACGAACAAGCACGGCGAAGCGGCCATCGAGATGTCGGCCGGCCACGAGGGCGAGATCGATCTCCCCGGCACCTTCGTGGACTACGAACTCTCGCCGCGCGAGTACGAGTTGAGCGTCGCACAGACGGTGCTGCGGATCCACAGCCGGGTCGCGGACCTCTACAACCAGCCGATGAACCAGATCGAGCAGCAGCTCAAGCTGACCGTCGAGGCGCTGCGCGAGCGCCAGGAGCACGAGCTCATCAACAACAGCGAGTTCGGCCTGCTGCACAACGCGGACCACGAGCAGCGCATCCACACGCACCACGGCCCGCCGACCCCGGACGACCTCGACGAGCTGCTGTGCCGCCGCCGCGACACGACGCTCTTCCTGGCACATCCGCGCACCATCGCCGCGTTCGGGCGCGAGTGCAACCGGCTGGGCCTCTACCCGGACACCGTCGACCTGCAGGGCAGCCGGGTGCCCGCGTGGCGCGGCGTCCCGGTGCTGCCCTGCAACAAGATCCCGATCACCGACGGGCACACCTCGAGCATCCTCGCGCTGCGTATGGGCGAGGACAACCAAGGCGTGGTCGGCCTGCACCAGACCGGGCTCCCGGACGAGTTCGAGCCGAGCCTCTCGGTGCGCTTCATGGGCATCAACGAAAAGGCGGTCATCTCCTACCTCGTGACCGCCTACTACTCCGCGGCGGTGCTGGTGCCCGACGCGCTGGGCGTGCTCGAGAACGTCGAGATCGCCCGCCCGCGCGACTGACGCGGGCCCACATACGGGGGTGGGGGGCCCCGGGGCCCCCCCGCCGCCCCCCCCCCCCCCCACAAGCCCAAGCCCC
>NZ_JAKFHA010000019.1:102319-153178 GCF_021502675.1 Yinghuangia soli
GGCCCGCCCCCCCCCGCCGCGGGGCGGGCCCCCCCCGGGGGGGGGGGGGGGCCCCCCCCCCCGCCCCCCCCACCCCTGGCACGACATCTCGTCCGACCCCTATTTAGAACACGCACAAGAGGGGCCGTCACATGAGCTGGTCCGGAATCCTCATCCTCGTCGGGACACTGCTGGGTGTCACCGGCTGCATCTACGTGGTGCAACGCTTCGTCCCCCATCCGCTGCGCGAACAGCACAACGACGTCGCGGGGTTCATCTTCGCCGCGGTCGGCGTGCTGTACGCGGTGCTGCTGGCCTTCGTGGTGATCGCGGTGTGGGAGAACCACGCCTCGGCGCGCGAGACCACCTTCAAGGAAGCCGACGAGCTGGCCGGCCTGTACTGGGTGTCCCGGGAGCTTCCGCTGCCGCTGGGCGCCGAGTTGGAGAAGCAGACGCTCGAATATGCAAAAACGGTCATGCACAAGGAATGGCCGCTGATGGCCGAGCAGCACAGCAGCCCGGAGGCCACCCAGCTGGTCTACAAGCTGCGCGCCGGGGTCATGGGCTACCAGCCCGGCGGCCCGCGCGAGGAGATGCTCGCCGAGCGCGCGGTGAGCCACCTGGAGAACATGGCGTCCGCACGCCGCGAGCGGCTGAGCCAGGTGGACGAGGACGTGCCCTCGCTGCTGTGGTTCGCGCTGATCGCGGGTGCGGTGCTGACCGTGGGCTTCACGTTCCTGTTCGGCCTGTCCAACACGTTCACGCACACGCTGATGGTCCTGATGCTCACCGGCCTGGTGGTGGTGTCGCTGCTGGTGATCAGGGAAATGGACTTCCCGTTCGACGGGGTGACGAAGGTCGAACCCACATCCTTCGAAGTGTTCCTGGACCGGCTGCCACCACCGCGCACGGTGTAGCCGGTCCGCCAGGCGCACGACGGACAACTGTCCCGGGGCGTCCCAGGTCCGCCTGGGGCGCCCCCGCGTGCTTGAAATCTGACGTCCCGTCACCTACCTTCCGGGCAGGTTTGCGCAACCTTGAGGAGACGGGCATGGCAAGGATCGAAATCCCGGAAGACGAGGGAATGGAAGTGATGGCGGCGCTGCAGCTCGCCCCGCACTTCGCCGAGGTGGCCATGAAGTACGAGGAGGCCGTCGCGGCGAGCCCCCTCGACCGCCGGCTGCACGAGCTCGTCCGCATGCGCATCGCGTACATCAACGAGTGCGCGGTGTGCCGCAACTGGCGCAACGAGGCCTGGGGCGTCAGCGAGGAGGACTACGCTGCGGTCCCCGACTTCGCCGGCAGCCCGCTGTTCTCCGACACGGAGAAGGTCGCCCTGGAGTACGCGGAGCGCTTCGCGGTGCACTCCGCGGGGATCGACGACGATCTGCTGGAGCGCCTCGGCAAGCACTTCGAGCCGGCCCAGATCGTGGACCTGACGCTCGTCCTGGGCAAGTACCTGGCGATGGGCAAGTTCATGCAGGTGCTCGGTCTCGACCAGTCGTGCAGCATCACCGCGCACGCCAACGGGGACATGACCGTCACCCAGGTCTGACCCCGGCCGCGGCACGGCCGCGCGGGGCGGCTACGTAAACCACACCGTTCAGTTTATAGTGGGGGGCATGTCCCCCGCAGCGCGCCGTCCCGCGCACCCGGTCGGCGGCCCCGGGCACGAGGCCGTCGACGAGTTCGGCTTTCCCGTGCTCGCCGACCTGGCCGTACCGGCCGGCAACTCGCAGCGCAAGCGCGACGCGATCATCGCGGCCGCGCTCGCGGTGTTCGCCGAGGAGGGCTACTCGGCGGCCTCGGTCGACGCGATCGCGGCCCGCGCGGGCGTCTCGAAGCCGACCATCTACAACCATTTCGGCAACAAGGAGCGCCTGTTCCTCGCGGTCGTCGCCGGCACGCTGCCGACCGCTTTCTCGCACCTGACCGGCCCGGTCGCCGAACTGCGCGAGTGCACCGACCTGCGCGAGGGCTTCCTGAAGCTGGGCCGCGCGATGGCCGAGGCGGTCACCGACGACGAGGTCATGCGCCTGCGCCGCCTGGTGATCGGCGAGGTGGACCGCTTCCCGCAACTGGGCGACCTGTGGCTGCGGCTGGGCCCGGCCTGGTTCAACACCGAGGTCGTCGCCGCGTTCGCCGACCTGGTCGAGCAAGGCCGCCTCCGCATGGACGACCTGGACGTGGCCGCCCGCCAACTGACCGCCCTGACCGTGGGCGTCCCGCAACTGCAGCGCACCTTCCGCCCCGACCTGGCAGTACCCGCCGAGGTACTGGCCCACCAGGTCGAATCCGGCGTGGACGTCTTCCTGGCCGCGTACGGGGTCCCTCCGGCAACGTGAGCACGGGCCAGAGGGGATAGCCGGTCCGCCGCAGCACGCCGCTCCGCTGCCGTCGGGCACCCGCTGACCTGCGCGTGGGCTCGGGCACGAGCCCAGGGCAACCGGCACACCGACCGCGACGCGTGCCCACCGCAGAGCACCCGCCGCCTTCCACCCGCCCGGCGGAGACAGTCCGTTCGCCGCTGCGCTGCCGCCCGGTGCCCAGACTCCGCAAGAGCCCAGGGGGCCGGCGTGCCGACTGCGACGGGCCGTCGGCACCGCACCCCTGCCGCCGCGAGGCGTCGGGCGCGTTCCCGCGCTGATTGCGCGTCACCCTGTCGGGCGATTGCGCCTGCGCCTCGGCGTGCCGACTGCGACGCGTGCCCACCGCAGGGCACCCGCCGCCCTCCACCCGCCCGGCGGAGACGGCCGGTCCGCTGCCACACCCACTGCCGCCCGGTGCCACGAGCGCGACGCCCACGCCCGTCCTTCCACAGCCTCGGCGCCCCGACTCCGCAAGAGCCCAGGGCGACCGGCGTGCCGACTGCGACGGCACCCCTGCCGCCGCGTGGCGTCGGGGGCGTTCCCCCTGATTGCGCGTCACCCTGTCGGGCGATTGCGCCTGCGCCTCGGCGTGCCGGAGCATCACGCCCCTCCTAGAGTCGATTTGCCCCAATAGTCGGTTCCTATCGCGGCGTGGGCGCAGGGAGGCGGACGCTGGTGGCCACGGACGAGGGAGCGCAGGACGGCGACGCCGCAAAGGCAGGCGGGCAAGCGCCGGGTGCGTCGCGGGAGCAGTCCGCGGCGCCGCGGCCGGCCGATGCCCCGGCCGCGGAACAGGCCGCGCACTCGAGCGACGCCGAGGGCCAAGGCGCTACGCCGAAGCGGTCCGCGGCACAGCCCCCGCCCGCCGCGCATGCCGCTCCCGATGGCACGCCGCCGGACCACTCCGCGAAGCAGCCGCCTCCGACTGCGCCGCGCAAATCGCAGGGGTCGGCGCGCGCGTCTGGTGGTTCTTCCGGTGGGCAGGCGTCACAGGCCGAGCACTCCGTCCCGCCGCCGCCGGAGGCGCCCGTTGCGCCGGGGCGGTTGCGGCAAGTCGGGGCGCGCTTCCTGCGCTTCTTCTCGTTGGCGAAGCGGGCGCGGCTCACGCTCGTGCTGCTCGCCGTGCTCTGGGTGGTGGCGATTGCCACCGGGTCGGTGGGCGGCGGGCCGAGTGCCTCGTTGATGGAGAAGGTCGGCGGCGGCCCCGCGCAGCTCGTGCAAGGCCGTTGGTGGACCCCCCTCAGTTCCGGGCTCTGGGCGGAGCACCTCGCGCCGTTCGTGACCGCGACCGTCCTGATCCTGGCCATCATGGTCCCCGCGGAGCGGTACTTCGGATGGCGCAAGACCGCGGTGCTGCTGATCGGCTGCCAGATCGCCGGCTCGCTGCTCGGCTCCGCGGTGGTGGCGATCGGCGCCGCGCTGCGCGAGGACTGGCTGCAGGGCCTCTACGAGTACGTCCCGGCCGTCGGGCCGCTCACCGGCGTGATGGGCGTGGCGCTCGCGCTGACCGCGTTCCTGTCCACCCTGTGGCGGCGGCGCTGGCGGCTGCTGATCCTCGTCGCGCTGCTGCTGTTCGCGCTCTACAGCGGCAACACGCAGGACATCATGCGCCTGATGGGCGGCCTGGCCGGCCTGGTGGCCGGCGAGTGGATGTACCGGCGTACCGGCGCGGTCCGCCTCAAGACTCCCCCGTCCCACTCCGAGACCCGGGTGCTGATCGCGCTGCTGGTCGCGACGTCCGCGCTCGGTCCGGCGATCGCGCGGATCACCGAGCCGTACGGCCCGCTGGCGATCTACGCCGACCTGTTCGTCGGCGAGGGCCCGGACGCGTTCACGATCCAGGAGTCCTGCGAGGGGGTGAGCCGCACTGCGAGCCCGTGCCTGGAGGCGCGGGTGGAGCACCTGCTGGCCGGCAGCCCGTCCGTGGTGCTGCTGTACGTCGTGTCGATCCTGCTGGTCATCGTGGCGAGCGGGCTGCGCCGGGGCCGCCGGATGGCGTGGTGGTCGGCGGTGCTGCTGGAGATCGGCATCGTCGTGGTCACGGTCCGGTACATGACCTACGTCCTGGACGTGATCCACGACGATCCGACCGACGACGGCTCCACCCGCGGCCTGATCATCCGCTACTCGGTCGCGGTCATCGCCATCCCGGTGGCGGTGCTGGTGATGCTGCTGCTCACCCGCAAGTACTTCGCGCTGCGCACGCCCAAGTGGACGGCGTGGAAGCTGCTCGCGGTGGTGGCCGGCACGTTCGTCATCGTCGGCGCGATCTACATCAAGTTCGGCTACCAGGTGCGCGACCAGTTCGATCCGGTGCCGGACTTCGACCAGGTCGCCGCGGACTTCCCCAAGCGCCTGGTGCCGCCGATCTACCTGGCGCTGTTCGAAGTGCCGGACGCCGAATTCATCCCGGTCGGCGGCACCGCCAAGGTGCTGTTCGTCCTGGCCGGGCCGGCGTTCTGGCTGGTCGCGCTGGGCGGCCTGTGGTTCATGCTGTGGCGGGCCATCGAGCACCGCAAGAGCGGGGCGGCGGCGAAGGCCCGCGACATCCTGACGCAGTACGGCGGTTCGACGCTGTCGTACATGACGACCTGGCCCGGCAACACCTACTGGCTGTCCGAGGACGGCAAGACCGGGGTGGCCTACCGGGTGATCGGCAACGTCGCGGTGACCACCGGCGACCCCTTCGGCGAGTCGTCCGAACGCGCGGCCGCGGTGGGCGGGTTCGCCGCGTTCTGCGACCGGCAGGGCTGGACGCCGTGCTTCTACAGCGTCACCGAGGAAGGCCGCGAGGCCGCCGAGCGGCTCGGCTGGAAGACGCTGCAGGTCGCCGAGGACACCGTGGTGCCGCTGCCCGATCTGGAGTTCAAGGGCAAGAAGTGGCAGGACGTCCGGACCGCGCTCAACAAGGCCGGCAAGGCCGGGCTGACCGCGCAGTGGTGGGCCTTCCCGGAGGCGCCGCTGACCGTGCAGGAGCAGGTCCGGGAGATCTCCGAGGAGTGGGTGGCCGACAAGGGCCTGCCCGAGATGGGCTTCACGCTCGGCGGCCTGGACGAGCTCGACGACCCGCGGGTGCGCTGCCTGGTCGCGGTCGACGAGGAAGGCCGGGTGCACGGCATCACCAGCTGGATGCCGAGCTATCTGGACGGCGAACCGATCGGCTGGACGCTCGACTTCATGCGCCGCGGCGACACCGAGTTCAAGGGCATCATGGAGTTCCTGATCGCCTCGGCGGCGCTGGGCTTCAAGGAGGAGGGCGCGCAGTTCCTGAGCCTGTCGGGCGCGCCGCTGGCGCGCATCGACCGCGGGGAACAGCCGGAGCGCCTGCAGGGCGTACTGGACGTGGCGGGCCGTGCGCTCGAACCGGTGTACGGCTTCCGCTCACTGCTCGCGTTCAAGGCGAAGTTCCAGCCGCAGTACCAGCCGCTGTACATGACGTATCCGGACCCGGCCGCGCTGCCGTCCATCGCGAACGCGATCGGCCGGGCCTATCTCCCGCACACCTCCGCGGCGCAGATGCTGCGCCTGAGCCGCAAGCTGGTCGGCTAGTGCGGGCCGCCGGAGGCACCGGTGCCACTGGAAGCGCCGGGTCCGGGTCCGGGCGCGGACCCGGGCGGAGTGCGGCGCGGGGTGCGGCGCTCGGCCGCGGGCGTGCCGGCGATGGCGTTCTTCATGCGTTCGCTGCGCCGCCGGCGGCGTTCGCGGGCGCGGCGCTCGGCGCGCGCCCGTTTGGCGCTGCCCGGCTTGTAGAACCAGCGGAACCACGGCGATCCGGCGTGCCCGAGGCGCAGCACGCCGAACAGCGCCAGGAACGGGATGACCACGCCCGCGACGCCCAGGAAGTAGCGTCCTTTCAGGACCGCGACGAGCGCCAGGCACAGGTTGAGGCAGATCGAGGCGGCCCAGAAGATCCGGCTCTCGCCCTGTTGGGCGGCGAACGGGTTGGACGCGGCGAGCAGGAGCAGCCCGGTGCCGGCCGCGTAGACGACGGCGTCCACGGACTTGCGGCCTTCCTCGGCCCAGTAGACGTCGTCCAGGTGCAGCCACAGGGCGAACTCGTCCAGGGTGAGCGCCGCACCGACGGCGAAGACGCAGGCGAGCACGATCCGCCAGGTGCCGTCCGGGACGAGTGTGAATTCCAGCGCGGACGCGATGAGCATGAGAAAGATGCCCGGCACCAGGTGGTGCACGTGCACGCTGCCCACCGCCACGTTGCGGAACGGACCGCGGCCGGAGCGGATGAGCAGGACGATGCCGCGGGTGATGCCGAAGGTCGCGACGAACGTGCCCAGCATCCACAGCAGAGTGACGCGCCCGTCCGCTGTGACGATGTCCACGCGGCCTCCTCGCTCGGGTTGCAGTATGGCGACCTGCTCTGTGATTCGACCGCGAATAACCCGAATTCGGGCGATTTCCTGCCCCCGGATGCCGCGGCCTACCGCCGCCCGCGGCACTGCCGAGCGGTGGTGGCAAGCGCGTGAACCCCTTGGACTGGCAGCTGTACGACGGCCCCTTGCAGGTGGTCCTCCTCGTCCTCGGCTGGCTCGCGCTCGCGGTGCTGCTGGCGCGCCTGGACCGGCGCTGGTGGCTCGTGTGGGTGCCTGCCATGGCACTGCTGTCGATCGGTGCGGCCCTGCTGATCGGGGTGATCGTCGACGACTGGTGGAAGCCGTTCCCCGATCCGCTTCCCCGCCGGATCCTCGAGTGGATCGCGGTGGCGGTCTTCGCCTTCGCGCTGGCCGGGGCGCGGATGAAGTCGCTCACTTGGCCGCGGCGCGCGGTGGCGGTCGTCCTGGCGCTGCTGGTGCTGGCCATGAGTGCGAGTCAGATCAACGCGTACTACCACCAGTACCCGACGCTGCGGGCCGCGCTGGGGCCGTGGATCGGCTCTTCGGACGACTTCGACAAGGCCAGGGGCGGCCACCGCCAGACCGTGGCGGCCCCGGAGGGCGGCTGGCTGAGCCAGGTGTGGCAGCCGCCCGCGAGCATGCCGAAGAACGGAACGCTCTCGGAGGTCCCCATCCCCGGGACCGCTTCCAAGTTCAAGGCCCGGAACGGCTGGGTCTACCTGCCGCCCGCCTACCTGGCCACGCCGCGCGCCGAACTCCCGGTGCTGATCCTGCTGGCCGGCCAGCCCGGCACCCCGCGCGACTGGATCGACGCGGGCCAAGTGGTCGGCATGATGGATGACTTCGCGGCCGCGCACGGGGGCCTCGCCCCGATCGTGGTGATGCCCGACGACCTGGGCTCGACGTTCGCCAACCCGCTGTGCATGGACTCCAAGCTCGGCAACGCCGAGACGTACCTGACCAAGGACGTGCCGGACTGGATCCGCGCGAACCTCCAGGTGGCGCCCGCACCGCGCGGCTGGGCCATTGCGGGCCTCTCGCACGGCGGCACGTGCTCGCTGCAGCTGTCGGTCCGCAAGCCGGACCTGTTCCACGCGTTCATCGACATCTCGGGGCAGGACGAGCCGACGCTGGGCACCCGGGAGGAGACGGTCGACAAGGCATTCGGCGGCGATGCCGCGGCGTTCACGAAGGTCAACCCGCTCGACATCATGCAGACCCAGCAGTTCCCGCAGCTCGCCGGCGTATTCGCCGTGGGCTCCGGCGACGGCGAGTACGGCCCGCAGCAACAGAAGGCCTTCGCCGCAGCCAAGGCGGCCGGCATGGACGTGATCTACCAGGAATACCCCGGCGGCCACTCCTGGCAGGTCTGGCGCCCGGCTTTGCAGCAGAACTTGCCGTGGCTGGCCCAGCATGTGGGTTTGGTGGGCCCATAGCGGAGTCCATGACCGCCGGGCTCCTGCCCCACTCCGCCCCCCTGCTTGGCCCCGGGTCCCCCCGCCCCCACCGGGCTGTGCCCGGCGGGATCCGCACTCGTCCGTCCACCCCCGTCCGTTCCTGCCCTATCCCTTGCCTTGCGTCCCCGCCCGGCAGGGCGGGGACGCGCCCAGGGGGCCGGGTGGCTTCGGGTCGGTCTTGGGGTGGTCGGTCTTCCGGCCCCTGCGGGGGTCAGCCGACCGGCAGCGGGTGTACGGCGAATCCGCGGGTGATGTCGTGGCGGTTCAGGGCTGCGGCCCAGAGTTCGGTGGACTGGGCCTGGCGCACCGTCGCAGCGGAGACGCCTGGCAGGCTGCGCAACGCGCGTACGCCGTGGTCCAGTTGGGTGCGCCAGGCGCCGTAGAGCACGGTGGCGCTCTGGAAGGCGGTCGGGACGGAGTGGCCGTACTCGCGCATCAGGACCGGCACCAGGGTCAGGCGCGTGCCGGTCTGCATCGCGCGCGGGTAGCCGGTGAGGTCCTCGGCGACGCCGACCAGCAGGCCGGCCAGTTCGGTCAGCGGCGGGACGCCCTCCGCGGGCGGGCCGCCGGGGGCGCCGAGGGCCGGGTCGAGGCGGTGCAGCAGGGTGAACAGCGGGACGCCGGTGCGGTCGACCCGGTTGTCCAGGAACTCCGGGAGCGCCGGAGGCGCCTCCGCGGCCAGCCAATCCTGTTCGCGGTGCGCGGCCGCGGCGTGCCGGGCGAGGGCGTCGGCGAGGTCCGGCAGCAGCGCGGCGCCGCCGGCCGCGGTGATGCGCTCGCGCAGGTCGGTCAGCGCGAAGTGGAGTGCGTCCGCGCCGGTGCTGTGGCCGTCGCGCAGGATGCCGACCAGTGAGGCGGCGTACGCCGGGTCCCAGCCGACCGCCTCGCCGCGGTCCTCGAGGACCGCGAGCCAGGTGGCGAACAGCCCGGTGATGCGCAGCGCGCCGACCGGTGCATCGTGCATCGCCTCGGCGACCGGGGCGACCGGGTGGGTGCGGTCCACGGCTCCGCCCTCGGCGGCCGCGGACAGGCCGGTGCGTCGGGCCCAGGTCCGGGCCTCCATGGCGACGGCGTCGGCGGCCGGGTGCGGTGCCGGGCGCGGGCAGCGGGACGCCACGTGCGCGACGGTGTCGGCGATGAGCCGGTCGAGGTCCCTGGGCATGCTCAACGCCCCCCGCGGACGGCGGTGGCGGCGGGCCGCACTGCGCCCGGCAGCGGGCACGGACGCAGGCGCGGCCGCGTCGCGGTCGGCATGGACGCGGACACCTGGGCAGGCCGGGTCAAGGTCGGACTCATGCGCATGCCGTGCCACACCCACGGCCCCGCGAAACGGTCCGGGACGCCGCTGCACCCGACTGGCCTAAGGCCAGGCCTCAGGGAAGCGTGGCCCACTCCCCCGTACTTCACTGCCGTCGGCCGCAAGGCGTCACATGCGGGCGAGTGCCTCGGTCACCGCGCGGGCGACCGCGTCGCCGGGGTCCTCGGCGCCGTCCGCGTCACGGTCCGCATCACCGTCCGTACTGCCGTCCGCCTCGAGGTCCTGTGGATCGGGCAGCTCCGCGACCCAGGTGACCGCGGAGGTCGGCAGGTCCGCGTACAGGTGCGGGAACAGGTCGCCGCCGCGCGAGGGTTCCCAGCGCAGGTCGTCGCCGAGCGCGCCGGCGTCCACGGCGAGCAGCGTCAGGCCCGGTACGCCCGCGAAGTGCCGGCGGGCGGTCTCGGCGACCTGCGCGGCGGTCGAGAAGTGGATGTACCCGTCCGCGCGGTCCGCCGCGGATCCGGCGAACACGCCTTCCGCTTCGGCAGATTCCCACTCTTCACCGGTGAGCAGTTTGTAGATCACGGAAGGGTCCATGCACCGAGCGTACGGCGTAAGGTTCGCCCATGGCTTTGGACCCGGCGGAGACCGAACACGCGCTGGCGCGGCTCGGCGCGGCGAAGTACCTGCTCGTGACGACCTATCGCAAGGACGGCAGCGCGGTGCCCACCCCGGTGTGGGTCGCGCGGGACGGCGACTCCCTGGTGGTGTGGACCGTCACCACGTCCGCGAAGGTGCGGCGGCTGCGCCGCGACCCGCGGGTCGAGCTGGCGGAGTGCACGTTCAAGGGCGCCCCGCTGGGGTCCGGCGTGGCCGGCACCGGGCGCGTGCTGGACGACGCGGACGCGACCGAGCGGGTGCGGAAACTGATCAAGAAGAAGTACGGCGTGACCGGGTGGCTGACCGTGCAGGCCAGCGTCCTGCGCCGCGGGCGGACCGGCACGGTCGGACTGGAACTCACGCCGACCGGCTGACCCGGCGGCGACGCGGCGGCCCGGCCGCCTGACCGACGCGGCGACCGCCCGGCAATGCCCCGGCGATCGTCCGTCGGCAGTCCGGCAATCGCCCGGCCGGAGGACGCCGACGGCCGCCGGCCCGCAGCGGATGCGGACCGGCGGCCGTGCCCTGACGGCGCCCGCGGGGTGCCCGGCCGGTCAGGCCAGGTGCGCGAGTTCCTCGCGGACCGCGGCGGCGAACGTGTCGATGTCCGCCTCGGTGGTGTCGAACGAGGTCATCCAGCGGACCTCGCCGGTGCCCTCGTTCCAGGTGTAGAAGCGGAAGCGCTTCTGCAGGCGCTCGGTGGCCTCCGCGGGCAGGACCGCGAAGACCGCGTTGGACTGTACCGGCCGGGTGATCTCCAGGCCGGGGATGCCGCGCACGGCCTCGGCGAGGCGGGTGGCCATCGCGTTGGCGTGCGAGGCGTTGCGCAGCCACAGGTCGCCGGCGAGGAGCGCCTCGAACTGCACCGAAAGGAAGCGCATCTTCGAGGTCAGCTGCATCGACAGCTTGCGCAGGTAGTCCATGCCGCGCACGACGTCCGGGTTGAGCACGACCACGGCCTCGCCGAACATCAGGCCGTTCTTGGTGCCGCCGTACGACAGGATGTCGACGCCCGCGTCGGTGCTGAGCGCGCGCAGCGGTACGCCGAGCGTGGCGGCCGCGTTGGCCAGCCGGGCGCCGTCGAGGTGCACGACCATGCCGTGGTCGTGCGCGTGCCGGCAGATGTCGGCGATCTCCTCGGGCGTGTAGACGGTACCCAGTTCGGTGCTCTCCGCGATCGAGACGACGCGCGGCTGGGCGCGGTGCTGGTCGCCCCAGCCCCAGGCCTGGGTGTCGATGAGCTCGGGGGTGAGCCGCCCGTCCGGGGTCGGGACGGTGAGCAGCTTGAGGCCGCCGACCTTCTCGGGGGCGCCGCATTCGTCGACGTGGATGTGCGCGGTCTCGGCGCAGATGACCGATTCCCAGCGCTGGGTGACCGATTGCAGCGCGACGACGTTCGCACCGGTGCCGTTGAAGACCGGGTACACCTGGGCGCGCGGGCCGAAGTGCGCCTGGAAGACCTCCTGGAGGTGCGCGGTGTAGACGTCCTCGCCGTACGAGACCTGGTGGCCGTCGTTGGCGAGCGCGATGGCCGCGAGGATCTCCGGGTGGATGCCGGCGTAGTTGTCGCTGGCGAACCCGCGCGTCTGCGGGTCGTGCCGGCGCTGGGCCGAAGTGGCCTGGCCGGCAGGGGTGTTCAGGGGGTTCGCAGGGGTCACTGCGTGAGGCACAGTCGCTGTCCGTTCACGTCGTCGGTCGGCCGGTCCCAGAGGGCGGCGATCTCTTCGGCAAGGTCGGCCACGTCGGTGTAGCCGGGGAACTTGGCTTCCGGGCGCTCGGTCCGCAGCTGCGGCCACACCAGCGCCTTGACCACCAGGATGGCGGCGGCGGGGCCGTCCGATGCGGCGGTCTCGGATCCGGACGCGGCGGCCTTCTCCGCGGCTTCCTTGCGGAGCTTGCGGAAGGAGTCGGCCATGGCCAGCGTCCAGGCCTCGGCGGCCGATTTGGCGGCGGCGTACCCGGCGTTGCCCGCAGTCGGCTTGGCCGCGGCGGTCGCCGAGATGAGCACGAACCGGCCGTGCTGGGCGCGGGCGAGCGCGTCGTGGAAGGCCAGCGAGGTGTTCTGCACCGTGCGGATGAGCAGGTTGTGCAGGAAGGCCCAGTCCTCGGCGGTGTTGTCGGCGAACACCTTGCCGCCGCGCCAGCCGCCGACGAGGTGGACGACGCCGTCGACGCGGCCGTGCCGGTCCTCGATCTCGTCGGCCCAGGCGCGCGTGGCGGCCGGGTCGGTGAGGTCGAGGCGCGTGCCGCGGGCGAAGCCCTGCGGGGCGAGCGCGACGGACTCGTCGAGCCGGGCCTGGTCGGCGTCCGCGGCCTCGACGACCGCGCCCGCGCCCGCCAGCCGGGCGAGCACCGCCTGGCCGGCGGGGCCGCCGGCCCCGGCCACGGCGATCACGGAGCCTTCGGGGAGCAGGCGGAATCCTTCGGGGCTCATCGGCCGGTACCTCCCACGATGCCCCGAGTGGATGCGATGACGCCGGACAGTCGGCGGTTGAGGCCTTCGTAGAACATGCTGAGCGGGAACTCGTCGGGCAGCACGGCGTCCACGAGGTGCTTGGGCGGGCCGTCCAGCGGCAGCGCGTCCGGGCCCTTGGCCCACACGGATGCGGGGTGGGCCGGGACGAACGAGGTGACCAGGGCGTACGCGGCCATCCAGTGCGCGACGCGCGAGCGGTCCACGCCCTGCCGGTACAGCTCGTCGACCTCGGCGCCGAGCGCGATCACGGCGTCCGCGACGCGGTCCCAGTCGACCGAGAGTTTGCCGTCGTGCCATTCGAGGACGCCTGCGCGGTGCAGGAAGGCGAACAGCAGCTGGCCGCCGAGCCCGTCGTAGTTGCGCACCCGGCCGCCGGTGACCGGGAAGCGGAACAGCCGGTCGCACAGCACCGCGTACTGCACGTGGCGGGCCGCCTCGATGCCCTGCTTCTCCAGGTCGACGGCCTCGCGGAACGCGGTCAGGTCGCAGCGCAGCTCCTCGAGCGCGTACATCCAGTACGGCATGCGCTGCTTGATCATGAACGGGTCGAAGGGCAGGTGCCCGCGGCTGTGCGTGCGGTCGTGGATCAGGTCCCACAGCACGAACGCGTCCTGCGTGCGCTCCTGGCTTTCCAGCAGGGCGCGGAGGTCGGCGGGGAGATCCAGGCCGAGGCTGTCGGCGGCTTCCTTGGTGACCATGCGGAAGCGGGCCGCCTCGCGGTCGCAGAAGATGCCGCCCCACGTAAAGCGCGGCACCTCGCGGACCGCGACGGTCTCGGGGAAGAGCACGGCCGAGTCGGTGTCGTACCCGGCGGTGAAGTCGGAGAACGCGATGGGCACGAACATCGGGTTGTCGTACCGGCCGGCCTCCAGCTCGGCGATCCATTCCGGCCACACCACGCGGATCAGCACGGCCTCGAAGTTGCGCGAGGTGTTGCCGTTCTGGGTGTACATCGGGAACACGACGAGGTGCTCCAGACCGTCCCGGCGGGCCAGCTCGGGGCGGAACGCGAGCAGCGCATCGAGGAAGTCGGGGACCGCGAAGCCGCCGTCCACCCAGCGGCCGAAGTCGCGGACCACGGCCTCCAGGTACTCGGCGTCGTGCGGCAGCACCCGGGCCATGTCGCCGACCGACGCGGCGATCTCGGCGACGAGCTCGCGGGCCCGCCCGAGGTCCTGCACGCTGCCGTCGATCGAGCCGTCCGCGGACTGCAGGGGACGCAGTTCGGCGACCGCGGCCTTGAGCCGCAGCCACGCGGGATGGTCCGCGGTGGCGCCCACGTGCGCGGGGCGGACGGGAGTACGTGTTGCCATAACCCCTCGCAAGGAAGCCGATAGATTCTCGTTAAGACATCGTAAAACGAAAGATTCTTCGGTCACAAGAGATCCAAACGAACAATTCTCCTGCCAAGAGGCCCGTTCGGCGGCAAGGCGGCTTCGCCCTGCCGAAAGATCGACCGAGCGTGCGCACGCCCTTGCATCCAGTGAACGGCCACCCGGCCGGGACCGCGCGCGATGACCGCTGCGCGGGTGAGGAGGACCTGTGCGCGGGCAGGGACGACCGCCACGCGGGTGGAGACAACCGCTGCGCGGCCGAGGTCGACAGCCGCGCGAGTGGGCCCGTCAGCCGCCGGCCGGCCCGAACAGCTCCCCGGCGGTCACCGGCCGCAGCCCCTTGTCCTGCAGCCCGGCCAGGATCCGCGGCATCGCGACCGTCGTCCCGTCATGCCCGAAGTGCAGACTGACGACATCGCCCGCCCGGACCTTGCCGAGCACATTGCGGACCACGACGGGCGGCCCCGGCTCGGTGTGGTCCCGCGAGTCGAGACTGAACGACAGGCAGGTCGGGTAGCCCGCCCGCACCGCCTGCTCCTTGACCACGTCCGTCGCGTACTGCGTCTGCGACGGCCGGAACCAGCGCCCCTGAGACCCGGTCAACGCCCGCAGCCGGTCCGCACACGCGGCGATCTCGCCGTACGCCGCCGCCGCGTCCATCCCCGACATGTCGAGATGGTTCTCGGTGTGGTTGCCCAGCTCGTGGCCCCCGGAGAGTACGCGCCGCGCCATAGAGGGGTACTCCCCCAACCACGTCCCCACCGCCAGCACGGTCACCCGCACACCGGCCTTCTCCAGCACCCCCAGCAGACGCTCTACCTGAGCGGGCTCTCCCTGCCCATGGAACGTCAACGCCACCTCGGCCCGCCCCGAGTCGGCCCGACTCACCTCCGCAGGCAGCGCCACAGCCTTGGCCGCCCCCGACGCAGGCGCCTCCGGCGAAGACGTCCCCTTCCCCGACCCGGCACTCACCGCTGGAGCACCCCGCCCCACCCCTGAGTCCCCCGATTCCCCACACCCGGCAACCACCACCCCGGCCGCCGCCCCCGCAATCCCCCGCACCAAGCTCCGCCGCCCAAGACCCATGCCCGAAACGCTAGGCGGCCGGGGGTCCCTGTCCCGCCCAGGACACAACGAACCCCGGCCCCCGATCAGGTGAACCCGCCTCCAGGTCATCCACGCAGCCCACCACCGCAAGCCCGCGCGCCGCGGAGCCGACAACCCCCGACGGAGACCACCGGATACGCGAGGCCGCCCAGGCGAGGAGCTGTGTGAGCACCATCCCGGAAGTCCGCGGACGGCTCGTCCGCCGGGCATCCGAATATCCGGGTGCCCTCGGCCATCAGCCCTCGGTACGGTCCCGCGCATGGCGCTTTCCCAGGTGGTCCTTGATTCCGGTCGCACAGTCGCGCTGTCCGAGCTGCGGATGTCGTCGACCTACGGCGGCATGCTGGAGGGCTACCCGTTCCGGCGTTGGAACGACATGAAGCTCGACGCCCTCGTGACGCGGACCAAAGCCGCGCACTCGGCGCCTGTGCACGTGGTCGAGCCGACGCGCGTGAACCCGGACGGCTTCGTCGGCGCGTTCGGCCCCATGGAGAGGTTCCCTGCGGTCACCTGCACAGGCACTTTCTACTCACGCCCTGTCGACCAGGGACTGGACCAGCCGCTGTACCGCTCTCATCTGGTGATCGTGTGGTTCCAGGACAGCCTCGACGCCCCCACGAAAGCAACCGCCACCCCCGGCCTGCAAGCCACCCCCTGGGACGCACTCGCCACGGACCACGAGCTCTGATTCATCCGGACCGGTGGAAGGGCGCCCCATGAAGCAGGTCGACACGATCACCGCCCGCGGACGGGGGCGTTGGGGGCATCACCTCTACGACGTGGCGTTGCGGACCCGACGCTGCACCCGTTGGGACGCTACCGGGCTGCGGTCCGACGACGAGGAGACGTACTTCCTCGACTGTTCGCCGCCCGTCGGCAGCCGCGCCTTCGGCGAGGAAGCCGCACGCCACGCCTTCATCACCGCCTCGTTCACCGACCTGGACCTGGCGGACGTCGACCCTCCCGAGCCATACGACGCACCCCATTGGCTCGATCCCATCCGCGGCGGGTTTCTGGAGTCGGTGACCTTCGTGGCCGACTACGTCCAGTTGCACTGGACCGCAGGGACGATGAACGCGTACCGCTTGCCGCGCATCGAAGTGGTCGGCGGACAACCCGTCGAGGCGTCCGACCCCTGCTACGCCGCGCATTTGGTGCGGCTGCTCGGCGCACCGGTGCGCGATGTAGACGAGGTGCTGGACCTCGGGCTCGTCATCACGCTCGACAGCGCCCGCATGGTGATCCCGTTGCACAGCGATGGCCACGAAATCGTGGAGTTCGGTGGCCACGTGGTCAGCTGAACGCCAACGCCCACGATCACAGGGCTTCAGCGGGCGTCGGCGTGCCACCCCTGATGTCTGCGGGCAACCGGGCCGGCGGTCGTTCGGGAATTCTGATCGCGGGCGAACGCAAGGGGCGCGGCTCGACTCTGTACGGGGCGGCGGCCGAGGTTCGGTCGTTCCTTGTGAGGAGGCCAAGTGGCGTTCTTGTCCCGGATCAAGACCGGCCGTCGCGTGTTCGCGGTCGCAGCGGCTCTCGCGGTGGCGGCGGTGGCGGTGCCGACCGCGGCTCCGGGTGCCATCGCGGTGCCGGTGGGCGATGTGGTGGTGGCCGGGGAGCCCGGCGGAGGCGGGGGCACAGGCGATGCCTGGCGTATCCCCGCCTCGGTGACCGACAACGGCGGCGTCTCGGCGATCGACAGTGCCGGTGGTACGACGTTCTCGGTGGGCTTCGACTCGGGTACCGACGCGGAGCCGCGTTTCGTCCCCCTGGCCACCCGCTGGGATGGCAGGCAATGGGCCTCGGATCATGTGCAGTTGCCGCCCGGTTCGACGGAGGCCCGGCTGGACGGAATCGCCGCGGTAGGCCCGCGGGATGCCTGGGCGGTCGGGACATGGTTCGTCGCGACGCCGAGCGGTGGCGTGCCGCGCCAGTTCATCGCGCACTGGGACGGGACGTCGTGGCAGCCCGTCGACGCCGACGGCTTCGGGCCGGCGGGCGGGTTGACCGCGGTCTCCGCAAGTGGGCCGGACGATGTGTGGGCCGTCGGGTACGGATACAACGCGGCGGGCGGCCTGAAGACCACCGTCCGGCACTTCGACGGGACCGCCTGGTCCGAGGTGGAGACCGGCGCCGCGCTTGGCGACCGGCCGTGGGACGGTTACTGGGTCTCGGACGTCGCCGCTGCCGCGCCCGACGACGTCTGGCTGGTCGGCGTCGGCAACCTGACCGTGCACTACGACGGCCGCTCGTGGACCCGTGCGGACGCTGCCCCGGACCGCAACGTGTGGCTGGAGGCCGTCCGTACCGATCGGGTGTACGGAACCTGGGCCGTGGGCTTCTTCACCGAACTGGGCATCCCGCACACACCGGCAGCCTTCCGCTGGAACGGCCGGGAGTGGCAGGCCGTGGCCGTTCCTGCCGATCCGCACGTGCATCTCGAGGACGTGGCGTTCACGGTGACCGGGCCGGTGGCCGTCGGCTACACCATGAACACCGAGACCGGTTACGCCGTCACGCTGCCGGTGTGGCCGGCGCAGAAGGCGCAGTATGTCGAGACACCTCGGGGTGCGACGGCGTTGTTCACCGCCGAGGCGGGCCCGGCGGGCATCGGGCTGTGGGTCGGCGGCGCCACCAAGTCACCGAGCAGCGAGTGGAACTACGCGTCCTTCACGGCGTGGTCGCTCATGCCACGACGCTACTGACCGCAGCCGAGTTCGCCGTGTGGCGGAGCTTGTAGGAGTGGGTCAGGGCTGCCATCGCCGGGCCCCAGATGACCAAAGGCTGGTACGCCAGGCCCACCCATAGGCTTCCGGTCTCGGTCATGTCGTCCTGCGGGACGACCCACCAGAAGGCGAACTGGCCGCCGAGGACCGTCATCGCGATGGCGACGGTCCAGCCCAGGCGGATGACGGTGCGGGGAGTGAGCGTTCGGCCGCCGAGGCGCGGGAGCCAGGTCGGGAGGCGGACCGGGCGTTCACTGATCAGGTACAGCGCGGCCAAGGCGAGGAGTTCGGAACCGACGCTGAGGATCACCACCCAGGTGCGCCCGAAGAGGTCCATGCCCAGGGCCTCGTAGCCCTCGTCCGTGTAGCCGCCCTGGTGGCCGGCCGCCAGCATCAGACGCCAGACGCACGTGGGGAGCGAGATCAGGGTGATCGCGTGGGCGAGGTGGACGGCCCAGCGCGGGGCTGGGGGCACCGCGTCGGCGGGCTCGGCAAGCTTCGCGGAGTCGGTGGATTCGGGTGTGGGGTCGGCGGCGTCGGCGATCTTGGGCACGGCATGATCCTCGCCGCGCGGGGGCGCAGATTCTTCGACCGGGCGGCGGATCGTTCGGCCGGGGAATCTCGTCCGTTGTGGGGATTGCCCGTTGTGCGGCTCGTACCCAGGGTCAGCGCGGGCGCAGCAGCGGCGGGTGCAGAGTGGTCGCCGGGCCGCGGCGGTAGAGGGCCGCCGGCTTGCCGCGGCCGCCGGTGAGGCGGGACGCGCCGGGCACCGGGGTCACGAAGCCGGGGCTGGCCAGCACCTTGCGGCGGAAGTTGGGGCGGTCGAGCGTCGCGCCCCAGACGGTCTCGTAGACCTGCTGCAGCTCGCCCAGGGTGAACTCCGGTGGGCAGAACGCCGTTGCCACGCAGGTGTATTCGAGCTTGGCTCCGGTGCGGTCAAGCGCATCGGCGAGGATCGCGGCGTGGTCGAAGGCCAGCGGGCCGACCGTGGCGACCGGCGTCCAGCGGGCCTGGTCCGCGTCGCCGCCACCGGACGCGGCCGGTTCCGGCAGGTCGGGGACCAGGGCGGTGTACGCCACGGACACGACGCGCATGCGCGGGTCGCGGTCCGGAGCGCTGTACGTGCGCAGTTGTTCGAGCTGCAGGTCTGCGACGAGCGCGTCGGGGAGCCCGGTCTCCTCGGCGAGTTCGCGCCGGGCCGCGTCCTCCGCGGATTCGCGGGCATGCAGGAAGCCGCCGGGCAGCGCCCAGCGGCCCGCGTACGGCGGTTCGCCACGGCGGATGAGGAGTGTGTGCAGCTGCCCGGCGCGGATGGTGAAGACCGCGAGGTCGACGGTGACCGCGAACGGTTCGAACGCCCGGGGGTCGTAGCCCTCCGGGCGTTCGGCGGCCAAGCGTCCGGTGTCCAAGCGGTCGACGTCCAAGCGTTCGGCGGCCAAGCGTCCGGCCCGCGAAACGTCCCGCGCCGACCCGTCGTGCGCGGGGCTGCCCGTGCTCATCGGCGTTCGGGCAGCGGGTCGGCGAAGTGCCAGCCCTCGGCGAGCAGTCCGTCCACCGCCGCGACCGCAGTGGCGAGCCGCTGCTCGCGGGTTCCGCGCACGGTGATGAACCGGCGCCCGGTGGACGTCAGTTCGTCGTGGAAGCGGCCGGTCATCCAAGGCCGCAGTTCGGGTCCGTCGCGCAGTCCGTCGTCCTCGAAGGGCACGTCCTCGTGGTGGGTGAGGATGTAGAGCTGCCGCCGGGTGCGGGCGGCGATGGCCTCGACCTCCGGGTTGCGTCCGCCCATGTAGCGCTCGTGCCAGATGGTGGTGGCGAACGAGTCGGTGTCGCAGAAGAGGACGGGCGAGCCGCTGCGCGCCGCGGCTTCCTCGTCGGCGTCCTGCTGCCGGGCGATCACCGGGAACTCCTCCGTGCGGAACTCGATGTCCTCCCAGGTGGCCTGCGGGTTCTCGGCCTGGGCCCGGGCGAGCATGAGTTCACTGTATCGGCGGCCGTATTCGGCGACGTACCCCGTCTGCGCCCACACGCCGCCGCGTGCCCGGTAGTGCGCGGCGAGCGCGAGGGAGAGCGTGGTGGTGCCGGTGGACTCCGCGCCCAGGACGACCACCCGCCGGGCGAGCGCGCCGCGGACCGCGGGGGCGAGGAACTCCCAGGAGCCGACGGGGTCTTTGCGTACCGCGGTGCCGGAGACCGGATACCGGGTGCGGTCGAGGTCGACGCACACCTCGGCCGCGCCGAAGCGCCGGGCGAGTTCGGCGCCGTACTCCTCGGAACTGAAGACGGCGTCGACGCGGTCCGGTACCGCAGCCTGGAAGACGGCCATGTGGGCGTCCCAGATCGCCGCGTCGTGCAGGTCGACGGGATGGTCGTCCATGGCCCCGACGACATGCACGTCCGGGTGTTCGTCGCGCATCCACGCGACCCGGTCGGCGAGCGGGACCGACTCGACGGACGCCGCGCACACGAGCACGGTGAGCCGCTCGCAGCGGGCCTGCGCGGTGCGGACGAGGTGGTGGTGGCCGGCGTGCGGCGGATAGAACTTGCCGAGCACCAGGCCGTGGCCGAAGCGCGTCATGCCGCAGCCTCCCGGGCCGGTCGGGCGCCGGCGACGGCATCGAGGCGGGTCGCCGCCTCGGCACGCTGCCAGTTGCGCAGGCCGACGACGCACAGGGCGAGGAACCCGGCGTACAGGATCGAGGTCAGGTAGAGCTCCTTGTACGCGTACAGCGGGATGTAGACGATGTCCGCGGCGATCCAGATCCACCAGGACTCGACCAGCTTTCGGCACTGGCCGTACGTCGCGACCAGCGACAGCGCGGTGGTCAGTGCGTCCCAGAACGGGACCTGCGAATCGGTGGCCCGGTCGAGCAGGATCGCGATCCCGGCGGTGCCGGCCGCGCCCGCGGCCGCGAGCCACAGCCATTCGGTACGCGTGGTGCGGCGCACCGCGAGGGCGTCGGAGGTGCCGGGGCCGCCGCCGCGCAGCCAGGCGCGCCAGCCGAAGACGGCCAGCACGATGAAGACGACCTGCAGCCCGGCGTCCGCGTAGAGCGCGGCGTCGGTGAAGAGCAGGATGAAGAAGATGTTGTTGGCGATGCCGATCGGCCAGTTGGCGATGTGCTGGCGCGCGACGAGCCATACGCAGAGCGCGCCGCTGCCGAAGCCCAGGACCTCGACCCAGCTGAACGGCGTGTCGAGCAGCGTGAACAGCGGTCTCTGGAGTGGTTCGAGTATCTCGGTCAGGCTCATGCCCGCCCCCCTTTAATAGTCGAGGTGACTATAAAAAGAGGGGCGGATCGGCACAAGGCATTTGAGGCGTCGTCATGCCGCAGGTTCGTGGGGGCAGACGGCCAGAAGGCAGGAGAACGCCGCCTTGACGTCGTGCGGCCCGAAGCGCGCCGCGGTCAGGCTCTGCTGCGGGTCGCGGATCCCGTAGTACTCGGGCAGGAAGGACAGGTCGTCCCACTCCTCGTAAAGGTGTGCCCGTACCAACGTGCGGTCGCAGCGCGTGCAGGTGATCCAGGGCACGACGACGAGTTCGCCGGCCGTCGGGTACGCCGGCGAAGTGGGTGTGTCCGCAGGCAGCACAAGGAGGCCCGGCTCGGCTTCGCCCGCCGCCAGGCACTGAGCGAGCCGGGATTCGACCATCTCGCGGACCGACCAGATCTCGGCCAGTACGGCGATCTCGGCGCGCTCGGTCCCGGTGATCGGGACCTGGTGCGTCACGAGTGCGGCGACGAGGTGGTCGATGCCGCCTTCCTGCTCGCCGATGTCCCGGAAGCCCAGGATCTCTTCGGCGTCGGCGCGCGGAAGGTGGTCGGCGAGGCGTTCCCACAGCGCGGATTCGTCGAACATGCCGGGGAGGCTAGCGGGCCGGGCAGACGACGACGCACCGACAAAAGGGACGGCGGCAGGCAGGCGGCCGGGATCACTCCGCCGTCCGCCCGCCGCACCGCGTCCCTCGAGAAGACCGCGTGGCTACCAGACCGGCGCCTGCACGTTTGCGATCCCCAGCGTGTTGGTGGACGGCAGCAGCCCGGACAGCAGCGCAGCCGTCAGCAGCGGGACGTTGACCTCCAGGAGCCGGTCGATGGACTTCTCCCCCAGCGCGCGCCAAGGCCCGGAGGCCAGTTGGTCGGTCTGCCGCTCGATCAGGTCGCGGGCCTCGCGGCAGGTGTCGGTGGCGTTCCCGTCCGCGTCCAGCCAGCCGCGCGAGCGCAGGCGGTCGGTGGCCGCGGCCCACTCCTCGTCGGTCCACTCGCGGCTTGCGAAGGTCTCCGCCGGGGCGGCGCCGATCGCGGCGAACGAGACGAGCGCCTCGCAGCCGTCGAGCCCGTGCGTGACCAGCGCGGCGACGTGGCCGTCCCCGCGGTGCTCGCGCAGCAGGGAGATGCCCTGCCACAGGGCCAGGTGCGGTTCGTCGGGCCACGGCAGGTCGGCGGTGGCCGAGGCGAGCGGGCGGCCGACGGTGTCCGCGGCCTCCGCGGCGCGGCGGACCAGCGCGGCCGCCTCGGCGAGTTCGGGGCTGCCGAGCTGGTCGCCGAGGAGCGTGCGGTACATGCTGTCGACGGCCCGCAGGCGGCCCTCCAGCACCTGGCCGGCGTCCGCGACGGTCCACGCGGGGCCGATGTGCCGGGCGACCATGGCGGGGCTGAAGCTGTAGAAGGCCGCGGTGACCTGGCGGGGACCGGCTTCGCCCAGCGGGGCCGCGCGGAACGGGAAGTACCAGGGCCAGCGGGTGTCCGCGGCGTATCCGAGGCGGGCGGCCTCCGCGAAGACCTCCGGGGCGTAGAAGAACGGCGCGTACACCGGCTCCAGTTGGTGCCACACACGGCGGGCGGCCTGCCAGTAGTAGACGTCGTCGGACATCGGGCCTCGCAATCGGGACGGTCGCCGGAAGGTTGCCGGACGGCTGCCGATCACGCTAAGCGGGCGGTCCGGCTGCCATCGTCCGGCGCGGCGGGCAGTGTCCAGAATGCGCGGGCGCCGGCCGCCCCTCTGCCGACGGCAGAGGCGACCGGCGTCCGAAATGCCCGGACCTCAGAGGCCGTACGTCTTCGCGATGATCTCGCGCTGGATCTCGCTGGTGCCGCCGTAGATCGTGGACACGACGGTCGCCCGGACGTGGCGTTCCATCTCGTACTCGGTGGCATAGCCGTAGCCGCCCATCATCTGCATGCCCTCCAGGGCGATGCGCTTGGCGGTCTCGGTGACCTTGAGCTTGGCCATGGACGCCTGGCGGGGCAGCAGCCGGGCCGGGTCGCTGTCGACCTGGGCGGCGACCGAGTAGACCAGCAGGGTGCAGCACTCGAGTTCGGTGGCCAGGTCGGCGATGCGGTGCGCGAGGGCCTGGAAGCTGCCGATGGGCTGCCCGAACTGCTCGCGCTGCTTGATGTAGGCGAGGGTGTCGTCGAAGGCGCGGCGGGCGGTGCCGAGCATCATCGCGGCGAGGATGAGGCGCTCGGTGTTGAGGCCGCCCATGAGCTGGCGCCACGCGTGGTCGACCTCGCCGACCACGGCGTCCGCGGGGAGTTCGAGGTCGGTGAAGAACAGGTCGTTGACCTCGCGGCCGCCCATGGTGTCGATCTGCCGGATGTCCAGCCCAGCGGTGCCCGCCGGGACGTGGAACATCGTGAGGCCCTGGTGCTTGTCGCCGGAGCTGTCGGTGCGCGCGATGAGCAGGATCGAGTCGGCGAAGTGCGCGTTGGAGCACCAGGTCTTCTGGCCGTTGACGCGCCAGCCGTCGGCGGTGCGTTCGGCGCGGCAGGTGAGTGCGCCGACATCCGATCCGGCGCCGGGCTCGGACATCGAGATGGCCAGCACCGAGCCTTCGCAGAAGCGCTTGAGGACGGACTCGCGCTGCGCCGGGGTGCCGAAGCGCTGGTAGACGCCGGCGGTGATGCGCGCGGGTCCGTGGCCGCCGATGGGCGCCATGCCGTACGCAGTCTCCTCCAGGAACAGGCAGGCGTCGACCATGCCGCCGCCCGCGCCGCCGAGCTCCTCGGGGATCGCGACGCCGAGCCAGCCGAGCCCGGCCATCTTGCGGTAGAGCTCGTCGCTGTGGGTGCGCGTGCCGCCGCCGGTGAGTTCCAGGCGGCGTTCCCGGGTGCCGCATTCGCGCCGTACGAAGTCCTTCACGGCTTCGACGAACGCCTGCTGTTCCGCGGTGATCGTGCGTGTCATCTGTGCGCCCCCTGCTGGTTGCCGGGCCGGGCTGTGGTGGACTGGTCGCGCGATGATCCAAAGATACATTTGACGTTGACTTGTGTCATCGGAATGCCGACCCTGGAAGTACCCCGGACACACCGTCAGCAGGCTTGTCCCACAAGAGAGTTGGTGGCCATGCAGAGCACGTCGCCGAGCACGGCGGCCCTCAGGGAACGGCCGGCGGGGCCGCCTCGCGGCAGCGAGTTGTGGCGCAGGTTCGGCGACATACGCGGCTTCGGACTGACCGCTCAGGTGCTCGCGATGCAGGTCGCGCACCCGGTGGTCGGCGCGGGTGTCGTGGAGCACTCGGACTACCGGAGCGATCCGTACGGCCGCTTCAAGCGCACCTACCGCTCGATCACCACGGTCGTCTACGGCGGCCCGCGCCGCGCGGCCGCCGAGTCCGAGCGGCTCCGCGTCCTGCACCGCGCGATACGCGGCACCGACGAACTCGGCCGCAAGTACCACGCGCTGGACCCCGCAGCGTACGCCTGGGTGCACCTCACGCTCGTCAAGGTGGTCGTCGACGCGCACGCGATGTTCGGCCGTCCCATGACGCGGGCCGAGCTGGACGCCTATTACGCGGACAGCGTCCGCCTCGGCCTGGTCCTCGGCGTACGCCCGCAGGATCTCCCGTCTACCTGGGCAGAGTTCCTCGCCTACCACGACCACACGGTCGAGCACGTACTGGAGGACACCCGCGCGCTGCGCGAACTCCTCGACGGCATCCGCAGCCCCGCGAAGCCGAATGCCCTGCACCGGCTCCCCGACCGGCGCTGGCACGAACTCACCGCGCCCACAAGCCGGATGTACTACCTGATCACCGTGGCCGCACTCCCCGAGACGCTGCGCAAGCGCTGCAACCTCGCCCTCACCGCCGCCGAGGCGCACGACGTCGACCGCGCCGCCCGCCGGATCCGGACCGCCACCGCGTTCATCCCTGCCCCGGCCCGCCGCGCACCCGCGATCCTCGCCCCGCGCGTCTTCGAACTCCTGGGTACCATCGGGACCCGATGAACACGACGGGGTCTTCCGTACTCGCCCGCGCGCTGGCCGCCGACGGAGCCGCCGACGCGACCGATGCCACCACCGAGCGCATCCTCGACGCGGCCCGGGAGCAGTTCGCCACCTTCGGCCTGCGCCGCTCCACCGTCGAGGACGTCGCCCGACGAGCCGGGGTCGGCCGGGTGACCGTCTACCGCCGCTTCGACACGAAGAACACCCTGGTCGAAGCCGTCCTCGTCCGGGAATGCCGGCGCTTCCTCGCCGCCTTCGACGCCGAAGTCGCCGCCCTCCCCACCATGGAGGAACGCATCGTGGCCGGCTTCGTGCTGGCCCTGCGCGACGCCCGCAGCGCCCTGATCGGCCGCCTCCTCGAACTCGAGCCGGACACCGCGCTGCCCTACCTCACCACGCGCGGCGGCCCGCTCCTCGCCGTCATCCGGGACTACCTGGCGGCTTCCTTCGTCCGCGCCCCCGACGCCACCGCCGTGGACGCCGACGAAGCCGCCCGCGTCGCCGAGATCTTCGTCCGCCTGACGATCTCCTTCGTGCTCACCCCGCAGAGCATCGTCCCGGTCGACGACGAGTCCGCCGCCGGCGACTTCGCCCGCCGCTTCCTCGCCCCGATGGTCACCGGACCCCGCCCCGGCGCTGCCCAGTAGTTGGCCGAATCCTTTTCCTGGCAAGGAAGTCGACGAATCCGGCTGCTACCTTCGTGATCCGTGGCCAACCGCGATCATCGGGGGACGATTACCTTGGCCGACACTCCCGGCACGCCGCCCACGACCGAGCCGACACCGTCGGCGACCGGCCAGGCACCTTCCGGTTCGACACCGCCGGGCGGCACTCCGCCGACTCAGCAATTGCCTTCCCCGCAGATCAATTTGCCTCCGGATGGCTCGCGTGACCGGCCCGATCTGCTCGGGGCACTGAACCCGACCTCGAAGGGCGCCGGCGCCTACCGCGTCGACCCCCGACTGCTGAAGCCGGCCGAGGACGGCGCCTTCCAAGTGGCGCGGTTCCTCGAGACGCTGGCCCGCAGCCTGGAAATCGGTGCGCCGCCCGGCACATACGGCTTCGCCACCAACTTCCAGATGGGCCTGCTCGCGGTGGACTGGCGTGCGGAGCTGGCGGAGGTCTCCAGGATGGCGCAGGCCACCGGTGACAAGATCCTTCGCACCCGCTGCGCCTATGAAGCGGCCGAACGCGAGAACGACAAGCTGTTCACCCTGAACGGCTGACCGCGATGGTGACCTTCGACGATCTGCGGATGGCCCGCTTCGACGGTATGCGCGAGCACTTGGAGACGTGGCGCAAGCTGCTCACCCAGCTCGGCGCCACCGAGATCTCGTACCGCAACGCCGTCTGCCGGCAGACCGCCCGGGCCGGATGGACGGGCATGACCTCAGGAGTGGCGGACGACTCCCTGGAACGCGTGGCAGGCCGGATCGGCATCGCCGCTGTCGAGGCAAAGAGCATCCACACCGCCCTGGTGCCGGTCGCGGACGAGTTCCAGCGCCTGCAGAACCTGCTCAACGGGGTACTGGGCAGGGCTCAATTGGACGGCTTGTCGGTCACCGCGCAAGGTGAGGCGTTCACCGTCGCGACCAGTTCGTCGACACCGTTGATGGCACCCGACGCCGCGGCCGCCGTGCAGACCAAGCTCGACAGCTACCGGGTGGAGATCGAGGGCATCCTGCGCCAGGCCACCGAGGCGGACGCCCGGTTCGCCGGCGTCCTCGCGTCATTGCTGCCCGGCGAGGTCAACGGCGCGGACTACGCCGCGTCGCTGCAGAACGTCAAGGACGACCTGCGGCGGGCCGCGGGCCTGCAGGGCGCCGGGCCGATCCCGCCGGCATGAACCCGCAGCAGACGGCCGCGTGGTGGGCCGGACTGACGCCGCAGCAGAAGGACTTGTACCTCGGTGCGTACACCCAGGAGATCGGCAGCCTGGACGGCATCCCGGCCGCGGTGCGCAACCAGGCCAACCAGGCGGCGCTGGAGACCCGGCTGGCCGAGATCGAGCCGTTGATGACGCAGCCGAATGCGTCGCACGAACTCGGCCGAGAGCGGAGCAACCTGCTGAAGCGGGATCGCGGTGGACGACATCCTCGTCCAGGGCAGCCCCGGCATGCACGTGGACAGTGCGGACGACCTCCAGGTCGGCAAGGGCCACGTCTGGGCGCTGGAGGCGCCGGACGACAACATCGCGGAGTTCGGCAGCTACGCGCACGGCGGGGTCGACAGTTACACCCGCCCTCAGGATCGCGTCATCCCCGGTGACGAGCGGTTCGGCGGGGTCCGCTTGGAAGCCAACTCAGGCGGCCACAATAGCTACTGGGACGAGACCAATGGTCGGCCCGATCGCTCGCTCGACAACCAGAGACGCGTCGTCATGGGCATGTACGACAGCCCGAATCCGGCAGACCGTCCGGTGGTCGAGACGCTGCCCGACCCCAAGCTCGCCTAGCCGCCGCATGAACCGACGAAATGCGGCGATCTCAGCACGGGTCCGACTCCGGTGCGGAGTCTGGCTCTGCGTCGCAGCCCTGGCCCTCACCTCGTGCGGAATCGAGGACGATGTGGAGAACCGCGACAAGGACCTGCGTGTGGTGTCGGTCGCCGACACCATCGCGCTGGCCAAGCGCTACGCCGCCGAGATCGACCACATGGTCGACGGGAAAGTGAAGACGGACAGCATCCATCCGCTGGTGCTGTCGTGTGAGCGGTCCGATGGGTCCTTCCACAAGGACGGCAGGTACAAGGTCTTCCACTCGTACAACATCGCCTTGCCGCGCCCGTTGCATCCGGAACGGCTCACCAAACTGCGCGACCACTGGCTGAGCCGCGGATACGAAGTGGACACCTTCATGACGTATCCCACCGGCGATGGCGCCAAAGTGGGCGGAATCAGCGCGCAGGGCGACGGCATCGGCTTCTATGTCGACACCGTGCAAGGCGATTGGCTGAGTGTCGCCGTCGGCGCCGGCTGCCGCTACCCGCCGCCCGGCGAGACCGCGAGCACCCCGCCCTGGTCCCCCGGCGGTGCTGCGCTCGGCGGGGATCCGCTCACCCGGATCCGCGACGCCCTGGGGTGAGCAAAACGGCCAACCGGCACGGGTGATCGGGGCGCGACCGGAAATAGGCGGTGCGCGCCCCAGCGGCGCGCCCCTGATGATCCGTAGGATCCTCCCCCGTGATGACAACAACGAAACGACGGATCGCGGCAGGCATAGGCGCCTTGCTCGTGGCCGCGGCGCTGGGCGGGGCCACTCCGGCCGCCGCGGACCCGGACAACGGGCCGGCCAATACGCCGCCGCCCAAGGTGGACTTGGTGCTGGACCTGAGCGGGTCCATGAACCAGAACGACGCGGGCGGGCAGACGCGTATCGACGCGGCCAAGAAGGCGTTCAACGAGATCCTGGAGGCGCTGCCGAGCGAGGCGCTCGTGGGTCTGCGCGTCCTGGGGCAGGGAAATCCCGGCAACAACAAGGCGGCCGGCTGCCAGGAGACCGCGCAGCTGGCGCCGGTCGGGAAGCCGGACAAGGCGGCCATGAAGGTCGCGGTCGCGGCGCAGCGGCCGACGACCGGGTGGACGCCGATCGGCCTCACGCTGCGGAAGGCCGCGGAGGACCTCGGCAACGAGCCGGGGACCAGCCGCCGGATCATCCTCATCACGGACGGCGAGGACTCTTGTGCGCCGCCGGACCCGTGCGAGGTGGCACGCGAGTTGGCGGCCGCGGGGCTGAACCTGGTCGTGGACACCCTGGGCCTGGTGCCGGACGAGAAGACCCGCAAGCAGCTGACCTGCATCGCGGCGGCCACCGGCGGGACGTACACGTCGGCGAACAACGCGCAGGAACTGTCCGAGCGTGTGACGCAGTTGGTGGACCGGGCGGTGGTGAAGGCCGAGGAGGTCACCACGCCGACGACGGTCAAGGGCAGCCCGAACGGCTGCGCGGATGCGCCCCTGCTGGGTCCGGGCGTGTACAACGACCGCGAGGAGTTCGAGCAGCACCTGTGGTACCGGGTGCCGCAGTTGCCCGGGCAGGAGCTGCGGGCGTCCGCGACGGTCGGCATCGACCGGGCGGTGGCGCGCGACTACGACGTGACGATCACCGCGACGACCGAGGACGGGCGCGACCTGGCCCGGCACACGGACGCGGGCAGCGGGCGCATGGACGGCCAGTCGGCCGGTCTGCGGTATTCGATGCCGGCCAAGGGCGACGACAAGCCCGAGGCGAAGGACGCGAAGATCGTGTGCCTGATGGTGAGCACGGCGTTCAACGCGAATGCGGGCGTGCCGCGTACGCCGGGCATGCCGGTGGAACTGCTGGTCGACCTGGTGGCGGCGTCGGACGCGCAGGCGGCGGACACGCACGGTCTGGGCCGCGGTTGGATCTTCCTGGGCGTGCTGGCCGGTGTCGGCCTGGTGGGCGGGCTGCTGTTCGGTTGGCTGGTCCGGTTCTTCTCGGGCATGCGGAGGGCTGTGTGATGCGCGAGTCGTCTCTTTTCCGGGGCAAGGCCGTGCGCTTGGCGTCGGCGCTTGCCGCCGCTGCGGTGCTGGCCGGGACGCCGGCGGTGGCCGCGACCTCGACGCCGAGCCCGAACGCCACGGGCGGTTCGGGTGGTTCGTCCGGTGCCGGCAACTCGTCCGGGACGAATGTGCTGCCCGGTACGTCGTTCCTGACCGCGGGCAAGATGGAGGCGGAGACCTCCACGACCGCGACCGCGTCGACCGGTGAGTACATGTACTGGTCGTTCCCGGCGCTGGCCGGACAGGACGTCAGTGCGAAGGTGACGCTCACGCTGCCGGGCGGCCGTACCGCGCCGACCACGTGGCGCGTCGACGTGTTCGACGGGATACGGCGGCACCAGCCGTGCGCGATCGGCCGCCCGCAGGCGACCGCGCAGGCGGCGGACGCCGAGGTGAAGATCGACTGCGGGCCGCGGACCATCCGCCCGTGGTCGGAGGCATGGTCGGCGGATCCGCTGCCGGGCACGTACTACGTGCGCATAGCGGCCACCGAGATCCAGGAGAAGGACTTGGGCCTCAAGCTCAAGGTCACCCTGGAGCTGACCGCGGACGGCGACGGCGACATCGGTCCGGATGCGGGCCAGGACGACTCGCTGAAGGCGCCGCTGGTGCCGATCACGCGCGGCGGCCAGGTGCTGCAGCCGGGGCAGGCCGCGGAGACCCGCAAGGTGACCATGGCCGGCTTCGACACCGGCGACGACGCGTGGCTGTCCGGGACTACGGGCCGCTGGGTGTGGACCGCGGCGGGCGGCGTGGTCGCGATGCTGCTCGGCATCAGCGGCTTCATGTTCGCGCGGCATCCGCGGCGCTGGTTCCGCTGAGCCGGCCGGACGCCGACCGGCGTCCGGCCGCATGACGAACGCCCGGGTGCGGGGCCGTCGGTGGCCCCGCACCCGGGCGTCTTCGCGTCCGGCGGCCCGGTACCGGGTCAGAGCTCGCCGGATTCGCGCACTCCCCCGCGCTGCGCGAAGTCCATGAAGGTGCGGGCCTGGCGGCCGGCCGCCTCGGGGGCGTGCACGATGGCCACGGCGCGCAGCAGCGGCGGGTCGAAGGACCGGATGACCGCCGAGTCGCCGAAGACGCCGGCCGCGATGTCGCGGTACCAGAGCATCGAGCCTTCGCCGTTGAGCACCGAGGCGATCCAGTGCACGCGGTCGTCGGTCTCGACCGCGGCGACCGGGCGCACCCACAGCGTGGCGAACATGGCCTCCATTTCCGAGCGGCGTCCGCTCCCGCGCGTCGGCATCGCCATGCGCAGGCCGTTGAGCATCGCCCAGGGCAGCGGGTCGGGCAGGTCTTCGGAGGGCGGCGACACCAGGACGACCTCGTGTTCGGCGAGCCGGTGCGAGCGCAGGTCCTGGGGCACGGGTGCGTCGACGAGGCCGAGCGCGGTGAGTCCGCTGCGCACCGATTCGAAGACGTCCTCGCGGCTGAGGCAGCGCACGACGTCGACGGAGACCTCGGGGGTCTCCGCCTCGAACGCCGGGACGATGCGGCCGGTGAGGTCGACGGCGAGGGTGTGCGTGGTGGCGATGCGGAGGCCGTTGACGCGGGCCGCCTCGGCGGCCCGGCCGACGTCCTCGATCGCCCCGACGGTGTCGAGCACGGTGCGGGCGAGCCGCACCACGCGTTTGCCTTCGGCGGTGAGCCCGACGCTGCGCCCCTCGCGTACGAGGAGTTCGCCGCCGAGTTCGTGCTCGAGTGCCTTGAGGGCGCGGGACAGCGCCGACTGGGCCACGTAGAGGGCTTCGGCCGCCGCGGTCATCGTGCCGTAGTCCGCGACCGCGATGAGGTAGCGCAACTGCTGAAGAGTCACGTCACGCAGATTAACGGTTCGCGGCCCCCGGGAAACCGGTTTCACAAAATTCACCGCGGATTTGCCTGGCGGTTGCACCGTGCCGCACAGTGGTGTGCGACGGACCCCGGGTAATCACTGGTGCCGTTAATCCCCCAGCATTTTCGGCAACGAACCATGCCCGGAAGGCATAGATCGCGGAGTGCGGGACGCGGACTGCAGTCCGGCGGCGGCTCGCGCGCGTATGCCCCGTACGCCACACACATACGCATGCGTATGGTGAGCCTTGCGTTTCCCCTGGTCAGAACGCGTTCTACTACGAAAGTCCTGGTGAGGGCAGGGTAACCAGGGCCGGCCCGCCAACGACCGCAGGGTCGGCCCCCGTACCGGCGGGGTCCCGCGGCCGGCCCGGGCGGGCACCCTTGACAGCCCCGGACGGCGCCCGCACGATACATCGAGCCGAACCGATGAACGCAATTCCGGTTTACCGGCGCCGTACTCAGGAATTCCGCACCACCTGCTGTGACGTGTTTTATCCAGTGTGCCAGGTGTTTGTTTCGACTTGTTTGGACGACGTTTTTCTCGCCGCGATCCGTAGCCGTGCGCCGCATTTCCGCGGACCCGGCGCACGGCTGCCGGGCATGCCCGGGAAGGAGCCGCACCCATGCCGCCTGCCACCGCACGCCGCGATCTCGTGCTCGCCGTCGGCCCGTTCGAGGAGCCGAACGGACCGCTTGCGGTGGCCGCCCACCGCGCCGGCGCGCTCGGCGTCGTCGACCTCGGCCGGGACCGGGCAAGGGCTTTGGCCGCACTGGCCGAGGTGAGCCGCCGCCCGGAGCGGTCCTTCGGGGTGCGCGTGCCGCCGGGCTGCCCGCTGGCCCCCGGCGACCTTCCCGAGGCGGCGGATGTCGTGGTCCTGGCGCACGGTTCGCCGTGGCCGGTCGCCGCGGCCGGGCCCGGGCGGCGCGTCCTCGTCGAGGTCGTCTCGCCCGAGGAGGCCCGGGCGGCGGCCGCGGCCGGCGCGCACGGCCTGATCGCGGTCGGCCACGAAGCCGGCGGCCGGATCGGCGACTTGACCACCTTCGTGCTGCTGCAGCACCTGGTCGCGGATGCCGGACTGCGGCTTCCGGTGTGGGCCAGGGGCGGCATCGGCCCGCACACCGCCGCGGCGGCCGTGGCGGGCGGCGCCGCCGGGATCGTGCTGGACACCCAGCTCGCCCTGCTGGCGGAATCCGCACCGTGCCTGCCGGACCCGGTGGCCGCGGCATTGCGGTCGATGGACGGCGGGGAAACCGCCGTCCTGGAGGGACACCGGGTGTATTCCCGGCCGGATCTGCCGCTGCATCGGCTTGCGGATGCAGCGGCGGCGATCGGCGGCGTCGGGTCCGTGCTCGGGGCGCGCGGCCTCGACCGGCAGTTGCTCCCCGTGGGACAGGACGGAGCACTGGCCCGACGCTTTGCCGAGCGGTACGGCACGACCGGGCGGGCCGTTCGGGCCGTCCGGTCGGCCGTCACCGCGTCCCTGGCCGCGGCCGTGCGGCATAGGCCGCTGATGCCCGGCACCGACCGCGAACTCCCGGTGGTGCAGGGCCCGATGACCCGGGTCAGCGACCGCGCGGCGTTCGCCGACGAGGTCGCCGCGGGCGGCGGCCTGCCGTTCCTGGCGCTCGCCCTGATGGACGGCTCCTCGACCCGGCAGCTCCTCGAGGAGACCGCCGCGCGCCTCGGCGACCGCCGCTGGGGTGTCGGCCTGCTGGGCTTCGCGCCGCCCGAGCTGCGCGACGAGCAGCTCGCCGAAGTCGCCGCGGTCAAGCCGCCGTACGCGCTGATCGCGGGCGGCCGCCCGGACCAGGCCGCGCCCCTGGAGGCGGCCGGCATCCGGACCTACCTGCACGTGCCCTCCCCCGGGCTGCTCGACCAGTTCCTGCGTGCCGGGGCCCGCCGGTTCGTGTTCGAAGGCCTCGAATGCGGCGGCCACGTCGGCCCGCGCGCCAGCTTCCCGCTGTGGGAGGCGCAGGTGGACCTGCTCCTCGCACACGCCCGGCGCACCGGCCGCGCGTCCGACCTCGACGTGCTGTTCGCGGGCGGCATCCACGATGCGCGCTCCGCCGCGATGGCCGCCGCCGCGGCCGCGCCGCTGGCCGAACTGGGCGCCCGCATCGGGGTTTTGATGGGGACCGCGTATCTGTTCACCGAGGAGGCCGTGGCGGCCGGGGCGATCCTGCCCGGCTTCCAGCAGGCCGCGGTCGACTGCCGGGCCACCGAGCTGCTGCAGACCGCACCGGGGCACGCCACGCGCTGCGCGGGGACCCCGTTCGTGTCCGCGTTCGCCGAGGCCCGAGCGGACCTGGAGGCGCGCGGCGTTCCGCACCGCGAGATGTGGGCGCAGCTGGAGGAGCTGAACCTGGGCCGGCTGCGCATCGCGAGCAAGGGCGTGGTGCGCGACGGTGCGGCGCTGGTGCAGGTCGACGAGGAGACGCAGCACCGCGAAGGGATGTTCATGCTCGGCCAGGTCGCCGCCCTGCGGGGTGCGCCGACCACGGTGGCCGAGCTGCACGGCGAGGTGACCGAAGGGGCGACCGCGTATCTGGCGGCGCGCGCCCAGGTGTTGGGGATCGTGGAGGAGGAGCCGGTGGCCGAGGCCGAACCGCTGGACGTGGCGATCGTGGGCATGGCGTGCGTGCTGCCCGGGGCCGCGGACCTGGAGGCGTTCTGGCGCAATGTGGTGACCGGCGCGGACGCGGTGACCGAGGTGCCGCGGGAACGCTGGGACCACGACAAGTACTTCGATCCGGCGGCGGTCAAGGACCCGCTGGGGAAAACGCCGTCCAAGTGGGGCGGGTTCGTCCCGCCGATCCCGTTCGACGCGCCCGCATACGGCATCCCGCCGGCGTCGCTGGCCTCGATCGAGCCCGCGCAGTTGCTCGCCCTGCACGTCGCCTCGCGCGCGCTGGACGACGCCGGGTACGGCGACGGCCGCGAGTTCGACCGCGGCCGCACCTCGGTCATCTTCGGCGCCGAGGCGGGCACCGACCTGGCCGGGGCGTACGGCTTCCGGTCGCTGTACCCGGCCTACTTCGGCGACCTGCCCGCCGACCTGGACGCGCAGCTTCCCAAGCCCACCGAGGACTCCTTCCCCGGCGTACTGGCCAACGTCATCGCCGGGCGCATCGCCAACCGCCTCGACCTGGGCGGCGTGAATTACACCGTGGACGCCGCCTGCGCGGCCTCGCTCGCCGCGCTCGACCTGGCCTGCAAGGAGCTCGTGCAGGGCAGCAGCGACGTGGTGCTGTGCGGCGGTGTGGACACCCACAACGGCATCAACGACTTCCTGATGTTCTCCTCGGTGCACGCGCTTTCCCCGTCGGGGAGGTGCGCGACCTTCGACTCCGCGGCGGACGGCATCGCCCTCGGCGAGGGTGCCGCCTGCCTGGTCCTCAAGCGCCTCGAGGACGCGGAGCGCGACGGCGACCGGGTGTACGCGGTGGTCAAGGGCGTCGGCGGGTCCAGCGACGGCCGCTCGCTCGGCCTGACCGCGCCGCGGCCCGAAGGCCAGCGCCGGGCGCTGGAACGCGCGTACGCCCGGGCCGGCGTCTCGCCCGCGCAGATCGGCCTCGTGGAGGCGCACGGCACCGGGACCGTGGTCGGCGACCGCGCCGAACTGGAGACGCTGACCGAGGTGTTCACCGCGCACGGCGCGGCGGCCGGGGGCTGCGCGCTGGGCTCGGTCAAGTCGCAGATCGGGCACACCAAGTGCGCGGCGGGCCTGGCCGGGCTGATCAAGGCCACGCTGGCGCTGCACCACGGCGTACGCCCGCCGACCCTGCACGTGCGCGAGCCCAATGCCGCGTGGGACCCGGGGACCAGCCCGTTCTTCTTCGACGGTCAGGCCCGCCCGTGGGCCGAGGAGGACCCGGCGCTGCGCCGCGCGGGAGTGAGCGCGTTCGGGTTCGGCGGCACCAACTTCCATGCGGTGCTTGCCGGGCACGCGGCTCCGGTCCGGGAATGCGAGGCCGACGTGCTGGGCAGCGCGGCGCTGGCCGAGTGGCCTGCGGAGCTGTTCTGCTTCGCGGGCGAGGACCACACCGAGGCGGTGCGCGCGCTCGACAAGCTCGCCGCACTGCTGGACGACCGTGCCCCGCGCACCCTGCGCGGGCTCGCCGCCCTGGCGGCGGAGACGGTCGCGGCGGCGGCCGGGGCGCCCGTGCAGGTCGCCCTGGTCGCCGCCGATCTCGAGGACCTGCGGGTCAAGCTGGCCCGGGCCCGGGACGGCGTGGACGACCCGGCGGGCGAGGTGTTCCACCGGCGCCCGGCCGGGGCCGGCGCGGACCGGGCGGCGCCCGGGCAGGTCGCGTTCCTCTACCCGGGCCAGGGCAGCCAGCGACCCGGCATGCTCGCCGACCTGTTCGTGGCGTTCCCCGGGCTGCGCGATGTGCTGGGCGAGGCCCTGCCCGCGACCGTCGAGGCGATGTTCCCGCCCGCCGCGTTCACCGCCGCGGACCGCGAGGCCGCGCACACCCGCATCACCGACACGCGCACCGCGCAGCCCGCGCTCGGCGTGGCCGAGGTGGCCATGACGCGCCTGCTGGCGAAGCTCGGCGTACGGCCCGACCTCGCCGCGGGCCACAGCTACGGCGAGCTGGCCGCGCTGTGGGCGGCCGGTGCGTACGACAGTGCGACGCTGCTGCGGCTGAGCAGCGCCCGCGCGGCGGCCATCCTCGGGGCCGCGGGCACCGATCCGGGGGCGATGGCCGCGGTCGCGGCTCCGGCCGAACGGCTCGGCCCGCTGCTGACGCTGCTCAACCTCAACAACAACCTGATGCCGGGCAGCAACGGCTCCGGGCCGCGCGGCGGGGTGGTCGCGGCGAACCTGAACACCCCCGCGCAGACCGTGATCTCCGGGCCGACCCCGGCGCTGGAGGCCGCGGTGGCCGCGCTGGAGGCCGAGGGCATCCAGGCCCGGCGGCTCCCGGTGGCGTGCGCGTTCCACAGCGCGGTGGTGGCCGGCGCGTCCGGCGAACTGGCCCGGGTGCTGGCCGATCTCCCGGTCGACGCACCGCAGTTCCCGGTCTGGTCGAACGGCACCGCAGCGGCCTACCCGCGCGATGCGGAAGCGGTGCGCGGGCTGCTGGCCCGGCAGGTGGCCGAGCCGGTGCGGTTCGTCGAGCAGATCGAGGCGATGTACGCGGCCGGGGCCCGCGTCTTCGTCGAGGCGGGGCCCGGCCGGGCGCTGACCGGGATGGTCCGGGCGATCCTCGGGGACCGCCCGCACACCGCGGTGGCGTGCGACGTGCCCGGCGAGTCCGGCCTGCGCCGCCTGCTGGCGGCGCTGGCCGAACTCGCGGTCGCCGGTGTGCCGGTGGCGGTCGGCGAGCTGACCCGGGGCCGGTTCGGCAGCGCCGACACGCAGCCCGCCAAGCTGCCCGCGTGGCAGGTGGACGGGCATCTGGTCCGGATGGCCGACGGCACGCCGGTCGCGGGCGGGCTGCGGCCCGCCGAGCCGGTCCGGCCTCCGGTGGTCGTGCAGGCCGCCGGAGGCGGGACCGCGGCGGCGGCGACCGCACCGGACCCGCGCGAGACCGCGGTACTGCAGTACCTCGCGGGGGCACGGGAGTTGGTCGCGGCGCAGCGCGACGTACTGCTCGGGTTCCTGGGGACGGGTCCGGCGCCGCAGTACGTGCCGGCACCGGCGGTGCCTGCCGCCGCGTACTCGGCTCAGCAGGCTCCGGCGCCCGCAGCGCAGACGGCGGCTGCGGCTCCGGCCGCAGCCGATCGGCAGGCGGCCGCGGCGCAGGCCGAACCGGTCGCCGCCGTAGTGGAGTTGCTGGATGCGGAGCGCGCGCTGGATGCCGTCCTGGACGTGATCGGCACGCGCACCGGCTACCCGCGCGACATGCTCGACACCGGCCTGGACCTGGAGGCCGACCTGTCGATCGACTCGATCAAGCGCACCGAGATCATCGGCGAACTCGCCATGCGGCTGGACATGCTGGACGAGGCGCTCGTGGAGCGGCTGGCCCGGGTCAAGACGATCAGTGCGATCGTCGAGGGCCTGGTGGAGCACGCCGCGGGCCGGGCGGGCGGCGGCGAAGCAACGGAGTCGGCGCCGGCCGCGGACGGGTCGTCCGAAGCCGGCGGATCCGGAGCGGTGATGGAGGCGGCCGAGGCGGCGTCGGGCTGGTTCGCCCGCCCCGGCGGCGCCGACGAGACCGCGCCGACGCCCGACCCGGACGACGCGTCCGCAGTCGGCCGCGGAGCGGTTGCCGGATCGGCGGCTGCGTCCGCGGCAGCAGCCGATGCCGGGGCTGTTTCCGCGGACGAACCGGACTCCCGGAGCCGCTGGTTCGAGCGCGGTGCGGGTGCCGGGCCGGACGCGGGCGCGGGGGCACCGGCCGACCCGGGCGCGAGCGCGGGCGTGGGCGTGGGCGCGGGCGTCGGTGCGGCGGCGGAGCGGGCCGTGTTCGGCGGGATAACCGCATCGGGCAGCGCCGCCGCGCAGCCCGACGGGGTGCCGCTGCGGCACGTCGTCGACCTCGTCGAATACACCGTCGCGCCGTACACCGCCGAGCAGATCGCCCGGGCGGTCTACGCCAAGTCGGTGGTCCTGATCGCCGACGCGCACGGCATCGCGCTCGCGCTCGCCGATCTGCTGGAGCGGCACGGCGCCTCCGTGCGCATCGCCGAGCCCGGCCAGGCGCTGCCCGACGCGCAGGCCGATGCGCTGGTGCACCTCGGTGCCCTGCGTCCCGACGAACTCCCGGTTCTGCTGGATGACTTCGGACTGATCCGCGATGCCTTGACGGGCGGTGCCCGGCATCTGGTCCTGGCCACCGGCTGCGGCGGCGCGTTCGGCCGCGACCCCGGGCAGACCGCGGAGGGCGCGTACGCCGGGATCGGCCTGGCCGGCTTCGGCCGGACCGCGGCGCACGAGTACCCGGACACCGTCGTGCGGGTCGTGGACGTCGACCCCAAGGAGGAGCCGGGCGCGATCGCCGCGCAGCTGCTCGGCATGCTGGCCGAGGTGCCGGGCGACGGCTCCCCGGTGGTCGTCGGGCTGGGTTCCGCCGTGCCCGCGGCACCCGGTGCTCCCCTGGTGCGCCGGGCGCTGGACGTGCGGGTGACCGAGATGCCCGCCGCGGCGCCGGTGCCCGGTCTGGGCCGCGACTCGGTGGTGCTGCTGACCGGCGGGGCGCGCGGGATCACCGCGCGGATCGCGGTCGGGCTGGCCGCGGCGTACGGCTGCCACATCGAACTGGTCGGGCGTACCGCGGACACCGGGCCCGAGGACCCGGCGATCGCCGCGGTGACGGACAAGGCCGCGCTGCGGGCTGCGCTCATCGCGGCCGGGCTGCGCAAGCCGGCCGCCATCGAGGCCGAGATCGCGCAAGTGCTGGCCCGGCGCGAGGTCCGCGCCACGCTCGACGCCCTGGGCCGGCATGCCGCGTCGGTGCGGATCCACGCCGCCGATGTGCGCGATGCGGCGGCCGTGCGGGACGTGGTGGCCGATGTGTACGCCCGGCACGGGCGGCTGGACGGCATCGTGCACGGCGCCGGGATGCTGGACGACCGGCTGCTGAAGGACAAGTCCGAGGAGTCGTTCGCGCAGGTCTTCACCACCAAGGTGGTGGGTGCGCAGGCGCTTGCCGATGCGGTGCTGGGGCGTCCGGTGCCGGCGCGGCCCGGGTTCATGGTGCTGTTCGGCAGCGTCGCGGGCGTGTTCGGGAACCGCGGCCAGGCCGACTACGCGGCCGCCAACGACGCCCTCGACACGCTGGCCCACCTGTGGCGGCACGCGCCCGGTGCGGAGTCGCCCGCGGACCGCGTGCTCGGACTGGACTGGGGTCCTTGGGCGGCGGCCGGCGGCGGGATGGTGACCGCGGAACTGGAGCGCCACTACGAGCGGCTGGGCATGCCGCTGATCGCCCCGGACGCGGGCGTGGCGGCGATGCTGGCCGAGCTCGGCTCGGGCACCGGCGCGCAGGCCGTGTACCTGTGCCCGCCGCGGACCGCCGCGGCCGCCGACGCGGGCGACGCTGCGCCGGCTCCGGAGGCCGGGCGATGACCGGAACCCGCGGCAGCGGCCGCGGCGGCGGCGACCAGGGCCCGCGGCCCACCGATGCGGCGATCGTCGGCATCGGCGCGGTGTTCCCGTCCGCACCCGACGCGCCCGCGTTCTGGACCAACATCGAGAAGGGCGTGGACGCCATCACGGACGTCCCGCCGAACCGCTGGGACCCTGACGTCTACTTCGCACCGGAGGCGGCGACCGGCCCGGTGCACGCCGACCGGTTCTACTGCCGCAAGGGCGGGTTCGTCGACGAGTACGCGACGTTCGACCCGACCCGGTTCGGCATCATGCCGGCCGCGGTGGACGGCGCCGAGCCGGACCAGTTGCTCGCGCTGCGCACCACCGCGGAGGCGATCGCGGACGCGGGCGGCGAGGACCGGCTGCCGGACCGCAGCCGTATCGGGGTGGTGTTCGGGCGCGGCGGCTACATGGGCGTGGCCACCGCACGGCTGGACCAACGCGTCCGTACCGCACATCAGTTGGTGTCGGTTCTGCGGCAGGTGGCGCCGGAGTTCGACGAGGCCAGGCTCGGCGCGATCCGCGAGGCGTTCCAGTCGGCGCTGGGCCCGGAGCGGCCGGACGCGTCGATCGGCCTGGTGCCCAGCTTCACCGCGTCGCGCATCGCGAACCGGTTGGACCTGGGCGGGCCGGCGTACACCGTGGACGCGGCCTGTGCGACGTCGCTGCTCGCGATCGACCACGCGGTGGCCGAACTGGCTTCCGGGCGCTGCGATGCGGTGATCGCGGGGGCCGTGCACCACTGCCATATCGCGACGTTGTGGAGCGTGTTCACGCAGTTGCGGGCGCTCAGCCCGGCGATGCGGATCCGGCCGTTCGACCGGGCCGCGGACGGCACGCTGATCTCCGAGGGCACCGGCGCGGTGGTCCTGAAGCGCTGGGCGGACGCGCTGCGCGACGGGGACCGGGTGTACGCGGTGGTGCGCGGGGTCGGGGTGGCCAGCGACGGCCGGGCGGCGAGCCTGATGAGTCCGCTCGCGGACGGTCAGCAGCGGGCACTCGACCGGGCCTGGCAGGCCGCGGGCCTGGACCCGCGCCCGGCCGGGGCGCTCGGGCTGCTGGAGGCGCACGGGACCGGGACGCCGCTCGGCGACGAGGTCGAACTCGACACGTTGGCAAGGGTCTTCGGGCCGGGTGGCGGCGGTGGACCGGATGTGGTGCTCGGTTCGGTCAAGTCGATGATCGGGCACGCGATGCAGGCCAGCGGCATGGCCGGGCTGCTCAAGGCGGTGTACGCGGTGCACCACGCCACGCTGCCGCCGACCCTCAACGTGGACGATCCGCACCCGGGGCTGGCGCGTACCCGGATGCGGCTGATCGGCGAGTCCGAGCCGTGGGAGGCCGGGCCGGGCGAGGTCCGCCGCGCGGCGGTGAACGCCTTCGGCTTCGGCGGCGTGAACACGCACGTCATCGTCGAGGAACCGCCGGTCGGGGCCAGGGTGGTGCCGCTGCCGGTGGACCGCCTGCGGATCGGCCTGGCGGCGGAACCGGCGGCGGCCGCCGCGGGTGATACGTCGCCCGACGCCGTCGGACCTGCGCGTACCGCGACGTCCGAACCGCCGGTCCCCGACCTGTCCGACGTCCGGTCGCCCGATCTCCTCATGCTCACCGCGGCCGACGCTGCCGAGATGGCGGCGCTGCTGGCCGACCCGCGGCTTGCCGAGGGCGATCCGGCGGCCCGGGTCCGCGCGGCGGCCGGTCTCGGCCGGGCCGACGGGCCGTGCCGGCTCGCGCTGGTCGACCCGACCCCGCGGCGCCTGGAACTTGCCGCGCGGGTCGTGGCCCGCGGCGAACCGTGGCGCGGGCGCAGCGACTTGTGGTTCACGCCGCGTCCGCTGCTCGGGCCGCATGCCGCGGTTCCCGGGCGGGTCGCGTTCCTCTTCCCGGGCCTGGAGCCGGAGACGCAGCCGCCGCTGCACGACGTCGCGGACGCGTTCGGGATGGCCCGGCTGCCCGCGCAGGACACCAACGACATCGTCGGACGGGCCCTGGAAGCGCTGGGCAGCGGACGCCTGCTGGCCGCCGCGCTCGACCGGCTCGGCGTCCGTGCCGACGTCCTGGCCGGGCACAGCCTGGGCGAGTGGACCGCAATGGTGGTCGCGGGCATGTACCCGACCAGCGCGGTCGACGTCTTCCTCGACTCGCTGCGGCCGGGTTCGCTCGCGGTGCCCGACCTGGTGTATGCCGCGGTCGCCTGCGGTGCGCCCCGGGCCGCCGCGGCCTGCCAAGCGGTGGGCGGAGTCGTCGTCTCGCACGAGAACTGCCCGCATCAGTGCGTGGTGTGCGGTCCCGCGGACGCGGTGCGCCGCGTGCTGGAGGTACTGCGCACGGACGGCGTGCTGGGGCAGGAGCTCCCGTTCCGGTCCGGGTTCCACACGCCGATGTGGGAGCCGTACCTGGACCAGGTCAGGGACGCGTTCGGGCGGCTGCCGCTGCGTGCGGCGGAGGTGCCGGTGTGGTCGGCGACCAGTGTCGCCCCGTACCCGGGCGGTGCCGCGGAGGTGCGCGACCTGACCATCCGGCACCTGCTGGAGCCGGTGCGCTTCGGGGCGCTGGCGGAGCGCTTGTACGAGTCCGGGGTCCGCGCCTTCGTGCAGGTGGGCGCGGGCAGCCTGGGCGGGTTCGTGGACGATGCGCTGCGCGGCGCGGACGTCCTGACGGTGGCCGCGCACGGGGCGCGGCAGCCGGGCCTCGCGGGGCTGGTGCGGGTCCAGGCGGCGTTGTGGGCCGAAGGACTGGCGGCGGCTTCGCAGCGGGACGGCTCGGACGGGCCTGCCGAGGTGCAGACCGGTAGGGGCAGTGCCGTTGGTGGCAGCGGCAGTTCCGCTCCGGGCGGCGGCGGCAAGGCTCCGGTCCGGCGTACCGGTCCGGCGGTGCGGCTCGACCTCGGGTCGCCGATCGTGCGCCTGGACGCCGACGCGGTTCCGGCCGCTCCCCCGGCCTCCGCGCCGGTGCTGCGGTCCGTGCCGGACCTGCGCGGATTCCCAACACCGAGCCCGGTGCTCGCGGCGTTCGCGGCGATCCTGGACGAGGCCGGCGATGCGGCGGCGCGGACGATGGACGCGTGGCAGCTCGCCGGCCCGGGAGCCGCAGCCGTACCCGCGCCCGCGCCTTTGGCTTTGCCTTTGCCGGGGGCAGCCGCCGGGGCGGGTGCGGCGTCGCCGCAGCCGGCCGCCGCAGAGGAGCCGCCGCTGCGCTTGTCGCAGCGCCGCGAGTTCTCGCTCCGCAATCTCCCCTACGTAGCCGACCACTGCATCTACGAGCAGCATGACGACTGGGCGGACGACTCCGACCGGTTCCCGGTGGTCCCGATGACCACGCTGCTCGATCTGACCGGCGAGGCAGCCCGTGCGCTGGTGCCCGGGCGCGTGGTGTCCGGGTACGACGAGGTCCGCGCGCTGCGCTGGCTGCCGGTCGCACCCGCGACCGATGCCGAGATGACCGCGACGCGGCTGGACGCGGACCGGGTGCGGGTGGAGATCGCCGGGTTCACGTCCACGGTGGTCCGCCTCGCCGAGGCCGCCGAAGCACCGCCGAAACCGGACCGGACCCCGCTGACCGGCGAGGTGCCGGCCCCGGTGCGGGCCGCGGCGCTGTACGCGGACCGCTGGATGTTCCACGGCCCGGGGTTCGCGGGGGTCGACGAGGTGACCGCGGTCGGCGACGACGGGATCCGCGGTGTGCTGCGCACGCTGCCGGCGCCCGGCGCGCTGCTCGATGCCGCGGGCCAACTCTTCGGCCACTGGATGCAGTTGCGGCTGCCCACGGACCGGCTGGTGTTCCCGGTGTCGGTCGACCGAGTGCGCTTGTACGGGCCGCCACCGCGCAACGGCGACCGGCTGCTGGCCACCGCCCGGATCCGGCACGTGACGGCCACGACCGTGCGCGGCGACGTCGAGCTGTGCGATGCCCGGGACGGGATGGTCCGGGCCCGGCTCCTCGGCTGGACGTACCGGCGCTTCGCGGCGGACGAGCGCGTGTGGCCGATGAAGTTCACCCCGCACACCACCGGTGTGGGCGAGCCGCAGCCGGAGGGCTGGGTGCTCGTGCGCACCCGCTGGCCGGACGCCGCTTCGCAGGAGCTGGTGATGCGCCGCTATCTGGGTGCCGCCGAGCGGGCCGAGTTCGCGACCCGGCCGCCGCGTACCCGGTCGGGGTGGCTGCTGGGCCGCATCGCGGTCAAGGACGCGGTGCGGCGCGCGCTCTGGGCCCGCGGCGAAGGGCCGATCTATCCGGCGGAGGTGCGCGTGGCCAACGACGAGAACGGGCGTCCGCTCGCGGAACGCGTTTTCCCCGGCGAGGAGTTCCCGGTCCGCCGGGACAAACTGCACGTGTCGCTCGCGCACAAGCACCGCCTCGCGGTGGCGTTCGCGGACCGGGTGCCGGTCGGCATCGACATCGAGGCGCTGACCGGGCATCCGGAGTCCCTGGAGCAGGTGGCGCTGGCCCCGGACGAGCGCAGCCTCCTGGACCGGCTGGCCGCCGGGGACCCGGACGCCCGGCAGGAATGGCTGGTCCGGTTCTGGTGCGCCAAGGAAGCCGCCGGCAAGGCGGACGGCACCGGGCTGGCCGGCCGGCCGGCGCAGCGCCGGGTCGTGCGCGCCGACGAGGACGGCCTGGTCGTCGCGGTGCCCGGCGGCCCGGACCGCGAGGTGCGGACCAGGACCGTCGCCGACGGCGCGGACCGCTACGTCGTCGCCTGGACGTCCTCCTCCCCGGCCTCGTCCCCGTCCGCCCCGCCGGCCGCGGGCGGCCACCTGACGATCCCCTCCTCTGTCACCGTCCCCCCGAGCCCCCTGGAGTCGCCGTGACCGCCGAGACCGCAGTACCCCCGACCGCGGCGTACGCCGCCGACGCCGTGCTCACCGAGGTGGTCGGCCTGCTCGTCGAGGTCGTCGGGGACGAGATCCTCATCGCCACCGAGATCGACCGGGACTCGTCGTTCAACGAGGACCTGGCTGTGGAGAGCATCGAGTTCGTGGCGCTGGCCGAGAAGTTGGAGGCGCGCTACGGCGCGCGGGTGGACTTCATGGCGTTCCTCTCCGAGATGGAGATGGACGAGATCCTCACCATGACGGTGGGCACGCTCGTCGACTACATCGCCGCGCAGCCGGCCGGCGAACCGGGCGGGGAGGTCTGAGATGGCCGACGTCCAGGCGAACGGCCTGCGCTTCCACGTCCAGCACCTGCGCGGCGGCCGCGCGTCGACCGACCGGCCGACCGTGGTGCTGCTGCACGGGCTGGTCCTCGACAACCTGTCCAGCCTCTACTACACGCTCGCCCCGCCGATCGCGCGCGCCGGCTTCGACGTCCTGCTGTACGACCAGCGCGGGCACGGCATGTCGGACGGCGCGCCGACCGGGTACGACGTGGACACCGCGGTCGACGACCTGGCCGCGGTGCTCAAAGCCTGCGGGGTCACCGGGCCGGTGCACCTGCTGGGCAACAGCTACGGCGGCCTGATCGCGCTGCATGCGGCGTACCTGCACCCGGAGTCGGTGGCCAGCCTGATCCTGGTGGAAGGGCAGTGCCTGGACCCGGCGCACAGCGGGCTGCGGCCCGCGGCCGGCGGGTACCCGGGCGGCTGGGTGGAGGACGTCGCCAACACCTTGAACCTGATCGCGATCGGCCTGGAGTGCAACCCGCTGGGCGGCGACCTGGGGTCGCGCGGCGCGCGCAAGGCGGCCCGCATGCGGGCGGGCGCGGACACGCTGCTCAACCAGACGACGCTCATCGAGGACATCTCGACCGTACGGCTGCTCACCCCGGGCGAGCTGGCGCAGGTGAAGTGCCCGACGCTCGCGCTGTACGGCGGGGCGTCCGACCTGGTCGACTCGGGGCCGATGCTGGCCGGGCAACTGCCGGACTGCACCCTGGAGATCTTCCCGGGGGCGGCGCACGCGCTGCTGCGCGACGCGCCCAAGGAGCTGCTGGCGTCGGTGCTGCGGTGGCTGGAGACGCACTCCCCCGCGGCGCCGCAGTTCACCGGCAGTGCGGGGGGCTACCGGCTGCCCGCGTCCGGCGGCGAGGGCGCCCCGTGAGATGCCTGTTCGTCGTGCCGCCGTTCGCGGGGCACGTGAACCCCGCGGTCGCGGTGGCCGCCGAACTGACCGCGCGGGGCCACACGGTGGCCTGGTGCGGCCCGCCCGAGGTACGCCGGCTGCTGCCGCCGGACGCCGTCCTGCATCCGACCGCGGAGGCGCCGGACGGCGGGTTCGGTGCGCTGCACGCCCGGTGGCAGGGGCTGCGCGGGGTGGCCGCGCTGCGCTTCCTGGTGGAGGACGTCCTGGTGCCGCTCGCGTACTCGATGCGGGTGGGCGTGGACGACGCGATCCAGGCGGTGCGCCCGCATGTGGTGCTGAGCGACCAGCAGGCGTTCGCGGGCGCGATCGGGGCGGAGCTGCACGGGCTGCCCTGGGCCACGTCGGCGACCACGTCGGTGGAGTTCAGCCGTCCCTTCGAGGGCTTCCCGAAGGTGCATGCGTGGGTGCGCGACCGGATCTGCGCGGTGGCTGCCGACGCCGGTCTCGACGACGGCTGGGACCCGCGCTTCTCCCGGCACTTGGTGCTGATCTTCTCCACGCCGGTCCTGGCCGGCACGGAGTCCGAACCGCCGGCGCACCACCGGTACGTGGGTCCGGCGTTCGGCGCGCGGCCCGCTCCCGTCCACTTCCCCTGGGAGCGGCTCGCCGCCGACCGCCGCCGCGTCCTGGTCTCTCTGGGCACCCTCAACAGAGAGGCCGGGACGCGGTTCTACCCGGCGGTGGTGGCGGCGACCCGGGAGCTGGCGGACCGCGTGCAGGTGGTCCTGGCGGCCCCGGAACACCTGGTCGGGTCCGGCGACGAGCATGTGCTGGCACGTGAGTTCGTGCCGCAACTCGACCTGCTGCCGCACCTGGACGCGGTGGTCACACACGGCGGGCACAACACCGTGTGCGAGGCGCTGGCGTTCGGGCTGCCGCTGGTGGTCGCGCCGATCCGGGACGACCAGCCGCTGGTGGCCCAGCAGGTGGTGGCGGTCGGGGCGGGCGTACGGGTGCGGTTCGGGCGGGCCAGCGTGCCGGAGATCCGGGACGCCATCACCGCGGTCCTGGATCAGCCGGATTACCGCGCGGGGGCGTTGCGGGTGCGCGATTCGTTCGCGGCGGCCGGCGGCGCGACTGCGGCGGCGAACGCGCTGGAATGGCTGGAGGCGTCATGAGCTTTGGTTTCACGCCCTTCCCGTGGCTGGCGCTGATCGTGCTGCTGGTGCTGTTCTTCGGCAGCTTGAAGTCGCGGGGGCGGCTGCGTCGGCTGCCTGTGCTCTCCGTTTCCGCTGCGCCGGCCGACGGTGATTCCTCGGAATTCCGTGCCGTGACCGCCGTCGGGGTGCGGTTGGAGGCGGAACTCGTCGGCGCCGCGGCTGCGTACGCGCGGCGCGAGGGACTGCTCGTCCTCGACCTGGTGCCGGGAGATATGCCGGTCGAGCCGCTCATGGACCTGCTGCACGATGTGGATCCGGTGGCCTTCCGCACGGATCCGGTCGCGGCGGGGCGCGGGGCGGGGCATGCGCTGCTGGTGCACGAGAGCGTCTTGGCGCGGGCCGAGGTCGACCGCCTTGAAGGCCTCTCGACCGTCGAACTGATCGCCATGACAGCGAAGTTGAAGCGGTACGCAGCGCGCGGGACGGGCCACGCGGTGGCCCCCGGACTCGCGGCGATCGCGCCCGACCCGCGCATGGTGAAGGCCCGGATGCGGGCGCTGGGCGCTCCGCCGGCCGCGGTGCTGGCCGGGTACGTCGGCGAGGCGGGCGCGTTTGCGGGCGCGACGTACACGACGCCGTTCTGGGGCCTGCTGGCCTTGGCAACGTGGTGGCTGCAGCCGTACGCCGTCCTCACCGGGCAGACTGCAGTCCGGCCGCGCGGGGCGCATTTCTCGACGCTGCTACGGCCGTTCCTGGCGGTGTGGCGTTGGGTGCGGGCGGTCTCCGGTCCGGCCGCGCCGCCCGCGATGGACAAGGCCGAATTGGCCGTGAAGCGCGCGGGGTACGCCGAGGCGGTGGCGGGCGGGATCGAGCACTTCTTCGAGGAGCGCCGCGACGACTGCCCCTGGTGCGGGTCCGGGGATCTGCGCGTACGGGTGCGCCTCAGGGACCGCCTGCAGGCGAAGCCGGGCCGGTTCTCCCTGGAGCAGTGCCGCACGTGCGGGCACATCTTCCAGAACCCGCGGCTGTCGCTTGCCGGACTCGATTACTACTACCGGGACTTCTACGACGGGTACGGCGCGCGGGGCGCGGAGGCGATGTTCGCCACCATGCGGCGCCAGTACAACGGGCGTACCACGCTGGTGAAGCGGCATGCGTCGCCCGGGCGTTGGCTCGACGTGGGCACTGGGCACGCGCACATGTGCCTGATCGGGAAGTCGGCCCTGCCCGACACCGTCTTCGACGGCCTGGACCTGGGGGCGGGCGTCGAAGAGGCGGCCCGGCGCGGCTGGGTCGACCATGCGTACGTGGGGCAATTCCCGGACCACGCGGACACCTTGGCCGGGGCGTACGACGTGGTGAGCATGAACCACTACCTGGAGCACGCCCGCGACCCGTTCGCGGAACTCGACGCGGCCGCGAAGGTCGTGCAGCCGGGCGGGCACCTGCTGGTCGAGATCCCCGACCCGGAGTGCTGGTACGCCAGGCTGCTGGGCCGGCACTGGCACCCGTGGTTCCAGCCTCAGCACCAGCACTTCATCCCGGTCGGAAACCTGAGCGACGCGCTGGCGGCACGCGGGTTCACGGTGGTCGAGGTCGAACGCGGCCCGTCCCACCAGGGCGGGCTGCTCACCGCCGCGCTCACCCATGTGGCCACCGGCCTGGCCCCGGACCCGCAGGCCCCGTGGCGGCCGCGACCGGCCGGGGTGCTCGGACGGACCCGGCGGGTGGGCGTCATCGTGCTGCTGATCCCGGCGTACATCGCCGCCGCGGTGCTGGATGCGGTCGGCGGGAAGGTCGCGGGCCGCTTCGGCCGGGCGGGCGGCAGTGACGCGTACCGCTTGTTGGCCCGCAAGGACCCGGGCTGAGCCGGGCTGCAGCGGCGCGACCCGAGTCGGCATGGGCTCCAGCCGGGCCCGGCCCGACCGAAACGAACCGAGCCGGCATGGACCCGGGACAAGCTCGGCCGCCCCACCGGCACGTGCCAGGTCTGCGCGAGCAAGAGCAAGCCCTTCCAGGCGAGTCCGTATCGGCCTTCACCCGGTCCGACTCCATCTGTCGACCCACCCATCCCTCCCCACGAGAGGAACGTCCCTGATGTCCTTGATGGACCAGCGCGACGCAGCACCGGTCTTGAGAGTGGTGCCGTACACCTTCGCGCAGGCGTTCGGGTACGCCCCTGCGGGCGTCTGGGCCGCGCCGTACGCGCTGCGCTTGTCGGGGGTGCCCGGCCGCAACGGGATCGTCACCGCGGTCGGCTGGCAGGCGGTGATCGCCGCCGCCCCGCGCACCGACGGGCTGCTGCGCGTCGGCTCACTGAACCGGCCGGGCGACGCGGTCGAGATCGCGATCCACGAGACGGGCCACGAAGTACCGTCCTGGGCAGCGCCCATCGTCGACACCGCACACGCCCTCGGGCGCGTCGCCGGACCGCAAGCGGGCATCGACATCGTCCTGCACGCCGACCTGCCCGAGGCTGCCGGTCTGGCCCCGTCGGCACCGCTGTCCTGCGCCACCGCGCTGGCGTGGACGGCGTTCCACGGCCCGCAACTCGCGGTCGCCGCACTCGACGCCCTGCTGCGGAACGTGGTGCCGCCCCCGTCCGACACCGCCGACGCGGACGCCTTGCGCAGCGCGGTGCTGTACGGCGGCGACGAGCGTGCCCTCCTGGTCGGCCCGGCCGGCCCCACGGGCGAGGTCCCCCTCGAACTGAACGCCGCAGGCCTGCGCGTGATGCTGGTGATCCCCCGCGACAAGGGCGTACCCCACACCCCGATGGCCTCCGTCGTGGAATCCCTGCGCGGTGCCCGCGACGAGACGGAACGCGCCCAACGCATGGAAGCGTTCCTACGGGATCGCGAACTCCCCCGCGGCCTAAGCCTGCTGACCGCCTCCCACCTCTCCCGGGTACCCGGGTACGGCACCGGCTGGGCCGAAGCCGATGCCACGGTCGACGCCGTGAAGTTGGCCGGCGCGGTGGGCGCCCGACTGGCAGGCGGCGGAGGCTCGGCAGTCGCGGCGTTCGTCCCGGGATCGCTGCTCCCCGGCATCCGGGCCGCGGTCGTGAACGCCTTCCGCGACCGAGGCCGGCTCACGCCGAGATTTCTGACCGCGTCAGGAGGCCCTGCCGCAGCCCCGGTGACGTGAACCTGCGTGCTGCGGCCGACCGCGGAGTCCCACCTCACACGCCGGAACGAGCCGCCACCGCCCTGACGGTGTCCGGCAAGACGAAGCAGGCTTGCCGCCGCGGATCCACCGGCCGACCTTCGCGCCGCTACCGCAAGCGCACCGGACGGCCCGGTCCGCGGCACCGCAGCAGGACGCACTGACCACGGCAAAGTCACCCCGCGAGGCACGGGCGCACGGCATGATCACTTCGGGCTTTCGCCCGCTTGCCGTGCCTGCCCCCCGAAGGAGACCGTGCCGTGCCCTCGCATGACCGAGAAGCAGCGCAGACCCGTGGCGTGCTGCTCCGCATATTCGACGGCTTCGACGCCGAGTTGGCCGCCGTCGAGGAGCGCGTGGCGAGGGCGGGCTCGCCGGCCGCCGCGGTGGCCCGTACCGCGGACGCCGCACGCATCCGCGACGGATTGCGGGCCGGCGATCCGACCGATCTCTTCCTGGACCCCACTCCGGTCGGCTGGTTCACCGCGCAGCTCGCCCAGGCCTCCGCATGCCTGCCCGCCGGACCGGGCCAGGGCTTCGGCCCGGACGCCTCGGGCCGGTACACCGCACCGTGCCTGTTCGACCCGCACCACGGTCCGGCGACCGTCAGCGCACTGTGGCAGCCGTCCCCGGACCTGCTCCCGCGGCCGGTGCTGTGCTGCCCCGAGGACGCTGCGCGGATGGCCCGCGGCGAGGCTCCCCAGGCCCATACGTTCGCCACCCTTCGCGGCCCCCGCCCGATCTGGCAGTGCGACGACCGCTTCCTGGTGTTCTGGCTGCTGGGCCACTTCACCCTCGCGGGCTGGGAGCGCCTGGAGGCCTCCCTCGCCCACACGGCTTTCTCTGCCCCGCTGAACTACGTGACGACCCACCAGTGGTCCAAGGGGAACTAGCAGAATATTCGCGCGTATTCGGTCAGCCGCGAAGCACCACCGCAGACGCGGGGACGAGCCACCAGGCACGTTCGTAGTCGACATCCCGCCGAACGAATCGACGTACCCCGTCCGCGCCTCCGGGGGGGGTGGGCGCGGACGGGGCCTGTCTTAGTGGTCCTAACAGAACGATCTTTGGCAGTGTGACGTTCGGCGGCTTGGGTCGTTGAACGGTTCGTGCGCAAAGGGGAGTTGCGTCCGTGGGTCGTCTCGGACGAGTTGTGGGCCTTGGTCGAG
>NZ_JAKFHA010000002.1:0-42388 GCF_021502675.1 Yinghuangia soli
CCCCCCCCGGGGGGGGGGCCCCCCGGCCCTCTTCGTTGCGCACGGCCTGCCGCGCGGCGGCCAGGGGTCAGTGCTTCTGCTGGTTGCGGTGCTTGCCCTTGCCGGCCGCCAGGGCGTCGTCCTCGGCGTCCTGGGCCACCTGGCCGGGGTCGGTGACCGGGGTGACGGCGGGCTCGCCGCGGTAGGCGTCCGCGCTCATCCCGGCGCTCGGCGGCATCGCGGTGCCCTCGTCGGACTTCCACTCCGCGGCGTCCGCCTTGCGCTGCCACCAGACCCAGCCGGCCACCGCGCCGATGGCCAGCGCCAGGATCAGCACCAGGACGTTCTTGCGGGCCTTGTGCTGCTTCTTCTTGACGATCTTCGCCATCTCGGCGGACGTCACATCGCCGCGCAGCGCCATGACGGCCGCCTCGGCGCGCGAGCGGGCCTCGGCCACGACCGGCTCGCCGGCCTCCTTGGCGGCCAGGGCGGCGTGGTTGACGCGCGGCATCACGTCGTCCTGCATGCGCTGCTTCGCCGAGTCCATGGCCTGGTGGGCGCGCGGGCCCACGGCGGGTGCCACGGTGTCCCGGCCGAACGCGGCCAGCTTCAGCCGGGCGGCCTCCAGCGCGGGCATGACGCGGTTGCGCGTGGTGTCCGCGGCCTGCACCCGCACCACGGCCAGGCGGTGTTCCAGGCGCGGTGCCGCCCAGTCCCGGGCGTCCGCGGCGTAATGCACCGCGGCATCCCGTGCGTGCGCGGCGCGTGGTGCGATCCAGACCACGGTCCGGCCACCAGCATCGCGTGCCTGCTCCAAGCGGGTCACGACAGCCTCCTCCTCGGCGGGTTACATCCGCTATGTGTTCCCGAGGCGGCGTGGATCATGCCTGGATTGTCATCTCATATCCTCTTGGTCCATTCCTGGGGGCGTCGGCCCGGGACCGAGGCGGAGGACATGGCCGTTGCTGCCGCGGGCATTTGGGCGGCGGGCCCGCGGCCATGCGAGGATTCCGGGGACCTCGTCACACACGAGACAGTCCGAACGACCGTCATGACCGCAGGGAAGGTTCATCCGTGGCCGAGAAGCTGTACGCCACCCTCAAGACCAACCACGGGGACATCGTGGTCGAGCTGTTCCCGAACCACGCCCCCAAGACGGTGGCGAGCTTCGTGGGGCTGTCCGACGGCACCCGTGAGTGGATCGACCCGGCGACCGGCGAGCCCGGCCAGGGACCGCTGTACAACGGCGTCGTCTTCCACCGGGTGATCAGCGGCTTCATGATCCAGGGCGGCGACCCGACCGGCACCGGCCGCGGCGGCCCGGGCTACAAGTTCGCCGACGAGTTCCACCCGGACCTGGCGTTCAACAAGCCCTTCCTGCTGGCGATGGCCAACTCGGGCCCCGGCACCAACGGCTCGCAGTTCTTCATCACGGTCGGCGAGACGCCGCACCTGAACCGCCGGCACACCATCTTCGGCGAGGTCGCCGACGAGGCGAGCCGCCAGGTCGTGAAGGCCATCGCGGCGACCGAGACGGGTCCCCTGAACCGCCCGGTGAACGACGTGGTCATCGACGAGATCGCCATCGAGAAGCGCTGACGCCGCGTTGAACTCCATCCACGGCGACGGACCGGCCGGATCCCCGCAGGGGCCGGCCGGTCCTCCGGTGTGCTACCGGCACCCGGGTCGCGAGACGCACATCCGCTGCACCCGGTGCGAACGCCCGGTGTGCACGGACTGCATGGTGAGCGCGTCGGTCGGCTTCCAGTGCCCGGACTGCGTCCAGGCCGGCGGCCGCACGGTGCGCGAGGCGCGCACCATAGCGGGCGCCCGGGTGCGCAACACCGACGGCAGCGCCGGCGCCACGGGCGCGGTCGTCACCAAGACGCTGATCGGCCTCAATCTGGCCGTGTGGATCCTCGTGCTGGTGGTCGGCGACAAGGTCGTGGACCGCTTCATACTGCTCGGCCGCGCGGTGGTCGGCGGGCAGTGGGCCGGCATCGCGGAAGGCGAGTGGTACCGGCTGTTCACCGCGGCGTTCCTGCACCAGGAGCCGTGGCACATCCTCTTCAACATGTTCGGGCTGTGGATGCTCGGCCCGCCGCTCGAGGCGATGCTGGGCCGGGTCCGCTTCCTGACCGTCTACCTGGTCTCCGCCCTCGGCGGCAGCGCGCTGTCGTACCTGATCGCGGCGCAGAACCAGGGTTCGCTGGGCGCGTCCGGCGCGGTCTTCGGGCTGTTCGGCGCGGCGCTCGTGGTGGGCCGGCGGATGAACGCGGACCTGCGGCCGCTGATCGCGCTGCTGGTGATCAACCTGGTGATCACGTTCCTGAACGTGAGCCGGATCGACTGGCGCGCACATGTCGGCGGCCTGGTGGTCGGCGCCCTGGCCGCGGCGTGCATGGTGCACGCTCCCAAGAACCACCGGGTGGCGTTCCAGGTGCTCTCGATCGCGGGCATCGTCGCGGTGCTCGTGGGGATCGTGCTGTTCCGGACGTCCCAGCTCAGCTGATCGGTTACACTGAGGATATGCGGATTGACCCAGCGTGATGAATTGCTGGTGAGGGGCGTTTCGAACGCCCGCGTCGGGGGCCTGGCGCGCTAGAGTTATCCACAGGCTTTGCCTCGTTATCCCCATTGTGGATAACTCTGTGGATGCCGCCGTGGAAAACGCGCGCAGGCGCCCCGCCGACCGGGTCGGATCCCTGCTCCCGCAAGGGGAGAAGCACTACTGGTGCCGCCGTGCGTCTAGAGCTGCAGCACTACTTCCACTGCGTGGAGACACCGAAGCCGGCGGCGATGAAGCCGAAGCCGACCACGATGTTCCAGTTGCCCATCGACTCGACGGGGAAGTCGCCGTTGGTCACGTAGTAGACGACGATCCACAGCAGGCCGATCAGGAACAGCGCCAGCATGAACGGCGCGATCCAGCGGCGCGTGTCCAGCTTTATCGCCGTCTTCTTGTCCGGCGGCGGCGTGAAGTCGGACTTCTTGCGAATCCGGGACTTCGGCACGAGAGTCTCTCCTGTCGATGCTGCCCTGGGCCTACTGCTTCCGGCGCCGAGCACCGGGCTTCGGCGCCCCTGCCGTCGGCGGGGAGTGTAGGGACGCGACACGACCTGCGACGTGTCGGTTAGCGTAGTCGCTGTCAGGTCCGGATGGAGGGTACGACAACGTGCGTTTGCCCGGTGTGCGCTTGCCTGGTTCCCCGGAGGGAGCTGCCGGCCGATCCGGATCGGCCTGGCGAGCGATCGTACCCCGCTCACTGGCTCTTGTGGTCTTCGGTCTTGCCGGTCTCCTCTTCTGGATCAGCGCCAATACCTCGCACGGCACCAACCTGCGCAACGACAGCCAGTCGATGGAGTACCGGGACCTGGTCCGCAAGCAGGGCCAGCACAACGCCGAGGTCGACCGCGAGGTCATCGAACTGGGCGACGAGGTCGACGCGCTGCGCCGCGCGCAGGTGGACGACCCGGCCGCGCAGGCCCGCATCGACGCGCTCAACGGCCCGGCCGGGCTGGCCCCGCTGAGCGGCGCCGGGCTGACCGTCACGCTCACCGACGCCCCGCCGGACGCCACCGCGCGCATCCCCGGCATCCGCGAACCCACCGCCGACGACCTGGTGGTGCACCAGCAGGACATCCAGGGCGTGGTCAACGCCCTGTGGGCGGGCGGCGCGCAGGGCATCCAGATCATGGACCAGCGGCTGGTGGCCACCAGCGCGGTGCGCTGTGTCGGCAACACCCTGATCCTGCACGGCCGGGTGTACTCGCCGCCGTACGTCATCACCGCGGTCGGCAATGTGGACAACCTGCGCCGGGCCCTGGACGACAGCGACGCGGTCTACAACTACACGACGTACGTCGACGCCTACGGGCTCGGCTACAAGGTGGAGGACCGCAAGCAGGTGAATCTCCCCGGGTACACGGGCCCTCTCGATCTGCAGTATGCGAAAGTCTCCTGAGCCGCCCACCGACCGCCGCCGCCTGCTGCCGAGCGACCGGCCACGAACGCAAGACAGTGAATAAGAGGGGAGCCGGGAGACCGTGCGCACCGCGATCCGCGGACTTGGTGAGGCGTTCATCACGCTCGGCGTGCTGATCCTGCTCTTCGTGGTCTACCAGCTCTACTGGACCGGCGTGCTGGCCCGCGAGGCCCGGGCCGGCGAGCTGGACGAGCTCGACAAGAAGATGAAGCAGAACCTCGCCGCCCCGGCCCAGCCGGGTGCGCCGGTGGCACCGCAGGTCCCCGGCCCGCCGCCGGAGTACAAGGACGGCAAGAGCTTCGCGGTCATGTACATCCCGCGCTTCGGCTCGGGCTGGAAGTGGACCGTGCTGGCGGGCACCGCGACGGACACCCTCAAGAAGGGCCTGGGCTGGTACGACACGTCCGCCAAGGCCGGCCAGGAGGGCAACTTCGCGGTGGCCGGGCACCGCAAGACCTACGGCGACCCGATGCTGCACTTCCCGAGCCTGCGGGTGGGCGACAAAGTGGTCATCAACGACACGGTCAACTGGTACGTGTATACGCTCGACAAGCCCCTCGTGAACGGTGCCGCCGACAAGGCGGTATACAAGACGCTCCCGGAAGATGTCGGGGTCGTCGCACCGGTCCCGGCCAAGGCGTACGACAAGCCCGGCAAGTACCTGACTCTCACCACCTGCGACCCCGAGTACGGCAGTTCGCACCGACTGATCGCCTGGGGTCACCTCGAATCGGTCCAGCCGTTGTCCGCCGGCGAGCCCGCGGCGCTGAAGGGAGCCTCCTGATGTACGCCTTTATCTGGCGCCATCTGCCGGGCAACGTGTGGGTACGCATCGCCATTTCGCTCGTGCTCGTGCTGGCGATCGTCTACGCGCTGTTCAACTGGATCTTCCCGTGGGCCGAGCCGATGCTGCCGTTCGGCGACGTGACCGTCGACCAGGGCAACGTCCAGGACGTCCAGCCCAGCGGAGGACTGCCCGGATGACCGCCCGGATCCTTGTCGTGGACAACTACGACAGCTTCGTCTTCAACCTCGTCCAGTACCTCTACCAGCTCGGTGCGACGTGCGATGTGCGGCGCAACGACGCGGTGACGGTGGAGGACGCGCTCGGCTACGACGGCGTGCTGCTGTCGCCCGGACCCGGCACTCCGGAAGAAGCCGGGGTGTGCGTGGACATGGTGCGGCACGGGGCCGGCCGGGTGCCGGTATTCGGCGTGTGTCTGGGGATGCAGTCAATTGCCGTCGCCTACGGCGCTACGGTTGGCCGGGCACCGGAACTTCTGCACGGCAAGACGAGTTTGGTCGAGCACAAGGGTGGCGGCGTCTTCTCCGGACTCCCGTCGCCCTTCACCGCGACGCGCTACCACTCGCTCGCGGTTGACCCGGATACGGTGCCGGCCGAATTGGAGGTGACCGGATGGACGGAGAGCGGCGTGATCATGGGGATGCGCCACCGCGACCTTCCGGTCGAAGGCGTGCAGTTCCACCCGGAGTCGGTGCTGACCCAGGACGGCCATCTGATGCTGGCGAACTGGCTGGGGACCTGCGGGTTCCCGGAGGCCGCCGGGCGCGCCGCCGGGCTGGCGCCGGTGGTGGGCCGGTCGGGGATGGGGGCATAGCCGGCCCGGCTCGGATAGCCGGCGGTCCGGAGTCCGAGCAGGCCCGCGAGGACGTGTTCGATCCCGGCTTCGGGGACCGGACCGCGGAGTTGGTGGTGCCGTCCCGGGCCGACCTGGACCGCAGGGCGGCCCGGCGGGCCGCTCGGGAAGCCGCTCCGGCCGCCCTCGCCCTGCCCGCCGGGGGCTCTTCGGGCCCCTCGGGCGCTTCGGACGGCGACGCGGACCCGCCCGCACCCGGCGGCCGCGCGGCCCGCCGCAAGGCCCTTCAGGAGCAGCAGAAGTCCGCTCGGCGGCGCGGTGCAAAGCCCGGTGCCAAGCCTGGCGCCGCAGTGCCCGAGGGAGCGGGCCGCGCGGCCCGCCGCAAGGCCGCCAAGCCGTCGACGCGCTCCCGGGTGCTCACCGCGGTCGCCACCGGCGTCGGCGAAGTCGCCATGACGCTGGGCCTGGTGCTGGTCCTGTTCGTCGTCTACACGCAGTGGTGGACGAACGTGGTCGGGGACCGCAATGCCGCCCGCGAGACCAAGCAGCTCCAGGAGCAGTGGGACAAGGGCCAGACGGGCGAGGCGCCGCTGCCCGCGCCCGACCCGCGCCAGCCGGACGGCTTCGCGCCGGGCATCGGGTTCGCGGTGCTCTACATACCCAAGCTGAGCGTGAAGGTCCCGGTCGCCCAGGGCACCGACAAGTACAAGGTCCTCGACAAGGGCCTGGCCGGCCACTACACCGACCCGAAGACCGCGATGCCGTGGGACAAGCAGGGCAACTTCGCGGTGGCCGGGCACCGCAACACCCACGGCGAGCCGTTCCGCTACATCAACAAGCTGGGCAAGGGCGACTCGATCGTCGTCGAGACCGCGACCATGTACTACACGTACGCGGTCACCTCCCAGCTCCCGGAGACCTCGCCGAAGAACATCGGGGTGATCGACCCGATCCCCAAGCAGAGCGGTTTCAAGAAGCCCGGCCGCTACATCACGCTCACCACCTGCACCCCGGACGGCGCCTCGACCTACCGGCTGATCGTGTGGGGCGAACTGGTCGAGGAGCGGCAGCGCAAGGACGGCAAGCCGGATGCATTGGTCGCTCCGGGGTCCTGACCCAGGAGCTTGCTTGTGCCAAGCTGTCGACCCATGGGCGTCGTGCGCAAGGTCATCCGCGGCACTGCGGAGATCGTCTTCACCATAGGCCTGGTCGGACTGCTGCTGTGCGTCCACCAGTTGTGGTGGACCAACATCGAGGGCCGCGCCGCGGCGCAGGAGAGCCTCGAGGAGCTGTACGAGTCCTGGGAGCAGGAGCCGACCGCCGACGAACCGGCTCCGGAGGCCTCGCCGATCGCCGGCATCCCGGAGGACGAAGGACCCCAGGACGTCGGCACCGACGGGCAGAAGGACGGCACCGCGGCCGCGCCCGGCGGGGCGATCCGCGGCGAGGCGTTCGCGGCGCTGTACATCCCGCGGCTCGGCAGCGGCTACAAGAAGCCGATCGTCGAGGGCACCAGCGCGCAGTCGCTCCGCAAGGGGGTCGGGCACTACACGTACGCCCCGTACACCGCGCCCGGCCAGGTCGGGAACTTCGGTATCGCGGCGCACCGCAACGGCAACGGCGAGCCCTTCCGGCACCTGAACAAGCTGGTGGCAGGCGACTTCGTGGTGGTCCAGACGAAGACCGAGTGGTACACGTACCAGATCGTGCGCGGGCCCTTCATCACGAAGCCGGACAACGGCGAGGTGCTGGCCTCCAACCCGCCCATGCTGGGACTGCCGGGCGGCCAGCGGCTCATCACGCTGACCACGTGCGATCCGGAGTTCACCTCGAAGAACCGGATGATCTACTGGGGCACTCTGGTGGCCACCGACGTGAGCCGGCCCGGGTTCGTGCCCGCGGCGCTGAAGAAGTAGCCGGACGTACCAAGAGGCTGCCGGACGTTCGAAGAAGCAGCCCGGGCGCACCGGAAAGACCGAGGGCCTGGCCCGGATCAGTGATCCGGGCCAGGCCCTAGAACGTTGCGCGTGCGCCCTGCGGGCGACCGGGCCGGCCCGGGGCCGGCCGCGGCGTCACCAGTTGCGCGGGTCGAACGGATTCGCCTCGTCGTCGTTGCTGCCCGGGCGGTTGTTGCCGCCGTTGCCGCCGTTCGACTGGCCCGTCGGGCTGCCCGTGGGGCTCCCGGTGGGCTGCTGCGTGGTCGGCGGCTGCTGCGTGGTCGGCGCCGGGGACGGGCCCTGCGAGACCGTCAGCTGGACCGAGTTGCCCTCGATGACCTGGTCGCCCTTGGGCACGCTCTGCGCGATGACGATGTTGGCCGGCTTGTCCGGGCTGTACTCGAACTTCGCGGTGACCTTGACCTTGAGCTCGGCCTCGAGCCGGCTCTTCGCCTCGGCATAGGTCTTGCCCACCACGTCGATCATCTCGGCGGACGGCTTGCCACTGTTGATCTTGAGGACGACCTCGGAGTTCAGCGGCAGCTCGGTGTTCGCCACCGGGTCCGTCGCGCAGACCGTGTCCTTCTCGCACTTGTGGTCGGTGCTGCGGTCGGGCCGGGCCTTGAAGCCGGCCTCGGTGATGAGCTTCGTCGCCTGGTCTTCCTTCATCTTCGCGACGTTGGGGACCTTGCCGAGCGCGGGACCCGAGGACAGCACGACGGTGACGTTGCTGTCCTTCTCGACCTTGGTGCCCTCGGCCGGGGTCTGCGTGCAGACCGTGTCCTTGGGCTGCTCGCAGGCCTTCTTCTCCGGCGACACGGTCAGCTTGAGCGTGCTGGAGTCGATCATCTGCTGGGCCTGCGCCTGGGTCTTGCCGACCAGGTTCGGGACGCTCTTGAGGTCGCCCTTGGCATCGTCGCCGCCGAGCAGCGTCTTGCCCACGAAGAAGGCCGCGACCAGGACCGCGACGCATGCCACCGCGAGCAGCGCCCACGCCCAGCCGCGCTGCCGGGGCGGCTCGTCGTCGTCGTAGTCGTCGTCCGGGCCCAGGTCGTACTGCTGCTGGCCGTGCTGGGTGCCGTACGCCGAGGACGCCTGGGTGGACGGCCCGGGCGTCGGCGGCAGGTACTGGGTGGCCGCCTCCATGGGCGCCATCACGGCCGGCGCCGCGATCGGCATGCCGTGCAGGGCACGCTCCAGGTCGGCGCGCATCTCGTCGGCGCTCTGGTACCGGTTGTCCGGGTGCTTGGCGAGCGACTTCAGCACGATGGCGTCGATCGTCGGCGAGACCTCGGGGTCGTACGCGCTCGGCGGCAGCGGGTCCTCGCGGACGTGCTGGTAGGCCACCGCGACCGGCGAGTCGCCGACGAAGGGCGGGCGCTCGGTCAGGAGTTCGTAGAGCAGGCAGCCGGTCGAGTACAGGTCCGAGCGGGCGTCGACGGTCTCGCCGCGGGCCTGCTCGGGGGAGAGGTACTGCGCGGTGCCGATGACCGCGGCGGTCTGCGTCATCGTCATGCCGTTGTCGGCCATGGCGCGCGCGATGCCGAAGTCCATCACCTTGACGGTGCCCTGCCGGGTCAGCATGACGTTGGCGGGCTTGATGTCGCGGTGGATGATGCCGTTGCGGTGGCTGTACTCCAGCGCCTGCAGGACGCCCGCGGTCATCTCCATGGCGCGCTCGGGCAGCAGCCGCCGCCCGGAGTGCAGAAGCTCGCGCAGCGTGGACCCGTCGACGTACTCCATCACGATGTACGGGATGGAGATCCCGTTGATGTAGTCCTCGCCGGTGTCGTAGACCGCGACGATCGCCGGATGGTTCAGCGATGCGGCGGACTGCGCCTCGCGCCGGAACCGGGCCTGGAACGACGGATCGCGGGCCAGGTCGGCACGGAGCGTCTTGACCGCGACGGTACGCCCGAGACGGATGTCACGGCCCAGGTACACCTCGGCCATGCCGCCGCGGCCGAGGACCGCACCGAGCTCGTACCGGTCGCCGAGGCGACGCGGCTCTTCCATAGCTTCCAGCCTTTCCCTTACCGGTCCTCGACCCTGAACGTCCTCGGACACGGTACCCGGGCCGAGGCATGCGCGGTTGTCACGGACTGATCAAGTCTGCGCGGCCCGATCTGTGGGTTCTCACTTGCCGAGCACCGCCTTCATGATGGCGACGGCGGTGGGGGCGGCGGTCTTGCATCCGCTGATGTCGTTCCGCTCGACGTCCGCTTCGGTGTCCTCGACGACCACGGCGACCGCGACCTTCTTGCCGTCCAACTCCGCGAACGACACGAACCAGGCATACGGCCGCTTGTCGTTCGCGAAGCCGCGCTGCGCGGTGCCGGTCTTGCCGCCGACCTTGACTCCCGGGATCTTCGCGGACTGGCAGGAGCCTTCCTCGACCACGCCGACCATCATGTCCTGCAACTGGCCGGCGACGTTCGGCTCGACCGCCTGGCTGAGCTTCTTGGCGCTGGTCTGCTCTATGGTCTCCAGGCTCTGCGAGCGCAGCGAGTCGACCAGGTACGGCTCCATCAGGGTGCCGTTGTTGGCGATCGCCGCGGCCACCATCGCCATCTGCAGCGGTGTGGAGGTCACGCTCTGCTGGCCGATCGCGGCGCGCATGGTGGCGCCGCCCTCGTCGTTGGCCGGGAAGTTGCTTGCGTTGACGCGGGTCGGGATGTCCAGGTTGTTCTTGGTGTCCGAGCCGCCCTTGGTGAAGTCGTACTTGCCGAAGTCGTTGAAGCCGAACTTCTCGGCCTGCGCCTTGATCGCGGCGTCGCCGAGCTCCATGGCGATGCCCGCGAAGACCGTGTTGCAGGACTTCTCCAGCGCGACCTTGAGGGTGCTGCCCTGGCAGGCGGCGGGGCCGGCCTGGTCCTTGAGGCCCAGCAGCGAGTTCGGGTAGGGCATCGGCGACGGGAAGTTCGTCACCGTGTCCCAGTTGTACTTGCCACTGGCGATCGCGGCCGCGGCGGTGACGAGCTTGAACGTCGAACCGGGCGCGTAGGTGTAGCGGATGACCCGGTTGTCCATCGGCTTGGTCGGATCCTCGTTGAGCGCCTTCCAGGTCGCGTCCTGGGCCTTCTTGTCGTTGACCGCGAGCTGGGCCGGGTCGTACGACGGCGTCGACACCATCGCCAGGATCTGGCCGGTCGTCGGGTCGATCGCGGCCGCCGCACCGGTCTTGCCGTTCAGTCCCTTGAAGGCGGCCTCCTGGGCCTTGGCGTTCAGCGTCAGGTCGACGTTGCCGCCGCGCCGCTCCTTGCCGGTGACCACGTCGATGACGCGGCGCACGAACAGCCGGGAGTCGTCGCCGCTGAGGATGTCCTCCTCGACGTTCTCCAGCAGGTTGCTGCCGTAGAACTGCGACTTGAAGCCGGTGACCGGGGCGTACATCGGGCCGTTGAGGTAGGTCCGCTGGTACTCGAACTTCTTGCTGTCGGTCTTCTCCGAGCCGGTGATCGGCTTGTCGTCGACCAGGAAGTCGCCGCGGGGGTGGGAGTACGACTCGTACATCGCGCGCTTGTTCTCGGGGTGGTCCGCGTACTCGTCGGCCTTGACGACCTGGATCCAGTTGGCGCGCAGCATCAGTGCGGCGACCAGGACCAGGCAGAAGATGGACACCTTGCGCAGGGGCTTGTTCACTTCCGACCAATCCTCACTGGCTGTGTCCTCTCGGTCCCGCCGGTCCGCCCGGCCCGCTCGCTCCTCCTGCGCCGCCGCCCGGCGGCGGTCCGGCCGGTCCGGGCGGGGTGCCCGGCCGCGGCGGCACGCCCGGCACTCCGCCGGGCACCGTCAACGCGTCCGGGGGCGACGAGGGTTCCGCGGGCGTGCCCGCGGAAGCGATCGGGGTGAACTCGGTGGCGGCGTCCGCATCGACGCGCGGCCGGTCCGGCACATGGCCGCCGGACAGGTCGCCCAGCGGCGAGCCCTGCACCGGCGTCGGCTCGGCCAGCTCGTCGGCGTCCGCGGCGTCCAGCGCCTGGTCCTCGAAGCCGGTGCGCCGGGCGCGGCGGCCGCCCCGGCTGTTCTGCGTCGCGGAGACCTCGCCGGCCACCGCGGGCGGCGCGGGGCGCCGGGCGGTGTGGCTGACCACGATGAGTATGGCGACCAGGATCCAGTTGGTGATGACCGACGAACCGCCCTGGGCGAGGAACGGCATGGTCATACCGGTCAGCGGGATCAGGCCGGTGACGCCGCCGGCGACCACGAACACCTGCAGCGCCATGACGACCGAGAGGCCGGCTGCGAGCAGCTTGCCGAAGGGGTCGCGGGCCGCCAGCGCGGTACGCAGGCCGCGCTCGATGAGCAGCGCGTACACCATGAAGATCGCCATCATCCCGGCCAGGCCCAGCTCTTCGCCGACCGTGGTGAGGATGAAGTCGCTGCGCGCCGCGAAGCCGATCTCGTTCGGGAAGCCCTGGTTGAGGCCCTTGCCGAGCAGGCCGCCGTCGCCGTAGCCCATCAGGGCCTGGGCGAGCTGCTCGGAGCCGCCGCGCGGCGGGTTCGTGCCGTAGATCGCCATCGGGTCGAGCCACGCGTCCACGCGGCCCTTGACGTGCGGTTCGACGGAGCCGACCAGGGCCGCGCCGCCGATCGCCATGACGAGGCCGAAGATCAGCCAGCTGACCCGCTCGGTGGCGATGTAGAGCATCACCACGAACATGCCGAAGAACAGCAGCGAGGTGCCCAGGTCGCGTTCGAAGACCAGGATCATCAGGCTGAGCAGCCACACCACCACGATGGGGAAGATGTCCCGGCCGCGCGGCAGGTACAGGCCCATGACCTTGCGGCTGGCCAGCGCGAGCGCATCGCGCTTGACCATCAGGTAGCCCGCGAAGAACACGGTCAGCACGATCTTGGTGAACTCGCCCGGCTGGATCGAGAACGGGCCCAGCCGGATCCAGATCTTGGCGCCGTAGGTGTCGCCCGGGAACGGGATGGGGGAGACCAGCAGCACGAGGGCGACGAGCATCGCGATGTACGTATAGCGCTGCAGCAGCCGGTGGTCGCGCAGGAACACCACGACGCCGACGAAGAGCGCGACGCCCATCGCGGTGTACATCAGCTGGGTGGGCGCCGCCTTGCGGGTGAGGTCCAGGTCCAGGCGGTAGATCAGGACCAGGCCCATGCCGTTGAGGAACGTGGCCAGCGGCAGCAGCAGCGGGTCCGCGTACGGCGTGAACTTGCGGACCACCAGGTGCGCGATGCCGGCCATGAAGCCGAGACCCAGGCCGTAGGAGACCAGTCCGGCCGGCAGCCGGCCGTCGCCGGCCAGGCCTACGTTGGCGTACGCCAGCACCGGTACCAGGACCGCGAACCCGAGCATCATCAGCTCGGTGTTGCGGCGGTTCGGAGCGGATTGCGGGGTGATCGTCGTGTTACTCATGCCACCGCCTCGCTACGCTCGGCGGCGCATTCGCAAAACGCATCCCCCTTATTGGTTCGCTCGCTGCGCTCGCTCACGGCGTTCCCCCTCCTCAACTCGAGCCGACGGGCTGTACATCGCACTTGGCGATGAGCGGGGTGTCCTCGCCGAGGTCGATGGCCGGACCTGCCGTCGGAGTCGTGGTGGGTGCCGCGGTCGGCTGCGCCGCCGCCGGGGGACTGGCCGCGGGCTGGCCGGTGCCGGGTGCGCCGGTGGCCGGGCGCTGTGCGGCGCCGGTCGTCTTGACCGGGTCGGGCGTGGCGCGCTTGGTGGAGCGCGAGACCGAGTCGGTGCCCGGACGGCCGCTCGCGGTCGCGGTCGGGGTGGGCGTGCGCATGGGCGCAGCCTGCACCGACGCGGGCGTGGTCACGTTCTCGCCTCCCGGGCTGCCGGTACCCGGGGTCTGCGGTTGCTCCGGGGTCTGCGGTACCGAAGGAGAGACGGTGGGCGGGTGCTCCTGGTTCCAGGCCAGCACCTGGCTGCACACCGTGGCCTGGCGCTGCAGCTTGTCCACGTAGTCGCGCGCGTCCGAGAGGCTGGCCGCGTCGTAGCGGACGTCCAGGCTCTTGCGGTACTCGGCGCCGATCAGGTCGGTCTTGACCGCGCTGTACTGCTTGTACGGGCTGGACAGCGAGATGCCGAAGATCTGCGCGTCGATGCCGCGGTAGATCGCGACGTGGTCGCCGTCGCGCGCCACGTAGTACTGCGTCTGGGTCCACCAGTACGCGCCGCCGAGGGCGGCCAGCACCAGCACGGCCGGTCCCCAGACCGGGAGCGTGCGGCGCCAGGCGGGCTTGGGGCGGCGCCGGCTCGGCGGCGCCGCGGCCTCCGGCACCAGCGCTTCATTCTCGTATTCGCCCGCGGTCAGTTCGCGGGCCCGGGAGGCCGGCGTGGTGGGCAGCGTGGCGGTCTCGCCGGCGAAGTCGTCGGCGACCGCGCCGACCACCACGGGGATGTCGGACGGTGTCTCGTCGACGTCCACGATGTCCGCGACGATGCAGGTGATGTTGTCCGGGCCGCCGCCGCGCAGCGCGAGCTGGATCAGCTCCTGCACCGCGTCGCGCGGGTCGGCGAGGGCGAGCAGGGTGTCCTGCATCGTCTCCCGGCTGACCACGCCGGACAGGCCGTCGCTGCAGACGAGGTAGCGGTCTCCGGCGCGGGCCTCGCGGACCGCCAGGTCCGGCTCGACCTGGCCGCGGCCGTCGAGTGCGCGCATCAGCAGGGAGCGCTGCGGGTGGTGCCCGGCCTCCTCCTCGGTGATGCGGCCCTCGTCGACCAGGCGCTGCACCCAGGTGTGGTCCTGGGTGATCTGGTCCAGGACGCCGTCCCGCAGCAGGTAGGCGCGCGAGTCGCCGACGTGCACCAGGCCGAGGCCGTTGCCGGTCCACAGCAGCGCGGTGAGCGTCGTCCCCATGCCCTCGAGGCCGGGGTCGTCGTCGATCATCACGCGCAGCCGGTCGTTGGCGCGGTCCACCGCGAGGCGGAGGGTGTCGCGCAGGTCGGCCCCGGGCAGGTCCTCGTCGAGTTCGACGATGGTGGACAGGACCTCGGAGCTGGCCACTTCGCCCGCGGCGGCGCCGCCCATGCCGTCGGCGACCGCGAGCAATCGGGGGCCGGCGTAGCCGGAGTCCTCGTTGCCCTCGCGGATCATGCCTTTGTGCGATCCGGCGGCGAAGCGGAGAGAGAGGCTCATTCAGGCTACCTGCGCAGCTCGATAACGGTCTTGCCGATGCGGATCGGCGCTCCGAGGGGTACGGGGGTCGGTCCGGTCAAGCGCGTGCGGTCCAGGTACGTGCCGTTGGTCGAGCCCAGGTCCTCGACGATCCAGCTGCCGTCCGGGGCCGGGTAGATGCGCGCGTGCCGGCTCGACGCGTAGTCGTCGTCGAGCACGATCGTCGAGTCGTGCGCCCGGCCGATGGTGATCTGCTGGTCCGTCAGATTCATCGTGGTGCCGGTGAGCGAGCCTCCGGTGATCACCAGCTTGGACGGCGCACTGCGCGGCGCGGACGCGCGGCGCGGGCCGCGGGCCTGCGGGGGAGGCGCCTGCTGGGCGACCGGCGGAGGCACCGCTGCTGCGGGGGCTGCGGCCGCGGCCGGCGCACTGCGCCGGCGCATCGGCCGCTGGGTGACGCGCGTGCCGAACAGATCGCTGCGGATCACCTGGACCGCGACGATCACGAACAGCCACAGCACGGCGAGGAAGCCCAGCCGCATGACGGTGAGGGTCAGCTCAGACATGCGCCCGATGTCACCCCTCGGTTTGACGGAACACGACAGTGGTACTGCCCAGCACGATCCTCGACCCGTCGCGGAGAGCGGCACGCTGGCAGTGCTGCCCGTCCACGACGATCCCGTTCGTCGAGCCGAGGTCGGCGATCGACGCCGGGGGGCCGATCTTGATCTCGGCATGGTGCCGCGACACGCTCGGGTCGTCGACCCGCACGTCCGCGTCGGTGCTCCGGCCCAGTTTGGCGGCCGAGGCGGTGAGTTCGTGGCGCATTCCGTTGACCTCGACCCACGTGCGCAGTGCCGCCGGGGGGCGGTACGGCGCGGGGGCCGGGCCGGGCGGGGGGCCCGGCGGACGCGGCGGCAGGCCGGCACCCGGTCCCGGGGGACCGGCGGGCGGCATGCCACCCGCCTGCGGGTAAGCGGGCGGGCTGTGGAACTGGGGCGCGGGGCCTTGGGGCGGTTGCCCGGGCTGCGCGTACTTCGGGTCCGGGTAATGCGGATGCGCCGACGCTACAGGTTCGGGCGGCCCGTACCCAGGGGCACCCTGGGACTGGCTGCCGGCCAGCGCCTGGCTGCGCACCCGGTAGAGCCCGGTGTCCAGATCGTCGGCCTGCTCGAAGTGCACCTCGACGGGCCCGATGAACGAGTAGCGCTGCTGCTGTGCGTAGTCGCGCACCATCGTGGACAGCTCGGCACCGAGCTGCTGGGCGTAGGGGCTGAGCCGCTCGTAGTCGTGCGAGCCCAGTTCCACCACGAAGTCGTTGGGGACCATGGTGCGGTCCCGGTTCCAGATGGTCGCGTTGCTGTCGCACTCGCGTTTGAGCGCGCTGGCGATCTCGACAGGCTGGACATCGGACTTGAACGCCTTGGCGAAGGCGCCGTTGACCAGGCCCTCAAGTCGTTGCTCGAACTTCTTCAGGACACCCATGGGCACCTCCTTCCCTGTCAAGCGTCGCCGTCGTCGCCCGGGGCACGGGCGAGCCGAACCGGGCATGCTCCGGTCCGGCCGGTCCTACAGTCAGCTCACTGATCGTATCCACGCTCGGGAAACGGCCATGGTTCCCCGCCATGGTCACTGTAGGGAGTGTTGGCTCTCACAAGGACTCCTACACCCCGGCCCCTCGTTCCTGGCTCGCTTGTCGTAGTTGTGGTGTGACCAGGTGCGTCTACCCCGCAGTTGCCCCGTCCTATCCGGGCGGCGCAGGTCAAGCATGCCGGAGAGGACGGGGCGGCGGGGATGGCCCGGCACAAAGAAGAATCGGCTGGGTACTCGGGCCGGTACAGAGTGTGCACATCCGCGTGCTTTGAGTGTGGCGCGGACCACTGCCGGGTATTGATTTCAGTCGGCCCCGGATCGCGTGCTAACCTTCAGTCATTGCTCGCGCGGGTGGCGGAATAGGCAGACGCGCTGGATTCAGGTTCCAGTGCCCGAAAGGGCGTGGGGGTTCAACTCCCCCCTCGCGCACCGAGCAAGAGGCCCCAGGTCATCGACCTGGGGCCTCTTCTTTTATGTCCGCGGCCTTGGGGCCGGCGGCCTGTCGGGGTCAGGCGCGGGCGTCCAGGAAAGCGGCGACCAGCGGCGCGATCTCGGGGAGTTTGTCCTCCAGGGCGAAGTGGCCGGTGTCGAGGATGTGGAGTTCGGCGTCGGGCAGGTCGCGCAGGTAGGCGCGGGCGCCCGGCTCGGGGAAGAAGGGGTCGTTGCGGCCCCAGACGATGAGCGTCGGCGGCCGGTGCGTGCGCAGCCACTCCTGCCAGTCCGGGTACAGCGCGAGGTTGGCGTGGTAGTCGAGGGCGAGGTCGATCTGGATCCGGTCGCGGCCGGGCAGGTCGAGGAAGTGCTGGTCGGCGGTCCAGCCGTCGGGGGCGACGAGTTCGGGGTCGGCGGTGCCGCCTTCGTACTGGCTGCGGGTGACGGGGAGGGTGAGGATGCCGCGCACCGCGTCCACTGCGCCGGGCACGCCGGGCTTGTAGGACGTCATGGTGCGGGCCGCGTCGGAAAGGCCTTCGAGGTAGGCGTTGCCGTTCTGGACGACCAGGCCCTCGATCCACTCGGGGTGCCGGGTGGCGATGCGGAAGCCGACGGGTGCGCCGAAGTCGAAGACATATAGGGAGAAGCGGTCCAGGCCGATGGCGAGCAGGAAGCGCTCGATCACGTCGGCGAGGCCGTCGAAGGTATAGGTGAAGGCGTCCGGTGCCGGGGCGTCGCTGTGCCCGAAGCCGGGGTAGTCCGGGGCGACCAGGTGGTAGTCGGTGCCGAGTGCGTCGATCAGCCGGGCGAACTGCCGGGAGCTGGACGGGAAGCCGTGCAGCAGGAGGAGCGTGGGGGCGTCCGCCGGGCCGGCCTCGCGGTAGAAGATGCGCAGGCCGTCGACATCGACGTGGCGGTGCCGGACCTGGGGGAGCGCGAGCGCGGGCATGGCGGACCTCTTTCACGGGAGGTGGGGGAGCGGGCGGTGCACTTCAGAGACTAATGGATTAATCACTTGGGATCCATTAGTTCTTGGAAGGGAATCGCCTTCCTGCGCATCCCGGGTGCGGGCGGGTCTGCCGCCTAGGATCGCTTTGTCCTGATTCATGACGTACATGACGTACATGGCATGCATGACGTGCATGGTTCGCATGGCGATACGAAGGAGCCCGGTGGTCTCGGTCGTCGTGGTGCTCGCACTCGTGGTGTCCTGGTACGCGCTGCGCGGCCTCGCGCCGGTGTGGCGCCCGGCGGACCGGCTGGTCGGGCGGCTTGCTCCGTGGACCGTGCGGCTGCGGGCCTGGGTGCTGTCCGCCCCGGCGGCCTTCACCTACATCGTGCTGTTCACCGCGGGCACTTTCGTGCAGAAGACCGCGCCGCCCAAGCTGATCGACCTGCTCACCAAGGTCGACAGCACGAACCTCTACCGGCTCGCCGACGACCCGGCGACGGTGCTGGTCACCAGCGCTCTGTGGGTGGCGGAGCGCGGGTCGGGCCTCACGCTCTATGTCGCGGTCTTCGCCACCGTCGTGGCGTGGGCCGAACGCCGGTACGGCACTCCGCGGTTGATCACCATCGCGGTGACCGCCCACGTGCTCGGCTCGCTCTGCACCGCTCGGGTGCTGCGCTGGGCGATCGACACCGGACGTGCGCCGCACAAGATGGTGGCGGCCACGGACGTCGGCGTCAGCTACATCATGGTCGGCTGCTGCGCGGCGGCCGTACTGGTCATGGCCGGACTGATGCGCTGGGCCGGGGTCGCGGCGCTCGTGCTGGTCGTGGTCGTCCCGGTGGTGGTGAGCCACACCATCTGGGACCTCGGGCACCTGTTCGCGACGCTGTTCGGGCTGGCCGCCGCCGTACTGGTCCGCCTCGCGGCGCCGATGCGGACCCCGCCGCCGCTGACCGAGCCGTGGCCGCGGGCGCCCGCCGTACCGGGATGATGCCGCGCCGCTTCGGCCCGGCGCCCGGTCAGCAGGCGCACGAGACACCGGAAACGGGCGCGGTCAGCGCGTCCGGCGCGGTGCGGGTGCGCACGCCGGCACCGTCCTCGACCTCGAAGCCCTCGCGGATCCAGTACTCGATGCCGCCGATCATCTCCTTGACGGAGTAGCCGAGCCGGGCGAACTCCAGGGCGGCGCGGGTGGCGCCGTTGCAGCCGGGGCCCCAGCAGTAGGTCACGACCGTGACGTCCTTGCCGATCAGCTGCGGGGCGAGTTCGGCGATCCGCGCCGTGGGGATGTGCACGGCGCCCGGGATGTGGGCCTGGTCCCAGCCGACCTGGCGGCGCGAGTCGACCACCACGATGCCGGGGGCGCCGGAGGCGAGGTCGGTGTGCACGTCCGAGACGTCGGCCTCGAAGGCGAGGCGGGCGGCGTAGTGCGCGGCGGCGGCCTCCGGGGTGGCGGCGGGCACGGTGTTGACGGCGGACTCGATGACGAACTCGGCGGCGGCGGACATCTGTTGCTCCTCGTGTGTGCGGTTCGCGGGGCTGTTCCCTGCTGACGAGAAGAATCCTGTCGCGGGACCCCCAGCCCTCGACAGTGGCGGCAACGACCCCTACCGCTAAGATCCCGCCATGCCTGTCATCGAGCTTTCGCCCCCGACCCTGCAGCCCGAGCCGCACTGCGGGACGGTCGCCGTTTTGGCCTTCGACGGCATGGCCCCGTTCGAGATGAGCTCGGTCGTGGAGATCTTCGGGATCCCCCGTCCGGAGCTAGGCATCCCCTGGTACAAGCTCTTCGTCTGCGGCGAGACGCGCGAACCGATGCGCATGGTGGGCGGCTTCTCGGTGCTGGTCGAGCACGGTCTCGACGTGCTGGCCGCGGCCGACACCGTGATCGTCACGGCGGTCCCGGACGTGCGCGGCGACATGTCGCCCGCGCTGGCCGAGGCGCTGCGCAGCGCGCACGCGCGCGGGGCGCGCATCGTCTCGATCTGCTCGGGGGCGTTCGCCCTGGCCGGCGCCGGACTGCTGGACGGCCGCACCGCCACCACCCACTGGAAGTACGCCGACCTGCTCGCCGAGCGCTTCCCCGGGGTCACCGTCGACCCCGATGTGCTGTACGTCGACGACGGGCAGATCCTCACCAGCGCGGGCAGCGCCGCCGGCCTGGACCTGTGCCTGCACCTGGTGCGCAAGGACCACGGCGCCAAGGTGGCCAACTCGGTGGCCCGACGCCTCGTCATCCCCCCGCACCGGGAAGGCGGCCAGGCGCAGTTCATCCAGGCCGCGGTCGGCGAGGTGGACGGCGACGACGGCATCGCCCGCTCGATGGCGTGGGCCCTGGAGCACCTGGCCGAGCCGATCACGGTGGCCGACCTGGCCGCGCAGGCGCTCGTCTCGCAGCGCACCTATCTGCGCAAGTTCTCCGCGCAGACCGGCACCAGCCCCGTGCGGTGGGTGCTCGCGCAGCGCATCGCGGCCAGCCTGGCCCTGCTGGAGGAGACCGCGGCCTCGGTGGAAGAGGTCGGCGCCGCCGTCGGCTTCGAGAGCCCGGTGACGTTCCGGCACCACTTCGGGCGCGCGATGGGCACCTCGCCGTCCGCGTACCGCAGGACCTTCCGTACGTCCGTGGCCTAGCGCGCGCCCGACCGTCGCGCCCGACCGTCGCGTCAGGCCCACCGGGGCGGTACCTTCGGGACGCTCCGCCGCACGGCGGGACGAAGGAGGTCGGTGGCCATGGCGTTCGCAGCTTCGTCCGAGGCCCCGGCCGCTCCGGAATCCGGGGCGGCCGCGGGCGGTTCCGACCCGTCCGGCGAAGAGCCCATGACGGGACGCGACTTCGCGGTGCCCGGGTTCTGCTCGCGGGGGGACCGGCCGGCTCGGGCCCAGGGCAAGGACCTGCGCAAGCAGGTTTCCCGCGCGGACCACGACCGGTTCGCGCCGGCCGCCGACCGTCCTGCGGTGATCGACGTGGTCGAGCAGGCGAACGAAGGCCGCCTGCCGCACCTGGTGCCGCTGCGCATCGGGCGCATGGTCGCCACCCCGTTCGCGTTCCTGCGCGGTTCGGCCGGGCTGATGGCCGCCGACCTCGCGAACACCCCGGTCACCGGCGTGCACGCGCAGATCTGCGGCGATGCGCACGCGGGCAACTTCGGCCTGTTCGGCAGCGCCGACGGGCGCCTGGTGATGGACGTCAACGACTTCGACGAGACCGTGCCGGGCCCGTGGGAGTGGGACCTGAAGCGGCTGGCCGCCAGCCTGGTCGTGGCCGGCCGGGTCGGCGGCGCGGCCGAGGACGTCTGCCGGGCGGCCGCCCGGGACGCCGCCGAGACGTACCGGCGCACGCTCGCGCTGCTGGCCGGGATGCCGGTGCTGCAGGCCTGGCAGGCGATCGCCGACGAGTCGCTGGTGTGGCATGCCGAAGCGCACGACCTGACCGGGCACTTGGAGCAGGTCTCCGCCAAGGCGCGGAAGAACACCAGCGCCAAGGTCGCGGCCCGGTCCACTGTCGAACTCGAGGACGGCCGCCGCCGGTTCGTGCCCGACCCGCCGGTGCTGACCACGGTCGACGACGCCACCGCGGAGGCGGTCGCGCAGTCCCTCGCCGGGTACGTGCAGACGCTGTCGCCGGACCGCCGCCCGATGTTCGGGCGGTTCGTGGTCGAGGACGTGGCGTTCCGCGTGGTGGGCACCGGAAGCGTCGGCCTGCGCGCGTACGTCGTGATGCTCGAAGGCAGCGGCGACGAGCCCCTCGTACTGCAGGTGAAGGAGTCGCGGCGCTCGGCGCTGGCTCCGTACCTCGGGATAGGGGACGCCGAGCACGAAGGCCGCCGCGTGGTCTTCGGCCAGAAGGTGATGCAGGCCGTCACCGACACCCTGCTGGGCTGGACCACGGTCGGCGACCGGCACTTCATGGTGCGGCAGTTCCGCAACATGAAGGGCAGCATCGACGCGAGCACCCTGCCCGCCGAGCAGCTCGACGACTACGGGCGCATGACCGGCGCGCTGCTGGCCCGGGCGCACAGCCACTCGGTCGACCCGAAGCTGCTGGCCGGCTACTGCGGCAAGAGCACCAAGCTCGACGAGGCGGTGGCCGCGTTCGCGGTGGCCTACGCCGACCAGACCGAACGCGACCACGAGGAGCTGGTCGCCGCGGTCAAGGCCGGGCGCCTGCCCGCCGAGACGGGAGTCTGAGCCGCGGCCCGGCCGGGGAGTTCACCACCGGTCGGGCACGATGCGGAAGCGCAGCGCGCTGCCCGGCGCGGCCTGGGCGGCGTGCGGCAGGTCCGCCGGGTGCACGCACCCGATGACCGGATAGCCGCCGGTCGTCGGGTGGTCGGCGAGGAAGAGCACCGGCAGGCCGTTGGGCGGGACTTGCAGCGCGCCGGGCACCATGCCTTCGCTGGGCAGTGCGTCGCCGCCGGTACGCGGCAGCGCCGGGCCGTCGAGGCGCACCCCGATGCGGTTGCTCGCGGGCAGCACGGTCCATGCGTGCGCGCGCAGCAACTCCCAGGCGGCGGGCGGGAAGAAGCCGCTCCGCGGGCCGGGCGTGACGCGCAGCACCGGGCCGCGGGCCAGTCCCGGCGGCGGCGCCCCGGTGGCGTCCGGCGCAGCTGCGGCGGGACCGAGCGGCAGGACGGCGCCCGCGGCAAGCGGTGCGGGGCCGAGCCCGGACATCAGGTCGGTGGCCCGGCTGCCCAGCACTTCCGGTACCGCGATGCCGCCGCCGACGGCGAGGTACGAGCGGACCCCGGCGACCACCGGGCCCAGTTCGACGGTCTCGCCGGCGCGTACGAGGAACGGCGCGCCGAACGGCACCGCGCGGCCGCCCGCGGCGACCGGGCAGGGGGCGCCCGCGACCGCGAACCACCGGTCGGCGTCGGTGCGCACCGCGCAGCCGACCACGGTGGTCTCCAGCGTGGCGGCCGACTCCGGGTTGCCGACCAGCCGGTTCGCGAAGGCGTGCGAGCGCCGGTCGGCGGCGCCGGACCTCGGCACGCCGAGGTGCGCCTGGCCGGCCCGGCCGAGGTCCTGCACGGTGGTGAGTGCACCGGGCCGCACGACGGCCAGGTGCGCGGGCGCGGCGGGGAGCCCGGTCATGTGTCCGCCTCCCGGAAACGTACGCGGGTGCCCGGGGCCAGCAGTGCGGCCGGGGTCCGGGCGATGTCGAAGAGCACCGCATCGGTGGTGCCGATGATCTGCCAGCCGCCGGGGGAGCTGCGCGGGTAGACGCCGCAGTACTCGCCGCCGAGGCCGACGGCTCCGGCGGGGACGGACGTGCGCGGCTCGGCGCGGCGCGGGACCTGCAACTCCTCGGGCAATCCGGTCAAATAGCCGAAACCCGGGGCGAAACCGCAGAAAGCCACCGTGAATTCGGTGCCGCTGTGCCGCTCGGCCACCTCGCGGGCGGACCGCCCGCACAGCTCGGCGACCTCGGCGAGGTCGGGGCCGTCGTAGCGGATCGGGAGCTCGACGAGCGGGCCCGGGGCTCCGCCGCCGTCGGCCGCGGGGCGGAGGGTCGGCAGAAGAGCGGCGATGCGGCTGCGGGCTTTGGCCCCGGCGGCGGACTGACGGAATGTCACCAGCACGGTGCGGGCGGCCGGGACGACATCTTCGATGTCCGGTTCGTCGGCCCGGATGCCCTGCAAGGCGGCGTCCAGGGCGCGCACCTCGGCGGCCGAGGCGAGCTCCGCGAGGATGCCGAACGGCCCGGCGGCCAAGAGGTTCACCGGGCGGCCGGTTCGGTGCGTTGCGAGGACGCGCTGGATCGGCCTGCGCGCAGCGGCGTCATGCGAAGGGCTCCACCGCGACGCCGGCCTCCAGGAGCGCGGCCCGGACGGACGCGGCGAGCGCGGCGGCCCCCGGGGTGTCGCCGTGCACACACAGCGAGCGCGCGGCGATCCTGACCTCGGTGCCATCCGCCGCGGTCACCGCGCCGTCGCGGGCGATGCGGACCGAACGGGTCCGGACGTGCTCCGCATCGTGCACGACGGCGTGCGGTTCGCGGCGCGGCACCAGGGTGCCGGCCGCGGTATAGGCGCGGTCCGCGAACGCCTCGGGGACTGTGGCGAGTCCCCGTTCCCCTGCGATGCGGAGCACGGCCGAGCCGGGGAGGCCGAGGAGCGGCAGTGCCGGGTCGTACCGGCATACCGCCTCGACGACCGCCGCGGCCTGCACGTCGTCGTGCACGATGCGGTTGTACAAGGCGCCGTGCGGTTTGACGTACCGCACGCGGTCGCCCGCGGTCCGCGCGAACGCGTCCAGGGCTCCCAGTTGATAGAGCAGGTCGTCGGTCAGTTCGGCCGGCGCGTACTCGATGTCGCGCCGGCCGAAGCCGACCAGATCGCGGTAGCCGACCTGGGCGCCGATACGCACGCCCTTGGCGACCGCGGTGTCGCAGGTCCGCCGCATCGTCGAGGGATCCCCCGCGTGGAACCCGCACGCGACGTTGGCACTGGTGATGACGTCCATCAGTGCCTCGTCGTCGCCCAGGCGCCACTGCCCGAAGCCCTCGCCGAGGTCGGCGTTGAGGTCGATCCTGTGCTGCATCCCTGGAGTCCCGATGGCCGGTTCCGTCTTACGGAGGTGACGCTACCGGCCTTCGACGTGTCGCGGTGCCGCTCAGGCCTGCGGCTGTTTCACCGCGGCTATGGACTGGCGGGTGAATTCGACCAGGTGCTCCCGGCGGCGGGCCTGGGCCTGTTCGGACTCGGTCTCGGTGCCCAGGATGATGCGGGCCATCTGGGGCATCGTGGACTGCCAGGCGGCGACGCCGATGAGCGAGAACAGGAGCTGAGCCACGTCGGGGGTGGGCTGCACGCCGAGCTGCTCGGCGAACTCCTGCAGTTTGACGGCGTAGCTGGTGGCCCGCCGGTCCTCGTCGGGGATCGGCTCGTGACCGTAGTACAGCGCCTCCCAGAGGAGGAGCCGCAGCAGCTCGGGACGTGCGCAGTAGAAGTCGTAGATCTGCGCGACGTACTCGGCCGGGTCGTCACTGGACATCGTGACGACCGCGGTCAGCTCCTGCAGGGACTCGCTGAGGACGTGCTGGAACAGTTGTTCCTTGTTCCCGAAATACGCATAAATGCGCTCCTTGTTCACCCCGGCGCGCAGGGCGATGCGGTCGACGCGGGCGCCGGCGATGCCGTGCTCGGCGAACTCCGCTCGGGCGGCGTCGAGAAGTTTGGCTCGGGTGCGTGCGGTGTCGGGCGGCATGGCTGGATCTTATCCCCTCTAGCCAACTGCTTGGTTGGATCGACTGGCCAGGGACGGCCTGACCATGCTGCCCTAACACTTAGGCTGGCGTGGGCTGTTGTGCGTGATTTGATCTTCTCGACACCTAACGGTTTGTGCGGTGCGCCCCTGCCCGGCCGCCCGGCGATGCCGCCGAACCGACGGAAGAGGTCTGTGATGAACGACGGCATGGCGCCGGCAATGTGGACGGATCCGCAGGTCAGCGCCCTGGAGACCCAGGTCGCCGCGGTCGAGGCCGCCTTGTTGGACGCCGAGGTGGATGTCACCACGTTGCGCGTCGAACTGGACAATCTTGCGATCGTGCACCATCGCCGCCTCGGACCGCTCTACGAGCGCCTCGACGAGCTCGATGCGCTGGTCGCGGAGGCCGTCGCGGCGCGCAGCGGCGATGCCGACGACATCAGGCGTGCGCTGGAGGCCCGGGCCATCGTGGACCCGATGCCGGACATCGACGATCTCCTCGATGCGTTCGGGGGAGCCGAGGCCGGTGCGGCGCCCGAGGCGGAAGTGCGGCGGGTGAAGCCGAGTGACGAGGCCCGCCGCCTCTACCGCGAGCTGGCCCGCCGCGCGCACCCCGACCTCGCGCAGGACCCGGCGGAAAAGGACCGGCGCAGCGGCTTCATCGTGCGGGTCAATGCCGCCTACGCGGCCGGCGACGTGGCGACGCTGATGGCGCTCGACGAGGAGTGGGCGGCCGGTCCCGGGACCGCGCCGGCCGCGGCGGTGCCGGACCGCCTGGAGTGGCTGCGGACCCGGCTCGCGCTGCTGGACGCCCGGCGCACGCAGCTGGCCGCCGAGCGCGAAGCGCTGCTGGACAGTCCGATGGGCCAGCTCCTGGCGCTCGCCCCGGACGACCCGGACGGCCTGCTGGAGCACCTGGCCGAGCAGCTGCTGTCCCGCATCGACGACCGCGAGAAGGAACTCGCGGGCCTGCTGGGGTGAGCCGCACGCCGGGCCGCGCCTCGGCTACTCGTGGGGCTGCTTGCCGGGCCGCACATGGGGCCGGCCCGGTCCGGCCGGATGGGCGTCGGCCGGACCAGGCCGGGTCGGTGGGCCGAACCGCCTCGCGCGTGCGCCGGGTCGTTCAGCGATGAATCACAAGATCTACCTGCAATTCAGGCATATCAACGATTTTGCCCGCGTGTTGCCGCACGCGACCCGTTCAGCGCGCCCCGGCTGGGCCGATCGGGGGCTTTCCGCCGGGCGCCTGGGCCGATCGGCGGACCTTCCGGTTGCGGCGGGCCGCGGCGGCGGATGCCGGACAATGGCCGTCGGGCGCTCGGGGATCTCCCCGAGTCCCGTACCTGCTCCGCACGACTTCCCTGGAGAACCGATGCACATGTCGCCCCCGGCCGTCGGCGCCGCCGAGGTCCCCGCCGACGCTTTCGTGCTCGACGTCCGCGAGGACGACGAGTGGCAGGCCGGGCACGTGGACGGCGCCGTGCACATCCCGATGGGCACGCTGCTGGGCCGCCTGGAGGAGCTGCCGCAGGACACCCGCATGTACGTGATGTGCCGGGTCGGCGGCCGCTCGGGCCAGGTCGTGCAGTACCTCGGTGCGCGCGGCTGGGACGTCGTCAACATCGACGGCGGCATGATGGCGTGGGACGCCGCGGGCCGTCCGATGGTCTCCGACCTGGGCGGCGACCCGTTCGTGGCCTGACCCTCGGGCCGGCTCCGCGCGGGCGCCGCCGTGCGGTCAGCTCTGCGGGGCCGGCCCCGCGGCCGGCGCGCGGTCGGTCACGAAGACCGCGGTGGCCTCCGCGGTCACCACGCCGCCGGCCCGGATCTCCGCGGTGGCGAACGTCTTGCGTCCCACCCGCCGGTCGAAGCGCGCCGCGAGTTCGAGCGGCACGTCGTACGGCGTCGCCTTCCGGTACCTGATCTCCAGGCCCACGGTGAAGCCCGCGGGGCCGCTCGCCGATGCCGCGACGCCGAGGATCTGGTCCAGCACCGTGGCCACCACGCCGCCGTGCACCCGCCCGGGCGGCCCGCCGTGCTGCGCGGTCAGCGTCACGCGGCCGCGGATCTCGACCGGCTCGGGCGTCTCGCCCGGTTCCGGCGGCGTGGGCAGGTTCAGGTACTCCACGCGCGGGGCCTGCGGGTTGAGGCGGCCCGAGCCGGCCTGGGTGAGGTGCTCGTAGCGGCCGTTCGGGTGCCGGACGAGCTGGACGACCGAGTCCTTGGCGCGCTGCGCGGCGCGGAGGTCCTCGGTGACCTGCGCGATGCGCGCCGCCGCGGCGGCCCGGGCGGCCGGGTCGACATCGGTCAGCACCACGGCCTCGACCAGGTCGCGGACGCGTTCGGCCAGCTCGTAGGCCTCCGGGGCGATGTCCTCGGCGGCCGGCATGTCGGCACCGAGCAGGGCGGCGAGGGTCGAGGCGGACGGACCCGAGAGGGTCGGCGCGGTGGGCTCCGGACTCATCCAGGCTCCTCGTCTTGTGCGGGTCTTGTGCGGGCGTGCAGGTGTGCCCTGCGGGCGCGTGGCGCCGCCGGACTGAACGCGTGTCAGTTGACAGTGTCAACCATGCGGACACAATTCATCTGACGGTGTATCAGGAATCGGTCGAGGGAGCACATCCATGGTCACGATCGCCGAGCTGGTCCACGCCCAGGTGGGCGACCACCGCACCGGTCTGATGTTCGAGGACCGGACCTGGACGCACGACCAGGTCGCCCGGGCCGCCGCCGCGCGGGCCGCGCTGCTGGCCGACCTGCTGCCGGCCGGTGCCGCACCGCACGTCGGCGTCCTGCTCGACAACGTGCCCGAGTTCCCGATGTGGCTCGAAGGCATCGCCGTCGGCGGCAGCACCCTGGTCGGCATCAACTCGACCCGGCGCGGCGCCGAACTGACACGTGACATCACGCACGCCGACTGCTCCGTGGTGGTCACCGAGCGGGCGCATCTGCCGCTGCTCGAAGGCCTGGACCTGGGCCTCCCCGCCGAGCGCATACTCGTGGTGGACGACCCGGCGTACGAAGAGCTGCTCGCCCCCTACGCGGACGCGGCGCTGCCGGACCTCGACGTCGACGCCGCCACCCGGCTCCTCATCGTCTTCACCTCCGGCTCGACCGGCGCCCCCAAGGGCGTCATCTGCTCGCAGGGCCGCCTGGCCGGCGCCGGCACCGCGCTCACCGACCAGTTCGGCTTCGACCAGGACAGCGTCAACTACATCTGCATGCCGATGTTCCACGGCAACGCGCTGATGGCCAACTGGGCGCCGGCGATGCGGGCGCGCGGCGCGGTCGCGCTGCGCCGCAAGTTCTCCGCGTCCGGCTTCCTCGACGACGTCCGCAAGTTCGACGCCACTTACTTCACCTACGTGGGCCGGGCCATCTCGTACCTGCTGGCCACCCCCGAGCAGCCCGACGACGCCGACAACCCGCTGCGCAACGGCTTCGGCACCGAGGCCGGCACCGTGGACATGCGCCGCTTCGAGGCCCGCTTCGGCGCCAAGCTCACCGAGGGGTACGGAAGCTCCGAGGGCGGCATGAACGTCAACTGGCGGCCCGGCACCCCGGACCGTGCGGTCGGCCCCTGCCCGCCGAACGCCGCGCTGCTCGACCCGGAGACCGGCAAGGAGTGCCCGCGCGCGGTCTTCGACGCGGCCGGCCGCCTGCTCAACGGCGACGAGGCGATCGGCGAGCTGGTCAACCTCGGCCGCAACGGCTTCGAGGGCTACTGGCGCAACGAGGCCGCCAACGCCGCGCGTTCGCGGGACGGCCAGTACTGGACCGGCGACCACTTCTACCAGGATGCGGACGGATACCTCTATTTCGCCGCCCGGTCCGACGACAAGCTCCGGGTGGACAGCGAGAACCTGTCGGTCGCCACGATCGAGAACATCCTCTCCCGGTTCGACCCGGTCGAGACGGTCATCGTGTACGGCGTGCCCGACCCGGTCTCCGGCGACCAGGTGATGGCCGCGCTGCAGCTGCGCGCCGGCGCCGAGTTCGATGCGGAGGCCTTTGCCGCCTTCCTCGCCGGGCAGGAGGACCTCGGCACCAAGATGGCACCGCGCTTCGTGCGCATCGCCGAACGCATCCCGGTCACCGCCACCAACAAGGTCAACAAGGTCGGGCTGCGCCGCGAGGGGTTCCGCACCGCGGAGCCGGTGTGGTGGCAGTCCGAGCGCGGCGCGGCGTACCGACCGTTCGGTGCGGACGACCGCACCGCGCTGCTCGGCGTCTACGCAGCGCACGGCCGCGAGAACGCCCTCGACCTGTAGGCCGGGTCCGCCGGATCCGGGCCGACGTCCCCGTTCGGGCGGCGAAGCGGGTAGCGTGCGGCTGCCGCAACAAGGACGGGGAGGGGCATGCCTGCACAGGACAGCCCGGACATCGGGGTCGAACCGGAGACCGGCAGCGGTTCCGCCGGGGGGCCGGCCGCGGTTCCGGGACCGGCGCCGGCACCTGGATCGGCGCCCGCGCCGGGAACCGCGCCGATGCCGCCCGCCCCGGTCGCCGCGATCGATCCGGAGGACCCTGCCGCCCGCTCGACGCGCGTGCAGATGGCCGCCGCCGTGGTGGCCATGCTGATGCTCGTCGGCGTCGGCTTCCATCTGCTCTTCGTGACCTTGCACGTGGCACCCCCGAACCAGGCCTCGCGCAAGTACGCGGACGCCACCGACAGCTGGATCTACCCGCTGTTCGAGCAGAACTGGCGGCTGTTCGCGCCGGACCCGCTCAACATCAACGTGCGGGTCAACGCGCGGGTCCAGTACAAGGCGGCGGACGGCACCCGCACCGAGTCGGCGTGGTTCGACCTGACCGGCGACGACGTGGACCACATCCGCGGCAACCCGTTCCCCAGCAAGGCCGACCAGAACCTGCTGCGCCGCGCCTGGGACTTCTACAACTCGCATCACGCCGACGACGGGACGCGGACCGGCGGGCACGCCCTGCTGTCCGAGCAGTACCTGCGCCGGATCGTGATCGGCCGGCTGCAGGACGCGGGCCGGGCGGACGGCATCGTCGCGGTCCAGGTGCGCGCGGTGTCCACGCAGATCGCGCCGCCCGGCCAGGGGCCGATCGAGCCGACCGTGCGCGAACTCGTCTGGTGGGAGGCGAGCCCCGATGACTTCCGTTGAGTCGACACCCGGTACCCCCGGCGGGACGCAGGCCGCGGCGGTCCCGGGCCCGGCGCCCGGGCCGCAGAGCGGACCGGTGCCGCTCGGCAAGGCCCCCGCGGCGCGGCGCGTCCCGCTGGACGTCCGGATCGCCGACGGCCTTCTCGCGTTCCTCGGCCGGATCACCGGCCGGATGCGCGGCACCTACCAGGCCGCGCTGCTGCGCATCGGCTTCGGCTCGGTGTTCCTGGCCACGCTGCTGCGCGAGTTCCTGAACCGCCGGGAGATCTGGGGCGACCAGTCGCCCTGGTCCCCGGGCATGGCCCGGCAGCTGCTCAGCGGCATCGACGGCGTCAGCATCCTGCTGGTGCGCGACGACCGCTGGTGGTTCGAGCTCATGTACGTGCTCGCCGTCGCGGCCACCGCGATGTTCGTGCTGGGCTGGCACACCCGGGCGACCAGTGTGCTGTTCTGCGTGATGGTCGTGTCGTTCAACAGCCGGTCGATACTGATGACCGACGGCGGCGACACCGTCCTGCTGCTGATGTCCTTCTACTTGATGTTCACCGCGTCCGGCCGCGTGTGGTCGCTGGACGCCCGCCGGGCCCGGCGCACCGGTCTGGGCCGCTCGCCCGGCCCCGGCCAGGAGCTCGGCGTCTTCGTGGCGCTGTTCGCGGTGGTCGCGGTCGGCCTGCTGCTGCCCTGGTGGTACTCGCTGATCGGCGCCGCGGTGGTGCTCCTCGGCCTGTGGCGGCTGCCCCTCGAACTGGAGCAACTGCGCGTCGCAGTGGTCGCCGCGATGCACCACTGCGCGCTGTTCGTGATCGCCGCCCAGGTGTGCGTCGTGTACGCGGCGGCCGGGCTGTTCAAGGTGCAGGGCTCGCGGTGGCAGGACGGCACCGCGATGCACTACGCACTGAACCTGGAGTACTTCCAGCCCTGGCCGGTGCTGTCCGGGATCGCCGACGGCGGTGCCATCTGGGGCACGTTCATCGCCTACCTGACGGTGTTCACCCAGGTCGGCTTCATGTTCCTGGTGTTCGCCAAGAAGGCGAAGTACGTCGTCATCGCGATCCTGCTGGGCATGCACATGGGCATCGCGGTGCTCCTCGGGCTGCCCGCGTTCTCCGCTTCGATGGCGCTCGGCGACCTGGTGTTCCTGCCCACCGCCTTCCTGCTGTTCGTGCAGGCGCAGGGCGCAAGGCTCCGCCCGCGTACCCTCGACAGGTGATCGAGGAGCAGACCGACCCGCGCGGCGACGCGGCCGAACCCGAGCGCGAGGTGGGGGTGGGCCCCCACCCGGCGCCGTGGCCCGACGACCCGCGCTTCGACCCGGAGCTGCTCGCCGCCGGCGACCGCCGCAACGTCGTGGACCGGTACCGGTACTGGACGCACGACGCGATCGTGGCCGACCTGGACACGCGCCGGCACGACTTCCACGTCGCGGTGGAGAACTGGCAGCACGACTTCAACATCGGCTCGGTGGTCCGCACCGCCAATGCGTTCCTGGCCCGCGAGGTGCACATCGTCGGCAAGCGCCGGTGGAACCGCCGCGGCGCGATGGTGACCGACCGGTACCAGCACGTGCGCAACCACTCCTCGGTCGCCGAACTGGCCGCATGGGCGGCCGAGGAGGGCCTGCCGGTCATCGGGATCGACAACCTGCCCGGCGCGGTCCCGCTGGAGACCACGCAGCTGCCGCGGCGCTGCGTGCTGCTCTTCGGCCAGGAGGGCCCGGGGCTGACCGAGGAGGCCTGGGCGGCGTCGTCGCTGGTCTGCTCGATCGCGCAGTTCGGGTCGACCCGGTCGATGAACGCGGGTGCCGCGGCCGCGATCGCGATGCACACCTGGATCACGCAGCACGTGGCCGCCGAGGACCTGCCGCCGAGCGGGGTGTGACGCGGCGATGCGATTCGATGCGATCGTGGCGGCCGGCGGCGCGGCGCGGCGCCTGGGCGGCCGCGACAAGCCCGCGCTGCTGGTCGGCGGGCGCACGCTGCTGGACCGCGCGGTCGAGGCCTGCGCGGGAGCGGAGCGCGTGGTCGTGGTCGGACCGCGGCGGCGCACCGCGCAGCCGGTGCACTGGGTCCGCGAAGACCCGCCCGGCGGCGGACCGGTCGCGGCGCTGGCCGCCGGCCTGGCTGCCGTGGAGGCCCCGGTCGTGCTGGTGCTCGCCGCCGATCTGCCGTTCGTCACCGCCTCGGTGACGGACCGCCTGCTCGCCGCGCTGACCGGCGGAAACGATCCGGCGGACGGCGTGCTGCTGGTGGACGCGGACGGCCGCGACCAGCCGCTGCTGGCCGCGTACCGCACCGAGGCCCTCCGCTCCGCGCTCGCCGGACTCGGCGATCCGCACGGCGCGGCCCTGCGGGCCCTGCTCGCGCCGCTCGCGCTGCGGCGCCTGCCGGACACCTCGGACGCGGCGTTCGATTGCGACACCTGGCCTCAAGTACGTGCGGCCAGACACCGTTCCGGGAGTATGGAAACCGTGCTGGACGACTGGATCGAGGCCGTGAAGGCCGAACTGGGTGTGGACCTCGACGTCGACGTCGCAGGGCTGCTCGACATGACCAAGGTGGCGGCGCACAACGTCGTGCGCCCGGCCGCCCCGCTGACCGCGTTCCTGGTCGGCTACGCCGCGGCCCAGGCGGGCGGCGGCGCGGCGGCGGTCGCGGACGCACTGCGCCGCGCCGAGGCATTGGCCGCGGCGTACGAACGCCCCGCCGACGACAGCGCCGAGGGTGCCGGACCGTGACCGCAGACCACCACGATCTTCCGTGGCCGGACGCCCGTGCCCGCGCCCGGGCCGCGGGGCGTCCGCTGCCCGCGGTCTCGCGCACGCTGCACCATGCGCGCGACCACGTCCTGGCCCGGCCGCTGACCGCGCTGACCGACCTGCCGCCGTTCGACACCTCGGCGATGGACGGCTGGGCGGTGGCCGGTCCGGGCCCGTGGCGGGTCCGCGGCCGGCTGCTGGCCGGCGACGACGGCACCGGGATTGGCCCGCTGCGGGACGGCGACGCGGTGCAGATCGCCACCGGCGCCCGGCTGCCGCACGGCGCGACCGGCGTGCTGCGCAGCGAGCGCAGCAAGGTCGACGACCGGATGCTGTTCGGCGACGTGCAGCAGGGCGGCGACATCCGCCCGCAGGGCCAGGAGTGCCGTACCGGCGACGAACTGCTGCCCGCGGGCACTGTGGTCACGCCGGGCGTCGCGGGCCTGGCCGCGGCCGCGGGCTACGACGAACTGGTCGTGGTGGACCGGCCGCGTGTCGAGGTCCTGGTGCTCGGCGACGAACTCCTCGACTCCGGGCCGCCGCGGGACGGCCGGGTGCGGGACGCGCTCGGCCCGCTGCTCACCCCGTGGCTGCGCATGCTGGGCGCCGACGTGCGCCGGGTGCGCCGGATCGGCGACGACCTGCCGGCGCTGCGCCGCGCGGTCGACGGCTCGCAGGCCGACGTGCTGATCACCACCGGCGGCACGGCCGGCGGGCCGGTCGACCACGTGCACCCGCTGCTGCGCGACCTGCGCGCCGAACTCCTGGTGGACGGTGTCGCGGTGCGCCCCGGGCATCCGATGGTGCTCGCCCACCTGCCTGGCGACCGGCCGGGCAGCGGGCGGTTCCTGGTCGCCCTGCCGGGCAACCCGCTGGCCGCGGTGACCGGCATGCTCACGCTCGCGGTGCCGCTGCTGCGCCGGCTCTCCGGGCGTCCCGAACCCCGGCCGCGCCGGGTGCGGCTGGCCGCCGCGGTGACCGGGCATCCGCGCGACACCCGAATCGTGCCGCTGGTCGGCGATGCGCCGCTGCACTTCTCCGGGCCGGCGATGCTGCGCGGGTTCGCGGTGGCCGACGCGATGGCGGTGGTGCCGCCGGGCGGACTGGGCGCCGGGGACCGTGCCGAGGTGCTGCAGGTGCCGCGATGAAGACCGTGCGCACGCCGGACGACCAGCCGTCCGACCGCCGCGGGCCGATGGGTGCGCTGGCCCGGCCGATGCCGGAGATAAAGCGCCGGCCGGTCGACGACTCGGTCGGTCCGGGCGCGGCCGCGATCAGCATCCCGCGCGACCGGCCGGGACCGCTCAAGCAGGTGCTGCGGCGCTTCGCGATGGCGCTGGGCGTGCTGTTCCTGACCGTCGTGATCGTCTACCTGGACCGGGCCGGCTACAAGGACAACACCGGCTCCGAGCTGTCGTTCCTGGATGCCGCCTACTACGCGACCGTCACGCTCTCGACCACCGGCTACGGCGACATCGTCCCGGCCAGCGAGTCGGCCCGGCTGATCAACATCCTGGTCATCACCCCGCTGCGGGTGGTCTTCCTGATCATCTTGGTCGGCACCACCCTGGAAGTCCTCACCGAACGCACCCGGGAGCAGTGGCGGCTGTCCCGCTGGAGGTCCACGTTGCGAGACCACACCGTCGTCGTCGGCTTCGGCACCACGGGCTACAGCGCGATCCACACGCTGCTCGCGCAAGGCGTGCCCAAGGAGCGGATCGTGGTGGTCGACCCCGACCCGGAGGCCGCGGCGTACGCCTCCGAGCAGGACGGCCTGGTGGTGGTCACCGGCGACGCGACCCGCACCGAGGTGCTGCGCCGCGCGGAGTTCGAGCGGGCCCGCAACCTGATCGTCTCGGTGAACCGCGACGACACCGCCGCGCTGGTCACCCTGACCGCGCGCCAGCTCAACCGCCGGGCGTGGATCGTGGTGGCGGTCCGCGAGGACGAGAACTCCCCGCTGATCCGGCAGAGCGGCGCCGACTCGGTGGTCACCACGGCGAGCGCGGCGGGCCGCCTGCTGGGCGTGTCGATGCTCAGCCCGAACGTCGGCGAAGTGGTCGAGGACCTGCTGCACTACGGCGACGGCATGGACCTGATCGAGCGGCCGGTGGACAAGCGCGAGACGGGCAAGTCGCCGGCCGAGTGCCGCGACCTGGTCGTCGCGGTGGTGCGCGGGCACCGCATGCTGCGGCACGACGACCCGGAGGCGTCCAAGCTGGCGTCCGGGGACCGGCTGGTGGTCATCCGCAGCATCGGCCCGCCCGGCACTGCGGTGTCCCGGCCCGAGCACCATTAGCAGCACCAGAAGGAGCGAGAACTCTTGTACGCGATCACGATCGATTCCCCGGGCGGGCCCGAGGCGCTGCGCTGGACCGAGGTGCCGGACGAGGAGCCGGGCCCCGGCGAGGTGCTGGTCGAGGTGGCGGCCACCGCGGTGAACCGGGCGGACCTGATGCAGCGCCAGGGGTTCTATCCGCCGCCGCCGGGGGCTTCGGAGTACCCGGGGCTCGAGGCGTCCGGGCGGATCGCGAAGCTGGGTGCCGGGGTCGCGGGCTGGGCGGTCGGCGACGAGGTGTGCGCGCTGCTCGCGGGCGGCGGGTACGCGCAGTATGTGCGGGTGCCGGTGGGCCAGTTGATGCCGGTGCCGGACGGGGTGGACCTGGTCGAGGCGGCCGCGCTGCCCGAGGTGGCCGCCACGGTGTGGTCCAACGTGTTCATGGTGGCGCACCTGCGGCCCGGCGAGTCGTTCCTGGTGCACGGCGGCTCCAGCGGCATCGGCACGATGGCGATCCAGCTGGCCAAGGCGGTCGGGGCGCGCATCTTCACGACCGCGGGCAGCGCGGAGAAGTTGGCCCGGTGCCGCGAGTTGGGGGCGGACGTCGCGATCAATTACCGCGACGAGGACTTCGTGGCCCGCATCGCCGAGGAGACCGGCGGGGCCGGGGTCGACGTGGTGCTGGACAACATGGGCGCCAAGTACCTGGCCCGCAACGTCGAGGCGCTCGCGGTGAACGGTCGGCTGGTGATCATCGGGCTGCAGGGCGGGCGCAAGGCCGAACTGGACCTGAACCAGCTGCTGGTCAAGCGGGCCGCGGTGGCGGCGACGTCGCTGCGCGGGCGGCCGCTCGCGGAGAAGTCGGCGATCGTCGCGGCGGTGCGCGAGCACGTGTGGCCGCTGATCGCGGCGGGCCGGGTGCGGCCGATCGTGGACCGCGTGCTGCCGGTCGCCGAGGCGGCCGAGGCGCACCGGATCCTGGAGGCGAGCACGCACATCGGCAAGATCGTCCTGGCGATGCCGAAGGAGTGACAGAAAACGATCGCCGGTCGAATCCGAATGTCGGTTATTGAACGTATAGTCCGCTTTTCTTAGTGTTTGTCGCATCGCCGGAACGGTCCGGTGCGTGGACGCTGGGAAGGGTGGCCGTGGCCGAGCGGAAGCGGATCCGGGGCGTCGCGGCCTGCCTCATGCTGACCTCGCTGGTGCTGCCGGCCCGGCCGGCCCAGGCGGTCCCGGTGCCGGCCGCCTCGACCGGGCCGGCCCAGGCCGGACCGGCCGAGCAGCCGGGCCCGCCGGCGCCGTCCGCCGGGCCGTCGCTCGGCATCGCGCCGCGTGCCGGGCTGCCGGGGCTGCGCCCCGATCCGGACCTGCACCCGTCGACCGCCCCGGGCGGCGCGGCGGCGGAGCACGGGCACGGGGTCCCGGGCCGGTCGGGCGCCGCGCAGCCGTCCCGCGAGGAGCGCGACGCGCTGCTGGCCCGGCTCGCGCCGTACGGTGTCCGCCCGGTGCTCGACGAGGCGGGCGCGCCGGCCCTCACCGCGGACCGCGAACTCGTGCTGGCCGGCGGCCCGGAGGCCCTGGCGGCGATGCAGGCCGCGGGCGTCGAGCTCGCGCCGGGTCCGCGCGCGGGCGTGAGCGCGGTGCGCTCCGGGGAGCGCATCGTCGGGTGGTACGTCCTGGACGATCCGGTTGCTCCTGCGCCGCCCAGCGCGCCGCCGAACGTGCCGCCTGTGCCGTCCGGGGTGCCCGGTCCGGTCCCGGCCCAACCGCCGGCCGCGCCCGTGCTCCCGAAGACCGGCCCGTCCGGCACCTTCCCGTTGGCGGCGTCCGGCGCGGTGCTGCTGGCCGCGGGTGCGGTGTTCGTCCGCATCGCGGCGCGGCGGCGGGCGCGCGGCTGACCCTCGCGGCGTTCCTGCGGCCGGACTTCGCACAACCGGGCGGCGCGGATCCCGAACCGGAACGAACCATCCCGGATCGAACCGGTGCGCCCGCGGATCCGTGTCACCGTCATGTCGCGGTCCGTCCGCGGACGGGCACCACTGCCGGCCTCCGCGCGGTGGCGTCTGGTGCAACTCCCGAGAACAGTGCAGTCTCATCAGTGGCCTTGCGCCCGACGAGCGTCGGCAAGGCGGACACATCGGAGACGGCGGCACCGGATTCGCGATAGTTTCCGGCAGTGCCGCCTCGATCCCGGCCAGTGGCCGGGAACCGACGGAGAGGCCCCTCCGGGCCGGATCCCCGGCCGGACGGGGAGTGTGGACCCCCGTCGAGCGGGGAAGGGAGGCCGGGTGCGCAGAGTACGCGACCTCATCCGGCGTGTTCCGGTCGGCCCGGTGGCGATCGCCCTTGTCATGGTCGGCGTGCTGGTCCTGGTGAACCTCTACGGCAGCAAGGGCGCGCAGGACCGCGCCGCCCCGTCCCAGCCGGTCGGCATACCCCCGCAACTGCCCGCCGAGGAGCACCCGGTGCCCTCGACCCCGGCCGCCACGGAACCGCCGGCCGCGACGCCGCCGAGCGGCGTGGAGACCTCGATGCCCGCCCCGGGCGCACCGCGCGGCAACCCGGTGCCGTCCACGCCCCGGCCCACCGCCGCGGCCACCGCGGGAGCGGCGCCGCCGGCCGCGCCCCTTCCCACCGCGACGACCAAGAAGGACGCCGGCGCGCAGGGCGTGCAGGGCGAATCCACCGGCGGGCAGGGCGGCAGCGGTTCGTCGGGCCGCTTCAAGGTCGTCGAAGTGGTGCTCAGCAGCGACCACGGGCCCGGCTCGTACGTCCGCTGCAACGACCGCGAGGAAGTGGTGCTCGCCGCGACCATCAAGGTGGACGGCGGCGAGGGCGACATCGTCTACCAGTGGTTCTTCGAGCAGACGAAGTCGTGGCCGCCGGACCAGCTGCACTTCACCGGCACCGGGAAGCGCCAGCAGAGCCTGACGATCCCGTACAAGATCCCGCTCAAGTACAGCGGCTACCGGATCAAGGGCACCGTGCAGCTGCGCATCCTGCAGCCCGCGGTCAACGCCCAGACCCAGAAGATCACCATCGACGTGATCTGCGCCTGACCGCTCGCGCGGGTTCACAGGTCGCCTCTTCGGCACCACCTCCTGGCCGGATCGCGTGGCCCTCTTGTGGAATCGAGCATACTCGGTATACATACTCAGTATGTCTATCAAGCACGGGCTGCTCGCGCTGCTCGACCAGGGGCCCCGCTACGGCTACCAGCTCAGAGCCGAGTTCGAGTCCCGGACCGGATCGACCTGGCCGCTGAACGTCGGCCAGGTGTACACGACGCTGGGCCGCCTGGACCGCGACGGGCTCGTGGTGCCGGACGGCGAGGACGGCGAAGGGCACGTCTTCTACAAGATCACCGACGAGGGCCGCCGCGAACTGCGCGAGTGGTTCGACGAGCCGGTCTCGCGGGCCGGCCGGCCGCGCGACGAACTCGCCATCAAGCTGGCCATGGCGGTCACCGTGCCCGGGGTGGATGTCGCCGCGGTCGTGCAGAGCCAGCGCGCCCACACCCTGCGCGCCCTGCAGGACTACACCCGCCTCAAGGCGCGCGCCGCCGAGGACGACCTGGCCTGGCAACTCGTCCTGGAGAGCCTGGTGTTCCAGGCCGAGGCCGAGGTCCGCTGGCTGGACCACTGCGAATCCCGGCTGGCCCGGCGCGACCTGGTCGCCCCCGCCCCCGCGCCGCTGCCCGCGGACGCCGGCGGCGGCGCCGTGCCGCCGGACACCGACGACGAACGATCCGACGACCGTGCCGCACCGCGGCGCGGCCGCATCCGACGGGGGAACCGATGAACGCACCCGTGCTGGAACTGCGCGGACTGGGAAGGACGTACGGCACCGGCGCGGCCCAGGTGCAGAGCCTGATCGGCGTCGACCTGACCGTCGACGCCGGCGAACTCCTGGCCGTCATGGGCCCGTCCGGCTCCGGCAAGTCCACCCTGCTCATGCTGGCCGGCGGACTCGACACCCCGACCACCGGCATGGTCCTGGTGGAGGGCAAGGAGATCACCGGCCTGCCGCGCCGCAAGCAGGCCGCACTGCGCCGCCGCAGCGTCGGCTACGTCTTCCAGGACCTCAACCTCATCCCCGCGCTCACCGCCGCGGAGAACGTCGCGCTGCCGCTCGAACTCGACGGCACCTCGGTGCGCAAGGCGCGTACCGCCGCGCACGCCGCGCTGGAGGAGGTCGGCGTACGGCAGCTCGCCGACCGGTTCCCCGACGAGATGTCCGGCGGTCAGCAGCAGCGCGTCGCGATCGCCCGCGCGCTGGTCGGCGACCGGCGCCTGGTGCTGGCCGACGAACCGACCGGCGCGCTCGACTCGGCGACCGGCGAGGCGGTGCTGCGCGTGCTGCGGGCCCGCTGCGATGCGGGCGCGGCCGCGGTCCTCGTCACCCACGAGGCCCGGCACGCCGCCTGGGCGGACCGCATCGTCTTCATCCGCGACGGCCGCCTGGTCGACGACACCGGCCGCCAGGAGGGCGCCGAGTCGCTGCTGGCCGCGGAAGGCACCCGATGAACCTGTCCGGCTGGCGGGCCGCGCTGCGCATCGCCCGCCGCGAGGCCTGGCGCGCCAAGGGCCGCAGCCTGCTCATCACGCTCATGGTGGCGCTCCCGGTGTTCGCCGCGACCGCCGCCGACATCACCTTCCGCAGCCAGCAGTTGGACACCGGCGAGCGGCTCTCGCGCGCAATCGGGAAGGCAGACGCGCTGGTCTGGGCCGGCATGGACAACGGCACGCCCCTGGTCCAGGCCCCCGAGGACGGCGAGAAATACACGGTCCGCGAAAACGTCATGCCGTCGGGACCCGGGGTCTCCGTGGACATGGGGAACGGCGTCACCGTCACCAGGAGCCCTGCCGGACCGCCGCCCACGCCGCCCGACGTGCGCGGCTCCATCCCGCCCGGCGCCCAAGTGCTGACCATCGCGGACGCCAGTGTGTCGATCCGCAGCAAGCACGGCCTGGCCGGCGCCGGATTCATCGAGTTCGACTACGCCGCGGCACTCGCCGAGGGCATGGTGACGCAGACCCGGGGCCGCGCCCCCAAGACCCTCGACGAAATCGCGCTCACCGAGAAGATGATGTCCATCAGCGGACTCCGGATCGGCGACACCACGACCGAGTTCGTCACCGGCAAGACCTTCACGATCGTCGGCGCCGTCGAGGTGCCCGACACGCTCCGGGCCCGGTACATCTACGCGCTGCCCGGCGCCCTGCTCGACAACCTGCGCCAGAAGGCCCCGGGGACGTTGGTGCGGACCCGCTTCCTCGTGGATGCGGAACCCGGCGCGTACCGCTGGGACCAGGTCCGCAAGCTCAACGACAAGGGCATCGTCGCCACCTCGCGCGAGGCCGTGTACCAGGACCTCCCGGACAGCGAAGTCCCTTACCGCTCGGTCGACTTCGAGGAGGAGCGGTTCAGCGAGATCGCGATCGCCATCGGCGTGGTCGTGATCGGCATGGCACTGCTGGAGATCGTGCTGCTGGCCGGCCCTGCGTTCGCGGTCGGCGCGCGGCGGCGGCGCCGCGACTTCGGCCTGGTGGGCGTGGTCGGCGGCGACCACCGGCACATCCGGACCATCGTGCTGGCCGATGGCGTGGTGCTGGGCCTGCTGGCCGGCATCACGGGCACCGCTGCGGGGCTCGCCGCGTCGTGGTTCACCCGCGACTGGTTCGCGGACATGACCGGCAAGCGGCTCGGCACTTACGACGTCCGCCCGCTCGAACTCCTCGGCGTGGCCGCGCTCGGACTCGTCATCGGCGTGGTCGCGGCGGCCGTGCCGGCCTTCCTGGCGGCCCGGGACAGCGTCGTCGATTCGCTGACCGGCCGGCGCGGCGTGCGGCACGGCTCCAAGATCCTCCCGGTGGCCGGCCTGGCGCTCGCGGCGCTCGGACTCGGGCTCGCCTACTACGGATCGAACGTCACACCGGACAATTGGGTGCTGCTGGGCGGCTGCGTGCTCGCGCAACTCGGCGTCATCGCCTGCTGCCCGGCGCTGCTCGGCCTGGCCGGCCGGCTCGGCCGGTTCCTGCCGCTGACGCCGCGCATCGCGCTGCGCGATGCGGCCCGCAACCGGCCGCGCACCGCGCCCGCGGTCGCGGCGATCATGGCGGCCATCGCGGGCGCCACCGCGGTGGTCGCCTTCTGGGCCGGCACCGACCACGACAAGCGCGCCGAATACCTGGCGTACACCCGGCCCGGTCAGGTCGCCGCGATGGGCGGCGGTGATGCGATCACGGACGTCGAGCGCCGGACCAAGGCGATCGAGGAGACCTTGCCGGTGACCGGACCGGGCGTCGTCGACGGCTACCCGTCGGGGTGCAGCGGCCCGCCGGGCACGGTCTGCGTCGGGGTCTCGCTCGAGGTGCCGGAGCAGAACCGCTGCCCGCTGTACAGCCGGATGTCCCTCGACGGGCCGCCTCCGCAGCCGACCCCGGAGCAACTGGCCGCCGCAAGCAACGATCCGCGCTGCGCGGTGTCCGGGAAGAACCAGATCTATCGCGCTGAACTCCCGGTCGGCGACGCCGAACTGGCCAAGCGCTACAACGGCATGGACGACTCCCGGATCGCCGAGGGGCTCAAGAACGGCGTGGTGGTCTTCGACAAGAGCCTGATCGCGGACGGCAAAGCCACCGTGACGGTTCGCACCATGACGATGTACGACACCTCCTTGGGCCCGCCCCCGGAGAGCGAGCGCCGCCCGCAGGAGCGGACCGTCCTGCTGCCGGCCGTGTATGTCGAGCCGAACGGCACCACGTTCGCCCGTGCCATCATCGGTCGGGAAGCGGCCCGGGTCATCGGCATCGAGCCCAAGCCGGTCCAACTCCTGTACGACACCTCCCGGATGCCCACCGAGGCGGAGGAACAGCGGGCCCGGGAGGCACTGTCCGCGCTGGGCGGTGGGTACCTGGAGGTGGAGCGCGGCTACCAGGGCCGGCCGGGTGCGCAGACGCTCCTGCTGGCCGCCGCGACCATCGTGACCGCGCTGGGTGCCGCAGGGGTGGCCACCGGGCTCGCGCTCGCCGACGGCCGCCGCGACCTGGCGACGCTCGGCGCGGTCGGCGCACCGCCGTACGTACGCCGGACTCTGTCGGCCGGCCAGAGCTGGGTGATCGCCCTGATCGGCACGGGCCTGGGCGTGGTGGTGGGGCTCCTGCCCGCCGCGGCGCTGCGCTGGCAGGCGCGGACCATAGCGGAGGAGGATGCGGAGAGGTTCCGGCAGATGGGCGCCCTGGAGGACTTCGGCATCGACGTCCCGGTCATCATCCCGTGGGCCGAGATGGGCATCGCGCTCGTCGTGATCCCGCTGCTGGCGGCAACCGTCGCGGCGGTGTTCACCCGGTCGCGCGACGGGCTCCGGCCCCGGAGCGGCTGAGCCGCTGCTCCTCCCGTCGGGGGGGGGGGGCCCGGGGGGGGGCCCGCGCCCCCGGGG
>NZ_JAKFHA010000002.1:42398-79162 GCF_021502675.1 Yinghuangia soli
TCCGATCTGTCCCCGTGGCGGGGCCCGGCGCCGACGGGAGAGGATGGGGCCATGAACATGCCGAACAGCGAAGCGCAGGACGAGAACCCCCATGTCGTGATCGTCGGACCCGACGGCATGGCGGTGGGCGGCGCCGAAGGCGAGGAGAACGGCGAACTCGCGATCACCGACATGGTGGAGCAGCCGGCCAAGGTCATGCGCATCGGCAGCATGATCAAGCAGCTCCTGGAGGAAGTGCGCGCGGCGCCTCTCGACGAGGCCAGCCGGGTGCGCCTCGCGGAGATCCACAAGGGCTCGATCAAGGAGCTCGAGAAGGGCCTGGCCCCCGAGCTGGTCGAGGAACTGGAGCGCCTCACGCTCCCGTTCAACGACGACAACGTGCCCACCGAGGCCGAGCTGCGCATCGCGCAGGCCCAGCTCGTGGGCTGGCTCGAAGGCCTCTTCCACGGCATCCAGACCGCCCTGTTCGCGCAGCAGATGGCCGCTCGCGCGCAGCTGGAGAACATGCGGCGCGCCCTGCCGCCGGGCGCCATCCAGGGCCGTCCGGGCGAGGTCGGGCCGACCGCTTCGGGTCCGTACCTGTAAAGACACCCAGGGCACGGTGCGGCGGCCTGCCCGGGGCCGGCCGCCGCACCGCGGCCACGACGCCGCACCACGGGGGCAGCGGATGGCGCACGACCGGCACGACGACTTCGCCGGCACGACGTTCGGCGACGGGCGCTACCGCACCTTGCGCCGGATCGGCGGCGGCGGGATGGCGGTCGTGCACGAGGCGCACGACCAGGCCCTGGACCGCATCGTCGCGGTCAAGCGGCTGCGTACCGACCTGGCCGAGGACGCCGTGGCGCGCTCCCGGTTCGCGCGCGAGGCGGAGCACGCGGCGGCGCTGAACCACCCGGCCATCGTGCGGGTCTACGACACCGGCGAGGACGAGGGCAAGACGGGGCCGGTGCCGTGGATCGTCATGGAGCTGGTCGAGGGCTACACGCTGCGCGCGCTGCTGCGGCACGAGGGCCCGCTGGCCTGGCCGCGGGCGCTGCGCATCGCCGCGCACGTGCTGGACGCGCTCGAATACAGCCACGAGCGCGGCATCGTGCACCGCGATATCAAGCCGGTGAACGTCATGGTGACCGAGGAAGGCGCGGTCAAGGTGATGGACTTCGGCATCGCCCGCGCGGTGCACGGGACCGCGGCGTCGCTCACCGCGGCCGGGCACATCATGGGCACCCCGCAGTACTTCTCGCCCGAACAAGCCCTCGGCCACCCGGCCTCGCCGCGCAGCGACGTGTACTCGGTCGGCTGCCTGCTCTACGAACTCCTCGTGGGCACGGTGCCGTTCGACGGGGACAGTGCGATCACGGTGGCCTACAAGCACGTCCGCGACCAGCCGCTTCCGCCGTCCGCGCACGCTGCCGTGCCCGGCACGGTCGACGACCTGGTGCTGCACGCGCTGCGCAAGGACCCCCAGCTGCGCTTCGCGTCGGCCGCCGAGATGCGGGCCGCGGTCGCCCGGATCAGCCCGGACGGGCTCGCCGACATGACCGCGCCGGTCGCGGTGCCGACCGGCCGCGCGCAGCGGCGTACCGCGGCCCGGGACCGCGCCCGGCGCCGGACGGTCCTGGTGGCCGCGGCGGCCGCGGCCGCATGCCTGCTCGCCGCCGTGCTGGCCGTCATGCTGGGATAGCGCTGCGTAAGCGGCCGGATGGGGCAGTCCGGGTCAACCCGACGGATCGGGCAACCGGAATAGTTGCGGTGAGTTATGTCTCGCCCCGGGCGGGGGCATTGCCTGATGCCGCGGGCATCGTGCCGGTACGGTGACTCGGACGCCGGATTGCGGGACAATGCCAACTGCGCATGGCCACCGGGATCGCCGTGCCTTTTGCGGCCTGGCGATCGTTGGGACGAGCGAGTCCGTTCCCGGCGGACCGTGACGAGACGGACGGCGAGGAGTGATGGGTCAGCCGCAGCGCCCGGACGACGAGGTCTCCGGGACCCAGGTCAGGACCGTCGGTGCGGGGCGCTACGAATTGGGGCGCCAGCTCGGCCGCGGTGGCATGGCCGAGGTGAGCATGGCCCACGACGTGCGGCTCGGCCGTACCGTCGCGGTCAAGACGCTGCGCCCGGACCTCGCGCAGGATCCGGTGGCCCGTTCGCGGTTCGGCCGCGAGGCGCAGAACGCCGCATCGCTCAACCACCCCGCGATCGTCTCGGTGTACGACACCGGCGAGGACCGCATCAGCGGCGAGCTGGTGCCGTTCATCGTGATGGAGTGCGTCGAGGGGCGCACCGTCCGCGAGCTGCTGACCGAGGGGTCGCCGATACCGCAGGAGCAGGCGCTGCGGGTCACCGACGGCGTCCTGGAGGCGCTGGAGTACAGCCACCGGCACGGCATCATCCACCGCGACATCAAGCCGGCGAACGTCATCATCACCAACTCCGGTGCGGTGAAGGTGATGGACTTCGGCATCGCGCGTGCGCTGCACAGCGCCGCGACGACGATGACCCAGACCGGCATGGTCATGGGCACCCCGCAGTACTTGTCGCCGGAGCAGGCCCTGGGCCGCACGGTGGACGCCCGCAGCGACCTGTACTCCAGTGGCTGCCTGCTGTACGAACTCCTGGCGCTGCGCCCGCCGTTCAACGGCGACACGCCGCTGTCCGTGGTGTACCAGCACGTGCAGGACGACCCGCGGCCGCCGTCCGAGTCGGACGCGCGCATCCCGGCGCACCTGGACGCCATCGCGCTCAAGGCGCTGGCCAAGAACCCGGACGACCGGTACCAGACCGCCGAGGAGATGCGCCGCGACATCCGCCGCGCGCTCGCCGGGCAGGCCGTGCACGTGTCGCCCCCGACCACCCGGATCCCGCCGCAGTCCGCGGACCGCACCCGGCAGCAGGCCTGGGCGCCGGGACCGGTGAACTCCGCGACCGCGCCGACCGCGCAGCTTTCCGGCGGCCCGGTGCCGCCGCCGCCCGACCACGGGCACGGGCACGGGCCGGGCCGCGGCCACGGGCCGACCGGTCCGCTCACGCTGCCCACGCACGACGGCGGGACCGGGGCGATGCCGGCCGTGGAGGAGGACCGGCGGCGCTCCGGGTTGTTCTACGCGATGGTCGCGGCGGCCGTGGTGATGGTCGTCGCGGGTGTCACCTGGGCCGTCATCGCGTTCGCCGGGCAGAACGACGCCGAGGGCGGGGACGACCCGACCGGTCCCGCGACGGGTTCGTCGGCTCCCGCGGGTTCCGGTGACCCGAGCGGCAATTCGAACCCCGGGGGCGGCGGTTACGAGCCCTCGACCCCGACGACGCGTCCGCCGTCGACCACCGGCCGCAGCACGGTCCCGGGCGTGCCGGTGAACCCGACGACCACCGCGCCGACCCAGTCGCACAGCAAGACGCAGACCGCGACTGCCACGGCGACCGCGACGCAGACGGCGAGCAGCAAGCCGCCGACGAACCCCCCGACGACGACGCCGCCGAGCAACCCGGCCACGACGGGCGGCAGCTCGCCGAGCGGCGGCGCCGGGTAGCGGCAGCGCCCCGGTCACTCGACGAACGCGGCGAGGACTTCCTCGTAGTGCCGGGTCCACCACACGATCAGTGCGGCGGAGGCCGGGAACAACGGCGCGGTGCGGTGGTCGCGTTCGTCGTAGTGCCGGTTCAGCATCCAGAAGTCGTTGAGGCGCTCCCACCACAACCGGTGGACGGCGGCCGCGAGTTCGGCGCTGCCCGGGTCGCTGTCCGCGCGGTACGCGTGCATGAACGCCCGTACCCGCGCGAGGTCCAGGGTGCCGGTCACGGGGGCGGTGAAGAACAGCAGTGCGGCGCGCACGGTTTCCTCGGTGTCCGGCAGGGCCGCGAGCCGGTCCCAGTCGATGATGGCCACCGGGTCGCGCTCGGCGTAGAGCAGGTTGAGCGGGTGGAAGTCGCCGTGCACGTAGCCGGTGCACGGGCGGTGGTGGTCGGCGGGCCGGCGGTGGGCGTGCCGGCGCAGCATGCGCAGGCGCTCGATGAGCCGGTGCTCGACGAGGTCATCGAAGGGCTCGCGGACGGTGCGGTCGCGTATGCCGTGCAGCAGCCGGCCGGCCACGCGCATCGAGTACCCGGCGTCCGCGGCCGGGGCGAACAGCGGCTGCTGGACGGGCGGGAGCATCCGCATGAGCGTCGTGTGCACGCCGGCCAGGAGGGTGCCGAGCTCCGCGCATTCGGCGGGGTCGAGGTCGCCCCCGGTGCGGTGCGCGCCGTCGACCCACGGGAACAGCGCGAACCACCGGCCGCCGACGCGGCGTGCGGTGCCGCCGTCGCGGTCCGGCAGCGGCGGGAGGGCGGGGATGCCTGCGCCGCTCAGCCGGGCGGTGACCCGGTGCTGGAAGACGATGGCCTGCGGCGATTGGTCCAGGTAGTGCTTGAGGAACCAGCGCCCGTCGGTGGTGGCCACTTCGTACCCGCGGTTGAGCAGCCCCTCGGCGACCGGGCGGAAGCCGGTCGGCTTGCCAACTTTATAGTTGGCAAGGAGTGCGGACAGCGGGGATCCTCCCGCGCGGGGTGAGTGCATAGCGTCACATTAGCGCTACGGAGAGTTACGAGAAGAGCTTTTCCAGAATCTGTGCGACACCGTCGTCGTCGTTGCTCGCGGTGTGGTCGGCGACCGCGGCGAGGACCTCGGGATGCGCATTGGCGACCGCGTACGGCTGCCCCGCCCAGGCCAGCATCGGCAGGTCGTTGGGCATGTCGCCGAAGGCCGCGACCTCGGCCGCCTCGATGCCGTGCCACGCGCAGTACGACGCCAGCGTGGTGGCCTTGCTGACGCCCAGCGCGCTGATCTCCACCAGGGCGATCTTGGACGAGTGGGTGAACTCGCCGTACTGCCCGGCCGCGGTGCGCGTCTGGACCAGGAACTCGTCCGGGGCCAGCGACGGGTGCCGGGCCAGCAGCTTGAGGACCGGGGCGTCCAGGAGGTCCTGGACCGGCGCCACCGCGTGCACGATCGACAGGTCGCGCTCCAGCGGCGGGTAGGCCGGCTCGTGCGCGAAGCCGGTCGCGGTCTCGACCGCGAAGCTCACGTCCGGGATCTCCGCCTTGATGCGGGCGGCCACCTCGCGCGCGGCCGCGACGTCCATCGGATGCGTGTCGATGATCTTCTCGGTGCGCAGGTCGTAGACCACCGCGCCGTTGCCGCAGATCGCCAGGCCGTGGTGCCCGGTCGCCTCCGCGACCTTGTCCATCCAGCGCGGCGGGCGGCCGGTCACGAACATGACGTCCACCCCGGCCGCCTCGACGGTGCCGATGGCGGCAAGCGTGCGCGCCGAGATGGTGCCGTCGCTGCGGACGATGGTGCCGTCCAGGTCGGTGGCGACGAGGCGCGGGCGCGGAGAGGCAGTCACACCGCTCATCCTCTCTCAAGGTCGTGTCGGAACGTCAGGCCGGTCTGCGCGGGATTCTGTTCGGATATTTTCGGTCTCATGCGAGTAAGTGTCGTGATTCTGCCGATTTACCGGGCTCCCGAGGCGCTGGCGCGCTGGCGGGCCGCCGAGGACGCCGGGTTCGACGGCGCCTGGACGTACGACCATCTGTCCTGGCGGAGTTTCCGCGACGAGCCCTGGTTCGGCTCGGTGCCCACCCTGGCCGCGGCCGCGACCGCGACCTCGCGGATCCGGCTGGGCACGCTGGTGTCGTCGCCCAACTTCCGGCACCCGGTCACCTTCGCCAAGGAGGTCATGACCCTCGACGACCTCTCCGGCGGGCGCTTCACGCTGGGCATCGGGGCCGGCGGCACCGGCTACGACGCCACCGCGCTCGGCCAGGAACCCTGGCCGCCGCGCGAACGCCAGGACCGGTTCGAGGAGTTCCTCGGCCTCATGGACACCCTGCTGACCAGCCCCGCGACCACCTTCCGCGGCGACTACTACGCCGCCGACGAGGCCCGTATGCTGCCCGGCTGCGTGCAGCAGCCCCGGGTGCCCTTCGCGGTCGCCGCCACCGGCCCGCGCGGCCTGCGGCTTGCCGCCCGCCTCGGCCAGGCCTGGGTCACGTACGGCGACCCCAAGCGGCTGAGCGGCCTTGCCCCCGACGAGTACGCCGCGGCGGTCGCCGGACAGCTGCGCCGCCTCGAGGAGGCCTGCGCCGAGCAGGGCCGCGACCCCCGCGACCTCGACCGCATCATGCTCAACGGCTCGACCGGCGAACGCGCCCTGGAATCAGTGGACGCCTTCGTGGACTTCGCGGGCCGCTACGCGGAGGTCGGAATGACCGAGATCGCCGTGCACATGCCGGTCCCGGACAGCGTCTTCGCCACCGACGAAGTGGTCTTCGAGAAGATCATCCGGGACGGGCTGCCGCAGGTCCGCGGCCTCTGACACACCGCCGCCCGCGGCCGGGCCGTCCCGAGCACCGGACGGCCCGGCGGCGTCCGGTCAGACGATCCGCCGCGTGACCCGCACGTGCCGCGGCCGCGCCGCGCCCAGGCCGCAGGCCACGGCGACGCCGACCAGCCCGAGCATCACCGCCATCGGGACCGTCCAGCCGCCCGTCGCATCCGCGAACGCACCCGCGGCCAGCGGCCCGAACGCCGCCAGCGCGTACCCCACCGCCTGCGCCATTCCGGACAACTGCGCGGCGACCTGCGGATCCGGCGAGCGCATCACGATCAGCGTCAGCGCGAGCGCCACCGCCGCGCCCTGGCCGAGCCCGAGCAGCGCGGCCCACAGCCACGCCCCCTCGGTCGGCGCGCACAGCAGCCCGACGTATCCGCCCCCGGTCAGACCCATCGCGACCAGCACCAGGAGCCGCTGGTCGCGCATCCGCCCGGCGAGCAGCGAGGCGCCCAGCGATGCCGGGATCTGGCAGACCGTGCTGAACGCGAACACCGAGGCGGCGGTCCCCTTCGACATCCCGTCGTCGGTCAGCATCGTCGGCAGCCAGGCCAGCACCACATAGAACAGCAGCGACTGCAGGCCCATGAACCCGGTGACCAGCCAGGCCAGTCCGGACCGCCACACCCCGCGGGCCTTCACCGCGCGCGGCAGCGGCCCGGCGGCCCGGGTGCGGCGGACCTGCGGCAGCCACACCGCGATCGCGGCCAGCGACAGCAGCGCCCACACGCCCAGCGCGGGCTGCCAGCCGTGTCCGATCGCGTTCTCCAGCGGCACGCTCGTCCCCGCGGCGACGGCCGCGCCGCACACCATCGTGGTGCTGTAGAGGCCCATCATCGCCGCGGTACGGCCCGGGAAATCCTTCTTCACGATGCTCGGCATCAGCACGTTCAGCACCGCTATGCCGCTGCCCACCAGCATGCCGCCCGCGAACAGCGCGGCCGTGGACCACACCGTGCGCAGCGCTATGCCGCAGGTCAGCACCACCAGCGCGGCCAGCAGCGCGAGCTCGTTGCCGAACCGCCGGGCCAGCGCCGGGGCCAGCGGCGAGACCACGCCCAGGAACAGCACGGGGATCGCGGTGATCAGGCTGCCGGTGGTGGTGGACAGCCCGTACGCCGCACGCAGTTCGCCGACCAGCGGGGACACCCCGGACAGCGCGGCACGCATGTTGAGCGAGACGAGCACCACGCCGGCGATCAGCAGCGCGCCGCCCGCGGCCGCCGGGGCCGCCGGGGCTGCTCGGAGGGCACAGTCGGCCCGGTCGGCCCGGTCCGCCGCAGTGCTGCTGCGGTCGTGGGCCGGGCACTCCGGCCCGGTCCGGCGTCCGACCGGGTACGCCACGTGCACCGCCCCCTGACCGCCCGCGGCCGCGGGCCCGTCGGATATCGGGGCGTCTGCGGCCGTCTCGCGGTTCATGGTGGTGCCTTCGTGCCGTGGAGCGTGGTGCGTCTCGACCCGCGGACGCCCTGCCGGGCGCCGGGTGCGGACTACATGGCCGGGAAAAGCCGTTCGAGGACCGCGGCCACGCCGTCCTCGTCGTTCGTCCCGGTCACCTCGTCGGCGATCGCCCTGAGGTCCGGGTGCGCGTTGGCCATCGCCACGCCGTACCCGGCCCAGCGCAGCATCGACAGGTCGTTGGGCATGTCGCCGAACGCGATCGTCTCGGCCGCCTTGACGCCGAGGCGCCGCGCGACCAGCGACAGCCCGACCGACTTGCCCAGGCCCGGCGGCAGCAGCTCGACGATGCCCGGCCCGGCGTGCGTCACGTCCACCAGGCCGTCGCAGATCTGCCGCGCCCGGGCGGCCAGTTCGTCGTCGCCCAGGCCCGGGTGCTGCACGTAGGCCTTGAGGATCGGCTCGGCCCACAGCTCGGCGCGGTCCTCCGCGGTCCGCACCGGCAGCGCCAGCACGTAGCGGTACGACGGCTCGACCACGACCTCGCCGTCCAGGCCGGCCCGGCTGACCGCCATCGCGACCGGCCCGAGGTCGGCCTTCAGCTTCTCCATGGCCAGCTGCGCGACCTGCCGGTCCAGCGTCACCGAGGTGAGCAGCCGGTCCTCGCCCGCGTGGTAGACCTGCGCGCCCTGCGAGCAGACCGCGAGCCCGTCGTACCCCAGGTCGGCGAACACCGCCCGCGACCACGAGACCGCCCGGCCCGTCACTATGACGTGGTGCGCCCCGGCGGCCCGCACCGCGGCGAGCGCGGTGCGGGTGCGTGCCGAGATGGTGTGGTCGTCGTGGATCAGCGTGCCGTCGAGGTCGGTGGCGACCAAGCGGAACGTCACGCGGCTCCCACCGGCTCCAGGACCTCGCGGCCGCCCAGGAACGGGCGCAGCGCGGCCGGGACCCGCACGGACCCGTCCGCCTGCTGGTGGTTCTCCAGGATCGCCACGATGGTGCGCGGCACCGCGCACAGCGTGCCGTTCAGCGTCGCCAGCGGGCGGGTGCCGTCGGCGTCGCGCATCCGCACCGCGAGGCGGCGGGCCTGGAACTCGGTGCAGTTCGAGGTCGAGGTGACCTCGCGGTACTTGCCCTGGGTCGGGATCCACGCCTCGCAGTCGAACTTGCGCGCGGCCGACGAGCCGAGGTCGCCCGCGGCGGTGTCGATGACCCGGAACGGCAGCTCCAGCGCGTTCAGGAACTGCTTCTCCCAGTCGAGCAGGCGGCGGTGCTCGGCCGCGGCCTCCTCGGGCGCGGTGAAGACGAACATCTCCACCTTGTCGAACTGGTGCACCCGGATGATGCCGCGGGTGTCCTTGCCGTAGGTGCCCGCCTCGCGGCGGAAGCACGGCGAGAACCCGGCGTAGCGCAGCGGCAGCTGCTTGGCGTCCAGGATTTCGTCCATGTGGTACGCGCCGAGCGGGACCTCGGCGGTGCCGACCAGGTAGTAGTCGTCCTTCTCGAGGTAGAAGACGTTCTCCGCGGCCTGGCCCAGGAAGCCGGTGCCCTCCATGGCCTTCGGGCGCACCAGGGCGGGCGTGATCATCGGCGTGAAGCCGGCCGCGTTCGCCTGCGCCATCGCCATGTTGACCAGCGCGAGTTCGAGCATCGCGCCGATGCCGGTCAGGTAGTAGAAGCGCGATCCGGAGACCTTGGCGGCGCGCTCGACGTCGATGGCGCCGAGGATCCTGCCCAGCTCGACGTGGTCCTTGGGCTCGAAGCCCTCGGCCGCGAAGTCGCGCGGGGTGCCGACCTCTTCCAGCGTCACGAAGTCGTCCTCGCCGCCCGGCGGCACGCCGTCCTCGACAACGTTGGACAGCTCCAAGAGCAGCCGCTGCGCCTCGGCGGCGGCGTCGTCCTGCGCGGCGTCCGCGGCCTTGACGTCGGCGGCCAAGGCCTGGGCGCGCTCGAGCAGCGCGGCGCGCTCCTCGCCCTGCGCCTTCGACACCTGCTTGCCGGTGCTCTTCTGCTCGGAGCGCAGCTGGTCGAACGCGGTCGCCGACGAGCGGCGGCGCTCGTCCGCGGCCAGCAGTGCGTCGACGATGGTCTCGTCCTCACCGCGGGCACGCTGCGAGGCGCGGACGCGGTCGGGGTCCTCACGGAGCAGTCGCAGGTCGATCACGCGACCAGAGTACCGGGCAGACTCCAGTACTTTTCCGGGCCGCACGGCGATCAAGGGGGTATCAAGGGGGAGTGCACAGCCTTTTCCGCGCTCCGGTGTTCGCGCCCCGGCCCGCCGCGCTCTGGTACACCGCCGCCGTCGCGGCCGCCGCGGCGGTGTTCGGCACGCTGCTGCTGCTCGTGGTGTTCGGCTGGGACATGCTGTTCCGGGTCGACGCGCGGGTCGCGCGGGACCTGCACGAGTGGCTCGTGGACAGCCCGGCGACGACCCGGACCATCCGGATCCTCAGCGACTGGGTGTGGGATCCCAACACGTTCCGGCTGCTGACATTGGCCTTGGCGGTCGCGCTGTGGGCGGCCGGGAACCGGCGGGTCGCGATGTGGGCGGCCGCGGTCATGGCGCTCGGCGGCCTGTCGGGCGGGCTGTGCAAACTCGCGGTGGCCCGTGAACGGCCCACCTTCGCCGACCCGGTGGACACCGCTGAGGGCTTTTCCTTCCCGTCCGGGCACGCCCTCAACGGGGTGCTCGGCTGCGGGGTGCTGGTGATCGGGCTGTGGCCGTACCTGCCGCGCCGGGCCCGGCCCGCGGTGGTCGCGGTCGCGGTGGTGTCGGCCGTGGGGGTCGGGTTCACCCGGATCGCGCTGGGCGTGCACTACCTCAGCGACGTGGTCGCCGGATGGGCCCTCGGCATCGTGGTCCTGGGCGTGTTCTGGCTGGCGTTCGAACTGCTGTGGGACCCGGTGGAGGCGGAGATCACGCCGGCCGCCGGGCCCGTGATCGACCTGGGCCGTCCGGAAGACCGTCCGCCTGGGTAAGAATTGCGCCCATGCTCACCACGGAGGCAGGACGGTTCCTGCGGCGGATCGCCCTGCCCTTGGCGGCGACGGTGCTGGTGGTGGCCGGACTCGGCCTGCTGGTGACGCGCGCCCTCGACGGCGTATGGCCGGTATCCGCCGAGGACGGCCTGGTCCGCACCTTCGCCGACCACCGCTCGGACCTGTGGGACGCGGTCTCCCGCGTCCTGTCGGTCGCCTCCGGCGCACCCGCGGTGATCGCCGGCACGCTGATCGCGGCGGGGCTCGCGCTGGCCGCGTACCGGTCCTGGCGCGCCCCGCTGTTCCTGGTCGGCACGGTCGCCGCGCAGACCCTCGTGTACCTGCTGGTCCGGATGTGGGTGGACCGCGACCGGCCGGCGGTGCCGCGGCTCGACGACCTCCCCGGCGACGGGAGTTACTACTCGGGGCACACCGGCGCCGCGCTCGCGCTGTACGGCGGCATCGCGGTGTTGCTGTCCCGGCAGCTGACCGGACGCGTGGGCGTGTGGGTGTGGCGCGTGCTCTGCCTGCTCGTCCCGCTGGCCGTCGGACTGTCCCGCATCTACCGCGGCGACAACCACCCCAGCGACGTGCTGGCCGCGTTCGTGTCGGCCGCCGCGGTGCTGGCGATCATGGACGCCGCGGTGCTGTCCCCGAAGTCGGTGTGGGGCGGCCCGGGCGGCAACCCGCGGCACTACGCCCACGGGCGGATGCCTCGCGCCGCGCTCGTGGTCAACCCGATCAAGCTGGACTCCGCGGACGACCGGGCCCGCATCGACCGGATCATGTCCGAGGCGGGCTGGGCGCCGCCGCTGTGGCTGGAGACCACCGTCGAGGACCCGGGCGCCGGGGTGACCCGAAAGGCCCTGGCCGAGGGCGTCGACCTGGTCGTGGTGGCGGGCGGCGACGGCACGGTGCGCGAGTGCGCGGGCGCGCTGGCCGGCACCGGGGTCCCGCTGGCGGTGGTGCCGTCCGGCACCGGCAACCTGCTGGCCCGCAACCTCGGGCTGCCGATCGACCTCGCGGACGCGGTGCACGTCGCGGTGCACGGCCGCGACCGGCACATCGACCTGGGCGGCATCGCGCCGGACGAGCCGGACGGCGAATGGCGCTACTTCACCGCGATGGCCGGCATCGGCCTGGACGCGGCGATGGTCGCGGACGCCCCGGACGCGCTGAAGAAGAAGGTCGGCTGGCCCGCGTACGCGGTCTCCGCCGGGCGGCATCTGCGCGATGCGCGCATGCGGGTCACGCTGCGCATCGACGACGGGCCGCCCATCAAGCGCCGGGCCCGCATGGTGCTGGTCGGCAATGTCGGCGCGCTGCAGGCCGGCATGCAGCTGCTGCCCGGCGCCGAACCGGACGACGGGCTGCTGGACGTCGTGGTGTTCGCGCCGTACGGCATGACCGGGTGGGCGCACGCGACGGTCCGCGTCATAGGGCGCCGGCGCCGCGATGTGCCGGACGTCCCGCCGCGGCAGCGCCGTTGGCGGCCGATCGAGCACTTCACCGGGCGCTCGGTCGAGGTGGAGACGGCCCGCCCGGAGCCGCGCGAGCTGGACGGCGACCCGATCGGGCCGGGCACCCGGCTGTCGGTGCGGGTGCGTCCTGGAGCGCTGGTCGTGCGGGTGCCGGACGGCCGGGTGGCGGTGCGCCCGGAGGCCCGGGCCGAGCCGTTCCCGGTGGCCCTCGATGTCGTGGAGGTCGGCCCCGCGGGGCTCGCGCTCCCGGCCGAGGCTGCAGCGGGCGGCGGAACGGCCGAGGCGGGGCCTTGGGCTGACGGCGGGTCAGCGCCGCGCCACGATCACAAAAACATCTGAAAATCGGACAAATCGCCTCCTGGTTGTGTCACGGTGGAGCCCGGTTGACCCACGGGCGGCCGACGGTCGATCGGCGGTCGGCCGCCCGACCGCGCTCCGACCAGCCAGGAGGAAGCCTGTGCCGGATGTCCGAGGCTCCCGCGCAAACCGCGTCCGCAACGCCGTCGCCCTGATCGCCGTGCTCGCCCTGACCGCGATCGGCTGCGCGTCCGGCGGCGGGAGGCACACCGGAACCGGCTCCCCGGCGCCGACCGGGCGACCGTCCTCACCCGGCCCGCAGGCCGCACCCGACCCGCACCTGGGGCGCGGCGTACCGCCCGCGGCCGCTCCCGCGGCGCCCGAGGCCCCGGTGCCGCCCCAGGCCGGACCCCCGCCGGCCGCGGCACCGCCCGCGGTCTCCGACGCCCTCGTCCGCTCCACCGCGGGATCGGGCAAGAAGGTCGCGCTGACCTTCGACGACGGCCCGGACCCGCTCTGGACCCCGCAAGTCCTCGCCCTGCTCGACGAGTACGGCGCCAAGGCAACCTTCTGCGTGGTCGGCGAGCAGGCCCGCGCCCACCCTGGGCTGCTCCGCCGGATCGTCGCCAAGGGGCACCGCCTCTGCGACCACTCGGAGAGCCACGACCAGGCCATCTCCAAGCTGCCCGAGGACCGGCTGCGCAACCAGATCACCGGCGCCCGCGATGCGATACTCGCCGCCCTGCCCGGCGTCGAGATCGCCTGGTTCCGCGCACCCGGCGGCGACTGGTCGTCCAAGGTGCGCGCCACCGCGGCCGGCTACGGCATGAAGCCGCTCGACTGGACCGTGGACAGCCGCGACTGGGAGCGCCAAGGCCCCGACAAGATCCTCGCCAACGTGAAACGCGGACTCCGGCCCGGCGGCGTGGTCCTCATGCACGACTCGGGCGGCGAACGCGCGCAGACCGTCGCCGCACTGCGCAGACTCCTGCCCTGGCTGGTCGCGCAGGGCTACAGCTTCGACTTCCCGGCCTGACCGCCGCCCCGGGGCCGCGGCCGGCCGGTCACACCTCGCCGCGCCGGCAGCGGTCCAGCCACTGCGCCGCGTTCTCGAACTCCGGGTCCGACGTACCGCGGCGCACCTGCGGCCGCACGCCGTCGGCCCGCGGGTACGACCCGAGGAACCGCACCGCCGCGCACACCCGGCGCAGCCCCATCAGCGCCTCGCCCACCCGGGCGTCGCCGATGTGGCCTTCGGCCTCGATCGCGAAGAAGTAGTGCCCCAGGCCGTCGCCGGTCGGCCGCGACTGGATGTGGTCGAGGTTCACGCCCCGGACCGCGAACTCCTGCAGGATCTCCAGCAGCGCACCGGCGTGGTCGTCCACGATGAACGCCACCACCGACGTACGGTCCGCCCCGGTCGGCGCCGCGACGGCCCCGGGCCGGCGCACCTGCACGAACCGTGTGACCGCACCCTCGACGTCGTGGATGTCCGTGACCAGCGGCACCAGCCCGTACCGGGCCGCCGCGAACTCGCCGGCCAGCGCCGCGTCGTAGCGGCCCTCCTGGACCAGCCGCGCGGCATCCGCGTTCGACGCCGACGAGAACCAGTGCGCATCCGGCAGATTCGCCGCCAGCCAGCGCCGCACCTGCGGCTGCGCATGCGAGTGGCTGGACACCGTCTTGATGTCCTCGATCGCGGTCCCCGGCCGCACCAGCAGCGCGAACGAGATCGGCAGCAGGATCTCCCGCTCGATCACCAGCGGTTCCCCGGTGGCCAGCTCGTCGAGCGTCACCGATACGGACCCCTCGACGGAGTTCTCCAGCGGCACCACCGCTGTATCCGCCTCACCCCGCCGCACCGCATCCAACGCCGCCGGCACCGACGCCAACGGGATGGCCTCGGCCGCCTCGGCCCCCGGAATCGTCCGCAACGCGGCCTCGGTAAAGGTCCCCTCGGGCCCCAGATAGGTCCACCGAGGATTCCCGACCGAAACGCCAGACGCAGCCATAGCGCCAACTCTAGCCCGCCCACCTCCCCCTCCCAGCCGCCCCACAATCACCCCCGTACGCCGCCCCTTGTCCTGGACCCGACCCCCCGGCCCGCCCTCCCCACCCCCCTTGAGTGAGGCCGAGTCCGAAGACTGTTGCCGCAAGCGCCAGGCCCACGGCTCTGACGGCGTCAGGGTTCGGTGCATGCCGTGGCGAGGCCCGTGCCGGTCCGGCTCGCTGCGGTTGCGTCGTCTTCACATCGGCGGTCGCCCCACGGTGGGGCGTTGCGTCGGCTCGGCCTTCTCGGCGCGTAGCGTCGCCGCATGAGTGACCGCGTCACCGTCGCCGCATCCCTGCTCCCCGTCACGCCGGTGCTCGGTGCGGTGATCGCCGTCCTGCTGCTCGCCGCCATCCTCGTCGCGGCGCTGGCGCACCTCGGCCATGGGCGTGCCGTCCTCACCGCCGGGGTGCGGGCCGGGCTTCAACTGCTCGTGGTCTCCGCGGTCATCACCCAGGTGGTCGACCGGTGGTGGGCGACGCTCCTCTTCGTCCTCCTCATGTACGCAGTGGCCACCTCCACCGCCGCAGGCCGCATCGCCGGCACGCGCTTCCATCGCTGGGCCGCGGTCCCCATCCTCACCGCCACACTCCCGGTCCTCGGCCTGCTCGCCGCGACCCGGCTCCTTCCGTCCGACGGCCTCGTCGTCATCCCCATCGCGGGCATCCTGCTCGGCGGCGCGCTGACCGCCACCGTGCTCGCCGGCCGCCGCGCCCTCGAAGAACTCGACGTGCGGCGCGGCGAGGTGGAAGCCGCCCTCGCGCTCGGCTTCCCCGACCGCGAAGCCCGTCTGGAGATCTGCCGCCCGGCAGCCGCCGGAGCGCTGATCCCGGCGCTGGACCAGACGCGTACCGTCGGCCTGGTCACCCTCCCCGGCGCGTTCGTCGGAATGCTGCTGGGCGGCGCCTCGCCGGTCGACGCCGGTGCCGTCCAACTCTTCGTGCTGATCGCCCTCCTGGCCGTGCAGGCCGCAGCCATCGCCGTGGTGCTCGAACTCGTGGCCCGCGGTCGGCTTGCACGGGCTGTGTCCAATGAAGGTACAAGCTAGGCGAATTCCGGTGGAAAGCCTGTGCACAGTCCTGTGGAAAACCTGGGTGCTACCGGAGAACTCCTGTGGACAAACCTTGAGTTCCTCAGTCTTTCCAGTGAATCCCCGGGCAACCGACCGGTCTGTGCGGTCGGTTCGGCTTAACGTCGTGCACAGGCCACTCGTCCGGAGCAGTCCTCCGGGCCCGCAGGCCGAGACTGTCGTACACAAGCATGCCTGCCATCCCGCCTGACGTTTTCCACCGCCGAAACCGCCCTCCGGTTCGGCCTGCCGAGGAGCCGCCGATGCGTGCCGATCCCGCCGTCCTGCGTGCCGCCTCGGCCGGTGCCCGGGAGATCGCCGCCGACCTGCCGCGGCTGACCGACCGGGTCGCCGAGAGCGCCCGGGCGGCTGCTGCCGGATGCCCCGGCTTCGCCACCGCCGCCGCACTCGTCGACGTGGCAACCGCCTGGCAGGCCCGCCTTGTTGCGGCCGGCGGCTCCTTCGCGCGCACTGCCGACAACCTCGCCGCGACCGCGCAGCGCGACGAGCAGACCGACCGTACGGCCGCCGCGGCATTCGACGCCGCGGGCGGCTGACCGCGGTGCGGAAAGGCGGGCCGCCATGGTCACGTTCGCCCAGCTGCGCGATGCCCGGCTGAACCCCCTCGACGCCACCGCGGGCGACTGGACCGTGCTGGCCCGGGACCTCGACATGGTCGGCAGCCGTGCCGTCACCGCCGTCGTCGGACCCCTCATCGGCTCCGCCTGGGAGGGCGCCGACGCAGACGCCGCCTACCAGGAACTCGACCGGCAGGACACCGAGGTACGCGTCGCGGCCTTCGAAGCCTGCGGTGTCGGCCCCTTGGTCGAGACCGCCGCCGCGGAACTACGCAGCGCGCAAAGCACTTTGACCAGCCTGCTCGGCGAGGCAGCCAGCCGCGGATTCGCGGTCGACGACGACGGACGCGTCTCCGCCCCCCTCGGTGGAGAAGCCGAAGAGCACACCAAGGCCGAGGAGTTGACCCTCGCCCTGACTGCCGTCCTCGTCCGGGCCACCGCAGCGGACGCCCGCCTCGGCGACGGCGTACGCCGCCTCTCTCCGGACGCGGGCACCCCGGGGCTGGACCGCTGGGGCGATGCGGCAGCCGACGGCCGGATGGTCGGATCTCTCACCGGCCTCGCCGCACCGCAGATCCCGCAGGGCGGACCCGATGCCGTACGGGCCTGGTGGGACGCCCTCGGCGACGCTGACCGGCAGCGCTACCTGATCGCCCACCCCGACATCATCGGCGCGCTCGACGGCCTTCCGGCCGAGGTACGCGACCGGGCGAACCGGATCCACCTGGGCGCGACAGAGTGCAATCTGCGTAGCGAACTGGCGTCGCTCAAAGAGCAATTGGCGAACGTCAACGGAGGCACTCGCGGCTCGGGCGTGCGGTTCATCCAGCGCATCGGCGAAGTCGAGACCACGCTGTCGGCCCTCGCCGCACTCCGCGGCCAGCTCGACCGGATCCCGTCCCGCCCCGGTACCGCGCCCGCGTATCTGCTGGGTTTCTCGGCCAAGGGCCAAGGACGGGCGATCGTCGCGATCGGCGACCCCGACCGGTCCCGGCACACCGCGGTGTTCGTGCCCGGCAAAGGCGTCTCCCTGCACGATGCCGGCCGTGAGACGGACCGCGTGCGCGACCTGTGGTCCGCCGCCCGCGACGACGCCGGGCCGGGCGGTGCCGCGGTCATCACGTGGGTGGGCTACGACGCGCCGCAGACGCTCGCGGATGCCGCCCTCGTGCGTTCGGCCGACGAAGCCGCGCCGAAGCTCGGCCGCTTCGTCGACGGCCTGCGCGCCGCCCACGACCCGGCCACACCCGACCACGTCACGGCGATCGGCCACAGCTACGGCTCGGTCGTGGTCGCCACCGCCGCCGCGCACACCCCGGGCGGCCTGGCCGCGGACGACATCGTCGCGGTCGGCAGTCCCGGCCTGCGCACTGGCAACGCGGCCGACCTGGGCGTGGACCGGGAGCACGTGTGGGTGGGCCGCGCCAAGGACGACCCCGTCCCGGCCATCGGCTCGGTCACCTACGGCTTGCCCATCGTCGGCGCCCCCACCCCGACCGACCCGGACTACGGCGCCAACACCTTCACCACCGAAGGCGCTTCGGGTCACAGCAGCTACTGGAACCCGAAGCACCCCGACAGCCTGGAGAACCAGGCCGCCGTCATCGGCGGCAGATACGACCGCGTCCGCCTCCACCACGGCACCGCCCCCGCACCGCTGCACGAGTGACGGGACTAGATCCGACTCCATGGCGCCTTCCCTGTCCGGGGCAGGTTGACGGACTCGAGTAGTTGGTGCCGGGGGCGGACGAACTCGGTTCCGGCGCGCGGGCTCGTCCGTGCGCCGGACGCAGCAGCCCTACGCCCTGCTCGGTGAAGCGGTGGTCGAACTCAAGGCCGTACTAGTTCTTGTCGGCGAGCAGGACCCGCCCGGGACGGCCGGCGACCTGGTCGGCCTCAGTCGGTAATCCCGACGCGGCGTGCCAACAGGATGGCGATTTGTCGTGCGTGGTTCGAGATGGCCCTGCAGTGATGGCGAATGGTCGTTCTCGGGCTGCTATCAGGCGAAAGGCAACTGGCGTGCTGGTCGGAGCCAAGGGCAACCAGCCACAGGAAGCCGAGTGCTAGTGGGACAAGGCTGGACAACTCTGCGATCACGAACTTCTCCCCTGAGAACGAAGGTCGAGTGCTGCTGAGTGGGCCGGGCCCGGCTTCACAAGAGGAAGCATGCGCCGTGGGGTTGACGATTTTCAAACGGTCATATCGGGCGTTTCGCAGGGCCGAAGAGGCCAAACGACCGAAGGCATCGAGCGGACTTCGTCCGTGCTCCGCTCTTCGCGTGGGGGGGGGGGGGGGGGGGCGCGGCCCCCCCCCCCCCCGACCGGGGGCGTGCGCCGCCCCGGCCCCCCCCACCCCACGCGAAGAGCGGACGATGCCTCCGGCCATTTGCCGCGGGAAGCCGCTCTGGAAATGTGGCAGGCGTCACATTCCTCGGGCGGGATACAACGTGGCAGGCGCCGTGCATCCGGGACCAAGAGTCGAACTACCCGTCCAGAAGCGCCTGGCCCACGTAGCCGCCCTCCGGGCACCCCGGCGGGGCGACGTACAGGCCGCTCGCCTCGTGGCGCACGAAAGGCGACAGCGCGTCGCCGCGGGCCAGCTTCTGCTGCACCGGGACGAACCCGTCGCGGGGGTCCGCCTGCCAGGCCAGGAACAGCAGGCCCGCGTCCGGGCTCCCGTCCGGCCGGAAGCCGTCGTGGTACGAGTAGCCGCGCCGCAGCATGGTCGCGCCGCGGTTGAACTCCGGTGCGGACACGCGGATATGCGCGTTCTCGGCGACCGCCAGGGACCCGTTCGCGGCGCGCGCGCCGAAGTCCGCCGGGGTGGTCTCCTCGCCGCCGGTCACCGGTGCGCCGGTGTCCTTGCGCCGCCCGATGACCCGTTCCTGCGCGGCCAGGTCGAGCCCGTCCCAGTCGTCGAGCAGCATCCGGATCCGCCGCATCACGACGTACGAACCGCCGCGCAGCCACGCGGCGCCGCCCGCCGCGCCCGCATCGCCCACGAAGATCTTCGCGGCGAAGTCCGGTGCCTCGGGCTTGGGGTTGTTGGTGCCGTCGACCTGGCCCATCAGGTTGCGGTGCGTCATCGGCTTCGCGGTGGCCCCGGGGGAGCGGGCGAACCCGGTCATCTGCCATCGCACCTTGGCGGTGCCGCGCGCCAGCCGCTGGAGCGTGCGGACGGCGTGGAAGCCCACGAGCGCATCGTCCGTGCACACCTGCACCAGCAGGTCCCCGTCGCTGCGCGACGCGTCCAACTCGTCGCCCGGGAAAGGCGGGAGGGGCTGCAGCCCCTCCGGGCGGCGGCCGGCCAGACCCAGCTTGTCGAACAGCGTGGCGCCGAACGCGAAGGTCACGGTCAGCGACGACGGACCGGCGTCCAGCCCGACCTGCCCGTCGGCGTCCGGCCGCTCGCCGCGCGCGAGCCGCGCCGCGGTGTCCGACCAGCGCCGCATCAGCGCCGCCGCCTTGGCCCGGTCCGCACCCGGTTCGAGGTCGTACGCCACGAGGACGGTACGGGCCTGCGCGGGCGTGGTGATCCCCGCCTGCTGCGCGCCGTGGAACGGAACCGCGGACGCCCCGACAGAGGCGAGGCTCAGGCTCCCCGCACCGGAGCCCGAACCGTCGCCGTCGGCGAGCGAGGCACCGACCGCCCCGCCCGCCGCCCCCGCGACCAGGCCGCCCGCGCCCGCCGCCCCGGCCGTGGCCAGCAGGCGGCGGCGCGAGAACCCGGGTGCGGGGGAGGGGTTTTCAGAGCCGCTCATGGGGTTTCCTCGAATTCCGGGACATGCGTCATATCGAGTGCATCCAGTACAACCGGTCCGCCGGGCGCAACAGATCCGGCGGGTCCACCACGTCGCATCGCCCTCAGCGCACCTTCATCGGAATCGTCACCGTCGCCCGGTCGATGTCGCTCGTGCGCACCGCGACCGACACCTGCCACGTCCCGGCCATCGGCAGCGACAGCCCCTCGGCCCGCCACTGCCCCGGCGCGACCCGCTGCAGCGTGACCGCGATGCCGTCGATCTGCTTGTCCGGCAGCGCCGCCGTCGCGGTGACCTCCGGCGGATCGAACGGGTTGCGCTGCGCGTCCACGACGAACACGTCGAGCGTGTTCGTCCCGGTACGCGCCGGGTCGAGCACCACGTCGACGATGCCCTTGCCGGACTGGCCGCCCGCATCGAACGGCGTGCTGACGCGCACCGTCGCCGGCTTCGAGGCCTGCTCGCGCTCCCATGAGGTGCGCCCCGGCTCGGTGCTGACCAGCACCGAGGTGACCGCGAGCACCGCGACGGCGAGCAGCGCCTCCGCACCGACCGCCTTCTGCAGCGTGCGCTTGCGGGCCATGGGCTGCACGGCCCGGGCCCCCGCGCTCGCCCGCAGCCGGGCCTGCAGCCACCGCCGCGCGACCCAGGCCGCGGCGACCATCAGCACCACGAAGTTGGCTTTGAGGATCAGCAGCAGCCCGAACGTCGTCCCGAACAGCGCGTCGAAGGACCCGATCTGCCGCCAGCCCGCGTACACGCCGGTCACCACCAGCAGGCACACGCATACCATCGCGGCCTTCGAGAACCACGCCACCGTGTGCACGTCGGGAGCGCCCGGGAGTTCCTCGCCGTCCTCGTCCTTCTCCGGACCGGTGAGCAGGATCAGCAGCACCGCCAGACCGCCCAGCCACGCGCCCATGGCGAGCAGGTGGACGACGTCCATGCCCATCGCCAGCGGTGCCTGGATGCCGACGGACGCATGGTCCGAGGCCGACCAGGTGGTGGCAAGCGCCGTGCACAGCACGGCCCATGAGGCGCCCATCACGATGCGGGCCCGCCGCGTCGCGGTCGGCAGCGCGGCCACCAGGTAGCCGAGCAGCGCGCCCGCCGCCCCCAGGACGAGGACGCGGACGGACAGCCAGCGGCCCAGCTTGGTCTCCAACGTGGCGCGCAGCACGTCGAGATCGAACGCCGACGAGAAGCCCAGCGCGGACGCCTTCGGCCCGTACAGCATCAAGGCCGCGACGGTGGACACCAGCAGGCCCGCCCACGAGGCGAACAGCAGCAGCCACACCCGCAGCCGCGCCACCGCGGCCGGCCGCAGCGCGACCAGGAACAGCACCGAACCGGCGAGCAGCGCGAACGACCCGAACGCGACGCCGCGCGCGATCCCGTCGGTGACCTTGACCGCCTGGTCGCCGCTCTGCGAACCGAGCTTCGCGGACCCGGCCGAGGCGCGCACGATGTTGAACGTGAACGCCCCGCCGATCGGGTGCGAGTCGTCCGAGACGACCCGCCACGCGACCGTGTACGTGCCCGGCGCCAGCCCCGCGAGCAGCTTCACGCGCACCGTCGAGGCGCCGCCGATGCCGTGCTCCGGGTTGCCGCTGTCCACCCGCTTGCCGTCCGGGTCGAGCACCTTCACGCCGCCCAGGCCGGTCTCCACGCCCTCGCTGAAGCGCAGCGTGACCGCGGCGGGCGCGGCCGGGACGGTGCTGCCCGCGGCCGGGTCGCTCGAATCGAGGCTCGCGTGCGCGGCGGCCGGCCCGGCCCCGCCGACCACCAGAACGGCCAGCAGCAGCGGGAGAGTCAGCAGCCACGCGACCGGACGCGGCACCCGCCGGCGCCGTCCGGCGAGCGCGGCGGCACCTGCGGCACCTGCGGCACTCTCGACACCCGCTGCACCTGTGAACCCGCGGCCCGCGGCCCGAGCCGCCGCGTCAGCCGCCATGGCCCGCATGCTCCGAACCGCCGCTCGGCGCAGGGCTGCCGGCGTTCCCCGCGGAGCCGGCCGCACCCGCGTCCCCGGCCGCCGCGCCGCCCGTCGTCCCCACGCCCGGGTCGCCGGGCCGGTCGGCCGCGCCCAGCACCGGTACGCGCACCGTGATCGGCGCGGACTTCTCGAAGGTCAGGGTCACGTCGACGATGTCGCCCTTCGTCAGCCGGCGGGTGGTGTCCATGAACATGATGTGCGTACCGCCGCGCGCGAGGACGCCTTTGCCGTGCGCCGGGATGGCGATGCCGTCGATCTTCTGCATCGAGTTGTCGACCGTCTGGTGGATCTCCGCGCTCGCGGTGAGGTCGGTGCGCACCGAGACCAGCCGGTCGGCGGTGCCCCCGTCGTTCTGCACCACCAGGTAGCCGGCCGCCATGCCGTCCTTGGCGGGCTGCGGGATGTACGGGTCGACGATCTTCAGCTGCGGTGCGGTGCCCTGCGCGGCGGACGCCTCGGGCTTGCCGTCGCCGGACCCGTCCGACGTGCACGCGACCAGGCCGACGCCGGCCCCGACGGTGAGCAGGCCGCCCAGGATCAGGGCGGCGGCGCGGCGCGACGGGCGGAGACCGCCGGCCGTCCCGGTGGAGTTCATGACGTGCTTCCCTCGGGGTGGATCAGCAGCGGGAGGTCGTGCGCGAAGTCGTCGGCGGTGATGCCGGCGGGCGTGCCGTCCGGCTTCATGCCGACGCTCGCCAGGTAGATGACGCGGGCCAGGTTGTCCGGCGAGTACGCGATTATCTGCGTCCCGTGCGTGCTGGTGACCTTGCCGTCGGCGCCGACCTTCGGCGGCTCCAGCGCCACCCCGACGCTCTTCGCGGCCGCGGTGATCTGGTCGAACGGGCCGGTCAGGCCGACGAACGACTTGTCGAACGCGTCCAGCCACTCGCGCAGTTCGGCGCCCTTGTCGCGCTCCGGGTCGGTGGTCACGAAGACCACCTCGATCTTGGCGCGGTCCTCCGGCTTGAGCTTGGTCAGGCCGCGCGCGAGGTCGGCCATCGTGGTGGGGCACACGTCGGGGCAGTGCGTGTAGCCGAAGTACAGCAGCGTCACCTTGCCGTCCGTACGGGCCTTGAAGTCGTACGGCTGCCCGGCGGTGTCGGTCAGCGCCAGCGCCGGCTTCTCCAAGGCCTTGCCCAGTTCGGTGCCGCGGTACTTGGACGGCGGGCCGGACTGGATGATCTTCACCGGGGCACCGCCGCCCGGTGACGGCTTCTTGTCGGCGGAGCTGCTGCATCCGGCGGCGAACAGCAGGCCTGCCGCCGCGAGTGCCACGGTCCGCACTACAGCCTTGCGCATGGTTCTCCCGATCACGTGTGACGTTGGGCCGGACCGGCCCCCGCCCGCCGACGGCAGCGGGGGCCGGTCCGGAAGAGCTGGACTAGTGGGCGTCCTGCGGAGCCGACGCCGCCGGACGCGCGGCGCGCGAGCCGCGCACGATGCCGAACGCGCCGACCGCCAGGCCCAGCGCGCCCACGACCAGCCCGGCCACGCCGAGCGTGCGCGCGGTCGAGTCGCTGGACTTCGAGGACGACGCCACCGCGGTCAGGTTCTGGTCGCCTGCAGCGCCTGCGGCACCCGCGGTGCCGGCCGCCGACGGGGCCGGGGCAGGTGCCGCCGCGCCCTTGGCGACGAGCTTCAGGACCGGGGCCGGGTTCGCCGGCTCCTTGCCGTCCGCGGCCGGCTCGTCGATCCAGCGGACGACCTCGCCGCTCTCGTACGTCTGCAGCGCCTTGAAGACCAACTTGTCCTTGTCGGTGGGCAGCTGGCCCATCGACACCTCGAAGTCCTCGTACTGGCCCGGGGCGATGCGGACGCCCGCGTTCGCGGTCCAGGTGATCTTCGCGACCGCCTCGGTGATCTGCTTGCCGTGCGAGGTGATCGGGGTGGCCAGCGGGCGCTTCTCGACCGTGGCGGTCCAGCCCGCCAGCGGGCGGGTGCGCACCGAGGTGAGCGGCGCGTTCTCGGGCAGGTTGACCTCGAGCTTGGTGGTGCCGGCGTCGTCGCGCTCGTTCGGGACGCGGAACGTCACGCCCGCGTAGCCGCCCTGCTCGGCCTGGCCCGGTTGGACCGAGACGTGCGCCGAGGCGGGCGCGGCGAGGGCGAGGACGGCGGCGGCGGACGCGGCCGCGAGGACGGCGGCGCGGCGGCGCAGGGAACGGCGCACAGTGCTGAGCTGCATGGTTTCTGGACTCCGTGAGTGGGCGCACGCCGACCCGGCCGCGCTGCGGCGTCGGGGTGCGGGCGTGCGTGGACCGGGGGCCGGCCGGGCGCGGATGCGCCGGGCGGGCCGGGCAGGAAGGTGTCCGGGCCGCCTGCCGTCCCGGTCCGCCGCACGCTGCCGGGCAGGCCGGTACGGGCGGGGGAGGGGAGTTCACGCGTCCCCCGAAGGCGGCGCGTCAGCAGGCGGGTGCGAACACCGGGGGACCCCGGCGGACCACGGCGTGGCGGAGATGCGCGGACCGCAGCAGCGGGACCGCGTGCCGGGTACGCCGTACCGGCGACGGCACGTGCCGGACCGGCACCGTGCCGAACAGCAGGGCCAGCACCGCGCGCAGCGGCGCGACCGCGACCGCGTGCAGGCGGGCGAGCAGCCGGAACAGCGCCGCCTCGCCCTGCCGCAGCCACCATGCCGCGACGACCGCGGCGGCTACGTGCGCGGCCGCCATGCCCAACCCGCCGTCGAAGATCATCGGACCGGAGCCGTGCCCGGCCGCCGCGGCCGGGTCCGGCAGCGCGCCGACCGCGTCCGGGTCGAGCCCTGCGGAGGCCACGACATCGCGGGCCGACCAGCCCGGCGGCAGCATGATGCGCCCGGCCGAGTCGCGGCTGCCGCACAGCAGCCGGTCCAGAATGCTCAGCCCCGAACCCGCGGTGCCGTGCCCGGCCATGGCCGGAGCCGCCGCGGCCATGCCGAAGCTGAACAAGGTGTGCAGAGCCAGCTGGCCGAAGGCCAGCAGCGCGGCGATGCCGCCCCACGAGCGCTCCCGCCCGGCCGCGGCGTACGCCACCGCGAACACCGCGGCGAACCCGGCCAGGACGGTCCACACCGGCAGCGGATCGCTCGTCATCAGCGTGTGCCCGGCCGCCGACAGCACGACGCACACCGCGGCGAACACGGCGGCGCGCGCGGCGCGGAGAGGGCGGGACACGGCGAGCATGACGCCTCATGCTCTCATCGCGCATACGGCCGCAAGACGCAGGTCCCCTTTTCCGACCCGGCGCACGTCTCCGTTCCGGGGGCGTGCGGCACCGCGCCGGCCGGCCGCGCGCCCCGCACGATCCCTCGCGACTCCCTCGGAGGTCCCTCGATCCGGAATCCGGGTGATACAGGAGTGCGGAAGCGGGGAAAAATTCAATTGTTGACTTTCCGGGTGATTCGGGTATATGCGCTGAGTCTCTTCTCTTTGGGGCACCGGGGCTCTCTCCGGGGCACGGGGACGCAGGGACACCGACACAGCCGGGACATCCGAGAAGTCGTCGGATCTTGAAGGCCAACCTCTGAGCGGAGGCCGTTCATGGACATGCGGTGGACCGTCCACCTACCCCGCGAGACGGCGAGCGTCCCCATGGTGCGCCGCCTGCTGATGGGGGCAATGGAAACTGCGGGGGTGGATCCCGGAGTCGCCGCCGAAATCGGCCTCGCCCTCTCGGAAGCCTGCGCAAACGTCGTCGAGCACGCCGAAGGCACCAACCCCGAGGCGGAATTCGAGGTCAAGGCCGGCATCACCGGCAACCGCTGCCGCGTCGAGGTGAGCGACACCGGGCCCGGATTCACCCCCGAACGCCTCAGCAGCCCGCTCCACCACGTCACTTCCACCGGCGCCGAGAACGGCCGCGGGCTCCTGCTCATCGAGGCGATGAGCGACCGCGTGCAGCTGCGCAACCACCCGCGCAAGGGCGCGGTCATCCGCTTCGAGAAGTCGCTGCGCTGGCGCAAGGACGCCCTGCTCCCGGCCTGACCGCCCGGCCCCCGACCCCGTCCGCAGCCCCGCCGCATCCGGCGACCCGCACCGCTCCGGCCCCCCGGACCTGCGTGGCCGGCGTCCGCTCCGCATAGCCTGGTGCCCGCATCGCACCGGACTGTACGAGGAGCCCGCCACGTGACCCGCCGCCCCGGCCCCAGGTCCTGCCTCCTCTTCCTCGGCTCGGTGCTCGCCGCCCTCGCGGGACTCCTGTCGGTCCCCGGCACCGCGGCGGCCGCCCCCGCCGCGAGCGGGGCGGCCGCCGCCGGCCATGTCGTCTTCGTCGGACTCCCCGGCCTCATGTGGTCGGACGTGACCGCCGGCGGCACCCCCCATCTGGCGGCGCTGAGCGGGCACGCCTCCTCCGCCGCGCTGTCGGTGCGGACCGTGGAGAAGACCACCTGCCCGACCGACGGCTGGCTGACCGTCGGCGCCGGGGCGCGGTCCACCGACAAGCGCCCTGGCGGCGCGTGCGGCCCGCTGCCCGCCCCCGCGGTGGGGGCGGACGGCGTACTGACGGTCCCCGCGCTGCCCGGCATCGCGGACTTCAACGACAAGTACTCGTACGACGCCCAGTTCGGCGCCGCCGCGGCCGCCGTGGCCCGCGCCGGGAAGTGCGTGACGGCGGTCGGCCCCGGCGCCGCGCTGGCCACCGCCGACGCGCAGGGCCGCAGCCCGGCCCGCTACCGGCCGGACACCGCCGGCCTGGACGCCGCCGCGCTCGCCGAGTGCGCCCTCACCCTGATCGACCTCGGCCCGGTCGCCGACGCCGCCGCACCGATCGCCCCGGACGGCACCGGAGACCGCGCCGCCCGGCTGCGCGCGTTCGACGCCGAGCTCGGCCGCATCGCGGCGGCCCTGCCCCCGCGCACCGAGCTGATCGTCGCCGGGGTCGCGGACGACGGCACCACCCCGCACCTGCGCACGATGCTGGCCGGCGGCCCCGACGCAGCGTTCGACAGCGGCTTGCTCACCTCGTCCTCGACCCGCTTCGCGGGCATGGTCCAACTGACCGACGTGGCCCCGAGCCTGCTCGCCCCGCTCGGCATCGCCATCCCGGACGGCCTGGTCGGCTCGGTGGTCGAGCCGTACGACGGGCCCCGCGACAACCCCACCGGCCTGGCCGCGGCCCGGCACCTCGAACTCCTCGACGTCGGCGCGCAGGCCGCCCGCACGGTCCGCGAGAAGTACCAGTTCTTCACGTGGCTGACCCTGCTGCCCGCGCTGGTCCTGGTCGGCGGCGCCACGTGGGTGCGCCGCCAGGGCCGCACCGGCGAACAGGGCGCCCGGCGCCGCCGTGTGCTGCGCGTCATGCAGGGCGTCGCGGTCGCGGCCGCCGTGGTGCCGGCGTCCAGCTTCCTGGTCGGGCTGTTCCCGTGGGAGAAGGCGCCCAGCCCCGAGTGGGCCATCATCGGCATCACGCTCGGCTTCGCGGCGCTGTTCACCGCGGTCGCGATGCTGCTGTCGGGCCGGCAGCGCGACCCCTACCTGGGCACCGACCTGGCGGCGACACTGACCGTGGTCGTGCTGGGCGCCGACGTCATCCTCGGCTCGACCCTGCAGATGAACGCGCTGTTCGGGCTGTCCCCGCTGATCGCCGGCCGGTTCTACGGCTTCGGCAACGTGGCCTGGTCGATCTACGGCATGGCGGTGCTCCTCGCGGTCGCCCCGCGTGTCGGCCGCCGCCTGGAGGCCGGCAAGCGCCGCGCCGCGATCGGCCTTCTCGGCGTCCTTGCCCTGGCCGCGATCGTGGTCAACGGCTGGCCCGCCTTCGGCAGCGACTTCGGCGGCGTGCTCGCCCTGGTGCCCGGCTTCGCGGTCCTCGGCATGATGCTCACCGGCACCCGCATCTCGTGGGCCAAGGCCGGCCTGGTCGCGCTCGCCGCGGTCGGCGCGGTCGCGGTCATCTCGGTGCTCGACTGGATGCGCCCCGCGGCAAGCCGCTCGCACCTGGGCAAGTTCGTGCAGGACGTCGTCGACGGCGAGGCCGGCACCGTCCTGCAGCGCAAGATCGCCGACAACCTGGGCTCGTTCGGCACCCCGGTCAGCTTCCTGGTCCCGGTGCTCTTCGTCCTCATGATCATCGCGATCCTGAACCCGCCGAAGCTGCGCGCGACCGCACTGGTCCCGGCGTACGAGCGGGTGAGCTGGCTGCGGCCCGTCCTGGTGGCCATGTGGGTGACCGCGGTGGTCGGCTACGCGGCCAACGACTCGGGCATCCAGATCCCGTCCGTCGCCCTGCTCATCGCCCTCCCGCTGTCCTGCGCCGTGCTGTGCGCGGTCGCCGCGGAGGAGCCGCCCGGCTCAGCCGTCCCGGCCGGCGGCGGCATCCCGCCGCGCCCGCTGCCCGAGCCGCAGGGCGCCGAATAGCAGCGCGAGCCCCGCGTACGGCCCGACCGTGCCGCGCAGCGTGCGCGCCAACGAGTCCACGCCGTCCGGCAGCGGCACCGCGCGACCCGGCACATAGGCGCACACCAGCAGCGTGGTGCGGGCCAGCAGCAGCCAGTCCGCGGCACTGGCCCCGAGCAGGGCGAACGGCGCCCACACGGCCAGGTCGTACCAGGGCAGGCTGTAAGGCGCGGTCAGCACCCAGGCCAGCGTGAGCAGCGCCGCCGCGCCCGCGGCGTCGCGCAGCGCCGGGTCGGCGACCGGCCCGCGCGCCGCGGCCCGCGCCACCACCGGGGCCAGCAGCCACGCGACCAGCGCCAGCGCGACCCAGCCGATCAGCCCGATCAGCGTGCGGGCGTCATCGTGGTCCAGCGCCGATTCGAGCGGCTTGACGGCCAGCCGCAGCGGCATCGCCAGCGAGACCATCTTGCTGTTCTCGCGCATCTGCTCGAACGCCTGCGTCCCGAGCGGCAGATAGGCCGCCGCCCCGACCGCGAGCCCGGCGCCCAGCATGACTGCGAGGTCCTTCAGCCGGTGCCGCAGCGCCCAGGCCAGGGCCAGGACGTACAGCCCGAGGCTCACCTTGGCCGCGCAGGCCAGGCCCACGAGCACGCCCGCGAGCAGCGGGGAGCGCCGCACCGCGACGAGCGCGGCGACCGCGATCGCGACCGCCAGCGCGTCCAGGTGCCCGGCGTTGACGCCCACGAACAGCAGCAGCGGATTGAGCATCCACAGCAGCGCGATGCGGGCCCGCGCCTGCCGGTCCGCCCCGACCGCCCGCTGCAGCAGCAGGCCGGTGGCCACGAACGCGGCCGCGCCGAGCAGGGTCAGCACGAACACGATGGTGTGCGTCGAGTCGCCGCCGAGCTTGGCGGCCAGCCACTGCTCCGCGGTCGCCACCGGGCCGTACACCGACGGGGTGTCCTGCCAGGGGGCCTCGACCGCCCGGCCCACCGGGTCGCCCGCGGCCGCCAGATCGGTGGCGGTGTCGCGGTACGGATCGCCGCCGGTCGCGGCGAGCCGCCCGTACGCCGCGTAGACCAGGTGGTCGGCCGAGCCCATCGGCGGCACCAGCACCGCGGCGACCGCCGCCGCGATGCCGGCCGCGGTCAGCCGCCGCGGATCCGGCGCCCAGCCGGCCCGCAGCGCGAGCATCGCCAGCCCCAGACCGAGCGCACCGGACAGCGCCGAGCCGAGCAGCAGCGCGGTCACCAGCCCGGCCGACGGGTCCGCGGCGAAGCGGTATGGCGGCAGCCAGGACGGCCCGCCGGGCAGCGGCGGCTGGGCCGCACTGGGCCCCAGCAGGCCGGTGGCCAGGAGCAGCACGATGCCGGTCGCCAGGAACGCCACCGCGGCGCGGCTCTGACCTGCGTGGTTATGTTTCACGTGAAACATTTCGGATGAGCGGACTATGCGCCGGGGCTGCGCCGCACGGCTGACGGATACTCAGTTCGAGGCCCCCGCCCCGCTCGACTTGCCGCCCGGCCTGCCGCCGGGTTTGCCGCGCAGGGCGCCGGGCAGCGCGCCGGCCGCGCCGCGCTCCGCGAGCGCCCGGGCGACGTGCGCGTACTGCCTGGCCCGGTGCTTCTGCGCCGCCCAGTCCTTGCCGGTCACCCGGTGGTGCAGGTCCACCTCGATCTCGCGCACCGCGAAGCCCTGCCGCACCAGGTCGATGGTCAGCCCGGTCTCCACCCCGAACCCGGCGGCGAGCGGCAGCGCCGCGTCGAACGCCGCCCGGGTCAGGCAGCGCTGCCCGGAGAGCGGCTGCGCCGCCTCGAACCCGCTGGCCCTGCGGATGCCCTCGCGGGCCGCGCGCACCACGAACCCGTGCCCGCCGCCGGCCCGCTTCTGCGGCGGCAGCACCGCGATCGCCATATCCGCGGAGCCGTCCTGCACCGGGCCGATCAGCGGCGCGGTGTTGGCCGCGCTCTCCTCCAGGTCGGCGTCCAGGAACAGCAGCAGGTGCGCATCGCCCGGCGCGCCGCGCCCTTCCCGCGCGTCGACCGCGGCCACGGCCGCCGCCCCGGTCTCCATCGCGGCGGCCTTGCCCCGGTTGCGGCCGTGCCGGACCACCACGGCCCCGGCGTCCGCGGCCGCCCGTACGGTCCCGTCCCGCGACCCGTCGTCGACCACCACGACCAGGTCGACGCCCGGCACGCTGCGCGCCGCGTGCACCGTCGCGGCCACCCTGCGCTCCTCGTCGCGCGCCGGGATCACCACCGCGACGGGCGCCGCCGTACCGCCTGCTTCCCCGGATGCGCCGCTTCCGGATGCCTGAACTGCCATGGCAAGGGATCGTAGAACCCAGGAGTACTGCCCGGATGCCGCGGCATCCGGAGGGCGCGGCGCGGCGGCGTGCCCGGATAACCCGAAACGGGTACAAAGAAAGTAGAGGAGGTCGTCGCAACCTCCGGCGGAACCTTGCGGCGTGACGAATCGTCATTCCAGAAGAGAAGAGCTGATCGGGTACCTCGGCCGCACGAATGGCGGAAGGCCCGGAGCAGATCCCACCGGAGCGCGGCGTGCTGCCGCGCCGAGGACACCGCGCGAGTGCTCCGCCCGACCGCGCCACGGCGCGCCATATCCCGCCACCCGGTACGGCCGCGGGTAGCGTCGCGACACGGTCGCGCGGTGGCAGCGCGGTGGCAGCGCGGTGTCCCAGTGCCCGCGGGACGGGTGGAAAGCGCACGCAACGCCCCAGCAGTTCCAGGCAGTTTCCAGTATTTCCAGCAGTTTCCGGCAGTTTCCGGCAGGCTCACGGAAGGGAACGAGCGCCATGCTGCGCGAGATTCTCGGAAAGCGACGTAGGGAACGCTCCGCACTGCTGTCCGCCGCGGTCGCGTGCGCCCAGTGGAACTGGCCCGTGGTCCCCGGGGCCGGGCTCGACCGGTGGGCCTGCACCTGCAACTGCGGCCGCGACGACTGCCCGGTCCCCGGCGCGCACCCCGACCCACCGGCCGCGCCGGACGGCACCGGCCGCCCGCCGGGCGCCACCCGGCCGCCGCTGCTGGCCGCCAGCACCGACGAGCGCATGGTGCGCTGGTGGTGGTCGCGCTTCCCGGACGCCCCGGTCGTGCTGGCCACCGGCCGCCGCGTCGCCGCATTGAGCGTGCCCGAGGAGGCCGGCGTCAGAGCCTTGGGCCAGCTGCGCACACTGGGCGTACGCATCGGCCCCGTCGTCGCCGCGCCAGGCCGCCACGCCTTCCTGGTCGCCCCGTACTCGTTCGACGAACTGGCCGACCTCCTCGACCGCCACGGCCTGGACCGGTACGGCTCGGTGCCCATCACCCTGCGCTGCCACGGCGAAGACGGCTACCTCGCACTGCCGCCCTCGCGCGTGCCGGGCGGGCCGCTGCGCTGGGCGGTCGCCCCGGCCGGCACCGCCGTCCCGGGCGCCCCGTCACCGTGGCTGCCGCACGTGTCCGACCTGGTCCGCACCCTGGTCGACACCTGCCATTCGGTGACCCAGGTACGCCGTTCGGCCTGACGCGCGCCTGCGGCCGCGGTGTCCGAGGCGTCCGGTACGGTGCGTCGTCTTCCGTTTCCACGGAGTTGCCGCATGACTCCCGCAGGCGCGGAGACGGCGGTAGCGTGAAGGCGATCGGGCGGCTCGGGGAGGGCGGGTATGCGTCAGCCGGAGGGGTACGAGACCGGTGCCGGCGAGGAGTTCGGGTACGGACCGGACCTCGGGGGCCGGGCATCGGAGACGGACCCGAAGGACGGGAACGGCGGGCGGCACGGCGCGCCCCTGCCGCAGACGGTGTCGGCCGGGCTGGAGAGCCTGGCGCGGCTGTGCGTGGACATGGACTTCGCGCTGGAGACCGCCGACCTCGCGGTCGGCAAGGTGCGGGTCTCCTACGAGCGCGCCCGGCAGGACGAGTCAGGGGCTCCGTTCCAGCCGCGCACCGCGGTCGCCTGGCAGATGGAGTCCCTGGTCTACGCGCACTACAACGGCATCCGCCGCCTGGCGTTCGAACGGAACGCCGCCTACGCGCTGGCCGCGGCGGCCGTCCTGCAGGCCGTCGTGGACGGGCGCGCACCCGGTGAGGACGACCTCGTCCCGGCGGGCGACCCCGAGCACATCCGCCAAGTCCTGGACGACGCCACCGCGCTGCGCGAGATGCTGCCGCGCCCGGTGACCGGGAACACCGAGGTCGACGACGTGCTCGGCCGCGCGCACCGCGCCGTCTTCCGCGCGCTGGGTGCCGCGGGCAGCCAGGAACTTCCATGGAGCCAGGCGCATTTGCACCTGGCCGAGCTGGTCGACGACCTGGCCGAGCTGGATCCGCCGGTGGCCACCGGGGAACCGGGCATCAACCTGTCGCTGCGGGCGTACGCCCAGGGCTGCCACGGCGTCGTGCTCGGTCTGGCGCCCGGCGGCTGGCTGGCCGCGACGGGCCCGATGGCCGGCTGAGCCCCCTGGCCTACACCCGTCCGGGACCCGTCCGGCACTTGGCCGGACACCTGTCCGGATGCGGCCGGATCCGGCCGTACGGGTGGCATCCGCACCGGCGTTCACCCGGCGGGGGAGTCCGGGGCCCGGATCGGCACCCATCTGTCGCAGTACCGCGACATCGGGTGATCGTCGCCGGCCGGCGGAGGCGATAAGCTCGGCCCGCCAAGGTGACCAGGCCCCGGATTCCGCACCGCCGGACGGGGCTTCGCGCGAGGAGACACCATGCAGCGGGCACGCACGGCACGCGTTCGCACGGCAGCGCTCGGCACCACGGTCGGGCTGTGCCTGCTGATCCCCCTGGCCGCCGCATCGGCGGACTCCGCGCACCCCAAGTCGCCGTCCGCGGACGGCAGGCCGGGTGCCGCGACCGCGTCGCCGACCGCCAAGCCGCGCCCGTCCGGTTCGCACGACTTCGGCAACGGCGTGGCGCCGGGCAGCGCGGAGGGCCTCGACGCGGTCAAGCAGCTGCTCGCCGCCACCGGCACCCCGGCCGGCACCGCGCCGGCCGCGGAGGCGAGCAAGGCCCCGGCCGCGCCCGCGTCCACGCCGGTCTCGAACTCGCTGTGCGGCAAGGCCGTCGAGGTGCCCGGCGGGATCCGCGCGCAGACGTGCGTGGAGCGCGAGGGCACCGAGGTGTGGGGGCGCGTCTACTACCGCAACCCGACCGCGGACCCGCTGCTGCTGGTGCTCGGGCTGCTGAAGCCGGACGGCGACACCGTGGAGATCCGCTGCACGATCGAGGCGCGCGCCGGCGAAGGCCAGTGCGAGACGCCGCGGCTGCGCACCGACCAGGCGCTGCCGGCCTGGTCCGCGATCGCCGAGATGGCCACTGCGGACAGCTCCCGCAAGGTGCTGCGCAGCGGCACCGCGTCCGCCGCGGGCTGAGTCCGGCGCGGCTGCGCGCCGCCCGGACGGCACCCGTCCGGCAGCCGGTCCCGGACATGAAAAGGGCCCGGCCGCTGAAGACGGGGGATGCATCAGCGGCCGGGCTGGATCAAAGGTAACAGGCAACTTCCCAGTACCCAAGTCCAGGGCAGAATTGGACTAGGTCCATTTTGTAAAAGCCTGGTCTCACCGGGGAATCCCGGTCTGCGGACCTGCACACCCGGCCCCTGGGCAGCGCTTTTGCCGACAGGTGCCGGGAACTCCCGGAAACGACCGCGGGCCCGGCGTACCGGGCCCGCAGCGGACGTCCCGTCCCTTAGTTCAGGGTGATCTGCCGGTTCAGCAGGCCGTTCCGCGCACTGCGCTGACGCGGCGTCAGCGGCGTTGTGTCGGCGAGGGATTCGGCCAGTCGGACGCCGAACTCGGCGGCCGGCTTCTCGACGTCGTCGGCGGTCATCCCGGTGGGCAGGTCCCACACCGGCACCAGCAGGCCGTGCGCCCGGAAGGACCCGACGAAGCGCGTCCCCTCGCCCAGCGCGGACGCCTCGGCGGCGTGCAGGCGGGCGATCGCGTCGAGGAGCTCCTCCTCCGGGTGCGGCATGACCCAGCGCAGGTGATTCTTCTCACGCATGCTGCACCAGTACGCCGCGTCCACCGACGTGAGGCGCGTGGTCGGCGTGGCGGCCGCGTTGGCCCGCTCCAGCGAGGCGGCCACCTCGCCGGTCGCCGCCTCGGCGTCCTCGACCCAGAAGTCGAAGCCCTGGTGCACGGCCACCTCGAGAGGGGCCGCGACGTCCAGCAGGTCCTGCAGGCGCGGTCCGGCGGCGGGCAGCGCGCCGGGGGTGACCGGCGTGCCGTCCTCGGCGGCCAGCGCGCGCTCCAGCGCGTCGGCCAGGTCGCGGCTCACGTCGCCGGAGCTGGTGTGGGTCTGCAGGCCGATCAGGATGGCCCCGTTGTCGCGGCGCAGCGCGGGCCACGCCATCGGCAGCACGGTGGCCAGGGTGACCGAGCGGTCCGGGTCGGCGGCCAGCTTCAGCTGCGCCGTCGCGGCGGGCACCAGCTCGCGCAGCGCGACCCAGTCGCACTCGTTCGCCAGGCCCTCGAAGGGCCGGTGCACCAGGGTCTCGGCGGCGGTGGCCGCCTCGCGGCCGTGGCATGCCTTGTAGCGGCGGCCCGAGCCGCAAGGACAGGGTTCGCGCCCGCCGACCACCGGTACCTGGTCCGTGGCGGTGGTCGCGTTCGTGTTGTGCTGGCCCTTCCGCGCGGCCTTCTTGCCCATGCTGAGATCTCTCCCGGTCGCGGATTGCGGTGGATGGATGACGCCCGGCCGAGCGTAGTGCGCTCCCGGCATATAACCCATTCCGCGACGCGGGCCGCCCGGACCGGCGGGGTCAGTCGAGCGGTTCCACCGCGTCGAAGTCGAAGTCCCAGACCTCTTCGGCGGCCGCTCCGGCGCGCTGCCCGGTGGACAGCAGCGCCCACACGGTCACCTCGTCGCCCCCGCCGCGTACGCCCCAGTCGGTGGCGAGCGCGTCGATGATGGACAGCCCGCGGCCGCCGCGGGCGGTCAGCGACGGGCTGGCCTGCCGCGGCCGGGTCGGGCCGCCGCCGTCGGTGACCTCGATGGCGAGCATGTTCCCGGGCCGCAGGCCCCAGGCCGCGCGGACGCTGCCGGACGGCAGGGCATGGGCGTGCTTGAGGGCGTTGCTGAGGAGTTCGGACAGCACGAGGGCAGCGTCGTCGACGAGGACGGGGTCGATCCCGCGGTCGGTGAGGTCGGCGATCAGCCGGTGCCGGGCGGCACCCACGCCCACGGACGCGTGCGGCACGAGTACAGCCTCAGAATCGGGCACCCCACGGGCCACGACCATTGCCACCCCCGGACCTCCTTCTCACCCACACGTCGGGCATGGGATGCCCGGTGTGTGTCGATCGGAAACAGTCTCGTCATCCGCCTGCCGGAACAGGGGCAGGCCCCCCGCCGTGCGGAACCCGCACCCCACGTCGGCAGGCACCCGCGTACGCACCCTTTCTACCCCGGATGCAAGCCCTGACCCGAGGAGGCGGGAGCGGCTGATGAGGAGTTGTTACCCGGCGGGGACCGGTCCGGTGCCGCGAACCCGGCCTGCGGGGCAGGCCGGGCCCGGGGTCGGACGTATGACCCGGCGATCCGGGCCGGTTCAGCCGAAAATCTGCCGGAGCACGCCGGCCGGACGGTTGGTGATGATCGCGTCGACCCCGAGCTTCAGGCACAGGTCCACGTCCTCGGGCTTGTCCACGGTCCACACGTGCACGCGGTGCCCCGCGCGGTGCAGGCGGGCCACGAAGCGCGGGTGCGCCCGGACGATCTCGATGCTGGGGCCGGCGATGCGCACACCCTTGGGCAGCGTGCCGTCCCGGAAGCGCAGCGGCACGCGTTCCATCAGGAACACCGCGGGGAGCCGCGGCGCGAGCTGCCGCATCCGGCGCAGCGAGAGCTGCGAGAAGCTCATGACGCGGACCTGCGACGGGCGGCCCTCGACCGGGTGGGCGAGGCCGAAGCGGTCCAGGAGTTCGACCAGGCGGCGCTCGACCAGGCCGGCGTAGCGGGTCGGGTGCTTCGTCTCGATCGCCAGCTGGACCGGGCGGTCCGCGTCGACGACGAGCTGCAGGAGCCGGTCCAGGGTGAGTACCGACTTGCGGTCCCATTCGGGGGCCTCGGGGTCGTCGGCGTATACCCCGCCCGGTTTCCAGGAGCCGAAGTCGAGGGTGGCCAGGTCGGCGAGCTCCAGCGTGGAGACCAGGCCGCGGCCGTTGGAGGTCCGGTTCACTCGCCGGTCGTGCACGCACACCAGGTGGCCGTCCGCGGTCAGGCGCACATCGCACTCGAGCGCGTCGGCGCCGTCGTCGATCGCCTTGCGGTAGGCGGCCAGGGTGTGTTCGGGGACGTCCTCGGACGAGCCGCGGTGGGCGACCACCTGGACGGCCGCAGGGGGATGAGCGGTCACGGGCCACATCGTGCCACCTCGTCCGGGACCGCAGGTGACGGTCCGGCGACGCGGGGTGGTCCTGCGGCGGTCGGCCGTGCGGCGTCCGGGGGGACGCCGCA
>NZ_JAKFHA010000002.1:79172-111659 GCF_021502675.1 Yinghuangia soli
GGGGGGGGGGGGGGGGGGGGGGGGGGGGGGGGGGGGGGCGGCCCCCCCCCCCCCCCCCCCCCCGGCTCAGCCCGCTTTGGCCGCGCTGCGGGCGCGGTCGATGCGGACCAGGGCCAGGGTGCCGAACGCCGAGGCGGCGAAGGCGAACAGCGTCGCGGAGGTCCACGACTGCGGGTGGATGTGCAGGGCGTCCTGCGCGGCCGTCCAGAAGTCCGCCCACCAGCCGATCGAACCGGGGTTGATCAGCTGGTACACGGAGAAGCCGAGGATCCAGGGCAGCAGCATCGCCCAGCGTGCCGGGGCGTCCTCGGCGAGGTTCCAGGAGGTGCGGCCGCGGCCGAGGAACCAGTCGACGGCGGTGACGCCGAGCAGCGGCACGAAGACCGAGCCGATCAGGTACAGGAAGCTCTCGTACTTGGAGAAGTCGTCGATGAGCAGCGCGAATCCGGTGACCAGCGCGCCGACCGCGAGGCACACGATGCGGCGGTCCAGGCGCGGCGCGAGGTTCTGGATCGACATCGCGGTGGAGTAGACGTTCGCGAAGCTCTGGTCGACCTCGCGGATCACCAGGATCGAGAAGAACAGCCAGCCCGCGGTGATGCCGAGCAGTGTGTCGAAGACGTCGCCCCCCTTGGGGGTCTGCGCGAAGGCCAGGATGCCGAGCAGGCTGCACCAGATACCGGTGCTTGCGTAGCCGGTCACTGCACCCCAGAACGCGGACTTCTCGTCGCGCGAGTGGCGTGTGTAGTCCGCAGCGAGCGGCACCCATGAAACGGCGAGAGCGACGGATGCGTCGACGACCGGCAGGAAGCCCCTCCAAGAGCCTTCCGTCAGGTCCGGCACCCCGGCCCGGACCAGCTGCACGGTGAAGTAGAGCATTGCGATGCCGACCGCGATGGTGACGTAGCGGCGCAGGATGCGCAGCATGCCCAGCGGGCGCAGCGTCATGGCGGTGGTGAGCGCGCCGGCCAGCACCACGTACAGCCAATCCGGGCCACGGCCGTCGGTGAGCTGCTCGCCGCCCATCGCAATGACCTTCAGCTCGAACACACCCCAGCCGATGCACTGGATGATGTTCATGCCGGTCGGCAGGTACGACAGCTTGGTGCCGAACAAGCCGCGCAGCAGCGCCATCGAGGGGGCGCCGGTGGCCGCGCCGGGCAGGCCGGAGACCGCGACCATGGCGGTGCCCACGAGGGTGCCGAGCGCGATCGCCACGGTCGCGGCGATCAGCGACATCTGCGGATAGCCGACCGGCTGCATGAACGCGAACGCGGTGCTGAAGCCGATGAGGCTGACGCCGAGGTTGGCCCAGAACGAGAACTGGTCGCGGAAGCCGAGCGGCTTCGGCGGGGTGCTCGCGGTGTCGAGCACGAGCGGTGCTTCGGGCGGACCGGATATACCACCCGAATTCGGGCGTGGTTCGGTCGCAACAGGAGCCGTCATGGCTCTCCTCTTCTCCCTACGCCGGCATTACCCGGTCAGGTTCGAGCGGTCGGCGGCACCGGAAGCGTCGCTTCCAGCCGCCCTCTCAGCCCGGTTCGCCCGAGCTCCCGCGTTTGGTGAGGAGGGCAGAGTACGCGTATCCCGGATCTCCTCCCAGGGGTGGGGTACCGCGGCGGCGTTCCGCGAGTACGTTGGCGGCATGAATTCGCTGACCTGTCCGCGCTGCCGCGGCATGATGCAGACGTTCCAGCGCGTGGGCGTGACCATCGACCAGTGCACCAACTGCCGGGGGATCTTCCTCGACCACGGCGAGCTGGAGGCCATCCTCAACGCCGAGAAGAGCTGGGGTGCGCAGCAGGGCTACCCGCAGCAGGGGTACCCCCAGCAGGCGCCGCCGCCGCAGCCCGGCTACGGCGCGCCCGCGCCCGGCTACGTCGCCCCCGTGCCGATGCCCGGCGCGCACCAGGCCGGCCACGGCCACGCGTACTACGGCCACGGCAAGCACGGCTCGCACGGCCAGCAGGGCGCCTACTACGGCCACCGGCGCAGCGGCTCGCACGGCTACTACGGCCACGGACGGCACGGCTACGGCCACCGCAAGAGCTTCATCCAGCAGCTCTTCGACTAGAAACCGCCTGAACTTCGGCAGCTCCACGGCGGCCCAGCGGCGGCCGGCCGGCCCATCCGGGCCGGCCGCTGCTCCGTTCGCATGCACCGCGCGGCGCCCCGGCCCGGGACGTCGGATAATCGCGGGATAAAGAACCCTGCCCCCTCGGGGGCCCGGCGCTAACCGTGTTCCGACAGGTCATCGGGAACCCTGGACGAGCAGAGTTTGCCGATGAGTGGAGGATCCGTGAGCGACGCTCGCGAGGAGACCGGCGGTCAGCCGGTAGTGGGGGACGGCGGTCACCCCGTGCCGGCCGAGCCCGAGGCGTTCCCGGCGACTCCGCCGCCCAAGCCCGCGCAGCCGCCGACGGCCGCGTCGACCCCCGCCGCGGCTCCCGCGGAGCCCGCGGCCGCCGACACCCCGGCGCCCGCCGCCGGCCAGGACGCACCGCCCGAGCAGGCGGAGAAGCCCGAACCGGTCGCGCAGCCCGATCCGGTCGCGGCCGCGCACGCCGCGCCCGCCCCGGCCGCGCACGACTCCGACCCGTTCGCCGTCGCCGCGGCCGCGGGCAGCGCCCCGGGCACGGCCGCCGGGGCCGGCGGCGCGGGCACCCCGCCGTACGGCTTCCCGGCCGCCCCGTACCCCGGCTACCCGGGCTACGGCGCCCCGGTCCAGCCGCGCAAGAAGCGCCGCCCGAACCCCCTCGTCGCCACCGCGGTGCTCACCGCTCTGCTGGCCGGCGGCGTGGGCGGCGGCATCGGCGCATGGATCGCGGACCGCGACGACAACCCGTCCTCGTCTGGCATCAACGCCCCGCAGTCGCCGGTCGACCCGGCCTCGGTGAACCGGGCCCCCGAATCGGTCGCCGGGATAGCGGCGAAGGCGCTCCCCGGCACCGTCACCATCAAGACCAAGAGCGGCTCGGGGCAGGGCGCCCAGGAGGGCACCGGCGCCGGCTTCGTGCTGGACGACCAGGGCCACATCCTCACCAACAACCACGTCGTCTCGCTGGCCGCGAACGGCGGCGACCTCACCGTCACCTTCCAGGACGGCACCACGGTGCCCGGCAAGATCGTCGGCCGCGCCGAGGGCTACGACCTGGCGGTCGTGAAGGTCGACGGCGTGCAGAACCTCAAGCCCCTGCCGCTGGGCGACAGTTCGAACGTCGCGGTGGGCGACGCGGTGCTCGCCATCGGCTCGCCGTACGGCCTGGACGGCACGGTGACCACCGGCATCGTCAGCGCCAAGAACCGCCCGGTCGCGTCCGGCGACCAGCAGCAGACTTCGTACATGAACGCGCTGCAGACCGACGCCTCGATAAACCCGGGCAACTCCGGCGGCCCGCTGCTCGACGCGCAGGGCCGGGTCATCGGCGTCAACTCCGCGATCCGCTCCGCGGGCAGCGGCGCCGACCCGTTCGGCGGCCAGCAGTCCGCGGGCAGCATCGGCCTCGGCTTCGCCATCCCGGTCAACCAGGCGAAGTGGGTCGCGGACACCCTGATCAAGACCGGCAAGCCGGTCTACGCCCAGGTCGGCGTGATCCCCGACCCCGAGTACCGCGGCCCCGGCGCGCGCATCCGGCAGAACACCGTGCAGGGCCAGGCCCCGGTCACCCCGGGCGGCCCGGCCGACCAGGCCGGCCTCAAGGCCGGCGACGTCATCACCAAGCTCGGCGACCGCCCGGTCACCGGCTACGAGGAACTGTTCAGCGAGATCTGGAGCCACAAGCCCGGCGAGAAGGTCAAGGTGACCTACCTCCGGGACGGCAAGGAAGCCACCACCGAGCTCACCCTCGGCCAGCGCGAAGGCGACCAGTCCCGCTGACCCGCCCCCGGCGCGCCGCCCGAATCCCCGGTGATCGCACGGCCCGCCCGTGAGACACTGTCCAGGCCCGCGACCCCCTGGGGGCTGCGGGCCTGGAGGACTCGCCTAGCGGCCGATGGCGGCAGTCTTGAAAACTGCTAACTGGGGTGACCTAGTTCGTGGGTTCGAATCCCACGTCCTCCGCAGACCGGGGCGACCCGGGTGGAACCGCCGGTGCCGTACCGGGGCTCGTGGACGAGTCCGGGGTGCGGCGCCGGCGGTTTCTGCATGCGGGGCCGGAGTGCGGCGAACTGCCCTCGGGCAGGGCTGCCGATCAGAGGCCGAAGTCGTCGTCGAGTGCCGCTGCGGCGGCCTTGGAGACCGTGCTGCCGATGAGCCAGAGGACGGCTTTGCCGACGGCCTTGGCGGCGCGGCGACTTCGGCCGGGCGGTGCGGGAGCCGGGCCGCCGGGTGCGGTCCCCGGGCCGGGCGGGAATTCCGTGTTCGCGGAGCCGGTCGCGGCCGGACTGCTGGACGGCGTCCTCCGCATCCGCTCGGTTCCGCGTGATCGCATAGGCGTGGCGGTAGAGGGGTGCGTGGTGCGCTGCGTACCAGTTCGCGATGTCGGCCCGGGTCTCCGGGGCTATCGGGGTCGTCGGCAACTGCTGTTCCAGTGCCGTGCAGTCCGGTAGTTCGGCCAGGACGGCCTCGGTGATGGGAACCGAGGCAGCCTCGGGTCCGGTCGGTTCCCCGTTCATGCGCCGCCTCCTCGTCCCGGGGGTTCCGGGAGACGAGGCGGACGGCGCCGGCCCGTCGGGGGTAGGCCGTCGGACAGGCGTGGTGCGCCCTCCCCTTGCGTCCGGGCCCGCCGCTCGGTGCCCGCAGGCTGCGACGCGCAAGCGCGTGCGCGGCCCCGGGTACTTCGCCGTGCGGTCCGGCGCTGAGGAACGTGCTTTGCGATGTACGGTCGCCCGTCATCAACACGTTTCGCCGGTCCGGGGCATCACATTTCTGTTGTCCTGCCCCAACAGCCTTCAGAGGCAAGGCTGTTGGATCATGGGCGGAACCAGGCGGTGGACATGCCCATGGTCTTGAGGCCCGACTCGGTGAGCGGGTGGGCAGGCAGAGGCGGGTCGTAGCCCTTGGCGTTGAAGAGGCCGCGGGTGACGTAGATGCTCACGTAGCGGCCGTCGGCGTAGGTCACCGCGATGCTGTAGCCGCCGGTGTTGGTGTGCGGAGAGCCGGGTTCCTGCCCGTTGGGCGGGGCGGTCCAGGTCTTGGCGATGCCGCCGTCCGCGAGGTCCTCGGATTTGCAGTCGTAATTGTCCGGCCCCACACCGTCGGCCTCGCAGTAGTTCCATGCACGGGCCTTGGCCAGGGACAGGTTGGGCTGGTCGGGGTTGACCTTGGGGTCGATTACCACGACGTCGATGTAGCCCATGCGGCCGTCCTTGGCGATCAGGAAGCGGCCGCTGTACGGGTTCACCGTGTACGAGGGGGTGTTCGAGAACTTCTGCTCGCGCACGGTGCCCGTGTCGGGCGGGAGGAAGGACGCCACCAGGTCTTCCGCGCTCATGGGGGTCGCCGGGGTGTTCGGGCGGGATGCGGACGAGGCCGGTGCGGTGCTCGGTGCGCTGGTCGCGCGCCCGGTGGCAGGGGACGTCGTCGGATCGGCCGACGGGGTACCGGTGGCCGGGCCGGTGGTGGCCGAAAGCGTCGGGAGCGGGCCCGCGGCGTGGGAGTCGGGGCCGCCGGTCCAGGTCGGGACCAGTGCGGCCGCGGCCACCACGGCAGCGGCGGCGGCCCCCGCGGCGACGGCGGCAGCGCGGCGGCGACGGCGGCGGAGCACGTCGACCCGGGTGAAGACCGCGTCGGGTTCGGTCCCGGCCGCGGTGCCCGGCGGGTCCAGGTCGGGGAGGGCCTGCGCCAGCAGGTTCCGCATGTCGGAGTCGTTCACAGGCGGGCTGCCTCTTCCGGGTCGGCGAACCGCGCCCCGGCGTCCGGCAGCGCGGCGCGCAGTGCGGCCCGCATGGTGGCGAGGCCCTTGGCGTTCTGGCTTTTCACGGTGCCTTCGCTGACGCCCAGGACGTGCGCGGTCTCCTCGACGCTCAGGTCTTCCCAGTGCCGCAGGACCAGGACGGCGCGCTGTCGCGGCGGCACCGCGGACAGGGCGGCCCGTACCGCGAGGGCGAGTTCGGGGTCGGTGCCGGGGGCGGGCCGGTCCGGGACCGTGGCGTGCGGCTTCTCGCGGTGCCAGCGGCGGCGCCGCGAGCCGATGAACACGCTCATGAGCGCTTTGCGGGTGTACGCCTCGACGTTGTCGAGGCGTTCCAGGCGCCGGCCCGCCATCACCACTTTGACCAGGGTGGTCTGCACGAGGTCCTCGGCTTCGTGCAGATTCCCGCACAGCAGGTACGCGCTGCGCAGCAGTGCGCGCCGCCGTGCCTCGATGAACGCGCGGACGGTCTCGTCCCGCTCGTTCACCGCAGGCATCTGCGTCTCCCGGCCCCCGCCCGCTGTCCCTGCATGCCGCCCCCGCTTCCCCGGTCCTCGATTCCCCAAAGGGTCGGGCCTGCGGGTGCGTTGCCTGCAGACAATGTGACCTGAGTCACATCAGATGCGCCGGGAGCGGCGTCAGTCGCCGCGGAGGCGTACGAACCGTACGTATGGCGTGCGCCCGGGGTCGCGCAGCACTTCGGCGGGGAGCGGGTCGACGGGGTGCAACGGGCCGTGCTCGGGGTCGTCCTCCGGCGGCCGGCTGCGGCCCGCGGCCGCCTCGGCGATCTCCCTGGCCTGCCGGGCGTCGAGCTGCGGCGCCGTCAGGGCACGCGTCCCGTCGGCGAGTTCGGCGATCAGCGCGCGCGGGCGGCGCGGTGTGCCGGTGTAGGCGACGACCAGGGCGTCGACGGTGTCGGTGTCGCGGATCTTGACCCAGCCGGGCCGGGCCTTGGGCCGGTACGCCGTGTCGAGGCCCTTGGCGACCAGCCCCTCCACGCCGGTGGGGGCGAGCGCCTCGCGCCAGGTCAGGGCCTCGGCGCGGTCGGTGGTGGCCAGCACGATCTGCAGCGGCGGCCCGGTGCCGGCGAGTGCGGCCTGCAGCAGGCCCCAGCGCTCGCGCAGCGGGCGGTCGCGGACGTCGTGCCCGGGGATCGCGAGCAGGTCGAAGGCGACGTACGCGACCGCGACCTCGTCGCGAGCCCGGGCGCGCGACGACCGGACGAGCTGGCCGAACGCGAAGCGGCCCTCGTGCCACGCGCACAGTTCGCCGTCCAGCACCAGGCCGTCGGGCAGCGCGGCCAAGGCCCGGGCGATGTCCGGGAAGTCCGGGGCGAGGTCGCGCTCCGAACGCGACTGGAGCACGGCCGGGGCGCTGCCGCGCGCGAATGCGACGGCCCGGAACCCGTCGAGCTTGATCGAGTACTGCACCCCGCCGGGCAGCGCGTCCGCGGCTGGGACCTCGCGCGCCGCCTTGGGCCGCATGACCGCGACGGGCGGCGCCAAGGCGCGGGCGCCCGCCCCGGATTGCGGCGGTGCGGCCGGCGGCGGGCGGTCGGCGCGTCCCGCGGCAGGCGCGGCCGGCCTCGCCGCCCGAGGAGCCGCTGCCCCGGCGGCGGGCAGGCGCCCGGCCTTCGCCGGGTTCAGCATCGCGGCGAGCAGGTCGCCGTGCCGGGCCATCCGGTCCGGCATGTCGTCGATGGTGAAGGAGAGCTCGGCCGGGTCGGCGGCCGCGGCGAGCTCGTCCCAGGTCACCGGGGCCGAGACCGTGGGGGTCGCGCGGGCGCGGGCGGTATAGGGGGCGGCGGTCGTCTTGGCCGCGGCGTTCTGCGAGAAGTCCAGGAACACCCGCCCGGGCCGCCGGGCCTTGGCCATGCTGGCCACGATCAGCTCCGGGTACGCCGCGGCCAGTTCGCCGGCCAGGCCCTTCGCGTACGCGGTGACCTCCTCGGCCGGCGTCGGCACGATCGGCACGAGCAGGTGCAGCCCCTTCGAGCCGGAGGTCTTGGGGTACGCGGCGAGCCCGTCCGCGGCCAGCCGCTCGCGCAGCAGCGCGGCGACGTCGCGGCAGGCCAGGATGTCGGCCGGCGCCCCGGGGTCGAGGTCGAGCACGAGCCGGTCCGCGGCGCCCGGCTCGTCGTCCCGCCACTGCGGGGTGTGCAGCTCGGCGACCAGGTTCGCGGCCCACACCAACGTGGCCAGGTCCTGGATCACCACTTGGCGGATCGGTTCGGTCCGGCCCGGCGTGTCACTCGTATGGACCCACGGTGGTGTGCCGGGCGGAAGGTGCTTGGTGACGAACTGCTGCCCCTCGCTGCCGTCCGGATAGCGCACGAACGACACCGGCCGGTCGCGCAGATGCGGCAGCAGCGCCGAGGCGATGGCGGTGTAGTAGTGCACCAGTTCGCCTTTGGTGGTCCCGGTCGCCGGATACAGGACCTTGTCGAGGTGGGTGAGGCTCAGCCGACGCCCCTCGACCATGGTGACCGGCACGGTGTCCTCCACGTCCTCCACCGAGCGGCGCGAATGTCGCATATATCGACAAATGGGATACTCAAGGCTACTCCGGGGACCGACGATCGGAGCACTCGTGCGCGCCATCTGGAAAGGGGCGATCAGCTTCGGGCTGGTCAGCATCCCCGTCAAAGTCGTCTCGGCGATCGGCAGCGAGCACGCGGTCAAGTTCCACCAGATGCACCGGGCGGACCAGGGCCGGGTGCGCTACCGCAAGGTGTGCGAACTGGACGGCGAGGAGCTCGCCGCGGGCGACATCGTGCGCGGCTACGAGGCGGCCGACGGCCGGGTCGCGGTGGTGACCGACGAGGACCTGTCCGAGCTGCCGCTGCCGACCTCGCGGAGCATCGAGGTGCACGGCTTCCTGGCCGGCGACGACGTCGACCCGATCCAGCTCGGCAAGCCGTACTACCTGACCCCGGACACCGCGGGCACCAAGCCGTACGTGCTGATGCGCGAGGCGCTGCGCCGGTCCGGCAAGGCCGCGGTGGCGAAGCTGGCGATGCGCGGCCACGAGATCCTCGCGCTGGTCCGGGTGCAGGACGACGTCCTGGTGCTGCACCAGCTCTACTGGCCGGACGAGATCAACTCGACGGACGGAGTGGCGCCCACCGAACGGGTGACCGTCACCGACGCCGAGCTCGACATGGCCGACACACTGATCGACACGCTCGGCACCGCGGACCTCTCCGCTTTCCACGACGACTACCAGGCCGCGGTGGAGGACATGGTCACCGCGAAACTGGACGGCGCGGAGCCGCCCGCGGCCGAAGGCGGGGCCGGCGGGGGCGGCGCCCAGGTCATCGACCTCATGGCCGCGCTGCGGCAGAGCGTCGCCGAGGCGCAGGGGGCGCGGAAGGCGGTCCGGTCCGCGCCTGCGCCCAAGGGGTCGGACGCGAAGAAGACCGTCTCGCGCTCCGCGAAGGCGACGGCGGCCGCTCCGGCGCGGAAGTCCACCGCGAAGACCGCGGCGAAATCCGCGGCCAAGGCGCCGGCCAAGAGCACCGCCAAGAGCACCGCCAAATCAGCGGCGAAGAGCACGGCGGCGGGCTCCGCCAAGGGGGCCGCCAAGCCGGCCGCGAAGAGTACGAAGTCGGCCGCGAAGGCACCCGCGAAGCGGCCCGAGCGGAAGACCGGCTGAGCTCCCCTATATAGGGGGCCTACGTCCCGGGATCCGAGATCTTTCCCCGGGGAAAGTGTCCTGAGTCACAGATTTCGGGGGCGTACGGAATCATCGCGGGGGATTGCGGAAGCGTGATCGTCTTCTTTCCCGGGGGCGGATATTCGCAGTTGGGCGCGGGGGTGCGCGGGAGCGCGGAGGCATTAATACCTCCGGGCGCCGACGGCAAGCTCGAGGTTTATGTGAGCTCGGTCACGCTGCGATCACAACACGGGCATAAGCGGACGTTGGGCCCATCCCAAATGGTCGGTCGGCGAAAGCGGCAGCGTGTCCGCGCAGCCACTTTCGGTCAGCACGCTGCATATTGTCACCGTTCGACCACGTTGCGTGGAACGCCACGCCGCAAACCGGGCCTTTCGTCCCCGGTCCTGCGGTGCGACAAACGCCGAAGCACCCGAAAACACGCCGCCGACTGCACCGGAAAAACGCGGGCTGACCTGCATAAACATCGAAGGAGGTTGATAACGACTGGATAACCTGTTTATGGTCTCGGCCATGTGCAAATCGCACCCTGTGGGTTCCTGGCCGTACGTCTAGGTCGGGATCCGCGCCTGGGAGGGACGCGGAACCAGCGATTGCCGGAACGACCGTGCCGTACGGCGCGGACGATCTCCGGCAAGCAGTGCGGCAGGTCTTCGGACGCGGCCGCAGCTCGCCCCACGGGAATTCCGAGAGGAATGTATGTCTCTCCGTCACGCTTTCCGTAGCGACAACACCCACCGCGGCATGGGTCGTACCCAGCGCCGCCTGCGCGCCGCCGTCGTCACCGGCGCCGTGGTCGCCGCCCCCATCGTGGGCGTCGCGACCGCCGGCTCCGCATCGGCCGCCAGCGTGTCGACGTGGGACAAGGTCGCCCAGTGCGAGAGTGGTGGCAACTGGTCCATCAACACGGGCAACGGCTACTACGGTGGCCTTCAGTTCACGCTGAGCACGTGGAAGGCCTACGGCGGCTCCGGCATGCCGAACCAGGCCTCGAAGGCCGAGCAGATCCGGGTCGCCGAGAAGGTGCTGGCAGGCCAGGGCCCGGGTGCCTGGCCCGTCTGCAGCAAGCGCGCCGGCCTGACCAAGGGCGGCGGCGCCCCCGACCTCGGCGCTGCGCAGGCTGCGAAGCCGGCCGCCAAGCCGAGCACCAAGCCGAGCACCAAGTCGGCCACGAAGCCGGCTGCGAAGCCCCAGACCAAGCCGGCCACGAAGCCGGTCACCAAGCCGGCGCCGGCCAAGCCCGAGTCCAAGCCGACCACGAAGCCGGCCCCTGCCGCGCCGGTCCAGTCGGACGCCGCGACCGGCAACTACGTCGTCAAGCCCGGCGACACCCTGAGCAAGATCGCCAAGGCGCACGGCACCCCCGGCGGCTGGCAGGCCCTCTACGCGAAGAACCAGTCCGTGGTGGGCAGCAACCCGGACCTGATCTTCCCGGGCCAGAAGCTCAACCTGGGCTGACCCGGCACTGCCCCACGGCAGCCGCCGCAGGACCGCAGACCCGAAGGGCCCGGCCGCACCGCAAGGTGCGACCGGGCCCTTCGGGCTTGACCGGCTTCGGGGACGGGCGTCAGTGGGCGGTTCGGCCCCGCTTGCCGGTCACCTGGTCGTCGGCGAGGTTTCCGCAGACCCGCTCGATGCGCCGGGCTATGTCACCGGCCCGTTCCAGCAGCAGGCGGGCGCGTTCGCGGTCGCGCTCGCGCCACAGCAACTCGTCGTGGCCGTCCGGGGCGGCGTGCGCGTCGCGCGCGCCCGACCCGTCCGGCCCCTCGGTGCCGGGGGCGCGACGTGCGGGACCGTTCTCGTTCATGTTCGGTCGGTTTCCACATCCTTTGGATGGTCATTCATCTTCTGATGGATCATCATGCGTGATTCCGATCACGTCACTCAACGTCAGGAAACATCACCGGTACGGGTGTTGCCTTGACCGGCCGGTTCGCGGTCTCGTGTACAGGGGCAACTGCGGCTGGTAGATTCCGGCTTGCGGAACAGCGTTCCAGAACTCCGGCTGCGTGGGGGCGCGATGGACGGGCACGACGACGACCGCGGCGGTACGGCGGCCACCGCCGATCCGCACTACCGGGCCCTCGCCCTGCAGTCCCGCTGCGATGCGGTGAACACGCTGGGCGCCGGCGAGGCCCGGGCCGCGATCGCCCGCGGCATCGCCCGGGTCCGTGCCGAGGCGGCCGCCAGCATCGCCTTCATCGGCCCCGACGTCCGCCTCGTGGTGCTGCCCGAGTACCTGTTCACCGGCTTCCCGATGGGCGACACCGTGCCGGGCTGGGCGGCCAAGGCCGCGCTGGCCCCGGACGGACCCGAGTACGAGGCGCTCGGCGCGATCGCCCGCGACCTCGGCATCCACCTCGCGGGCAACGCCTACGAGACGGACCGGCACTTCCCCGGGCTGTACTTCCAGGCGTCGTTCGTGGTCGGCCCGTCCGGCGACGTGGTGCTGCGCTACCGCCGCCTGCACTCGATGTTCGCGCCCACGCCGTACGACGTGTGGGACCGCTACCTCGACGTCTACGGCATCGACGGCGTACTCCCGGTGGCCCGCACGCCGCTCGGCAACCTCGCCGCGGTCGCCTCCGAGGAGATCCTCTACCCGGAACTGGCCCGCGCGCTGATGATGCGCGGCGCCGAAGTGCTGTGCCACAGCACGTCCGAGGCGGGCAGCCCGCGCCCGACCGCGAAGTCCGTGGCCCGCCTGGCCCGGGCCGCCGAGAACCTCGCGTACGTCGTCTCGGCGAACACCGCGGGCATCACCGGCATCGCGATCCCGGGCAACTCGACCGACGGCATGTCGCAGATCGTCGACTTCACCGGCAGCGTGCTCGCCGAGGCCGGACCCGGCGAGAGCATGGTCGCGCACGCCGAACTGGACCTGGCCGCACTGCGCCGGCACCGCCGCCGCCCCGGCATGGGAAACCTGCCGGCCCGCGGCAAGCCGGGCTTATGGGCCGCCGAATACGCCCGTGCCGAGGGCGAGCGCCCCAACGGCCTGGCGTCCGGCGCACCGCCGGACCGCGCCTGGTTCGCGCGGCGCCAGGCCGAGACGCTGGAACGCCTGCTCAAGGCCGGGGTGATCACGTGAGGGGCCGCATATGAGCGCCGTCTTCGCCCGGGATGCCGCCTTGCGGGTCCGGGACCCCCGCACCGGCGCCGACGTCCGCGCACTGGCCCCGCCCACCCCGGAGGAGTTAGACGCCGAACTCGCCCGGCTGCGGGCCGCCCAGCCCGCCTGGGAGGCGCTCGGTCCGGCCGGGCGGGCCGAGGCCCTGCGCGCCTGGGCCCAGGAACTTGGGGCAATACAGGGCGAAATGGTCGAGGCGCTGATCGCCGACACCGGCAGGCGCACCGAGTCGGTCATGGAGCTCCAGGTCCTGCAGAGCGGCATCGCCCGCTGGGCGGCCGCGATCGGCGGCCGGGCCGACGACGACGCGGGTGCGGACACCACCACGTCGCTGCCGTGGATCGCGGTGCGGTCCGGGGCCCGCCCGTACCCGCTGGTCGCGGTGATCAGCCCGTGGAACTTCCCGCTGCTGCTCGGCACCATCGACCTCGTCCCGGCGCTGGCCGCGGGCTGCGCGGTGGTGCTCAAGCCGAGCGAGGTCACCCCGCGCTTCCTGGCGCCGCTGCGCCGCAGCCTGGCCGCGGTCCCGGAACTCGCCGCCGTGGTGGGTCTGGTGGAAGGCGCCGCGGAGGTCGGCGCGGCCCTGGTCGACCGGGTGGACGCGGTCTGCTTCACCGGCTCGGTGCCCACCGGCCGCGCGGTGGCCGAGCAGGCCGCCCGCGCGTTCGTCCCGGTCCACCTCGAACTGGGCGGCAAGGATCCGGCGATCGTGCTGCAGGGCGCCGACCTGGGACGCGCCGCCTCGGCGATCCTGTGGGGCGCGACGGCCAACGCCGGGCAGTCGTGCCTGTCCATCGAGCGCGTGTACGTGCACCGCAAGGTCTTCGACGAGTTCACCGGCCTGCTCTCCGACCGGGCCGCCAAGGTCGGCCTGGCCTGGCCCGACCTGGACGCCGGCCAACTCGGCCCGATCATCGACCCTGCGCAGGCCGGGGTGATCCGCGCGCACCTGGAAGACGCGTACGCGCAGGGCGCGACCGCGCTCACCGGCGGCGAGGTCGAGGAACTCGGCGGCGGTCTGTGGTGCCGCCCGACCGTGCTCACCGCGGTGCACCACGGCATGCGCGTGATGACCGAGGAGACCTTCGGTCCGGTGCTGCCGCTCATGCCGTTCCGCGATGCGGACGACGCGGTGCGGCTCGCCAACGACACCGACTACGGCCTGTCCGCCGCGGTGTTCGGGCCGGACGAGCACACCGCGATGGCGGTCGCGCGGCGGCTGGAGGCGGGCGCGGTGAGCATCGACGACGCCGGCCTGACGGCGTTCGTGCACGAAGGCGAGAAGCAGTCGTTCGGACGCTCGGGCCTGGGCGCCTCGCGGATGGGCCCGGCGTCGATCCGGCGCTTCCTGCGCCGCCAGGCGTTCCTCGTCAACCGCGGCCCGGTCGACGACCCGTGGTGGTGGGACGCCGGCGACTGACCGCTCGGGACAGAGCACACCGAAGCAGCCCGAAAGACAGAAGACGCAGAGAGGTTCGGGACCGCGCATGTCCATCAAGGAAGAGATGCCGCTGCTCGCCCGGCACGAGGGCGAGTGGGAAGGCGAGTACATCTGGGTCGATGCGGACGGCACCGTGACCGACCGGCACGCCACGCACCTGGCCTGCACCTTCCCGGAGTCGGGGGAGTGGCCGTACTACCAGATCAACACCTACACGTGGCCGGACGGCCGCACCGAGGTCATCCACTTCCCGGCGACCTACAAGGACCGCAACATCTGGTTCGACACGGACCGCATCAACGGCCACGCGTGGGAGGTCGACGAGCGCACGATCTGCCTGACCTGGACGCGCAAGGACGACCCCGGCGGGTTCTTCTACGAGATGATCCAACTGGACGAGACCGGGACGAAGCGCTCGCGCGTGTGGCAGTGGTTCGAGGGCGGCGTGTGCACCAAGCGCACCCTCATCGACGAACACCGCGTCGCCTGACGCGGCCCGGCCCTTTCCCCAGGGGTGAATTCCCGCCCCGGTCTGCGGGAGTGCCCCCGCTGCGGTCACACTGCTGTCCATGACGACGACCCTCAGCGCCGGTGCCAACGTTCCCGTCCACCACGGGCAGCTCACCTTCGCGATCCGCTGGGACGCGGGCCCGCAGGGCTACGGCGCCAATGCCGTGGACGGGTCCGCCTTGATGGTCACCGCGGCCGGAAAGGTGCGCTCGGACGCCGACTTCGTCTTCTACAACCAGCCGCACAACCACAACGGCTCGGTCACGCACATGATCGGGGAGCCGGGCGCCGAGTTCATCCGGGTGCAGTCGGCCGGCCTTCCCGAGGAGATCGAGCGCGTCGTCATCGCCGCGTCCGTGCACGCGGGCACGTTCGGGTCGGTGCCCGGACTGACGCTCGACGTCACCGACGCCTCCGGTGAGGTGCTGGCGACCTACCCGGTGGAGGCGCGCGGCACCGAGACGGTGATGGTGCTGGGCGAGCTCTACCGCCGCCAAGGCGACTGGAAGTTCCGGGCGATCGGGCAGGGCTACGACTCGGGCCTGGCCGGTCTGGCCACCGACTACGGCGTGTCCATCGCCGAGGACGACGCCGCCGAGACGGCTCCGCAGGCCGCGGCACCGGCCGCCGCCCCGCCCGTGGCCGCGCCGCCCGCGTTCGCCCCGCCTGCGTTCGCGCCGCCGGCCACGCCGCCCGGCGTCCTCCCGGTGCAGCCGCCGGCGCCGGCCGGCGGATGGACGCCGCCGCCGTACGCCGAGGACCCGACCATGCGGCTGCCCAACCCGGCACCCGTCACCGCCGCGGCACCGCAGGCCGCGCCCGCGGCCCCGGCCGCCGACCCGGACGTCGCCGGACTCCCGCCGCAGATGGGCGCGATGGTCTCGCTGCGCAAGGAGACCGTGCGGGTCACGTTGGAGAAGAAGGGCATCAGCGGAGTCCGGGCCCGCGTCGCGGTGGTCCTGGACCGCTCCGGCTCGATGAAGGCGCTCTACAACGGCGGCACGGTCGGCCGGCTCATCGAGCGGATGGCGCCGATCGCCGCCAAGCTGGACACCGACGGCTCGCTGGACGCCTGGATCTTCGCCGACGACTTCTCCCGCATGCCGTCGCTGCGCGTGCCGGACCTGGCGCGCTGGATCGACGGCAACGTCTTCATCATCTCCAAGGGCAACCAACTGCCGCCGCTGCCGGGCGGTGGCAGCCGGCACCCCGACCCGTACCCGCACGTGCGCGGCGGCAACAACGAGCCGCTCGTCATCCGCGACATCCTGGACTTCTACGCGGCGCAGCCCGGCGACCCGGTGCTGGTCATCTTCTACTCGGACGGCGGCGTCAACCGCAGCCGGCAGATCAGCGAACTCCTCATGGAGGCCTCCGGGAAGCCGATCTTCTGGCAGTTCGTGGGCCTCGGCCGCGCCGAGTACGGCATCCTCGAGCGCTTCGACACGATGCCCGGGCGCGTGGTCGACAACGCCGGGTTCTTCTGCGTCGACGATTTCGACAAGGTCTCCGACGCCGAGCTGTACGACCGGCTGCTGGGCGAGTTCCCGCAGTGGCTGGCCGCCGCCCGGGCGCACGGCATCCTGCGCTGACCGGGCCTCGTCCCGCCCTCCCCGGCCGCGCGCGGCGGCCGGGGATGATCCATGCCCTTTCGCTCCGCGGAGCGAAAGGGTACAAAGGCTCCAGAAAATGAAACAGCGAACCGCTGTGCGAAACAACCGGCCGTTCCGCCGGTAGGCACGCGCACCACCGAACCACCGCACGCAAGTTGCCCGCGCGACGGAGGTGCTTCCGGTGACCCGGCTGCGGATCACGTACGGCCCGTGGGGCGAGACCCTGGACGAACTGTGCACCGCCGGAGCCGCCGCCGAAGCGGCCGGCGCCGAGGTGCTGTGGGTCCCCGAACTGCACCGCAGCGCCACCGTCACAGCCGCCGCCCTTGCCGCGCGCACGAGTTCGGCGCGCATCGGCACCGGAATCGCGCAAAGCGGCCGTACCTGGAACGAGTTCGACGTCGTCGTGTCGGCCCGCTGTTCGATCGACGACGACCGCGCGGCCGTCCGCCGCCGGGCCGCCGGACTGGTCGGGTTCTGCGCCTCGGTGCGCACCTACGCCGATCTCTTCGCGGCCCATGGTCTGTCCGCCGCACAGGAAGAGGTGATACGACAGTTCAGAGCCGGTGCGGGCGCCGACGATCTCGCCGCCGCGGTACCGGCTCCGATGGTCGACGCCCTGACGCTGTCCGGGCCGGCCGCCGAGGTCCGGGAACGCGTGCTCGCCTACGAAGGGATCGCCGGCACCGTCAAGCTCACCCCGCCCACCCACGGACTGCCCGCCCCGGAGATCCGCGCCGCCCAGCAACGCATCCTCGCCCTGATCGCCGAGCTCACCGGGGAGCGCTCATGACATCCGCGCGCAGGCCGCTCGAAGACGTCCGCATCATCGCCGTCGAGCAGTACGGGGCCGGCCCGTTCGGCTCGCTGAACCTGGCCGACCTGGGCGCCGAGGTGGTCAAGGTCGAGGACCCGGGGTCGGGCGGCGACGTGAGCCGCTACGTGCCGCCGTTCGCCGAGGGCGAGGACTCGCTCTTCTTCGAGACGTTCAACCGCAACAAACGCAGCCTGAGCCTCGATCTCGCCAACCCCGAGGGCCGCGCGGTGTTCGAGGACCTGGTGCGCGGCGCCGACGCCGTCTACTCCAACCTGCGCGGCGACGTCCCGGAGAAGATCGGCATCACGTACGCGCAGCTCAAGCACCTCAACCCGGCGATCGTGTGCTGCTCGCTGACCGGCTTCGGGATGACCGGGCCGCGGCGCACCGAGCCCGGCTACGACTACATCCTGCAGGGCCTGGCCGGCTGGATGGAACTGACCGGCGACCCGGACGGCCCGCCCACGAAGTCCGGCCTGTCGGTCGTCGACTACTCGGGCGGCTTCGTGGCGGCGATCTCGCTGCTCGCCGGGCTGCACGCGGCCCGGCGCGACGGCGTCGGCCTGGACTGCGACGTCAGCCTGTACGACACCGCGATCGGGATGCTGGCGTACGTGGGGGTCTGGCACCTCAACGCCGCCTACCGGCCCGCCCGCACCCGCAACTCGGCGCACCCGTCGATGGTGCCCTTCCAGAACTTCGCGACGAAGGACGGCTGGATCGTGGTGGGCTGTGCGAAGGAGAAGTTCTGGCAGCGCCTCGCCGCCGTCGTCGGCCGCCCCGAGTGGGGCGAACCCGATGGCAGATACGGCACGTTCGCCCGGAGATCCGAACACGCCGAGGAGCTGCTCGGGCAGCTCGGCGGCATCTTCCGGTCCCGCACGTCGGCGGAGTGGCTGGCCGAACTGGGCCCGGCCGGGGTGCCCTGCGCGCCGGTCAACTCGGTGGCCGAGGCGCTCGCCGACCCGCACGCCGAGGCCCGCGGGCTGCTGGTCGAGACCGGGCATCCGCATTACGGCACGCTGCGGAACCTGGCCTCGCCGGTGCGCGTCGGGGATCTGCCGCCGAAGTACCGGCGGGCGCCGCGGCGCGGCGAGGACCAGGCCTATGTGCTCTGCGACTTGCTCGGGTACGACGCCGACCGGATAGCCGCGCTGGCCGAAGGCGGCGCGTTCGGGGCCGCGGCGAGGGAGCGGGCATGAGCATCGCGACCCGCTTTGCGCTGTGGGGCCTCGGGCTTGGGAACGACAACACCCCCGACGAAGTCCGCGATGCGGCCTGCCGGCACCTTCTGGACGGGGTGGGCAACGCGGTGGCCGCGGTCCGGCTGGGCGCCGCGGAGCCCGCGCTCGCGGTGGCCGCCGCGCTGGGCGGCCCGCGCAAGGCGTCCGTGATCGGCTCGTCCGGTCCGCGGATCTCCGCACCGGCCGCCGCGCTGGCCAACGGCACGCTCGTGCACGCCCTCGATTTCGACGACACGCATCCGGGCGGCCTGGTGCACGCCACCGCCCCGGTGCTGCCGGCCGCGTTCGCGGTCGGCCAGGAGATGCGGGCGTCCGGCTCCGAAGTGCTGCTGGCCGCGGTCGCCGGAATGGAGGCAGTGTGCCGCATCGCGGCCGCGGCGCCGCATGCGTTCCATGCCCGCGGGCTGCACGCGACCGGCATGGCCGGGGTCTTCGCGGCGGCGCTCACCAGTGCGCGGCTGATGCGCCTGGATGTCGCCCGTACGGTCAATGCGCTGGGCATCGCGGGTAGTTCGGCGGGCGGTCTGCTCGAGTTCCTCAACACCGGGTCGTCCACCAAGCAGTTGCATCCCGGCATGGCGGCGGCCAACGGCATCCTCGCGGCCCGGCTGGCCGCGGCCGGGGCGACCGGCCCGGACACGGTGTTCGAGGGGGAGTTCGGCTTCTACCGTGCGCATGCCGACCGGACGCTGAGCCCGCATCAGCTGCTCGGCGGGCTCGGCGAGCGCTGGGAGCTGCTGGATCTCGTGGTCAAGCCGTATCCGTGCTGCCAGCTGATCCATGCGTCGCTCAACGCGGGTGCGGCCGTGGTGGAGCGGATGGCCGAGGCCGGCCTGCAGGCCGCGGACATCGAGTCGATCAAGGCCACGGTGCCGAAGGAGGCGCTGCCGCTGGTGTGCGCGCCGGACAAGGCGTACCCGCGGACCGTGTACGAGGCGAAGTTCTCGCTGGCCTGGTCGCTGGCCGCGATGCTGACCGACGGATCGGTGGGCGTGGACACCTACTCGGAAGGCTGCACGCGGCGGACCCAGCTGAGCACGCTCGCGCAGCGGGTGCGGTTCGTCACCGCACGCGGGAGCGGCCCGGCCGCCGCCGAGCCGGGGCGGCTGACCGTGCGCTTCCGCGGCGGCCGCCAACTGCGGGTCGAGGAACCCGCGGCAAAGGCAGTGACGGACACCGCGCTGATGGCGAAGTTCCATGCGAACACCGGCGGCATCACCCCGGAGTCCCAGCAGTTGGCCGCCCAGCTGCGCGCGCTGGGCACGGTCCGGGTTCTCGGACCGCTGCTCGACCTGACCGCCGCGGTGGCCGCCCGGAAGGAGGCCGGGTGATGGCGTACGAGCCGATCCGGCCCGCCGAGTTCCCGTGGTTCCGGTACGACGGCTGCACCTTCTCGCTGGGCCTGATGCGCAAGCTGCCGGGCAGGCGGACCGAGGCGGTGCTGTCCGGGCACTCGGCGTCCGAGTACGACTCCGAGGCCGGGCGCACGGCGGTCGCTTCATGAGCCTGCCGTTCGACGACGTGCGCAAACTGGTCGGGCGTACCGCGGTCTACACCGCCCCGGAGGAGCTGGGCCGGGCCCTGGTCCGGCAGTTCGCGCTGGGGACCGGCGACGACAACCCGCTGTACTCGGATGCGGACCTCGCGAAGGCGTGGGGCCACGACGACGTGGTCGTGCCGCCCACGCTCATCTGCGATACGAACCAGTACACGGGGCTGCTGCCGGACGCCGACGGATTCCCCGGGCATTCGTGGGGCATCGAGATCCCCGGCACCCGCAAGATCCGCGGCGGGAACGCTTACACGTTCCACCGGCCGGTGCACCCCGGCGACGTGGTGACCGCGCACTGGACGCTGACCGGCGTGAAGGAGCGCACCAACGCGGCCGGCCGGGCGATGCTCATCGTCACCTCGGTGGTCCGCTACACGAACCAGCACGGCGACGCTCTGGCGGACAACGAGGAAACCGTCATCTGGGCCGAACTCCCGTCCGCGCCGAGCCCGGAGGGGCCGTCGTGAGCGGGCCGCCGAACAGGGCCTGCCCGCACCGGTGGTGGACGGCCAGGTATTCGGTGCCCTGCCGGCCGAGCAACTTCAGGACTGGCTCGGGCCGGGCACGCGCCTGGCCACGCTGCACTTCAGATTCCGCGAACTGGTCTTCGTCGGCGAAGAAGTGCGGTGCACCGGCCGGGTCACCGCGATCGAGGGGGAACTAGTGACCGTCGTCCAGCAGATCGCCGTCGTGGGGCCGGACGCGCGCGTCGCGGTCGCCCCGGCGGGCGCGACCCTGACCGTGCGGGAGCGGCCATGACCGTCGCGATCGTGGGAGTGGCCGAGTCCGACCTCGGCGTCACCGGACGCTCGATCCTCGGGCTCCAGACCCAGGGCATCACCCGAGCCCTGGCCGATGCGGGACTCGCGCTCGCGGACGTCGACGGGCTGGCCACCGCGGGGGTGGCCCGCTTCTCGGCGACGCAGCTGGCGGAGTACCTGGGCATCGAGCCCGCCTGGACCGACTCCACCTTCGCGGGCGGCAGCGCGTTCGAGATGTACGTGGCCCGCGCGGTGCAGGCGATCGATGCCGGGCAGTGCACGACCGCGGTGATCTCGTACGGCTCGAACCAGCGCTCGGCCCGGTCCCGCAAGCTCGGCGGGAACGTCGACGCGCACACGCCCGAGGCGCAGTTCGAGGTGCCGTACGGGCCGCTCTACCCGATCTCCTACTACGCGATGGTCGCGCAGAAGTACCTGCACGCCTACGGTGCGAAGCGCGACAGCCTCGCCGAGATCGCCGTCGCCGCCCGCGAGTGGGCGCTGCTCAACCCGGCCGCGTTCCGGCACGGCGCGGGCCCGCTGACCGTCGACGACGTGCTCTCCGCCGACCAGGTCGCCTCGCCGCTCGGCACGCTGGACTGCTGCCTGGTGACCGACGGCGGCGGCGCGATCGTGCTGACCTCGCTCGACCGGGCCCGCGACCTGCGCGCCGACCCGGTGGTGGTGCTGGGTTACGGGGAGTCCACGACCAATTCCGGGATGGGGGCTGTGGATAACTTGCTGCGGCCTGGCTCGTTCGACTCCGCCGCCCGGGCCTACCGGATGGCCGGACTCGGCCCGGCCGACGTGGACGTGGCGGAGGTCTACGACTCCTTCACCATCACCGCGCTGCTCAGTCTGGAGGCGCTCGGCTTCTGCGCGCCCGGAGAGGGCGCCGACTTCGTCGCGGACGGCCGGCTGCGGCCCGGCGGAGCGCTGCCGTTCAACACCAGCGGCGGCGGTCTGTCGTACAACCATCCGGGCATGTACGGGCTGTTGCTGCTGGTGGAAGCGGTGCGGCAACTGCGCGGCGAGTGCGGGGACCGCCAAGTGGCGGATCCTGCGGTGGCCTTGGCTCATGGCACCGGCGGCATCTTCTCGACCCATGCCACAGTGCTCCTGGGGCGGGACGGACGAGGCGAGTGGGGATGATGGAGTCCACTGATACGTACGAGGTCCCGCCTCCCGACGAGGTGACCGGCCCGTGGTGGGACGCCACCCGGGAGCGCCGCCTGGTGGTGCAGCGATGCGCGGACTGCGGGCACCGGCAGCACTATCCCCGGGCGTTGTGCACAGGCTGTGGAAAACTCTCCGGGGAATTCGCCGAAGTCACCGGGCGTGGCCGGGTGGACACATTCTCGGTGGTGCACCGGGCACCGCGCGGCGGCCTCGAAGTCCCTTATGTCCTGGCACGCGTGCGGTTGGCCGAAGGGCCGGTGCTGGTCACGAACATCGTCGGCTGCCCGCCCGGGGACGTGGTCTGCGATCTGCCCGTGGTCGTCGACTGGCGGCCGCTGCCGGACGGCCGCGCCCTGCCCGTGTTCCGTCCCGACCCGTCGGCGCGATCGGTGTGAGGTTCCGGTGGATTTCGAACTGAGCGACGAGCAAAAGCTGTTCCGCAGCACGCTGCGCGACTTCGTGCACAAGGAAATCGACCCGGTCGCCGCCGAATGGGAGCGTACCGGGCGCTATCCCACCGAAATCGTCGCCACGATGCGCTCGTTGGGCCTCTTCGGGCTCACCGTGCCCGAGGAGTACGGCGGCCTGGCCGTCGACATGGTGTCCTTCGCGCTGGTCTTCGAGGAGATCTCGCGCGGCTGGATGGGCGTGGCCGGCATCCTCGGCTCGCACTCCCTGGCCTGCTGGATGATCGCCCGGCACGGCACCGAGGAGCAGCGCGCGCACTACCTGCCGCGGCTGGCCGCCGGCGAATGGCGCAGCGGCATCGCGCTGACCGAACCGGATGCGGGCACCGACCTCCAGGGCATCCGCACCACCGCGCGCCGCGAGGGCGACACGTACGTCGTGGACGGTGCGAAGACGTGGATCACCAACGCCCGGCACGCGAACGTCCTGCCGGTCCTGGTGAAGACCGATCCGTCCGCGGTCCCGGCGCACCGCGGCATGAGCGTGCTGCTGATCGACACCGACACCCCCGGCTTCGAGGTGCTGCGCGACCTGCCCAAGCTCGGCTACAAGGGCACCGAGTCCTGCGAGTTGCTGCTGACCGGGGTGCGGGTGCCGGCCGACCAGCTGCTCGGCGGCGTCGAAGGCGTCGGCATGAAGCAGGCGCTGTCCGGGCTGGAGACCGGCCGCATCAACGTGGCGGCCCGGGCGGTCGGGGTGGCCCAGCGGGCGTACGACGAGGCGCTCGCTTATGCGCGGCAGCGCGAGGCTTTCGGGCAGCCGATCAGCTCGTTCCAGGCGATCCAGCTGAAGCTTGCCGACATGGCGGCGAACCTGCAGGCCGCGCGCCTGATGGTCTATTGGGCAGCGTCGCGCGCGGATGCCGGGAAGCGCGTCGACATGGAGTCGGGCATGGCCAAGCTCCTGGCCTCGGAGACCGCGCTGACCAACTCGCTGGACGCGATGCGCATCCACGGGGGCTACGGCTACTCGCAGGAGTTCGTGGTCGAACGCCTCTACCGCGACGCCCCGTTGATGGCCATCGGCGAAGGCACCAACGACATTCTCCGGACCGTCATCGCGAAGTCCCTGGTGGCGGGCGTCGAAGCGATCGGAGGCTGAGCGGCATGAGTGCGCGCAGCTACCTCTATGTGCCGGGGGACGCCCCCGGCAAGCTTGCGAAGGCGTTCGACCGGGGAGCGGACGCGCTCATCGTCGACCTGGAGGACGCCGTCGCACCGTCCGCCAAGGAGGCCGCGCGGCGCAACGTGGCCGCCTGGCTGGCGGACGCCCGGCCCGGCGACACCGAGATCTGGGTGCGCGTGAACGCACCCAGCGACGTGCGCAAGGCCGATGTCGCGGCGGTGGCGGTCAGCCCGCTGCTGACCGGGATATTCCTGCCCCGGGTCGAGCACCAGTGGCCGATCATCCGGGTGGTCCGGCAGCTGCGGAAGCTGCGTTCGGAGGCCGTGCTCTGCCCGATGATCGAGACCGCGACGGCGCTGTCCCACATGGAGCTGATCGGCAGCGGGCCGCGGGTCGCCCGGCTGCAGCTCGGCGAGGTGGACCTGTGCGCCGAGCTCGGCGTCACGCCCGGCGACGACGGGCGCGAACTCCTGTATGTGCGGACCCGGTTGGTGATCGACTCGATGGCGGCCGGGATCGGACCGCCGCTCGCCCCGGTGGACACCGACTTCCGCGACCTGGACCGGCTGCGGACCACCAGCGAGGAGTTCAAGCGCATGGGGTACCGCGGGCGTGCCTGCATCCATCCGGCGCAAGTGCCGGTGGTCAACGAGGCGTTCACGCCCACGCAGGAGGAACTGGCCCGGGCCTGGGACATCGTCGAGCGGCACGGCGCAGCGGTCGCGGCGGGCAACGGCGTCTGCCTGGATGCGGAAGGACGCATGGTCGACGAGGCGGTCGTCCGCAGGGCCCGCTCGGTGCTGGACCTGCGGCGGTGATGCCTGCGCGGAGTGGGCCGCGATGAGCCCGCCCGGTCCTGGACTGCGGTGGCGGGACTTCCGCATGCCCTTCACCGAGGTGCCGGTGACGGTGCCGGGCGGCACCGCGCGGTGCGCGTCCCGAACCCCGCGCGGCGCGGTGGCGCTTGCGTGGTTCGCCGGGGATCCGACCGCGGTGACCCGGCTCGCGGAGCCGGGGTGTGCGTCAGGCGCGTGATCCCAGGGTGCCGTGGGCCAGTTCGGCCAGGCCGGTGCTGATGCGTTCCAGGCTCGTGCCGTTCTCCCGCTGGTAGCGGTACAGCTCCGGGGCGAGCGGGGCGAGCAGCAGATCGGCGAGCGTGTCGGCGTCCGCGGCGCCGGCCTGCTGCGCGAGGTGCCGCACATGCAGGCGCCAGAACCCGTACGCGCCGGTCGAGTAGCGCGCGCTGCCGGTCTCCGCACCGAGCAGCAGATGGACGTGCGTCTCCAGTAGGTCGATCATCGCCGCGTAGAAGGCCGCGAGCCGGTCCGCGGGGCCGACGTCCTCGCCCGGTCCGAGCGGCGGAGCGCCGCGCATCAACTTCTCCTGCAGTGCGCGCTCGTGCTCGTCGAGCAGCGCGCGGGCGATCGAGACCCGGTCGGGATAGCGGCGGTAGAGCGTGCCGCGCCCGATGCCGGCCGCCTTGGCGATGTCGTCCATCGTCACGCTCGCCGGGTCGCGCTCGGCGAACAGCTTCTCCGCGGCGGCCAGCACACGCGCCCGGTTGCGGGCGGCGTCGGCCCGCTCGCGCGGCGCCGGTTCTTCGGCGAGCGGCAGGTCGGGGCGTCGAGTCATGCCCCCCACTCTAGTGCGCTCCGATAGAAGTGGACAGGACGTCCACTTGTGCGTATGGTCGTCGCATCGGCAAGCGGACAGACTGTCCACTTAGTCGGAAGATCGTCGGCGCACTGCCGCCGCCGTGCCTGTGACCAGGGGGTTCCGCCATGTCCCAGCTGCTCCATCTCGACAGCAGCGCCCGTACCGACTCGTTCTCGCGACGCCTCGGCGAGGTCTTCGCGACCACCTGGCAGGCCAGCGGCGGGGGCGGCTACACGTACCGCGACCTCGCTGCCGATCCGCCGCCGCCGATCCGCGAGGGCTGGACGGCCATCTGCGACACGATGCTGCGCGAGGGCATCAGCGAGATCGACCGGTACGCCGAGGCGGTCCGCACCGACGCGGAACGCGAGGCCTGGGCGGTGGTCGAGCCGCTGCTCGCGGAACTGGTCGCCGCGGATGTCGTGGTGATCGGTGCGCCGATGTACAACTTCGGCGTCCCGGCCGCCCTCAAGGCGTGGATCGACCAGGTCACCTTCCCCAAGATGGTGCTCGCGCCCCGCAAGTTCGTGGTCCTGTCGGCGCGCGGCGGGGCGTACGGCCCCGGCATGCCGCGCGAGCCGTTCGACCACCAGGAGCGCTACCTGCGCGACTTCTTCCAGGGGCACTACGCGGTGGACGAGGCCGATGTGGTCAACGCCGAACTGGTCAACGCACTGGTCGATCCGGGGCTCGCCGACCGCCTGCCGCAGCACGAGGCCTCCTCGGCGGCCGCCCTGCTCGCCGCGCGGGAACTGGCCGTCAAGTACGCCGACTTCAGCATCCGCAACTACTGAGACAGCAGCGAACCGGAGGGACTGCCATGCCGTGGATCTGGCTGCTGCTGGCCGGCGCCGTCGAGGTCGCCTGGTCGCAGAGCATCAAGCCGACCGAAGGGTTCACCAAGATCCCGCAGACCGCACTGTGCATCGCGCTGATGGCCGGTGCCGTGTTCCTGCTCTCGATGGCGATGCGGGACCTGCCGGTCGGCACGTCGTACGCGGTCTTCACCGGCATCGGCACGGTCGGCGCGATCGTGCTCGGCGTGGTGATCCAGAACGACGCGCTCAACCTGGGGCGGGTCGCCGCGCTCACCCTGATCATCGCGGGCCTGACGCTGGCGAAGCTGACCACCGCGTCCTGAGCTGTGTCCTGAGTCATGTCCGGTTCCGCGAGTGGACGGGGCCGCGTCAGGCGGTCCTGCGAGCGTCCGGGCCTGCGTCGGGCGGCCCGGTTGCGGACGGCCCCGGGAATATCCCCGGGGCCGTCCGGCGTTTTTGCCCGTCATGCCCGTAGGACTGCTGATCGTCGTCGCCGTGCTGGCCGCCGCGACGTCCGTCGGGCTGTGGCGGCGCCGCACCGACGGGAAGATGCGTACCGTGCCCCAGCTTGCCGACGACACCGCAGAGCCGCAGCTCACCGCCGCCGAGATCGGCACCGAGCTGGGCAGCAAGGCGACCTTCGTGCAGTTCTCCACCGCCTTCTGCTCGCCGTGCCGGACCACGCGGCTGCTGCTCGGCCAGGTGGCCGGCGAGCTGGACGGCGTCGTGCACGCCGAGATCGATGCGGAGAACCACCTCGACCTGGTCCGCCGCCTCGACATCACCCGCACCCCGACCGTCCTGGTCCTGGACGGCACCGGCCGCATCGTGCGGCGGGCCACCGGAGTGCCGCGGCGCCAGGACGCCCTTGCCGCCGTCGCGCTCGCGGTCACGGCCGGGGCCCCGGTGGCAGACCCTGCCGCGGACTGAGCCGCGGCCTGTGAGCCGGGGGAGCACCTCGATCCCGTCGCTTCATCTCGTTGCCACGACCAAGGCTTAATCTCGTCGTCATGAGCACCCCCGCACCCGGCGCATCCGGTCCCGGCCTGGACCCGCGCGGCCCGCGCTTCGCGGCCGCGGTGACCTCGGCCGTGCTGGCCGTCGTCCTCATCACCGGGAGCGGCTGGCTGCTCGCGGTCCAGGCGGTCGTCTTCGCGGTCGCGGTCTTCGCCGGGCCCGGCAAGGCGCCGTACGGACTCGTCTACCGGCACTTCGTCGCCCCGCGGCTCGCGCCGCCGACCGAGCGCGAGGACCCGCGTCCGGTGCGGTTCGCGCAGCTTGTCGGCCTGGTCTTTGCGGTGGTCGGGATGGTCGGCTACCTGGTCGGCCCGGAGGCGCTGGGCATCGTGGCCACCGCCTTCGCGCTCTTCGCGGCCTTCCTCAATGCGGTGTTCGGGCTGTGCCTGGGCTGCGAGATGTACCTGCGTATCCGGCGGCTTACTGCCGCGCGGTGAAATCGCGGACCAGCTTGACCAGTTCCGCGGCCTTCTCGAAGAGCACGAGGTGCCCCGAGTCGAGCTCGGCGTACGTGCTGCCCGCGATGCCCGCGTGCAGCGCCTTCGCGCCGGCGACCGGGACGAGGTAGTCGGCAGTCGAACCGATCACAAGCGTCGGCGCGGTGATCTGCGGCAGGGCGGCCGAGACGTCCGCGCGGAGTCCCAGTTCGATTTGCCGGGCGGTGCCCGCGGGGGGCTCGCCGGCCTGTATCTGCTTGATCCCTGCGTCGCCGAGCCCGGTCAGGAACGCGGGAGCGAAGCCGATCGCGGACGCAAACGCGGGGGCCAGTTCCGGCTCGTCCGCGGTCAGTTTCCGCCACAGCTCGAAGACCATCGTGTGCCGCGGGTCGGCGTTGTCCACCCAGCCGTTGAGCAGGATCAGGCGCCGGATCTTCTCGGGGCGGGCCGCCGCGGCAGTGGCCGCGATCAGCGCGCCGAGCGAGAAGCCCAGCAGGTCGACCGGGCCGTCGACGGCGTCGTCCGCGGCAGCCAGGACCTGTGCGGCAAGCAGTTCGAGACCCAGGTTCCCGCCGGGGTCGCTTGTCTCTCCGCTGCCCGCGAAGTCGGGAGTGACGACGGTGTGCCGGTCGGCGAAATGCTCGACCAGGTGGCCGAAGTTGGTACGGGAGTCGCCGCCGGTGCCGTGCACGAGGACGAGACCCGGGCCGGTGCCTGCCACGGAGTAGTGGACCGTGCCGACGGCGGTGGATGTGACCGTACGGTTCATGATGGTGCCCTCCCCGGAAAGTGCCCGGAATCTCCGGGTTCCCGGACGGTACGGCCTGACACCGGTGTCAGAGTCAAGCGGAAGGACGGACGAGAATGCGCATCGGGCGTCCCAGGGCATCCTGGCGGCCGTGATCGGCGCCGACGTGCGGGGGAAAGCTGCGTAGCCGGGCGCATCAAGGGTGGTTCCGGCAGTACCAGGCCCGCGGGGGTGCTGGGTGGAACTCTGCGGACCAGGCAGAGTTGATCAGGTAAGAACCGCTCCCGCGAACGAACCGGAGAAGACCCTCCATGAGCAACACCGACGTCACCACCGTCGCCGCGTACGCCGCCCCCGCTCCGCAGTCCCCGCTGGCGCGCACCACCGTGCCGCGGCGTCCGGTCGGCGACAACGACGTCCTGATCGAGATCAAGTACTGCGGTATCTGCCACTCGGACATCCACCAGGTGAACGAGGACTGGGGGCAGGCGCCGTTCCCGATGGTCCCGGGCCACGAGATCGCCGGCATCGTGACCCAGGTCGGCTCCGCGGTCACCCGCCACGAGGTCGGCGACCGGGTGGGCGTGGGCTGCTTCGTGGACTCGTGCCGCACATGCGAGAACTGCGTCGCGGGCCTGGAGCAGTTTTGCCTGAACGGCGCGACCGGCACGTACCCGATCGGCCCGGACGGTGAGCCGACCTACGGCGGCTACAGCACGCACATCGTGGTGGCCGAGGACTTCGCGCTGTCGATCCCCGAGGGCATCTCCCTGGAAGAGGCCGCGCCGCTCCTCTGCGCCGGCATCACGCTCTACTCGCCGCTGACGCGCTGGAATGCCGGGCCGGGCAAGAAGGTCGCCATCGTCGGCCTGGGCGGCCTCGGCCACATGGGCGTGAAGATCGCGAACGCGCTGGGCGCGGACGTGACGGTCCTCAGCCAGTCGCTGCGGAAGAAGGACGACGGGCTGCGCCTGGGCGCGAAGGCATTCCACGCGACGTCCGACCCGGAGACGTTCACGAAGCTCGCGGGCACCTTCGACCTGATCGTCAGCACGGTCTCGGCGAACATGGACCTGGACGCGTACCTGGGCCTGCTGCGCAGCGGCGGCACGTTCGTGAACGTGGGCGCCCCGGGTGAGCCGAACTCGATCAACATGTTCTCGCTGATCGGCGGCAACAAGAACCTCGCCGGCTCGATGGTCGGCGGCATCGCCGAGACGCAGGCCATGCTCGACTTCTGCGCGCAGCACAACCTCGGCGCCGACATCGAGGTCATCCCCGCGGACAAGATCAACGAGGCCTACGAGCGCGTGCTGGCCGGCGACGTCCGCTACCGCTTCGTCATCGACACGGCGACGATCGCCTGACTCCCGCAGTGAACTCCGCCCACGCGGAGTGAGAGACCTCCAGGTGTCCGCGGCAGTGCTCCTTGCTGTCGCGGACACCTGCGTATCGGGGAAGACCCGCAACATCGCCGCAGCCGTTGTCTCCCGCCGAGACCGCCCGTCGGTCCACAGCCTGTGGAGTGGCGCCCAACTTCCGCGACGGTGAACAGGTTTGGTTCGCCCTCTGCCTCTGCCGTCGGAGTGCGTCACTACGCTCGCCGCATGTCCCTCACCCTCGCCGGACTGACCGGCTACATCGACCGCGACCTCGACGCCGACCTCGCGCGCTGGTTCCCCGACGCGCCGCGGGTCGACGTGCCTGCCGAGACGCCGCCGATCGCCCCGTTCCTCGCGAAGCTCCCCGCGGAGGCGGCCACCGCGCTGGCCGCCTTCGACCGCCGCGTACGATCCGGCGACCTGGCGTACTTCCTCGACATCGAGGACTGGTCGTACGCCTTCGACTTCGAGGACAACGGCTGCCAGATCCTCGACACCGACTACGAGACCGAGATCCCCAGTGAGGACGTGTGGTCCCTGGGCGCCGACGGCGGCGGCAACTACTACGTCGTCCTCACCGACGGCCGCGTGGCCCTCTGGTTCCACGAAGAAGAAGTCATCGAAGCCGACACCCACTTCGACACCGTCGATGCCTTTGTCTGGTCCCTCGTCCGCTACCGGGCCATCCGCAACGGCGCCCTCGCCCTCGCGGACGTCGAAGCCGACTTCCACTCGCTTGCCCAACCCGGCGTCCTGGCCCCGCAACTCGGCCTCCTCGCCACGCTGAAAGCCACTGCATAAGCGGTCGAATTCCTCCGCTTTCCGCCGGGCCGAAGTCGGCGAATGATGACCGAACGGCAGGCTATTTCGTTCGGTAATCTCGGCGCCGTGTCAGGGGCGGGGAGCGGGTTTCGGACGGGTGGGGCCGACGGCGCAGGGGGACGCGACCGGGCGGCCGGCTGCGGCACGAGCACCCGCAAAGACCCTCCGGCGGAGCCGGCCCTGAGCGGTTCCGTGACCACCGCCCTGGGACGCTTCACGGTCGCCGCCGCACGCGACGCGGGGATGACCGCGGACCGCCTCGGCCGCCTCCCGCAGGTCTCCGACGACGTCCTGCACGACGACTACTCCCGGGTGCAGACCGATGCGGTCCTGGCCCTCTGGGAGCAGGTGACGCTCGCCGACACCGGCTCCGGTGTGGGCGCGTTCGCCGTGGCACGGGCCGAGCTCGGGACGTTCGGCGTGTGGGACCAGATCTTCGCGGCGAGCCCGGACCTGATGGCCGCGTTCGGCACGGCCGGCGAGTACATCGGCGCCATCGGAGACCCGTCCACCTGCGCATTCTCGGTCGTCGAGAACGGCGCCCTGGTGGGCGTCCGCTACCGCACGGGCCCTGCCGAGCAAGACGTCGTGACCGCGGTCGAGCAGTTCGGCGTCGGACTCATCGCGACCCGCGCCCGCGCCGCCGCACGCCGCGACGTACGCCCGCTCCGCGTCGCGTTCTGCCACCCCGCACCCGAACGCACCAGCCCGCTGGCCGAGTTGTTCGGCACCCGCAACCTCGACTTCGGGGCCGAGGCGAACGAGATCGTCTTCGCCCGCGCCGACCTCATCGGCCCGCTGCCCGGCGGCACCCCCGGACTCCTGCCCATCCTCCGCGCACACGCAGACCACACCCTGCAGACGGCCCGACCGGTCCGCGACTGGCGCAGCGCCTTCCGCACCGCCCTCCGCGCGGCCGCCGACGACCCCGGCGTCTCCCTGGCCGCCGTCGCAGCCCGCCTGGCGACCACCCCGCGCACCCTCCAACGCCGCCTTGCCGAACACAACACCACCTGGCGCACCGAACTCGACGAAGCCCGCGCCGACCGCGCAACCGAACTGATCCGCAGCACCCATCTCCCGATGCACACCATCGCCACCCGCACCGGCTACAGCGACCCCCGAGCCCTCCGCCGCGCCGTCCACCGCTGGCACAACACCACCCCGGCCGCCCTCCGCGGAACCGGTCAGCGCGGGGCGTCCGCCCGATCGGAGTCGAACACGGTGGACGCGTAGTCGTAGCGCAACACCGAGCCGAACGCGCAGACCCCGGGCGGGATCGTGGACGCGTACGGCTGCGTGCGGGAGTGCCGTGGGATTCCCCCGGGCCCTGCCTCAGCTTGCCGGGATGGAAGCGCGGACCAGCAAAGTCCCCACGTCGTCAGGGTCGGGGGCTTCGAGCACTGCGGCGTCGACGTCAAGGAACCCGTAGTTCCGGAGGATCCCCACCCACATCTCCGGTGTGTAGTTCCAGCGGGTGATGCCGCCCTGCTTCCCTTTGAACCCGTTCACGTGCATACCCTGCGCGCCGTAGCAGCCCTCGACGGCCGGCGCCTGCGAGAACGCGAGCACGCCGCCCGGGTTCAGCCGCGCCCGCACCAACGGCACCAGCTCTGCCGGGTTGGTGAACCACATGGCTGCCCAGACCGAGTACACCGCGTCGTACGTCTCGTCGGTTCCGGCGAGGTAGTCGCGCACATCGGCGAGTTCGAATCGCAGACCGGGTACGTGATCCCACATCCGGCAGGCGCGTCCGTGCTGTACCGGGGAGACGTCGACCCCGATGGTCGGCACGCCCTTGCTGGCGAGGTACGCGGCGTGCGCCCCGAACCCGCAGCCGAGTTCGAGGGCATTGTCAGGCTGCCGCAGATACCCCTCGTCGGGGCCGTGATGGTCCCACTGCGTCCACGAGAAGCCTTTGCCGAGCAGCTCGTCGGGAGCGTTCTCGTCGAGGCTTGGGTAGTAGGTGTCCCAGTAGTCGGCCACGCTGATGCTCATAGGCAACCCGCATGATTCGGGGGCGACATCGATGTCGGATGAACGTCGACGCGGACACGGTACCCACCCCGATCCGTGATCGCCGAAGACTCGCTCAGGTTCCCTCGAACGTGTTCTGACCTGCGGAAACACGCAGGCATGCAGAACCGGCGGCGCCCGCGTGGGCGCCGCCGGCCGGCGGGTTCAGTTGTGCGGCCGGGGCCCGTCTGGCCCCGGGCGCACGGCGCGCCGGTCAGCGCAGC
>NZ_JAKFHA010000002.1:111669-369363 GCF_021502675.1 Yinghuangia soli
GGTGGCGCCCCGCCCCAACCCCCCCGCCCGCCCCCCCGGGGGGCGGCGGGGGGCCCCCCCCCCGGCCGGCGTGTTCAGTTGTGCGTCAGTGGCACTTCTGGCCCGGTGCGCACGGCGAGCAGTTCAGCGCATCGCGTTCCCACAGCGGCCAGTCGATGGCGAACCCGTGCTGCTCGATCACAGCCGCCGTGCGCAGCACGGTGCCGTCGAACCTGCGGTCGATCTCCGGGATGTGGTCGAGGAACCGGCCCTCGCCCATGTACCTCTCGCAGAACGCGCGATAGTTCCCGGTGTCGAGAATGAGCGCGTGCACACCCTCGTCGACCAGTTCGCCGCACCCGATCTCCATGCCGGGCTCGATGTCCCAGACCTCGAACGCGGTGATCAGGTAGCCCACGGCCTGGCCGAGCACACGCTCGGCCATGACGCGGTCCCACATCCGCTTGTCACGGAGCATCAGGGTGATGGTGCGCACCCACAGGTCGTACCCGAGGAGTTCTCTCGGGTCGCGCACCTGCACGTCGGTCACGATCATGACGTATCGCCTCCCATATGTGGGCGGGTACGAACTGCCGAACCAAGCGCCCGCGACGCGGTGCGCCGTCATGCGGTGGTTCTGTCCAGCCGCGGCCATTGAGGGCGGCTCGTGTGGCTGGACGATCTGGCGACGAGGTGGGGCGTGTGCTCGCGGGGTTTGGGCCGTCCACGACGACCCGGACGGCGACGGGGTTTCGGGGTCGCCACTCGGACCGACGCAAGCCGAGACCACGACCGTGGTGTCGCCTTCCGTCTTGGCCACCTGGCCAGGATGTTCCCGTATCCGCGATCGGCTCGACCCCGCGCCGGTAATCTCACAGTGAGATGGATTCTTTGACGCCGGGGGCGGCCATGGCCATCGAACTTCCCGAATGGGCTTGGCAGAAGCCGCAGGCCCGCTTGGCACTCCGGGCCCGCGACATCGGCGCCGTGTTCCGCCTCGCCCAGCAATACGGCGGATGCAGCCAGGGCCGGATCGCCGCCGCGGTCGACATGACGCAAAGCCGCGTGAACGAGATCATCAACGGCCGCCGGTCGGTCAGGGAACTCGAGGTGTTCGAGCGCGTCGCGGACGGTTTGACGATGCCGGACGACGCCCGCCACCTGCTCGGCCTCGCGTCGAACTCCCGTGTCCGGTCCGGAGGCCAGGCCTTGGACCTCGCGGCGTTACCGGAAGTCGTACGCGTCTATTCGGCGCAGGCGGCCGCAGCTGCCGATATCCAACGGCAGACCCGACAGGCCGCCGAGGTGGACGTACTCGCGGTCCGCGGACTCGGCTTGATCGGCCTCAACGACTCATTGCTGCGCGGGTGCCTGGTGCGCGACGACGGGCCGCCGCCACGGGTGCGGGTAGTGCTACTCGACCCGGACTGCAATGCGGTCGCCGTCCGGGCCCAGGAGATCGGCGAGTCGCCGACCAGCCTGTCTGCCGGCATCCGCCTCGCGGAGGCCCGCCTTCGAGAACTGTCGGACGTGTGCGACATCGAGGTGTACTGGTACCGGACGATCCCTACGTGGCGGCTCGTGCGCGTCGACGAGACGGTATACGTGTCAGCGTTCGATGCCGGGTGGGAGGGCCACGAGTCGGCAACGTACAAGGTGATGGAGACTCCATACGGGCCGCTGTACCGGGGGTTCCGGCGTATGTTCGACGCGCTTGTCGGCGACGCCGTCGCACGGTCCGACGCGGGAGGAACCCAGTGATCGAAGCCGAACTCAAGGCGCGGGTGCGAGACCCGGAGGACGTCATGTCCCGGCTTGAGGGTCACGGCCCCGGGCGTGCCGAGGTCTACCAGGACACGTACTTCGACGACGCGTCGGGCACCCTCATGCGGGAGGACCGCGAGCTGCGCGTGCGCACTGTCCACGGGGCCGACGGCACCCGCAGCGTCCTCACCTACAAGGGCGCTCGACTGGATGCCTCGGGCTCGAAGCCCGAGCACGAGACCGCCGTCGACGACCCGGACTCCATGCGGGCCGTCCTCCTCGGTCTCGGCTACGTCGTCGCGATCTCCTTCGAGAAGCGCTGCCGGAACTACGTCTTCGACGCCTCCGGCCGGCGGATGCTGGCGACGCTTGTACGGGTGAAGGAGCTGGACGAGACTTTCGTCGAGGTCGAGACGCTCGTCGGCCACGAAGCGGAGCTGAGCGGCGCGCTCGACGATGTCCGCACCGTCTTGGCTGACCTCGGGATCGCTGAGCACGACTTGACGAGTGAGCTCTACACCGACGCTGTCCAGGCTCGCCGCGTCGGCAGGGCGACGCGGTAAGCGATCAGCCACTGGATCCTGAACCGGTCAGCCCGAGGCGTCCGGTTCGTCTGCGTCGGATCCCGGACGCGGCTCGTCGGCATCGTCGTGGACGTTTGCGCCGCACCACTCGCACGTCGCGGTCGCGGGTCGCTCGCGGAACTTGCCGCACTCGGGGCACACCCGGTCGAGCCAGCAGACCGGGTCGCCGCCGTGGTCGTCGTCCATGGCACCCATACGACCATGGTGCGGCACGGCCTCCGGCCTGGGGCTTCCGTCCGAGGCTGCCTGCCCGCATGATGCGCGGATGTCGCACTTTGCCGTTGTCGACGCGGGCCGGGTGAGTGTCCCCGAGCCGGATCCGCTGATCGCCCCGCTCCTGTACGACGGGATCCTCCCGGTCGCCGCGGTACGCGACGTGGACCCCGGTACGGCGCCGCCCGAGATCCGCACGGTTTCGGGGCTCATGGTGTTCGTCTCCGCGGTTCAGCGCGCCGAATTGGAACGCTGGTGTGCCGACGAGGGCATTGCCGTACGCCGACGACCCGACGTCTGGGGCGACCTCCTTGAGCCTTACCTCGACACCGAGTTCACCGACCGCATGCGCGAAATCACCGACGAGCGCCTGAGCGCGCGCGGACTCGGTCCGGAGGAAGTCGCCGACATCCGCGAGCGCGTGGCACCGCTCATGATCATCTTCAATGACTTCCTCTGGGACGAGTACCACCTCGGCCTCTGCGACCTGCTGGATGCGCTCGGCGGCGACGTCATCCCCGAAGCCTGGGCAGACGGGCGCTCCCTCGACGTAGCGGCGGCGCGGGTCAGGCTCATGGCGGGCTTCCCCGACCACGCCGCCTTTGTGGCCTGGGCGATGCGCATCGCCGACCTTGGCTATGCCGCCAACGCGACGGGCGCTGCATTGCCGCCGCCCCGCTGAAGCCCTACTGGTCAGAAGGGTGGATCGTCCGTGTAACCGCTCTTCCCCGGCCGCCACGGGTCGTCGAGGGTGCACCCATTCCCGGCGCGCTTCCGGGCGCGATGCAGCGCGACGGCTTCCCGCGGGCGTCCGGTCAGGATGAGCAACCGGGCCAAATAGACGTCGTCATAGTCGGTTTCGGCAGCCTCTTCGAGCAAGGCGACGGCCTCATCGACCCGGCCGGCAGCCTCAAGCACGCGGGCGATGCCGCCGGTTCGGCCGTACTCCTCTTCGGACCGCGCCTGCGCGGCCGCGAGGGCTTCCTCGTGGCGGCCGGCTTCGGAAAGCAACCACGGGCGGGTGCCGCCCGTGGCCGTGGCCAGAGCGGGATTGGCATCGGCGGCGTCGAGTACGTCGAGGGCCAGGTCGACGCGCTCGGCGTCGACCAACAGCTCCAGCAGGCCCAAGAGCATGCAGGGACAGGACGCCTTCTCCACCACGGGTTTGGCTTCCTCGACGGCTTCGGCCAAGCGGCCGAGTTCGGCCAGTTGCATCACGAGCCGGGTCCCGGTCCAGGTGGCGTTCCGTGCAGCGGACGCGCGGAGGAAGGCGACTGCTTCGTCGGCACGATCCAGGACCACGAGCCTGTCCACCAGAGCCGGGGTCGCGGCGTCCGCGTAGCGGTCGGCCAGTGCGTACAACTCCTCGAAGCGGTCGTGGCGGGCCAGCAGCCATGCCAACTCCCGTACGTTGTCCGCGCTGTCGGTCGCGGCGACGTGCGCGCGGAGCAACGCGGTCGCCTCGTCGGTACGCCCCGCACGGTCGAGTACCCGGGCCAGCATGATCGCTGCGTTTCGCGGCTCGCCGGTGCGCAGTCTCTGATCGGCCAAAGGTTCAAGGAGCGCGATCACTTCGGCATCACGACGTCCCGCATCAGTCGCCTCGACCAAGGCCTCCAGCAGGAGCGAGTCGTGCACATGCGGGCGCAACTCCGCTATTGCCTCGTCCACGCGCCCCACAGAGGCGAGTAGGCGTGCCGTCTCGCCTCGGGCAAAGCGCTGGTGCCCACCGACATAGCCGCGCAGCAGTTCCAGCGCGTCGTCGGTTCGCCGCCACTCCTGGAGCAGGGTCGCGGCTTCCCTGACCGCGTCCCACCAACCCGTCTCGACGTACGGAGCGAGGAGTTCCCATGCCTGCTCCCGCTGTCCCCGGTCGGCCAGTTCACGGACCGACCGCTGCGCGCAGAACCAGTCACCGGCCCGCGCGGCCTCGACAAGCGTGTCCAGATGACCGTGCTCGACCAGCAGGTCCACGGTGATCGGCGGGACACCGGTGTACAGCTGCGACTGTCTCTCGAGATCTTCAGCATTCACCGCCCGGACGGTAGGCACCCGCACCGACATTGGAGGAAGGCCGGCGCGATCGAGGCCCGGCAGGCAGACCCGCCAGGACCGGCCTAAGGACAGCCAGGTCCGCTGCCCGCACCTGCGGTGATCAGGTCGGCGAGAGCTCCGACGGCCTGCTCCGGGGTCGTCCTGCCGCGGTTCAGTTCCGTGGCGATCGCCTCCGCGGCGCCCAGGATGCCGAGGCAGCGCAGGCGGAGTGCCTCGGGGGCGAGACCGGAGTACGGGGCCAGGGCGGTGCCCATCACCTCGGCATAGGCGTCCAACATCTCCTGTTGCAGCGACGCGACTTCGGGGTCGCCCTTCAGCGCCGCCGACACCGCGGTGAACTCCGGTACGTCGGTGGCGCACGCGAAGTACGCGGTGCTCAGCACGCGGGCGATGGCCTCGGCGTTCGCGGGGGCGGCCTTCAGCGCCTCGTCCAAGGCCTGCCGGTGGCGTTCGTCGAGGCGCCGGTAGAGCGCGAGCAGCAGCCCCGGGCGAGTGCCGAAGTGGTCGTACGCGATCGGCCTGCTCACCCCGGCCGCCTCGGCGAGCGTGACCAGTGTCAGCGCGTCCGCACCCTGGGCGCGGACGATTCCCAGGGCGGCGTCGAGCAGTTGCTCGCGCCGGGCGGCCTTGGTCAGCCGGGTCGGCGATGTGGTCATGCCCCTCCTTGCGTTCCCCCGAGTCTACCTACACGATGTAACCTACGAAATGTAGGTTACAAAATGTAGGTACGCCGCGAGCAGAGGAGCCACGATGGGGAACATCAAGCCGGTACTGATCCTCGGCGGTTCGGGACAAGCAGGTTCGGCGACGGCAGCCCTCCTGCGCCGGTGGCACCCGGATCTGCCATTGGCCATCGCAGGCCGCGACCTCGGCCGTGCCCAGCGGGCGGCCCGCGAACTCGGTGCATCGACCGCCCTCACCGTCGACATACAGCGCAGCGACCTCGGACTCCCCGCGGACAGCGGCGGCTACTCCGCCGTGGTCGCCGCGCTCTGGGACGGTCGGCTCAGCGGCCTGCGCTACGCGCAGGACCACGGGCTGCCCTATCTCAGCGTTTCCAGCGGTCTCGTCGACATCGCCACGGAGGTCGTCGCCGGTGCGCAACGCCCGGGCGCCGCACCGGTCCTGCTGGCCAGTCACTTCTGTGCGGGCACCGTGGTGCTCGCGGCGCTGCACTGCGCCCGGGACTTCGGCCGCGTCGACCGCATACGCATCGGTGCCATCCTGGACGAAACCGACACCGGCGGCCCTGCGGGCGTGGCGGATCTGGAGCGTTGGTCCACGGCCACCACGGCCGGTCTCGTACGCCGTGACGGAGTCTTCACCTGGGTCGCCGGTGCCGATGCGGAGACGGAGATCGCCTCCCTCGACGGCACCGTCCTGCCCGCGGCGCAGATCGCGGTCCTCGACGTCCCCAGCGTGGCGCTCGCGACGGGTGCGCCGGACGTCCGCTGCGACTTCGCGGTCGGCGAGTCCGCAGGCCGGCGCCGCGGCGGTGCGGCGTCGGTCGAGATCAGGATCGAGATCGACGGTGCCGACCACTCGGGAGAACCGCTGTCGGTACGCCGCTGCCTCGTCCACGACGCGGGCCAGCGGCCCCTGACCGCGCTCGGCATGGCGCTCGGCGTCGAGCGCTTGCTGGGTCTGCGCGGGGACGCCGCCGCACCGGGCGTCCACACCCCCGAGTCGCTGATCGATCCGGCTTATGCGGCCGAGCGGTTGGCGGAGATCGGCGCGGTCTTCGCCGACGCCTCGGCTGTGCACTGATCCTCGGCTGTGCACTGATCCACGAGTGCACTGATCCACGCCTGGCCATCGGGACCACCGGGCCTCGCCTCCGGCTGCGCCTCTTGCGCGGCCGGAGGCAAGTGCGCCTGTCTCGGCCGTCGAACCCCGTCGGCCGCGCTGCCCTACGCGGGACGGATCGGCGTGCTGCTCTGCCCCTGCGCGCGGCCGGACAACTCCGCGTCCAGGGTCTCCTGGGCGACGCGCATGGATTCGGCGTAGGCCGGCTCCTGCAGCCGCTGCCACATCTGGTCCTCGGGGACGTCCTCGACGTGGCAGGTCACCCACCAGATGTTGCCGAAGGGGTCCTTCACGCGGCCGCCGCGCTGGCCGAAGGCGCTGTCCGAGAGCGCCGTGACGACCTGGGCGCCCGCGGCGACCGCCCGAGCGAACGTGTCGTCCGCGTCGGCCACGAACACCCGCAGCAGGCTCGGCAGCGCGGGCCAGTCCGCGCGGCGGTCGAACGCCAGGACGACGGTGTCGCCGACGCGGATCTCGCCGTGCCCGATCCCGCCGTCCTCGGTCTGCACTCGCGCGATCTCCTCGCCGTCGAACACCGCGGCGACGAAGTCGAGGAAAGCCCCGGTGTCGTCGGTGACCACCCACGGCGCCACGCTGGTGTAGCCCGCCGGTACGGCACTGCTCTGGTCGGCCATGGCATTCCTTCCGTCGGTCCTTGCTGCCGACGACGACGTTAGGCGGGATATAGGCAAGGTCTGTTCCTACTCATGAACGACTCGCCGTCAATGTCATGCCGCGGCGGCGTTGCCGAGGAGGACCTTCAGGAGTTCGTCCGGGGCATCCCGCATGACGTTGTGGCCGGAGTCGACCGCGCGAGCACGCCACGCGGGGTCCGCGGCGAGGCGTTCGTACGTCACCTTGAAGGGGGACTCCGTCGGCCAACCCGTCGCGTACACGTAGTCCTTCTGCCCGAACCGGTCGAGTGTGCCGGTCAGCCGGATCGCCTGCATGAGGGACGGCAGCGGGTGCGGGGTCGCCCGCGGGTCGAAGAAGTCGAGCGGGGCGCTGGTGTAGCCGTCCTCGCCGACGCCGTTCAGGTACCACTCGCGCTCGTTGTCGGTGACCAACGACCAGACGGAGTCGCCGTTTTCGGGCACAGTGGCGTCCACGTAGACGAGGCCGGCGACGCGGTCGGGCAGGCGGTCCGCAGCTCCGGTGATGACCATGCCGCCGTAGCTGTGCCCGACCAGGATCGCGTCGCTGATGTCCTCGTCTTCCAGCAGGTTCACGACGTCCGCGATGTGGGTGTCGAGGTTGATGCCCGCGTGCAAGAGGTGCTTGCGGGCGCCGATGCCGGTCAAGGTCACCGGGTACGCCTCGTGCCCTTCCGCGCGCAGACTGCGGGCGAGCGGCTCGAAGGTCCACGCGCCGTGCCAGGCGCCGGGGATCAGGACGAAGGTGGCCATGGGACTCACTCCTTGCGTGAACTACCGGTGATCGCGGACGACTTGCGGGCCGCGGCCTATTCCGGGCGGGACTCCGGGCGGTCCAGAATGCGCAGCCAGGAGCCGTCCGGCTGCTGCCGGGCGACCTGGACCCGGGTGCCCGTGTCGTCGGCGGACTTCGTCGAGGTCAGCGCCAGGTCGCCGTACCGGACCGTGGGAAGCGGCTCCTCGACGGTGAAGGTCACGTCGCTGTGGTCGAGCATCCGGGCCATGACGGCGCGGATCGCCGCGCGCCCGACCGTCGAACTGCCGGGCGGGAACGCGAGGACGGCGTCCGGGGCGTAGAGCGCGGCGATGCCGTCCAGGTCACGGGCGTTGGCACGGGCCACGAACAGCCGGGCGATGTCCTCGGGGGTCCGGGCGGTCTCGTGCGGCACGGGCAGGGTCTCGTGGATCTCGGTCATGGCGTGCTCCTCTCTCTTCTCTCGCTGTCCAGCCTGCGCCCGCCGTGATCAGAAGTCCAAGAGATGGTCGATCTGAGAACTAGAATCAGCAGTTATGGAACTCCGGCAGCTCATGTACTTCGTGGCGGTGGCCGAGGAGCGGAACTTCACCCGGGCCGCCGACCGCGTGCACGTCTCCCAGCCGGGCGTCAGCGCCCAGATCCGGCAGCTCGAACGGGAGCTGGGGGAGGAGCTGTTCGACCGGTCCGGGCGTACGGTCCGGCTGACCGAGGCCGGCGAGGCGGTCCTCCCGTACGCCCGCGCCGCCCTCGCCGCGGTCGATGGCGCGCGCCGGGCGGTGGACGAGCTGACCGGGCTGCTCCGCGGGCACGTGGCCGTCGGCATGGTGACCTCGCACAATGTCGATCTCCCGGCGCTGCTGGCCGAGTTCCATGCCGCGCACCCTGCCGTGGAGATCACCCTGGGCGAGGCGGACAGCGACGCCCTGCTGGACGGGCTGCGGAGCGGCCGCTACGACGCGGCGATCGTGAGCGTCGGCGCCGGGAGCCCGGCAGGGCTCGGCATGCAGGTCGTGGAGGACCAAGCCCTGGTGGCCGCGGTCGCGTCCGGCCACGAACTCGCCGTCCACGACGCGATTTCGCTCGACTCCCTGCGCGACCGGCCGCTGATCAGCCTGCCGCGCGGCACCGGGATGCGGGCCCGGTTGGACGAAGCGTGCACGGCGAACGGCTTCAGCCCGAAGATCGCCTTCGAGGCCGGAACTCCCGAAGTCCTGGCCGAACTTGCCGCGCGCGGACTCGGGGTCGCGATCCTCCCGGAAGGCTTCGCCGCGGCCCGCGCCGACCGGCTGAAGTCCGTGCGAATCGGCCGGCCTGCGCTGCGCGGCCGACTGGTGTTCGCGTGGCGTGCCGAGGGACCGCAGGGGCCGGCCGGGCGGGCGTTCGTCGGCCATGTGCGTGCCGCCCTGCGGGCCGGCAAGCGGCCGCGGTCGTAGCGCCGCGGAATCCTGCGGCCGACGTCACCGCCGCATCGTGGGCGTCAGCCGAACGCGGACTGCACGTACACCGTGCGCGGCGCCTGGTACTCGACGATGGTGATCAGCTGCCCCACCTCGAAGCTCTCGCCGGGCGTGACCGGGTACGCGAGGAACGCCTCCGAGCCGCCGCGCACCATGACCATGACCTCGCCGACCAGTCCGGGCCCGACCCGCCCGGTGACCTTGCCCCGCAACCCGACCATGCGCCCATTGTGCGGCCCGCTCCGCATCCGGGGCAGCGGGATCCCCCTCTGGTCGCGGGGGCCGACCGTATGCCAGGGTGTATGTCGACAGATACACGCGGGAGCTCGGGGCACCGGGCTGAGAGGGCGCTGAGGCCGCGCCGACCGCAGAACCTGACCGGGTAATGCCGGCGTAGGGAGCTCTCGATGTCGACGCAGCACGCGTCCCAGCCTGCCCAGGGCAAGGTCACCACCGGTGCCATCTCTGCGGCCCACCACAAGCAGTACCTGCCCGGATCGCGCGATGACCTGCGCGTTCCGGTCCGTACCGTGCATCTCTCCGACGACTCGACGGTGCGCTTGTACGACACGTCCGGTCCGTACACCGACCCCGCCTACGAGGTCGACGTGCGGCGCGGACTCCCCTCGATCCGGGACGCCTGGATCGACGAGCGCGGCGACACCGAGCGTTACGACGGGCGCATCGCGGCGCTCGGCGCGCTGCCCGGCACCGGCATCGTCCGCCCGCGCCGCGCCAAGCCGGGGAAGGCCGTCACGCAGCTCGCCTACGCCCGCCGCGGCGAGGTCACCGCGGAGATGGAGTACGTGGCGATCCGCGAAGGCCTGCCGGTCGAGGCGGTCCGCGAGGCCATCGCGTCCGGCAAGGCGGTCCTGCCCGCCAACGTGAACCACCCGGAGATCGAGCCGATGATCATCGGCAAGGACTTCCTGGTAAAGGTCAACGCCAACATCGGCAACTCCGCGGTCACGTCCTCGATCGAGGAGGAGACCGACAAGCTGGTGTGGGCGATCCGCTGGGGCGCCGACACGGTCATGGACCTGTCCACCGGCGACGACATCCACACCACGCGCGAGTGGATCGTGCGCAACTCGCCGGTCCCGATCGGGACCGTGCCGCTGTACCAGGCCCTGGAGAAGGTCAACGGCAAGGCCGAGGACCTGACCTGGGAGCTGTACCGCGACACCGTCATCGAGCAGGCCGAGCAGGGCGTCGACTACATGACCGTGCACGCGGGCGTGCTGCTGCGCTACGTGCCGCTCACCGCACGCCGCAAGACCGGCATCGTCTCGCGCGGCGGTTCGATCATGGCGGCCTGGTGCCTGGCCCATCACGAGGAGAACTTCCTCTACACGCACTTCCGCGAACTCACCGAGATCCTGCGGGAGTACGACATCACCTACTCGCTCGGCGACGGCCTGCGCCCGGGCAGCACGTACGACGCCAACGACGAGGCGCAGTTCGCCGAGCTCACCACGCTCGGCGAACTCGGCCGGATCGCCCGCGAGATGGACGTCCAGGTCATGATCGAGGGCCCCGGCCACGTGCCGATGCACAAGATCAAGGAGAACATCGACCTCCAGCAGGAGATCTGCGACGAGGCGCCGTTCTACACGCTCGGCCCGCTGACCACCGACATCGCGCCCGGCTACGACCACATCACCTCGGCCATCGGCGCCGCGATGATCGGCATGTGGGGCACCGCGATGCTCTGCTACGTCACGCCCAAGGAGCACCTGGGGCTGCCGAACCGGGACGACGTCAAGGCCGGCGTCATCGCGTACAAGATCGCCGCACACGCCGCGGACCTGGCCAAGGGCCACCCGACCGCGCACGAGTGGGACGACGCGCTCTCCGATGCGCGCTTCGAGTTCCGCTGGGAGGACCAGTTCGACCTGGCCCTCGACCCGGACACCGCACGGGCGTTCCACGACGAGACGCTGCCCGCGGCGCCCGCCAAGACCGCGCACTTCTGCTCGATGTGCGGTCCGAAATTCTGCTCGATGAAGATCAGCCGGAACATCGCCGAGCGCTTCGGCGGCGACGAACCGGAGGCGTCCGAGGCGGAGATCGCCGAAGGCATGATGAAGAAGTCGGCCGAGTTCGCCGCCGCGGGCGGGCGCGTCTACCTGCCCCTCGCGGACTGACGCGCGCCGCCTGGCCGCACCTGACCCGCAGCACGTGAGCCGCCGCCCCGGACGCACCCGGGGCGGCACTCCGCTGCCCGGCCTCCGGCGGCCGCGCCGCTCTTTCCCCGCACCCGGCACGCCCTCCACGGGGGTGAGGACATGCCGGACGCCGGCGCACAGCCCGACCGGAATCACGAAGCGGCGGCCCGGCCCCATTCGGGACCGGACCGCCGCTTCGTGCCTGTTCGCCGGACGAATTGCCGCCCTACTGGATCGCTGCTCCGGAGTTATCCGGTGACGACGATCTGGGTCTTGCCGGTGGCTGCCGTCCAGGTGATGTAGCCGTGCTCGAAGTCGGCACGCCGGCCGCCCGGGATGCCGTACTCCCCGCGCGTCGGGTAGCCGAGCGGACCGGAGTTCCAACCTTGCGAGGCCCAGGCCTGGCCGATGCCGCCGTAGATCTCGACGGCGCCGGTGGTGGCGGTCCAGAAGATGGAGCCGCGCTCGAAGACGACGTAGCGCCCCCGCTTATCGCCAGTGACCATCTCGTCGGTCAGCGGGAACCCGAGACCTGCGGGCCCGCCGAGCTCAAGCCAACGCGCCTTGATACCGCCGTGCAGCTCGTGCGGACCGGACGCGGCCGACCAGTAGATCGAGCCGCGCTCGAAGTGACTGACCCGCCCGTTGCCGATCGCCTGCTCCCCGGTGGTCGGGTAGCCGAGGAACCCGCGTTCCCCGCCGAGCTCCCACCACTTGTTGAGAATGCCGCCGTGGATCTCCTGGGCGCCCGTCTTCGGCGTCCAGTAAAAGCGGACCTTCTCGAACACCTGGTAGCGGCCGATGCCGTCAGGTGCCGCGAGTTCGTCGGTCGTGGCAGCGCCGTACCACCGCGCTCCGGCACTCCAGGCCGAGGCAATGGCATCGCGAACGGCGTGCGGCCGCCAGTTGCTCGGGCCCCACGTGAGGATGCCCTTCTCGAACGTCTGCTTGCGGCCCCTGCCATCGCCGATGTCGGATTCATCGTCCTTGGGGTAGCCGAGGCCGGCGATTCCGCCCGAATCCCGCCACGACTGTCCGATGGCACCGAACAACAGGTGTGCCCCGCTTGTCGGGCTCCAGGCAAGGACTCCGCCACTGAAGTCCTGTACGTAGCCGTGTTGTGCCGAGCCGACCGGATTTTCCCGGGGGTAGCCGAGCCATCCTGATACGCCACCCAACTGCGCCACGCGCACCCAAATCGGCGCAGGGACGAAGGAGGCACCGCTTGCCGACGACCATACGAGTGCCGAACCGTCAGTCAGTGGTACGGACTTGCCAACGCCGTCAGGCAGGTTCGCGGTGACGCCCGCGGGACTCGGGAAGTTGCTGTTTGCCCGCTTCAGCTGCTCGAAGAGATCCAGGAGCGGACCGCACAGCTGATGTCCGTTGATGGTGCTGCAGGCCGCCCACGGGTCGATGGGGCTCGCTGGGACGGTGAAGGTGTACGAACCCTTGGTCTTGTTGCCGGCACGGTCCTGGGCCTGGACATTCAAGACATGCGTACCGGCTTGGTGGGGGTGCCACTGTATGTCGAGACGCCCCGAGGCATCTGCGAACAGACGGCAGTCGGAGCCCGGCGTAGGAGGAGAGTCGAATTGGTACTCGTAGCAGTAGATGTCCTCGCTGCCCGGATCGGGGGTCACATGGAAGATGCCCGTCTGGGAGACGCCCTTGCGCGGGATGCCGCCGTCCGAAGGCCAGTCCTCGGACGAGACGGTGAAGGTCGGCGTCGTGCTGTCCACGCTGAAAGGGCAACCGGTGGCGACAGCCGAGGGCTCACCTCCGACGCGGGTCTGGACGGTCCAGCTGTACGTATGGCCGTCCTGCAGCGTCAGTACCTGGAAGCTGACGGCCGACGTGCTGAAGTACGTGGAGTCAGTGGTGTACTCGGTCCAGGGTGACCCCGGAGCAGTGAGGTCCTGAAGACGCAGGGTGGACTCGAAGCTGCGATTCAGATCGCGGGGCGCGATCTTCGCGGTGAGTCGTACGGCGGTCTTGTTGATCCAGCCGCAATTCGGCCCTGTCCCATTGCGAGGCGTCGGGCTGATCGTCAAATCGTAGGGCGCATCCAACTGCTGCGGCTCTGTATCGGCGGCCGCGGGTGTAGCGGACAACAGCCCGCCGACCAGTGCCAATCCGGCAAGGCCGGTCGCCACGATGGACTTGCCGAATCTTTGGTGCGTGCGTCGGATACGCACCCCCACGCTTGCCTCCAGAAGTGTTTGAGTTTCCGCGTCTTCGCGCGGCGGTGCACACTATCGGGTGGTGCGGACAGGCGGTTGGGCACCCGGCCTTACCCCACTCGAATCATCCGAAGTTGGTCGGAGTTGTGCAGACTGAACGGGCATTTGAGGCGGCGGCCCGGCCCCTCTCAGGATCGGACCGCCGCTTCACCTTTCGTGCCGTTTTACGAGCTTGTTCTTACCTGGTCAGCCGGTGACGACGATCTGGGTCTTGCCGGTGGCTGCCGTCCAGGTGATGTAGCCGCGCTCGAAGTCGGCACGCCGTCCGCCCGGGATGCCGTACTCCCCGCGCGTCGGGTAGCCGAGCGGACCGGAGTTCCAACCTTGCGAGGCCCAGGCCTGGCCGATGCCGCCGTAGATCTCGACGGCGCCGGTGGTGGCAGTCCAGAAGATCGAGCCGCGCTCGAAGACGACGTAGCGCCCCCGCTTATCGCCAGTGACCATCTCGTCGGTCAGCGGGAACCCGAGACCTGCGGGCCCGCCGAGCTCAAGCCAACGCGCCTTGATACCGCCGTGCAGCTCGTGCGGACCGGACGCGGCGGACCAGTAGATCGAGCCGCGCTCGAAGTGGCTGACCCGCCCGTTGCCGATCGCCTGCTCCCCGGTGGTCGGGTAGCCGAGGAACCCGCGCTCGCCGCCCAGCTCCCACCACTTGTTGAGAATGCCGCCGTGGATCTCCTGGGCGCCGGTCTTCGGCGTCCAGTAGAAGCGGACCTTCTCGAACACCTGGTAGCGGCCGATGCCGTCAGGTGCCGCGAGTTCGGGAGTCGTGGCGGCTCCGTACCACTGCGGACCGGCAGACCAGGCGGTGCTGATGGGGCCGGTGATGATCTGCACGCCTGCCGACGGGCTCCAGGTGATGATGCCCTTCTCGAACGTCTGCTTCCGGCCCTTGCCGTCGCCGAGGTCGGATTCCTCGTCGACCGGGAATCCGAGTGCCGTCACGCCGCCGGCCTTCTCGTAGGCGATGCCGATTCCGCCGAAGACGACGCGCGCTCCGGTTTGCGGGCTCCAGTAGATGGACCCGGCCGGGATTCTGTCCGCGGAGAAGGTGGCGTACTGACCGCGGCCGTCGGCGGTCGGACGCTGATCGGACTTCGAGTCTCCGAAGCCCGAGTTCAGCCATCGCGTGTGAAGCGGTCCCCAGATGGCGAACTGGGGCCAGTACTCGTAGATTTGCCCGTTCTGGAACTCCTGTCGGGGAGGGATATTCCCGGCGTGTCCCCATGTATGGCTGGTCGGAAGGCCGACCACCGCCTCGCCGCCGAGCGCCTGCCACTTTTTCAAGATCCCAAAGCTGACCCAGAGTGGCTGTCCGTATTGCACGACGGATGTGACCAGGACATTCTCGAACATCTGGATCTGCCCGTAGCCGGGCCGCAGTTCCGCATTGCCGAGCGGACGGCCCAGGGTGCCCTGGTATGTCATGTACTGCTCGAGGAAGGGCGCCATCACCGCGGCGTACTTGCCGGCCACCGGGGTCTCGGTGACGAGGCCGTTCTGGAACGCGATGCTGGCGTAGGGCTGGCCGGGCCGGGTCGTGGGGTATCCCAGCGGCCCCCCGAGACCGCCCAGTTCCTGCCAAACCGCCAGGACCCCGGGGGAGAGCGCGACGGCGCCGCCCTCCGGCGTCGAGTAGATCGTGAACTTCGGGAAGGTGATGTACTGCGCCTTCCCGTCCGGCGTCGTGGTCAGCTCGGACGTCGGCGCGTCGGCCAGCGTCGGAGCAGGCACCTGCGCCCGGAAGGTCTCGGCGATCTTGCCGGTCAGGCTCCGGGTCTTGAAGCTCGGGTCGTTCGGGTTCCAGAAGACGATGCCCTTCTGGAACTGGATGGCCCCGGGCCAGTAGTAGGAGTACCCGTTCGGGTAGCCGAGCGGCCCGGCGATCCCGCCATTCGCCTCCCAGTACCTCCGAAGGTCGGCCTTCACGTCGCGCGCACCCGTGGTGGGCGACCAGTAAATGGCCGAACCGTCAGCGAGTTCGATATAGCGGCCGATCCCGTCCGGCGCGGTCAGCATGCCGCTGGTGACCTTCGGGAAGCTCGAGTACATGCCGCGGAAGAAGCGGTAGCGCTGGTAGAGCGATCCGCACAGCTCGACTTCGTACTCCGAACCGCAGACACTCCACGACCAGTCGTGAGTCGGCTTGCCGGCCGGCGGCTGGGGCGCGTCGAATTGGTACGTGGTCTCCCGCGACGCATGGCCGACCCCGTCGATGGCCCAGACCTTGAGCGTGTTGCGCCCGGCCTTGACACGGATGTGGGCCATGCCTTTGGCATCGACGCTCAGGTCCTGGTAGGACTCGTCGTTCAGCGCGTACCTATAGCGCAGGTCGGCGGGATCGGGTTCGTCCGGGTTCGAGAAGAAGAACGCGCCGAAATCGCCGCCGTAGGAAGCAGGCGGTGTCGAGCTGCCGACCGGCGGGAAGTCCGGCGAACGGACGACGGGGGCCGTCGGCGCCACGCTGTCGACCCGGAACCGGCACCCGACGGCGACTTCCGAGAAGTTGACGCCGTCGGAAACCTGCGCCAGCGCCTCGAAAAGGTGGTTGTGCGGCAGCACGCCGGCGGAGGCGCTGCTGCGCGACCCGTTGGCGACGTCCTTCCAGCCGAGGTCGATGACGGGCGAGCTCGGGTCGGTCAGATCCCGCAGGCGGAAATTGGCATGCAGGGTGGCGTCCTCGGGATCCGGATCCCGGAACGTCGCGGTCAGCTCGATCCCGCCGTTATTGCCGTACGGGTTGTACACCTTGCCGCAGACGCCCGCTTCGGCCACGGTGCTTGTCGGCGTCGGCCACACCGTGAAGTCCTTGGGTACGGACGGGGCGTTTGCGCTTGCCGAGGCCGGAATTTCGTCCGCAGCGGCAGGGGTCGCACTCAGGACACCGGCAGCCAGAGCCAGACCGGTGATACCGGTGACCGCCAGGGATGTGCGGGATCTCGGGTGTGTGCGTCGGCTGCGCACCCCCACGCTTGCCTCCAGAAGTGTTTGTGATCGCGCGTATTCGCGTGGCGGTGCACAGTATCGAGTGGCGCGAAAGAGCGGTTGGACACCCCGCCTTCTTCAGGAGAAGTCGTCTGCGGTTTGGCGGGGTTGTGGAGACTGGCCCTGCATGCGAAGCGGGGGGGGGGGGCGGGGGGGGGGGCGCCCCCGACCACTTTGTTGGGGGGTTTGTGGCGCGGCCCCGGGGGGGCGGGGGGGGGCCCCCCCCGGGGGGCCGCCCCCCCGCTTCACTTTTCGTGCCGGTTTACGAGCTTGTTCTTACCTGGTCAGCCGGTGACGACGATCCGGGTCTGGCCGGTGGCTGCCATCCACGTGATGTAGCCGTGCTCGAAGTCGGCGCGCCGGCCGCCGGGGATGGTGTACTCCCCGCGCGTCGGGTAGCCGAGCTTGCCGGAGTTCCAGCCCTGGGAGGCCCAGGCCTGGCCGATGCCTCCGTAGATCTCGACGGCGCCGGTGGTGGCGGTCCAGAAGATGGAGCCGCGTTCGAAGACGACGTAGCGGCCGCGGCCATCCGAGGTCGCCATTTCGTCGGTGAGCGGGAACCCGAGGCCGTTGGGGCCGCCGAGTTCGAGCCAGCGCTGCTTGATGCCGCCGTGCAGCTCGTGCGGGCCGGTCGCGGCGGACCAGTAGATCGAGCCGCGCTCGAAGTGGCTGACCCGCCCGTTGCCGATCGCCTGCTCATCGGTCGTGGGGTAGCCGAGGAATCCGCGTTCCCCGCCGAGCTCCCACCACTTGTTGAGGATGCCGCCGTGGATCTCGTGGGCGCCGGTCTTCGGCGTCCAGTAGAAGCGGACCTTGTCGAACACCTGGTAGCGGCCGACACCATCAGGCGCGGTGAGTTCCGCGGTCTTGGCGGCGCCGTACCACTGCGGCCCGACGCTCCAGGCCTTGGCGATGTCGTTGCGAATTGCGAGGGCCAGGTAGTCCGCCGGACTCCACGTGATGAAACCCTTTTCGAACGTCTGCTTGCGGCCCTTGCCGTCGCCGATGTCGGACTCTTCGTCGAGCGGGAACCCGAGCGCTTCGACACCGAGCTGCTGGTATGTGTAGCTGATCCCGCCGAACACGACGCGTGCCCCGGTCGCCGGGCTCCAATAGATGTACCCGTACGGCAGTGTCCCGCTGTAGAAGTAGGCGTACTGACCGACCCCGTCGGACGTCGAGGTTTGGTCGTAACCCAGGTCTCCGAGGCCCGAGGTCAACCATCGCTGATAGATGGGCCCCCATGTGGCGGACATCTTGGTGTTGGACCATTCGTAGATGCGCCCGTTTTGGAAGTGCTGCCGCGCGCCGGCCCCCCACACATCTCCGGCCGGAAGGCCGATGACGGCTTCACCGCCGACCGAGAGCCACTTCTCCCAGAACCGTCCCTGCACCGCGAAAGCGCTCTTCGCGGCGTCCGAGTAGGCCAACATGCCCTTCTCGAAGAGCTGGACCTGTCCGTAGCCGTCGCGCGGTTCAGCGGCGCCGACCGGGCGGCCCAGGGTCGAGCTCCAACGCGTGTAGGACTCGAGGAACGGCGTCATGATGGCGACGTACTGGCCTGCGGTTGCGCTCTCGGTGAGGACACCGTTCTTGAACGCGGTGCTCCCGGCCGGCTTGCCGGCCCGGTTGACCGGGTAGCCCAGCGGACCGTCGATGCCGCCCGACGCCTGCCAGGCGTGCAGGACCTCGGGGGACAGCGCGACCGCGCCGCCCTCAGGGGTCGAGATGATCGTGAACTTCGGGAAGGTGATCATCTGCCCCTTGCCGTCCGGCGTCGGGAGCAGGTCGCTCGTCGGCGCGTCGGCAAGTGTCGGAGCAGGGACGACCGACCGGAAGGTGTCGGCGATCGCACCGGTGAGGCTACGGGTCTTGTACGACGCATCGTTCGGGTTCCAGAAGACGATGCCCTTCTGGAACTGGATGACGCCGGGCCAGTAGTACGAGTAGCCGTTCGGGTAACCGAGCGGCCCGGTGATCCCGCCGTTCGCCTCCCAGTACTGCCGGAGGCTTGCCTTCACATCGCGCGCGCCGGTTTTGGGCGACCAGAAAATGGCCGAACCGTCCGCGAGTTCGATGTAGCGGCCGATACCGTCCGACGCGGTCAGGACACCGCTGGTGACCTTCGGGAAGGTCGCGTGCATCCCGCGGAAGAATTCGTAGCGCTGGAGCAGCGGGCCGCACAGCTCGAACTCGTACTTGGAGCTGCAGAAACCCCAGGACCACTCGCCGGTCGGCCGGCCGACCGGCGGTGTGGGCGCGTTGAACACGTACGTGGTGGTCGGCGACACGTTGCGCGCGCCGTCGATGGCCCAGACCTTGAGCGTGTTGCGCCCGGCCTTCGTCAGGATCTGGGCGATGCCTTTGGCATCGACCTGCAGTTCCTGGGAATTGCCCTCATTGAGCGAGTAGTAGTAGCGCAGGTCGCCCGGTTCGGGGTCATTCGGCGTCGAGACGGAGAACGACCCGTAATCGCCGCCGTAGGAGGCGGCCGGTGTCGGGCTGCCCAGCGGCGGGAATTCCGTCGAGCTGACGACCGGCGCCGCGGACGCCACAGCGTCGACGCGGAAGCGGCAGCCCACCGTGATCTCGGACAGGTTCGTGCCGTCCGAGACCTGCGCCGTCGCCTCGAACAGGTGACCGTTGGGCAGCTGGCCGGAGTCGACGGAGAGCGGCGACCCATTGGCGACGGTCTTCCAGCCGAAATCGACGGACTGGGCCGGGTCGGTCAGGTTCTTCAGGCGGAAATTCGCCAGCAGGGTCTTGTCCTCGGGATCGGCATCCCGGAAGACCGCCCAGACGCCGACCATGCCGCGCACCTTGCCGCAGACGCCCTCTTCGGGCAGGTTGCTCGTCGGCGCCGGCGACAGGTTGAAGTCGTGCAGTGTCGGCGCTTTGGTGCTGGTGGACGGCGGAATCTCATCCGCCGCCGCCGGGGTCGCGCTCAAAAGACCAGCAGCGATGGCCAGGCCCGTGAGGCCGGTGACTGCTATCGATGTGCGGGAACCAGGGTGTGTGCGTCGGCTGCGCACCCCCACGCTTGCCTCCAGAAGTGTTTGCGAACACGCGAATTCGCGTGATCGTGAACACTAGCGGTCGGCACAGACGGATTGTTGGTCACCCCTGGGGTTTTTTCGTGAAGAACGTGAAAGAACTCCGGCGGAGTTGTGCAGCGACGGTCGTTCCCGGTCGGGACCCGGCCGTCGCTGCATCTCCGCGCCGAACTGGAGTGTCGCTTTCATGCCCGTTTTGCCGTGTGCATTGTTGCCGTGCGTGTCGTCGTCGTGCGTTTTCCGGGATGGAAATGCCTTACCCGGGAATGCCGGTGCCCTCCGGGGCCGGACCGGTGTCGTCGGCTACGCGCACCGGTCGGGCGGCCCGCCGTGGATCAGCGGGCGGCTCCGGTGGGTTGGTCGCCTTCCGGTTCGTGGTCGCGCTCGGGAGCGCGCCGGTCGCGGGAGCGGCGGCCGTTGCCGTTGCGCGGCGGCTGCAGCGGGACGACCCGCGGGTCGCCGCCGGCCGCGGCGGCGGCCAACTGGGTGGACATGAAAGGCAGTACGCCTTGCGTGAGCAGCGCCTCGCGCCATTCCTCGCGGGCCTGCCGGACGTCGGTGTCCGGGGCCGGGTCGCGCTGGTTGCGGCCCGCGTGGAAGAGCATCGCGAGGCCGGCCAGCATGGCCGCCCCCAGTGCGATGGCCAGCGAGGCGAAGCCGGCCATCCGCATCGGAGCGACGCTCTTGTCGTGGTCGGTGGCCGCCTTGATCACGTAGTAGGCGGCCAGGAATACCGCCGCGGAGATGGCCGCGACGATGATGGTGATCGAGGTCGTCAGGGCGAACACCCCGACGCCTTCGGCCGTTTCGGCGAACGGTGAGGCGGATTGCTCACTGCGGCCGGCGGCCGCATGATCCTCGCTGTCCACCAGGCGCCGGTACTCGTCCGAGGCCTTCGCGGCAATGCCGTCCGCTTGGGCCAAGGTCGCCGTGCGCAGTTGCTCGGCGTTCATTCCGGAGGACGCCGTCAGCGCGTTCGCGGTGTCGTCGAGGTGCAGTGCCTCGTCGACCACCTGCTCGAATTGCCGCCGGTGTTCCTCGCGTAGGAACGGGTGAGGGTGCTGGTCGTTGTGCATCGGAAACCCCCGATTTCGACCGCGCGATTGGGCCCGCGTCTGCCCCCGTTCCGCCGAACCCCCGGGTTCCAGGTGGCGACGCGTCGGAGACCGGTACGACCGGCTCGGGTCGATCGTGCGCCCGCCTCGCTGCCCGGCAGCGGCGGTGCGGATAACCCGATGGTAGAGGGCAGTTGGGGGGATTTGCGCCGGGGAATTCCCTCTTGTCGGGCGGATTTCGGCGGTCAGCCGTAAGCGGGGTCGTCGTCGATGTCGTAGACCATGGCGAGCGTCTCGTCGTCCGCCCCGCTGACCACCGTGCGCCGCTCCTGCAACGGCAGTCGCGCGACCAGGCACGGGCCGCCGAGGTAGATGCCGCCGTCCAGGTTGATGACCTGGCCCTCGGCGTAGACGCGCGGTCCGGAGATCGTCGCCGGGTCCTCGCCGGTCTGGTACGGGATCGGGGTGTGGCCGTGCACGATGTGCCGGCCGCCCAGCTCGCCGAGCAGGTCGGCGGCGGCGTCCGCGCCGGAGTCGCCCATGAACGCGCCGCGCCGGGTCAGGTTGCGGAACAGGTCCCAGCAGGGCAGCGGTTCGGGGTCGCGCAGGAGGTCGGCGACCTCGGCGTCGATGTCCTCGATGGTGCTGCCGTACTCCAGGTACGCGTTGCTGTCCGAGTGGATCAGCAGGTAGCCGTCGACCACCGCGGCGACCGGCTGGGAGGCCAGCCACTGCGCCTGCGCGTGGGTGAACCGGTCGAGGTCCCACTGCAGGCCGCCGTTGCGCAGCCAGATCTCCCGGAAGGTGGTGGCGCCGCCCGCCACCGGGACCGGATGGTCGCCGAAGAAGTACACCCCGAGCAGCAGGATCTCGTGGTTGCCGAGCAGCATGCGGGCACTGCCGCCGACCTCGGCGGCCTCCTCGGCCAGCCGCATCGCCAGCTCCACGACGCCGATGCCGTCCGGGCCGCGGTCGGTGAAGTCGCCCAGGAACCACAGCCGCGCGGCGCCGCCGGTCCAGGCGCCCTCGTCGTCGATGAGGCCCTGGTCGCGCAGGGCCGCCTCGAGGCGGTCGAGGTGGCCGTGCACGTCGCCCACCACGTACAGCGGCGCGTCCTCGACGTCGACCGCGCCGACGGTGCCCGGCGCTCCCGAGGCGATGCTCACGAGACGATTCCTTTCTTCTGCCGCCCCCGTACCGGCCGACGGCCGCCAGTGGGGGGTGACGCCTGTCATGAAGCATGACGCACTGCGGGGCCGAACGGCTGCGGTGGTCGGGGTACGAATCCGGTCCGGTGCGGACGCCGTGCGGCGACCGTATCTTGCGCGGGCGAATCGGGGAACGGTACGGCACAGTGACGTGATCCGTGCCGCGCATCCGGAACAGTGCGCGCGGACCGCGGCGGGACCGGGTAGCACCGCGCGAAAGTGCGTGGGGAACCCGTCCGGCGCGGGCCCGCGGCAGGGTTGCGGCCGGGCGCGCGGCATCCGGCGGACCGCCCGCGCGGTGCCGGGCGGATCGTCGGACAAACCGTCAGGAGCCGCTGCCGCCACGGCGTGTCGAGGCCCGCACGGACAGCCGGATGGGCACCGTGCGCTGCGCCGGGATCCGCGGGCCGGGGCGGGCCGCGTCGTCCTCGATCACCCCGACCAGCAGCTCGACCGCGCTGCTGCCCGCGACGCGCGGCTGCAGGCTCAGCGTGGTCAGGGCCGGCTCGGCGGCCGCCGTGTGCGGGGAGTCTTCGCCGCAGCAGGCGATCAGCAGGTCCTCGGGCACCCGCAGCCCGCGCGACCGGGCTGCGGCCAGCAGTTCGGCGCCGCCGCCCTCGTGCAGCCCGTAGACCGCGTCGGGGCGATCGCCGGGTGCGCGGTCGAGCAGGCGCGCGGCCGCGGCACCGGCCGCACCCGGGGCGCCGACCGGGTACGACTCGACCAGCGGAGCCCGCTCCTGCGCCGCACACCACTCCTGGTACGCCTCGACGCAGCGCCGCGAGTAGGTCCCCTCCTCGGCGGCCAGCAGCGCGATGCGCCGCGCGCCGCCCTCGGCGAGGTGGTCGAGCACGGTCTCCATGGCGAGCGCGTGGTCGATGTCCACCCACCCGTGCACGGTGCTGTCGCCGGGGTGGCCGCCGGTGACCACCGGCACGCCGCGCCGCAGCAGTTCGCGGACCATCGGGTCGTCCTCGGCCGGGTCCACGACGATGGTGCCGTCCAGCGCGACGTTGCTCCACACGTCGTGCCGCGAGGAAGTGGGCAGCACCACCAGGGCGTAGCCGCGGTCCAGCGCGGCGCCGGTGGCGGCCCGGACCAGCTCGGTGAACCAGCCGTACTCGCTGAGCGCGAACGGCTCGGCGGCGTGGTTGGTGGTGGTCAGCCCGATGAGCCCGGAGCGCCCGGTGCGCAGCGTGCGGGCCGCGGCGGACGGGCGGTAGCCCAGCCGGTCGGCGACCTCGCGCACGTGCACGCGGGTGGTGTCCGGGAGGCGCCCCTTGCCGTTGAGCGCATCGGAAACGGTCGTGATGGACACCCCGGCCGCCGCGGCCACGTCGCGAATGCCGACGCGTGCGGGCCGACGCCCGGGGACCCCCTGGTCAACAGTCATCGCCTTCGACAGTAGGGCTGCGGGGGTCGCGGAGTGCCGGGCATGGTCTTCCTTTTGCGAAGAAACCATTCTCCGCATACCTGGTCCTGAAGACGCCCTGAAGATGGGTGAACGATGCCCTATACACCGACTCCGGAGGCACCGGCTCCGGCGGCCGCCCGGGCCCGGGCGGCCCGGCGTCGCCCGGCGGACCGCCCCCTTGCGCGGAAACGTAAGGTGAGCGCGGGGGACGAACCGCAACTTCTGGAGGACGACGGTGACCACGCACGACAACGCCGGCCGCACCGGGCCCCGGCTGCGCGGTGTGCTCGACACCCTGCCCGCCTACAAGCCCGGCAAGCCCGCCGCGGCCGGGTCGGGGGCGCCGTCGTACAAGCTCTCCTCGAACGAGAACCCGTACCCGCCGCTGCCCGGCGTGCTGGAGCAGGTCACCGCCGCCGCGGGCAGCTTCAACCGCTACCCGGACATGGCCTGTTCGGCGCTCACCGCGGAGCTCGCGGAGCGCTTCGGCGTGCCCCAGGAGCACATCGCCACCGGCACCGGCTCGGTCGGCGTCGCGCAGTCGCTGCTGCAGGCCACCGCGGGCCCCGGCGACGAGGTCGTGTACGCGTGGCGGTCCTTCGAGGCGTACCCGATCATCACGCAGATCTCCGGGGCCACCTCGGTGCAGGTGCCGCTGCTGCCGGACGAGAGCCACGACCTGGACGCGATGGCCGCCGCGGTCACCGACCGGACCCGGCTGATCTTCGTGTGCAACCCGAACAACCCCACCGGCACCGCGGTGCGCCGCGACGCGCTGGTCCGGTTCCTGGACCGGGTGCCGTCCGACGTACTGGTGGTCCTGGACGAGGCGTACAAGGAGTTCGTGCGGGACGAGGAGATCCCGGACGGCGTCGAGCTGTACCGGGACCGGCCGAACGTCGCCGTGCTGCGCACCTTCTCCAAGGCGTACGGCCTGGCCGGCCTGCGGGTCGGCTTCGCCATCGCGCACGAGCCGGTGGCCGAGGCGCTGCGCAAGACCGCGGTGCCGTTCGGGGTCAGCCAGCTCGCGCAGGACGCCGCGGTCGCCTCGCTGCGCGCCGAGGACGCCCTGCTCGAGCGTGTCGAGGCGCTGGTCGGCGAGCGCACCCGGGTGGCCGGCGCGCTGACCGCGCAGGGCTGGACGGTGCCCGACACGCAGGCCAACTTCGTGTGGCTGCGGCTGGGTGCGCGGACTCTGGAGTTCGCCGAGGCGTGCGCCGCGGCGGGCGTGACGGTCCGGCCGTTCGCCGGCGAGGGCGTGCGCGTCACGATCGGCGAGAAGGAAGCGAACGACCTGTTCCTGGAGGTCGCCGCGGGCCTGGTCTGAGCCGCGCGGAGGCACCGCCGAAGCACCGCAGCACGACCTCCCGGGGGTCGGTACGCAAGGCCCAAAGGCCGCGTACCGACCCCCGGTGCATTGCCCCGGGAAGCCCTCGCTAGGGTTTGTGAACGGATGCACAAGCGCAACTTTGTGAATGCATGCACAAAGTCGTGCTGCCCTGCCGTGGGTCCGTCCGTACCCGTTCATCCGGGTATCGCACCCGCGGCGTGGCGTGCCTGAGCCCCGGCAAAACGGCGTGCATCGTGATCAAACAGCAGTAAGCACAACAGACCACCATGCATACCGCCCAGAACGACTCTTTCGGAGGAGGTCGTCCGTGGACCTCGCCCTCGATCCGCTCGACATCGCCCGCTGGCAGTTCGGCATCACGACCGTCTACCACTTCCTGTTCGTCCCGCTGACGATCGGCCTGTCCACGCTCGTCGCGTGCCTCCAGACCGCGTGGTACCGGACCGGGAAGGAGCACTACCTCAGGGCCACCAAGTTCTGGGGGAAGCTCTTCCTCATCAACTTCGCGATGGGCCTCGTCACCGGCATCGTGCAGGAGTTCCAGTTCGGCATGAACTGGTCCGACTACTCGCGCTTCGTCGGCGACGTCTTCGGCGCCCCGCTGGCCATCGAGGCGCTGGTCGCGTTCTTCCTGGAGTCGACCTTCCTGGGCCTGTGGATCTTCGGCTGGGAGAAGCTGCCGAAGAAGCTCCACCTCGGGGCCATCTGGGCCGCGGCGATCGGCACCATGCTCTCCGCGTACTTCATCCTCGCCGCCAACTCGTGGATGCAGCACCCGACCGGCTACAAGCTGAACCCCGAGACCGGCCGCGCCGAGCTCACCGACTTCATGGCGGTGCTCACCCAGAACACCGCGGTCAGCGCGTTCGCCCACGTCATCACCGCGGCCTTCCTGACCGCCGGGGCGTTCCTGATCGGCATCAGCTGCTGGCACCTGCGCAAGCGCAACGAGGTCGAGGTCTTCCGGCCCTCGCTGCGGCTCGGCCTGTGGGTCGCGGTCGTCGCCGGGCTGGGCGTCGCCATCACCGGCGACTTCCAGGGCAAGATCATGTACGAGCAGCAGCCCATGAAGATGGCCTCCGCCGAGGCCCTGTGGGAGACCTCGAAGCCGGCGCCGTTCTCGCTCTTCGCGATCGGCGACGTCAACGAGGGCCACAACAAGGTCGCCATCGAGATCCCGGGCGCACTGTCCTTCCTGGCCAAGAGCGACCCCAATGCCGAGCTGCCGGGCATCAACGACATACAGCGCGAGATGCAGGAGAAGTACGGCCCGGGCGACTACCGGCCCAACATCCCGGTGACGTACTGGACGTTCCGCTTCATGATCGGCTTCGGCATGACGTCGTTCGCGGTCGGCGCCATCGGCCTGTGGCTGACCCGCAAGAAGCGCGAGCTGCCCACCAACAAGTGGATCTGGCGGATCGGCCTGTGGACCATCGCCTTCCCGCTGCTGGGCAACTCCTTCGGCTGGATCTTCACCGAGATGGGCCGCCAGCCGTGGGTGGTGTTCGGCGTCCTCAAGACCGAGGCCGCGGTCTCGCCCAGCGTCTCGGCGGGCGAGGTGCTCACCTCGCTCATCGTCTTCACCCTCTTGTACGGCGTGCTCGCGGTCGTCGAGTTCGGGCTGCTGCGCCGCTACGTGATCGCCGGTCCGCCGGAGATCGAGAAGGAGAAGCCGCGCGGTCCCGAGGGCCCCGACGGCCCGGACGGCACCTCCGGCAGCGACGACGACGCCGACCGCCCGCTGGCGTTCGCGTACTGACCGGCCGACACGGAACCGAAGGAACCGAAGGACTTCCGCGATGGAACTCACCACCGTCTGGTTCATCCTGATCGCCGTCTTGTGGATCGGATACTTCTTCCTCGAGGGCTTCGACTTCGGGGTCGGCATCCTCACCAAGGTGCTGGCCCGGAACGAGACCGAACGCCGCGTGCTCATCAACACCATCGGCCCCGTCTGGGACGGCAACGAGGTGTGGCTGCTGACCGCGGGCGGCGCGACTTTCGCGGCGTTCCCGGAGTGGTACGCGACCCTCTTCAGCGGCTTCTACCTGCCGCTGCTGCTCATCCTGGTGGCGCTCATCCTGCGCGGCGTGGCGTTCGAATACCGCGCCAAGCGGAACGACGACGCCTGGAAGCGCAATTGGGAGCAGGCCATCTTCTGGGGCTCGCTGGTCCCGGCCTTCCTGTGGGGCGTGGCGTTCGCGAACATCGTGCGCGGCGTCAAGATCGACTCCCAGAAGGAGTACGTCGGCAACCTGTTCGACCTGCTCAACCCGTACGCGCTGCTCGGCGGCCTGGTCACGCTCGTGCTGTTCACCTTCCACGGCGCGGTGTTCGTCGGCCTCAAGACGGTCGGCGACATCCGGGTGCGGGCCAATGCGCTGGCCTTCAAGCTCGGGCTGGCCACCGCCGTGCTGGCGCTCGTCTTCCTGGTCTGGACGCAGGCCGACACCGGCAACGGCAAGAGCCTCGCCGCGATGATCGTCGCGGTGGCGGCGCTGGTCGCCGCGCTCGGGGCGAACCGGGTGGGCCGCGAGGGATGGGCGTTCGTGCTGTCCGGCGTGACGATCGTCGCGGCGGTCGCGATGCTCTTCCTGACGCTGTTCCCGAATGTCATGCCGTCGAGCATCGACTCCGCGTACAACCTGACCACCACCAACGCGGCGTCGTCGCCGTACACCCTCAAGATCATGACCTGCGTGGCGGTGATCATGACCCCGGTCGTGCTCTGCTACCAGGGCTGGACCTACTGGGTGTTCCGCAAGCGCATCGGCACCAAGAACATCCCGACCACGGTGCCGCACGGCGCCGGCTGACCGACCGGGCGGCCGCCGGGGCTCACGCCGAGCCCTGGCGGCCGCCGGCACTGCACCAGGTACCGGGGGGGGGGCCCGCGGGCGGGCCCCCCCGGGGGGGCCGCCGGCCCCCCCCCCCCCCCCCCCCGGCCCCCCCCGGCACTGCACCAGGTACCGCACCGGGGGATCGCACGGCGGGGGATCGCACTGTGGGGGATCGAGAAGAGCCATGAAGCCTGTAGACCCGCGCCTGCTCCGCCACGCCCGAGCCACCCGGGGATTCCTCGCCCTCACGGTCGTCCTGGGGGTGGCCGGCGCCGGGCTGGTCATCTTGCAGGCCGGGCTGCTCGCCACCTTGATCGTCGGGGCGTTCGAGGACGGCAAGTCGCTCGCCGACCTGCGGACGCCACTCGTCGGGCTGGCCCTCGTCGCGGCCGGCCGGGCGCTGATCGCCTGGCTCACCGAGGTCGCCGCGCACCGCACGTCCGCGGCGGTCAAGTCCCAGCTGCGGCGCAAGCTGCTCGCGCACGTCATGCGGCTCGGCCCGGCCTGGCTCACCGGGGCCCGCAGCGGCGAGCTGACCACCCTGGCCACCCGCGGAATCGATGCGCTGGACGGCTACTTCGCGCGCTACCTGCCGCAGTTGGTGCTGGCCGTGGTGGTGCCGGTCGCCGTGCTTGCCCGCATCGTCACCGGCGACTGGATCTCGGCGGCCACGATCGTGGTCACGCTGCCGCTGATCCCGCTGTTCATGGCGCTGATCGGCATGGCCACGCAGAAGTACATGGACCGGCAGTGGGACGTGCTCGCCCGCCTCGCCGGGCACTTTCTCGACGTGGTGGCCGGGCTGCCGACCCTCAAGGTCTTCGGCCGCGCCAAGGCGCAGGCCAAGTCGATCCGCACCATCACGGACGACTACCGCAAGGCGACGCTCAAGACCCTGCGGGTCGCGTTCCTGTCGTCCTTCGCCCTTGAACTGCTGGCCACCATCTCGGTGGCGCTGGTCGCGGTCGGCGTCGGACTGCGCCTCGTGGACGGCGACTTGGACCTGTACACCGCCCTGGTGGTGCTGATCCTCGCGCCGGAGGCCTACCTCCCGCTGCGCCAGGTGGGCGCGGAGTACCACGCGAGCGTCGAGGGACTCACGGCCGCGGAACGCGTGTTCGCGGTCGTGGAACAGGAGCCGGGCGTGCCGGGCGGGACGCTTCCGCCGCCGGCCGCGGGGCGGGCGGTCGTGCGGGTCGAGGACCTGGTGGTCCGGCATGCCGACCGCAGCACGCCGTCGGTGTCCGGTGCGTCGCTGGTGCTGCGGCCGGGAGAGACGACGGCTTTGGTCGGGCCCAGCGGGGCGGGCAAGTCGACGGTGCTGGCGGCGCTGCTCGGGTTCGTGCGTCCGGATGCGGGACGCATTACCGTGGACGGCGCCGAGCTCGGCGAGTTCGACGCGGAGGCGTGGCGCGCGCAGATCGCCTGGGTGCCGCAGCGGCCGTACCTGTTCGCGGGGACGGTCGCGGACAACCTGCGGCTGGCCGACCCGGCGGCGGACGACGCGCGCCTGCGCGAGGCGCTGCGGTCCGCGCACGCCGAGGAGTTCGTGGCGGCCGCGGGCGGCCTGGACACGGTCCTGGGGGAGGACGGCGCGGGTCTGTCGGCGGGGCAGCGGCAGCGGCTGGCGCTGGCGCGCGCGTTCCTGGCCGACCGGCCCGTCCTGCTGCTCGACGAGCCGACCGCGAACCTGGACGGCGAGAGCGAGGCGGCGGTCGTGGACGCGGTCCGCACGCTCGCGCAGGGCAGGACGGTGCTGCTGGTCGCGCACCGGCCGGCGCTGGTGGCGGTGGCGGACCAGGTCGTGCACTTGGCCGGACCGGTGGTCGTTGCCGAGCCTGCGCGCGCCGGTCATCCGCAAAGCCGGTCCGACAATCGGACCGCCGGTGCCGAAGTTGCTCCGGTCGACGGCCCCACGACCCAAGACTCCGCCCCCGATCCCCGCGACGCATCCGGCGGCACCCTCCGCCGCCTCCTCCGCCTCGCCCGTCCCGTCCGCTCGCGTCTCGCGCTCGCCGTGCTCCTCGGCGCGATCGCCCTCGGCAGCTCGGTCGGCCTCATGGCCACTTCCGCCTGGCTGATCTCGCGCGCCTCGCAGCACCCGCCTGTGCTCACGCTCATGGTCGCGGTCACCTCGGTCCGCGCGTTCGGCATCTCCCGTGCCGTCTTCCGCTACGCCGAGCGCCTCGTCTCGCACGACGCCGCGTTCCGGATCCTCGCCGACCTGCGGGTCCGCGTGTACGAGCGGCTCGAACGCCTCGCGCCCGCCGGCCTGCCCGCCTTCCGCCGCGGCGACCTGCTCTCCCGCCTGGTCGCCGACGTGGACGCCGTCCAGGACTTCTTCCTGCGCGCCCTCCTGCCCGCCGCCGTCGCCGCCGCGGTCGGCCTCGCCGCGGTCGGCGTCACCGGCGCGTTCCTCCCCGAGGCCGGCGCGGTGCTCGCCGCCGGACTGCTCGCGGCCGGGGTCCTCGTCCCGTGGATCGCGGCCCGGTTCGCCCGGCGCGCGGAACGCCGCGTCGCCGCGGTCCGCGGCGACCTCTCCACCGGCATCGCCGAACTCCTGCGCGGCGCCCCCGAACTCATCGCCGCCGGTGCCGCCCCCGCCCGCCTGGCCGCGGTCGACGCCGTCGACGACCGGCTGCGCCGCACCGAGGCCCGGCAGGCCCAGGGCGCCGGGCTCGGATCCGGCCTGGCCGCGCTCGCCGCCGGTGCAACAGTGTGGGGCTGCACGGCAGTCGGTGTCGCCGCGGTCGCCGCGGGGCGCCTGGACGGCGTCCTGCTCGCGCTCGTCGTCCTCACGCCGCTCGCCGCGTTCGAGGCCACCGCGGTCCTGCCATCCGCGGGCCGCCATCTGGAATCGTCGCGCCGCGCCGCGGCCCGGGTCTTCGAGGTCGTCGACGCCCCGGCCCCGGTCCGCGAACCGGCCGCCCCGCAGCCCGTACCGCCCGGCCCGCACACCCTCGGCGTCCGTGCCCTGAAAGCCCGTTGGACGCCCGCAGCGCCCCTCGCCCTCGACGGCGTCGACCTCGACCTGGCCCCCGGACGCCGCATCGCGGTCGTCGGCCCCAGCGGCTCGGGCAAGACCACACTCGCCCAGGTCCTGCTGCGCTTCCTCGACCCCGCGGACGGCAGCATCCGCCTCGCCACCGCCCCGGGCACTCCCGGTACGCCCGGCACGTCGGCCGAACTCGCCGACCTCGACGGCGACGACGTACGCCGCGTCATCGGCCTCTGCGCCCAGGACGCGCACGTCTTCGACAGTTCGGTGCGCGAGAACCTGCGCCTCGCCCGCCCCGGCTGCGACGACGCCGCCCTGCGCGACGCCCTCGCCCGGGCCCGCCTCCTCGACTGGGTCGACAGCCTCCCGCGGGGCCTGGACACGATGGTCGGGGAGCACGGCGCCCGCATGTCCGGCGGGCAGCGCCAACGCCTGGCCCTCGCCCGCGCGCTGCTCGCCGACTTCGACATCCTCGTGCTCGACGAGCCCGCCGAGCACCTCGACCTGCCGACGGCCGACGCCCTGACCGCGGACCTGCTGGCCGCGACCGAGCACCGCACCACGGTCCTGATCACCCACCGGCTGGCCGGCCTGGACGCGGTCGACGAGATCGTCGTGCTCGACCGGGGCCGCATCGTGCAGCGCGGCACCTGGCCGGAACTCATGGCATCCGAAGGCCCGTTCCGCGACCTGCGCGAACGCGAGGCGGCCGCGGACCGGGTGCTCGAAGGATCCTGAAGCGCGGCGCACCGCAGACCGCCTCCCGGACAATCGTCCGCAGGCCGACCGGATTCCGAAAGGACACCTCATGCCGAGCAGCGAGCCGCCGGCACCGTGGGGCGAGATCGCCGCGTACCGCGGTGAACTGACCGGCTACTGCTACCGCATGCTGGGCTCCCCGTTCGAGGCCGAGGACGCGGTGCAGGAGACGCTCCTGCGCGCATGGCGGGCCGCCGACCGCTTCGAGGGCAGGTCCGGCGTACGTACGTGGCTCTACCGGATCGCCACCAACGTCTGCTTCGACGCACTGGAGGCCGGCCGGCGCCGGGCACGACCGGTGGACCTGGCGTCGCCGGTCAGCGGCGCCACCGGCCCGGGCGAGCCGTGGGACGACGCGCTGCTCGTCGGCCCGTTCCCCGGCAACGGCTCCGGCACCGGTTCCGCGGCCGCGGACGGGCACCTGGGCGCGGCGGGCGATCCCGCCGCTGTCGTCGCCGCGCGGGAGTCCGTGCACCTGGCCTTCATCGCCGCACTGCAATACCTGCCGTCGACGCAGCGGTCGGTCCTGCTGCTGCGCGAGGTGCTCGGCTTCTCCGCCCGCGAGGTCGCCGACCTGCAGGGCACCAGCGTTGCAGCGGTGAACAGCGTCCTCCAGCGGGCCCGTACGACGCTTGCCGCGCACCACGGTCCGCCGCACGAGGCCTCCACCGCAGCCGGGGACGACGTGCAGCAGGCCCTCGCCACCCGGTACGCCGACGCGTTCGCCCGCTACGACATGGAGGCGCTGGCCATGCTGCTGCACGTCGACGCCACGATGTCGCTGCCGCCGTACGCCACCTGGATGCGCGGCCCTGCGGACATCCGGGCCTGGCTGACCGGGCCCGCCGTGGGCTGCCGCGACTCGCGGCTGATCCCGACGGCGGCCAACGGCGTGCCCGCGTTCGCCCAGTACCGGCCGGCGCCGGACGGCGGCCACGCCGCCTGGGGCCTCCATGTGGTCGAGACGGCCGGCGGCCGGATCACCGGCATCACCGTCTTCCGGGACACCGAGCGGCTGTTCCCGCTCTTCGGCATGCCCGGCCGACTGGCCCCCGGCACCCCGGACGGGGCCGTGTGCAGCTGACGGCGCGGCTACGCCGACACGCAGAACTCGTTGCCCTCGGGGTCGAGCAGCGTCACCCACGACGACGGGCCGACCCGCCCGCGGTGCGAGAAGGTCGCGCCGCGTTCGATCAGCTGCTCGGCGACCTTCTCGATGTCGTCCGCCCCGACGCGCACGTCGAGGTGCATGCGGTTCTTGACGGTCTTGGCCTCGGGCACCGTCTGGAACAGCACGCGCGGTGCGCGGGCCAGTCCCTCGGGGTGCCGGATCGCCTGGCCGAGCTTCCACACCAGGACGCCGTTGTGCGTCTTGGTGTCGTCCTCGCTCGCATGCCCGGCCGCGACCAGGCCGCGGATCATCGCCTCGTCACTGGGCTCCACCTCCCACCCCAGCGTCTCGGCCCACCAGTCGGCGAGGGTGTGCGGATCGGCGGCATCGACGGCGACCTGGAACTCGTAAGCCATGCCGCGACGCTACCCGCGGACCCCCTGCCGAAGCCCGGATTGCGGACCGCGCCACGCCGTCGATTTCGAACAGAATTTCGAATCGAGCCGTCCGGCCCACCCACTGACGATCAGCGGTCCCTTCGTGTTGTCCGGAGAAAAGCGATCAAATGGCCGTAATGTCATGACCATGCTGGACGCATCCGATCCCGGCCGTGCGCAAGCGGGCACCCCCGGCGACGCCAGCCGGCTGCCCGAGCTCGCCGCGCTCGGCCTCGACGACCTGGTCGCCGAGGTCGTCGAGCGCCTGCAGAGCGCGGCGGCGACCGGCGACAAGCTGCAGGGCCTGCTGGAAGCCGTGGTCTCGGTCGGCGCCGACCTCGACCTGCACGCCACGCTGCACCGGATCGTCGAGGAGGCCGTCGACCTGGTCGACGCCCGCTACGGCGCGATCGGCGTGCTCGGCCCGGAGGGCGCTGACCGGCACCTCGTCGACTTCATCACGGTCGGCCTCGACGAGGAGCAGGCCGCCCGGATCGGCGATCTGCCGCACGGCCGCGGCATCCTCGGGCTGCTGATCGACGACCCCGAGCCGCTGAAGCTGGACGACCTCACGCTGCATCCGGCGTCGTACGGCTTCCCGGCCGACCACCCGCCGATGCACTCGTTCCTGGGCGTCCCGATCCGGCTGCGCGACGAGGTGTTCGGCAACCTCTACCTCACCGAGAAGCGCGGCCGTCCCGGCTTCACCACCGAGGACAAGCAGGTCGTGCGCGCGCTCGCGGCGGCGGCCGGCGTAGCGATCGAGAACGCCCGGCTCTACGCCCAGGCCCGCGAGCGCGAAGAGTGGATCCAGGGCTCGATGGACATCACCACGACCCTGCTGAGCACCGAGGATCCGGACGAGGCGCTGCAGGTCGTCGCCAAGCGGGCGCGGGCGCTCGCCGAGGCGGACTTCGCGGCCATATACCTGCCGCAGCCGGGCGGTTCGTACCTCGTCGAGATCACCGACGGCGAGGACAAGTCGTCGCTGGGCGGCACGGTGATCCCGCAGGGGTCGCCGCTGGCCTTGGCGATCGATGCGGGGCACAGCATGTTCATCGCGGACATGAGCACCGACCCGCGCGTGATGCTCGAGCAGTCCCGGGCGTTCGGCCCCGGGCTGTTCGTCCCCCTGGCCGCGGGCGACCGTGTGCTCGGCGCCCTGGAACTGGACCGCAGCATCGGGGCGGTGCCCTTCACCGACACCGAGCAGGCGATGTTCCAGGCTTTCGCGGGGCAGGCCGCGATCGCGCTGATGCTGGCCGGCGCGCAGCGCGACCGGTCGCGGCTCGCGGTCTACGAGGACCGCGACCGGATCGCGCGCGACCTGCACGACCTGGTCGTGCAGCGGCTTTTCGCGACCGGGATGATGCTGCAGGGCGCGGCCCGGCTGGCCCAGGTGCCCGAGGTGATCCGGCGCGTGAATCAGGCCGTGGACGAGCTGGACGCGACCATCCGCGAGGTGCGCAGCACCATCTTCGCGCTGCAGCAGGGGCCGGAGGACGCCGGTCCCGGGGTGCGCGCCAGGCTGCTGCGGGAGGCCTCGTCGGCGTCCACCACGCTGGGGTACGAGCCGTCGGTGACGTTCGTCGGGCCGGTCGACTCGCGAATCCCGGAAGAGGTGGCCGACAACATGCTGGCCGCGCTGCGCGAGTCGCTCTCCAACACCGCCCGGCACGCCGAGGCCACGCGCGTCGAGGTGGCGCTCGTGGTCGAGGACGACGCCGCGCTCACCGTGACCGACAACGGCAAGGGCATCCCGGAGGGCGGCCGGCGCAGCGGCCTGGACAACATGCGCCGCCGTGCGGAAGGCCTCGGCGGCAGCATGGAGTACGGCCCGGGCCCGAGCGGCAAGGGCGCCCGCATCGTGTGGCGCGCCCCGGTCTGAGATCCCGAGCTGGAAGCTCCGGCCCCGAGGCCCGGGACCAGGGAGCACCGGTCGGCAGAAGTGCCGGGCACCGCGGTGCGGCGCCCGGCACGTGCGTACTCCCGGCCGTGACTTACTGGCGGCCGTGACTTACTGGCCGGGTCTTACTGGCCAGGACTTACTGGTGGTGGTGCTGCTCGGCCTTGGTGCGGGCCACGTATGCCGCCGCCTGCGTGCGGCGCTCCATGCCCAGCTTGGCCAGCAGGCTCGACACGTAGTTCTTCACGGTCTTCTCGGCCAGGTGCAGCTCGCCGCCGATCTGGCGGTTGGTCATGCCCTCGCCGATCAGGTCGAGGATCTTGCGCTCCTGCTCGCTGAGCGCGGCGAGCCGGTCGTCCTCCTTGGCGCCGCCGCGCAGCCGCTCCAGGACCCGGGCGGTGGCCACCGGGTCGAGCAGCGACTTGCCGGATGCCACGTCGCGCACCGCGCCGACCAGGTCCGAGCCGCGGATGTCCTTGAGGACGTAGCCGGAGGCGCCCGCCATGATCGCGTCGAACAGCGCCTCGTCGTCGGAGAACGAGGTGAGCATCAGGCAGCGCACGTCGGGCAGCGCGGAGCGGATCTCGCGGCACACCTCGACCCCGCTGCCATCCGGCAGCCGGACGTCCAGGACGGCGACCTGGGGGCGGGTGGCGGGGATCCGCACCAGCGCCTCGGCGGCCGTGCCGGCCTCGCCGACGACCTCGATGTCGTCCTCGAGGGACAAGAGCTCGAACACGCCCCGACGGACCACCTCGTGGTCGTCGAGGAGAAACACCCGGATGGTTCCATTGTCAGTCACTTATACAGATTCGCATGGGAACGTCCGACTTGCCCGCACCGGGTCCCCGACAGGCCCGTGAACAGGGGGGTTCGGGGGTCTGCACGGGTGGCGCGGGACGGTTGTTGTGGGCGTCCGACAAACGGCGCAGGACTTCTCGGGGCGGTTGACGCTATCTGCCGAGCTGACTGCCGGGTAACGTTCCCGTGTGCAGCCTTCGGGTGATCCCGAACTGCATGCCTGTGCGCAGGTGCCATCCCGGATTTACCCGGGAATTCCTAGGAAATCCTAGGAGTACAGCCACCACGTCGTGGCCCGGTATGTCGCGCACACCCCGCGCGGCGACCGGACCCGGCAAGCCGGATTCGGAACGCGGCGATCCCGCGGGCCGGACAGACCGAGGAGAGAACGTGGCAGTGGACCATGTGGGAGGGCCCGCAACGGGCGCCGGCCTCCCCGATCCGGTACGGCCGGATCTGGACACGAGTCAGACTCCGGGGCTGGTCCAACTCCTCACCCCCGAGGGTGAGCGAGTGGAGCACCCGGACTGGTCGATCGACCTCACCGACGACGAGTACCGCGGGCTCTACCGCGACCTCGTCCTGGTCCGCCGCTTCGACGCCGAGGCCACCGCGCTGCAGCGGCAGGGCGAGCTGGGCCTGTGGGCCTCGCTGCTCGGCCAGGAAGCCGCGCAGGTCGGCTCGGGCCGTGCCCTGGGGGCCGCGGACTACGCGTTCCCCACGTACCGCGAGCACGGCGTCGCCTGGTGCCGCGGTGTCGACCCGCTGAACCTGCTGGGCATGTTCCGCGGCGTCAACCACGGCGGGTGGGACCCGAACAGCAACAACTTCCACCTCTACACGATCGTCATCGGCTCGCAGGCTTTGCACGCGGTCGGTTATGCGATGGGGCAGCAGCGTTCCGGTACGGACGGTGCGGTGGTGGCCTATTTCGGTGACGGCGCCTCCAGCCAGGGCGATGTCAACGAGGCGTTCACGTTTGCCGCGGTCTTCAATGCGCCGGTCGTGTTCTTCTGCCAGAACAACCAATGGGCCATTTCCGAGCCCACCGAACGCCAGATGCGCGTTCCGCTGTACCAGCGCGCGGCCGGATTCGGATTCCCCGGCGTGCGCGTCGACGGCAACGACGTGCTGGCCTGCCTCGCGGTCACGCGCGGCGCGCTGGAGCGCGCCCGCCGCGGCGAAGGCCCGATGCTGATCGAGGCGTTCACCTACCGCATGGGTGCGCACACCACCTCGGACGACCCCACCCGCTACCGGCTCGCCGCCGAGCTGGAGGCGTGGAAGCTCAAGGACCCGATCGAGCGCCTCAAGGCCTACCTGCACAAGAACGGCCTGGCCGACGCGGAGTTCTTCGCCGACCTGGAGGCGGAGAGCGACGAGCTCGCCAAGCGCGTCCGGCACGGGGTCCGCAACATGCCCGACCCCGACCCGACCCTCATGTTCGAGCACGCCTACGCCGAGCCGCACCGGCTCGTCGACGAAGAGCGCGCCGAATTCACCGCGTACCACGCGTCCTTCAAGGACCAGGGCCAGGAGGGCGGGCACTGATGGCCGGTATTTCGGGCGGGAAGCCCACCCAGATGACGATGGCGCAGGCCATCAACGCGGGCCTGCGGCGCGCTCTCGAGGACGACGCCAAGACCCTGATCATGGGCGAGGACGTCGGCAAGCTCGGCGGCGTCTTCCGGGTCACCGACGGCCTGCAGAAGGACTTCGGCGAGGACCGCGTCGTCGACACGCCGCTCGCCGAGTCCGGCATCGTCGGCACCGCGATCGGCCTCGCGCTGGCCGGCTACCGGCCGGTCGTGGAGATCCAGTTCGACGGCTTCGTGTACCCGGCGTACGACCAGATCGTCTCGCAGCTCGCCAAGATGCACGCGCGGGCGCTCGGGCACGTGAAGATGCCCGTCGTCGTCCGCATCCCGTACGGCGGCGGCATCGGCGCGGTCGAGCACCACAGCGAGTCGCCCGAGGCGTACTTCGCGCACACCGCAGGTCTGCGCGTGGTCTCGCCGTCGAACCCGGTGGACGCCTACTGGATGATCCAGCAGGCCATCAAGTCCGACGACCCGGTCGTCTACTTCGAGCCGAAGCGCCGCTACTGGACCAAGGCCGAGATCGACCCGGCCGCGGCCCCCGACCCGCTGCACAGCGCCCGCGTGGTGCGCGAGGGCACCGACTGCACGCTGGTCGCGTACGGCCCGATGGTGCAGACCTGCCTGGACGCGGCCGGCGCGGCCGCCGCCGACGACGGCCGCAATCTGGAGGTCATCGACCTGCGGTCCCTCTCGCCGGTCGACTTCGACACCATCGAGGCGTCGGTCAAGCGCACCGGACGCCTGGTCGTGGTGCACGAGGCGCCCACCTTCCTGGGCATGGGCTCGGAGATCGCGGCGCGCATCACCGAGCGCTGCTTCTACCACCTGGAGGCCCCCGTCCTGCGGGTCGGCGGCTACCACTCGCCCTATCCGCCGTCCCGGATCGAGGAGGAGTACCTGCCGGACCTGGACCGGGTGCTCGACGCCGTCGACCGCTCGCTGGCCTGGTGAGGGAGACCGACATGGCGCAGATCAGGCAATTCGTGATGCCCGACGTCGGTGAAGGCCTCCTGGAGGCGGACATCGTGGCGTGGCAGGTCGCGGTGGGCGACAAAGTGACCGACGGGCAGGTGATCGTCGAGGTCGAGACCGCCAAGGCGGTCGTCGAACTGCCCTGCCCCTTCGACGGGGTGGTGGCCGAACTGCTGGCCGCCGAGGGCGACACCGTGCCGGTCGGCTCGCCGATCATCCGGGTCGCGGTCGAGGGCGAGGCGCCCGCCGCCGAGGCACCGGCCGCGCCGGCCGAACCCGCGGCGGCCGCCGCGGGTTCGAAGGCCGGCGACGACAACCCGGGTGCGGGCCGCGAGGCGGTCCTGGTCGGGTACGGCGTCCGCGCCACCAGCGCGCACCGCCGCCCGCGCAACAAGCCCGCGGGCCCGTCCTCGTCCCCGGCCCCCGGCCGGCCGGCGAGCCCCGCCGCGGCACCCGCGGCACTGCCGGTGCGCACCCCGGTGCCGCCCGTACCGCCGCCGTCCGGCAGCGTGCTGGTGCTGGCCAAGCCGCCGGTGCGCAAGCTCGCCAAGGACCTCGGGGTGGACCTGGCGAGCCTCGTCCCGACCGGTCCCAACGGGGTGGTGACGCGCGATGACGTGCACGCCGCCGCGGCCGGGCTGACCCTGGCGACGGCTCCGTCGGCCGGCGGCGCGGCCATGGTGGGCGACGTCTCGTTCGCGGGCGGCGAGCGGCGCGTGCCGGTCAAGGGGGTCCGCAAGGCGACCGCGCAGGCGATGGTGGCCAGCGCGTTCACCGCGCCGCACGTCACCGAGTGGGTGCAGGTCGACGTCACCCGGACCGTGAAGCTGGTCGCCAAGCTGCGGGCGCTGCCGGAGTTCGCCGAGGTCAAGGTCTCGCCGCTGCTGCTGGTCGCGAAGGCGCTGCTGGGCGCGGTGCGCCGCAACCCGGACGTCAACGCGTCCTGGGACGAGGCGAACCAGGAGATCGTCTACAAGGAGCAGGTGAACCTGGGCATCGCGGCGGCCACGCCGCGTGGCCTGATCGTGCCGAACATCAAGGACGCGGGCGGCCTCGGCCTGGTCGGTCTGGCCCGTGCGCTGGGCGATCTCACCGCGACCGCCCGGGCCGGCAAGACGCAGCCCGCGGAGCTGTCCGGCGGCACGATCACCATCACCAACGTCGGGGTCTTCGGAATCGACGGCGGTACGCCGATCCTCAACCCGGGCGAGGCGGCGATCCTCGCGGTGGGGGCCATCCGCGACATGCCGTGGGTGCACAAGGGCAAGGTGAAGCCGCGCAAGGTCACCACGCTGGCCCTGTCGTTCGACCACCGCCTGGTGGACGGCGAACTGGGCTCGAAGGTGCTCGCGGACACCGCGTCCGCACTGGAGTTCCCGGAGCGGCTGATCGCCTGGGGCTGACGCACCGCGCGGCTCCCGGCCGCATCTGCAGCACACGCCGAAGGGCGGGCCGTCGCAGCGGCCCGCCCTTTCGCGTCGTCCGGTGGCCCGGTGCGGCTACTCCTGGATCGAGTGGACCAGCACCACGCAGCTGTCGTCGATGTCCACGAGGGTCTGGCAGCCTCCCGCCGAGCCCGTGTTGGTCTGGTCGACCTCCACCACGCGGATGGTGGTGCGCAGTTGCGCGGCGTCGTCGTCGGTCAGCTTGATCTGGTAGGGGAAGCTGGCCACTTCGCCGGGGTTCAGGTCGGCGACGTAGAAGTACTCGCGGTTCCGCTCGTCGCACTCGCTGTTGTTGACCACATCGGTCGAGTAGCAGGCCCGGCTGACCGCGCGCAGCACCAGGCCGGTGGCCTTGGCTTTGCCTTCGTTCTTGACGTCGACGTCGTAGATGACGTTGCTGGAGTCGCCGATGAGCGGGCCGTGCGCATCCACGATGATCTTGACCGTCCCGCCGATCTGCGGCTGGGCCTGCGCGGTGCCGGGGCCCGCGAGGCCGAGCGCGAGCAGCGGCGGAATGGCGGCCAGGAGTGCGGTCTTGCGGCGCATGGGTGTCCCTTCGGTCGCGACCGGCCGCCCCGGCGGACTGCCCGGCGGCCGGCGCCCCCGCGCGTGCGTGGGCGGGTGCCGCACCAGCGTGGGTGTCCGATCCGGTACGGAAAACCGCTGAAAGGGTGATGTTCAAGTGATTTCATGCAATCAGTGTTAAAGGAGATAAAATTGATGCGCTGATCGAGCGAAAACTCTCCACGCGGCGACTAGGACGAAAAGTCCGCGGGGTAGTCGGCCACCGCTGAGGCCTCCCGGGCGCCTGCCCGCGGCCGATGCGTGCCCGGCCCGATGCCCCGATGGAGAGTGATACGCCCATGCGCCGCTCGCGTAAGAACCGGATGCGGGTGCTGGCCGCCGCACTGGCCGCCTCGCTGCTGCCGCTGTCCTCGGCCTTCGCCGCCCCGGACGAGCCGAACGGCCCGAAGGGCGAAGAGGGCGCCTGGTACGAGGTCTTCTCCCAGGACGGCCGCATCACGCTGGAGCGCGCCAAGGGCGGCGACACGAAGCCGGAGACCCGGGCGGTCGGCGATGCCAAGCTCACCACGTTCGCGGCGAACGGCCCCTCGGTGAACCGCATGGACTTCGTCTTCGAGGGCGACGGCTACACCAAGGACCAGCTGCCCGCGTTCGCGCAGCAGACCCAGGCCGCCTGGAACGCCCTCTTCTCGCACGAACCCCTCAAGACGTACGCCAAGTTCGTCAACGGGCACCGCATCGACATCGAGTCCTCGGTCTCCGGCATCTCCGCGGACGGCAACCGCAGCAACGTCAAGCAGACGCCGCTGGGCATGCGCTTCTGGTGCCACGGCATCGAGCGCCTGCTGTGCGTGGACACCGACAAGGCCGAGAAGTACGCGAAGATGGCGCCCGCGGCCAACAAGATCATCACGATCGCCAACACCTCGACCTACGGCGGCGCGGGCGGTGGTGTGACCACGGCGACCGGCAGCAACCAGTTCTCCAACCAGGTCTTGGTGCACGAGATGGGCCACTCGCTCGGCGCGCTCGGCGACGAGTACGACACCCCGTTCGGCTCGGGCGGCGGCGAGGAGCCCGCGTTCCCGAACGTCACCGCGTTCACCGAGCAGCAGATGCGCGAGCGCAACACCAAGTGGACCAAGTGGCTCGGCGCGGACTCGGTCGACAACGCCAAGATCGGCGTGCACCAGGGCGCGAACTACTACACCAGCGGCTTCTACCGGCCCACCCCGGACTCCGTGATGCGCACGCTGGGCAAGGAGTTCAACAACGTCAGCATCGAGGCGCTGATCAAGGGCATCTACAACATCGTCCGCCCGATCGACGGCTCGACGTACGAACCGCGCGGCTACCTGCTGCCCGACCAGCAGGTCTCCACTTCGGTGCAGTCGCTGCCCAACGGCCAGATGCAGGTCTACTGGGCGCTCAACGGCCAGGCGATCCCCGGCACGGTCGGCAAGCTGCAGATCAACTTGAAGGACTACGCGAACCTGATCAAGAAGGGGCAGTACAACAGCCTCTCGGTGACGGCCCGCGACACCACGCCCTGGGTCAAGGACGAGGAATTCCGCAACGCCAAGATGACCCAGACCGACTCCTGGTGGGTCTGGGGCGGCTGATCACCGGCTGCTGCAGCGCGCTCGTGACCGCTACAGCGTGACGGCGATGTTGGCGAGGATCCGGTCGGCGGCCTGGCGGTCGCCTTCCACCTTCAAGTCGGCCGCGGCCGGCCGGATCCGCCCGCACATCAGGCGCGCGAACGTCTCCCAGTCGGTGGCCAGCACGGCCAGCGGCGCAAGCGGGACCTGCCCGCCGATCGAGGCCCGGCCGCCCGGTCCTACGGTGACCGTGCGCATGAACTCCAGCGGCCCGTGCACGTCGAACACCACGGCGTGTCCCGCGCCTATCCGGGCGTCCTCGGCCACGACCCTGGGCAACTGCCCGAGCAGGAAGTCGCGCGAAATCTGCGCCGCGGCGGAGTCGAGGCCGCCGGGCCGCCCCATCGCCCGGCGCACGTCCTGCTCGTGCGTCCACACGTCGAACGCGCGCGACCGCAGCAGGTGCTTGTACGGGGTGCTTCGGCCCATCATGCCGCGCACCTCGGTCTCGGGGCGGCAGTCGCTGTCCCGCAGCATGCGCAGCCGGCGCCCCACCACGTAGGAGAGTTCGCCGGTCATCTCGGCTGCGGTGTGGCAGCGCCGCACATCCACGGGTATCTCGCAATAGCGGCTGAACTCGTCGCCCGGCCGCACGTGCGCGAGGTCGCTCGGCAGGTTGTGGATCGGCCGGGGATCGCCGAGCAACTCCAGTTCGACGCCGATCACATGCGACACGACGTCGCGGATCGACCAGCCGGGGCACTCGGTCGCGCGGTTCCACTGGCCTTCGGTCAGGCCGTGGCAGACGTCGGAGAGCGCACGTACGGACTGCTCCCACGCGTCGACGAGATACTGGAGATCATTGCTCACGGCGAAACCTCATGGGTGTCGGGACGCCCCCTCCCGGCCCGTCCTGAGGCCCTGACGTCCATGCAGGCACGTTACGCTGCGAAGTAGGCCCAGGGAGCGGGTTCGCGGGAAGCGGCCCGCGCTTCGCGGGCGTTCGGACGGTAACGGTCAGCGGGATGTGGTGGTCTGCATGCGGGTGTCCCTGATTCAGCTCGAAGTGGACCTTTCCGTGCCCGCGGCCGACCGGCTGGCCGAGGCCGCGGAACTGGTCCGCGGCCGCGCGGGCGACCATCTGGTGGTGCTCCCCGAGCTGTGGCTGGCCGGCGGCTGGGACTACGCGCGCTGGGACGAGGACGCCGAGGCGCTCGACGGCCCGACCGCCCGCACGATGGCGGACGCCGCGCGCGATGCGGGCGTGTGGCTGCACGCGGGCAGCATCGTCGAGCTGGGCCCGGACGGCGCGCACTACAACACGTCGCTGCTGATCGGCCCGGACGGCCTGCGGCGCGCTGCGTACCGCAAGATCCACCGGTTCGGCTTCGACAGCGGCGAGGCGGCGCTGATGGGCCCGGGCGACGAGATCGTCACCTGCCCGACGCCGTTCGGCACGATCGGCCTGGCGACCTGCTACGACCTGCGGTTCCCGGAGATGTTCCGGCTGCTGCTCGACCAGGGCACCGAGGTGCTCGTGGTGCCCGCCGCGTGGCCGGCCCGCCGGGTCGAGCACTGGCGCTTGTTCGCGCGTGCCCGCGCGGTCGAGAACCAGGTCTTCGTGCTGGCCTGCAACACCGCGGGCGAGCAGGCCGGCCTCGCGCAGGGCGGGCACAGCATGGTGGTGGACCCCTGGGGCGAGATCCTCGCCGAGGCCGGCACGGGCTTCCAGGTGCTGACCGCCGAGATCGACACCGCACTGGTCGCCAAGACCCGCGCCGACTTCCCGGTCCTGAAGGACCGCCGCCTCGGCCGCTGAGCGCAGGTACGACGAAGCCCCGCCCTCCGACCGGAGGACGGGGCTTCGCGGATTCCCGGCGTCAGCGCGCCTTGAGAGCGTCCGTCATCACGGCCCACGAGGACGGGGCGACGGTGAGCATCCCGCGCGCGGGGTCCTTGCTGTCCCGGACCGGGACGACGGGGAATCCGTCGGCGACCTCGACGCAAGCTCCGCCGTCAGCGTTGGAGTACGACGACTTGCGCCACTTGGTTGCGAAGCCGTCGGCGACCTCGACACAGGCGCCGCCGTCGTCGTTGGAGTAGGACGACTTGCGCCACGCGGAGGCGCAGACGTCGGGCGTGATTCGCTTCATGTCTCGTACTCCTTGATGACCGCCGTGATTAAGTCCGCCGTCTGCCCTGGTGTGAGGGCTTCTGCACGTACTCGATCGTATGTCCGTTGGTGGCTCCGAACAGTCGAAGGTTCGTCAATGATTTGGTCGTTCGTGACGCCTTCGAGGTACGCCATCCGGCCGTAGGGGTCCGGCAGCGTCAGCAGGATCAGAGGTCCTCCGAGCATGCACCGGCCTCCGCGCGCGAGCGGGGCGATCTGGAGAACCGAGTGGCGCGTGTCCACGAACGGGAGCAGGGCGGTGAGTTGATCGCGCATGATCTCCGGTCCGCCGATGACTCGGCGGATGACCGACTCGTCGAGGATGGCGGAGAGGAACGGAGGGTCGTCGCTGCGCAGGCGTTCCTGGCGTGCCATACGCCGCGCGACCTTGGAACCGATCTCTTCCGGAGTCGCGTCCGGCGCTGCGGCAATGTGCGCCGCCTGTGCGTAATCGCGTGTCTGCAGCAGGCCTGGAATCCAGTACGGCGTGTACTCGAAGATCTCTTCCGCGCGGGCCTCTTCGCTCATGTAGTCCTGGTAGCGGTCCGGGAAAGCCTCGTCCTTGACCGTCTCCCAGAGGATGACGAACATTCCGTGTGTACCCAGCTCTTCGTCCAGCTGGGCGGGCAGTTTCGGCGGGATCGGGCTGCCGTTCTCGTAGCGCGACCACGCTGACGTCGAGTAGCCGAAAAGGTCCGCGGTGTCCGCGAGGCTCATCCCGCGCCGTTCGCGCTGCTGCCGGATGGCCTGTCCGAAGCGGTGCAGCCGCTTGGCGTGCTCGCCAGGGTCGTTGGGCCGGAATCGTGCCATGCGCTCCCCTCCGTATCCCACCCCTGGGCGGGACGGAATCCCGTCGCAAGCGGGGACGGGCCGTCACTGCACAGCGTAGAACCGGACAGTCAGGATGGGCACACGGAACGTGAAGATGCCTGGCAGGGAAGGCGCGCAGAATGACCGACGATGACCGGCCGCCCGGCCGGCGCCGCACGAGCCGGATGACGATCCGGGTCTACCAAGCCGGCACGGAAGGCGGCGAGCCCGCCCAGGTGGTCCGTCAGCGCGACCCGACGATGGTGCCGATCTCGCCGTTCGCGTGGGAGGCCTGCGTGTGCCCGAGGTGCACCCGCCACAGCTCGTGAGCAGCCCGTCCGATGACGCACCCAAGCCGCAGAAGGAGGGCACGCGATGCCCGACACGAAGCACAAGAAGCCGTGAAGCGCGTCCACCAGCGGGACTTCATCCCGGACGTCATCTGGCCGTTCGACACGGAAACCGACACCTGCGGAACGGCCGTGGACCGCAAGGTGACTCCCGGCAAGTGGAGCGAACTCGTCTCCGCCGACATCCCGTTGGTCACCCAATGGGACGACGGTGCGCACACCGGCCCCGAACCGGGGTCACTTGCCTCGTCGTCCGCGTCGATGCCCGGGGTTGTCGCCACCATGCTCGCGGCGCTCGCCCCGCGCGAGGGCCAGGCGATCCTCGACATCGGGACCGGCACCGGCTACACCGCGGCGCTCATCGCCGAAGCGGTCGGCCCCGCAGGGTTCGTCACCACGCTCGAAGTCGACCCCGCCGTCGCCGCAGCCGCCCGCAGCAACCTGGAACGGGCCGGGATCGCCAACGCCGAAGTGGTCACCGGTGACGGCTTCGAGGGCTGGGCGGCTCGCGGACCGTACGACGCCGTGCACGTGACCTGCGGCATCCGGCGTATCTCGCCTGCTTGGGTCGGCCAGTGCCGGCCCGGCGCGCGCATCGTCCTCCCTTGGGGCACCGACTACACCCAGCACGACCGGCTGCTGACCCTCACCGTCCACGGCGACGGATCGGCATCCGGGGGCGAGCACGGCCGTCGAAGCGACAGCGACCTGACGAGATCCGAGGCCCAGGAGGTGATCGGCCACGACGGCGGCTTCGCCGTCGGACTCCGCGTCCCGGACTGCTTCGTCGACCCGGCGTCCACCGGCGAGGACGCGGTCGCGCTCTGGCTCTACTCGACCCGCGACCGGTCCGTGGCGTACGCCGGGTTCCGAGACGGCCACGCCCCCGACATCGCCGAGGCCGGACCGCGCTCGTTGTGGACCGAGGCCGCCCACGCCCGCGCATGGTGGGTGCGGCACGGCCGCCCCGGTCCCGAGCGCTTCGGCCTCACCGTCACCGCGACCGGGACGCGCGCGTGGCTGGACCGCCCGGACGGCGAATCCTGGGCGCTGTGAGCCACCCGGACCGCCCCGCCCGCACCGTCTCCCCACACGGTGCGGGCGGGGCACCCGCACGCCGCGAAGCCGCCTCTTGTCGGTGCTCCGAATCCGGGTCCCGAGGTGTTTGACTGGGGATCATGAGCGAGTCGAAGCGTCGCGTTCGGGTCCGCGCCCCTGAGCTTGTCGGCCGCGGCGGGTGGATCAACACGGGTGGCAAGGACCTCACCCTGGCGGACCTGCGGGGCAAGTGCGTCGTCGTCGATTTCTGGACGTTCTGCTGCATCAACTGCCTGCACGTGCTGGACGAACTCCGGGCGCTGGAGGAGAAGTACCGCGACGTCCTGGTCGTCATCGGGGTCCACTCGCCCAAGTTCGCGCACGAGACCGACCACGAGGCGGTGCGCGCCGCCGTCGAGCGGTACGAGGTGCGCCACGCGGTCCTCGACGACCCCGACATGGCCACCTGGAAGCAGTACGCGGTGCGCGCCTGGCCGACCCTGGTCGTCATCGACCCGGAGGGGTATGTCGTCGCGCAACTGGCCGGCGAGGGCCACGGGCACGCGGTGGACGCGCTGGTCGCCGAGCTGGTCGGCGAGCACGAGGACAAGCGCACGCTGCACCGCGGCGACGGCCCGTACGTCCCGGCCGAGGTGGCGCGCACCGACCTGCGGTTCCCCGGCAAGGTGCTGCGGCTGCCGTCCGGCACCCTGCTGGTCGCCGACTCCGGCCACCACTCGCTGGTCGAACTCGCGGACGACGGCGTGACCGTGCTGCGCCGCATCGGCTGCGGCCGCCGCGGGCTCGTGGACGGCGGTCCCCGGCATGCCGAGCTCGCCGAGCCGCAGGGCCTTGCCCTGCTGCCCGCCGAGGTCGCCGCGCACGTCGGCTACGACGTCGTGGTCGCGGACACCGCCAACCACGCGCTGCGCGGGGTCTCGCTGGCCACCGGAACCGTGCGCACGGTGGCGGGCACCGGACGCCAGTGGTGGCAGGGTGCGCCGACGTCGGGCGCGGCCCGCAGCGTCGACCTCTCCAGCCCGTGGGACGTGGCGTGGTTCGGCGGCCGCGTGGTGGCCGCGATGGCCGGTGTGCACCAGCTGTGGGAGTTCGACCCGGTGGGCGAGGCGCTCGACGTCCTGGCCGGCACCACGAACGAAGGCCTGGAGGACGGGCCGGTGGAAACCGCGTGGTTCGCCCAGCCGTCCGGCCTGGCCGTCTCGCCGGACGGGCACACGCTGTGGGTCGCGGACTCCGAGACCTCGGCGCTGCGCGAGCTGACCGACGGCCAGGTGACCACCGCGGTCGGCGAAGGTCTCTTCGACTTCGGGCTGCGCGACGGCGACGCGAACCAGGCGCTGCTGCAGCATCCGCTCGGCGTGACGGTCCTGCCGGACGGCTCGGTCGCGGTCTCCGACACGTACAACAGCGCGCTGCGCCGCTACGACCCGGTCACCCGGACCGTGAGCACCCTGGCCACCGGGCTGCACGAGCCGTCGGACGCGGTCGTGGTCGCGGACGACGACGGCGTGTACGTGATGGTCGTGGAGTCCGCGGCGCACAAGCTCACCCGCATCCGCATCCCGGACGAGGCCCTGACGGTGCCCGAGGCGGCGCACCGCACCCGCCGCCCGGCCGTCGACATCGCCCCCGGCAACGTCCTGCTGACCGTGGTGTTCGACGCGCCGCCCGGCCAGAAGCTCGACGACCGGGCCGGACCTGCCACCCGCCTGCTGGTGGAGGCCAGCCCGCCCGCGCTGCTGCTGTCCGGCGAGGGGCCGGGCACCGAGCTGACGCGCACGCTCGTGCTGGACGACTCGGTCACCGAGGGAGTCCTGCACGTCTCGGCGCACGCGGCATCCTGCGATGCGCTGGGGCCGGACGGAAAGCCGGTGGAGTACCCGGCCTGCCACATCCACCAGCAGGACTGGGGCGTCCCGATCCGCATCACCGCGAGCGGCGCGGCGGAACTGCGCCTGGTCCTGTCGGGCATCGAGCCGCCGGAGTAGTACTCCGGCGGCCCGGTCCCGGCGTCCGGCCGGGTCCTCCCGCTCAGCTCTCCAGGAACGCGTTCATCGCCGACGCCAGCAGGTACGGGTCGGATGCCCCGCACAGTTCGCGCGCCGAGTGCATCGACAGCTGCGCGATGCCGACGTCCACGGTCTCCACGCCGAGCCGCGTCGCGGTGATCGGGCCGATCGTCGACCCGCACGGGATGGAGTTGCGGCTCACGAAGGTCTGCCACGGCACGCCGGCCCGCTCGCAGGCCGCCGCCCACATCGCCCGGCCGTTCGCGTCGGTGGCGTAGCGCTGGTTCGCGTTGACCTTGAGGATCGGGCCGCCGTTGGGCACCGGGTGGTGGTCCGGGTCGTGCCGCTCGGGGTAGTTCGGGTGCACCGCGTGGCCCACGTCGCTGGACAGGCACATCGTGTCGGCGAACGCCCGGGCCTGGTCGTCCCAGTGCCCCGAGCCGACGATGCGCCGCAGCGTGTTCTCCAGCAGCGGCCCGGCCGCGCCGGTGGTCGACGCGCTGCCGATCTCCTCGTGGTCGAACGCCGCGAGCACCGGGATGTGCGTCAGGTCCGGAGACCCGGCGGCGGCGAGCAGTGCGGCCAGACCGGCGTGCACCGACACCAGGTTGTCCAGGCGCGGCGCGGCCAGCAGCTCGCGGTCGCGCCCGAGGTAGGCGGGCGGCTGCACGTCGTGGACCATCAGGTCCCAGCCGGCCACGTCGGCGGCCGAGACTCCGGCCTCCTTGGCGACGTACTCGACGAGTTCGCCCTCGACGACCGGGCCGAGGCCCCACACCGGGGTCATGTGGGTCTGCTTGTCGAGCGTCATGCCCTCGTTGACCGCGCGGTCCAGGTGGATCGCCAGCTGCGGGACGCGCAGCAGCGGCCGGTCGACGATGACCAGGCGCTCGGAGCCGTCGCGCAGCGCGAGGCGGCCGGAGAGGCCCAGGTCGCGGTCCAGCCAGGTGTTGAGCAGCGTGCCGCCGTACAGCTCGACGGCGACCTGCCGCCAGCCCGCGCGCCCGGTGTCCGGACGCGGCTTCACCCGCAGGTTGGGCGAGTCGGTGTGCGCGCCGACGATCCGGAAGCCGGTCGCCTCGGAGGCCCCCTCGGGCACGTACCAGGCGATCAGCGCACCGCCGCGCAGGACGAAGCGGCCGCCCGGGCCGCCCTCCCACCGGTCGTTCTCGGCCAGGCGGCGGAAGCCGAGCGCGGTCAGGCGCTCGGCCGCGTTCGCGGCCGCGTGGTACGGCGACGGGCTGGCCGCGATGTAGCGGATCAGGTCGTCGGTGTGCGCACGGTCGAACCGGTGTCCCAGGGGTGACGTCATGGTGCTCCTGTCCGCGGCCGGACACCGCGGCCCGCGGCTTGCCCGGGCGGCCGGCCGTCGATCTTGATGCGGGCTCGCTGCCGAGGGTACGCCCGGATCAGTGGAAGAGCAGGATCCCGCCCGCCGAGCCGGCCAGCATGCCGACGAAGGCGACCGCGCAGAACCCGCAGCCGTCGAGCGGGACCTTGGCCTTGGTCGACTCGGGTGCGGAGTCCACCGCCTCGGTCGCGGCACGTTCCGCCCAGTACGCGTCGGGGGCGGTGATGATCTTGGCGCCCCACGCCTCGGTCGGCCGGAAGCGCACCACGATGATGCCGCCGACCCGGTAGTCCGGGATGTCGACGAGGTTGATCGGCTGGGTCAGCGAGACGCGGAAGGCCGGGCCCTCGTCGGGGGCCACGGTCAGGTCGAACTCGACGGGGATGTCGCCGGTCTCGGAGGAGAGCGCCTTGCGGCTCTCGATCCGGGCCAGGGCCAGGACCGGCTCGGGGCGCGGTCCCTGGATCCGCCGCCGCCGCTTGGTGCCGACCATGAACCACACGAGGTTCACGGCGAGGAGCGCGGCACCGGTGGCCGCCGCGGTCCCGCCGCCGCTGCCCACACCGGCCATGATCAGGCAGGTGATGCCGCCGCCGAGGGTGATCCCGGTGGCGAGGCCGCGGGCCATGGCCCCGGGGCCCTTGAAGGCCGCGGGGTCCACGCGGCCGGGGTGCTGCGGTGCGCCCGCTGCATCGGAGGGTCTGCTCGTCATGGCGGCGATTCTGGCGGCCCCGACCGGCCCGGGTGGCGTCCGGTGTGAAACCGGTACCGGACCCGGACACAAACGTTCCCCCGCACCCGGGACGGAAAGGGTGCGGGGGAACGTTCGCGGCAAACCGCCGGCCTGCCGGAGCCGGCCTCAGGCGCGGATCAGAACGCCTCGACCGGCAGCTCCATGAGCGAGTTGTCGGTCTGCTCGGCCATCACGCGCTGCGGCGTGAGCAGCGGCAGCACGCTCTGCGCGAAGTGCTTCGCCGCGGCGATCTTGCCCTGGTAGAAGGCCTTGTCGCGGTCCTTCGCGCCGTCCAGCTTGGCGAGCGCGACGGAGGCCTGGCGGAGCAGCAGCCACGCGACGACCAGGTCGCCGGAGGCGAGCAGCAGGCGGGTGGTGTTCTGGCCCACCTTGTAGATCGAGGTGATCTCCTGCTCGGACGCCATCAGCTGGGTGATGAGCGTGCCGACGATGCCCTGCACGTCCTCCGCGGCGCGGGCCAGCAGCGCCTTCTCCGCGGCCAGCGTCTCGCCGCCCGCGTCCGAGGCGATGAACTCCTGGATCTCGCCGGCCACCTGGGTCAGCGCGGCGCCCTGGTCCCGGACGATCTTGCGGAAGAAGTAGTCCTGGCCCTGGATCGCGGTGGTGCCCTCGTACAGGGTGTCGATCTTGGAGTCCCGGATGTACTGCTCGATCGGGTACTCCTGCAGGAAGCCGGAGCCGCCGAAGATCTGCAGCGACTGGGCCAGCTGCTCGTACGACTTCTCCGAGCCGTAGCCCTTGACGATCGGCAGCAGCAGGTCGTTGACCCGCTCGGCCAGCTCGTCGCGGGTGCCCTCGGCCTCGGCCTGCGCGATGCGGTCCTGCCAGGTGGCGGTGTAGAGCACCAGCGCGCGCATGCCCTCGGCGTACGCCTTCTGGGTGAGCAGCGAGCGGCGCACGTCCGGGTGGTTCGTGATCGGGACGCGCGGCGCGGCCTTGTCGGTCATCTGCGCGAGGTCGGCGCCCTGCACGCGCTCCTTGGCGTACTCCAGCGCGTTGAGGTAGCCGGTGGAGAGGGTGGCGATGGCCTTCGTGCCGACCATCATGCGCGCGTACTCGATGATCTTGAACATCTGCGCGATGCCGTTGTGCACCTCGCCGACCAGCCAGCCGACGGCCGGCACGCCTTCCTTGCCGCCGAAGGTGACCTCGCAGGTCGTGGAGACCTTGAGGCCCATCTTGTGCTCGACGTTGGTGACGAAGGCGCCGTTGCGCTCGCCCAGCTCGCCGCTGTCCCAGTCGAAGTGGAACTTCGGCACGATGAACAGCGAGAGGCCCTTGGTGCCCGGCCCGGCGCCCTCGGGGCGGGCCAGCACCAGGTGCACGATGTTCTCGGTCATGTCCTGGTCGCCCGAGGTGATGAAGCGCTTCACGCCCTCGATGTGCCAGGTGCCGTCCTCCTGGCGGACCGCCTTGGTGCGGCCGGCGCCGACGTCCGAGCCGGCGTCCGGCTCGGTGAGGACCATGGTGGAGCCCCACTGGCCGTCGACCATGCGGGCCGCGACCTTCTTCTGCTCGTCGGTGCCGAGCGCGTGCACGACGTGCGCGAAGTCGGGGCCGGCGGCGTACATCCACAGCGCCGGGTTGGCGCCCAGCACCAGCTCGGCGACGGACCAGCGCAGCGACAGCGGGCACGCGGTGCCGCCCATGTCCTCGGGCAGCGCCAGGCGCCACCACTCGGAGTCCATGTACGCCTTGTAGCTCTTCTTGAACGACTCGGGCAGCGTGGCGCTGTGCGTCGTGGGGTCGAAGACCGGGGGGTTGCGGTCGGCGTCCGCGAAGGAGTCGGCGAGCTCGTTGACGGCCAGCCGCTCGACCTCGGCGAGGATCGAGCGGGCGGTGTCCACGTCCATTTCTGCGAACGGGCCACTGCCGTAGACCTGCTCGCGGCCGAACACCTCGAAGAGGTTGAACTCGAGGTCGCGGAGATTCGACTTGTAGTGACCCATGGTGTGGCTCCGCCTGTTCGTTTCCGGCATCGTACTGACTGGTAACCCAATGATCCTACCCGCCGGTAACTTTGGCAATCCCCGACACGGGCCAAACGTCCCCCGGAAGGCGCTAATCTCGGTGCTCGTGTACGGCTACGCGACCGAGGAACCCCAGGTACGGGCAGACGGCCCGAACCTGACCGACGCCGTGCGCGCTTTCGCGACCGGGATGATGAACGGCGAGGACTTCCAGTCCGTCTTCATAGCCTCGAAGGTCTTCTGCCCGCGCGGCGAGCGCCCGGGCTTCCTGGCCCTGCACAACACCCCCGAGCCGGTCATCCCGATGTTCTCCTCGCTGGAGGAGCTCAAGCGGTACGCCGGCGAGGAGTCCCGGCACTTCACGGTCACCGGGGCCGAGGTCCTGGACCTGCTGCCCAACGGCTACGGCTTCGTCCTGGACCTGGACGGCGAGCACCGTGTGATGTTCGACGCCAAGGCCATCGAGCAGATGATCAACTTCGCGATGCGCCGGATGTACGGCTGACCCCGGCGGCGATCCGTCCGGGCCACCGGTGCGGTTTTGGCCCTTGCCGGGCGTGTTCGCCCCCTTGTTAGCCTGACGCCCTTCGACAGGCGCATTTGCCGTGGGCACGGGGGCGGACCATGACGACCGGCACGACGGAGTCCACCGGCCCGGGCGGCCTGCCTGAGGCCTCCCGGCCTGCTGCTCCGTCCGCGCCGGAAGCGCCCCCGCCCCGCGGATTCTGGCGCGACTTCTCGCTGCCCGCGGTGCTGGCCGGCCTGATCGCCGTCGTCGTCTCGTACTCCGGCCCCTTCGTGATCATCCTCACCGCCGCCGCCGCGGGCGGGCTGACCGAGGCGCAGACCGGTTCGTGGGTGTGGGCGATATCCATCGGCAGCGGCGCGACCTGCCTCGGGCTGAGCCTGCTGACCCGGATGCCGGTGATCACCGCCTGGTCCACGCCCGGGGCCGCGCTGCTGGTCACCAGCCTCGCGGACTACCCGTACCGGGAGGCGGTCGGCGCCTTCCTGGTCACCGGCGTGCTGATCACCGTGATCGGCGTCTCGGGGGTCTTCGGGTGGCTGACCCGCCAGGTCCCCGCGGCGGTGGTGTCGGCGATGCTGGCCGGGATCCTCTTCGGGTTCGGCACCACCGTCTTCACCTCCCTCAAGGGCGCGCCGCTGATCGCCGGCACCGTCCTGGGCGCGTACCTGGTCGCCAAGCGCTGGACGCCGCGCTACGCGGTGCCGGTCGCGCTGCTCCTGGGCCTGGCCGCGGCGGCCGCCGACTCGCGGCTGCACGTGACCGTGGAGCGCTTCGAGCTGGCCCGCCCCGAGCTGACCTCCCCGGCGTTCTCGCTCACCGCGACCATCGGCATCGCGGTACCGCTGCTGCTGGCCACCCTGGCCTCGCAGAACGCCCCGGGCATGGCGGTGCTCGCCGCCTCCGGCTACCGCGCCGACGACCGCCTCCTCATCGGCTCCACCGGACTGGTCTCCACGGTCCTCGCGCCGTTCGGCTCGCACGCGGTCAACCTGGCCGCCATCACCGCGGCGATCTGCACCGGCCCGGAGGCGCACCCGGATCCGCGGCGCCGCTACATCGCGGGCGTCTCGGCGGGCTTCTTCTACCTGCTGATCGGCACACTCGGCTCGACCGTCGTGGTGCTGTTCGCCGGCCTGCCCAAGGAACTCGTGGCCGCGGTCGCGGGAGTGGCCCTCTTCGGCGCCCTGCTCGGCGGCCTGGCCGGCGCGATGGCGGACGAGAAGGACCGCGAGCCGGCCCTGGTCACCTTCCTCGCCACCGCGTCGGGCATGACCCTCTTCGGCATCGGATCCGCCTTCTGGGGCCTGGTCTTCGGCATGGCCGCCCACCTGATCCTGTCCACCTCCCCGCTCGCCGCGCTGCGGGCCCGGCGCGCGGCGAAACCGGCCGGGGCTCCGGCGGACGAGGGCGACGCGTAGTCACGACGGGCCAGTCGGCGCCCTCCGAGTGGGCCATCGGGGATGGTGCACTCGGAGGGTGGGGTGTCTCGATACGGAAACAGAGTCGAGATCAGCCGTCCGGGCTACCCGTTGCGTGGTGTGCGGGCCGGGCGAGCGGGCTAGGCTTCATGGCGAACTGCCATACGGCACATTGCCGTACGTTTGATCGATTCGGTCTGATCGACTGCATGTGCCGACCACCAAGGAAGCTGGGGAGCATCATGCCGGAGAGTCCTGATCCACTGGTCGCCTGGCGACGTCTGCGGATCGAACTTCGGCGGCTACGCGAGCACAAGGGCGATACGCAGCAGCAGGTCGCGGATGCGATGGACTGGTCGCTGTCCAAGCTGATCCGCATCGAGACCGGCCGTATCCGCATCTCCACCAACGATCTTCGCGTGCTGACGAGTTACTACGGCGTCGAGGGCGACGCGCGCGAGGAGCTCATCGAGCTGTCGCGCGACTCGCGCCGCCAGCCGTGGTGGGAGCCCTTCCGCGAGTACATCTCGCCGGAGTACGCGACGTTCGTGGCCTGCGAGACGGACGCCTCGGAGATCCGCAACTTCGAGCCGAACGTCGTCCCCGGCCTGCTGCAGACCCCGGCGTACGTGGCCGCTGTGATGGGCAACGCCCCCCAGGACCGGTTCGTTGCCCAGAAGAAGGCCGAACTGCGTTTGCGCAGGCAGCAGTTGCTTGAGCGGCACGATATGCCCAAAGTGCGGTTCATCATCGACGAGTCGGTGGTCCGCCGGGTGGCCGGCGGCCGGGACGTCATGCGCGAGCAGCTGCGGCATCTGCGGGCCATGGCCGGGCACCCCGATGTGACGTTGCTGGTGGCCCCGTTCGCCATCGGGCTCTACCGGCTGCACCGCCGCGGGTACGTCGTCTTCCGGTTCGCCGACGAGTCGCCGATGATCCTCTACCTGGCCGGCGGCGAGGGCGAGATGCTGACCTCCGACGTACGCGACGAGCGCCCGGTCATCTACCTGGAGGCCTTCGACGAGTTGGCCGGCAAGCTGTCCGAGGAAGAGTCGCTGAAGATCATCGACGACGCCCTCCAGCAGCTCGGCTGACCCGGCCGGCCGACTGGCGATCTTCCTTGGCGGCCAAGGGATTTCCCTGCATTTCCTGCGCATGCCTGTGCAGCTCTTGTCACCGGTTGGTCCATACGGTTCCATGATGGGCAGGCAATGTGCCACATGGCAGACAGGTCATATGGCATACCGACCTGAGGCGTTCAGCCACGTGGTCGGCGCGGGATCCCGAGGGAGGTGGGGGACGTGCATTCGACCGGAGAACTGCGGTCGGCAGCGGGGGTGTGCACGTCCCCCGGCCCCTCAGTGCAGCGCGGAACGGGCCATGGCGGCTCCGAGTTCGCGCCACGCAGCGGTGGCGAACCTCAGTTCGCCGTGATCCGCGCGCCGCGAGTCGCGGACCCGGACCGGTGCGGCGAGGAGCACCTCGACGCACTGGTCGTCGTCGTCGCTGTACGAGCTCGTACGCCACGTTCCCTCGGTCTTGCTCGGCTCGGCCACGCCTCGTCTCCCTCACCCATGGACATGAGAAGTCGCCGCAGCGGGGTTCGTGGCATCGTCGGCACGGGTTCCGCAACGGATGACGGCAAAAGCCGTCGTAGGGAGGAGGATTCCCACAATCCGCTGCGGATTCCACACTGCCGGACCGACCAACGCCTCCCCCCAAGGCGCCTGCACACACGACAAGGGGCGAAGCGCCGACTAGGCCTCGGTGCCCCGCCCCTACCGCCGAACCACCTGGAGCGGCCGACGCCACACCCGGAGATCCGAGACAGGTTTCCAGGCTATCGAAGGCTGCGACCGCTGATAAGGGTCCGCTCGGAGTCGGCCGAAAGCGCTTGCGCGCCAAGGCGGTTCCGGACGGCCCCGACCCTCCCGCCCGCGTCGGCGCGGCCGTCGGGGCGGGGCAGCACCGAGCCCTGGGAGTCCCTGTGTTCACGGAAAGATCGATCCGGGTTCCGCACGGATCAACTGTCACTGTCCATACGCCCCACGAGCCGGGCTGGATGTGGCCCGGCGTGCTGGCCGCCGTTCTCGTTCTCGCCGCGGTGGGCGCGGTACGGGGCGACGGCGGCGACAAGCAGCCCGCCACCCCGCGCATCGCGCCGATAGCGCAGCAGGGCGGCAGCGTCCTGTTGGCCGAACCGGCGCAGGGCGCGGCCAAACTGGCCGATCTGCCGTACGGAATGAAGGTCGAGGTGCTGTGCCACACCAGGGGACCCGAGACCTCTGGATGGGGCGGCACCAGCAAGGTCTGGGACAAGGTCAAGGCCGGCGGAGCGACCGGCTTCGTCCCGGACGTGGCGGTCAACACCGTCGTGAACGTCGGCGAGATCGCCCCGCGCTGCTGACCGCGGCGCGGGTGCGGCGGCCGGCGGCAGGACCCCGGGCGACGGCCCGGAACCTGTCCCGCACCGCGCGGTCCGCGGTGCGGGGCCCGTCCCCGCGCAGGGGCCCTACGTAGCCGAAGGGCCCCTGCGCAGAGGGCTGTTCCGCGGCCGGCCGGTCAGGCGGGCCGCTTGCCGTGGTTGGCGCGGTTCTTGCGGCGGGTCTTCCGTTTCCTCGTCTTCTTGGACACGGTTTCTCCCCTCGACGGTCCGGGAGCGTTACCCCCGGTCAATCTGCTTTACCCGCAAGGGACTTCCCGTGTCCATCCGGATCATGGCGAACGGCCGCCGGGCGTCCGGCGTCAGCCCGCGGTGCCGTGCCGGAGCAGCTTGCCGGAGTGCACGCCGAGTTCCTTGTCGTCCTCGACCGTGACCTGGCCGTTGACCAGGATGTAGCGGTAGCCGCTGGCGTCGATGACGGTCCGCAGCTGCTCGGCGGGCAGGTCGTGCTTGAACTCCGGGTCGCCGTAGCCGAGCCGGTCGTAGTCGTACACGATGATGTCCGCCGCGGCGCCCTCGCGCAGGATGCCGCGGTCGGCGAACCCGGCGGCGTGCGCGGGCAGCGCGGACAGGCGCCAGTGCGCCCGCTCGAGCGAGGTCCAGCCGTGCCTGCGCACGTACTCGACGATGTACTCGGTGCCGTACATGCCCGCGCTGAGGGTCTTGAGGTGCGCGCCGCCGTCCGACAGGCCGGGGATCAGGTACTCGTAGTCGACGAGTTCCTTGAGGCCTTCGAGCGAGGCATTGAACTGGCCGGTGTGCACCTCGGTGAGCAGGCCGTCCGCGATCGTCACGTCGCACAGCACGTCGATCGGGTGCCGCCCGAGCTTCTCGCCGATCTCCTTGAAGCGCAGCCCTTCGAACTGCTTGTACTCCTCGGTGAACGTCTTGTGCAGCCGCATGTCCGGGTACGCGTGGTACACGAACGGGTCGAACTCCTTGAGCTCGGCCCGGATCTGCGGGTCGTTCAGGAGCGCGATCTTCTCCTCGACCGTCCCGGCCTCGAAGACGGTCGCGACCGGCGGCCGGACGCTGAGGCCGCCGTACAGCCAGCTGAACGGCACCGGCACGTCGGTGGTCATGGCCTGGCCGTAGATCGGCAGGCCCTTCTCCTGGCAGCGCTTGAGCCACTCGATCTTGCGCTGGTAGAGGCCGCCGCTGCGGGTGTTGGCGATGACCGCGTTCCAGATCAGCGGGCGGCCGCTGACCTCGACGAGGTTCTCGTACTCCTCCTCGCCGATCGAGGTGCCGGACAGCTGCATGAAGCCGCGGCCGAGCGCGGCGAGCGCCTCGGCCAGCGCGAGGCGGGTCTCCGGCCACATGACGTCGGTGGGCATCGGGGTGCCGTCGAAGTCGCCCTGCATCAGCCGGTCCTCGGGGTGCCCGGGACGGCCCAGGCACTGCGCGGACCAGCCGCCGGCGCCCGCCTCCAGCGCCTCGGTGAGGATGCGCGCGATCTCCGCGTTCTCCTCCTCGGTCGGCTTGTCCCCGGCCTTGGCGCGCTCCAGCCCCAGCACCCACACGAGCAGCGGGTTGAGCGGCACGTACGGCAGGACGTTGACCGCCTTGGGAGTGCGGTCGAGGCTGTCCAGGTACTCCGGGAAGGACACCCAGTCCCACGGCAGGCCCTGCCGCAGCGTCTCGGTGGGGATGTCCTCGACCGCGGTCATCGAGAGCATCGCGCGCTCGCGCTCGTCGGGGCGCACCGGGGCGAAGCCGAAGCCGCAGTTGCCGGTGACCACCGAGGTGACGCCGTGCCAGCCCGAGGTCGTGACGTACGGGTCCCAGAAGACCTGGGCGTCGTAGTGCGTGTGCAGGTCGATGAAGCCGGGCGCGACGATCAGCCCGCGCGCGTCGATGACCCGCTCGCCTTCGTCGGCGGCGATGCGGCCGATCTTGGCGATGCGGTCGCCGGCGACCCCGATGTCGCCGCGGAAGCGCGGGTTGCCGGATCCGTCGACGACGATGCCGTCCTTGATGACGATGTCGTAAGTGGCCATGCCGGGGAACCTCCTCGTATTAAAGAAGGTTTTTAATACGGCGGACCGCCAAGGTCAAGGCATGCGCCGGGCCTCGCTATCCTCCGGACATGCCCCGCGACTCCGGACCGACGCGCCGGCTGCTCATCGACGCAGCCGAGCAGCTCTTCGTCGAGAAGGGGCTCGACGTCCCGCTCGGCGAGATCACCAAGGCCGCGGGCCAGCGCAACACCGGTGCCGTGCACTACCACTTCGGCGGCCGCGACGGCCTGCTGCGGGCGATCCTGGACCGGCACGTCCCCGTCATGGCGGCCCGCCGCGGGGCACTGCTCACCGAGGCCCTGGCCACCCCCGCCGACCCGGTCGGCTACGCCCGCGCCCTCGTCCTCCCGGTCACCGACCTGCTCTACGGCCCCCCGGCGGACCGCGCGTACCTGCAGATCTCGGTACGCCTGATCGGCGACCCCACGTCCAGCGTCGCCGCGTACCTGGGCGGCGACGACGTCCTTGCCGTGGTCGACGCCGCCATCACCGCGCTGCGGCCCCCGGACGCCGAGGCCTTCCGCGAGCGCGTCTTCCTGGCCGTCCAGATGGTCGGCCTGCTCAGCGCCCAGCGCGCCGCCCGCGGCGACGCGGCTCCGCGCCCCGACGCGATCGTCCGCACCGGCGAGTTGACCCGCCCCGAATACGAGGCCCACCTCGTCGCGATCCTCACCGGAGCGCTGTCCGTCGCCTGAGCGGGGCAACACCCTGACCGTGCAGATCGGCCCCCGATTCCTGCACGCGTTGCACATGATCTCTGCGCGCTGTGCGGACCCAAGTGGTGCCGATTCCCGGCAGAGTGGCCAGCACGCCAAGGACCGCGATGTCGGGGGCCTGGTCGAGGACGGCAATTCTCATGGCCGAGCTTGGCGTACCGCGCTGTTCCCGCCCACCGGGAGCGGCGTGCACGGGGGAGCAGGCTGCCCTGGCAGTGCGGCCACGGGGGAGCAGGCTGCCCGGGCAGGCTCGACGGCCGGCGCGGCGTCTGGATCACGCCGCGTCGGCTGCGGTGCGGGCCTGCCGAATATGGCCGAATGTCTACTTTCCGGCGGCCTCTTCCTCCAGCAGCATCGTCCGATGCCCGACGACGAGACCCCTGGTGGGAGACCGGTTCCCGCCGAGGTCAGCACCGACTGCGTGCCGCAGGCCGAACGGTGGAGCTGGTGGGGCGAGTTCTCCGGACGCGAGCTGATGGCGTCGACCATCAGCAGCCCGTACGCCGACCGCTTCCACGGCGCCATGCAGGCCATCGGCACGCCCGAAGCCCAGGCCGCGGCGGTCACCGTCTCGCCCCTCACCGCCCTGCGCACCGCGGCCCACATACGCCGCGACGACCCCGAGAACTACTACCTCGTACTCGTCCGCGACGGCCGCGTCCGCATCGAACAGGAGCGCGGCACCGCCTGCACCGAAGTCGGCGAGCTGGCCCTCTTCTCCACATCGCACCCACTGGCCTGCGAGTTCGTCGACCTGGGCCGGCACACCGAAATGACGCTGCTGCGCATGCCCCGCACCGACTTCCCCCTGCGCGGCGGCCGCGCCGACGGCCTCCTCGGCACCACCCTGGACACAAGCTCCGGAGCCGGCGCCCTCCTGGCCGGATACCTCGCAGACCTGCCCCACGCCGTCCGCACCTCAGGCCCCGCGGAAGCCGCCAAACTCGCCGCCATCGCCGCCGACTTGGCCGCCACCGCGATCGCCGTCCAGATCGACGCCGAGGACCGCCTGCCCCCGGAAAGCCGCAACGCCGCCCTCCTCGCCCGGATCCGCGCCTTCATCGACCTCCACCTGGCCGACCCGGACCTGGACCCCGCAGCGATCGCCGCGCACCACCACATCTCGGTACGCACCCTGCACAGCCTCTTCGCCGCCGAACCGGAGACCGTCGCCGCCTCGATCCGCAGCCGCCGCCTCCGCCGCTGCCACGCCGACCTCACGGACCCGGCATCCGGCCACCGCACCGTCGCCGCCATCGCCACCCGCTGGGGCTTCCGCCACCCCGGCGACTTCAGCCGCGCCTACCGCACCGCCTACGGCCACTCCCCCACCGAAACCCGCACCCGGGCCCGATCCGGCCGCCCCTGACGCAAACCCCGGGGCAAACCGTCCCGGAAAACGGAGAGGCCGGCTCTCCTCGCCGAAGAGCCGGCCGATCGCGGTGTCAGGCAGGTCGAACCCTCATACGACCTGCCAGGGGGAGTCGAACCCTCATACGACTCGTTCCGCGGTCCGTACCCCTGGCGCACCTCAGGGCAGAGCGCGCCAGGGGACGTTTTTGTGTCAGGCGGGGGTGCCCCCCGCCGTCTTGTCGCGCAGCCGGGACGCGGCCCGGGCGAGCGCTTCGATCTGCCCCCAGTCGCGCGCGGCGACGGAGGCGCCGGGGAGCATCCACGAGCCGCCCACGCACGCCACGTTGGGGAGTGCGAGGTAGGACGGGGCGCTCTCCGGGGTGATCCCGCCGGTGGGGCAGAAGCGCACGTCCGGCACCGGCGAGGCCAGCGACTTGAGGAACGGCGCTCCGCCCGCGGCTTCCGCCGGGAAGAACTTCATCTCGCGGATGCCCAGTTCGCGCAGCCGCAGGACCTCGGAGACGGTGGAGGTGCCGGGCAGGAAGTCCAGTCCGGTCTCCTGCAGGGCGCCGACCAGCGACTCGGTGGTGCCCGGGGTGACCAGGAAGGTCGCGCCTGCGGCGGCGGCCGCCTTGGCCTGCTCGGGGGTGAGGACGGTGCCGGCGCCGACCCGGGCGCCTTCGACCTCGGCGGCGATGCGCTCGATGGCGCCGAGGGCGGCCTCGGTGCGCAGCGTCACCTCGACGGCGGGCAGGCCGCCTGCGACGAGGGCGCGGGCCAGCGGGACGGCGGCCTCGACGTCGTCCAGGACGACGACGGGGACCACGGGTGCGAGGTCGAGCGGGGAGGTCATGCGGGCACCGCCTCACGGGTGTCGCTGTGCGATTCGAGCCACGCGCGCGCACCCAGCAGGGCCGGGTACGGCGCGGTCACCAGGACCGTGGAGATGCGGTGCAGGTAGGCGGCCATGGTCGGGTTGGTCTCGAAGCCCTCGCGGAATTCGCTCTTGACCAGGAGTTCGGCGATGCGCGGCAGGACGCCGCCGGCCAGGAACACGCCGCCGCGGGCGCCGAGCGTCAGCGCGACGCCGCCGGCGAAGGTGCCCAGGAGGCGGCAGAACGCCTCGATGGTCGAGGAGCACAGGTGGTCGGTGCCGGCCAGCGCGCGGGCCGAGATGTCGGCGGGCGAGAGGGCTTCGGCGTGTTCGCCCTGCGAGCGGGCGACATAGCGGTAGAGGCGCGTCAGGCCGGGGCCGGACAGGATGTGCTCGGCGGTGACCATGCCCAGGCCGCCGCGCTCGCCGCGCAGGACGTCGATCGCCTCGGCGTCCTCGCCGTGGCCCGGGCGCAGCAGCATGTGGCCGCCCTCGCCGGGCAGCGGCACGTAGCCGCCGCCGGGGATCGGGACCAGTCCGGCCACGCCGAGTCCGGTGCCCGGGCCGAGGACGGCCATCGGGAGGGACGTGTCGGGTCGGCGGTCGCCGATGACCAGCAGGTCGTCGTCGCGCAGGTGCGGCAGCGAGAGCGCGAGCGCCTCGAAGTCGTTGATCAGGTGCAGCGCTTCGACGCCGAGGCGGCTGCGCGTCTCGGAGATGGACAGGGCCCAGGTGCCGTTGGTGAAGCGGAAGCGGTCACCGGTGACGGGACCCGCGACCGCCGCGCACATGGCGCTCGGGCGGCCGTCCACGCCGACCGCGGACAGGTACTGCCCGACGGCCGACTCCAGGTCGGGGTGCTCGGCGGCGCGCAGCACGAGGATGCGCTCGGCACGGCCGCCGGGGCGGGTGATCAGGCCGAAGCGGGCGTTGGTGCCGCCGATGTCGGCGACCAGCCAGGGGCGTTCGGCGGAGGGCAGCGGGATCTCGCGGCTCACGGCGCGCCTCCCGCCACGTGGTCGAGCGGGCTGCCGAGCGTGCCGGCGCCCAGGTCGGCGGGGCCGACGCCGGCGCGCAGCGCGGTGAACAGCTCGCGTCCGGTGCCCACCCACTCGGTGTCGGACGGGGCCGCACCGGTGGCCGGGCGGGCCGCGAACTCGGCCTCCGGGACGTCGATGCGGAGCGTGCCGGCGACCGCGTCCAAGGTCACCACGTCGCCGTCCCGCACCCGGGCGAGCGGACCGCCGGCGGCCGCTTCGGGGGTGCAGTGGATGGCGGCGGGGATCTTGCCGGACGCACCGGACAGGCGGCCGTCGGTGACCAGCGCGACCGCGTGGCCGCGGTCCTGCAGGACGCCGAGCGCCGGGATGAGCTTGTGCAGTTCGGGCATGCCGTTGGCGCGCGGGCCCTGGTAGCGCAGCACCGCGACGACGTCGCGGTCCAGCTCGCCGGCCTCGAAGGCGGCGGTGAACTCGGCCTGGCCGTCGAAGACCCGGGCAGGCGCGCTGACGATGTGGTGCTCGGCGGCGACCGCGGAGACCTTCACCACGGAACGGCCCAGGTCGCCGTCCAGCATGCGCAGGCCGCCGTCGGGCGCGAACGGGTCGTCGTACGGGCGCAGCACGTCCGTGTCCAGGCTCTTCGCCGGGCCGTCGCGCCAGGCCAGCTTGCCGTCCTCGAGGTACGGCTCCTGGCGGTAGCGGTCCAGGCCGGGGCCCGCGACCGTCTTGACGTCCGCGTGCAGCAGCCCGCCGTCGAGCAGCGTGCCGATCAGGAACGCGGTGCCGCCCGCGGCGTGGAAGTGGTTGATGTCCGCCGGTCCGTTCGGGTACATCCGGGCCAGCAGCGGGACCACCGTGGACAGTTCGGCGAAGTCGTCCCAGGTGAGCTGGATGCCCGCGGCCGCGGCGATGGCCACCAAGTGCAGCGTCAGGTTGGTCGAGCCGCCCGTGGCGAGCAGCGCGACGACCGCATTGACCAGGGCCTTCTCGTCGACGACCTCGGCAATCGGGGTGTAGTCGCGCACCAGCGTCGCCGGGTCGCCGAGCGCGGTGGTCGCGGCGACGCGCGCACCTGCGGCGTCGGTCAGCGCGGCGCGCAGCGGCTGGTCGGGGTGCACGAAGCTGGCACCGGGGAGGTGCAGGCCGAGCACCTCCATGAGGAGCTGGTTGGTGTTCGCGGTGCCGTAGAAGGTGCAGGTGCCGATGCCGTGGTACGCCTTGGCCTCGGCATCCAGCAGCTCCTCGCGGGTGGCCTTGCCCTCGGCGAAGCGCTGGCGGACCCGCGCCTTCTCCTTGTTGGGGAGGCCGGAGGACATCGGACCGGCCGGCACGAACACGGTCGGCAGGTGCCCGAAGGACAGCGCGCCGATGACCAGGCCCGGCACGATCTTGTCGCACACGCCGAGCATCAGCGTGCCGTCGAACATGTCGTGCGCGAGGGCGACCGCCGCGGCCATGGCCACGACGTCGCGGGAGAAGAGGGAGAGCTCCATGCCCGCGCGGCCCTGCGTGATGCCGTCGCACATCGCGGGCACGCCGCCCGCAAACTGCGCGACGCCGCCGGCCGCGGCGACCGCGGCCTTGAGCTGCTCGGGGTAGTCGCGCAGCGGCTGGTGCGCGGAGAGCATGTCGTTGTAGGAGGAGACGATCGCCACGTTGGGGCGGACCGGGCCCTGGGCGCCGGTGCCGCGCAGCGTGAGCTTCTCCTCGGGGGAGCAGGCCGCGAAGCCGTGTGCGAAGTTGGCGCAGCCGAGCGCGGTCCGGGCCGGCCGCTGCGATGCGGCGGCGTTCACCCGCTCCAGGTACGCCGACCGTGCGGCGGCACTGCGGCGGGCTATGCGCTCCGTCACCGCGGCCACCGTCGGGTGGGTCGTCTGCTCGTTCACGTTCTCTGCCCCTCAGGAATCTTTCGAGGATCAAACTAGGCCTACTTTTGCTTCTTGGCAAGCAAAAGAATGACGCTCAGGCGTAGAAGACATGAACTTCGGTCTTTGACCGACCTAAAAGGGTCCTGCTTCACTGTCTGTATGGCCCGACGCGCAAACCCCCTGCCGCACAGCAGTGCCGGGGAAGTCCTGCAGCTTGTGCGGGACGGTGAGGCCGAGACGCGGGCCGATGTCGCCCGGCTGACCGGACTCTCCCGTTCCGCCGTTGCCGCGCGCGTCGACGACCTGGTGGACGCCGGGCTGCTCGTCGAACGCGCGGACCGCGCCTCCACCGGCGGCCGCCCCCCGATGCGCCTCGAACTCAACGCCGCGGGCGGCGTGGTGCTCGCCGCCTCGCTCGGCAGCAGCCGCGGCCAGCTCGCGGTCTGCGACCTCACCGGCCGGGTGCTGGCCACCCGCGAGACCGCGATGGCGGCGGGCAGCGGCCCCGAGGCGGTCCTGTCCCGGCTGCCCGACTGGTTCGACGCGCTGCTGGCGGAAGAGGGGTACGACCCCGGCACCGTGCGCGGCATCGGCGTCGCGGTGCCCGGCACCGTCGAGCTGGCCACCGGCCGCGCGGTCGGTCCGCCCACGCTGCCCGGCTGGGACGGCGTGGCCATCGCCCCGGCGCTGCAGCGGCGTTGGCCGGTCCCGGTCTACGTCGACAACGACGTGAACGTGATGGCGCTCGGCGAGTACCGCACCCGCGGCGACGCCGGCGACCTGGTCTTCGTGAAGGTCTCCACCGGCATCGGCGCGGGCATCGTGTCGGAGGGCAAGGTCTACCGCGGCGCGCTCGGCGCGGCCGGGGAGATCGGCCACATCCCGGTGGCCGGCGGCACCGGGACGCGCTGCTGGTGCGGCAACGTCGACTGCCTGGAGGTCCTGGCCAGCGGCCGGCACCTGGTCGAGACGCTCGCCGCGCACGGCGCCGCGGTCTCCGGCGTGCGGGACGTGGTGGCGCTGGCCGCCGCGGGGCACCCGGAGGCGGTCCGGCTGGTCCGCGAGTCCGGGCGGCTGCTCGGCGAGGTGCTGGCCAGCGTGGTGAACGTGCTGAACCCGGCGGTCGTGGTGCTCGGCGGCGACCTCGCGGACGCCGGCGACCCGCTGCTGGCCGGGGTGCGCGAGGTGGTCTACCGGCGCTCGACCGCGGTGGCCACCCGCGAGCTCAAGATCGTGGCGAGCCGGCTCGGCGAGGAGGCGGGCCTGGCCGGGTGCGCGGTCATGGCCCTGGACCGGATCCTGGCGCCCGAATCGGTGGACGCCACCCTGGCGCGGCACGCCGCGCAGCGTGCGGTGGACGACGCCGTACCCGCCTGATCTGCCGTACGCGTCCGCCCCGCCGCCCTGCTGCCCCGCTGCCGTTTCCGGCCGCGGGGCTCTTCTTTTCGGCCATTTCTTGCCGCGGGCCGGGTCGGCACGCCGAAAGTTGAGCGCTCAACGACTGGTGGAATGTTGAAGCATCAACTAATGTTGCAGCAGTCAGACCCGGACCCGCCGGGCCGTGCGCACCGAGGAGGAAGCCATGCCCGCCGTGACCGTCGAGAACCCGCTGACGCTGCCGCGCCTGCCCAAGCCCGAGGTGGGGAGCCTGCCGCGCAAGGTGGTCCAGGTGGCCACCGCGCCGAGCGGACTCGAAGGGGAGGGCTTCCCGGTGCGCCGCGCGTTCGCGGGCGTCGACCAGGCCCGTCTCGACCCGTTCATCATGATGGACCAGATGGGCGAGGTGGAGTACGCGCCGGGCGAGCCGAAGGGCACGCCGTGGCACCCGCACCGCGGTTTCGAGACGGTGACCTATCTGATCGACGGCACCTTCCGGCACCACGACTCGGCGGGCGGCGGCGGTCTCATCACCGATGGCGACACGCAGTGGATGACGGCGGGTTCCGGCCTGCTGCACATCGAGGCCCCGCCGGAGGAACTGGTGCTCAGCGGAGGCCTGTTCCACGGTATCCAGCTCTGGGTGAACCTGCCGTCCGCGAAGAAGATGAGCGACCCGCGCTACCAGGACATCCGGGCCGGCCAGGTCAAGCTGCTGGCGAGCGAGGACGGCGGTGCGCTGGTCCGGCTGATCGCCGGATCGGTGGCCGGATATGACGGTCCGGGCATCACGCACACGCCCATCACGCTGGTGCACGCGACGCTCACGCCCGGCGCGCGGCTCGAACTGCCGTGGCAGCCGGACTACAACGCCCTCGTCTACAGCCTCGCCGGCAGCGGCACCGCGGGGGCCGAGCAGCGCCCGCTGCGCCGCGGCCAGACGGCGGTGTTCGGGGACGGCGGCAGCATCGAGCTGCGCGCCGACGAGAAGCAGGACGGGAACACCCCGAACCTGGAGGTGATCATTCTCGGCGGCCTTCCGATCCGGGAGGAAATCGCCTGGTACGGGCCGTTCGTCATGAACACCCATGCCGAACTCGCCCAGGCGTTCGATGATTTCCGGTCCGGCCGGATGGGCAACATCCCTGCGGGTCACGCCTGACCCGGGGGAGCCGCCGTCACCGGCAGCCTGTCGCGAACGGGACTGCGGGCCTCGCGCCCGCAGTCCCGTTCGCGTATCTGACGATCCGTCAGGTGCTTTAGGCTGGCGGCTGCGGTGTGTTCCCGCACGCCGGTTCGGGTCATGGAATGCGCCGTCGTGTGCGCCCCTTGACGCTGCCGAGCGGGCTGGCCACACTGAGCAAGGTCAACTGGAACATACCGGTTTGTGGGCAAAATGCATCTCATTCCACGGGGGGATGAGAGCCGTACTACCGCGACGACCACCCGGGGGCGGAAGATGTCTCAGGAGAGGGCCGAGTCGCGATACGGGGCGGGAGGCGGTGGCTGAATGGCCGACACGCCGTGGCGGAAGAACATCCGCGAGAGCACCGTCAAGAACCGTGTGAACACGGTCAACTGGGCTGCCAAGAGGCTCGTCCACTCCGAGCTGCTGACCGCCGCGATCCTGGGCGCCGCGTGTATTGCCGCGGTGGTCCTTCATCTGCGCGGCCACGCCGCCAAGGGCGAATGGGTGGGCGTGGCGATCGCGCTGCCCTGGGTGCTGGCCGCGGTACGCCACCGCAAGATCTGCAAGCCCTGCCCGCACGGTGCGAAGGGCGGCGGGTGATGAGCGCCCCCGGCTCCGGCGGCAGGCCCAAACCGCGCCTCGGCGGCCTGGGCGGCCGCTTGGGCGGCAAACGCAAGCCCGCGGCCGCACCGGCCCCGCGTACCGGTTGGAAGCCCAAGGGGACGCCCCAGTCCGGCGGTTCGGCGGGCGGCGGCTCCGGAGGCCCGGCCGGGCCCCGGCGCGTCCCGCCGTCGCGCACCACGCCCGGACAAGGCGGCGGCCCCGCCCGGCGCCCGGGCGCCACCGGCGGCAAACCCGGCACCGGCGGCGGCAGCAGCGAACGCCGCAGGTCACCGCGCCAGTTCCTGCCCGGTGGAGCCCGCCGCGAGACCGATGCCGGCACGGATCCGCAGGACGGCGCGGACGGCGGCACCAACACCCGTCCCGGCACTCCCGCTTCCGGCGGAGGCGGCGGTGGCGGCTGGACCGGGCTCGGCTACACCGCGGTCGACTACTTCATGATGCTTCCCGGCTTCGCGGTCGCCTGGTACGGCGGTCAGTTGGTCCAGGAGTGCGCCGTCGAGGCGGGCGGCAAGGCCGCGTTCGCCCTGTGGTTCATGATCGGCTTCTGGGTCGTGCTGGCGACGGCCCGCTGGCCGTCGTTCCGCATGCTGCGCTGGGCCTGGGTCCTCGCGGGGGTCCTGGGCGCATTCGCGGTCCCCGGGTGATGAGCGGCGCGAGACCGTCGAATTCACCACCGAATTCACCGTCGTAGAAAGCACGCCACCCCGGCAGCCGGGGTAGGTCACCGCACACAGGGATCCACAGCGCTGGACCGGAGGGGAACCATGTACACGCCACTCGCCGCCCTCGTCGCCGCACCCGAGGACACCACGACGGTGGGTCAAGGGGTGACGATCGGGGTTCCGATCCTCATCATCTTCATCCTCTTCTACCTGGTGACCCACAAGGGTTACAAGATGGGCGGGCTGATCCTCGCCTTCGTGGCCGGGGTCATGCTGTCCGGCACCGCGGCGGCGGGTTCGCTGTCGCAACTGGTGGAATCCGTGGTCAACGCAGGGGTGAACGCCGTCACCGACGTCTTCCAGTGATCCGCTGATCCACGGTTCCGCCGGGTCGGCCAGGCCCGGCGGAACTCGGATGCGCGATCAGCCGGCGGACCGGCCGAGAGCGGCCGCCTTCCCGGGCCGCTCCATGTACATCTCGTCCGGTGCTGCGAAGCCGAACTGCGCGTACAGGCCGTGCGCGTCGGCGGTGTGCAGCATCCACTTGAAGGCGGCGCCGTCGCCTTGCTCGACCATGAGCCGCACCAGCTCCTTGCCGAGCCCGTGCCCGCGCGCCGAGGGCAGCACGAACACGTCGGCGAGGTAGGCCATCGACAGCCCGTCGGAGATCGCCCGGGCGAACCCGACCAGTGCTCCGTCGGCGGTCCGGTAGGCGCCCGCCACGCGCCACGAGATGTCCAACTGGCGTTCGAGATGCGCGCGTTCTCGCCAGGTGCTCCAGTAGGCGCCGGTGGAGAGGAACTCCCACACCGTGTCGCGGTCCACACGCGCCGGATCGTCGTCGACCTCGTACGCGCCCTGCTCGCCCACTGCGCTCCGCATCCTGCGAACCTACCCGGCCGCGCTCGCCGGGCGGCAACGGGTTTTCGATGTGAGGATCGGAGGAGCCGGGGGCGGGACCGAGGCCGCCGAGTGAGGAGCAGCGATGCCGTTCATCGGGCCGGCCGCGCCGGGCAGCGTGCACGTCATGACCTTCAACCTGCGCGGTCCCGAGGACGCCCCGCCGCACGGCTGGGCGGACCGCAGGCCGGTGGTGGAGGAGATCCTGCGTACCGAGCGGCCGACCGTGGTCGGCACCCAAGAAGGCAAGTGGCACCACATCCGCGATCTGGCGGAGGCGCTGCGGCCCGCGTACGACTGGATCGGACTGGGCCGTTCGGGTGGCAGCAAGTCCGAGTACACCGCGGTCTTCTACGACTACGAGCGCCTCGAAGTGCTCGCTTACGACCACCTGTGGCTGTCCAGCGTCCCCAAGCTGATCGGTTCGCGGACCTGGGGGAACATCCAGCACCCGCGCATGCTGACCTGGGCAGCCTTCCGGGACCGTGCCGACGGCCGCGAGTTCGCGGTGGTCAACACGCACTTCGACCACATGTCGCCGCTGGCCCGCTCGCGCAGTGCGCACCTGGTCCGGCGGCTGACCGCCCGCAAACTGCACCGGTCGCGCTGGCCGGTGCTGGTCACCGGGGACTTCAACGCGCCGGGGCCCGGGTCGCGCCCGTACGACGTGCTCACCGAAGACGGCCTGTTCCGCGATGCGTGGGGGACCGCGAAGGAGCGGGTGGGCGACGAGGTGCGGACCTTCCACGGGTACGCCGAGCCGGTGCCGGGCCGCCGGATCGACTGGATCCTGGCGGACCGGCACTGGACGGTCGAGCGCGCGGGGATCAACACCTTCACCGCGGGCGGCCGGTTCCCGTCGGACCACTGGCCGGTGCAGGCGCTGGTCGTACCGGGCTGAGCGGCCGCAGCCGCTTCGCAGGCCGAGCCGGTCCGGTCAGTCGGCGGGAGCGGCGTGGAACTCGTCGACGACCTCGATCCGCCCGACGATGTGCGCGTTGAACTCGCCGAGCTCCTCGGCGGGTACCCAGAGCTCCAGGATGGTCCGGCCGCCGGCCTGCCGGACCGGGTACCGGGCCAGGAAGTCCGTCTCGACCTCGAAGCGCGTGACGTAGCCCGCGCCACTGGCCGGGACGTTCCAGTCGCGCGCGATGCGGATCGCGTAGTCGCGGTTGAGGACCGGATAGAAGATCGGCTGGTCGGGCAGCCGGGGCGGCCACGCGCGCCAGCCGGACTCGGCGACCAGGGCCAGCTCGGCGGGGCCGGTCGGGCGCCAGAGCGTGGTGGTCGCCGGGGGCGGCGTGCGCGTGGACATCGGAACCTCCCTGTTCGGCGGTGCGGCACCGAGTGTGGCGGCCGTCCGGGCAGGGCGTCGACCGAATTCGGACGCCCGGGACGCCTGCCAGGGCCGCTGCCGGGACTCCTGTCAGGGCGACTGTCGGAGTGCCTGTCGGAACGGGCCTGTCACGGCTGTCAGGCCCGCTGTCAGGACGGCTGTCAGCGCGCTGTCAGGCCTCTGCCCGGCTGTCAGGACGTTGTCAGTGCGCGGTGAGTGGACCGTCAGCGCACTCCGCGAATGTCTCTCTCATGACGACGACCGCAGACACCACCGCCCCCGCCCCCGGCCCCCTCGCTTCCTTCCTCCGCTTCGTGCTCTGCGGCGGCGGCGTGACCGTCGCGGCCTCCTTCGTGCTCGCCCTGATGAGCGGCGCGATGCCCTTCTTCGCGGCGAACATCGTCGTCACGATCGTCTCGACCGTGGTGACCACCGAGCTGCACGCCCGGGTCTCGTTCCGCAGCGCGGAGCGCGGCTGGGGCGTGCACGTGAAGTCGGCCGGCACCGTTGCGGTCAGCTTCGCGTTCACCACCGCCGCGGTGATGGTGCTGCACCTGTTCGCGGCCGCCCCCGGCATGCTGACCGAGCAGGCCGTATACCTCGCCGCCTGCGGCCTGGCGGGGCTGGGCCGCTTCGTGGTCCTGCGGGTCATGGTGTTCGCGGCCAAGCCCGCCAAGTCCGCCGAGTCGGCGCAGTCCGCCACGCCGGCCGGGACCGCCGAGCTGCCGGTGGCCGCCGCCGCGGACATCACCCGCGGCACCGTCGCGATGGCGGCCTGACCGCCCCGTCCTGCGGCTGAGCGCCGCGGTCGTCGTCTGCCGCCCGGGTCCTCGGACCCGGGCGGCTTTGTCATGTCCGGGGGCCGGGCAGGATCCGGCACAGGGCGTCCAGCGCCGCCGGGTAGGCGTTCTCGCCCGGTGCCGCGTAGCCGACCACCAGGCCGTCGAAGGGCGGCACTTCCGCGTCCGGGTGCCGGTAGGAGGCGGTGCCGTCCAGGCCGATGCCGAGCGCCGCGGCCGCTTCGAGGGTGGCGGCCTCGGTCCCGTGCGGCAGTTCGAGCACCGCGTGCAGGCCCGCGGCGATGCCGGTCGGTGCGATGTGCGGGGCCTGTCCCGCGAGGGCCGCGACCAGGCGGTCGCGGCGGCTGCGGTAGCGCTGGCGCATCTTGCGGATGTGCCGGTCGTACGCGCCCGAGGCGATCAGGTCGGCCAGGGCGAGCTGACCGGTGACGCCGGCCCAGGCCTCGCGCAGGCCCTTGGCGGCCAGTACCGGGGCGATCAGGTGCTCCGGCAGCACCATCCAGCCGATCCGCAGCGCGGGGGACAGGCTCTTGCTGACCGAGCCGATGTACACGACGTGTTCGGGGTCGAGGCCCTGGAGCGCGCCGACGGGTTCCCGGTCGTAGCGGAACTCCCCGTCGTAGTCGTCCTCCAGGACCACCGTGCCGCGGCTCCGCGCCCAGTCGACCGCGCCCGCGCGGCGGGCCGGGTGCAGCGCGCCGCCCATCGGGAACTGGTGCGCGGGGGTCAGCAGGGCGGCGCGCAGCCCGCGGTGCCCGGCCAGTTCCCCGGTGCGGCAGCCGTCCGCGTCGATGCCGAGCGGCACGGTGCGCACGCCCGCGGCGGCCAGCAGGTCGCGGTGGAAGGGCAGCCCGTACGCCTCGACGCCGAGCGGCCCGGTCAGCACCCGGCCGCCGAAGAGCAGCCGCAGCGCGTGGGCGAAGCCCGAGCAGACCACGATGCGTCCGGGCGAGGTGCGGACGCCGCGCGACCGCGCCAGGTAGTCGGCGAGTGCCCGGCGCAGTTCGGGGCGGCCGCGCGGGTCGAGCGGGCCGAAGGCGTCGTGCGGTGCCGCGGCGACGGCCCGGCGTACCGAGGTGCTCCAGGCCGTGCGCGGGAACGCCGTTACGTCGGGCTGCCCTTGGCGCAGGTTGTGGCGCGGTGCGGCGGCGGCCGGGTCGTCGGGGACCGGCTCGGGAGTACGCGGCGGCTTGAGCGGCGCGGCCCGCTGCGCAACGCGGGTGCCGGAGCCCTGGCGGGCCGTCAGCCAGCCTTCCGCGACCAGCTCGGCGTACGCGTCGGCGACGGTGTTGCGGGCCACCCCGAGGTCGGCGGCCAGCGAGCGGTACGGCGGCAGCTTGGTGCCGGGCGCGAGGCGGCCGTCCTGCACGGCGGTACGCAGCGCGCGGGCCAGGGCGGCGCGGCGGCTGCCCGGTCCGGAGAGGTCCAGATGCAGGTCGAGGCCGATGCGCTCGGCCGAATCGACCCAGGATTCCGGCATCGAATTGCACCCCTCGCACGGTCGCTTGGCGATCGTAGGTTAGCCGCACGTCTGCTCGCCGAAGGTGCGTCGGGTCGCCCTTGCAGAGGGCGGGTACGGCGAATGCGCCAGGGGCCCGGTGACCGCGTACGCGCCGGGCTCCTGCCGCTGCCATGCGATCGTCAGCCGGACTGCGGGCCGTCCGGCAGGAGCTGCCGGATGAGCGTGTCCCCGGCGTTGGCCTCCCACTCGGCGACCTGCCAGCCGCGCTCGTGCACGAGCAGGTGGAAGGCCTCGGGGGCGAACGCGGCCAGCATGAGGTCGGCGGCGCGGTCCGTCCCGATGCCGGCCCGGAGGCCGGTCTTGGCGGCGAGCGCCTCGGCGAAGCGGGTCTGCACGGTGAGCCGCTGCGCGATGTTCGTCTGCCACAGCTCGGCGATCTCCGGGTCGTGCGCGGCCGTCGAGCGGACCGCCTCCAGGATCGGCGCGACGCGCGTGAGGATGCGGGCGGACGCGGCGGCCTGCAGCCGCAGTTGGCCGGCCGGGTCGGCGGCCAGGGCCTCGGCCACCCACGGGCGGTCCAGGGTGGCGACGGGCTCGGTGTCCCCGGCGATCTCCACGTCGAGCACCTCGGTGAGGATCGCGCGCTTGGTGGCGAAGGTGAAGTAGAGCGTCTGGACGGCCATGCCGGCCTGCTTGGCGATGGCCTGCATGGACGTCGACGCATAGCCCTGCGCCACGAACAGGTCGCGGGCGGCGGCCAGCATGCGGGCCCGGTTGGCGGCGGCCTTGGCGGCCCGCACACCTCCGGACTTGGCGGTCCGGGCCATCCCGCCGGCGTCCGCTCCCGTCGCGTCCATCGGGTCCTCCGTTCGACTGGAGCGCCACTCTAGTGGCGCTCCGCCGAGGGCTTCACCGAAGGCGGAGGATTCCTGGTCACGGCACCGGCCCGCCCCGGCAGACGGCGTGTCAGGATGGGCGGATGCTGCCATACGCGGTGTACCGGACGCCCTTCGTCGGCCGTACCGGGGAGATCGCCCGGATCGACGAGGCGCTGCAGCGCGCCCGCGCGGGAGACCCGCGCGCGCTGCTGGTCGCGGGCGAGGCCGGGGTCGGCAAGACGCGCCTGCTCGAAGAGGCCACCGAACACGCCGCGGACGTCGGCATGAACGTCCTCGTCGGGCACTGCGTCGACCTCGGCGACGGCGGCCTGCCGTACTTCCCGTTCACCGAGATCCTGCGCGCGGTCGAGGCGGACCCCGCACTGTCCGGCGTGCTCGACCACTACACGGCCGTCCAGCGGCTGCTGCGCGACGGTGCCGCGGCGGCCGGGGACGAGTCCCGCGGGGCCGGCATCGGCGTCCGGCTGCGGCTGCTCGAAGAGGTCGCGACGCTGCTCGCCGACCTGGCCGAGCGCGCCCCCGTCATGGTGGTGATCGAGGACCTGCACTGGGCCGACCAGTCCACCCGCGACCTGCTGCGCTTCCTGCTCAGCCGACTGCTGCCGCAGCGCAACGGCGGGCCGCCCCAGCAGCGCCTCGCGATCGTGGCCACGTACCGCTCCGACGACCTGCACCGGCGGCATCCGCTGCGGCCGCTGCTCGCCGAGCTGGTCCGGCTGCCCGCGGTGGCCCGGCTGGACCTCGGTCCGCTCGGCGATGCGGACGTGTCCGAACTGGTCCGGCTGACCGGCACCGAGGCGCTGCCCGACGAGACCGTGCGGCGCATCGTCGAACGTGCCGAGGGCAACGCCTTCTACGCCGAGGAACTGAGCGCGGCAGCCGCCGACGACGGGCTGGGCGGCCTGCCGCCGGGCCTCGCCGAGGTGCTGCTCACCCGGATCGAACAACTGTCCTCCACTGCGCAGCGCGTGTTGCGCACCGCGGCCGCGGCGGGCCGCCGGGTCGAGCACGGACTCCTCCGGGACGCCGTCGAACTCCCCGACGACGAGGTGGAGTCGGCGCTGCGCGAGGCGGTCGGGCGGCATCTGCTGGTCGCCGACACCGGCGGCGCCTACACGTTCCGGCACGCGCTGCTGCGCGATGCGGCGTACCGGGACCTGCTGCCGGGCGAGCGGGTCCGCATCCACGCGTCCTTCGCGCGGCTGCTCGCCGACGAGCAGCGCAAGGCCACCAGCGCCGCCGAGCGCGCCCACCACCACCGCGAAAGCCATGATCTGCCCGGTGCGTTCGCGGCCTCGCTGGAGGCGGCGGACCACGCCGCACGGGTCGGCGCGCCGGCCGAGGAACTGCGGCACGTCGAGGCCGCGCTCGAACTCTTCGATGCGGTGCCGGACGCGGCCGAGCGGGCCGGCGCCGACGATGTGACGCTGATCCTGCGCGCCTCCTCGGCCGCGGTCCGGATGGGCGAGGCGCACCGCGCGGTCGCCCTCGCGCGCGAGGCACTCGGCCGCGTCGGGTCGCACGCCGACAACGACATGGCCGCCAAGGTCCGCTACACGCTGGCCTCCAGCTTGTTCAGCGTGGACATGCTGGAGTCGGCCTACGACTTCAGCAGCCAGGCGCTCGACCTGATCCCGACCGAGCCGCCGACGACAACCTGGCTGTGGGCGGCCGCCACGCATGTCCAGGCGGCGTTCTACGTCAAGCAGAACGACGTGGTGCGCGAGCTCGGCGCGAAGGTGATCGAGGCCGCCGACAAGCTCGGTTCGGGCGACGCCAAGGCCGACGTGATGATCACCATGACGGCCGTGGAGCCGGACAACCGCAAGACCCGGAAGGGCCGGGAAAAGCTGCAGCAGGCCCGCGAGTTGGCACGCGCGGCGGGCAACAACCCGATCGAGATGCGGGCGCTGTTCAACCTGGGCATGGGGGCGCACGAGTCGGGCGACCTGGTCGAGTGCCTGGCCTGGCTGGACGAGGGCATGGAGAGCGCGCGCCGCGCCGCGCAGACCACCGCGCCGTACCCGCTCGACATCCGGTACCTGCGGGCGCTGACCCTCTACACGCTCGGGCGCTGGGACGACGCGCTGGAGACCGTCCCGGCCTCGGCGCCCACATCGTTCGGGTACGTCGCCGAGGCGGCGCTGTACGTCCCGCTCGGCCGCGGCGAGCCGGGGACCGCCGAGCGGGCCGAGGCGCTCTACCACCGGCGGCCGCCCAACTGGACCGGCACCCTGCTCGCGGGCATCGTGCTGGTGGACGAGGCGTCGCTGCGCGGTGATGCGGCGGCAGCCGTGGCCTGGGCCCACCGCGCGCTCGCCGACCTGCGGGTGGACGCTCCGCCGATGCCCGCGGTCGGGGTCCGGCTGGCCGCGCTGGCGCTGTCGGCGATCGCCGACACGACCGCCGACCTGCGGCTGACCGGCCGGGCCGACGAGGCCGGCTCCTGGACGGAAGCAGCCGACGAACTGGCCGAGTTGGCGCACGCCACCGACGAATACCACGTGGAGATGCGGCCCAGCGGGCCCGAAGGCGTGGCGTGGCTGCTCCGCGTGGACGCGGAACGCGCGCGGGTGGACGGCGTGTCCGATCCGGAGCAGTGGGCGGCCGTGGTCGCGGCCTTCGACTACGGCAACGTCTACGAGCAGGCCCGCGCCCGGGTGCGGCTGGCCGAGGCGCTGCTGACCGCCGACCGGCGTGCGGAAGCGTCCGCCGAGGTGGAGGAAGTACGCGCGGTGGCCGACCGGTTGGGGGCGCGGCCGCTGCGTGCCGCGGTCGACATCCTGGCCCGGCGCGGGCGGCTGGGTGCTGCCGGAGCCGCCGCCGGCCCGGCGCACGCGTCCGGTGCGACCGGCGCCGCGGGGGCGTTGCGCGGCGGTCCGGAGGCCGGCGATCTGCCGGTGCTGACCGGGCGCGAGCGCGAGGTGCTCGAACAACTGGCGCTGGGCCGGACGAACCGGCAGATCGGCGAGGCGCTGTTCATCAGCACCAAGACCGCGAGCGTGCACGTCTCGAACATCCTTGCCAAGGTCGGCGCCGCGTCGCGCACCGAGGCGGTCGCGCAGGCGTACCGGCTGGGGCTGATTCCCCCGCCGTAGCACCCGGATGCCCATCGCGGGCCGGGGTGGCGCAGTGTGGCGAACATCCGGTTGTCTTGACGGATTTTCGTACGTGCTGTGACCCATTCGGGCGGCGCTCGTTGCCCAGTTCGGGGGACCGGACTTGCTGCGCCCGGCCAGGCGGCGCGGCGGGAGGGCGACGGGCGTGGTGGACGACGGCGCAGGAGACGGCGCGGCGCAGCGGCGAGAGCAGGCTGCGGTGCGCGTGGGCCGGTGGTGGCGGACGCTGTCCGGCACTGCCGACGAGGCGGTCGGCGGCACCGAGGCGGTGATCGTCCGGCACTATCCCGAACTGGTCCGGCTGGCCTACTTGGTCCTTCCGCAGGCCGGCGAACGCCACGAACGCGTCCTGGCCGCACACGCGATCGTGCAGGACGCGCTGCCGCGGCGGACCGCCGACGGCCGTGCGCTGGACGTCGACGCGGTGCGGGCCCGGGTCGTGCGGCAGGCGCTGCGGCAGTGCGGGCGCGGCCGCCCGGCACGCCGGATGCGCATGCTGCCGCAGGTCTGGGGCCTGAAGTTCTTCACGGCCGCGGCGGATCCCGACTCGCTCGCGACGGAGCGCACGATCGCCGCGCTGGCACCGTCGGCCCGGGCGGCCTACGCCGCAGTGCGGATCGGCGGACTGCCCGCTGCGGAGGTACGCGAAGTCCTGGTCGCGGCCGGGCTCGCGGACCCGGACTCGGCGCTTGCGCAGGCCGCCGCGGCACCCGCGCCGCAGGGCTGCCCGGACGGCGCCGCGGCCGGCAACTGGGCCTTTTCGAGCGCTGGTTCGCCGTCCGCTGCAGAGATTCCGGCCGAGTCCGCAGAAGGGCTCGCGGGCGGACCGCTCGACCCGTGCACCGTGCGCGTGCGGCCGTCCGACCTCATCCGCCGCCGCCGGATCCGCTACGGCCTCGCGGTGACCGCGGCGATGGCCGTGGTCGCCGCGGGCAGCCTCGCCGTACTCGACGCCGGGCGGACCGGAACACCCGCGCCGCAGCGGGCCGAACGCGCCGCGGCCACCACCGCACCGGACACCGCGCTGCCCGGGCAGATCCCGGTCGGTGCCTGGAAGACCACCACGCGCCTCGACTTCGCGGTCTGGAGCACGCGCGGACCGCGGGCCGGGGACGCCGAGTTGGCCCGCCGTGCGGTCGCCGCCTGGACCGCGCCGGACCCGGGCGTGCGGACCCAGGCCGGCCCGCGCACCCAGGCGGGACCGCCCGCGGGGCTGCCGCAGCTGCTGTTCGCCGGCGACGTCGCCGGATCGGCGGTCGTGCTGCTCGCCGACGCCACCCGCCTCGCCCGGTACACCGAGGCGCCGGCGGGCGCCCGCACGCTCGACATCGCGGCCTCGGACGACTCGGACGCCCGCTCGTCGTCAGCGGTCGTGCTGGCCCGCGCGGCCGGCGGCGTGCACCTGCTGCTGGCCCCCTGGGTGACCGAGGCCAAGGTCCGCGACCTGCGCCGCCCCGGGGACGCCCCGAAGCCGCTGGCGGTCGGCGCCGACGGGGTCACCGGTCCGGCCGCGCTGGGCGGTCCGGCCGACTGCGGCAGCGTCGCGGTCCTCGAACTGCGCTCCGACCGGGCCGCGGACCGCAATCCGTACCTGCTCGCCGACTTGGGCGACCTTTCCGCCGCGCACCTGACGTACATGCCGCCGCCCGAATTCCCGCACACCGGGCGCCCGTCCGAGGCGGCGTCGAGCGAGCGCGCGCTCACCGCGTGGTCGCGTACCGCCTGCCTGCTGGACGGGCTCCGCAGCCAAGGCCTGCGGCTGGTGAACAACTGGGAGTTCGCGCACTTCGCGCTGCCCGAGGCGCCCGGCGAGGCGACCTGGTCCTGCCTGCACGCGTTCGACCGGTCCGGCGGCGGCAGCACGACCGTCGCGTTCACCCCGCCCGGTGCGGCACCGCCGCAGACCCGCACCCTCGCCAAGGCGGCGGACTCCCCGCTGTGCAGCAGGTCCGGCAACGACGTCGTCGCCTACACGTGGTGGCAGGCGCCGACCGGCGCCTGGTACTTCGCCGCGGCGGGCAGCCGCGATGTGCTTCGCATCACGGTCGGCGCCCCCGTCGCGACCACCACCGACACCCGGCAGCTGGTGCTCCCGGCGCCGGCGTCGGTCCCGGTCGGATCGCGGGTGGCGGTGACCGCATCCACCAAGCAGGGCACCACCGTCCCCGCGCCGCAGTAGGCCGCCGGACCGGGAAACGGCCGCCGCAGCGCACCGGAATTCGCGGTTCCGCTGCGGTCCGGGGGCGTGCCTCCGGCAATTCCGTACGGCCCGCCGGCGGCGGAATTCGCTCCGCGGCGCCGGACCGCCTCGTGCTACTGTCGACAGCGGTTGCGGTTGTGGTTCCCCCAGACCCCGAGCGCCTCACGTCGTCGCCAGGACGACCGGTGAGAGCGCTTTTGTCTTTCCGGATGCTTTCGGACCCCCTCGGGTCCTTCCGGATTCTGTATCTCCGGTTTCCCCGGACGGGCGATCATCACGGCGACACGGGTCCGCAGCGTGCGGAACCCGCGGACCGCCCTCAAGGGAGAACGGAATGACCATGCGCACCGCCATGTTGTCCGGCGCGGAAATGGGCCACGGCCTCGTCCTCGTCTGACCCCCACACGCATTCCCGGCCGGGCCCGCACCTTCGCGTGCCGGTCCCGCCCTGCTGCGTTTCGAGGCGCCCGAGCGCCCCGACCCGGGCCGCAGGCCCAGTCCCGCGCGTCCGCCGCCGGCCCCCGGAATTCCTCCGGGACGCCGCCGGGCGGTTTTCTCGCCCGGAATTCCGGCCGCCCGGCCGGAATGGCCCAGTAAATTGCCCCGGCTCGTCCCCGCAATTCTCCGTGCTGCGTCCTCCGCCGCGGGAATTCCTTGGTGCGCGCCGTTGCCCAAGGAAAGGTTCCGCATGAACCGCACACGCAACAACGACCGCGTCCCGCGCGGCAGGTCCGCAGGCTCCGGCGGCGGCACCGGGGGAGGCGGCCGCGGCGGCCGCCGCTTCGGGTCCGGCTCCGGCGGCCGCTCCGGCTCCGGGGGCGGGTCGTCGTACGGCGGCCGCTCCGGCGGCCGCAACAACTCCGGCGGCGCCCGCCGCCAGCCCTCGGTGGCGCGCGAGTTCGCCCTGCCGGTGACGGTCACCCCCGGTCTGCCGCCGGTCGCGGCGTTCGCCGACCTGGACATGCCCAAGGCGATGCTGACCGCGCTCGGCACGCAGGGCGTGGCCACCCCGTTCCCGATCCAGGCCGCGACGCTGCCGAACTCGCTGGCCGGCCGCGACGTCCTCGGCCGGGGCCGGACCGGCTCGGGCAAGACCCTGGCCTTCGGTCTTGCGATGCTGGCCCGGACGGCCGGCCGGCGCGCCGAGTCCAAGCAGCCGCTGGCGCTGGTGCTCGTCCCCACCCGCGAGCTCGCCCAGCAGGTCAACGACGCGCTGACGCCGTACGCCACCGCGGTCCGGCTGCGGCTGGCCACGGTCGTCGGCGGGCTGCCCATCGGCCGCCAGGCCAGTGCGCTGCGCAACGGCGCCGAGGTGGTCGTGGCCACCCCGGGCCGCCTCAAGGACCTCATCGACCGCGGCGACTGCCGCCTCGACCAGGTCGCCATCACGGTCCTGGACGAGGCCGACCAGATGGCCGACATGGGCTTCATGCCGCAGGTCACCGCGCTGCTCGACCAGGTGCAGCCGGGCGGGCAGCGGATGCTGTTCTCGGCGACGCTGGACCGCAACGTGGACCTGCTGGTGCGCCGCTACCTGAGCGACCCGGTCGTGCACTCCGTCGACCCGTCGGCGGGTGCGGTCACCACGATGGAGCACCACGTCCTGCACGTGCGGGACACCGACAAGCACCAGACCACCGTGGAGATCGCCGCGCGCGACGGCCGGGTGATCATGTTCCTGGACACCAAGCACGCGGTCGACAAGCTCACCAAGCACCTGCTGAACAGCGGGGTGCGCGCCGGGGCCCTGCACGGCGGAAAGTCGCAGCCGCAGCGGACCCGCACGCTGGCCCAGTTCAAGTCCGGCCTGGTGACCGTGCTGGTGGCCACCAACGTGGCGGCGCGCGGCATCCACATCGACGATCTCGACCTGGTCGTGAACGTGGATCCGCCCACCGACCACAAGGATTACCTGCACCGCGGCGGCCGTACCGCCCGGGCCGGCGAGTCCGGGAGTGTGGTCACCCTCGTGACACCGAGCCAGCGCCGCGACATGATGCAGTTGATGGCAACTGCGGGAATCACCCCGACGACCACCCAGGTGCGCTCCGGAGACGAGGAGCTGAGCCGGATCACCGGCGCCCAGGCGCCCTCCGGTGTGCCGGTCACCATCGCCGCGCCGCCCGCGGAACGTCCGCGCCGGGGCTCCACGTCCGCTTCCCCCTCGGCCCAGGGCCGCCGGGGCCGTACCGACCGACCCCGGCGTACCACCGACCGCACGACGGCGACCCGCGCACCGCGGCGCCGCACCGCACCCCGGGACGGCGCGCCCGGGGGTTCCGCCCAATCCCGCTGACCAGTCCGCCGACCCGCGACCCGTTGCGCGGCCATCGGCCCCTCGTCCCCTCCCCACCTGTGAGGCATCATGCGTTGCGTCATCGCCGGAGTCGCGTTCGACCTGACCAAGGACGGCGTCGTGGCGGCCATGAAGGGCGTCAAGGCCGAGCCGGCCACCGGCGTCTACGTCATCGTCGGCCGCGGCCACTATCCGGTGAAGCAGGTCGGTGAAGTCGTCACCGGGCAGGACCGCCGCGACTTCACCGCCACCGAGGTCGCCCGCGCGATGACGCGGCTCGGCTTCACCGTGCGCGACGCCGCGGCGGAGGCCGCCGCGCGCGAGCTCACCCCGCTGGAGGCCGCATCGGCCATGCTCGGCACGCCGATGTCCGCCTGACCGCAGCACCACCCCGTGCGGGCCCTGCCGACCAGGTCGGCAGGGCCCGCACGGGGTTCCGGGCGTTGTCGGAATTCTCCAAGACCCCGAAGATCCCCGGCTGGCACCGTGCGGACGTCGTCCGTCCCCACGACCCGTCAGGGAGGCGCTCATGCGCCGTACACACGTCTTCAGCGCACGCAGACTCACGCCTGGCGCCGCGGTCTCGTGGCCGCTGCCGCCTGCGCGGCGCTGTTCGCCACGACCACCGGCCTGCCCGCGCAGGCCGACCCGGCGCCCGGGGCCGACCACCAGCGCGTCCTCGACGCGATGCGCTTCATCACCGACGACGTGAGCACCGGGAACGGGTCCGACCAGATCCCCGGCATGATCGTGCGCACCGAGGTCGACGGGGTCCAGTGGACCGGCTCCGTGGACGACCACGCGGCGCCTGCCACCCGGCAGGTCGAGGCGAAGTTCCGGGCCGCGAGCAACACCAAGATGTTCACCGCGGTGGTCGTCATGCAGCTCGTGGACGAAGGTCTGCTGTCGCTGGACGACGACGTGTACGGCATTCTCGGAAACGTCCTGAACGACAACGACCGGCAGGGCTGCCGGCTGCTCGGTCCGTGCTTCGCACCGTCGACCGATCCGGCGAAGAAGATCACGGTGAAGAACCTGCTCAATATGAGCAGCGGCGTGAAGGACTACCTGAGCGATCTCTCGTTCATGGCCAATGTGGTGGCGACGTTCCCGAATACGTCCTACCCGGATCCGGCCGACCTGGTGGCCGAGGGCGCGGTCAACGGGCCGCAGTTCGCGCCCGGGAAGGGCATGGAGTACTCCAACACCAATTACGCGCTGCTCGGCATGATCATCGCCGAGAAAGCCCAGATGTCCTGGGAGGACGCGGTCACCGAGCGCATCATCGACCGCATCGGCCTGACGCAGACCACCCTGCCGCGCAACGGCGATCCGGTCCTTCCCGCACCGCATGACGCGCACTGGACCAACTACACGAAGGCGCGTGTCGGCAGCGTCTGGCTCGGCAAGCCGGCCGGCGACCAGAACGCCTCGTACGCGTACGGCACCGGATCGGTCATCTCCACCACCGGCGACCTGCTGAAGTTCATGAAGGCGCTGCTGACCACCGAGACGCTGCTGCCGGCCCCGCTCCGCGACCAGATGATCGCCGAGGCGAGCCTCAACACGAACCCGGTCGGCGTCAAGGTCCCCGAATTGGACTGCGGAATCCGGACCGACCGCTGGCAGGAGTGCATCCCGAACCCGGCACTGAGCAATGTGCAATCGCCGAAGGACACCACCGCGCCGACCAACTGGTATGCGAACGGCAGCTGGAAGATCGGCAAGGCCGAGTACGGACTGGGCATCACCAAGCGCACCCTGACCTGCGGTGACGGTAGTCAGCAGGTCCTGTACGGCCACAACGGCGGAATTCCCGGGTCGAAGACGTACACGTACTCGAACCGCACCGGTTCCCACATGATCTCGTGGAACCAGAACGGCGACTGGGAGGCGTGGGAGCTCTACAACCAATACGGAATGCTGGCGGCGGAGTTCTGCCCGGCGGCATAGCGAGGACGGCGGTTGCGCGGCCGACCCGGCTGCGCAACCGCCGTTCGCCGGGCGGCGCCGCGGTGACCGCTGCTACGCCGGGTCCTTTGCCCGAGCGTCCGCGATCACCTGGTGGGCGAGCTCCAGCAGGGCCGGGATGCCGGGGTGGCCGGGCTCCTGGCGCCAGGCCAGGGCGAGCGGTACGGGCGGGGCGTCCACGAGCGGCCGGTAGACCAGAGCCGGGTTGTTGTGGTTGACGGGGGTGGCGGACGTCGAGACGCCGACCGCGCGGCCGGCCGCGATGGCGACCAGCCACTCGTCGGTGTTGGCCACTTCGAGCACCGCCGCGGGGCGGGCGTCCGGCGGCCACAGGTCGAGCGTGGTGGAGCCGAAGACGACGTTGAGGGCGATCGGATGCGCGGCGAGGTCGGCGAGGGTGACCCGGGGGAGAGCGGCCAGCGGGCTGTCCGCCGGCATCGCGGCCACCCGTTCCTCCCACATCAGCACCTCGGAGCGCAGCCCCGCGGCGGGGAAGTCGCCGCGCAGCAGGGCGGCGTCGACCCGGCCCTGGACCAGCCCAGCGGTCCGGTCGTCGATGCGCAGCACGTCGAGCGGCATGTCCGGGCGGTCCGCGTCCCAGCGGCGCAGGAGTGCGACGGTGTGCTCGCCGAGGGCCGCCCAGGTGTGGCCCAGGCGCAGCGGCCAGGCGCGCAGGCCGCCCGGGTCGAGCGCGGTCTCGACGGCGGCCGTCGCGGCGGCCGCCTTGTCCCAAAAGAGGCGCCCCTCGGAGGTCAGTTCGAGGTGGTGCGTGGAACGGTCGACGAGCCGGGCGCCCAGGTGGTCCTCGAGCTGGCGCAGGGTCCGGGAGAGCGCGGGCTGGCTCAGGTGGCGGCGTGCCGCGGCCCGGGTGATGTTGCCTTCCTCGGCGACGGCGAGGAAGGCGTACAGGTGCCGCAGCTCGATGGTCATGCGTCCGGAGCATAACCGGGCCGGAACCGGCATTTCACGCGGAGCGCCCGGATTCCTAGCGTGGACGGCATGACAATCACGGTGCACAACCCGGCCGCGCCGAAGCCCGCGCCGGTTCTTGTCCGGCGGGCTGCGTCCCGCGGTTCGCTCGGCGGCGTCGGCCTGGTGCTGGCCGGGGCGGTCTCCGTGCAGTTCGGTTCCGCCTTCGCGGCGCTGCTGTTCCCGCGTGCCGGGGCGCTGGGCACGGTCGCGCTGCGGGTGACGCTCGCGGCGCTGCTCATGCTGGCCGTGACCAGGCCGCGGCTGCGCGGGTATTCGCGTGCGGACTGGGCCGTCGCCACCGGGTTCGGCCTGGCGCTGGGCGGCATGAACATCCTCTTTTACCAGGCCCTCGACCGTATTCCGCTGGGTGCCGCGGTGACGATCGAGGTCCTCGGACCGCTCCTGCTGTCGGTCGCGGTGTCCCGGCGCGCGGTCAGCCTGCTGTGGGCCGGGCTGGCGCTGGCCGGCGTCTACCTGCTGGGCCGCGGGGACTTCGGGAGCCTCGACCCGGCAGGTGTGGCGTTCGCCTTGGGGGCCGGCGCCATGTGGGCCGCCTACATCGTGCTGAACGCCCGTGCCGGGGCCCGCTTTCCGCGGTTGGACGGCCTGGCGATCGCGATGGCCGTCGCGGCCCTGGTCAGCCTCCCGCTCGGGATCGGCTCGGCGGGGGCGGTGCTCGGGCAGCCCGCGGTGCTGGCTCTCGGGCTGGCCATCGCGGTGATGTGCTCGGGCGTCCCGTACACGCTCGAACTCCTGGCGCTGCGGCGGCTGTCCGCGGAGACCTTCGCGGTGCTTGCGGTGCTGTCCCCGGCTTTCGCGGCCACCGCCGGATTCCTGGTGCTCGGCCAGTCGCTGTCCGCGGTCCAGTGCGCGGCGATCGCCATTGTCATCGGGGCGAGTGCAGGGGCGGTGCGGAGCAGCAAGGCCTGACCGGGGGGCCGGACGCAAGTACGCGGCGGGCGGCGGATCTTGCGCGGACACATCTCTTCCGCTTAGGTAAGCCATACCTAAGTTCCTGGTGGTCGATGCGCGCAGGTCGAACGCCGGTCCGTCCATGCCCGGAAAGGGCAGATGATGTCCGATTTGATACCTGGCCGCGCCCGTCGGCGTTCCGGAAAGCCCCGCCTCGCCGCGGTCGTCGTGGCTCTGGCCAGTGCCCTGGTCATGACCGCGTGCGGCAGCAGCGGCGGCGACGACAAGCCGCAGCAGACCCCGGCGGCCGGCGGCGGCCAGAGCGCCCCGGCGTCGGCCGGGACGTTCCCGGTGACCGTCGAGCACAAGTACGGCAGCACCGAGGTCAAGTCCGAGCCCAAGAAGATCGTCACGCTCGGCCTCTCCGACCACGACACGGTGCTCGCGCTCGGCCTCAAGCCGGTCGGGGCCATCGACTGGTTCAAGGAGAAGCCGTACGGCAAGTGGCCGTGGGCGAAGGACCTTTGGGGCCCGACGCCGCCGGAGATCGTCGGCGAGCGCGACGAGTACAACACCGAGAAGATCCTCAAGCTGCAGCCCGACCTGATCATCGCCGTCTACTCGGGGATGAAGAAGGAGCAGTACGACACGCTCAGCAAGATCGCCCCGGTGGTCGCCCAGCCCAAGGGCTTCCAGGACTACGGCGCGCCGTGGCAGGACATGACCCGCCACATCGGCAAGTCCCTGGGCCGCGCGGCGCAGACCGACAAGCTGATCACGGACATCGACGCGCGCTTCAAGGCGGCCCGCGAGAAGCACCCCGAGTTCGCCGGCAAGACCGTCACGGTGGCCGACAACTTCGAGCCGGGCATCTTCTCGGCGTTCACGAAGACCGACCCCAAGGTCATCTTCTTCACCGAACTCGGTTTCGCGACCAACCCGAAGGTCGATGCGCTGACCAAGCCGGGCGACAACGTCGTCGACCTGAGCGCCGAGAAACTCGACGTGGTGGACAGCGACCGGCTGATCTGGGTGACCAGCGGCGCGGAGCACGATGCCCGCATCAAGGCGGAGCCGTTCTACACCAAGCTCAAGGTCGTCACGGAGAAGCGCGACCTGTTCGTGCCCTACGAGAACCCGGACATCGGCGCGGCCTTCTCCTTCAACACCGTGCTGTCGATCCCGTACGCGATCGACAACGTGCTCCCGCTCCTGGCCGCCAAGGCCGGCTGACGGTCCGTGGCCTCCCTCACCCGCGAGACCGGAGGCAAAGCCCCCGCCGCGCCACGGCACCACGTGGCGCGGCGGGGGCTCGGTCTGCTGCTCGCCGCCGTCGCCCTGGGGGTGCTGTGCCTGGCGAGCATCTGGGTGGGCACCCGCGGCATCGCCTTCACCGAGGTGTGGGGGCTGCTGTGGCACGACGACGGCTCCAAGGACGCCCTGGTCGTCCACGAATACCGCATCCCCCGCACGGTCTTGGGACTCGTGGTCGGGGCGGCGGTGGGGCTGGCCGGGGCGCTCATGCAGGCGGTGACCCGCAACCCGCTGGCCGACCCCGGGCTGCTCGGCGTCAGCCTGGGCGCCTCGACCGGGGTGATCACGGCCTCCGCGTTCGCCGGTGTGGTCAGCGTGCTTGGCCAGGTGTGGTTCGCGTTCGCGGGTGCGGCGATCGCGTCGGCGGCCGTCTTCCTGCTGGGCTCGGCCGGGCGGACCCGGGCGACTCCGGAGCGGCTGGTCATCGCGGGCGCCGCGGTGACCGCGGTGCTCTACGCCTTCAACTCGGCCGTCCTGCTGCTCCAGCCGCGGATCTTCAACGAGTTCCGCTTCTGGCAGGTCGGGTCGCTGGCGGGACGGCAGTTCGACGTGGTCGCGGTGGTGGCCCCTTTCGTGGGCGTCGGCGCGTTGATCGCGATCGCCCTGGCCCGGCCGCTGAACGGGCTGGCCTTGGGCGACGAGGCGGCGCGCGGGATCGGCGTACGCGTCGGCCCCACCCGGCTGGCCGCCGCACTCGCGGTCGTGCTGCTGTGCGGTGCGGCGACCGCCGGCGCGGGGCCGATCGCCTTCGTGGGACTGGCCGTTCCGCATATCGCCCGGTTCATCGCGGGGCCGGACCAGCGCTGGGTGCTGGCGTACTCGGCGGTGCTGGCCCCGATCCTGCTGCTCGGCGCCGATGTCCTGGGCCGGGTCCTCGGCAGTCCCGGGGAGATCCAGAGCGGCATCGTCACCGCGCTGCTCGGCGGTCCCGTGTTCCTCGCCCTGTGCCGCCGCCGAAAGCTGGTCATGCTGTGATCGTGATCCCCGGATTCGTGGTCCGGGACCGGCGGAACCGGATCTTCTCGGTGCGGATCCGCCTGCGGGCGCTGGCGGTCGGGGCCGGGCTGAGCGCGCTGCTCGCCGTGCTGGCCGGAGTCGCCCTGACCACGGGGGACTTCGACCTGCCGCTGGGGGACGCGCTCCAGGCGGTGTTCGGACAGGGCACGATGGCCGCCGAGTTCGTGGTCGACGAGCTGCGGATGCCGCGGATCCTGACCGCGGTGCTGGTCGGCGCCGCGCTCGCGGTGAGCGGCGCGATCATGCAGAGCCTCACCCGGAACGCGCTGGGCAGCCCCGACATCATCGGCTTCACGAACGGCTCCGCCACCGGCGCCCTGGTCGTCATCATCCTGCTGCAAGGGGGCATGACCGAGATCGCGATCGGCTCGATCGCGGGCGGACTGGCCACCGCACTGGCGGTGTTCCTGCTCGCGTACGGGCGCGGCGCGGGCGGATTCCGGCTGGTGGTCATGGGCATCGGGGTGGGCGCGATGCTGCTCGCCGCCAACTCGTACCTCATCACCCGGGCGAGCTGGCAGGAGGCCGTCGAGGCCCAGGAATGGCTGGTGGGCAGCCTCAACAACCGCACGTGGGACCAGGTGCAGGGGATGGCACTGGCCTGCGCCGTGCTGATGCCGATCGCCTTCGTGTACGGGCGGCGGCTCGCGCTGCTCGAGATGGGCGACGACGCGGCGCGGGCGCTGGGCGTCGACGCGGCACGGACGCGGCTGGTGCTGGTCCTGGTGAGCGTCACCCTGGCCGCGGTGGCCACGGCGGCGACCGGTCCGGTGCTGTTCGTGGCGCTGGCGGCACCGCAGTTGGCACGTCGACTGACCGGAACCGCGGGGCCTGGCCTGGCCGGTGCGGCCTTGATGGGCGCGGTGCTGCTGCTGGCGAGCGACCTGGCCGCCCAGCGGCTGTTCACGTCGGGGATCCTCCCGGTCGGGGTGGCGACGGGGACTCTGGGCGGCCTGTATCTGATGGGCGTCCTGGTGGCGGAGGCACGCAAACCGGGGGCATGAGGCTGCCCGCGGCTCGCGGGGGCGAGCTGCGGGCAGGGCCGCTCACAGGTGCGTCGGGTGGGCGGGGCGCCACCGGCCTGGTGCGTCAGGCGGCCGCGACCGGCCCGGTGACGGGGGCCGCGGGCTTGCGGGTCGCGCGGCCGCCCTTGGACAGCTGCACCGACATGTTCATCTTGCGGCTCAGCCGGAACGTCGTGACCGGGCTCCCGGTGACCGTGTTCTTGTACATGACCGCGGACTTGCCGGTCAGGCAGAAGCGCCCCGGGGTGTCGTCGGCGCGGGTGAACTGGATGACCGCGTCCTTGCGGCCCAGGCTGACCGGCTGGTGGAAGTACCCGAACCGGAACGGCTTGACCTGCTTGCCGCGCAGCTCGCGGGCGATCGCGTCGGCGGCGTACGCGGCGGTCGGCAGCCCGCTCTGGCAGGTGCCGTGGATCGGGCCCCAGGCCATGTCGACCGCGGCCGCATCGCCGATCGCCCGGATCTCCGGGTGCGAACGGGACTTCAGGGTGGCATCGACCAGGATCAGGCCCTTGCCGTCGACCGCGATGCCGGCATCGGCGGCCAGCCGCGGGACCTTCACGCCCGCGGTCCACAGGCACGCGTCGAACGGCAGCAGCTCGCCGCCGGACAGCTGCACCGCGTCCGGCAGGATCTTCGCGATCCCGGCGCCGGTCCGGACCTGCACGTCCAGGCGCTCCAGCGCGCGGTGCAGATGCGCCCGCGCCTTGCCGCCCATCATCGAGCCGACCTCGCCGCGGCTGATCAGCGTGACCTTCAAGTGCGGGTTCTGCTCGGCGATTTCCGTGGCCGCCTCGATGCCGGTGAGACCGCCGCCGCAGACCGCCACGCGGGCGCCCGGCGCCAGGCCGGCGATGCGGGCCGCGAAGGCTGCGGCCGAGGTCGCCGCCGGGCCGTCCAGCGTGTACGCGTGCTCGTCGGCGCCGGGTACCGCACTGGTGTCGGTGGTGCTGCCCAGTGCGTAGACGAGCCGGTCGTAGGGCAGCGTGCCGACGCCGTCGACGGCCACGGTCCGGCGTGCCGGGTCGATCGCGGTGGCCCGGCCCTGCACGAAGCGCACGCCGGTGCCGGTCAGGAGCCCGGCGATGTCGTGGCCCGGGATGTCCTGGCCGCTCGCCGTCTGGTGGGTGCGCATGCGCTCGGTGAACTGCGCCGACGCGTTGACCAGGGTGATCTCCGCGCCGCCCCGGCGGGTGCGGTGCGCCAGCCGGATCGCGGCCAGCATCCCGGTGTAGCCGGCTCCGAGGACGACGATCTTCTGCTGCGTGGCGTTCATGATGCTCACTCCCCTGTGCGTGCCCCGCGTCGCGGCGGTGCGGTCCGGTCCGCATCGGTTGCGGTTTCGGAGTGGGGACAAGCGACGCGGGGCAGGCGTGACAGAGCGGGGATGTGAAGCAGGTCACATGGCTTTCGGCGGTCGGAAGCCGGTCACTCCGGCCAGTCGGAGCCCTCGACGATGCCGACGAAGTTCGGGCGCACGTAGCCGGGCGAGAACCGGTCGAGGACGTCCGCCTTGATGTTGCCGAAGGTGGTGGCGGGCTTCCCGGCGATCCCGTCGGTGAACGCCTGCAGGATGCGGCGCTTGAAGTCGGGCCGGGGGTGCGCGGCGACCACCGCGGCACGCTCCTCGTCCGAGACCGCGTGGTAGCCGATGCCGAGGACGTCCATCTCCACGCCGGCCGTGGTCAGCGCGATGACCGGGTGCATGTGGTTCGGGATCTCGGGTGTGGTGTGCAGCGCGATCGCCTCCCAGACGAGGCGGCTGCGGTCGTCGGCGATGCCGTGCGAGGCGAGGAACGCGCGGGCTTCGTCGGCGCCGTCGATCTCGAAGCGGCGGCCCGAGGCGCGATGCGGTGCGGTGAGGCCGATGTCGTGGAACATCGCCGCGATATAGAGGAGTTCGGGATCGTGTTCGATATCGAGGCGGCGCCCGTGCAGGGCGCCCCATAGGTAGACCCGCCGCGAGTGGTCGTACAGAAGATCGTCGGTGGCGTCGCGTACGAGCTCGGTGGCCTCCTTGGCGAGCTTGCTGTCCGGGATGGCGATGTCGGCTATGCGGGTGCTCATGGGGGTCCTTGTCGTGGCGGCCGGTGGCGAGGTGGCGGGGGCGGGGGTGGCGGGTGGCTTCGGAGGTCGGCGGGGTTCGGTGGCCTGTGGGCTTGGTGGCCGGGGGCTTTGGCAGCCGACCTGGCATCACGCCCGGGCGAATGCGCTTTCCGCCAGCAGGCGGCGGTGCGCGGCCAGACGACTGTTGCGCCCGATCGTGGCGGCGCCCACGAGGCGGCCCGCGCGGTGGTAGGTGACCTCCAAGTGGCGTCCGGCCAGGTTGTATTCCGCGGTGCGCTCCTCGTCCGCGATGTCCGGCCGGCCGACCGCGCGCAGCGTGACGCCGTGCAGGTCGGACCAGAAGGACGGGACGGCGGCGAGCGGTTGCGCGGCGTCGCCGTGGACGAGCGTGCGGGCCGCGACGGCCGCTTGTTCGACGGCGTTGCTCCAGTGGCCCAGGGAGTCCGTGACGTCGCCCGCGGCGACGATGCCCGGCAGCGGCGTCCCGTCGGTCGACAGCACGCGCAGCCGTTCGTCGCAGCGCACGCCGCCGTCCAGCGCGATGCCGGACCCGGCGAGCCATCCGACGTTCGGTACCGCGCCGAGTGCGAGGACTGCGATGTCCGCCGCGAGTTCCGTGCCGTCGTCCAGGCCGACCGCGGTGAGCCGGGCGCCGCCGTCGAGAACCTCGGCACGGCGCCCGCCGACCACCCGGATTCCGGCCGAGTGGTGCAGACCGGCGATGAACTGCGAAGCGGAATAACCGACTTGCCGGAGCAGTGCGCGTTCCTCGGGCACCACCAGCGTGACGTCGAGACCGCATACCCCGGCCGACGCCGCGATCTCGCTGCCCAGGAACCCGCCGCCCACGACGACCGCCCTGCGGCCCGGGACGAGGGCGGCACGCAGGGCCGCGGCTTCGTCCCGGGTGCGCAGGGTGTGCACGCCGGCCGGCAGCGGGGTGAGCGCGGCGGGCACGCGGGCGGCAGCCCCGGTGGCGATGACCAGGCCGTCGTAAGGGAGTTCGCGTCCGTCGGCGAGCCTTACGGTCTTGCCGTACGCATCGAGGCCGACGGCGCGCGTGCCGAGCAGCCAGGTGGCGTCGAGGTCGCCGGGCACCGGGAGGTCGGTTGCGGTTGCCTGCGCCTTCGCCTGAGCGGCGTACGAAGTCCCCTCCATGAGCGCGCTCTTCAACAGCGGCGGCCGGTCGTACGGCATGTAGGGCTCGTCGCCTACCAGGACCAGCGCGCCACCGAACCCTTCGGCGCGCAGCGTCTGCGCGGCCCGCAGGCCGGCCAGCGAAGCACCGGCCACGACGATGCGCTTCACGGCGAGACGCCCTCGATGGCCACGGCCCGGACCGGGCACATCGCCGCCGCGGTGCGGACCTCGTCCAGCCGGTCCGGGGACGGCTCCGCTTCGTAGACGAGGTAATCGTCGTCGTCGAACGCGAAGACGTCCGGCGCGGCGAAGACGCACTGGCCGTGGCTCTCGCACAGATTCATGTCCACGGTGATGCGCAGCATCGGGCTTCCTTTCTGCGGTGGTTTGCGGTGCGGGTGCGGTGCGTGTGCGACGGGGGTCAGGCGACGGGCGGGTTGAAGCGCGAGTAGTCCGGGGAACTCCAGCGCAGCGGCAGGGCGTCGGGGATCTCCAGCACGTCGCGGACCGAGAACTCGACGAGGCGCTGGGCGCCCGGCACGCGGGCGATCTCGTCGGCGTCCCAGATGGTCCGGGCCGTGCCGGAGAGGTGGAGTGCGGTGCCGGTCTCCCAGCCGGGGACCAGCAGGCCCGCCTCGGGGCGGAGTTCCAGGTTGCCGAGGGTCAGGAACATGGCGTTGCCGACGTAGTCGGGCCAGCGCAGCAGCGTGGGGGACAGGACCCGGAGGAACCCGGGGTTGCCGCCGCGGTGCGACGCGTCGGTGTTGCCTTGTTCGTCGGCGGTGGCCACGAAGAACGTGTCCGCGGCGCGGATCGCGTCCTGCTGGCGGCCGTCCAGCGCCGTGCCGCGGACGGCCTTGCGGGGGCGGGGAGATGCCCCCGCAAGATCGGGGAAGCGGTGGCCGCGCTTCTGGATGTACTTCGGGCAGTTGGAGATGACCTGGTCCAGGTCGACGCGCAGGCCGGTCCCGGTCGGCGCGGCGCGGCCGTTGATCCGCATGCGGCGCCGGCTGGCGGGCTCGATGGCGATCATGCCCACCTGCGCGGGCCCGGCGAGCAGCGCGGCGAGCGGGTCCTCGGGCAGCGGCCGGGCGTCGATGAGAAGGGTCTCGGGGTCGGGGACCCGGAGGAATCCGGGCGGGCCGGTCAGCTGGGTGGCCCAGGTGCGTCCGTCCGCGTCCGTGCCGCCGACCACGATGAGCGGCTGCTCGGCGAGGAACGCCGCGGCCACCGGCGGGATCGTCCCGCCGATCCCGCCGAGCGAGAACGCGGCCTGGCGGGACAGTTCGGCGCGGTCCTGGACCGCGAGTTCCCCGCGGTGGTACTCGGTTGCCACGGCATTCCTTTCCGTACGAAGCGGTGTGTGCGGGCGGCGGCGAAGCGTCTTCGATCTGCTGCCGGGTCGTCTGCCGATGGCTTCGGGCCGGCCCCGGGGGCGGGTCCGGCCGGCTCCGGGAGTGGCCGGAGCCGGCCGGACCGCCTGGGGACGTCCGGGGCCGGCCGGGCCCGGGGCCCCCGACGGCCGCGGGTGAGAAGAACCCGCAGGTGGGGGCGCCCGCGGTGGGGGCGTCCGCGGGGTCGGCGCCGGTCGGCGCGTAGATCTCCAGGCGGATGCCGTCCGGGTCGAGGAAGAAGATCCCGCCCGAGGTGCCGTGCTCGCCGTGCGGCACGACGCCCTCGTGCACGAACGTCGCGCCGATCTCGCGCAGCACGCCCTCGGCGGCCTTGACCTCGTCGATCGTCTCGACCTGGAAGGACAGGTGGTGCAGGCCCGGGAGCGCGGTCGAGAAGTCCCCGGTGCTCTGCTCCCAGAGCGTGACCAGCAGCTTGCCGTCGCGGCCCAGGAACGCGAACTTCTTCCTGTCCTCCTTGCTCTCGCCGATCAGGTCGAACTCGAGCGCGGCCTGGTAGAAGGCCACCGAGCGGGCGAGATCGGTGACATTGAGGCCGACGTGGCCGGTCTGGAGTGCCTTCAGCTTGCTCATGCGTGGATTCCTCGGTTTCCGTGGGACGGGCGCCATGGGGTCGGGTGGCCGGGTGCGGGTGGCCGGGTGCGGGCGGCCGCCGCGGCCTGTGCATGGCCGAGTGCCCTGCCGGTACACGCGTTTCCGCGGCTCGGCCGGGCGGGGCTCCCGCACTTCGGCTCACATCGAACGTATGGGCGCCGCGTACCGCCTGCGAGGGACCGAACGCGCCACACAGGGGGCCTGACACACCAGCGGGAGCGGGGCCGAGGATCTAGCCTCGGAGACTGTGCTCAACGGAACCATCTCCGCCCGTATGGGGCGCTTCATGGTGGATGCCGCACGCCGGGCCGGAATGCCGCCCGAGCGGCTCGAACGCCTGCCCGGGCTCGAGAACGCAGTGCTCGCCGACGAGTTCGTCCGCGTCCCGACGTCGGCCGCCCTGGTGCTGTGGGAGGAGATCGTCGCCGGGCACGCGACCCCCGGCGCCGGGCTGCATGCCGCCGGGATGGCACCGCTGGGGTCGTTCGGCGTGTGGGACTACCTGTTCACCACGGGGAGCACGCTCGCGGAATCGCTGAGCAGTGCGGGCGGATACATCACCGTGATCGGCGACCCGCAGGCCGAGCGGATATCCGTGGCGGACGACGGCCGTCTGCTGACCGTCTCGCACACCACCGGTCCGGCGGGTGCGGACGTGGTCGCCGCCATCGAGCAGTTCGTCGCCGTGCTCGTCACCCGCCGCGCGACCGAGGCGCTGCGGCGTCCGGTGGCCCCGGTGCATGCCGCCTTCCGGCACCGCGCCCCGGTACGCGCGAGCGCGCTCGCCGAACTCGCCGAACTGCTGGGCACCCGCAGCCTCGAGTTCGGTGCCCCCGCGAACTCCGTGACCTTCCTCGCCGACGACGCACACGCTCCGCTGCCGCACGTCCAGCCCGGCCTGCACCAGGTCCTGCGCGACCACGCGGAACTGTCCATCGCCGCGGCCAAACCGGTCCTGACCTGGCACGCCGTCTTCCGGACCGCGCTGGAGGCGGCCCTGCGCGACACCGACCTGTCGCTGGCCGCCGTCGCCCACCGCATGGGGACCACCCCGCGCACCCTGCAGCGGCGACTGGGCGAGCACGGCACCACGTGGCGCGACGAAGTCCAGTCCGCCCGCGAGCAACTCGCCCTGGAACTCCTGCGCGACGGGAATCTCCCGCTGCGGACCGTTGCCGCGCGTACCGGGTTCAGCGACGCCCGCGCGCTGCGCCGCGCGATGCACAGGTGGCAGGGCGCCCCGCCCGCGGACATCCGAAGAACCTTGGCCACCCCGGCCTGACCCGAATCGCCACGCCGGGCCTCACCCCGTCGTCACACCACTGCGATGCTCCTGCGGGCTGATCCCGTACACGCGCTTGAAGGCCGAACTGAGCGCGAACCCGCTGCCGTAACCCACCTGCCGGGCAACGGCGTTCAGCGTGGCATCCGATTGCCGCAGCAGATCCGCGGCCAGCGCCATGCGCCACTCGGTCAGATAGGTCATCGGCGGCGTCCCCACCGCCGTACGGAAGCACTCGGCGAGCGTCGCACGCGACACTCCGATCGCGGCAGCCAGCCGAGCCAACGTCCAATCCTCCGCCGGGGCTTCGTGGAACAGCCGAAGCGCCTCGCCGGCCACCGGATGGCTGTGCGCCCGGTACCAGGCCGGGGCCTCGGTCTCGGGCCGGTCCATCCACGCCCGCAGCACCGAGATGAGCAGCAGGTCGAGCAACCGGTCCAGTACGACGCCTTCGGCCGGCCCCTGCCGGGTGACCTCCTTGGCCAGCACCGGGACAAGCGCCGAGTCCCACGTATCCGCCTGCACCACCAACAGCGGTGGCAGCACATCGAGAAGCCGCCGCCCGACCGCACCGACCTCCTCGTACACGCCCAGCACCATCTGCACCGACCCGTCGGGATCGCTGCCCCACGTCCGCACCCCGAGCGCCATCCGCTCCCGCAGATCGACACCGTCGGGCGTCATGCAGCGCTGGCCGGGATGCACGATGACCTGCGGCGACGTCCCGTCCCCATCACTCATGACATACGGATCCGGCCCCCGCACCACGGCAATATCCCCAGGCCGCAAGCGCACCGGCCGGCCCTCCGCCGGCCGGAACTCCGCCCCACCGCGCAGCATCACCGCGACGCACAGCGGCGACCCGTCCTGCACCCGGATCGACCACGGCGGGTCCAACACGATCCGCAGCACGAACGCCCCACTGGCCCGCGGCCCTTCCAGCAACCCCGAGAGTGCATCCACGCTCCGCACTCTAGACGATCGGACATGCACCCCGGCATCTCAGCCATGGATCGTCCGACCTGCACCCCCAAGACTCGTGTCATGACCACCAACGAGCGCACGACCCTGGTCCTTGGCGGCACAGGCCGGATCGGCCGCCGCGTAGCCCGCCGCCTCACCGACCGAGGCGTCGACGTACGCATCGGCTCCCGCACCGCCGAACCCCCCTTCGACTGGGAGGACCCGGCCACCTGGCCCGGAGTCTTCGCCGGCGTCAAAGCCGCGTCCCTCATGTACTACCCGGAGATCGAATGGCCCGGAGCCGCCGACGCCATCGGCACCGTCGCCCGCCTGGCCGTCGACGCCGGCGTCGAGCGCTTGGTCCTCCTCTCCGCCCGCAACCAGGCGGAAGCCCAGCGCGCCGAGGCCGCCGTGACCGCCCTCCCCGTCGCCTGGACGATCGTCGCCCCGGCCTCCTTCCACCAGAACTTCGACGAAGGCGTCTTCCGCGCCCCGCTCCTCACCGGCGAACTCGCCCTCCCCGCCGGAGACAACGCCGACCCCTTCATCGACGCCGACGACATCGCCGACGTCATCACGGCAGCCCTCACCGAACCCGGCCACGCGGGCAAGCGCTACGAACTCACCGGCCCCCGCCTCTGGACCTTCGCCGAAGCCGTCGCCGAAATAGCCCGCGCCACCGGCCGCGACCTCCGCTACACCCCCGTCACCCGCACCGAATTCGCCGACACCCTCACCGCCGAAGGCACCCCCCGCGCCGTCGCCGACCCCCTGGCCACCCTCATCACCGACTACTTCGACGGCCGCAACAGCACCCTCACCGACCACGTCGAGCACGTACTGGGCCGCAAACCCCGTGACTTCGCCGACTGGGTAGCCGAGACAGCCCCCACCGGCATCTGGTCCGCCCCCTGACGCGCCCCACCGGTGCCTGGTTCGGCCCCGAGCCGACCTCTGGACGAACCGTTCCTGTTCCGCAATCGGCATCTGCCCGGAACAGGGCACGGTTCCCGCACCGCAGCTGCATCGCCGATCTACGGAGTGAGCCACCCGCACCTCCGGCAACGGCGTTGTCCGCTGGTGTTGGTGCGGATCACCTGCGTGCGTTGCGGCGCAGGCGGCCTGCGTGTCCGGCGGCCGTCACGGTTCGAAACAGGTAGTGCTGCCTGCCGGGCAGCGGCGGGTGCCGCCGCCGATCAAATGCACTTCCACGTCGGCGTCGTCCATGCCGGCCTTGTCGAGTGCGGTGCGCAGGTCGGCGAGCGGGGGCACGGGCGGCAGGCCGACGGTTGTGACGGTGATGCGGCCGCCGAGGGCGTCGACGGCGTTGACGGCCCAGTGCCGCTCCGCGGCCCACTGCTCGGCGACGGGCTTGGCGTCGTCGGCGAGTTGCCGGTCGCGGGCGACCGCAGCGGTGCCGGTGGTGAGCGGTACGGCGACCAGGAGCAGCATCGCGGCGACGACCGCGAGCGTCTTGCCGCGCAGCTCGCCGACGCGCACGTCGGCCGTTCCGCGGGCGGCGATGCGCACGAGGTGGGCCCGGTCGGCGAGGACGACGGCGAGCGCGCTGCCGAGGATCGGGGTCATCAGCGGCGCGACGATCATGGCGCCGATCACCGTGGCGGTCGAGTCGCCGACCACGCCGGCGGAGGCGATGACGGCGGCGAGGAGCAGGAGGCCCCAGAAACGCGTCGAGCTCGGGCTGCGCCAGGACTTCTCGATGAACAGGGCGGCGGTCATGCGCTGGACTGCTGGGGTGTCGACAGCGGGCATGCTCGGCGCCTCCTTGACCGGATCCGGAAGCCGGCGAGGCGGCGGAGCGGCACCGCGACCGGTCCGCCCCGGGTACCCGCAACCGTCCCGCCGCTCACCTCGGCCACCGCGTCCGCAATTCGTGTGCCCCGCCGGAATTCATTGCCGGTCCGGGGAATGCCTCAACCCTCGCCAGGTCCGGCATCGGTGCCGACGGCGTCGAGCGGCAGCTCCGCCCAGACGGTTTTGCCGCGTGGCCCCGTTCGCACGCCCCAATCCTGAGCGAGCTGGGCGACGAGGAGCAGGCCGCGGCCGCCTTCGTCGTCGTCGAGCGAGCGACGCACACGCGGCGCGGCACTGCTGCTGTCGGCGACCTCGCAGGCCAGGGTTCTCTCCCGGAGGATCAGCCGCAGGCCGATTTCCCCGGCGGAGTACCGCACGCCGTTGGTGACGAGTTCGCTGACCAGCAGTTCGGCGGTGAACACCAGGTCGTGGAGTCCCCACTCGGCCAGTTTTCGGGCGGTGAGCCGACGCGCTTCCGCGGCGCTTTCGGGGAGGTTCCGCAGCGACCAGGCCGCGGTGCGGTCGCCGCCCAGCACCCGGGTCCGGACCAGCACGAGGAGCGCGTCGTCCTTGGGGCCGTCGGGGAAGGCCTCGGTGAGGACGGCGTCGCAGGCCGGCTGGAGTTCGCCGCCGGCGGCGCGGAGTGCGTCGGCCAGTACGGGCGCCGGGTCGCCGGACAGGCTCGAGGTGTGCAAGGCCAGGACGCTGCCCGCGTTCAGCGGGACGGAGGTGACCGGGAAGCGGCCCTCGCCCGGACCGCCCAGCGGCGGCCCGGCCGGCGCGTCGATCACCGCGGCGGTGCCGTCCGGGGCGACCGCGGAGGGCGCCGGATGCCCGGCCCGGGCAATCGCGCAGGTGCCCGCGATCGGGTCGTACACGGCCACGACGCATCCGGCGGTGAGGACGTCGGGGAGGGGGTGGTCGTCGGCCAGGGCGGGGCGTCCCATCGCGGTCTCCACGGCCAGGTCGTGGACGCGGCCGAGGATCTCGTCGGGGCCCAGGTCCAGGGCCGCGAGTGCGGCGATGGCGGTGCTGACCTGTCCCATGAGGCTGACCGCGGCCATGCCCTTGCCGTCGATCTCCCCGACGACGCAGGCGATGCGGGCGCCGGACAGCGGGAGCACGTCGAACCAGCTGCCGGACGCGGCCACCGGCAGGTACGTCCACGCCGTCTCGGCGGCGACGTGGGCGGGGAGCCGGCGCGGTACGAGGTTGCGCTGCACCAGGCGCGCCAGCGCCCGCTCGCGGGTGTGGCGGCGGGCGTTGTCCAGGCATGCGGACGCATAGGCCGCCAGCCCGGCGGCTTCGCCCAAGTCCGGCTCGGCGAACGCCGCGGAGGAGCCCAAGCGGTACAGCGAGACCATCCCCAGCACGACCCCGCGCACGGTCAGCGGCACCGCGATCATCGAGTGCGCGGCCTCGGCCCGGGCCAGCCGGGCGCGTTCGGGGTCCCGGCGCAGCCACACGTCGTCCGCGGCAAGCCTGCGCACCAGCCGGGGCCGCAGATCGCCCAGCACCTGCGCGTACGGCGACCCGAACTGCAGCCCCCAGGCATCGCCGACGGCATGGACCGCAGGTGGTGCGGCGCGACGGGCGGCCGCGGCTGCGGCGCGCCGTACGGTCACCTGTCCGGCGACCGGGCCGGGCGCCGGCGCGTCGCCGTGCAGCACCGCGTCGAGCAGGTCCACGACGGCGACGTCGGCCAGCCCCTGCACCGCCACCTCCGCAAGCTCCGCGGCGGTGCGGAACAGGTCCAGGGACGTGCCGATGTGTGCGGCGCCGGACTCCAGCAGGCGCAGTCTGGCGCTGTCGGTTCGCTCGGCGGCTGAGCCGTCTTGCGGCATGAGTGACCTCCCGGCATGCGGCCAACGGTGCGGCGGCGCGGTACGCCTGCCTTGCCGCGCCGGTACCTCGGAGGAGCCCCGGATAATCCGCGGATGCCGAGCTCCCCCGGCCGCCCCGGCCGTGCGTCGGCCCGCGAACCTTCGCATAATCGAATATATGGGAGACAAACGGCGAAATGCTGACAAGCCACCCATGGTGACCGTCCGCGGCAAGGACTACCGCCTGCGCACGCTCGCGCTCGCTCTCCTGGGCGTGCTGGCGGTCTGGTTCGTCGTCGCGAACACCGAGTCGGTCGAGATCCGGCTCTGGATTCCCACGGTCAGCCTGCCGCTGTGGCTGGTCCTGGCGGTCACCCTGCTGGTGGGCATCACGATCGGGCTGCTGATCGCCCGCCGCCGTACCAAGGCGTAGTCGGGAGTGGCCGCCCGCGACCGGCCGGAGAACGGAGGCTGTACGGATGTTCGGTGAACGGCGGAAGCGCCGGAGGGCCAACCGCGCCTTCGACCGGGGCGACGATGTCACCCGATACCGGATGCGCCAGAAGATGTTCTCGATCGGCGACGACTTCTGGATCGACGACGACGAGGGCGAGCACCTGTACAAGGTCGACGGCAAGGCACTGCGCCTGCGCAAGACCTTTGTCATCGAGAACCGCGACGGGCAGCGCGTGGCCGCGGTGCAGAGCCGCCCGGCGCGGATCAAGGAGTCGATGGAGATCGAGGACGCCCACGGCAACCGCATCGCCCTGGTCAAGAAGGCCATGGTGGGGCCGGTCCGCGACCGGTGGCGCATCAAGCAGGAGAACGGCCCGGAGCTGACCGTGCACGGCAACATCCTCGACCACGAATACACCGTCGAGGACGACGGGTTCACCGTCGCCGAGGTCTCCAAGAAGTGGGGCCGCCTGCGTGACACGTACGGCCTGGCCATCGGCCCTGATGCCGACCACGCCACCGTCCTCGCGGCAGCCATCGCCATCGACACGATGGCGCATCCGGGCGACTGACCCAGAACCGGCGCCCCGGCGCCCCCCGGCGGCCTCGGAGTCGCCTGCGGTGCAGCGCGATCCGATCCATGCCTGAGTACGGACCTACATCGACGCGATGGTCACCGAAGAGTGGCCGCTGCTTGCCGCCGGCGAGACCTCCGCACGGCTGGACGCCATGACCGGGAACTAGACAACGAACAGGGCCCAGGTCTATGACCTGGGCCCTAAGTCTGGAGCGGGCGACGAGAATCGAACTCGCGCTCTGAGCTTGGGAATCACAGCGGCGATCAACCCAATCAGCCACCTGACCTGTATGAACGCATCTTGACCGCTCGTGACCGTGGGCCTCCTGGCGCCGCTCCTGACCGCGGTTTACCGGCCCTTAGGGCACGTCTAGGGCACGTGACCAGCGGCCGACCGGAGCACGGCTCAGAACGTTCGCCACTCGGTGTCGGGAACGTGCTCCCAAACACCCATGGCCCACTCATGGATCATGAACAGCGGTCGACTGAGCACCACATCGCCGGCACGCTGCACACGCATGATGAGCCCAAGATCCCGAACTGACGCGTTCCCTTCATGCGTCCAGGACAACTCAAGCCCCTGCGCCTCGGTGTGATCACAGATCCAGTCAGTCAGCTCCGAGGGGACGCAGCCGACCAAGGACACACCGTCCAGCGTGACTTGCGGACCATCGCTCGCGTCGACAGCGACACACGCCAGACGTCCGTCACCGCTGTAGTAGGCCGTCACGCCAATGTGGTGGAACTGCTCCGCGATGGCCTCTTGCGAACGCAGCTGTGAGCGACTCGAGGTTGCGGACGGGCAGTCCAATGCCTCGCCAACCTCGCCGGCGGTCATCCCAAATCGTAAGGGCCCGACCCCGACGAGCGGCTTGAACGCCCAGCGCTCATGTTGACCATCCAGCCTGGCATCCCGAAGCCCCATGGGGGGACCCAATCATGCGGGCGGGTCAGAGTCGGAGTTCACCCCGCAGACACACGGCTCCGTAGGCACCCGGAGGCCGCACCTGCCTTGCTGGTGGCTTCCCGGCTGACCCCACGCGGCCAGGTCCGAACCGTCCCGGCACGCCTCGGACATGGTGTGAGTTTCCGCTGTGTTGCGCAATCGGGACGAACGTCTAATCCTCAGACGCAATGTGCCCAAGATTTCCTAGTAGTGCGTGCGGAGGAGCACCCAGCAACTCGCTCAGCATGTGCACCAGAACTGCTGAAGTATTTACCAGATCGCTAACAAGTGGCCCCACTTCTCCATCCCTTTGAAGTATGAGGTTGATGACTCTCCCGGTCTCCTCGAGATCGCCCATCAAGAATGTGGAAAGCAGTGCGGAGGCCCGCGTCCCGTCAGTGGGTAGCGACGGAGGTGGGCTTGGTTCTTCAATGCACAATTCGGCGAAAGGATCCTCCGTTTCTGAAGCCGCCAGAATGGCCACCAGTGAATCCTGGTCGGGGAACGTGCGAACAGAGAAGTTGATATTCCCGTGTGCATCAGCGCTCCTGGGTAGTCGGAAGAGCGCCGCATTTCCGCTCATGCCGTTCAGCGACTCTATAGACTTGATCAGGATCGGACTAAAATTGATGCATCGGCGCAGGATGATACGCAGCATCTGCTCTTCGACAGTTGCGTAGCCTTCCATCGCGTCTTCCATGAGTGGAACGAGAGGAATCTTTTCAGGCCAGGTGTTCAGTAGCGCCTTGGCATGCTTGCTCCACTTGAATCGTGCCGTGAGCAGTCGGGATCTGTCGAGGCTGAGTACGATTCTCCGGTTGGGTGCAGATCCTGAGATGTCTAGGTAGCCGGATGGAATTCCGCAATGCTGTGTATAGTCTCGCAGATTATAGAGAAAGCGGTAGCCGTCATGGCTGTCGAATGCGCCACTCGTCGCTGCTTTGTATGCGATCATCTCGGCGCTTTTTTCGCCGAAGGCATTCAGGATGAAATCTCGCTCATTCTCTAGGTAGAGGCGTGTCGCAGCTAGCCAATTGGTGACCTCTGCCATGACGGATTTATTGACTGGGCCCCTCTGTGCGCGGCGAAAATCACCGCCGAATCGCTCAACATTCGCCAATGATTCAATCATCGTTCTGATGTTGAAAAAGCTTCGCTGGATGAGTTCGAATGCGCTGCGTTCAACCAAGGCCTCATAGGTATCAATTGCCTCGATGTGGCGGTCGAACTCGGCATCAGAAATTTCCCGCGCTATCCTTACGGACATGCCCCGTTGCCCAGGTTTCTGTTCCCAGGTTCCTAGGGCGTAACCCCCCAAACTGTCAGCTGGAGGTGGGGTTGTGGCCATGATCGGATTTTCGTTGTCAGGCATGCGCACCCACTTAAGTCCACGGATCTCCAAGGGTAGAGCTGTCCCGCCTATGCGGCGACAGAGTTTGGTGGACCCAGTGCAACGGTGGCTGTGATGCACAGCTTCACTGCCTTGTGGACGGCCTCGACCTGATCGGCTGCCACTCGGCACGCAGTGCGTTCGCGCCGGCCAGCCGACCGAGCGGCTCCACCAGGCACTGCACGAGTGAGGGTCAGCGCGAGGGCGCCGATGGGCTAAACGCTCAGGTGCGACGGAGCCTGATGGGGGACTAAGAGTACGCATCAGGCACGAGCGGGCAGCTGAGCGGGTATTCACCCAGCCCCTGCTCTGACTGTGGGAACCCGAGTGCTCTGCGCAAGCAAGAGGCCCTTCCTTGACTGGGAAGGGCCTCTTGGCTGGGGCGCTCGGGAGGATTCCAACCTGCAACGTTTGATCCGTAGCTCGCGCAAGACGGACACCCGAGGCCGTAGAAGGTTGCTACTCCTGTAATGACTTTGGCTATCCGAAGTAGCTTAGAACGGTATCCGTCACGACGTTGGTCGCAACCCCCGTTCCAACAGCTGTGGCAGATGTCCTACCCAGGGACATAATCCGTCCTAGCCAACCTTGGACACGTGGACCCGCCGACGCGGCATCTGGCGCCTCGGCTCGGTCGCCTGCCAGCGCCTCGCTTAGTTCAGTTAGTAGATCTTCGTTGACGCCGAGATCTCGAAGGTGCTGAACAAGCTCCTCGTCGCTCTTCGGCGTATTCACGAATGAATTTTGAGTGAAATTCGACGACCCTTGCGCCACATTGGCTGGGCCATTGATGATGGTGTTGAAGATGTCATTGCCTTTTTCGGCCGTCACTAGTGAATCTCCTGCCTTTTCTCCTGCTTCTGGGTCCTCTTGCTCCAATTTCAACGCAAAGTCGAGGACACGTGTACGGACGGCATCGACCACTGCCTTCATCTCGGACGGCGGCACCGAATTCCAGATGGCAATGGCTCCCATGTCCGGGTACAGGGTGAACTCTCCAGCTTCCTGGCCTGCATTGAAGCTCGCTACTGCGGCACCGGGCCACGGGGAACTAAGCATTCCGTCGCCAGATCGAGCCGCCAGATCCTCGATCGCTGAAACGCTCTGGCGCAAGAAGATCTTATCGAGATCACGAAATCTGGCGGGGAGCAATTCTGTTGCAACTTGGACATTAGAAAGACTTGAATTGAACGGCCCTAGGAACTTGCCTCTAACCTCACAAGGGATCGGGCCCCGATATTCAGGGACCTCTCCTGTATAGCCATTCAGTTCATGGCCAATCCAGGTCAGGGCTTCGGTGATTCCTAGCCTCGTCGCGAGAACTCGTGCCTTTCTGAGCAGACTCGCCGTTGAGGTTGATTCTCCGGCCGCCTCGATGATGATGTCCTGCAACAGAGCCATGAGTTTCCCAGGGGCGCAGCGTCGCCCGCGGAGCTCCCGCGGGCCTCTAGTCTGCCCTCAACCCGGCATCTGTGTCTGGCAATGCAGGCAGGCCGCCCCGGGGGGGGGGGGGGGCCCGGCGGGCCCGCCCCCCCCCCCCCCCCCCCCCCCCCCCGCGGCAGGTGATGGCGCGCCCGTCAGGGCGCGGCCTTGATCCAGTAGAGAACAATTCGGCAGTTGATCTGCTTGGGACTTCGTCACGCGCGGACGAGTGGCAGCCAGGCCGCGACCGGAGGCATTCAAGTCCGGGAGGCAGGCGGAGTGGCACGCATCGTCACGAACCGCGTAGGGGGATCGGGGGAAGGACGGAACTTCCCCCGGATCGGCCGGCAGGCCGATCGGCGCGGTACGCGTCCACGGACCGGCAACAGCTCAGCCTTCCTGGTCCTCCTTGGTGGGCCACCAAAGGCTCGCCAGCTTGACGTTGTCGCCGGCCTGAGCGGCCTTGACGCTCTGGGCGGCGCGGGTCAGGGAATTGGCGAGAAGGAGGGCGTCTTCGGGCGTCAGATAGATCTCGGACGACAGGTCCAGGCTGAGGCGGACCTCATTGGCTCCGGGATCGATGGCGACATCGAGTTCGGTCGTCTGCCCTCGGCTGTCCCGTAGGTCCAGCTGCCAATCACTCATGAAGCGGCTCATGCCCGAATCATCTCGGGGCGAGCAAACGCTTTGAGCGTCAGATCGGGCGGGATTGGCACCATGCGGCGGTGGCGTCGTCCTGGGCTTTGCCTCGGGGCCAGCGGGAGCCGTCGGGGTCGGCCTGTTCGGCTGCGCGGACTTGGGCGATGAGGGCCTCGGGGCCCTGCTGCCGCAGGATGTCGAGGGCGCCTTGCCAGTCGGTGAGTTCGAAGCGGTCGACGGCTCGGGATGCTCCGTCGGATAGTGCGGTGATGCCCTGGACCTTGTTGAGGGGGATGGTGCCGGTGAGGGCTTCGGCGGCTGCGGCGGGGTTGGTGGCGGCGACCCAGAAGCCTCCGGGCTGGTTGCGGTGGGCGCGCATAGCCTCGACGTAAGCGCGGTGTGCGGCGACGTGTTCGGCAGTGCCAGCAGCAGCAGCGTCCATCGGGCCGCGGTACTTGTTCCCCACCTGGCCCTCGCGGTCGTCGGTGATGACCTGGATGCCGTCGGGCGTCTCGATGGCCAGGGTCGAGTCGGCGAGGACTAGGTACTCAAGCTGTTCGGCAACCTGGCGGGCGACGATGACCGTGGCCGAGGGGGTGCCGGGGTGGTCGAGGTCGCAGGTGTCGGCGTGCTGGGCCGCGGTGGCGGTGATGGCGTCCGCCAGGCAGTCGGTGAGCGTGCGTTCGTGGTCGGTACTGGCGCGGGTGAACAGCTCCAGGCCTAGGCGACCGACGTACCAGGCGACGGAGTGGATGCAACCGGACGGTGATCCGACCGGGGTGCCGCACCCGTCCAAGAGGACGAGTGTGGTGGGGCCTGCCGCGATGAAGTCCTCGTTGGGCTTGGCGGGGTCGCCGGGCTCGGTTGCGAACTCCATTCGCAGCACGCCTACTCCTCGTCGTGGTTGTAGAACGGCGTCCGGGCGCGGACGCTGATGGGCTCGTTCGATTCGGGGTCGTACGTCACGTCGACCAGGACGGAGAATCGGCCGGTGCCGACGCGCTGGTAGAGGTCTTCGAGGTCGTGGGTGATCAGGTGGATCACGCCGAGCGAACCTTGGGGGTGGATGCCGGTGAGGACCAGAAGCAGCCCGTTGCCGTCCGGGCGCGGCAAGCGCGCCAGGTAGGCGACGTCGGTGTCCGTGGCCGGGGTGGAGTCCATGCCGGCGCGGTGGACCTCGTCGGTGGTGAGGTCGCGCAGCGTCCAGGGGCCGTCGGCGGCCTTCTCGAACCTGAACCGCGGGTCCGTGGCGAGCACCCCGGCAACGTCCTGGGACAGGCGCGGGCCGCAGACCACGACCAGGCCGTCACGGTTGAGGTCGATCGCGCCGCTGAGCGGAATGTGCTCGAACGTCGGCTCCAGGCGGTAGGAGCGCGCGAGTTCGGCAAGTCGGTTCGCGCCGGCGAAGTCCTCGGCGGCCAGCACCGGGCGGGCGTTGCTGGCCTCCTGCTTCAGCGGGGTCGCGATGATCACGCGGCTGGTGCCCAGGAACGCGGACTCGGGCGCTGGGGCGGCCTGCTTGAGCTGGTGGATGCGCCCACGGGTAAGGCCTGCGGCGGCGGCGATCTCGGCGTACGAGAGGCCCTGGCCGTGCAGTTCGGTGATGACGCGCTGCCGAAGACGGGACAGCTCGGTGACCTCGCGTTGCGCTTCGGCAAGGCGCTCGGTGGCGGCCTTGAGCAACGCAAACGGGTCGGCGATCCTGGCGATCCGGTCGGCCTCGGTAGGCACCTCTCCTCCTGTCTCCCCCGTCAGCGCCGAGTCTAGGGGGATAGACAGCACAAGGAAACGCCAGCTTCGGGCGACGCTTTCGCGGGTCGTGGACACGGCGAGCTGTCCCCTCCGGCTTCGAGTCGAGTGTATAGGGGGCTATACAGCGCTAGTGGAATCAGTGTCGTGGGACGTGTTCCACGGCATGTCTGCCCAGGTGGCGTGCCTGCCGGGAGTGTCGCCGGCAGATCCCCAGGCAGTCGCGAAGTGCTCGACGATCTGGAGGCCTCGGCCGAAGTCTTCGACGTCGCCGCGGTCGAAAGTCGTGCCCGTGGGCGGCCCGTCGTCGTACACGAACACGGCGATCCCCTGATTGAGCGGGAGTAGCCACAGGCGGAAGGTGCCGCCCTGGCCGGACCTGGAGTGCAGGACCGCGTTCGTGGTCAGCTCGGACACCACGAGCGCGATGGCGTCGACGTTGGGGCAGGAGTGCAGGATCTTGCGCGTGAACTCGCGGGCAACTGCGATGGATTCGGGTGCGCCGGGAAGCTGGAGGAACCAGCCTTCCTCGGGGGCTTCCTTGAGTTGCTGGGGATGATGCATGTCGGGATCCTCCCGATGATCTCCGCATGGCAATGATCACTTTCCGTGACCTCGTATCCGAGGTTGCAAGCTCGGATGCAGGCTTGTCAACCTGTGCGCAGGATTCGCAAGGGGGCAGCGTGGCAGAGGCGGCAGGACAGCCGGCGTACGCACGGGTCGCAGACGTGCTGCGGAGCGAAATCACCTCCGGGGTATGGCCGGTGGGTGCCAAGCTGCCGAGCGTCGCGCAGCTTGAAGTGCGCTTTGGTATGAGCGAACAGCCGGTCCGGGCAGCGCTGCGTCTGCTGGTCGGAGAGGGCTTGGTGGAGGGGCGGGCCGGTAGCGGGACGTTCGTTCGCGACCGGGGCAAGGTGCTGCGATTCGCGCGGACCCGGCGTCCTGGGCAGGGCGGGCCGCTGTCGTCGGCCGACGTCGCGGAAGGGGCGCGTATTGCCTGGTCGCACAGCTCTCAGCGGGCGTTCGCCACGGCCGGGCTGGCCGTGCGGCTCGGTATCGAACTGGGCGACGCGGTTCAGCAGACGCGCTACCGCTGCACGGTCGACGGGGCTCCGGTGCAGCTGGTGACCAGCTGGGAGCCGCTGGCGATTGTCGGTGGAACGGGAGTGCTGCTGCCGGAGGATGGGCCGTTGTGCGGTGCCGGTGTGGCGGCTCGGATGGCTGCGATCGGCTATTCGGTGACGCGGGTCGTGGAGGAAGTGGGCGCACGGGCTGCGACGAAGGCTGAGGCGGAGGGCCTGGCTCGGCGGGTCGGCCTGGCGGTGCTCGTGGTGGAGCGCACGAACTGGGCCGGCAAGCGGGCGGTCGAGACTGCGGACATCGTCATTCCGGGTGACGGGCATCGGCTCGTCTACGAACTCCCCGGCTAGAAGCGGAATTTCCGCCTCCGGAGCCTCTCGAAAGAATCTTGTACACCCCCCTAGACACTTGCGGGATGCCGCTCCTACCTTCGATGTACATCCCCCTAGACAACGTCGCTCGGGGTGGACAGCTCCGGCTGTCTAGGGGGGTCTACAGAAGGAGTTCAACAAGATGGCGATCAAGCTGGCGATTCCGGTGGCCTTCACGGACGTGTTCCCGGTGGGGGCGTACGCGACCAAGGTCGAGCCGGTCTCCGACTTCGAGGCGTCCAAGAGCGGTCAGCAGGTCCAGGCGCGCGACAAGGCGACGGGGCTCCCGATGTGGGTCGTCACTGTGTCCGACCCGGACCCCGACGCTCGCGACGCGTCCGTGAAGGTCAAGATCCCCGCGTCCGTGGCGCCGGTGCTGCCGGAGGAACTGCCCGGACTCCCGTTCCGGCCGGTCGAGTTCGACGGGATGACCGTCACGCCCTGGGTGAACGGGTCGGGGCGGCTGGCGTACTCGTTCCGCGCCGCGGGCCTGCACGCGCCGACGGGCGCCGGGAGCAAGCAGGCGGGCAAGGCGGCCTGACCGCAGAGGAGTTCGTACGCGGTCCCGGTGCCCCGTGACTTTGGCGGGTCTGGGCACTGGGACCGCTCCCGATCAAGAGACCTGACGATCTATCGAAGGGGTGTCCCCAATCATGGCAACGTTCCAGCGCTTGGGGCGGCGCGGGGTCGCGATCGTCGCGGCGGTGCTGTTCCTGATCTACACGGTCGCCGAGGCGGCGGCCGGTTCGAAGGCGACCACGGTCGTCTTCCTCGGCATCGGGCTGGGCCTGGTGCGGTGGTGGTTCTTCTCGTTCGCCGGCCGGGTGCGGCGCGGCTGGCCGAAGCTGGCCAAGGCCCTCGGACTGTGGCAGCAGGACCCGATCAAGCGGCTCAACGAAGAGTTCTCGTACGCCTGGCCGAAGATCACCAAGGTGAAGCAGGTGCCCGGCGGCTACCTGGTGCGGGTGAAGCTGCTGCCTGGCCAGACGCCCTCGGCGCTTGGTGACCACACGGACGGGCTTGCACATGCCTGGCGGGTGTTCCGGGTCGATGCGTCCTCACCTGCCCGGGGCGTCGTGGTGCTGCGGGCATGGGTGGCGGACCCGTTGGACAAGCCGTTCGGTCCGGCCGAGATGGGCATGCCGGGCCTGCTCGACCGGCATGAGACGCCTGCTGCACCGCCAGTGAAGGAACTGCCCGCACCGGCTCGGGATCCTTGGGCGCCGAACTTCTCCTCGGTGGAGTTGGGGCGGTGTGACGACGGGTCGCCGTGGGTGCTGCGGCTGCACGGGACGCACGTCCTGGTCGCCGGGGTTACGGGGGCGGGCAAGGGCTCGATCCTGTGGGGCGTCACCCGCGGCCTGATGCCTGCGGCCCGTGCCGGGCTGGTGGAGCTGTGGGCTCTCGACCCGAAGCGGATGGAGCTGTCCTACGGCCGGGCACTGTTTCAGCGGTACTCGTCGGATGCCGCCGAGATGGTCGAGATGCTCGAAGACGCGGTGGCGGAGATGTCCGCGCGGGCGCACAGGTTCGCGGGCAAGGTCCGCACTCATGAGCCCTCGGTGGACTGCCCGTTCGTGGTCGTGATCGTGGACGAGTTGGCGTTCCTCACTGCGTACCAGCCGGACCGTGATCTGCGGAAGCGGGCGGATGCGGCGATAGCGACGCTGACGAGTCAGGGCCGCTCGGTCGGGTTCTGCGTCCTCGGTGCACTCCAGGATCCGCGTAAGGAGGTCATGAACCTCCGGAACCTGTTCCCGGACCGCATCGCGCTGCGCCTGGACGAACCGGCGCAGGTCGACATGGTGTTGGGTCAGGGTGCGCGGGACCGCGGCGCGGAAGCCGACCTCATCTCCCCGATCCCGTCGGTCGGCGCGGGGGTCGGATACGTGAAGCGCGAGACGCACCCCGAACCGGTGCGGGTGCGTGCGGCGTACGTCTCCGATGCCGACATCGACCGGATGGTCGGCGACGTCACGCCGGGCGGTGCGGCATGAGCTGGGGTGTGGACATGGCCGGCGGGGCGGACGTGTTGGGGATCGTCGCGGACTTCCTCGTGGCGCACCCTGCTCTGCCGGAGCTGGTGGGCGTCCAGGTGACCTGGCACCACGCCGACAAGGCCTGGCAGGTCAACGTGCAGTTGGCGGGCGGAAACGTGACCGGCTTGGCCGGTTGGGCGGCGGTGCTGCGGGGCCCGGTGACGACGGTGGTCGACGGCGACGGCGCGTACATCGGGCCGTACACCCGTCACGAGGTGACCGGCCTGCTGCGCGGCCACCCGGTGACGGTGTGGGCGTGCGAACGCCGTGGCCTGGAGTCGGCATGACCGCCGGTACGACGCGGATCGAGCGGGCCCGCATGCCCTTCGCGAAGGAGGTCGTGTGGGCCGTCGCCCTCGAACACGGCGTCTGCATCCGCCCCATCGCCCTGCGCCGTACCGACATCACGACCGGTGAAACCGAGATCGTGGATGTCCCGTGCGGGGCTACGCTGGCGAGCGTCTGCCCGACCTGCGCGGAACGCAAGCGTCAGCTGCGGATGGCGCAATGCCGCGAGGGCTGGCACCTGACCGAGGAACCGGACCTCGACGCGGACGACCCGGACGAGACACAGCGCTGGCTGGTCGAACTGCGGGCGGACGCGACCAAGGCCCACGACGCTGCGGCCGGCACCGAACGCAAACAACTCGGCGAAGACCTGGCCGCCCTCGATGACGAGATCCAGCGGGCAGGCGTGCGGGGCAACGTCGACCCGGACAAGGCCTCCCGGCGGGTCCGGTCGACCCGGCGGCGCAAGGACGTGACCGACCTGCCTCGGCGCCCGGTCGACGCGCGCACGGTCGGGAAGGCGTATGTGGCGCCGGACGGGAAGACGTTCCGTCCCTCGCTGTTCGTCACGCTCACCCTGCCCTCCTACGGGCGGGTCCGCTCCGACGGGACGCCGGTGGACGCGGCGTCGTACGAATACCGGCGGGCTGCGCGGGACGCGCTGCACTTCTCCAAGCTGGTGGACCGGTTCGTACAGAACCTGCGCCGGTTCGTCGGCTTCGACGTCCAGTACTTCGCCGCGGTCGAACCGCAGCGGCGCCTGGCCCCGCACGTGCACCTGGCGATCCGCGGAACGGTCTCGCGGGCGGAGCTGCGGCAGGTCGCGGCGGCGACCTATCACCAGGTGTGGTGGCCGGCCTGCGACGAACCGGCGTACGACGGCGACGCCGTACCGGTCTGGGACTCGGACCTCGGCGCCTACGTCGACCCGGACAGCGGGGAGCCGCTGGCGTCCTGGGACGAAGCACTCGATGCCCTCGACGCGGACGACGCGGCGGAACCGGTTCACGTCGCCCGGTTCGGCGTCCAGGTCGACGCGAAGGGCGTCCTGGTCGGCTCGCGGGACGCGCGCCGCTGTATCGGCTACCTGTCGAAGTACCTGAACAAGTCGGCGCACGAGTGCCACGAACCGGCGAGCGATGCCGAACGGGCGCACGTCGACCGGCTGACGGAAGTGCTGCGGTACGAGCCGTGCTCGCCGGCCTGCGCGAACTGGCTCCGGTACGGCGTCCAACCGAAGAACGCGCGCGACGGGATGCGGCCGGGCCACTGCAAGGCCAAGGCACACCGCCGAACCCACCTCGGCTACGGCGGACGCCGCGTCCTCGTCTCCCGAAAGTGGTCCGGCAAGTCCCTGGCCGACCACAAGCAGGAGCGGCGGGCGTGGGTCCTGGACCTGGTCGGCGAAATGGCCGACCGCGGCGAAGCTCCCGACCGCTACCTGTGGGAACACGCACGACCGTCCGACCCGGACGTCCCCTCGATCTCGCATCGCCTGCTGCGGGCGGTCGCTGAACGGGTCCGCTGGCGGTCCGCCCTGGACGACGCGAAAGCACGCGCAGATGGACAGCTCGGAAGTTCGGCAACCACGGGGAGGGCGGCATGAGTGCGAAGACTGATCGTCTTCTGGACGTCCGTGAGGCGGCGGAACGCATGGGCCTGAAGGGCGAGCGGTTCCCACGCCGGCTGGTCGCGGAACGGCGGATCGAGTACGTCAAGGTCGGCTCGCATGTCCGCATCCGGGAGAGCGCGATTGACGCGTACCTGGCGGCGAACACGGTGGAGCCGATCCGGCGGCGGCCTCGGTCGCGTGCTCTGCGGAGGGCGGCCTGATGCCCCGGAAGCGGAAGCAGAACCGGCGTCGGTTCGGGACCATCCGGCGCCTCCCGTCCGGCAAGTACCAGGCTCGGTACACCGGTCCGGACGGCATCCGTTACGACGCGCCCGACCTGTTCGAGACCTTTGATGACGCGGACGACTGGCTTGCGGCCAAGCAGACGGAGATCAGCCAGAAGGACTGGCGCGACCCGGACGCCGGCGCGGTGGAGTTCGAGACGTACGCGCTGTTGTGGGTCGAGGAACGCGAACTCGCGCCGACCACTATCGAGCTGTATCAGCGGCTGCTGCGGCTGCACATCCTGCCGACGTTCGGGGCCCTCGACCTGGACGAGATCACCCCGCCTCGCGTCCGGGCCTGGCACGCCGAACGCAGGAAGGCGACCGGGGCGACGACGGTGGCGAAGTCGTACCGGCTGCTGAAGGCCATCCTGCAAACAGCTTTCGAGGATGACGAGTTGATCCGGCGCAATCCCTGCCGGATCAAGAAGGCCGGGCGAGAGAAGGCGCCGGAACGTCCCATCGCGACCGTGGCCCAGGTCGACGCGCTGGCGGAAGCGATAGGGCCGCGCTGGCGGCTGATGGTCTATTTCGCCGCGTACGCCACACTCCGGCCGGAGGAGCAAGCGGAGCTGCGGCGTGAAGACGTCGATCCGGAGACTCGGGAGCTGTCGATCACCCAAGCGTCGCCGGAACTCACGACCGGGCGGCGGGTGACAGGTGATCCGAAGTCGGAGGCTGGCACGCGCGTCGTGGTCTACCCGGCGTTCCTGGACCTCGAAGTGAAGCGGCACCTCGACTGGTTCGCAGAGAAGGAGAATGACGGGCTGCTTTTCGTCGGCGAGAAAGGCAAGCCGTTCCGGAGGTCGACGTTCGGGCGGAAGTGGCGAAAGGCGCGTACGGCCGTCGGGTTGCCCGAGCACTTCCACTTCTACGACTTGCGGCACACGGGGAACACGCTTGCGGCGCAGTCGGGTGCGACGGTGAAGGAGTTGATGGTGCGCGCCGGGCAGTCGACAGAGCGGGCCGCGATGATCTACCAGCACTCGACGGACGAGCGGCAGCGGGAGATCGCGGAGGGCCTGGACGCTCGGGTGCAGCGGGACCGTGGCAAGGGCACGAACGCTGGCGACGGGGACGCTAAGGGCACGCCTAGGGCACGAGATGCTTAGAAAGGTCTAGACAACAACGAAGGCCCGGGTCGATGACCTGGGCCTTTGTCTTGGAGCGGGCGACGAGAATCGAACTCGCGCTCTGAGCTTGGGAAACCCGGTCTGGACCGGGACGAGGGACGGTCTGACCTGTGGGAACGCGTTCGGCGCCTCTCCCCGCGCCACCACTGGTTGACCGCCGCTGCCCCTGGATGCCCGCGCTACGTGGTGCGGAGGTGGTGCAATGCGGGGAACTCGGTCGGTTAACCCGTGCTGACTACGACGTCCACCCCTACAGCAACAAGACTTCGTCCGGGCGCCGCTCGGTCACGATGGCAGCTTGACTGTCCTTGAGCTGTTCGAGGCAGGCAAGCAAGTCTCCGTCGTGGTCTTCGTTGGCCATGGACCGAAGCTCCGTCGCAAGCTCCCGACCGTTGATAAGCGAGATCGGGTACTGGTCCTCGACCATCTCGACCTGCGCCGCCTCCGAGAAGTACCCCGTCGTCACATACACGCCAATCCAGCCTCGTTGAAGCCTCGCCACTATCCGGGCGATCTGCTCGGCGCTGATCGATGTGTCCGGCTTGACGCACTTGGCCTGCCCAAGCACGACCAGACTGGTACCTGCCGTCCCACGACCCACGTCTATGCGTCCGACGAAGTCAGCGCCGCCGTCACCCGAACGACGGGTCAGCCAACCTTCGCGGTACGACGCACCAACTCCGAGGATCCGCCCGGCGACTGCGGAGGCCACCGCCTCGAAGTCATGCTTCCGGTTGTCGAAGAACTGGTAGATCGTGAGCAGGTCCTTGGCCTCTTCGGATCCGACAGGCGGCTTCTGATCCTTCGACTTCACTATCCGGGAACGGGCGACGCGCCGTCGGACTCGCGGCAAGGCCGAGTGCCCCTTGTCGACCCACTCTCGCCAAGCCGCCGGCGCCAGCTTCAGCGCCTCATCGATGCTGAGTCCTGGGGTTCGCCGCGCTTCGATCCAGCGCCAGTCAAGGGAGTCGTCCTCATCAGCAAGGTCGATCATGGCGAAGTCGTACACATAGTTCGCGAAGGTGTCCCGGTCTTCGCCAGCCCACTGGATGAGGCGCTCCGCGCGCTCCACCAGCCCGACCCCGCAGAACTCGACGTGCCCTTTGGGACTGCTGCCGCGTCGCACTGCCCGGAAGACCAACAGCGGCTCTGCGTAGCGTCTAACGTCAGCAGTCGGGGCACGATGGCGTTCGAATGCCCGCAGCAGAGCACCGTTGCCCTTCGTCTCGCCTACAGGCACCGCGAGGCCGGGCTTGTGGTCACCGAAGTACCTGACGTGGCCTACTTCCAAGCTGAAGACGTCATGCCACGGTGTCTGCTCGCTGCCGGCCTTCCAGGGGCTGGACCGGATCAGAATCGCGGCGCGGCGCGGCCCAGTCGCCGCCTGTACCTCAGCGATGCTGTTGATGCCGGACTCCAGAAGGACGCGCTTCTGGCCAGGGGTGTCGGTCGCATGCCAGAAGTTGCGGAACCCGTCGACGTCCGGCGGGACCGGGTCCTTGCCTGCCGCGTAGCGAAAGATCTCACCCACACGCAGCGTCCCCGACACCGATCCAGCCTCCCCCACGTCAAGAGCGCCAGTCGCCCCCCGTACTGATTGACAACGCGGCCTACGACCGCAAGTTCCCGTGAAGCGTGACCGCCACCAGAACTAGGCGAACGGCTGGATCCTCGATTCATGGTCGAAGCCGGGGCCGTCCCGCTCTCCTCGCCGGACAGCGGCGGAGCAGCCTGGACTCGCTGCCTGAGCTGCTGCTTTCGTCGCCTCAGCGTCTGATCGTGCGATTCCGCCCCGTGGATGCCCCGCAGGGACCTACCAAGAGACGGGTTCCGTGGCAACATCAAGGCGCAAGCGGGGCGGCAGTGTCCCGCTCTTACCGGCCCCCGGGGGACACGTGAGCACACCAAGCAACACGCCGCCGCTCATGAGTAGCGACCAGGTGAAGCACCTCGAATTCATTCAGGCCATAGTCGCCAGGCTTGGCAATGGGTCCTTCCTTATTAAGGGCTGGACGATGACCATCGCTGGCGCCTTCTTTGGTGTAGCTGCCAATAAGTCGAGCTGGCAGATTGCTGCCGTGACTCTGATCCCGATTGTGGGATTCTGGATGCTCGATAGTTACTATCTCCGGCAGGAACGACTCTTTCGCAAACTTTACGACGATGTCCGAAAGCCCGCGACGGCGGTTGAGCCATACTCTATGAACATTCAACCGTACCTTGCGATCGTGCGCTGGCCTGATGTCATCAGGTCTCACACAATGGTCAACTTCTACGGGTTGCTAACTGTAGCCAGCCTGGCGATAATCACCGCGACGGCGCTCCATCGCTAGCATTCGGTACTAGTAATTCCTGTAGGTTTGCCTAATGGTGACGGCCTCCTCGATCCACTTTTCGAGATTGTCCTTAATGTATCCGTAAGTGTATTTGCTCGTCTGGTATGGAGAGTCGTATGTCTTTACGAAAGTGGAGAGTCGGCTGCCGCCGGGGGTCGTGACGCGAGAGAAGGGATTGTCGCCTTTGGGGCTCTGCTCGCCTTGGAAGTTCTCAAGCTTGTGGATGTAGATCCCAACGACCCCCTTGCCGTCCCGCCACGACTTCTCGATTTCATAGTTAATCCATCTACGTCCGGCTGTCTTGCTGCCAATCAGCACAACCGTCGCGGACCGGCCGGACATCTGGCCGTCAATCCACCGCTGGATCGCTGGATCGCCGCCAGCCCTCACCTCCTCCCATGCGTTGTCTGATACCGAGTGGCTGCCGTCAACGATGCCTGAGTTTCTGACCATTGCTGCGCGGGAGCTGTCGGGGGCGTAGTGGAAGCTGTAGAAGACCTTGCGAGCCATGGCTCTCCTAGGGTTGTGCATCACTCGGACCCCCGGGAGCGGAGTCCGGACTCAAACGCTACGCCGTGTGGCCGACAGATGTGCTCGGAACACCCGCGAAGGTGCGGGTCGGGTTCGGCTGTGCTGCACATACCTCAGCGAACCGCGGGCAGTCATCCTGGTGGGAGCTGAGGAGGCTCGACAATGGGTAGTTCTCAAGAACGGCAAAACTGTGCTTTCTGCGCTATTGCCTCAGGCGCCGCCCCGGCGGCGATCGTCTTTGAGGCAGAAGATTCAGTCGGGTTTCTTCCACTGAATCCAGCAACGTTCGGTCATACTCTTATCATTCCGCGGCGGCATTTTCGCGATTTGTGGGAGATTCCAAAGGATGTCATGGCTGATTTGATGAAATCTGCTCTAGTTGTGGCACATGGAATCCGGGATGCGCTGAGGCCGGAGGGTATGAATATAATCAACTCGGCAGGAGAGGTGGCTTCTCAGACCATCTTCCATATTCATGTCCACCTGGTTCCTCGCTGGCAGGATGATCGCATGGGGAGGCTGTGGCCGCCGGATGAACCACAGGACGAGGCGGCGCGGCGCGAGACTGCGAGGCGAATCGCTGAATATATCGCGATCTGATTACCTTCGGTCATGACTTCGTCGCCCGATTTAGCTGGGCAGAAAATGCTGTCCGTCGTGTGCGAGGGGTTGAGTTTTTATGCTAGGCCGAGGCGTCGTCGGCACCGATTCTGTACGAGTTCAGTCGTAAGTGTGCTTAGTTCGTCGATTGCATGCAGTTCGACATTCACGCCGGTTTCTTTTCTGACCCCCGTAAGCCGTCCGTGACGGTTGGACACTTCGAGGACACCGCTCGGGGTTCCGGTGGCCGTTGTCACGGTGACGCACCACGGGGACTTGGTCTTTTTCGTTCAAGATGACGCCACCCAAGCCGGAACCACGGGCAGCCGGACGCGCTGGGGCTGAAACACTCCGGGGTGTCCCGACTGTCCGTTGCGTTTTGGCTGGTCGGAGCCGTAAGTGGACAGGCAGACACTTCCCCCCGATTGTTTCAGTCCTCCCTCCTCGAATGGACTCAGAGGAGAGCGAGCCCGTCGTGAGATCGGATGGCGGGAGCGGTTCCTTCTTCCAGTGCGTCACTGACGCGCACTCGGTACGCCTCGATCATCAGGTCGTCGAGTTCGCCGCGGTGGGCCCACCGGAACTCGGTGACCTCGCTGTTCGCTGTCAGCACTCCGCTGACAGCGCGACACCGAAAGACCAGCGCGACAACGCCAATCCGCATGTTCTTGTAGACACCAGTCAGGCTGACCGGCTCGATTTCGAGGCCAGTTTCCTCGCGCATCTCGCGCCGCAACCCGTCCGTGATGGTCTCGTTCGCTTCGAGTACGCCGCCGGGAGCTTCCCAATTTCCGTTGTCCCGCCGCCGCGTGAGCAGGCAACGCCCAGCGTCGTCGACGACTACGCCCGCGACGCTGACTGAGTGCCGCGCTGGGTCTGTCACGGCTTGAACTCACGGCATAGGGCGATCGTGGCGTCGTCGTACTGCTTACCGCGGAACGTCCCGGGGGTGGTGGCGTGCTCGGCTTCGCGCACGGCACGGATGGCGACGGCGGGGCCCTCGGTCTCGGCGACGTCCATGAGCTGGGACCACGACCATTCGTAGCGTTCGACTAGGCGGGACATGCCGTCGGTCATGAGCGCGGCGCGACGGACGTCGGTCGCAGGGAATGAGCCGATGACGGCGTGTTCGGCTGCCTCGGGCTTGGTGCTCGCGACCCAGAAGCCGCCGGGCTGGTTTCTGGTCTTGCGGAGGTCATCTTGGGTGTAGCCAGGCAGGTGCTTCGTGGCGTCATCGCTGTATGCGTGAACCTTGCCGTCCGTGGTCTCGATGACCAACGGCGAGTCGCACAGCACGAGGTAGTCGACCCGGTCGCCCTGATGACGCAGGAGGGCGACCGTGCTCGACGGGCTACTTGAGTTCGACAGGTCGCATGTGTCCGCGTGCAACGCGCACACACGCTCGATGGCGCCGGCCAAGGTGGACGTCAGGGACGTGTCCGGCTCGGTCACCAGGGCGGTGGCAAGTTGCGTGCCGAGGTGTTTGACCAGCCACGGGACGCCGTGGACGCAGCCGGATTCGCTGAGCTGCGTTGCCCCGTCGAGGACGACGACGAACCGTTCCCCCGCGATGACGAAGTCGTCGTTGATCCCGCCCGGTGTGGGCACGCTGGTGTAGGTGACCTGCAAGGACTTTCCTGTCTACTCGGGTGCGGGGAACTCGTAGCAGAAGACGTGTCGGTCGCCTGCGACCACTGATGTGAGTACTTCCACGGGACCATCGGCGGTGAACGCGATTCGTCGCAGCTCGGCGACCGGGATGCCGGGGGAGAGGCGGAGAGCCTTCGTCTCGTCGGGCGAGGGCATACGGATGGCGATCTCCTCGCGGAACCGCTCCAGCCGGAGGCCCTTCTCCTCAAGTCGCGCGTAGCTGCCGCCGGGGCCTGTGTCCTCGTTGCGGATAGCCGTGTCGGCGACCGTTTCAAGGCGGTAGTAGCTGTCCGCGACCTGTGTGGGTTCGTCGTCGACCCAGTTGCGCCGGCGGCGTACGAAGACCGTGGTGTCGGGCTCGATGTCGAACCACTCGGCGACCCACCTGGGAGCGGGTACGTCTTCGAGCCCGAGAATCTCCTGACCCCAGCGGCGCCCCTGTGCCTCTATCTCCGCCTCGAAGGCTGCCTTGCCCTCGGCCCGCGTCTTACGCGAGAAGCGGGCCGAACCCATGTGGATCGTGGGTGGCTGCTTCTTCACGAAGACGCCGCGGCCGCGTTCGGAGACAACGAGACCTTCCTCTTTGAGGAGCCGTACGGCCTGGCGAGCGGTCGTCGGCGACGTGCCGTACGTCCCGACCAGCACGCTTTCGGACGGAAGCGGCTTCCCAGGTTCCAGCGCCCCGCTGACGATCTGCTCGCGCAACTCGTCGGCGATCTGCCGCGACGGGGGTCGCGGGTCGGTCGGATCGATGCTCATGCGAGCCATCGTAGAACAACTTCCCTAGTGAGGTATTGCAGCATCGGGAGTTGTCGCGCTACGGTGACGTCACTGCCTCACTAGTGAAGCAGTGACGTAGTTGTGTAGTGCTCGCCGAGAGTGCTTTGATCTGCGCTTTTGCACACCAACGGGCCCGCTCCTGCGGGTCAAGTGGCCTTGTGGGGCCTTGGGTACCGGCAACCCTTTGCAACCGGATGGCAATCGAGGCCGTAAGGCCACGTCCCTGCCTACCAACGGCAGCTTTTCCTGCCGGAAGGGGACATCCGTACCAGTGCTCATCGTCCCGGACGACCGCGGTCACGCGGGTGCGTCCGGGGCCATGACCACTCGTCAGACGAAGACGAGGCACACACGATGTGTGCCGGGGCGACCGCCCATCCCGGCAAGGTCCGGCGGTCGCCCCGTGGGTCGCTCTCCTACGAAAGAGGAGTACGACCGTGAGAAACATTGTCGGGGGTCGTCTGGTGTTCTCGGGTTCCGAGTTCGCCGAACTGGCGATGGGTATCGACCCGGAGCTGTTCGCCGGAACCGCGGGTGAGACCGCGATGGAGCGGGCCGCGCGGCTGGATGCCGCGCGGGACGTGCTCGCGGACCTGTGGCGTGAGGACCCGGAGCTTGCCGCTTACGCCGCAAGCCTGTTGGCCGAGTCGGCGCGGGTCATCGAGCTGCCGACGCGACGCACCGCCAGGCGGTGGGCGGCGTGACGGAGACCTTGTACACGATGTCCGCGCACCGCCGGATGGACCGGGCGCGGATCGAAGAGGCGAACGCTGCCGCGTCGGAGCGGACCGCGCTTGCCGCGGTGGTGCAGGCGCAGGCGGCGGCACAGGTCGCCGAGATCCGCCGGCAGGAAGAACGCAGCATCCGCGCCGAGACCGGCGCGGACAAGGCGCAGGCACGCGCGGCGCGTCAGGAGCGCGTGAGCAAGGCGCTGGGGTCGGTGCGTGAGCGCCGGGACTTCGCGTTGGTCTCGGGTGTCATGGTCGCTTCGATCGGCACGGCGTGGCCGGCGCAGATGGGTTTCTACCTGGCCATGGGCATGAACCCGGTGCTCTCGGTGCTGGTCACTGCGATGACCGAGGGTGCCGCATGGGCGGGTGCCGCGATGGCCTCCAAGGCGATCGAGGACGGCGACCGCCCGGCGGGCATCTACCGGGCGATCACGTGGGGTTCGGCGTTCGCCGCGGCGGCGCTGAACTTCGCGCACACCTGGCACCGGAGCATCCCGCTTGCGTGCGTGCTCGCGCTGGCGAGCCTGCTGGGCGTCCTGTTGTGGGAGGCGTACGCGCATTCGCGCACGCAGACCGAGGGCGGGAAGTCCGGCGCGCAGATCCGGGCCGAGATCTACCGCAAGGCGCGGTTCCGCAAGGTCTCGCGCCGGACCCGCGACCTGATCGCCGCCGTCCCCGGACTCGACCCGGACGCCGCATGGGTGATCGCGTGGCGTGCGGTCTACGGCGCCGACCCGGGCGTGACCCGTCGGACGCTCAAGCAGCACCACAAGGCGGTCAAGGCCATCGCGAAGCTTCTCGACAAGGCCCTGGAGTCGGGCGCCGAGTCGGTCGGGCTCGCCGTGCTCCAGACCCCGACTGCCACGCTCGCCGACATGGCGCCGGGCGGCACGGTCGCCGAGTCGGTCGCGTCGGTCCGCGACGCGGAGTCGTTCGCGTTCGCCGCCGCCGATCCGATCGAAGAACTCATCGGGTCGGCGGACGTCGACGTCGACGCCGACGACGACACGGGCGACGATGGCGAGTCGGTCCGCGAGTCGGGTGACGGCGCAGACGAGTCGGGCGCACGGTCGGTATCCAACCAGAAGATTTCATCTAATTCCACGCAAAACGGATCACGTCTGGGTCGGGCGACCGCTGGCCCGCGTCGGGCGACCGGTCGGGTGCCGGAGTCGGCGAAGTCGGTGGTTCCGAAGCGGAACGTCGCCGAAATGCTCGCCGAGGCACGGGAGTTGACGGCCGATTGGCCGACCGACCGACTGACGGCCGATCGCATCCGCGAGGAGGTCCGCACGTCGGCGAAGTCGGCCCGGATCCTGCGTGACACGCTGCGCGCCGAACGCGAGTCGGGCGGCGGCGCCGACGCGGTGGGGATGGCGTCATGACGGGGCCGCGGGTGTTGTCGTTGGGCACGGGGGTGCAGTCGACCGCGCTGTTGCTGCTGTCCGCGAAGGGTGGGATCCCGAAGTTCGACGCCGCGGTGTTCGCGGACACCGGTTGGGAGCCGGACGCGGTCTACCGGCACCTTGACCGGATCGTGCGCGAGGTTGCCGAGCCTGCCGGTATCCCGGTGCTGCGGGTGTCGTCGGGGAACATCCGCGCCGACGCCCTCGACCCCGCCAAGCGGTTCGCGTCGATGCCGCTGTTCATCCAGAACCCGGACGGCACCGGTGGGATCGCGCGTAGGCAGTGCATCGTTAACCGCACCATCTTCCGGTCGTTGGTCACCGCGCTGTTGTTGGTGACTAAGGAGCGTGAAGTGGAGCTTCGGCAAAGGCTGTTGGAGGGTCAGGGTGCGGTTCCCCGCGTGGGGGCCGTCCTGGAGACCGGCGGACAGCACCCGCCGTACATGGTGCTCGACAGGTTCGGCGACGAGGTCGAGGCGGTCACGCAGTTCCTGCGTGAGCTGGCGGTCGGGGACGCGAGCCCGCTGACGTGCCGCAGCTACGCGTACGGGCTGCTGCGCTGGTTCCGACTGTTGTGGGTGCTCGGGGTGTGGTGGGAGTGTGCGACCGAGGCAGAGGTCGCGGTGCTGGTGGGGTGGCTGCGGTCGGCCGCCAATCCGCAGCGTCGCCGCTCGGTCGGGACGCCGGAGCCGGGGGCGGTGAACCTGCGGACCGGAAAGGCTAGCCTGCGGGCCGGGTACGCGCCGCGGACGATCAACCACGCGTTGAGCGTGGTCAGCGGGTTCTACGCCCACCACGCTCACTACGGTCGCGGCCCGGTGGTCAACCCGGTGCCCGTCTCACCGCAGCGGCGTCGGGCTCTTGCGCACCGCAGTCCGCTGGAGCCGCGGCCGGTGTTCGGGCGCGCGCGGCTGCGCCAGAAGGTGGCGGACCGGCCGCCGCGGTCGATTCCCGATGCCCTGTGGGACGAGCTGTTCGACGCGATGGGGTGCGAGCGGGACCGCGCACTGCTGGACTTCTTCGTCTCCAGCGGTGCCCGCGCGTCCGAACTGCTGGGCGTCGGCTTGGAGGATGTCGACTGGGCGGGGCGGCGGATCTACGTCGTCTCGAAGGGCACGCGCCTGCGCGAAGCGGTGCCGGCGTCGCCGCAAGCGTTCTTGCGGCTGGCTGCGTACTTGGACGAGGCCGGGTTGCCGGAACCGGGGCAGCCGCTCTGGCGGACCCGCCGCGGACCGGCCCGTCCGTTGAGCTACGCCGCGCTGCGCAGGGTCGTGCAGCGCGCGAACGACCGGCTCGGCACGAACTGGACGATCCACGATGCCCGGCACACCGCGGCGGCCCGCATGGCGAACGGCGGTCAGCTGACCCTGGCGGAGGTGCAGGCGATCCTGCGGCACTCGGACATCCAGACCACCGGCCGCTACCTGACGGCACGCATCGAGGAACTGTTCGACAAGCTCGCCGAGCACTACGCGCGCCCGCGTCCTGCCGCCCATTACCCGGTCGGCTACGACCAGGCCGACGTCGAGGCGGTGTTCGGTGTCTGACGCGCATGCGGGGCGCTCGACCGGGCTGAGCCGCCGCAGGCGGCCCAGCCCGGTGGCCGAGGGCCTGGACTTCCCCAGCCGTTTCGTCTCCGGGACGATGCGGGCCGAGCCTGCGGTCGCCGCGGTTCCGCCGCGGCCGTTCGGCGAACTGTCGCGGACGCCAGCGGCGAGCATCGCCGGCCTGGCCCGGGACGCTTGGGAGACTCCGGCGGGAACCGCGCGCCACCGGTACTACGCGACCGGGCAACTGCTGGAATACCTGGAGGAGTTTCCCGGACACACCTGGCAGGCGCGCTGGGACGCGAGTCCGCTCGGTCGCGGTGAGGCAGCCGCGCTGGATATCGGCCGGGCACGGTCGTCAGCAGAGAACGCGACGCCGTGGACCGCGGCAGTGCGCGCGTTGTTCTGCCTGCGGGTGGTCCAGCCGAGTCTGCTCGCCTTCCGACGAAACTCCCGGACCGAGTACTCCCCGTTCTTCGTCACCGCTCAGCGCGATCCGGCGCTGGAGCACTATGCGGAGCTGACCCGGGCCGCGGACATCGGCCACCTTCATCGGCGGGACGCGCTGTTCTGCGTGTGTTCGCTGCTTACCTGCCAGGGCATCGCCTTCGCCGACATCACCCCGGCGTCCTTGCTGCATCACGGCCACGAGTATCGCCGGGTCAAGAATGTGCTGCGTGCCGGCCGGAAGGACCGGAACCGGTTCGACGGCTACACCGCCTGGACGATCCTGCACAAGGCCGGGCACTTCCCGGCAGGGACCCCGGGGACGATGCGCGAGGCGCTGCACCGCGGGCCGCTGACGGCGACAGAGCTGGTGAGTCAGTACCAGGTCGAGAACGCGTCGGTGCGTGAACTGCTGATCGCCTACCTCCAACGCCGCTCTGCGGACGCCGACTACTCCACGCTGTCGGGGTTGGCAGTGACCCTGGTCAAGAACTTCTGGCTCCAGATCGAGGAGCTCAGCCCCGGACACCCCGACCTGAAGATCAGCCCCGAGCTCTACGACGCCTGGCGCGAGCGGATCAGCGTCCGCGCCGACGGCAAGCCCCGCAAGGGCCTGGTCACCGAGCTGATCTCGGTCCGCAGCTTCTACTACGACCTGCACACCTGGGCCGTCGACGAGCCAGAGCTCTGGGGGCCGTGGGTCGCGCCGAATCCCATCCCGCCTCGCGAGCTGCGCGGCATGGGCAAGCTCCGGCGCCGCAGCGACGAACGCACCGCCGACCGCATCCGCGAGCGCCAGCCGCTGCTGCCGATCCTCATGCAGCACGTCACCGAACGCTACGAGCACTACCGGGACCTGCGCGAGCTGACCGCGCACGCGGCTGTCGATGAGGAGTTCACCCACCGCGGCCGCACCTTTCGCCGCGAGGTCACCGCTCCCGACCGGCACCGTGGCATTCGGAACGCGCCCAGTCTCCGCGTCCGCGACCTGGAGACCGGCGAGCTGATCGCGATCTCGTTCGAGGAGGACAGCGCATTCTGGGACTGGGCCGTCACCGAGACCCTGCGCCATTCGGGCCTACGCGTGGAAGAACTCGGCGAGCTGAGCCACCTGAGCATCCGTCGCTACCAGCGAGCCAACGGCGAGGTCATCGGCCTGCTGGTCGTCGCCCCCTCCAAGACCGACCGCGAGCGGGTCATCCCGATGTCGCCCGACCTGTTCCACATCATCGCCTGCATCGTCCGTCGGCACACCGCCGACGGAAAGACCATTCCGCTGCTGGCCAAGTTCGACCCGCACGACAAGGTCTGGAGCGCGGATCTGCCCTATCTGTTCCAACGCCTCAACGGCGGCACCCGGTCGGTGATCAGCTCCGGGACCATCCTCAACATGCTCAAACGGCGCTGCGAAGCGCTCGCCACCGAGCACCCCGCCTTCCGGACGATCCGGTTCACCCCGCACGACTTCCGGCGGCTGTTCGCCACCGAGCTGGTCAACAGCGGCCTGCCGATCCACATCGGCGCGGCCTTGCTCGGTCACTTGAACATCCAGACCACCCGCGGCTACGTCGCAGTCTTCGACGAGGACGTCGTCCGCCACTACACCGCCTACCTCTCCGACCGCCGACAGGTCCGCCCGAGCGAGGAATACCGGCCCGTCACTGACGACGAGTGGACCGAGTTCGAGGAGCACTTCGACAAGCGCAAGGTCGAACTCGGGGCCTGCGCACGCCCATACGGGACGCCGTGCATTCACGAACACGCCTGCGTCCGCTGCCCGATGCTCCACGTCAGCACCAAGATGCTGGCTCGCCTCGACGACCTCGAAGTCGATCTCCTCGCTCGTCGGCAGCGCGCGGAGTCCGAGGGGTGGCTCGGAGAGATCGAAGGTGTCGAGCTCACGCTCTCCCACTTGCGAACCAAACAGGAAGAGACCCGTCGCCGCGCTCAGCGACCGCTTGTCGACCTGGGCATTCCGATACTGCGCACGCCCGGGGAATGACACGAACCAGTCAGTACCGAAAGCTTGCTCGCCCCTCGGTGAGATAGATCATCCAGGGGCGAATGGAGTCGCCGCCGGCGACAGGTCGCAGTTCGACACCGAGGTCTCGCACCGCGGCAAGGGCTCCGCTCAGATGCTCCGGGAACTGCTCGCGGCGGGCCTCCTCCTGCGCGGCAAAGAGCGGGCTCAGCTCGGCCCAGCCTGCTCCCGGCACGAACCGACCGAGGAACCAGGGTTGATCAACGCTCACGTCGCAGAGCGAACCGACCAACGAATCGCCGTGCCAGACCTCATAAGCCGCAGTCTCCCCCATGCACCCTCCCCATCCCCGCACCCACCATCAACGACCACCTATCTAACCGGAGGGTCCATGCACAGCCGACTGCCCCTGGTCACCCGTTCCAGTGAAGTGCAGAGAAGCACCAACGAGTACAAGCTCAAGCCCATCAAGGCCGCAGTGCGGAGCATGCTCGGCGCGCCTGTCTCGACCGACACCGGACGGGTGGGCCGGGTCCGTGCTGGCCGCTCGGTGGAGCAAGCCATCGGGATCAGCACGGACGAGTTCGAGCGCGCGAAGGACTCGAACGTCACCTACGCCCGCAACGTCTTCCCCCTGCTCGACCTGGGCCTGACCCGGAACGACTGCACCCGCTACCTGACCGCCCATGGGTTCGGGGACACCCCCAAGAGCGCCTGTGTGGGCTGCCCGTTCAGCGGAAACAGCCGCTGGCGGCGCATGCGCGACGAGCAGCCCGAAGAGTTCGCCGACGCCGTTGCGTTCGACCACGCCCTACGCAACGGCAACGCGAGTGCGAACGCCAAGGGCAAGCGACTGCGCGGCAAGGCATACCTGCACCGCTCCATGGTGCCGCTCGACCAAGCCCCGATCGACCGCGTCACCCGCGGCGAGTGGAAGACCCGACAGGTCGACATCTTCGACGCCGTCGCCGACCAGCTCGCCGAAGACGGAGACCCCGACGGATGCTCCCCGTGGGCCTGCCGCTCCGGGGCCCCCGTCGCCGACGTCGCCTGAACAGCAACCAGTACAGCGCCGCCTGATGTGCAACGCGGCCCCGGCTCTCGCCTGGCAGCTACCGCCGGGGCCGCTCCCCAACACTGCGATTGGAGAGCACCAGCATGACGCACGTCGAACCGTTCAACCCCGACGGCGACCCGGAACACGGGGCCGACGTCATCCCCTTGCACAAGCTCAAGCCGCCGGTCTCGGACGTTGACCCGATGCCCGACATGGCGCCGACGGAGGACGCGTACGAGGTCCCCGTACCGGTCGACGCGCCGGCCCCCGCGCGGCTGTCGTGGCGGGAGTCGGTACGCGGCGAGAAGCGACAGCCGATCCTTCCCGCGTGGCTGCTCTCCCGCGACGCGCTCAAGGAACAGGTCCGATGGGTCTGGGACCACTACACGCACGTGTTCGCGTTCCACGCGGTGCGTGTGCCCGTCTACGCCGGGACCCTCGCGCTCCGTTCGCCGCAGGGCGCGGGACGGCTCATCGGGGGCGCGTTCCGATGGGTGACCGACGCCGACGGACGGCCCGTCCGCGCGAACGCCATTCAGCGCGCCGACGCCGCCGAGTACCTGAAGCTCGCCAAGCACCGCGACGGCCGCATCCGGCTCCGGGCCACGATCCTCATCGCGGCCACGCTCGCCGTCAGCATCCTGATGACCGCGCTGATCCTCGCGGGCCCGACCTGGGGCGCGGTGCTCGCGTTCGCTGGCATCATCGGCGGGCTCGGGTTCCTCGGAGCGCCGAATGACCGGCCTGTGGTCGGTCCGGCAGTGGTCAAGCCGCAGGTCCAGAAGCTCAGTTCGCACATCGTGCTGCGTGCGCTCGGCGCGCTCGGCATCGCGGGGATCAACCAGGCGATGACGAAAGGGTGGGGGCCGCGGGCGTTCGTCGCCCCGATCACCCGAGACGGCCCCGGGTGGCGCGCGGACGTCGATCTCCCGTACGGCGTGACGGCGGTCGACATCATGGAGCGACGGGACCGGCTCGCGTCGGGCCTGCGCCGGCCGATGGGGTGCGTGTGGCCCGAGCCGGTCCACGACGAGCACACGGGGCGACTCGTGTTGTGGGTCGGCGACCAGGACATGAACCAGGTCACCCCGCCCGCATGGCCGCTCGCACGGTCCGGTGCAGCGTCGCTGTTCAAGCCGTTGCCGTACGGCACTGACCAGCGCGGACGTCAGATCTTGGTCAACCTGATGTACGCGAACATGCTGATCGGCGCCATGCCCGGCATGGGCAAGACGTTCGCGCTCCGCATCCTGCTGCTCGCCGCCGCGCTCGACGTGACGGCCGAGTTGCTGGTGTGGGAGCTGAAGGGCACCGGCGACCTGTCGCCGTTTGAGAAGGTCGCCGCGGACTACGGGTCCGGCCCCGATGACGAGACGTGCGAAGCGGCGTTGCGTTCGCTGCGGTACGTCTACAAGGATCTGGAGCGCCGCGCGAAGGTCATCGCCGGTCTGCCCAAGAACGTGTGTCCGGAGAACAAGGTCACGCCGGAACTCGCCGCGAAGAAGTCCCTGCGGCTGCACCCGCTCGTGCTGGCGATCGACGAGTGCCAAGAGCTTTTCGCACACGAGAAGTTCGGCAAGGAAGCCGAAAGCCTCGCGGTCGCCGTCATCAAGCGGGGTCGTGCGCTCGGCGTCATCCTCGTGCTCGCCACGCAGCGTCCCGACAAGGAGTCGCTGCCCACGGGCGTCTCGGCGAACGTCGGCATCCGGTTCTGCCTGAAGGTCATGGGGCAGTTGGAGAACGACATGATCCTGGGGACGTCGTCGTACAAGAACGGCTTGCGGGCAACGACGTTCACGCTCAAGGACAAGGGCATCGGCTACCTCGTCGGTGCCGCGCCGGATGCGCAGATCACCCGCACGTACGCGGTCGACAACGACGCGGCGGACAAGATTTGCGACCGCGCCCGAGCCGCCCGGGAAGCCGCCGGCACCCTGACCGGCTACGCCGCAGGGCAGACCACCGACACCGACCGCGGCCTGTCGTACGACCTGCTCGCCGATGTCCTCGCCGTGATCCCGCCGTCCGAGCCGAAGGTGTGGAACGAGGTTGTCGTTGACCGGCTCGCCGAGCTGCGGCCGGACGGCTACGGCACTTGGGCCGCCCTCGACGTCAAGGCGAAGTCCGCGCAACTGACCACCGCGCTCAAGCCGTACGGCGTGCCGGTCGGTCAGGTCTGGGGCACCGACGACGCGACTGGCAAGGGTGCGAACCGGCGCGGCATCACCCGCGACGACGTGACCGCTTCCATCACCAAGCGTGAAGGTTCCCGCGGCTCGGACTGAGCATCACGGGCTGCTAGGTCTAGCACGCCCGCTTGCTAGACCTAGCAGCCCTGCTAGCAACCCATTCCCGTGCTGATCAGCGCACTAGTCCCTAGCACCGCCATGCCCGAAACCAGCGAAAACGCCTACTGGGAGGCCCTGATGACCCCCAACACGCTCGCGTTGCTGCTCATCCTCGGTGCCATCGGTGGTTACGCACTGTTGTGCTGGATCTCGCCGTTCGGCCCCTGCCGCGCCTGCGACGGCACCGGCAACCACACCCCCTGGGCCGAGCGCCGCGCGCTGCGCAACGGCACCCCGATCAAGCGTCGCCCGCGCATACGCAAGCCCTGCCGCCGCTGCAAGGGCACCGGCGCCCGGCTCCGCATAGGTCGCCGCATCCACAACGCCGGACGCCGTCTGCACCACGACGGCACCCGCTGACCACCCACCCGCGCACCATCCCTGACGCAACCTCAGGAGGCTGCCATGGGAACCGACTTCCTCACCCTCACCGCCAGCGAGCCGCCGCCCGCCGGAACCCCCGGCGGAGGCACGGTCACCCTCGCCATGCCGGTCATCTGCATCGTCCTCGCGACACTGCTGCTCGCGAACGGCAAGGCCCCGAAGCTCGCCGGGTTCTTCCTGTTCCTCGCGGGCGTCGGACTGTCCGGCACCGCCATCGCCGGATCGCTGTCGACATCCACGCACACGCTGTTCACCAGCGTGGTGGACGGCCTGACCGACGCCATCGCCTGACATGCCGGACGCCCGCCGTGGCACCGGACACGGGGACGTGTCCGGGGTCGCGGGGGACGGCCGGACGGTCCGGTCTCCCGCTCGGGAGGCACAGCACATGCGCATCCGACGCTGGTTCATCTACCGCGACGCCGGCGCGCTGCACATCGAACGCGGCGCCGACCCGAACTGCCCCGACTGCGACGGCCGGGGCATGTGGTGGACGAACGGCGCCACCGAACACGACGACCCCGACGACGTCCTGTGCGCCTGCGTGTTCGGCCCGCACGTCCGTGTCCGCTACCGCCCGCGGGCGTGGGCCAAGCAGGCCCCGACCAACGACCCGTGGTCCAACGAACCGCCGTTCTAACCCCCTGCACTTCCCTTGTGAGAGGAGCACGGCCGTGGCCAACAACGCCACCCACATCACCGTCATCGGGAACCTGACGCGCGACCCGGAGGGCCGCGTCACCGCATCCGGTGTGTTCGTCACCCGCGTCTCGATCGCGGTCACCCCGCGCCGCTTCGACAAGCAGTCGGGCCAGTGGGTCGACGGCGAGACGACGTTCTGGGACGCCACCGCGTGGCGCTCGCTCGGCGAGCACGTCGTGGAATCCCTGTTCAAGGGCGACCGCGTCATTGCGACCGGCACCGTCACCACGCACCGATGGCAGGACGCCGAGACCAACGAGCCGCGCTCGCGCGTCGTGCTCGACCTGGACGACATCGGCCCGTCCCTGACCTGGGCCACCGCGAAGCTCGACAAGGCCAACCGCTCCCGCGGCAACGCGTCCACCAACGGCGCGACCGCCCCCGGCGACCCGTGGGCCACCAATGGTCCGACCGCGAACAACGAAGTCCCGTTCTAGACGCGCCCCGGGGCGCCCGCCTGTCTTGGCGGACTCATCGGGCGCCCCGGGTCTCTACCCGCCCCGCAAGGGGCAGATCGGAGACCTTCAGCATGCACCGACCCATCAACCGACCGCGAGTGCTGGACCTGTTCTGCTGCGCCGGCGGCGCGACCCGGGGCTACCAGCTCGCCGGGTTCCACGTCACCGGTGTCGACGTCGCGCCGCAACCGAACTACATCGGGGACGCGTTCGTGCAGGCCGATGCAATCGAGTACGCCGCCGCGCACGCGCACCTCTTCGACTTCGTCCACGCGTCCCCGCCGTGTCAGGACGCCTGCACCTTGACGAAAGGCACGAACAAGGGCCGCGTCTACCCGCGCCTGATCGCCCCGACCCGCGACGTGCTCACCGCGTCCGGTGTGCCGTTCGTGATCGAGAACGTCGCCGGCGCCGAGCTGCGGCGTGACCTGCGTCTGTGCGGCGAGATGTTCGGACTCGCCGTCATCCGGCACCGGTTCTTCGAGGTCCACGGGTTCCCCGTCCCGCAACCGGCGCACCGTCCGCACCGCGGACGCGTCGCGGGGATGCGGCACGGCGAATGGTTCGAGGGCCCGTACTTCGCCGTCTACGGCGACGGCGGCGGCAAAGGCACCGTCCGGCAGTGGCAGACCGCCATGGGCATCGGGTGGACCGACGTGCGCCGCGAACTCGCCGAGGCCATCCCGCCCGCGTACACGCACCACATCGGCCGGGCCGTCGCCACGCACTTCGCCGCGCGCACCCTGGCCGCGTGAAGGGGGTTAGGACATGACTCCCGCACCGAATACCCGCGTCTGTTCGCGTTGGTCAGCCACTCCGTGCCCGGAGACGGAGGGCCTGCGCCGGTACACCAACGGCTACTTCTGCCCCGCACACGCCCCCGGCACCGTCGCGCCGCCGCTCCCGGTGCCGGACGCGAATCGGCTCAAGGCCGCCGCTCTCGCATACGCGGCGCGCGGGTGGCACGTCTTCCCGATCACGCCGGGAGGCCGGGTGTCCGCGGTCACGGACTGGCCGAACCGGGCCACCGCGACGGACACCGCGCGTATCGCGCGTTGTTGGGAGCACCGCCCGTACAACATCGGTATCGCGTGCGGGCCGTCCGGTCTGGTCGTGGTGGACCTGGACATGCCCAAGAGCGAGGACGACAAGCCGAAGGATGAGTGGGCGGGCGAGCAGGTGAGCTGCGGCGCGGATGTGCTCGCGGTCCTCGCCCAACGCGCCGGCGAGCCGTACCCGGACCACACATTCACCGTCACCACGCAAGCAGGCGGGACGCACCTGTACTTCGCCGCTCCGGATGGCGTGGCGTTGCCGAGCACGTCGGGCAAGCACGGGTGGAAGCTCGACACCCGCGCCAACGGCGGGTACGTCATTGCAGCGGGAAGCGTCCGCAACAACCGCCCCTACACCGTCACTCGGGATGTGCCTGTGGCGCCGTTGCCGGACTGGCTGCTCGCCGCCCTGCGGCCCGCCACGGTGGCACGGCGACGGGTGCCGACACCGGTTCTGCGGGACACGAGTAGGTACGCCACCGTCGCATTCGAGAACGAGTGCGCCAACGTCGAGAACGCCCCCGACGGGACACGCGGTGTCACGCTGCTGCGGGCCGCGCGGGCGCTCGGCCGGTTCGTCGCGTCCGGCGACCTGCCGCGCGCGATGGTGGAGGACGCTCTTAGGGAAAAAGGGGCCGCGGCCGGAATGGAGGATGCCCGCAGCGTCCCCATCATCCGGAGCGCACTGAACTGGTCCATCGCCAACAACCAGCGTCGGGGGGCGGCATGACCAGCCCCACGCCCTTTTTCCCTAACAGCAGCCCTTCCCCCGACCACCGCGCACCGACCGGTGCCGACGCCCCGATGCCGCACGATGGCGCGGTGTTCGACCGTGCCTTTGACGGGTTCCCCCCGGACGACCTGCTCGCCGCGTTCGACCCGCCCCCGGTATGGGACGAGCCGGTACCGCTCGGCGCGGTCCGGATGCTGCCCGAGTTCCCGGTGGACGCGCTGCCCGGATGGGTCGCGGACATGGTCGCCGCGGTCGCCGAGGAAACCCAGACGCCCGCGGACCTTGCCGGGTGCACCGCGCTCGCCGCGTTGTCGACGGCGGCCGGGGGCCGTGCGGTGGTCGACGTGCGCGGTGGGTGGCGGGAGCCGGTCAACCTGTATGTCGCGGTGGCGTTGCCGCCGGCGAACCGCAAGTCTGCGGTGTTCGCCCGCATGACCGGGCCGCTCCTCAAGGCCGAGCAAGTCATGGACGAGAACGCCATCGGCGCCATCGTGGAAGCCGAGACCACCGCAAGGCTCGCCAAAGCCGCCGCAGAACGCGCCGCACAGAAAGCGGCCGGCGCCGACGGCGGCAAGCGCGACGAACTCACCGCGGAAGCAGTCGCGTTGGCGCAGGCCGCCGAGAGCATCGCGGTTCCGGCGCGTCCACAACTGGTGGCCGACGACGCCACACCGGAGGCGGTCACCTCGCTGCTCGCCGAGCAACGCGGGCGCCTGGCGGTGCTGTCCGCGGAAGGCGGCATCTTCGACATCATCGCCGGCCGCTACTCCGGAACACCGAACATGGAAGTGTTCCTGAAAGGCCACGCGGGCGACCTGTTGAAAGTCAACCGTCAGGGCCGACGCGAGTACATCGAACACCCCGCGCTCACCATGGGACTCGCGGTGCAGCCCGCGGTGCTCGAAGACATCGCGAGGGTCAAGGGATTCGAGGGACGGGGCCTGCTCGCCCGGTTCCTGTACTCGCTCCCGGTGTCCCTGGTCGGGCGACGGAAGATCCTGACAGACCCAGTACCCGAGCAGGTCGCCGACACCTACGCCCAACGTCTGGGGGCACTGGTGTTGGCGCTCGCCGACTGGACCGACCCCGCCGTGCTGCCGCTCACACCGGACGCCAATGCGGCTCTTGTGGAGCGGCAGGAACACACCGAACGGCGGCTCGCCGACGGCGGTCTGCTCGCGCACGTGCGCAACTGGGGCGGCAAGGTCGACGGCGCATCGGTCCGGATCGCCGGACTGCTGCACCTTGCCGCGCACGAGCAGGCGTGGACGCGGCCGATCGACGCGGACACCGTCCGCGCGGCCGGACGCATCGGGGACTACTTCACCCACCACGCACTCGCCGTGTTCGACCTGATGGGCGCCGACCCCGCACGCGACCGCGCCCGTTCGGTCCTGGACCACCTGCGACACCGCAAAGCCACGGTGGTCAGCAAGCGGGACCTGTTCACCGGACTGTCCCGCGCCGAGTTCCCCACTACGGCGGATCTCGATCCGGCGCTTGCCCTGCTCGAAGACCACGGATGGATCCGCGCCGAACCGGGCCCCGAACGCCGGGGCCGCGGACGGCCGCCGTCGCCGCGATACGAGACGCACCCCTCCCTGCACACGCCCGGGGCCTGACGACCCCTGCCGCAGAAACCGCACAATCCGCAGAACTGCCTGCGTACGCGGTCTGACCTGCGGCGATACCCGACCGGCCGCCGTTCCGCAGAACTCCCCCTTATTCCGCAGAAATACGCGAGAGCGGCACGGCGGCCGGTCGGCACCACACGCGCAGCTATTTCTGCGGAATAAGGCCCTGTTTCTGCGGAAGCCACCGCCCACCGCATCACCGCAGGTCACAGCCCTGATCCCGGGTTTCTGCGGATTCTGCGGTTTCTGCGGCGCCCCGAGCCGCCATCACTCACGCCAGCTTGCCTCAGGAAGGAGCGGGACCGTGCCCGACCGGTTCCTGTCGGTTCCCGAAGTTGCCGAGCGCATGGGGTTCGACAACGAGCGCTTCGTCCGGCGCCTCGTGGCCGAACGCCGCATCCAGTACGTCAAGTTCGGATCCCATGTCCGCATCAAGGAGAGCGTGGTCATCGCCTACATCGACGCGAACACAGTGCAGCCGCTCCGTCCGCGCCGCCGTACCTGGAGGGCTGCATAGTGGCAAAGAAGCGTGGCCCCAAGAAGGGCAAGCCCATGCGCCGGTTCGGCGCCGTGCGGCAGTACCGGTCCGGTCGTTGGACCGCGTCCTACCTCGACCCGACCGGCGCGCGCCAACGGTCACCCGAGACGTTCGCGACCCGAGAGGATGCCGAGGTCTGGCTGTCCCAGGTCGAAGCGGACATCACGCGCAAGGACTGGCGCGACCCGGACGCCGGCGCCGTCAACTTCGAGGAGTACGCGCGCAAGTGGGTTGCCGAGCGTGGCGTGGCTCCCACCACAGAAGAGCTGTACGAGCGCCTGCTTCGCCTGCACATCCTGCCCACGTTCGGCGAGTCGGACGTGGACGAGATCACCCCGCCCAAGGTCCGCGCGTGGCGAGCCGAACGCCTCAAGACGACGGGGGCCGGCAGCACCGTCGCGAAGTCGTACCGGCTCCTCAAAGCGATTCTGGAGACGGCGACGGACGACGAGTTGATTCGCCGGAATCCCTGCCGCATCCGGGGAGCAGGCAAGGAGACCGCCCGCGAACGCGAAATCGCGAGCGTCGCCGAAGTCGACGCCCTCGCCGACGCCGTGGGCCCGCGTTGGCGGCTCATGGTGTACCTGGGCGCCTACGGCCCGATGCGCCCGGAGGAGCAGGCCGAACTCCGGCGCAAGGACGTGCGGCTGGAGACCATGACGATCCGGGTCCGGCAGGCGGCCCCGGAACTGAGCACCGGACGCCGAGTGGTCGGCGAGACGAAGTCCGAAGCAGGCATGCGCACCATCGTGCTTCCCGCATTCCTCCGCGATGAATTGCGCAACCATCTCGACTGGTACGCCGAGCAGGGGCGGGACGGTCTGCTGTTCGTGGGGGAGAAGGGCGCCCCGTTCCGCCGATCCTCGTTCGGTAGGAAATGGCGGAAGGCTCGCGAGAAGGTCGGGCTGCCCGAAGGGTTCGTCTTCTACGACCTGCGCCACACCGGGCACACGCTCTCGACTCGATCCGGCGCCACGCTCAAGGACACGATGGTGCGCGCCGGACAGTCCTCCGAGAAGGCCGCACTGATCTACCAGCACTCCGACCACACGCGCCAACAAGAGGTGGCGGACGGTCTCGACAAGATGGTGCGCAAGCAGCGCAAGAAGGCCGCCAAGCAGGCCCGTAAGGAGCGCAAGAAGGGCACAGGTGGTGCGGACGTGGTGCGCGGCGCCTGAATAGGTCTAGACAACGAACAAGGCCCAGGTCTCTGACCTGGGCCTTAAGTCTGGAGCGGGCGACGAGAATCGAACTCGCGCTCTGAGCTTGGGAAGCTCATGTTCTACCATTAAACTACGCCCGCGCTGGTGGGCCCCTAGGGGTCCGCGCGTCACACTGTACCCGATCTGCCGGAGGGGATGCAGAGGGTTTCCTGGTGGGGCAGGCGTGTCGGGGTGGTGCCGTTTGGGTGTATCGCGTGGGCAGCGACTACCCTCGGCGTGTGCTTCTTTCGGACAAGGACATTCGCGCGGAGATCGACGCCGGTCGGGTCGGGATCGACCCCTTTGAGGCGGACATGGTCCAGCCGTCCAGTGTCGATGTCCGACTTGACCGCTTTTTTCGGGTGTTCGAGAACCATCGGTACCCGCACATCGACCCCGCGATCGAACAGCCGGATCTGACCCGGCTCATCGAGCCGGAGGGGGACGAGCCGTTCATCCTGCACCCGGGCGAGTTCGTGCTGGCGTCGACGTACGAGGTCATCACGCTGCCGGACGATGTGGCGAGCCGGCTCGAGGGGAAGAGTTCGCTCGGGCGGCTGGGGCTGCTGACGCATTCGACGGCCGGGTTCATCGACCCGGGGTTCTCGGGGCACGTGACCCTGGAGCTGTCGAATGTGGCCACCCTGCCGATCAAGTTGTGGCCGGGGATGAAGATCGGGCAGCTGTGCCTGTTCCGGTTGTCGTCGCCTTCGGAGTTCCCGTACGGGTCGTCCGTGTACGGGTCGCGCTACCAGGGCCAGCGCGGGCCCACGGCTTCGCGGTCGTTCCAGAACTTCCACCGGACGAAGATCTGATCCGGTTCCGCTGTCCGCTCCCGAATACGTAGTTAGGCCTATCCCGACATGACCGATGTGCGCGAGAACCTCACCTGGGAACTTCTCGGGGACGCAACCCGCGAGCTTGCCGAGCGGGTCGCCGAGGACGGGTACGAGCCCGACATCATCCTGTCGATCGCGCGCGGTGGCGTGTTCGCGGCGGGGGCGTTGGCGTACGCGTTGGACGTCAAGAACCTGCACCTGGTGAACGTGGAGTTCTACACCGGGGTCGGCACCACGCTCGAGATGCCGATCATGCTGGCGCCGGTGCCGAACATCATCGACTTCACGGACAAGAAGGTGCTGGTTGCGGACGACGTCGCCGACACCGGCAAGACGCTCAAGCTGGTCCGCGACTTCTGCGAGGGCGCGGTGGCCGACGTGCGCTGCGCGGTCATCTACGAGAAGCCGCAGTCGTCGGTGAAGTGCGAGTACGTCTGGAAGTACACCGAGGACTGGATCAACTTCCCCTGGTCGGTGCTGCCGCCGGTGGTGCAGCGCGAGGGCCAGATCCTCGACGCGTAGGGGATCCAGGACGAAGGATTGCGGTGAGAGGGGCGCGCCTTAACGGGTGCGCTCCTCTCGGCTTTTGTGTGCGTGTGTGAACGACGGGGCGCTTCCCGGGATGTGCGCCTTGGTGTGGTCGGGGGAGCGCCCCCTTTCGGCGTGCCGCCGCGGTGTTCGGTGCGGGACGTGCGGCGGCCCCGTCGCCGGCCTTGGGGATGGAGTCGGGGCGACGGGGCCGTGGTGCGGCACTGTGCGTCTCAGTCCGGTGCGCTGCTCCGGGCGGTACGGCCGGGCAGGCTGCCGCCGTGCGGAGGAGCGGGCCGGACGAGAGGGAAGCGCTCAACCACTCACCTCCTCGCGCATGTGCGGGGGCCGGGCCGGGTCCTGCAGGGAGGCGCGGACCAGTGCCCCCAGGAGTTCGACCGCCTCGGGCAGCCGGCGGTCGGCGGGGTCCGGGCATACGGCCCAGCGCGGCTCGGGGCCGCCCGGTCCGCTCGGGCCCGCCGGGGCCGGGACGACGTGGCCGAGGCCGTGGTGGCGCACGTCCAGGTGGGCGGCGTCGTTGTGGTCGACCGTGTACCAGTAGACGTCGCGGGCGCCGGGACGGACCAGGAACAGCAGCCGGTCGGACGGCAGATGCACCACGGGTCCGGCGGTGAACCCGAGGTGCCCCAGCTCGTGCAGCGCGGCGTAGCCGACGTGCGCGGGGGCGTCGAGGACGTCGAATTCGAGGCCGGTGGCCAGCAGGACGGTGTAGGGCCGACGGCTCCACCAGGTCCTGATCACTTCTGCCGACCGGCTGGCCGCACTGCGGCCCGCCTCGTCGCCCGGGTGTGCGCCGGGCTCCGGACAGAACGGCGACCGGCATGAGCAGCGGCCCTGCTCGACGTACGCGCCGGGCAGCACGGGCCAGCCGCGGTCCGTCGCGTAGAAGAGGGCGGCGGCCTGCAGTGCCGCCCTGGTACGTCTCCGCACGAGCATGTCCGGTCCTTACCGCGGCGGCCGCCGGCGGGCCTTCGGCCGGGGCCGGACCGCCGCGTGGTCGCGTGCGCTGGGTTGCGCAGTATCTGACTCGCCTGTTGTTCCGGTGAGTCGAGGAAACCGCGTCGCGCGCGCGCCGGGAAGATCCATCCGAGGGCTATGTCGAGCCGCTTGTGGTCCGGGTGGTCCGCTTGTGGTCCGCTTTGCTCGTTCCGGCCGTTTCGGGGCCTTCCGGGCGCTTCCGGCAAGGCCCCGGGCGGCCCCGAAGGGGTCAGCCCATCGGCAGTTTCAGCACCAGCAGCAGGGCGATCAGCTGCACCGAGACGCTGCCGAGCGCCTTGGGCCACGGGAGTTCGTGCACGCACTGCGCGGCCACGGTCAGCAGGAAGCCGCTGAGCGCGAAGGAGGCCAGGCCGACGCCGAGGGCGACGCCGCTGCCGTCGGAGGCGAAGAGCGAGACCACCAGGCGCGGTGCGTCGGCCAGCCAGGCGGCCAGCACGGTCAGCGTGATCATCGGCCCGGTCTGGCCGTTGCCGCCGAAGGTCCGGGCCAGCATGTCGGACACCCAGCCCAGCACCACCATGAACGCCGGGACGAGGAGTGCGGTGATGAGCATCGCGGGAAAGCTGGTGCTCAGCGTGGTGGTGACCAGCTCCTTGCGGGCCTGGTCGTTGGCGACCATCGCGAGCACGCCGCAGACCGCCGAGATGATCAGCGCGGGCCACCAGAACGCCTGGTCGCGGGCCCGGTCCAGGGTGGCCAGCGGGTGCGTGACCAGGCCGCGCAGCAGCTCCTGCCAGGTCAGCGGGCGGGCCGGGACGGCGTACGCGGCGGCGTGCGGGTCCGCGTCGACCGGCTGGCCGGCCCGGTACACCGTGCCGCGCGGTGCAGCGGCGGGGCCGGGCACCGCGGGGGCGATCTGCGTGTATCCCTCGGGGGTCTCGCCGTAGACGTAGATGCTCGTCTCGTCCGGCAGCGACAGCGGGCCGCCCGGGTACGCGCCACCGGGCGCCTGCCCGGGGGCAGGCGGCATCGGCGCACTCTGCGGGGCCTGGCCGTACGCCGGTGCGGCGTCGGGGCGGTGCTGCGCGTACGGGTCGGTGTTCCGGGGCAGCGGGCGGCCGTACTGGTCGTACTGCTGCGGTCCGGAAGGGACGCTCTGCCCGTGCTGCGGCCCGTACTGCGGTCCGGGGGAGTAGGGATCGTTGCCGGTCACACCCTGACGGTACCGGGTGCGCGGCGGGTGGTGTTGTCGTAGGACTGCCGTAATTTCGCCGAATGGATTGGTAGATCTGCAGATATGCAGAGTCGGCGGCCCCGGAGGACCGCCGACTCTGTTTCCGAACTGGTGCACACCGGCCGCCGCTTGGCGGCCGCTACGCCTTGCGTGCTACTCCGCAGCCGCCTCTTCCGAAGCCGAGGCCGAAGCCGAACCCGAGGCCGAACCCGAGGCCGACCCGTCCGAGGCGGCTGGCGCACCCGCGCCCACCGGCTCGGGCACCTTCACCGACTGCAGCAGCAGCTGGGCGACGTCGACGACCTGCGTCTCCTCCTTCGCCTGCCCGGTCTGCTTCTTGCCGGTGACCGAGTCGGACAGCATGACCAGGCAGAACGGGCACGCCGTCGAGACGATGTCCGGGTTCAGCGCGAGCGCCTCGTCGACGCGCTCGTTGTTGATGCGCTTGCCGATCCGCTCTTCCATCCACATGCGCGCACCGCCGGCGCCGCAGCAGAAGCCGCGCTCCTTGTGCCGGTGCATCTCCTCGTTCCGCAGCCCGGGGACCTTCGCGATGATCTCGCGGGGCGGCGAGTAGATCTTGTTGTGCCGGCCCAGGTAGCACGGGTCGTGGTAGGTGATGAGGCCCTCGACGGGGCCGACCGGCACCAGCCGGCCTTCGTCCACGAGGTGCTGCAGCAGCTGCGTGTGGTGGATGACCTCGTACGTGCCGCCCAGCTGCGGGTACTCGTTCGCGATCGTGTTGAAGCAGTGCGGGCAGGTCGTGACGATCTTCTTCTTGGACGCCGGCAGCTTGGTCGACTCGTCCTCGTCGTCCTCGCCGAACGCCATGTTGAGGGTCGCGACGTTCTGCGCGCCGAGCATCTGGAAGATCGGCTCGTTGCCCAGGCGGCGGGCGGAGTCGCCGGTGCACGACTCCTCCTTGCCGAGGATCGCGAACTTCACGCCCGCGATGTGCAGCAGCTCCGCGAAGGCCTTGGTGGTCTTCTTGGCGCGGTCCTCGAGGCCGCCCGCGCAGCCGACCCAGTAGAGGTACTCGACCTCGGCCGGGTCGATGTCCTCGCCGATGACGGGGACGTCGATGCCGGTGGCCTTCTTGAGCTCCTTGGTCCAGTCCAGGCGCGCCTTGGGGGCCAGGCCCCACGGGTTGCCCTTGCGCTCCAGGCCCTTGAGCATCGTGGCGGCTTCGGACGGGAACGCCGACTCGATCAGGACCTGGTAGCGGCGCATGTCGACGATGTGGTCGATGTGCTCGATGTCGACCGGGCACTGCTCGACGCAGGCACCGCACGTGGTGCAGGACCACAGCACGTCCGGGTCGATGATGCCGCCGTCCTCGGCGGTGCCGATCAGCGGGCGCTCGGCCTCGGCCAGGGCTGCCGCGGAGACCTTGGCGAGCTGCTCGGCGCTGCCCTTCTCGTCGCCCTCGGCGTTCTTGCCGCCGCCGGCCAGCAGGTACGGCGCCTTCGCGAACGCGTGCTCGCGCAGCGACATGATGAGCAGCTTGGGGGACAGCGGCTTGCCGGTGTTCCAGGCCGGGCACTGCGACTGGCAGCGGCCGCACTCGGTGCAGGTCGCGAAGTCCAGCAGGCCCTTCCAGGAGAAGTGCTCCACCTGGCCGACGCCGAAGACGTCGTCGTCCTTGGGGTCCTCGAAGTCGATGACCTGGCCGCCCGAGGTCATCGGCTGGAGCGCGCCGAGCGCTACCCCGCCGTCCGCCTCGCGCTTGAAGTAGATGTTGAAGAACGCGGTGAAGCGGTGCCACGCGACGCCCATCGAGGGGTTGAGGCCGATGGTCGTGGCCCAGCCCATCGAGATCACGATCTTGAGCATCGCGACCAGGTAGATCGACGTCTCGAGGCTGTCCACCGACATGCCCTCGAACGCCTTCACCAGCGGATACGAGAACGGGTAGTGCCAGCTCCACTCGGTCTCGCCGTTGAGCGCGCCCTCCAGGCCGCGGAGCGTCATGATGCACAGGCCGACGCCGAGGACCACGCCCTCGACGAAGTACGCCTGCCAGAAGGTCGAGCCGGCGAAGCGGGACTTGCGGCCCGCCAGGCGCGGGTGGTTGAGCTGGCGGATGACGATCAGCGCCACGATGGCGAGGACCGTCATGACGCCCATGAACTCCTCGAAGGTGTTCCACACTGCCCAGTGGCCGATGACCGGCAGGGCGAATTCCGCGTCGAAGAGCTGGCCGTACGCGTTGACGAGGGTCAGGAAGAGGGCCCCGAAGCCGACCATGACGAACCAGTGGGCGGCGCCGACGATGCCCCACTTGAGCATCCGGGTGTGACCCAGGATCTCGGTGAGCATGTTGGCGAGGCGCTTGCCGACCGGGCCGGTGCGCCCGAGAACCGGTTGGCCGAGCTTGACGTACTGATAGATGTACGCGGCGGCTCGCCCGAGCAGGGCGAAGCCGACAACGCTGATGACCAGCGCTATGACGATGGCGGCGAGCTGCATCGCGGTTCTGCTCCTCCGGTGGGACGTCCCTTCCGGGGCGTGTTTCGGCCGTCAGCGTACGGCCGTGCGGGCATCTTACCGACTGGTAACTTATCCGCTGAACGGATGATCTCCATCACGGCCTCCTGATGTGACGGTCCGTCAGTTACCAGCCTGCCCATGCTGCCATGGGGCCCTGGGGCGGCTTTCGGCAGGTCCCCTTACTTCCTTCTTCCGACGGTGCTTCTGCCCGCCCTGCGCCCGGGTCTGCACGTGCCTGCGCCGACGTCCCCCGATCGGACGAATGATCGGACGAACGATCGGGTGGGTGCCGGGTGGGCGGTCGGTGGGCGGAAGGTCGGCTCAGTCGTCATGCAGCCACTACAGGCAGTAAAGTTGAGCCGGGAATACTCAAGCGGTTTGACGCCGTTGAACACGTCGTTCATCCTTGAGCGCGTATCGCTCAACCCTTCCCCTGGAGGCCCCAACATGGCACGTGCGGTCGGAATCGACCTCGGTACGACGAACTCTGTCGTCAGCGTTCTCGAAGGCGGCGAGTCGACCGTCATCACCAACGCGGAGGGATCCCGGACCACACCGTCCGTGGTGGCCTTCGCGAAGAACGGCGAGGTGCTGGTCGGCGAGGTCGCCAAGCGCCAGGCCGTCACCAACGTCGACCGGACCATCCGCTCGGTCAAGCGCCACATGGGCACCGACTGGTCCGTCGCGATCGACGACAAGAAGTACACCCCGCAGGAGATCAGCGCCCGCATCCTGCAGAAGCTGAAGCGCGACGCCGAGGCGTACCTGGGCGAGAAGGTCACCGACGCGGTGATCACCGTCCCGGCGTACTTCAACGACGCCGAGCGCCAGGCGACCAAGGAAGCCGGCGAGATCGCCGGCCTCAACGTCCTGCGCATCGTCAACGAGCCGACCGCGGCCGCGCTGGCCTACGGCCTGGACAAGGGCGACGAGCAGACCATCCTCGTCTTCGACCTCGGCGGCGGCACCTTCGACGTGTCGCTCCTGGAGATCGGTGACGGCGTCGTCGAGGTCAAGGCGACCAACGGCGACAACCACCTCGGCGGCGACGACTGGGACCAGCGCGTCGTCGAGCACCTCGTGCGCCAGTTCCAGAACGCGCACGGCGTCGACCTGTCCAAGGACAAGATGGCGCTGCAGCGCCTGCGCGAGGCGGCGGAGAAGGCCAAGATCGAGCTCTCCAGCTCGATGGAGACCTCCATCAACCTGCCGTACATCACGGCGTCCGCCGAGGGCCCGCTGCACCTGGACGAGAAGCTCACCCGGGCGCAGTTCCAGCAGCTGACCCAGGACCTGCTCGACCGCGTCAAGGTGCCGTTCCACAACGTCATCAAGGACGCCGGCATCGCGCTCGCCGAGATCCACCACGTGGTCCTCGTCGGCGGCTCGACGCGTATGCCCGCCGTCGCCGACGTGGTGCGCGAGCTGACCGGCGGCCGCGAGCCCAACAAGGGCGTGAACCCGGACGAGGTCGTCGCCATCGGCGCCGCCCTGCAGGCCGGTGTCCTCAAGGGCGAGGTCAAGGACGTCCTGCTGCTCGACGTCACCCCGCTGTCTCTTGGCATCGAGACCAAGGGCGGCATCATGACCAAGCTCATCGAGCGCAACACCACGATCCCGACGAAGCGCTCGGAGATCTTCACCACGGCCGACGACAACCAGCCGTCCGTGCAGATCCAGGTCTTCCAGGGCGAGCGCGAGATCGCGCAGTACAACAAGAAGCTCGGCATGTTCGAGCTGACCGGCCTGCCGCCGGCGCCGCGCGGCGTGCCGCAGATCGAGGTCACCTTCGACATCGACGCCAACGGCATCGTCCACGTGTCCGCCAAGGACCTCGGGACGGGCAAGGAGCAGTCGATGACCATCACCGGCGGCTCGGGCCTGCCCAAGGACGACATCTCCCGCATGATGCGCGAGGCCGAGGAGCACGCCGAGGACGACAAGAAGCGCCGCGAGGACGCCGAGACGCGCAACCAGGCGGAGCAGCTCGTCTACACCACCGAGAAGTTCCTCGCCGACAACGGCGACAAGGTCCCCGGCGACGTCAAGGCCGAGGTCGAGGCCACCCTGGTCGAGCTGAAGGACGCGCTCAAGGGCGAGGACATCGCCAAGATCCGGGACGCCGCCGAGAAGGTCGCCACCACCAGCCAGAAGCTGGGCTCGGCGATGTACGCCGGCGCGCAGCCGGGCGACGCGGCAGGTGCCGCGGGCGCTTCCGCGGGTAACACTGCGGGTGCGGGCGACGATGATGTCGTCGACGCGGAGATCGTCGACGAGGACAAGCGTGAGGGTGGTGCTGCGTGACAGAGGGGACGCACGGCTTCCCCGAGGAGCCGGTGATCCGCGACAAGCGCCGGATCGATCCCCAGACCGGTGAGGTCCGATCCACCGCAGCGCAGGAAGGGGCCGCCCGCGAGGGCGGTCCCGCCCCCGCGGCCGAATCGGGCGCTTCGGCGGCCGAGTTGGACGAGGCGCGCACCGCGCTGGCCGAGCGTACGCTCGACCTGCAGCGGCTGCAGGCGGAGTACGCGAACTACCGCAAGCGGGTCGACCGCGACCGCCAGGCGGTCGGCGAAGTGGCCCTGGTCAAGGTACTGACCGAGCTCCTCCCGGTGCTCGACGACATCGGCCGGGCCCGCGACCACGGCGAGCTGTCCGGCGGCTTCAAGTCGGTCTCCGAGTCCCTCGAGTCGATCGTGGCGAAGATGGGGCTGCAGAGCTTCGGCAAGAAGGGCGAGCCCTTCGACCCGGTGGTGCACGAGGCGCTGCTGCACAGCTACGCCCCGGACGTCACCGAGCCGACCTGCGTGGAGATCCTGCAGCCCGGCTACCAGTTCCGCGAGCGGGTCATCCGGCCCGCGCGCGTCGCGGTGGCCGAGCCGGCCGAGTCCACGGACGCGCCGGCGGCCGACGCGGACAACGGCTGACCACACTGAACACTCTGAACAGCACACAGGCCCAGGCGAAGGGAGGCGGGACGCCGTGAGCACCAAGGACTACCTCGAGAAGGACTTCTACAAGGTTCTCGGCGTCCCCAAGGACGCCGGCGCCGCGGAGATCAAGAAGGCGTACCGCAAGCTCGCCCGCGAGTTCCACCCCGATGCGAACAAGGGTGACGCCAAGGCGGAGGAGCGGTTCAAGGAGATCTCCGAGGCCTACGACGTACTCGCCGACGAAAAGCGGCGCAAGGAGTACGACGACGCCCGGGCCCTGTTCGGCAACGGCGGATACCGTCCGCCGGGGCCGGGCGGCGCCGGCGGCTTCCCGTTCGACCTCAACGACCTCTTCGGCCAGGCCGGCGGCCCCGGGCAGCAGCCCGGCGGGGCAGGCGGCATCGGCGACTTGTTCGGCGGCCTGTTCGGCCGGACCGGGGCCCGCCAGGCCCAGGCCCGCCGCGGGCAGGACGTCGAGTCCGAGGTCACCCTCAACTTCACCGACGCGGTGGACGGCGCCACGGTGCCGATCCGGCTGACCAGTTCGGAGCCGTGCCACCACTGCAACGGCACCGGCGCGGCCGCGGGCACCATGCCGCGGACGTGTTCGACCTGCAGCGGGACCGGCCAGACCAGCCGGAACCAGGGCGGGTTCGCGTTCTCCGAGCCGTGCCGCGACTGCAAGGGCCGCGGTCTGATCGTGGACGACCCGTGCATCGTGTGCCACGGCAGCGGCCGCGCCAAGAGCGCGCGCACCATGCAGGTGCGGGTGCCCGCGGGCGTGGGCGACGGCCAGCGCATCCGGCTCAAGGGCAAGGGCGCACCCGGCGAGCGCGGCGGCCCGGCCGGCGACCTGTACGTCGTCGTGCACGTGCGTCCGCACTCGGTGTTCGGCCGCAAGGCCGACAACCTGACCGTCACCGTGCCGGTCACGTTCCCGGAGGCGGTGCTCGGCGCCGAGGTCACCGTGCCGACGCTCGGCGGCGCCCCGGTGACCCTCAAGCTGCCCGCCGGCACGAAGAACGGCGCGACCCTGCGCGTGCGGGGCCGCGGCGCGGCCCGCAAGGACGGCAGCCGCGGCGACCTGCTGGTCACCATCGAGGTGACGGTGCCCAAGGACCTCGACCCGCAGGCCCTGGAAGCCCTGGAGGCCTACCGGGCCGCGACCGCGTCCGACGACCCGCGCGCCACGTTGATGGAAGCGGCGAAGGGAGCGTGACATGCGAGCCGACGGAGGGGTGCCCGGCAGCGGTCGGGGCCCCGGACCCTACGAGCTGAACGACCTCATGCCGGTGTACGTCATCTCGGTGGCGGCCCAGCTGTCCGGCCTGCATCCGCAGACCCTGCGCCAGTACGACCGCCTCGGGCTCGTGTCCCCGGACCGCACCGCGGGCCGGGGACGCCGCTACTCGGCCCGCGACATCGTGCAGCTGCGCGAGGTGCAGCGGCTCTCCCAGGAGGAGGGCATCAACCTCGCGGGCATCAAGCGGATCCTCGAACTGGAGAACCACGTCGAGGCGTTGCGGCACCGCGTCGCGGAACTGGAGGCGGCCGCCGCGGAGGCGGGCGTGATGCAGGCGCAGCGCGAGGCCGCGGTCCACGCCTCGTACCGCCGCGACCTGGTCCGCGTACAGCCGCAGACCGGCACCGCACTCGTGGTGTGGCGCCCCAAGCGGGGCGGCCGCACCGAGTAGCCCCGAACGACGCATGCATGCCGCAGGCCGCGGACTCCCCGGGGAGCCCGCGGCCTGCCGCATTCGGCTCTGCGCCGACCGGGCAACAAGCCTGTTGTGGCCGGATTCTGATGGGTCATAAGATCTGCGGCCATGTCGCTCTCGGAACGCTTCCGCCGCCCTGAACGCCACCCGTATCCGATGCCTGCCGTCGTCGATCTCGCGACGGCCGATGCCGACATCGCGGCGATGTGCGACCACGTGCGGACGACCGGGGACTGGCGGGCCGCGGCGGCCTTCCTGGAGTCGATGCCCCTCGGCCGACCTGACCAGGTGGACCGGCGCGATCTCGCATCCACCGCGCTGAGTGCGCTGGCGCAGGCGTCCCCGGGCTGGTTCGCGGGCTGGGAGACCGCCGAGCCCCGCTCGGCATTCGTCCTTTCCATCCGCGCCGACCTGTGGGTGGCCAAGGCGTGGAAGGTACGCGGCAGCGGATACGCGAGCACGGTGTCGCCTGCTGCCTTCCGGGAGTTCAGCCGCATATTGGAGAGCGCCGACGCCGCCGCCCGGGCGGCCGTGGAGGCCGATCCGCAGTCGGGCGACGCCTGGATGACGTGGATGCAGGTCGGCATGGGCCAAGGCGTCGGCCGAGCCGAGTTCGACCGGCGCTGGCAGGGCCTCACCGCGGCCGCGCCGCACCACCGCTTCGGCCACAACGTCGCCCTGCAGATCAAGTGCGAGAAGTGGTACGGCTCGCACGACGAGATGTTCGCCTTCGCACGCACCGCAGCCGCGGCCGCGCCCGCCGGCTCGCCGCTCAAGCTGCTCCCCGTGCAGGCCCACGTCGAATACGTCCTGCGTGCGGCACGCGATGAGAGCTTCTCCCGCGGTACGTACTGGAACAGCGCCGAGGTCCGCCCCGAGGTACTGGCCGCGCAGGCCGCCTGGGAGGCACGCCCCGCGCCAGGCCCGACCGACCTGCACGAGTACAGCCTGCTGGCCTACGCCCAAGCGCAGTCCGGCCGCTGGCGCGAGACGGGCGCCCTGTTCACGGCGGCCGGACACCGGGTCGTCCGCTACCCCTGGTCCTACATGCCGTCGACCTACCTCGGCATCGTCCACGGCCTGGTCGAGCAGGACCGCAAGAGCTGAACCACAGGCAGGTCGGCCGCGTCGGCCGGCCCTGACAGAAGCCGAGGATCCCCGATCATGGCGTTCATCGACCGTTTCCGGCGCAGGCCGTCCATACCCATGCCCGTGCTGATCACCGATCCGGCCATGGGCGACGCCGACATTGCCGCGATGCGGGACCTGGCGGTGGCCTCGGGCGACTGGAAGCCGGCCGCGGCCTACCTCGAAGGGCTCGAGCCCGCCGCGCACGACCGCCGCCACATGGCCGTGGACGCACTGGCCGATGCCGCGCTCAGGTCGCCGGCCTGGTTCGAGGCGTGGCGCCGCGACCGGCCCGATGCGCCGGACATGCTGGCGGTGCGGGCCGAGATCCTGGTGAAGAAGGCCTGGGAGGCGCGGGGCGCCGGCCGGGCCGAGGACACCGGGCGCGATGCCTTCGCCGAGTTCTTCCGCATCCTCGAACAAGCCGACCGCGCCTGCCGGGCCGCGACCGATGCCGCCCCGGCGCACGACGCCGTCCCGTGGGTGACGTGGCTGAACGCCGCACGCGGGCAGCAACTGGAGCGCGCGGTGTTCGACCGGCGCTGGGCGGCCCTGAAGGAGCGCCAACCGCAGAGCCGGGCCGGGCACTATGCGGCGCTGCAGTTCCTGTGCGAGAAGTGGTTCGGTTCGCACGAGGAGATGTTCGCGTTCGCGCGTGCGGCCGCTGCGGAGGCGCCGGTTGGCGCGACGACCAAACTGCTGCCGGTGCAGGCGCACGTCGAGTATGTGCTGCAGGCGACCCACCGCGACGAGAGCTTCTCGCGGGGCACGTACTGGAACAGCCCTGCGGTGCGGGAGGAGCTGCTGGCCGCGCAGGCTGCGTGGGAGGCGCGCAGCGAGCCCGGCCCGACCGACCTGTACGAGTACAGCCTGCTGGCCTACGCCCAGGCGCAGTCCGGGCGTTGGCGCGAGACGGGTGCCCTCTTCGCGGCCGCCGGGCACCGGGTGTTCCACCGCCCCTGGTGGTACATGCCGGACGCGTATCTCGGCCTTGTGCACGAGCGGGTGGCGAAGGACCGCTAGGCCGCAGAAGGCCCGTCCGCCGGGCGGCCGCCGGCCGCGCAGGCGCTGCCGAGAGCCCTTCGGAGGGTCAGCCGCGGCCGAGCGTGCGGGTGACGCGGACCTCGATGACCACGCGGTCCGGGTTCGGGGTGGGGACGCGGTAGCGCTCCGCGTAGCGGCGTTCCGCGTCGGCGACGGAGGCGGGGTCGTCGCGCAGGACCGCGATGCCTTCGAGGGTGGCCCAGCGGCGGCCCTCCAGTTGGCAGATCGCGACCCGCGCGCCGGCCTCGCCGGCGGCCCGGACGTTGCGGGCCTTGCGGCTGTGCCGGTTGGTGATGACGCGCGCCAGGCCGGTCTCGGGGTCGAAGGTGGCGCCGACCGCGACGACGTGCGGGCTGCCGTCCGGGCGGAGTGTGGTCAGCGTGCACAGGTGGTACTCGCGCCAGAAGGCGAGGTACGCCTCGTCCAGGCCGGCGACGGGCGTGGCGGCGGCGGTGGCAGCGGTGGCCGCGGTGGTTCCGGTGGTCATGCCTGCGACGGTAGTCGGCCGGGCCGGGAACGGATTCCGGGGCCGGTCGAGGAGCGGACCTGCGGGTCCGCGGGGCCCGCAGGTCCGCAGGTCCGGGACCCAGCCCGCCAGAAAGTTGAGTGGAATACACTCAACTTTGCCGCGGTTGAGGACAGCAGGAGGGGAAACTGTCCCCGACCCGAATGTCCCCGCACGGATTGGAGCCCCAGCACGCATATGGATGCCAACAAGCTCACCACCAAGGCCACGGAGGCCCTCTCCGTCGCCGTACGCAAGGCGGCCGCGTCCGGGCATGCCGAGGTGCAGCCCGCGCATCTGCTGCTGGCCTTGCTCGAACAGCCCGAGGGCACCGCGCTGCCGCTGCTCGCCGCGCTCGGTGCCGACCCGGCCCGGGTGAAGGCGGAGACCGAGCAGGTCCTCGGCCGGCTCCCGCGTGCGCAGGGGTCGTCGGTGTCCGCACCGCAGCTCGCCCGCGACACGCTTACCGTGCTCAACGACGCCGGCGAGCGCGCGCAGGCGTTGGGCGATGCGTACGTCTCGACCGAGCACCTGCTGGTCGGCATCGCCGACACCGCCGGGCCCGCGGGCGCCGCGCTCAAGGCGCAGGGCGCCACCGCGCAGGCCCTGCTCGATGCGTTCAAGCAGGTCCGCGGCAGTGCCCGGGTGACCTCGCCGGACCCGGAGAGCACCTACCAGGCGCTGGAGAAGTACGGCCGCGACCTCACCCAGGAGGCCCGCGACGGCAAGCTCGACCCGGTCATCGGCCGCGACGCGGAGATCCGCCGCGTGGTCCAGGTGCTGTCCCGGCGCACCAAGAACAACCCGGTGCTCATCGGCGAGCCCGGCGTCGGCAAGACCGCGGTGGTGGAGGGCCTGGCCCGCCGCATCGTGGCGGGCGACGTCCCCGAGTCGCTGCGCGGCAAGAAGCTGATCGCCCTCGACCTCGGTGCGATGGTGGCCGGCGCGAAGTACCGCGGCGAGTTCGAGGAGCGCCTCAAGGCGGTGCTGACCGAGATCAAGGACAGCGACGGCGAGGTCGTCACCTTCATCGACGAACTCCACACCGTGGTCGGCGCGGGCGCCACCGGCGACTCCGCGATGGACGCCGGCAACATGCTCAAGCCGATGCTGGCCCGCGGCGAACTGCGCCTGGTCGGCGCCACGACGCTGGACGAGTACCGCAAGCACATCGAGAAGGACCCCGCCCTCGAACGCCGCTTCCAGCAGGTGCTGGTCGGCGAGCCGAGCGTCGAGGACACCATCGCGATCCTGCGCGGCCTCAAGAGCCGGTACGAGGCGCACCACCAGGTCCAGATCGCCGATGCCGCGCTGGTCGCGGCCGCCACGCTCTCGGACCGCTACATCACCGCGCGCTTCCTGCCGGACAAGGCCATCGACCTGGTCGACGAGGCCGCCTCGCGGCTGCGCATGGAGATCGACTCGTCTCCGGTGGAGATCGACGAACTCCAGCGCGCCGTGGACCGGCTGCACATGGAGGAGCTGGCACTGGCCAAGGAGTCGGACCCGGCATCCGTGGAGCGGCTGGACAAGATCCGCAAGGACCTGGCGGACCGCAAGGAGGCGCTGGCCGGCCTGACCGCGCGCTGGCAGCAGGAGAAGGCCGGCCTCAACAAGGTCGGCGACCTCAAGAAGCAGCTCGACGATCTGCGCGGCGAGGCCGAACGCGCCGAGCGCGACAACGACTTCGAGACCGCGTCCAAGCTCATGTACGGGCAGATCCCGACCCTGGAGCGCGAACTCGCCGAGGCGCTGTCCTCCGCCGAGTCGGAGGCCGCGACCGCCTCGATGGTCAAGGAGGAGGTCGGCTCGGACGACGTCGCCGACGTGGTGTCGTCCTGGACCGGCATCCCGGCCGGGCGCCTGCTCGAAGGCGAGCGCGGCAAGCTGCTGCGCATGGAGGACGAGATCGGCAAGCGGCTGATCGGCCAGCAGGCCGCGGTCGCCGCGGTGTCCGACGCGGTACGCCGGGCCCGTTCCGGCATCGCCGACCCGGACCGCCCGACCGGCTCGTTCCTGTTCCTCGGTCCGACCGGCGTGGGCAAGACCGAACTGGCCAAGTCCCTCGCGGACTTCCTCTTCGACGACGAGCGCGCGATGGTGCGCATCGACATGAGCGAGTACGCCGAGAAGCACTCGGTGGCCCGCCTGGTCGGCGCGCCGCCCGGGTACGTCGGCTACGAGGAGGGCGGCCAGCTCACCGAGGCCGTGCGGCGCCGGCCTTACACGATCGTCCTGCTCGACGAGGTCGAGAAGGCGCACCCCGAGGTCTTCGACATCCTGCTGCAGGTGCTCGACGACGGCCGCCTGACCGACGGCCAGGGCCGCACCGTGGACTTCCGCAACACGGTGCTGATCCTGACCTCCAACCTCGGCTCGCAGTTCCTGGTCGACCAGACCCTGGAGCCCGCCGAGCAGAAGGCGCGCGTGCTGGAGGTGGTGCGCGGGTCGTTCAAGCCGGAGTTCCTCAACCGGCTCGACGACATCGTGGTGTTCGACGCGCTCGGCACGGGCGAACTCGCGCACATCGTCGACCTGTCGGTGGCGCGGCTCGGCCGGCGTCTGGCGGACCGCCGGATCACCCTGCAGGTGACCGACGCGGCCCGCGAGTGGCTGGCGCTGACCGGCTACGACCCGGCGTACGGCGCCCGCCCGCTGCGGCGGCTCGTGCAGACCTCGATCGGCGACAAGCTGGCCCGCGAACTGCTGGCCGGCGACATCGCGGACGGCGACACCGTGGTGGTCGACCTGGACGATGCGCACGACACGCTCGTCGTGCAGCCGAGGCAGGCCGAGAAGCCCGCGAAGTCGCTCTGACCGGAACGGCATCCGTGCCCGCACCCTCCCCGGAGGGTGCGGGCACGCGGCATTTCCGCAGGGCCGCGCTCAGTCCGGCTGCGGTCCGGTGTAGACCCCCGCGGGCCGGAACCGGTGCGGCTTGGCCTCGTACTCCTCCAGCGCGTGGGCGATCCACCCGGCGGTGCGGCCGATCGCGAAGATGCCCTCGCCCGCATCGGCCGGCATCGCGCAGACCAGCGCGAAGGCGGCCAGGGCGAGGTCGATGTTCGGTCCCAGCGCAGGCCGGCGGGCCATCACCGCGGTCAGCCGGTCCACGGTGTCCAGCACCGGTGCGGCCTCCGGGATCTCACCCAGGACCAGCAGCAACTCCCGTGCCCGCACATCGCCTTGCCGGTACATCCCGGCCTCGTGCCCGAAGCCCGGCACCGGGACGCGCGACCGCAGGCGCTCGGACAGCACCGCGGCCGGGTCGCCCGACGCATGCGCCTCGGCCAGCAGCCGGTACGCCAGTGCGCTGGCCAGCCCGTGGTGCGGGCCGTCGACCGCGCCCAGCCCGGCCTGCACGACCGCGTACGGGTCGGCACGGACCGACGCGGCAATCCGGGCCGCCGTGGTGGACGCGGCCAGCCCGTGGTCGGCGGTCAGCACGAGAGCAGCGTCCAGCGCGGCCAACGTGGCCGGGGACGACGGCCGCACGGTCAGCCGCGGCCACAGGCGCTCGGCGATGCCCGTCGCCGGGCCGCCCGGAGCGAGCGCCGGCTCGGTCCCGAGCAGCGGCAGCGCCTCGACCATGACCGCCACCATGCTGCCCGCGGTCAGCGTCACCGCTTCGGGTTCGGTGCCGTACCGCAGCGGGTCGGCCGCCGCGGCCGCCGCGACGGCGACCCTCAGCCGGTCGATGGTGCGCGCCGCCGCGGGCAGCGCGCCGACCGCGGCCCCGGCCACCGCCAGCGCGGCCGGATCGGCGGCGAACTCCTGCTCCGCGTCCAGGCTTCCGGTCCACAGCCAGGCCGCCACCGGTTCGAAGCCGTACTCGCGCACCAGCCGGGTCACCGGCACGCCCCGGTAGTAGAGGCCGTCGTCGCGGATCAGCGAGATCCCGGTCCGCACCTCTTCGAGTGCGGGCGACGCACCCCGGCCGCGGCCCGCACGGCGGGCCACCGCGTCCACCTCGTCGGGGGCGAACAGGCTGGTCCGGCCGTCCGGGGCGCGCACGCTGACCAGCAGCCCGCGGCTGACGTACGCGTAGACCGTCTCGACCTTCACGCCCAGCCGCCGCGCGGCCTCCTCGGCGGTCAGCCGGTGCCGGGGATGCTGCTCGTCCGGATGCCCCATCGCGCCTCGGATCCTCACATTGACTCGATCAATATTGACCTGTTCAAGATTACGGCGGACAGTCGCTATACGGGAAGCACCGACCGACCAGGAGGCCGCCATGTCCGCCACCGCAGGACCGGCACACCTGCCGCACCCGCCCGCCGGACCGCGCCGCGACCGGATCGTCGAAGTGCCGCGCGGGCTGGCCGGAGTCATCGTCACCGACACCGAGATCGGCGACGTCCGAGGCCGCGAGGGCTTCTACCACTACCGCCAGTACTCGGCCGTCGAACTGGCCGGGCAGCGCACTTTCGAGGACGTCTGGCACCTGATGCTGCACGGCGTGCTCCCCGATGCCGCTGGGCGGGCCCGCTTCGTCCGCGAGACCGCACCGCGCCGCCGGGTGCCCGACGCCGTGCGCCCGCTGCTCGCCCCGGTCGCCGCCGCCACCCGCGCGGACGGCCCGCTGGCCGGCGTGAAGGCGCTGCTCCCGCTGGTCGGCAGCGCGCTCGGCATGCGCCCGCTGTACGACTCGACCGCGCACCGCCGCCAGGACGACGCGCTGGCCCTGGCCGCCGTCGTGCCCACCCTGATCACCGCCCTGCACCGGCTGCAGCAGGGCCAGGAGCCCGTCGAGCCGCGCGACGACCTCGCGTACGCCGCCAACTACCTGCACATGGCCACCGGCAGCGAGCCCGACCCGGTGCGGGCCCGCGCGGTCGAGGCCTACCTGGTCTCGACCGTCGACCACGGCTTCAACGCCTCGACGTTCACCGGCCGGGTGATCGCCTCCACCGGCGCCGACCTGGCGTCGTGCGTCGCGGGCGCGCTCGGCGCGCTGACCGGGCCGCTGCACGGCGGTGCGCCCAGCCGGGCCCTGGACACCCTCGATGCCATCGGCACCCCGGACCGGGCCCGCGCGTGGATCACCGACCGGGTCCTGGCCGGCGAGCGCATCATGGGCTTCGGCCATCCCGTCTACCGGACCGAGGACCCGCGGGCCCGCATGCTGCGCGAGATCGCGTACGGACTCGGCGGCGACCTGGTCGCGTTCGCCGCGGAGGTGGAGCGGGAGGTGGTGCGGGTGCTCGCCGACCTCAAGCCGGGTCGCGAACTGCACACCAATGTGGAGTTCTGGGCGGGCGTGGTGATGGAGCTGTGCGGGCTGCCGCGGTCGATGTTCACGCCGACCTTCGCGGCGAGCCGGGTGGTCGGCTGGACCGCCCATGCGCTGGAGCAGGCCGCCGACTCGAAGATCATCCGCCCGGCGGCCCGGTACGCCGGGACCCCGGCCCCGCAGCCCGTGCCGGTGCTCTGTTAGACATGCGGTCCCGATCGGCCGGCGGCCGGTCGGAAAAGTGATCATCGGAGAAATATCCGAGGGTCCGGTGTAACGCGACCGGGCGGCCGGCACCTCCCCCATATGTGAATCGAACGGGGAGACCTGTGGCCGGCAGAGCGGACTCGGCGGGTGCGACCGCGGACTATCTCGAGTTCGCGGCCGCCCGCACCGGCGCGATGTTCCGGTTGGCCTGCCTGCTGACCGGCGACTGGCACCTGGCCGAGGACCTGGTGCAGGAGACCCTGGGCAAGGTCTTCGTCTCGTGGCGCAAGGTCGCCGCGGCCGACTCGCCGAACGCCTACGCGGACGCGATCCTCGTCCGCACCTTCCTGTCGCACCGCCGCAAGCGCAGCTCCGGCGAACTGCCCACCGGGAGCTTCCCGGACCGCGCGGGCGAGGCGTACGACCCGGCGCTGCGCGTGACGCTGCTCGCCGGGCTCGCGGAACTGCCCGAGCGGGACAGGGTGGTCCTGGTGCTGCGCTACTGGGAGGACCGCTCGGTCGACGAGGTCGCCACCGTGCTGCGGTTGAGCCCGGGCGCGGTCCGGATCCGCGCGCTGCGGGCGCTGCGCCGCCTGCGCGCCCTGCTCGGCGACGAGCTCCCCGCGGCGGCCTGGCAATGAGCGCCCGGTTCCCCGCGACGTCCTTCGAGCTTCCCCCGGGATCGGTGACCGAGCATGGCTGACGACCTCAGGCACGACGACCCCGCGGACGCCGGCTTCGCGGCAAGCCTCCCGGGCGAACTGCGCGCCGCGTCCGCGGCGTTCCCCGGCCCGAGCGCGGACCTCGCGGCCCGCGGCCACGCCCGCGGCCTGCAGATGCGCCGTACCCGCCGGATCCGCATGGGGGTGTCGGCCGCGGCGCTGGCCTGCGTGGCAGGGCTCGGGTTCACGTATGCGACGGGCGCCTTCGAGCGGGGCGCGTCCGAACTCCCGGCCGGGCCGGCGACGCCCACCCCGACCCTGGACGGGGCAGCTCCGGCGGCCCGGGTCACCGCGGCCGAAGTGCTGGCCGTCCTCAAGTCCCTGCTGCCGTCCGGCGGGAGCTTCACCGAGGAGCACAGCGCCGGAACCGGGGAATGGGTCGACATCGGCCCGCAGGTGCTCCCCGGGCCGTTCGCGTCGGTGATGTACAACGACGGCATGGGCCGGCGCAGCGAGGTCAGGCTCGCCGTCACGGCAGGGGGCAAGGTGTCGGGGGAGTGCCCGTCGGCCGCCCTGGCACCGGACAGCAGGTGCACGCCGACCCTGCTGGAGAACGGCGACAAGCTGGTCGGCATCAGCGGGCACACGCACCCGGACCGCCCGGACGGGCAGAAGCAGTGGACCGCGCGGCTGGTCCGCCCCGACGGTGTGGCGGTCAGCGTCGACGCCTTCGGGGGCGGTGCCGCCGACAAGACTGCGTCGGCCGCGGACCCGGTGGTCTCGGTCGCCGAGCTGACCGCACTGGTCCGGAGCCCCCGGTGGGCGCCGGCGGCGGCCGCGGCGAAGGCGTATCCGCAGACGCGCGAAGGCGAACCCTCCCGCGACGTGTCCGCAGACGCGATCATCCGCCAGTTCAAGTCGATCATCCCGGGCGGGGTCACCGTCACCGAGGAATCAGGCCAGGGCGGATACGCCACACTGATCGCCGACGACGGCAAGGGCAGGTCGCTGGTCACCATCACGGTGCAGCGCGACATGGCCGAGGCACTCGACGGCTACATGAACTGCGGGCGGCCGGACCTGGCCATGGCCTCATGCACCGCCGCCACCCTGCCGGACCGCAGCCGGCTGCTGCTCGTCCGGCGGCCGTCGGACGACGGCCAGGCGACCGTCTGGCAGGCCGAGTTGCTGACCGCGGACGGGCTCCGGGTCATCGTCTCGACCGACAACGCGGGCAGGATGCCCAGCCCGATCCGGCGGAACGGGCCGATCTACACGCTCGAGCAGTTGCAGGCGATCGTCACCGACACGCGGTGGACCAAGATCTGACCTGCGACCACACCCGGACGCGTCGCGCGGCCGGCTCCGCGAGGAGACCGGCCGCGCCGCGGCGTACGCGATCGCTCAGTCGGCGTCGCGGTGCACCGTCTCCGGGGCGAAGCCCGGCAGGCACACGGCGATGTAGTCCGCGCCGTCCGACCCGCGCGTGCTGTAGCGGACCCACTCGCCCGCCTTGGTGTGGATGCCCTGGCCGGCCGCGACCTCCTGGACGCCGCCTTCGTATTCGACCGTGAGGACACCGCGCAGCACCACGGTGTACTCGTCGAACTCGGGCGTCTGGCCGGGCTCCTCCCATCCCCCGGGGGAGCTCATGTGGGCCACGCTGAGTCCGGATTCGCCGGTGTTCACCCGGCCCACGTACTCGCGGATGATCTTGGGGATGTTGCCGGCCGCCTCGACGACGGTCGGCTTTTCGATGAAGTTGGGCATGTTTCATCATCTCTCGTACGGGTGGAAAACCGCTGGCTGGGGCCTTCGCCCGAGTGTCACTCTGCGGGCATGTCCACACTGAGGGTCACTGCCGAGAAGTTGACCGTCCACACCCACCCCAATGCGGACGCCCTGGAGCTGGCGCAGGTGGGGCTGTACCGCGCCGTCGTCGCCAAGGGCCAGTACCAGGACGGCGATTGGGCCGTCTACATACCCGAGCAGTCCGTGCTGCCCGCGGCGCTGATCGACGAGCTGGGACTGACCGGCAAGCTGGCCGGATCCGGGCACGACCGGGTCAAGGCGATCCGGCTGCGCGGCGAACTGTCCCAGGGCATCGTCTGCCGCCCCGCGGCGCTGGCCGGCACCGACCTGGCCGCGGCGCACGCCGAGGGCCGGGACTTCGCCCCCGACCTGGGCATCGTCAAATGGGTCCCGCCGATCCCGGTGCACATGAGCGGCGACGTGGTCGCGGCCGCCGACCTCCTGCACTGGGTCGACATCGAGAACATCAAGCGCTACCCCGGCATCTTCGCGCCCGGCGAGCAGGTGGTGGCCACCGAGAAGATCCACGGCACCGCGTGCCTGTACACCCTCACCCCGGACGGCGAGTTCGTGTCCTCGAAGGGGTTCGGCGCCAAGGGCCTCGCGCTGGCCCGCTCCGACCGCAACCTCTACTGGCGCGCGGTGCTCGCGCACCGGGTGCCCGAGGCCGCCGCGAAGCTCGCCGCGATCTTCGGGGCCGAGCGGGTCGGCATCTTCGGCGAGGTCTTCGGGCAGGGCGTGCAGGACCTGGCGTACGGCGCGAAGGCGGGCGCCGAGCTGCCCGGCTACGCGGTCTTCGACGTGTCCTTCTCGGACGCGAGCGGAGCCGTGCGCTGGGTGGACGCCGAGGAGCTGCCCGGCGTGCTGGCCGGCCTGTCGGTCCGCCTGCCGGTGGTGCCGCAGCTCTACGCCGGCCCGTATGACGAGGCCGCGCTGGTGGCCCTCGCCGAGGGCCGCGAGACGGTCTCGGGCACCGCGGCCCACCTGCGCGAGGGCCTGGTCGTACGCCCGCGCCGGGAGCGCCGCAGCGACATCACCGGGTCGCGGGCGATCGGCAAGTTGGTGTCCGACGCATACCTGACCCGCAAGGGCGGTACCGAGTACGAGTGATCCGCACCGCCGCCCCGCACCGCTTCCCCGCACGGCTGTCCGTACGGCCGCCGGGAGCTTTTGACCCGGCCTGGGGGCATGCCCGGCTTACGTCCGGGAAACGCCCGGTGACGTCCTGTGACAGGAGTCACCGGGCGGTCCGGACATGGGGGAGGATGGCAGGCGGAGACATCAGGAGAGGAAATCCATGAGCATCGACCCGTCCTCGATCCCGAGGCCGAACTTCGTACCCGCCTCGCCGGTGATCAAGCCGACGCAGGAGCTGATCAAGCAGGTTCTCACCGAGCTGCAGATCAACCACTTCGTCGACGAAGAGGGGGACATCGGCGCTCCGTGGGAGGGCTTCCGCGTCTACTTCATGCTCAAGGGCGAGCAGTCCGAGATCTACACGGTCCGGATGTTCCTCGACCGCGAGCTGGAGGTGACCGACAAGCCGCGCCTCCTGGAGCTGCTGGACGACTGGCACCGCCAGTACTTCTGGCCCAAGGCCTACACGCATGTCGACGACAACGGGCGGCTGCGCATCATCGCCGAGACCCAGCTCGACCTGGAGCCGGGGATCAACCGCGAGCTCTTCGTGTTCACCACGCGCGCGTGGATCAGCACCTGCATCACCTTCTCGAACTGGCTGAACGAGCAGCTTCCGCCGGCTCCGGAGACCGAGGCCCCGGCCGAGGACTGAGGTCCGGCCCCCGGGCGCCGCGAGGCACCGAGCCCGCGCAGAACGGCCCCGCGCACCGATGCGCGGGGCCGTTCGCTGTCCCGGGCCGCCGGCCGGGGCCGGGCCCGGGTCCGCGACCCGGGAGCGCGGCGCGTCAGCGCAGCGTGGCCAGGCGCGACGCGGCTTCCTCGAGCACCTCGACCTTCTTGCAGAAGGCGAACCGGACCAGCGGGCGGCCGATCGCCTGGGATTCGGGGGTGTCGTCGAAGAAGACCTTCTCCGGGACCGCGACGACGCCGCACAGTTCGGGCAGGCGGCGGCAGAAGTCCAGGCCGTCCGCGAAGCCGAGCGGGGTGATGTCGGTGGTGATGAAGTACGTGCCGCGCGGCCGGTACACGGTCAGCCCGGCCGCTTCCAGGCCGCCGACGAGGACGTCGCGCTTGGCGTGCATGTCGGCGCGGAACTCCGCGTAGTAGCTGTCCGGCAGCCGCAGCGCGTGCGCGACCGCGGGCTGGAACGGGCCGCCGGAGACGTACGTGAGGAACTGCTTGGTGGTCCGCACCGCGGCGACGAGCTCGGGCGTCGCGCACACCCAGCCGATCTTCCAGCCGGTGAACGAGAACGTCTTGCCCGCCGAGCTGATGGTGACGGTGCGCTCGCGCATGCCGGGCAGCGTGGCCAGCGGGATGTGCTCGCCGTCGAACACCAGGTGCTCGTAGACCTCGTCGGTGATGACCAGCAGGTCGTGTGCGACGGCCAGTTCGGCGATCGCGGCGAGCTCCTCGCGGGTGAGGACCGTGCCGGTGGGGTTGTGCGGCGAGTTCAGCATCAGGAGCCGGGTGCGCGGCGTGATGGCGGCCCGCAGCGCGTCGAGGTCCAGGCCGTCGAACGGCGGACGCAGCGGTACGCCGACCCGGACGCCGCCGGCCATCGCGATGCACGCGGCGTAGGAGTCGTAGAACGGCTCCAGGGCGACGACCTCGTCGCCGGGCTCGACGAGCGCCAGCACGGCGGCCGCGATGGCCTCGGTGGCGCCGGTGGTGATCAGGACCTCGGTGTCCGGGTCGAAGGTCTGGCCGTAGAAGCGCTGCCGGTGCTCGGCGACCGCCAGGCGCAGGTCGGGCAGGCCGGGGCCGGGCGGGTACTGGTTGTGCGCACCGTCGCGGAGCGCCGCGACGACCGCCTCGCGGACCTCGTCCGGTCCGTCGGTGTCCGGGAAGCCCTGGCCGAGGTTGATCGCCCCGGTGGCCGCCGCGAGGGCGGACATCTCGGCGAAGATCGTCGTGCCGAGGCCGTCCAGACGGCGGTTCAGCAGCGGTCGGCCCACGGTGACACCACTTCCTGTTCTGATCGTCTCTGGTCGGCGTTGGCCGGTGCTGTCCGGGCCGTGCCGGGATCTCCGGCGATCCTCGACCAGCCTGCCGTACACATGCCGACTTTCACCTATACGAGTGAACATCTTTCACCGTCACGGGTGACGACGGCCAAGCGCCCAGCCCCCTACCGTGAAAGCAAGCCCCTGACCTTCCCGGCGCTTCCCGAGCGTCCGCCCGCCCCTGTGCCTGAAGCGATGCATGCCGAACTGAGGACCGCGTACTCCGACACCCGCGCCGACGCCCTGGGCTGGTACCTGGGCCTGCGCCCGCTGCACCCGCTCGCCCTGCGCACCCTCGACCTGGGCGGCATCCGCCTCGAACTCCGGCTGCTCGGCGCCTCACACCAGGTGCTGGTCACCTCCCCGCACGGCGTGTGCTCCGAGACCGTCGCCTGCCTGGGCGGGCAGCGTACGCCGCTGCCGGCCCGCGCCGCGCAGCACGTCGACGGCTGGGACTACGAGTTCACCTCGCTCGCCGAGCACCTCGCGGGCGACCGCTTCGAGGCCCGGGTGCGGTCGCTGCTCGCCGAGGTCGAGGCGCATCCGGGCGGCATCATCGGCGCCTACCCCGGCGTGCCGTACGCGGTGACCGCCATAGTCGCCGAACGCCGCGACGGCATCCTCGGCTGGTCCACTTGGCACACCTACCCGCAGGAGCGGCGCATCGTCAGCACCCGCAGCCGGGCAGCGTGAGCGTCCCCGACCTGTCGCCGTTCCACACCGAGGGCCGCGGGACCTACCCGGTGGCCGGCCGCGGCCGGCACCGCAAGGGCACCGACGGCACCGACGGACCGGACGCGCTGCCGCTGCCCCCGGCCGCGGCCCGCTGGCTGGTGCTCGCCGCGGTGCTGGTCTGCTCGGCCTGCGGGCTGGTGTACGAGCTCGCCCTCGTCGCGCTGGGCGGCCAACTCGGCCCCGACCCGGTCACCGAGACCTCCGTCGTGCTGTCCGTCATGGTCTTCGCGATGGGTCTCGGGGCGCTGGCCGCCAAGCCGTTCGGGGACCGGCCCGCGGAGGCGTTCGCGGTGGTGGAGAGCGCGCTCGCGGTGGTCGGCGGCACTTCGGTGCCGGTCGTCTACGCGGGCGCGCACGTGTTCGACATGTACCGGCTGACCATGCTGACCGTGTGCGTGGCGACCGGGATCCTGGTGGGCGCCGAGATCCCGCTGCTGATGACCCTTGTCCAGCGCATCCGCCGCCAGGAGGCCGGGCACGCGGTCGCCGACCTGTTCGCCGCCGACTACGTGGGCGCCCTGGCCGGCGGCCTGCTCTTCCCGTTCCTCCTGCTGCCCGCGCTCGGCCAAGTGGGCACCGTCGCGCTGGTCGGCGCGGTCAACGCCCTGGTCGGGACCTTCGTGGTGCTGTGGCTTTTCCGGGCCGACCTGGACCGGCGCGCCCGGACCCGCATGTGCCTGCTGGTCGCCTCCGCACTGCTCGTCATCAGCTGCGCCGCGGCGTTCGCACCGGGTCCGCCGGACGCGACGCGCGAAGGCGAGGGACCAAAGTGCTCGTCTACCTGTCATACCGGTGCGTAGGCTTCCGGAGAAGGTGCCGCGGATCGCACAGATGTGCACCGCGGCTGGGCGCGCAGGCGGAGGAGGACGACGAACCCATGGCGTACGAGGTCGTGGTGCCGATCCCGGTCCGGCTCGTGTGGGGCGTCTTCCACGATCCGGCCCGGCTTGCCGAGTGCGTGCCCGGACTCTCCTCCGACGAACCGCCCCGGCAGGGCACGGAAGGCCCGGTGCTGACCGGCCGCCTGCGGCTGCGCGCCGGGAACACCACCATTACCTACCGCGGCGTGGTCGCGGTCGCCGAGGCCGACGACCTGCCGCTGGCCCTGGTGGCCACCGCGGAAGGCGCCGAAGCGCGCGGCGACGCCCCGGTCAAGGCACTGCTGACCGTCCGGCTCGACGACGAAGGCACCTCGACCCGGCTGGTGTTCGACGGCTCGCTGACCGCCCAGGGCCGCACCGCCGACCTGCCCGCCGAGCAGCTGGCCGCCGCCTGGCACCGGCTCGCGGAGCGCTTCGCCGCGGCGCTCACCGAGGAACTCGCCCCGGTCCGCGACCAGGAAGTGCCGGACATCGTCCCGGTCCGCCCGGCCGCCCCGCAGCCCGCCCCGGCCGCTCCGGTGGTCGAACCGCGGCCGCGCACCGTGGTGGTCCCGGCCGCCGACCCCGAGCCGCCGCGCGGCACTCCGCTGCTGCGCCGCCTCGCCGCACCCGCGGCCGCGGTGGCCGGCGTGCTGCTCGCCGGCCGCGCACTGCGCCGGCGCCGCCGCAGGCGCGCCGACCGCGACGCGCGCTGACCGGGCCCGGACGGCCGCCCACTACGCTTCCGGCATGAGCTCCGACCGCGATGCGCTTCTCGACCAGATCAAGGACAAGGCCGTGGTGCACGGCCGCGTCACGCTGTCCTCCGGCAAGGAGGCCGACTACTACGTCGACCTGCGCCGCGTGACGCTGGACGCGGAGGCCGCCCCGCTGGTCGGCCGCGTCATGCTCGACGCCAGCGCGGACCTGGACTACGAAGCGGTCGGCGGCCTGACCCTGGGCGCCGACCCGGTGGCCGCGGCCATGCTGCACGCCGCCGCGGCGCGCGGCCGCAAGCTCGACGCCTTCGTGGTCCGCAAGACCGGCAAGGCGCACGGCCTGCAGCGCCGCATCGAGGGCCCGGACGTCGCGGGCCGCCGCGTGCTCGCGGTCGAGGACACCTCCACCACCGGCGGCTCGGTCCTGACCGCGGTCGAGGCGCTGCGCGAGGCGGGCGCCGAGGTGGTCGGCGTCGCCGTGATCGTCGAACGCGGCGCCGCCCCGGCCATCGAGGCCGCCGGCCTGCCGTACGTGACCGCCTACACGCTGGCCGACCTGAACCTCGGCTAGCCGCCCCTGACAAGCCACGAGCCCCCCGGCCGGATCGGCCGGGGGGCTCGTCTGTGTCACTGCGTCACCGCGTCACTGCGTCACCGAGTCACCGAGTCACCGAAAAATGCGGGAGATCAGCTCCGCTGGCCGGCCGCCTGCTCGGCGGTCTCCGGGGCGCCGTGGCCTTCGCCGCGCTTCTTGGCGCGGCGCTCGCGGATGATCTCGATGAAGATCGGGAGCAGCGACACCAGCACGATGACCGCGATGCCGGGCAGCAGGTACTTGTCGATGCTCTCGCCGATCGCGTCGCCCAGCCAGTAGCCGGCCAGGATGATGCCGACCGTCCAGACGACGCCGCCGACCACGTTCCACACGAAGAAGCGCCGCGCCGGCATCTCCAGGACGCCCGCGACCGGGTTCAGGAAGGTCCGCACGATCGGGATGAACCGGGCGAGCACCACGGCCTTCTCGGCGCCGAACTTGTCGAAGTAGTACTCCGCCTTCTCCACGTACTGCTTTTTGAACAGCTTGGAGTTCGGCTTGTTGAACATCTTCGGCCCGGCCTTGGCACCGATGAAGTGCCCGAGCTGCGCACCGGCGATCGCGCACAGCGGTGCGCCGACCAGCAGCCACGGCAGCGACAGGCTGGTGCCGACGATCTTCTCGGCCGAGCTGGAGGCGGCGACCCCGGCCAGGAAGAGCAGCGAATCGCCGGGGAAGAAGAACCCGACCAGCAGCCCCGTCTCGGCGAAGATGATCGCCAGGATGCCGATGAGTCCGAACGTCGAGATGAGTGACGTGGCGTCGAGCACGTTCACAGCGAGGGAGTCCACCTGGGCAGGGTAGCCGTGATCCGGCCCCAGGGGGGAAGCCGGTGGACCCGCCCGGCGTTCGCATGGTGGTCCCGAAGGCCAGGCCCGGCCGCCCGCACCCGGTGCGGCCTGCGGCCGGGCCGCGCGCGCAACCCGACAACCCGAGCGGAGCGAACGAGCATGGAACGACTGGTGGTCATCGGCGGCGACGCGGCAGGCGCGAGCGCGGCCTCGCAGGCCCGGCTCCGGCGGCCGCCCGGCGAGCTGGAGGTCGTGGTCCTCGAACGCGGCACCTATACGTCGTACTCGGCATGCGGCATCCCGTACTGGGTCGGCGGCCTGGTCGACGGGCCGGACGCGCTGATCGCGCGCAGCCCCGAGGAGCACCGCAGGCGCGGCGTCGACGTGCGCACCGGCACCGAGGCCGAGGGCATCGACCTGGACCGCCGCGAGGTCGCGGTCCGCGACCGGGCGACCGGGGCGGCCTCCCGCCTCGGCTTCGACCAGCTGGTGATCGCCACCGGGGCGACCCCGGTCCGGCCGCCGCTGCCCGGCATCGACGCACCCGGGGTGCACGGCGTCCAGACGCTCGACGACGGCCGCGCGCTGATCGACGCCCTGGCCCCGGACCGCACCCGGGCCGTGGTGATCGGCGGCGGCTACATCGGCATCGAGATGGCCGAGGCGATGAAGCTGCGCGGCCTCGACGTGACCGTGCTGGACCGCGGCGCCCAGCCGATGTCCACCCTCGACCCGGACATGGGCGTGCTGGTGCACGAGCAGATGGAGGCCATGGGCATCGACGTGGTGACGCATGCCGACGTCCAGGCCGTGGAGACCGGCCCGGACGGCCGGGTGCGCGCGGTCGTCACGGCGGACGGCACCTACCCGGCCGACCTCGTGGTGCTCGGCATGGGCGCGCGGCCCAATACCGGACTGGCGCGCGAGGCCGGACTGCCGCTCGGCGACAGCGGCGGCCTGCGCACCGACCTGCGGATGCGCGTCTGGGGCGGCGATCCGCGGCATGCGGGCATCTGGGCGGCGGGGGACTGCGTCGAGGTGCTCAACCTGGTGTCCGGCCGCTTCCAGCACATTGCGCTCGGCACCCACGCCAACAAGCAGGGCCGGGTGGCCGGGATGAACATCGGGGGCGGCTACGCGACTTTCCCGGGTGTGGTCGGCACCGCCGTCAGCAAGGTGTGCGACCTGGAGATCGCCCGCACCGGCCTGCGCGAGAAGGACGCCGACGCCGCCGGGTTCGCGTACGAGACAGCCACCATCCAGTCCACCGGCCGGGCCGGCTACTACCCGGGTGCGGACAAGATGACCGTCAAGATGCTCGCCGAGCGCACCACCGGCCGCCTGCTCGGCGTGCAGATCGTGGGCCGGGACGGCGCGGCCAAGCGCATCGACGTCGCCGCGGTCGCCCTCACCGCGCGCATGACCGTCGAGGACCTCACCGCGCTGGACCTCGGGTACGCGCCGCCGTTCTCGCCGGTCTGGGATCCGATCCTGGTGGCGGCCCGCAAGGCCGCGCAGAAAGTCGGGGCGGCGGACCGGGTCTGACCCGCGGCAAAAGCTGACGATTCGTCACCGACAGTGGCGGACGCATCCCCGGCAGCGGTCCCCGCTCCGGGGATGCTGTGCTCCGGAATCGCGTCTGGAAGGATGGCGGGCAAGCGGGGATACGGCCGTGGAGCGCCGAACCCTCATATCGCCGCAGTCTCGTCTGACGAGGAGCAATACGCATGCCCATCGCAACTCCCGAGGTCTACGCCGAGATGCTCGACCGGGCGAAGGCCGGTCGTTTCGCCTACCCGGCGATCAACGTGACCTCGTCCCAGACCCTGAACGCCGCGCTGCGCGGCTTCGCCGAGGCGGAGAGCGACGGCATCATCCAGGTGTCCACCGGCGGCGCGGAGTTCCTCTCCGGCACCACCGTCAAGGACATGGTGGTCGGCTCGGTGGCGTTCGCCGAGTACGCGAAGGTCGTCGCCGAGAAGTACTCGGTGAACATCGCGCTGCACACCGACCACTGCCCGAAGGACAAGCTGGACGGCTTCATGCGTCCGCTGATCGACATCTCGCTCGAGCGGGTCAAGAAGGGCCTCGACCCGCTGTTCCAGTCGCACATGTGGGACGGCTCGGCCGTGCCGCTGGACGAGAACCTCGCCATCGCGCAGGAGCTCATCGCGAAGTGCGCCGCGGCGCGCATCGTCATGGAGCTCGAGATCGGCGTGGTCGGCGGCGAGGAAGACGGCGTCGACAACGAGATCAACGACAAGCTGTACACCACGCCCGAGGACGCCCTGGCGACCGTCGAGGCGATCGGCCTGGGCGAGAAGGGCCGCTACATGCTCGCGGCGACCTTCGGCAACGTGCACGGCGTCTACAAGCCGGGCAACGTCCAGCTGCGCCCGTCGATCCTCAAGGACATCCAGGACGCGGTGGCCGCGAAGTACGACCGCGAGCGCCCGTTCGACCTGGTCTTCCACGGCGGTTCGGGCTCGCTGCTCGAGGAGATCCGCGAGGCGGTCGACTACGGCGTCGTGAAGATGAACGTCGACACCGACACCCAGTACGCCTTCACCCGCCCGATCGCGGAGCACATGTTCCGCAACTACGACGGTGTGCTGAAGGTCGACGGCGAGGTCGGCAACAAGAAGCAGTACGACCCGCGTTCGTACGGCAAGTCGGCGGAGACCTCGATGGCCGACCGCGTCGTCGTGGCCTGCCAGGACCTGCGTTCCGCGGGCACCCGCCTGAAGTAGCACCGCCCGCGCGCCCGCCCGGCCTCGCCGCGGCGGGCCCGCGCGCCGCGTTGCATGTTGTGCCACGAGTACGGCCCGGCGCCCTCGGGGGGTGCCGGGCCGTATTTGCGTCCGTGCGGTGCTCCGCCGCGCCGAGGGTGGTCAGCGCGACCAGGGCAGCGGGACGTTCTGCGGCGCCCAGGGCAGCGTCTTGCGGCGCTGGTCCTTCTTGGCCGGCTTGACCGGCACGCTCTCCGCACCAGGCACGTCCGGCTGCGCCGCCCCGGTCCGGCCGTCCTTGCCGTCCCGGCCGTTTTTGCCGCCGCCGCCGTCGGAGCAGGCCGACAGCGCCAGGACCGCGGCCAGGCCTACGGCCGCCGCGGCAGATGTGCGGCGATGCCGCGTGTTCATGAATCCCCCCGGCACGTGATGCCTTTCGGGTCGTCCGACCGGCCGGTCGGACGGTGGCTCCGCAGACCATATCGGTACATAAGACCTGTCGATCCCGCCGTCGCGGGGCCGCCGGGCCGCCGTCATAGCCGGGCCGGCCGTTCCGCCGCGGCGCCGCCGCGGCAAGGGCCCGCACAGGAGACGCACACCTGGCAGCACCGGTTGCATGCCGGCTGCCCGTCGGCTGCATGTCCGCCGCACGCGGGTTGCGCGCGGGTTCGGTGCAGGCCGCAGAGCGAGGCCGGTGCAGGATGGGGCCATGACCATCGACCAGAACCTCTTCGGCGGCCCCGAGCCGACCCTGCTGCCCGACGAGCCCGAGCCGCGCGCCCTGCTGGCGGCCGGCACCGACCCCGCCGACGTGGCCGCGAAGTTCCCGACCTCGTCCGCCGCATGGGCCGCGCTCGCGGACCGGGCGTTCGCGGCGGGCAACGCCGTGGAGTCGTACGCCTACGCCCGCACCGGCTACCACCGCGGCCTGGACGCGCTGCGCAAGGCCGGCTGGCGCGGCCACGGCCCCGTGCCGTGGGAGCACGAGCCGAACCAGGGCTTCCTGCGTGCCCTGCACGCCCTGTCGCGCGCCGCCGGCGCGATCGGCGAGGACGAGGAGCAGGTGCGCTGCGCGCTGTTCCTGCGCCAGAGCAGCGCCACGGCCGAGGACGTCCTGGCCGGCTGACACGCCATCAGGGATGGCCGGCCCGGGCAGCGGCAAGCTACGACCTGGTCGGGCTTGCCGGCCCGGCCCGGTCCGGCCGTCCCGCCCGCCTTCCCGGTCCGCCCGGCGGGGCCTGCCGCGTCTCCCACGGCCCCCAGGCGGGCCTGACGCCCCGTCACCAGGGGTGCGGGGTCAGACGTGCGCCCGCGGGCCGTCCTCGGGCACGTACAGGCGCCACGCGCCCGGCCGGACAGTCCAGGTCCGCAGCCGTACCGGACCGGTCGTCATCGCATCGGCCTCGTAGGTGAACTCCGGTCCGCACACGGTGATCTCGCGGGCCCGGACCTCCAGCCGCGGGGTGCGTTCGGCGGGTTCGTCCTCGGGCGGCCGCGCGGTGCCGCGGGTCTGCGCGGGGAGGCCGAAGCGCCCGGCCGACGGGTACGCGGTGATCAGCACGTTGGCGGTGCCGGTCGCCGGCGCGGGCTCGGTGCGCGTGGTGCCCGCGGGCTCGTCGCCCGCGATATTGACGGACCGTTCCTGCACGGCTACCGAGGGGAGTTCCGGCCCCTTGCCGGCCGGCGTCCGGCCGTTGTCGCAATCGTCACATCCGACGTGCACCGAGAACACCGGCCGGTCCACGTCCGCGATCACCCGGCCGTCCGCCTCGACGCGCAGCCGGTGCCCGGACGGACCGACCGCCGAGGTGACCGTGTGCGCCGCGCGGTCCCAGATCGACCGCCACGATTTGCGGGCCGCCGGACCGGCCGACGGGGCGGGCCGCGGCGTGCGGACGCCGTTGCCGATCCGCACCGAGCGCAGCGCCACGCCGCCCAGGTCGTCGAGCAGCAGGTCGAGGGTGCGCTCGTGCTCACCGAGCGCCACCCGCGCGGCTTTTGCGGGTTCCGCGGGCAGTCCCAGGGCCCGGGCCAGACCGTGTCCGGAGCCCGGGTGGGTGTCCACCGGGACCACCCCGAGCGGGGTGCCGGCCAGCTCGCCGTGCCGGTCCAGCACACGGACCACGGAATGCATCCCGCCGTCCCCGGCGACCACCACGACACGCCGACGGCCGCGTCGCACGAGAGCACGTTCGAGCTCGGCCGCATCGGCCGGAACCACGATCTTGGCGGGCGCCGCGGCCCGCAAAACGTCCAGCGCGACCCGTACCGACTCGCCGTCCACCGAGCGTGCCGCAGGGTCCGTGATCACGAGCAGCGCGCGCTCGGCCGACACCGGTCGTCCTTCCTCAGGTAACCTCTCCCCGCAAGAGCCCCTTGCGCGCAGGCGTCAAGGGGCTTGGACTTTCCGGGGCTCCCGTGAACAAACATGCCCCGCCTGGAAGGGGTGTACGCCTCATGCCCGCACTCGTGCTCGTCGGTGCCCAATGGGGAGACGAGGGCAAGGGGAAGGCCACCGACCTGCTCGGCGGTTCCGTCGACTACGTGGTCCGATACCAGGGCGGCAACAACGCCGGCCACACGGTTGTCATCGGGGACCAGAAGTACGCGCTGCACCTTCTGCCCTCCGGCATCCTCACGCCGGGGTGCACCCCGGTCATCGGCAACGGGGTCGTCGTCGACCCCGGTGTGCTGCTTCAGGAGATCCGCACGCTGCAGGAGCGGGACGTCGACACGTCCAAGCTGCTGATCTCCGGCAACGCGCATCTCATCACGCCGTACCACCGCACCCTCGACAAGGTGACGGAACGGTTCCTCGGCAAGCGGAAGATCGGTACTACCGGCCGCGGAATCGGTCCGGCGTACGCCGACAAGATCAACCGGGTCGGTATCCGGGTCCAGGACCTGTTCGACCCCGGCATCCTCCAGCAGAAGGTCGAGTCCGCGCTGCGCGACAAGAACCAGATGCTGGTCAAGATGTTCAACCGGCGCGAGCTGTCGGTGCAGGCGATCGTCGAGGAGTACCTGGAGTACGCCGACGCCATCAAGGACTACGTCGCCGACACGACGTACATCTTGAACAAGGCGCTCGACGAGGACAAGGTCGTCCTCCTCGAAGGCGGCCAGGGCACGCTGCTCGACGTGGACCACGGCACCTATCCGTTCGTCACGTCGTCCAACCCGACCTCGGGCGGCGCGTGCGCCGGATCCGGCATCGGCCCGACCAAGATCACCCGGGTCATCGGCATCCTCAAGGCGTACACCACGCGCGTCGGTTCGGGCCCGTTCCCGACCGAGCTGCTCGACGAGGACGGCGACAAGCTGCGCACCATCGGCCACGAGCGCGGTGTCACCACCGGGCGCGACCGGCGCTGCGGCTGGTTCGACGCGGTGATCGCGCGCTACGCCACCCGGGTGAACGGCCTCACCGACTTCTTCCTCACCAAGCTGGACGTGCTGACCGGCTGGGAGCAGATCCCGGTGTGCGTCGCGTACGAGATCGACGGCGTGCGGCACGACGAGATGCCGATGTCGCAGACCGACTTCCACCACGCGAAGCCGGTCTACGAGATGCTCCCGGGCTGGTCCGAGGACCTCACCGAGGCCAAGACGTTCGACGACCTGCCCAAGAACGCGCAGGCCTACGTCAAGGCGCTGGAGGACATGTCGGGTGCGCCGATCTCGGCGATCGGCGTCGGTCCGGGCCGCGACCAGACGATCGCGATGCGCTCGTTCCTGGACTGATCCGGGCCTGATCCGGGCCTGATCCGGGCCTGATCCGGGCCTGATCCGGGCCTGAGCCCGACCTGATCCGGAGACCTGACCGGAACTCGCCCCCGGGTGCCTGACATCTTGTCGGCCCCGGGGGCGAACGGCTGTCACTGTGCCGGTTTCCGGCGCCTTGTGTGCTCTTTAGGCTGTGCGCCATGACCACTGTGGACCCGGCGGCCGGGAAGGCCGTGTACGAGGCAGACCGCGCGCACGTCTTTCACTCCTGGTCCGCGCAGGGGCTCATCGCGCCCCTGCCGGTCGCGGGTGCGGAAGGCTCCTACTTCTGGGATTACGAGGGCAACCGGTACCTCGACTTCGCGTCGCAGCTGGTCAACACGAACATCGGCCACCAGCACCCGAAGGTCGTCGCGGCGATCAAGGAGCAGGCCGACAAGCTCTGCATGATCCAGCCCGCATTCGCCAACGACGCGCGCAGCGAGGCGGCCCGCCTCATCGCCGAGATCGCCCCGGGCGACCTCAACCGGGTGTTCTTCACCAACGGCGGCGCCGAGGCGAACGAGAACGCCATCCGCATGGCGCGCCTGCACACCGGCCGCCAGAAGGTGCTCGCCACCTACCGCTCGTACCACGGCGCCACGGCCAACGCGATCGCGCTGACCGGCGACCCGCGCCGCTGGCCGAACGAGACCGGCGTCTCCGGCATCGTGCACTTCTGGGGCCCGTACGCCTACCGCTCGCCGTTCTACTCGGCCGACGAGGCGCAGGAGACCGAGCGCGCGCTCGCGCACCTGGAGAACACCATCGTGTTCGAGGGCGCCTCGACGGTCGCCGCGATCGTGCTGGAGACCGTGGTCGGCACGGCCGGCATCCTCGTGCCGCCGCCCGGCTACCTGGCCGGCGTCCGCGCGCTGTGCGACAAGTACGGCATCATCTTCATCGCCGACGAGGTCATGGCCGGCTTCGGCCGCACCGGCGCCTGGTTCGCGGTGGACAACTGGGGCGTCACCCCGGACCTCATCACCTTCGCCAAGGGCGTCAACTCCGGCTACGTCCCGCTCGGCGGCGTGGTCATCTCCGACCGCATCTACGAGACCTTCCGCGAGCGCCCCTTCCCGGGCGGCCTGACCTACTCGGGCCACCCGCTGGCGTGCGCCGCGGCGGTCGCGACCATCAACGCGATGCGCGACGAGAAGATCGTCGAGAACGCCAAGTGGCTCGGCGAGTCGGTGATCGGCCCCGAGCTGCGCGCGCTGGCCGAGCGCCACCCGTCGGTCGGCGAGGTCCGCGGCCTGGGCGTGTTCTGGGCCGTCGAGCTGGTCAAGAACAAGGAGACCCGCGAGCCGCTGGTCGCCTACAACGCGGCCGGCGCGGACGCCAAGCCGATGAACGACTTCGCGGCGGCGTGCAAGGCGCGCGGCCTGTGGCCGTTCGTCAACATGAACCGCACGCACGTCGTCCCGCCGTGCACGAGCACCGAGGCCGAGGTCAAGGAAGGCCTCGCCATCCTCGACGAGGCGCTTACCGTCGCGGACGCCTTCACCGTCTGACACCCGTCCGGCGCCTGTCCGACGCTGCGTCGGCCGGTGCGTCCGGTACACGTGCGGTCCGGCAGCGCGGGGGGAACCTCGGCGCCTTGAGTACCGGCATATTGGGGGCGCCGACGGCCCGCGTCCGGCCGACACATATGCGAGGACCGCAACTGCTCTGCCGAGCAGTTGCGGTCCTCGCATGTTTTTTCGTCACCATTGCTACCCAAATCGGACATCCCTTCATATGATCGAGCGGATCGGATGGGGGATGCCCGTCGGTGCGGTGGCGCCGGCGGCCGGGGTGAGAAGAGACCGACGTGCAGCCGGCCGAGACCAACGTGTTCACCGGCATCTCGTTCGCCGGCGCGGTACGCCGCATCAGCCTGCGCGAGGAGATTGCCGAGGCGCTCAGCGACGACCTGGTGACCGGGCGCCTGCCGGCCGGCGCCTCGCTGACCGCCAACGACGCGGCCCGCCGCTTCGGGGTGTCCGCGACCCCGGTGCGCGAGGCGCTGATCCACCTGGCCGCGCACGGCCTGTTCACCGGCGGCCACCACCGCGGCTTCCAGGTCGCCCGGTACGGCTGGGCCGACTTCGCCGAGATCGTCGAGGCCCGCAAGCTGCTCAGCGTCCCGCTGGTCGGCCGCATCGCGCGCACGCTGCCCGACGAGGCCGGCCCCGGGCTGGCCCGGCTCGCGGACCGGCTGGACGCGGTGCGCTGGTACGGCGACACCACCGAAACCGCACTGATCGACCGTCAGTTCTTCGGCGAACTCGGCAGGTTGTCCGGAAACGAGCGGCTCGCCGGTGTACTGCGGCTGCTGCGCGTCCAGACCTGGATGTTCCTCGGCCCGTACCTGCGCGCCGCGCAGGGCCCCACCGACGCGTGGCGGCGGCACCGGGAGCTCGTGGACCGCATGACCGCACACGACGCCGAAGGCGCGCAGGCCCTCATGCGCGACTGCATCGCGGCACAGCGGCCGTTCGCCCGGCGATTGGTCGGCGACGCAGGCGGTGACCTGGGCTAGCGTTGGCCCCAGCGCCGCCCGGCCCGTTCGCGTGCGCGTCCCCCGCCCGCGCACCTCGACGGTTTCTGGAGCTCCGCTGTGGACTGTGACGTCTGGCTCGTCCCGCTCGTGGACGCGCTGTGCCACAACCCGGAGAACCCCTTCAAGGACGAACTGGCCGCCTACGATGCGGTCCTGACGGCCAGTGGGCTGCCTACCGTGCCGGTGTACGCCTGGTCCGAGGGGCTGGAGAAGGGGGTCTGGACGGTCGGCGCGTTCGACCACGACTCCCTGCACTACCTGCGCCGCGCCTACCTGCTGCACCGCACCGGTTTCCCGGTCACCCCGGTCGACTCGCTGGGCGACGACTACGACCAGCTCCTGGAGACCTTCGAGGCCGCTGCGCAGCACTCGCACCTGGTGTGGCATTACGACCACGCCGGGGCGTACCTGCCCGTGGACTTCCCGCGGCCGCTGATGGACGAGCCGCTCCCCGAGGACGGCGGGCCGCTCGGGTCGAGCCTGGGCATGCTGCGCGAGCTGGAGGACCTGGCCCCGTACATCGGGGTGGACCTGCTCGACCCGCCGCAGCCCGCGCCGACCTACGACGGGGGGCCGTACGCCCGCGAGCGGTTCGTGTGGGCGGTCCTGTACCGCGCCGCGCAGCTCAGCGTCGGCCAGGGCTCGATGATCGTGTTCGCCTGACGGACCGTCCGGCGGCCCGCGCCGCCCGGCACTTCCGGTTTCTTCCCGCTGCTTCCCGCCCGGCACTTCCTGACCGCCCCGCGCTGACGTACCGTCAGGACGGTTGGCGGGCTTCTGTCCGCTTCGTCCCCGCGCCTCGCGGAACTTTCCAAAAAAGTTCCGCCCGCCCTGCAAGGAACCGGGGGCATCCGGACATACACAGGCGTCGGCACGAGGGACGGGGGGTGCAGGTGGGGCGAGACGAGGCGTTCCGGGATCTTTACCGGGAGCATTACAACGCCGTTCTCCGCTACGCCTGGCGCCGCGTCGGCCCGGATGCCGCACACGACGTCGCGGCCGAGGTCTTCCTGATTGCGTGGCGGCGCTGGGAGACCGTGCCGCGGCTGGACCCTCTGCCGTGGCTCTACGGAGTCGGCCGCGGCGTCGTGCAGAACCACCAGCGTGCGGAGAACCGCGGGCAGATCCTCGAGGCCCGGCTCATGGTCGAGCCGAGTCTGCCCGGCCGCGACCTCGCGGACCGCGCCGCCGAGCGCGGCGCCGTGGTCCACGCGTGGCAGAGCCTGGCCGAGCAGGACCGCGAAGTCCTCGCGCTGGTCGGCTGGGAGGGCCTCGACATATCGTCGGCGGCCCGCGTCATGCAGTGCTCGGTACCGGCCTTCACGGCCCGGCTCTACCGCGCGAAACGCCGCCTCAGAACGGCTCTCGAACGCCAGGACAAGGCCGCCGAGGACACGCCGGAACCGCCGGCTGCCCCGGCCCGAGCGGGTTTGGAGGAGCGATGCGTCTGACGGATGACGTCCGTGCGCTGATGCGACCGAACGACCCTGCGCCGCCGGCCACCGACGAGCTCTCCGACCAGGCCCGCTACGCACTCGAGGACATCCTCGTCTCGCGCCCCGGGGCGGGGGGGGGGGGGGGGGCGGGGGGGGGGGGGGCCCCCCCCCCCCCCCCCGGCGGGGCGCCGACGAGCTCTCCGACCAGGCCCGCTACGCACTCGAGGACATCCTCGTCTCGCGCCCCGGCGCGGTGTCGACCCGTACAGGGGTCGGGCCGACACCGCGCCGGACCCCACGGCGGGCCCGCCGTAGATGGATCATCCCGGTGACGGCGCTGCTCGCCGCGTCGACCGGGGTCGCCTTCGCCCTGGTGAGTCCGAAGGCGGAGAAACCCAAGGTCGTCGACGGGGTGCGCTGCTATGCGGACACGGATCTGCGTGCCGAGCCCTTTCACGGGATGACGTCGGACTTCGCCGGCCGGCCCGACTCGGAGATGGCGATCGAGTCGTGCCGGGTGATGTGGCAGATGGGGTTGCTCGGCCCGGGAGCGGGACACGAGGCGCTGCCGGATTCGGGGCCGGCCCCCATGGACCATCCGGTTCCGGCTCTGGTGGCCTGCGTGGTGGACGGGATGGCCGCGGTCTTCCCGGCCCAGCCGGAATTCTGCAAGGCCGCGAAAATCCCGTCGCTGCTCACGTCGGGCGGGCGCCCGGCGTCGCCATGACACATTGCGGAACCGGGGCCGGGAGGGCGGAAACGCGGACCGGCCCGCGGGGTGTTCCGCGGGCCGGTCCCGATGCCGCCGCGGTGGCGGCCCCAGGGTCACGCGACGTCGTACGACGAGGCCTGGTCGTTGATCCAACCGACGTCGGGGGTGTGGCTGGTGAAGGACACGCCCGTGCCGTTGCCTTGGCCGGTCCACAGCGTCAGCCTGCAACTGTTGTACACCTTGACCGAACTGACCACGTTGTCCCAGCCGCCGGTCAGGTTGGCCCCGGCCCACGTCGGGCAGCCGCTGTAGTTCCAGATCACCCGCGATTCGCCGTAATAGTTGAAGTCCTTGAACAGGATGGCAAGGGTGTACGCGGTGGCGGCCGCCGCCGCCCGGGTATTCGACCTCTCGATGCCGCCGCCCGCGGCGGCGAGAGCCTTCTCGAGGCTCGAGTAGCAGACGACAGCGCCGGTGTCGGCGTTCTCGGTGCACGACCTGCCGCTCGGCTTCGGCTCGGCCGCGCCGGCCGTCCCCCCCAGGGCCGCGCTGCCCAGAATTAGGGCAGCCGTCACCGAAGCTATTCGCTTTGCAAACATACGATCTCCGATTTGAAGTATCCCACCCAGGAGCGTTCGGCTGTGTATCCGTCCGTGATTGCACTTACGGATCGAAGGCCCCAATACGGATGCGCATGTTAGCCCGGCCAACCGTTCGGAGGGAAGAGTTGAAGTGCGCTTCCGGACAGGTTCGGAAGGTGCATTCATGCCGGTTTCGCAATGAATTGATTCGTTGGTTGGCCGAAATTCAAATGGCTGCGTCCGGGAAATGCCGACGGCCGATCCGGAGAGCGGGAATCGCACACCAGTTCGCCCCGGTCTGAGGCGGATGTTCCCGGCTCGCCCCGAGTTCTTTCCGGCCAACCCCGCCCGCCGGCACCCGGGCTCGCGCCGGGGCCCGCCGGGCGGGAGGCTACGCTCGACCCCGTGAAGGTCCTCGTCATCGGCAGTGGTGCCCGCGAGCACGCGCTGTGCCGTTCGCTGTCCCTCGACCCTGCGGTCACCTCCCTCTACTGCGCGCCCGGCAACGCCGGCATCGCCGAGATCGCCGAACTCCGGCAGGTCGACGCGATGAACGCGGGCGCGGTGGCCGACCTGGCCGCCGAGCTCGGTGCCGACCTCGTGGTCGTGGGCCCCGAAGGCCCGCTGGTGGCCGGCTGCGCCGACGCGGTCCGGGCCCGCGGCATCGCCTGCTTCGGCCCGTCCGGCACCGCCGCGCGCCTCGAAGGCTCCAAGGCCTTCGCCAAGGAGGTCATGGCCGCCGCGGGCGTGCCGACCGCGCGCTCGTACGTCTGCACCACGCCGGACGAGGTGGACGCCGCCCTCGACGCCTTCGGACCGCCCTACGTGGTCAAGGACGACGGCCTCGCGGCCGGCAAGGGCGTCGTGGTCACCGGCGACCTCGCCGAGGCCCGCGAGCACGCCGCGTCCTGCGAGCGCGTGGTCATCGAGGAGTTCCTCGACGGCCCCGAGGTCTCGCTGTTCGCGATCACCGACGGCACCACGTCGGTCGCGCTGCAGCCCGCCCAGGACTTCAAGCGCGTCGGCGACGACGACGCCGGGCCCAACACCGGCGGCATGGGCGCCTACTCGCCGCTGACCTGGGCTCCGGACGGCCTGGTCGACGACCTGATGGCCACCGTGGTCAAGCCGACCGTGGACGAGATGCGCCGCCGCGGCACGCCGTTCTCCGGCGTCCTGTTCGTCGGCCTCGCGCTCACCTCGCGCGGTCCGCGCGTCATCGAGTTCAACTGCCGCTTCGGCGACCCGGAGACGCAGGTGGTGCTGGCCCGCCTGCAGACCCCGCTCGCCTCGGTGCTGAACGCCAGTGCCACCGGCCGGCTCGGCGACCTCGAACCGCTGCGCTGGCGCGACGGCGCCGCGGTCACCGTCGTGGTGGCGGCCGCCAACTACCCCGCGACGCCGCGGACCGGCGACCCCATCGGCGGACTCGCGGACGCCGCCTCGGTGCCCGACGCGTACGTCATGCACGCCGGCACGCGCCGCGCCGAGGACGGCGTGGTCCTGTCCTCCGGCGGCCGCGTGCTGTCGGTGACCGCCACCGGCGACACGCTCGCCGCCGCCCGGGACCGCGCGTACGAGGCGGTGTCGCGCATCCGGCTGGCCGGCTCGCACCACCGCACCGACATCGCGGCGCGCGCGGTGAAGGGCGAGATCTCGGTCTGACGCCCGGGCCCGGCGCCGGTCCCCGCTGCGCAACCGCCCCGTACCGCACCGCGGTCCGGGGCGGAGCCGTTTCGGGTCCCGTACGCCTCCGGGTGGGCCGGTCGGCCCCCCGGACGGGGTTTCCGCTCACTCTCGCGGATGGAGTTCACCCCGAACAGGATGATCCCGGGAACTCGTCGCATTATCGTGCGAGCAACTGCGGTTCGTGACCGAACGGGCCGCACCCAGTGATCCCGATGTGATCCCGATATCCCGGATGGGGGCGAACGGGTGACCGGTGCCGCCGAGGCCCGTGCGCGGGCCAAAAGTGTGCTGCGTCTGCGTACCGGCGCGATCCTGTGCGCCCTGGGCGCCGCCGTGCTGCTGCTGGCCGGTGCCTTCCGCAGCACCGACCGGGGGCTCGCCGGCGTGGTGCTCGCCGGGTTCGCGGTCGCGCTCACCGCGCTGCTCGGCTGGGCCGCGCTCGGTTTCCTGCTGGTCCGCCGGCCGGTCGCCGGCGCGGTGCCGCTGCCGGCCGAGGCGGCCCCCGAGTTCCACCGCATGATCGCCGACCTGGCCGCCGAACTCGACGTCCCGGCCCCGGACGAAGTCCGGGTGTGCCCCGAGTGCGACAGCTGGCTGGAGCAGGACAGCGGAGCCCCGTGGGCCCGCTCCCGTACCGTCCTGGTGGTCGGCGCGCCGTTCCTGTGGTGGCTGCGGGTCGGCGAACTCCGGGCGCTGCTCGCCCCCGTCGTGGCCGGCACCGAGCCGGCCGCCGATCCCGCGGTGGCGGCCGCCCGGGCCTGGGTCCGGCGCCTGGACGCGCTGGCCCACCCGTATGCGGCCCGCACTCGCCCGGCCCGGGTGGCGCCGTGGACCGCACCGCTGCGCCGCGTGCCGCGGGCCTTCGCCCGCCAGCTCCTGGACCTGACCCGCGGGCAGGCCGAGACCATGGAACGCGACATCGCGGCCTGGGCGTCGGCCCGGGCCCAGGACGTCGACGCGCCGCTTCGGGCCACCGCGCACGAGCAGGTCGGGCTCGCGTACGCGGGCTGGGACCGGCTCCTGACCCGTCTTGCCGCCCCCGCGTGGAACCTCGGCAAGTACCCCGATGCGCTGATGGCCGGGGTCGTGGCGGCGCTGACCGAGCTGTCGCAGCGCGACCGGCTCGCGGACGCCTTCGGCGCCCGGCTCGCCGAACGCCCGGCCTGCGACCTGCTCGTCGCGCCCGAACAGGTCGACGCGCAGGTGTCCCGGCTGGCCGCGGACATCTTCGCGGACCGGGCGGACCGGCAGGCGGTCGGCTGGGCCGACTACCCGGCCCAGGTCATCGAACCGATCTGGCGGGACCGGGCCGGCGTGCTGGTCGACGCGCTCGACGCGTCGGACGGCCGGCCGGGGCCGGCCTGCGTGGGGCGCGTGCTCGACCGGATCCGGGAGGGCGCCCGCGGCGCGGCGTACGACCCCGCCGACCCGGACCGCTCCGACCCGGACCGGTTCGACCCCGAGCGCATGACCGAGCACGTCATCGCCCTGGTGGCCTGCGCGGCGGTGGACACCGGGCGCATGCACGCCGCGGTCGACTGGCTGGACGGCGCGGTGCTCGCGGACGGCCGCGGGGACACCGCCGACCTGCCCGGCCTGGTCGGCCAGGCCGTCGACGACGGCGACGACCGGCCGCTGCGCACCTGGCTGGACGGCATCGGGGTGCGCACCGCCGAGCCGATCCGACTCGGCGGCTGAGGCATGCCGTACCGCTTCTGCGACTTGTACGGGCTCTGCGACTCGTACCGCCCGTACCGCCCGTGCCGCCCGTGCCGTCCGTACCGCCGCGCCCGGATAGCCGGCCCGCGCGGGCCGCACCGCGCTGCCGCCATCACAGGGGAAGGCCGGTAGGGCCGCGCGGAGTTCCGTGCGGTGGTACGCAAGGAGCTGAGCACACGTGCGGCACATGAGTCGGCGGGGCGCATTGGGCGCGGTGGGGGCGGCCGGTGCGGCCGCCGCCGGACTGGTGTGGTGGCGGACCTCGGCGGACGGCGGCAGCACGCCGGGTGCGAAGGCGGCCGCCTCGCCGTCCAGTGCCCCGTCGGCCCCGGGCGCATCCGCATCGCCGCCGGCGAAGCGGCCCGTGCCGCCTGCCGACCCGCGGCGCATCACCGCGGAGAATGCCAAGAACGGCTCGACCGCGTGGAAGCCGGGACGCGGCGGCGCGGTCCGGGTCGGCGACGACGCCGCACACCAGATCAAGGGCTATGCCTCCGCGACGAGCGTCGGTGCGGGCGGGCGCATCGACTTCCATGTGGCCGTCGCCCCGGCCGCCGCGTACACCGTCACGGTCTACCGGCTCGGCGACTACGCGGGCGCGGGCGCGCGGCGCATCACCGCGAGCCCGCGACTGCAGGGCGCCCCCGGCGCTCCGCCCGCCCTCGACGAGGCCACCGGCATGCTCAGCTGCGACTGGCCGGTCGGCTGGACGCTCGACGTACCCGCCGACTGGACCTCAGGGGCGTACCTCGCGGTCTTCGACGACGAGAACGGCACCCGGAATTACACGGTGTTCGCGGTGCGCGACGACAACCGCTCGGCGGACTTCCTGGTGGTGCTCCCGTTCAGCACCTACCAGGCCTACAACCAATATCCGTCGGACGGCCGGAGCGGTAAGAGCCTGTATTACGGCTTCGACGAGAACGGCAAGAATGCGTACCCGCGGCGGGCCCGCAAAGTCTCGTTCGACCGGCCGTACATGGGCGACGGGATGCCGACCCGCTTCGACCTCGACCAGAGTGCGATCGCGTGGATGGAGAAATCCGGTTACGACGTCACGTACGCGTCGAGCCTGGATCTCGAAGAAGGCCGCATCGATCCGTCCTGGTACCGCGCGTTGGTCTTCAGCGGGCACGACGAATATTGGTCGGACCGGATGCGCACGGCCGCGGAGGACGCGCTGCGCGCCGGTGTGGGACAGGCCTGGCTGACCGCGAACAACATGTACTGGCACGTGCGTTTCGAGGCGAACGCGCGCGGGGCGGCGGCCCGCACGATGAGCTGCTGGAAGGAGGACGCCGACCCGGGGGCGTCCGCGCAGTCGGCGCCGACCGATATGTGGCGCCGGATCCGGCGTCCCGAACAGGAGTTCCTGGGCGTGCAGTACAACGGCATCGTGGCCGCGCCCACACCGCTGGTGGTGGCGCAGTCCGGGCACTGGATGTGGGCCGGGACGGGGGTGCGCGACGGGGACACGATCCGCGCGGTGGTCGGCGGCGAGGCGGACGGCGTCGAATCCGGGGTGCCGACCCCGCAGGGGGTGAACCAGGTGCTGCTCTCCAGCACGCCGTACACGCTGCGCAGCGGCGCCCGGCAGGTGCAGAGCACCTCGCTGTACGAACGCCCGGACGGCACCTTGATGTTCTGCGCGGCGACCTTCAACTGGGCGCTGGCCCTGCACCACCCCAAGTACAAGGACGAACGCGTGCAGCGGGCCACGAAGAACCTCTTCGACCGGATGCGCCGGGCCTGACGCCCGCAGCCCCGTGAAAGACTCCCTTCGCCCCCCAGACACGACCTAGGGACTGTTCCGTGAGTGGTTTCGTCACCAAGCCCGAACCCGTCGAGGTGCCCGGCCTCGAGCACATCCACACCGGGAAGGTCCGCGACCTGTACACGGACCGGGACGGCAACCTGGTGATGGTCGCGAGCAACCGGATGTCGGCATTCGACTGGGTGCTCGACCCGGAGATCCCGGAGAAGGGGCGCATCCTCACCGCGATGTCGCTGTGGTGGTTCGACCTGCTGTCCGACCTGTACCCGAACCACGTGCTGTCCACCGACCTGCCGGCCGGCGCCCCGGCCGACTGGGCGGGCCGCACGCTGATCTGCCGGCGCCTGGACATGGTGCCGGTGGAGTGCGTGGCCCGCGGCTACCTGGCCGGGTCCGGCCTGGAGGAGTACCGCGAGAGCCGCACGGTGTGCGGCGTCACGCTGCCCGAGGGCCTGGAGGACGGCTCCGAGCTGCCCGCGCCGATCTTCACGCCGGCCACCAAGGCCGAGGTCGGCGAGCACGACATGAACGTCACCTACGAGCAGGTCGCGGCCCAGGTCGGCGCCGAACTCGCGGTGAACCTGCGGCAGGCCACCCTGGCGGTCTACTCGCGGGCCCGGGACGTCGCGCGCGAGCGCGGCATCATCCTGGCCGACACCAAGTTCGAGTTCGGCCTGGACGCGGACGGCCGCCTGGTGCTGGCCGACGAGGTGCTGACCCCGGACTCGTCGCGCTTCTGGCCCGCCGACCAGTGGCAGCCGGGCCGCGCGCAGCCGTCGTTCGACAAGCAGATCGTGCGCGACTGGCTCGCCTCGCCGGCCTCGGGCTGGGACAAGAAGGCGGATGTGCCGCCGCCCCCGCTCGCCGCCGACGTGGTCGAGCTCACCCGCACGAAGTACATCGAGGCGTACGAGCGGCTCACCGGCCGCCGCTGGGCCTGACGCTCCCTGCCGCTGCGGCGCCGGTCCCGACTCCCGGGACCGGCGCCGTGGCCGTATCCGGGGCCGGTCGGCCGGCGGCAGGCCGGCAGGGGCAGTTCGGCAGCCTCTGGTGCCTGGTGCTTGGTGTCGAGGGCAAAACAAAAGGACCGGATCATCAAGGATGATCCGGTCCTTCATCTGAGCGGACGACGAGATTCGAACTCGCGACCCTCACCTTGGCAAGGTGATGCTCTACCAACTGAGCCACGTCCGCCTGACTCCGGCTTCCGCCGTCGTCGTTGCCCTAACTCTACCGCATGTCCGGAGTGGTGGTGACCACCCCTTCTGTGCAGCCCGTCGGACCGAGCAGGTGACAGGGATCGAACACTGCGTCTTCCCCTTGGAAAGGGGACGCTCTGCCATTGAGCTACACCTGCGCGCTCCGGGGAACTCCCCGGCGTGCGAGTAGAACTCTAGCGGAGCGAGAGGGCCGCCGTGGACGCCGTCGCGGACATACGCCGGGGATGTCCGAATTTCCCGGGAAAGTCCGTCGAATCGCCGTCGGCCGATCGAGTGCCGGTGCCGGTACGGCCATCCGGGTGGTGGTCCGCGAATATCCGGCTATGCCGGCCGCCGAACTCAGTTGGCCGCTTCGAATTCCTGGTAGATGCTCTTCGGAATACGCCCCCGGGTGGGCACGTCCATGCCCTGCGCCCGGGCCCAGGCGCGCACTGCGGCCGGGTCCGGGGCGACCGTGGTCTGCTTGTACGGCTTGCCGGTCCGGGCGGTGCGGCGGGCGGCGTCCACATAGCGGCCGAGCAGCGCGCGGATCTCCTCCGCGTGCCCTTCGGACAGGTCGATTTCATACGACTTGCCGTCCAGGCCGAAGCGGATGGTCTCCGCCGCCGCGCTGCCGTCGATGTCGTCCTGCAGCGTCACGACTACGCGCTGGGCCATGGCGGTGTCCTCTCCGGCAGTGCCTGAGGAAAAAGAGAAAGACTCAATCTCGAGTATAGGCGCGCGACATGAAGCGACAAACGGTGAGCCGATGCGATCTTGACGCCGCTTCCGATAATTTACTGCCCGGACATTCAATTCCCCGGGTTGCAGATATTCGCGGGCGTGGCGCGCCGACGTCAAGGGTCGGCGGCACGGTGCCGACCGGCAACTGCTCTTCCGGGCCGGTCCGCGCAGTGCTGTTCTGTGCTGTCGTGTGGTGTCGTGTGCTGTCCCGAGCCGTGCAGTGCTGCGCTGTGCCGCAGGATCGCTGCGGAGGCCGGGCGGCGGCCGCGCCGGCGGAGGCGCGGGGTGCCAGGGGTGCCGCATCGGCGTCCCCAGGCTGCGGCGCTGCATCAGGCCTCTTGTCCACAGCCTGTGGATAACTCTGCTTCCCTGTGGGTCACTGCGCTGATCGGATGGCGGGTCACCCGCGCCGAAACGGTAATTTGTTGACATTCATGCAGGTCGAGCCCGGTGATCCGATCATCTGGCCGGTTCACTCGTCCGGTTGACGTCCGCGTTGTCCACAACCCCCAGCCTGTGGACAACCGGTCCGCTGTGGATAACCCGACCTCCGCGCGGTAGGCACCGGAGGCGCCCCGGTAGGCTGGGGGCGCCGAAGAGGGGGTCCGTACCGGCCCCGAGATCCAGCAGCAGGTCCTTACGCAGCTGCCGACCCGCGGCTGACCGACAGGTCCAGCACCAGCACATGGGAGTGCGCGTGGCACGCGTCGTCGTCGACGTCATGCTCAAGCCGGAAATTCTCGATCCCCAGGGCCAGGCGGTGCAGCGTGCGCTGCCGCGCCTCGGATTCACCGGGATCGCCGATGTCCGCCAGGGCAAGCGATTCGAACTCGAAGTCGAAGGTCCGGTCGACGATGCGGCACTTGCGCGCATTCGCGAAGCCGCCGAGACCTTCCTGGCCAACACCGTCATCGAGGACTTCACCGTAAGGGTCGAGGACAAGTGACCACTCGGATCGGTGTCGTCACTTTCCCCGGTTCGCTCGACGACCGCGACGCGCAGCGCGCCGTCCGGCTCGCGGGCGCCGAACCTGTCGCGCTGTGGCACGGCGACAAGGACCTGCACGGCGTCGACGGTGTCGTCCTGCCCGGCGGGTTCAGCTACGGCGACTACCTGCGCTGCGGGGCGATCTCGCGGTTCTCGCCGGTCATGGAGACGATCATCGCGGGGGCCCGCGAGGGACTGCCGGTGCTGGGCATCTGCAACGGCTTCCAGATCCTCTGCGAGTCCCACCTGCTGCCCGGTGCGCTGACCCGCAACGACCACCTCCACTTCATCTGCCGCGACCAGCGCCTGCGCATCGAGAACGCGGACACCGCGTGGACCGGCTCGTACGAGGCCGGCCAGGAGATCGTCGTCCCGCTCAAGAACGGCGAGGGCGGCTTCGTCGCCGACGAGCGCACCCTCGACATGCTCGAGGCCGAGGGCCGCGTCGTGGCGCGCTACCTCGAGGTCAACCCGAACGGCTCGCGCCGCGACATCGCCGGCATCACCAACGAGGCGGGCAACGTCGTCGGCCTCATGCCGCACCCCGAGCACGCGGTCGAGCCGCTGACCGGACCGACCACGGACGGCCTCGGGTTCTTCACCTCGATCCTGAAGAAGCTGGTCAACGCATGACGCTGGACACGGTCGACAAGGCCAAGGACGACTCCAAGGACCGCGGCTGGCTGCAGGACGGGCCGGTCGGGGCGCACACCTTCGGCCAGCCGTACGCCGAGCTGGGCCTGAAGACGGACGAGTACGAGCGCATCGTCACGATCCTCGACCGCCGTCCGACCAGCTCCGAGCTGGCCATGTACTCGGTCATGTGGTCCGAGCACTGCTCGTACAAGTCCAGCAAGGTGCACCTGCGCCAGTTCGGCGAGAAGGCCCCGGCCTCCGACGCCATGCTGGTCGGCATCGGCGAGAACGCCGGCGTCGTCGACGTCGGCCAGGGCTACGCGGTCACCTTCAAGGTCGAGTCGCACAACCACCCGAGCTACGTCGAGCCCTACCAGGGCGCGGCCACCGGCATCGGCGGCATCGTGCGCGACATCCTGGCGATGGGCGCCCGCCCGGTCGCGGTCATGGACCCGCTGCGCTTCGGTGCCGCGGACCACCCGGACACCCGCCGCGTGCTGCCCGGCGTGGTCTCCGGCATCGGCGGCTACGGCAACTGCCTGGGCCTGCCCAACATCGGCGGCGAGGTCGTCTTCGACCCCTGCTACCAGGGCAACCCGCTGGTCAACGCGCTGTGCGTGGGCGTCATGAAGCACGAGGACATCCACCTCGCCAAGGCGTCCGGCACCGGCAACCTGGTCATCCTCTACGGCGCCCGCACCGGCGGCGACGGCATCGGCGGCGTCTCGGTCCTCGCGTCCGAGACCTTCGACGCCGACGGCCCGGCCAAGCGCCCCGCGGTGCAGGTCGGCGACCCGTTCCAGGAGAAGCTCCTCATCGAGTGCACCCTGGAGGTCTTCGCCGAGGACCTGGTCACCGGCATCCAGGACCTCGGCGGCGCGGGCCTGTCCTGCGCCACCTCCGAGCTCGCCTCGGCCGGCTCCGGCGGCATGCGCGTCGAGCTCGACAAGGTGCCGCTGCGCGACGCCACGCTCGCTCCCGAGGAGATCCTCATGAGCGAGTCGCAGGAGCGCATGTGCGCGATCGTCGAGCCGGGCAAGGTCGACCGGTTCCTGGAGATCTGCGCCAAGTGGGACGTCATCGCCACGGTCATCGGCGAGGTCACCGACGGCGACCGCCTGGAGATCTTCTGGCACGGCGAGAAGATCGTCGACGTGCCGCCGCGCACCGTGGCGCACGAAGGCCCGGTGTACGAGCGCCCGTTCGCCCGCCCCGAGTGGCAGGACGCGCTGCAGGCCGACGGTGCCGAGCACCTGCCGCGGCCGCAGGGCGGCGACGAGCTGCGTGCCACGCTGCTCAAGCTGACCGGCTCGCCGAACCTCGCCGACAAGTCGTGGATCACCGACCAGTACGACCGCTACGTGCTGGGCAACACGGTGCTCGCGCAGCCCGAGGACGCGGGCATGATCCGCGTCGACGAGGAGACGAACCTGGGCGTCGCGGTCTCCACCGACGGCAACGGCCGGTTCTGCAAGCTCGACCCGTACACGGGCGCGCAGCTGGCGCTGGCCGAGGCGTACCGCAACGTCGCCACCACCGGCGCCCGCCCGCTGGCCGTCACCGACTGCCTCAACTTCGGCTCGCCCGAAGACCCGGGCGTCATGTGGCAGTTCGCCGAGGCCACCCGCGGCCTCGCGGACGCGTGCCAGATCCTGGGCACCCCGGTGACCGGCGGCAACGTGTCGTTCTACAATCAGACCGGCGAGACCGCCATCCACCCGACCCCGGTGGTCGGCGTGCTCGGCGTCATCGACGATGTCACCCGGCGCACCCCGATCGGGTTCCGCGAGGAGGGGCAGATCATCCTGCTCCTCGGCGACACCCGCGAGGAACTGTCCGGCTCGGTCTGGGCGGACGTCGCGCACGGCCACCTCGGCGGCCGTCCGCCGCAGGTCGACCTGGAGCGCGAGCGCGTGCTCGCCGAGGTCCTCATCGCGGGATCGCGCGACGGCATGGTGGACGCCGCGCACGACCTCGCGGACGGCGGCCTGGCCCAGGCCCTCGTCGAGGCCTGCCTGCGCGGCGGCAACGGCGCGCGGATCGTCCTCCCCGAGGAGTTGGACCCGTTCGTCGCGCTGTTCAGCGAGTCGGCGGGCCGCGCGATCGTCGCGGTGCCGCGCAGCGAGGAGCTCCGCTTCACCGACATGTGCAAGGTCCGGCACCTGCCGGTCGCGCGCATCGGCGTCGTGGACGGCGAAACCCTGGAGATCCAGGGCCAGTTCACCATCGGCCTGGACGAGCTCAAGGCGGCCAACTCGGCCCCCCTGCGCGACTTCTTCGCCTGACGCACCACGGCAAGCCGCACCCGGACGTCTGCTCCGGGTGCGGCTTGCCGCATTTCCGGGCTGCTCTCGACGCCGTCAATCCATCCCATACGGCGGGCACGTGAAGCGAACCGGCCGGATCCCGCCCAGGTTCTTGTCGAACGGCAGAACGACCCGCCCGCCCTCCTCCGTGGTGATCGCCACGGCACGATTCCCGACGAAGGCGAACTCCGCCTTGGTGAACCGGCCGCACCCGACGGCCACCAGCACCTCGCGGTCCAGCCCCGCAGTCGTCCGCAGGTACACCCGTTCCTTGGACTGCAGCTCGTAACTGCGGCTGCCCCCTTCGTCGACGCGCAGGGTGATCTTCCCGTCCGGCGACGTCGCGATGACCACCCCGCCGTGCCCACCCGGGAACAGCGGCGAGAGCACCAGCCCGCCGAGCAGCACGAACACCGCACACGCGGCGACCGTCCCCGCCGCCACGCGCACCACGAACGACCGGAACGAAATCCACAGTTCGGCCGTTGCGAACAGCGCCGAGGCCGCACCCAGCACGGCGACGTTGCCGAGCAGTCCCTGGAACACCACCAGGTTCCACGGATTCGCCCGCGACGCCACCCCCAGCCCGGCGAACACAAAGGCCACCCCGACCAGCACTCCTCGCCGCACCCAGGCATCCCCGTAGTCCGGCGGATCCACGACGAACGCCGCGGGCACCCCATAGCTCATCGCCGCTCCCCCCAAGGCCGATCCGTACCGGCATCCAACGCCGTTCCGCACGCGCCCGCGTCAGCCCGCAGGCTGATCCCGGCCCCGCAGCCCGCACGGCAGCGCACACGACCGGGCAGGATGGCCTGCATGGCGGATATCCACGTACGTGCATGCGGAGCCCGCGATGCGGCGGCTGTCGCCAGGGTGCACGCCCGAAGCGCCGGGAAGCCGGCCCCGGCCGCGGTGGCCGAACGCGAGCAGCACACCTGGGACCGCATGATGCGGTCCGGCGAACTCACCGTCTATCTCGCCCAGATCGACGGCCGGACCGTCGGCACCGCGCAACCCTCATGGTGATGCCCAACCTCACCTACGACTGTGCTCCGACGGCCTTCATCCCTGAACGGAACACGCACGGCGGGAGCCTCCCCTCAGTCGCCTAGGGCGTCCAGGCGGTAGGGGTGGAATGTGCCGTGGCCGGGCCAGTAGGGATACGGCACGGTGCCGAAGTGGGCGCCCTTGCCGCCGCTTTCCTCGTAGGCGAAATAGCGGGTGTGCGTGGCGTCCGTCCAGCCCGCGAAGATCAGGGTATGGCCCGCGGCCCCGGGAGCGGTGTTGACCAGGACGTCGCCGGGGAGCAAGTCCTCCTTCCCGATGCGGTGCGCGACCTGGTCCATGGTGTCGGTGGTGAGACCGGGGGCGGGCAGGCCCCAGGCCATCGAGACGAGTCCGGAGCAGTCCGTGCGGTAGCCCTCGAAGGTGCCGGACATGCTGTAGCCGAGGCCGAGATCGGCCCAGCGCTTGGCGCGCCGGATGATGTCCGCGCGGCGCGCATCTCCCGACATGGCGGCGCGCGGCGGTCCTGACGCCGCCGCGGCGGGGGAGCGGCTCGAGGTGCGGGCGGTCGCTGCGGAGGTGGGCACGGCCGTGGCGCGGGGCTGCGGCCGCGGTGCGGCGCTGCTGCGGGACGGCTCCGGCGAGGAGTCGGGCACCTTCACCCCGGCCACGCGGGCGGCGAGTTCGATGGCCGGCGAGCCGAACCGGTCGATCCGGAACGGCGGGATCCCGACCGGTGCGTTGTCGGCCCGGACCACGGCCGGTCCGGTGTGCGGCTCGGGCGGGGGAGTGGCGGGCAGTTCGCTCAACCGCAGCGGCGCACTGCCGCCGGCCCCCGCGGCGATGGCGGCGAACAACTCCGCGCCGAGTTTGTCGCCGGACGTGTACCCCGCCGCGCAGGCGCGCAGCAGCCCTGGGGTGGACGCGACGACGCTGCGGACATGGGCGACGTCGTCGAGCGCCGCACCGATCGCCGCGGTCGCCGCTGCCCAGGTCGCGGGGGAAAGGGAACGCCCGGCGGCGACGTCGGGATCCGCGGCGGCGTCGCGCAGCGCACGCTGCGCGGCGTCGAGCCCGGGCACGGCGTCCTCGAACCGCAGGGCCAGATCGGCGAGCACGTGGGGGTCGATGCGTACGGACGGATTCATGCGGAACCTCCGGCCACGGCCTCCGCGTGGGCTTCGAGGCGGGTGGCGGCCAAGCGCAGCGCTGCACTCGCCGCCTGCCGCGACATATCGGTGGACACCAAATACGCACCGAACGCGGCCGCGGCCGGCCCGGTCCACTGCGCTGCCGCGGCGCGGACGCCCACGGCCAAGGCCACCGCATCCGAATCGAGCCGCGCGGCGGCCACCGATAAAGCGTGTGCGCGGGCGCTGATCCGTGCGGGGTCGGCAGCGGCCGACGACGAGGAAACGGTTCCGGCGGACATGAGGAGCCTCCCGGCAGGCGAGTGCACAGGCACGGAGACGGATACATGGACGACTACACGGACGACTTGCCGCATCCATCGTCACCGTTCCCGCGCGCTTCGGCCGCTCGTCGGCGGTCGGCCTGTGGACAACTCCGCGCCTCCCCCGAACCTGGGGAAACACCGGGGAAAACCGTTCGTCCGCCTCCGCCCCGAGCCGTATCCTCCGGCCATGCCCAGTGCCCCGCGTGCCCCCGGAATCCGTCCCGTCGACCCGGCCCGGGTACGCGCCGCGGTGGTGGCGGAGTGGCGGGCCCTGGCCGCGTTCACCTCGGCCCTGACGCCGGCAGAGCTCGCCGGGCCGTCCGGGCTGACCGGCTGGACGCTCGCCGACCTCGTCGGGCACATCGCCGCGGGGATCGAGGCGGTGCCGCGCTGGCTGGCGATGCCGGAGCCCGACGGCCCGCCGATCACCGTCGAGCAGTGGGCGGGCGGCACCGCGGCGGCCGCCGAGGCCATCTCGGACATGGCGCAGGAGATGGCCGCGGCCAAGCGCACCCCCGCCGACTACGTCGACCAGGCCGCCGCACTGGCCGCCGAGACGCCCGAGACCCGGATCTCGGTCACCCGGATCGGTCCGATGCGCGTCCCGGACATGCTCATCACGCGCCTGATCGAGGCCGTCGTGCATGCCGACGACCTGGAACGCGCCACCGGCACCGCATTCCCGCACGACCGGCAGGCACTGGCCGTGGTGACCCGCGTACTTGCCGACATCCTCGCGGTCCGCGCCCCCGGGCACTCGGTCGAGGTGCGGATCCCGCCGTTCGCCGTCGTGCAATGCGTCACAGGCCCCAAGCACACCCGCGGCACTCCGCCGAACGTCGTGGAGACCGACGCCCGCACCTGGCTCCGTCTGGCCGCCGGCCGCCTGACCTGGGAAAACGCCGTCGAGGACGGCAGCGTGCGGGCCAGCGGCGAGCGCGCGGACCTGGCCGGATGGCTGCCGCTGCTGGGGTGATCCCGGGGTGATCGGCGACGTCCGAAACCCTCGCGTAGACTCGGGGCGTGCCACGTGGCGACGGACGACTCAACCACGATCTCTTCCCCGGCGAGAAGGGCCCGCAGGATGCCTGCGGAGTCTTCGGCGTCTGGGCCCCCGGCGAAGAGGTTGCGAAACTTACCTATTTCGGGCTCTACGCACTGCAGCACCGCGGGACTGAATCCGCCGGTATCGCAGTGAGCAACGGCTCCCAGATCCTCGTCTTCAAGGACATGGGCCTCGTGTCCCAGGTCTTCGACGAGGCGACCCTGGGATCGCTGCGCGGCCACATGGCCGTCGGGCACGCCCGCTACTCGACCACCGGGTCCTCGGTCTGGGAGAACGCCCAGCCGACGTTCCGGGCCACTGCGACCGGGAGCATCGCGCTCGGCCACAACGGCAACCTCACCAACACCGGTGAGCTCGCCCGCCTGGTCGCCGAGCAGGGCCCCGACCGCGGTGAGCTGAACTACCCCTATCAGGGCCGCATCGAGGCCAGCAGCGACACCGATCTGCTGGCATCCCTTCTGGCGGGTCACCCGGACCTCTCGCTGGAAGAGACCGCGATGCAGGTCCTGCCCAAGCTCGAAGGCGCCTTCTCCCTGGTCTTCATGGACGAGGGCACGCTGTACGCGGCGCGCGACCCGCAGGGCATCCGCCCGCTGGTGCTCGGCCGCCTGGAGCGCGGCTGGGTGGCGGCGAGCGAGACCTCCGCCCTCGACATCGTGGGTGCCTCGTTCATCCGCGAGATCGAGCCCGGCGAGCTGGTCGCGATCGACGAGCACGGGCTGCGCACCCAGCGCTTCGCGAAGGCCGAGCCGAAGGGCTGCGTCTTCGAGTACGTGTACCTGGCCCGCCCGGACACCTCGATCGCGGGCCGCAGCGTGCACGCCTCGCGCGTCGAGATGGGCCGCCGGCTGGCCGTCGAGGCCCCGGTCGAGGCCGACCTGGTCATGCCGACGCCGGAGTCCGGCACGCCGGCCGCGATCGGCTACGCGGAGGCCTCGGGCATCCCGTTCGGCCAGGGCCTGGTGAAGAACTCGTACGTGGGCCGGACCTTCATCCAGCCCAGCCAGACCATCCGCCAGCTCGGCATCCGCCTCAAGCTGAACCCGCTGCGCGAGGTCATCGCCGGCAAGCGGCTGGTCGTGGTGGACGACTCGATCGTGCGCGGCAACACGCAGCGCGCCCTGGTGCGCATGCTGCGCGAGGCGGGCGCCGCCGAGGTGCACGTGCGGATCTCGTCGCCGCCGGTGAAGTGGCCGTGCTTCTTCGGCATCGACTTCGCCACCCGCGCCGAGCTGATCGCGAACGGCCTGTCGGTCGACGAGATCGCCAAGTCGCTCGGCGCCGACTCGCTCGCGTACATCTCCATCGACGCGATGGTCGAGGCGACCACCATCCCCAAGGACAACCTGTGCCGGGCGTGCTTCGACGGGGTCTACCCGATCGCGCTGCCCGACCCGGAGCGCCTGGGCAAGCACCTCCTCGAGGGCATCGAGCAGTCCGTGCGCAGCGACGCGGACGGGGTGCAGTCCCTGCTCGGCGGAGCGGGCGCCGAAGACGCCCTGCGCCGCCCGTAGCGCCGCACGCGGGGGCGCCCACGGGCGTCCCCGCTGCCCCGGCCCTGTCCCGCGGCCGGCCGGGCCATTCCGGCCACCCGGACCCGCGAGCCACGCGCAGCGCCCGATCCGCGCGAAGCACCAGACTTACCCGAAGCACCCGATCCACTCGATCCACTCGACCCGAAAGGGCCGTACCGCCGTGACCGACACCCCCTCCTCCACCTACGCCGCCGCCGGCGTCGACATCGAGGCCGGCGACCGCGCCGTCGAGCTGATGAAGACCTGGGTCGGCAAGGCCTCCCGCCCCGAGGTCCTGGGCGGCATCGGGGGCTTCGCAGGGCTCTTCGACGCCTCCGCCTTCAAGCGGTACGAGCGCCCCCTGCTGGCCACCTCCACGGACGGCGTGGGCACCAAGGTCGCGATCGCGCAGCGCATGGACAAGCACGACACCATCGGCCGCGACCTGGTCGGCATGGTCGTGGACGACCTGGTGGTGTGCGGTGCCGAGCCGCTGTTCATGACCGACTACATCGCCACCGGCAAGGTCGTGCCGGAGCGCATCGCGGCGATCGTGAAGGGCATCGCGGAAGGCTGCGTGCTGGCCGGCTGCGCGCTGGTCGGCGGCGAGACCGCCGAGCACCCGGGCCTCCTGGACCCGGACGAGTACGACGTGGCGGGCGCCGGCACCGGCGTCGTGGAGGCCGACAAGCTGCTCGGTGCGGAGCGCGTCCGCGAGGGCGACGTCGTGATCGCGATGGCCGCGTCCGGCCTGCACTCCAACGGCTACTCGCTGGTGCGCCACGTGTTCCTCACGCAGGCCGGCTGGACGCTGGACCGCGAGGTCGCGGAGTTCGGCCGCACGCTCGGCGAGGAGCTCCTGGAGCCGACCCGGATCTACTCGCTGGACTGCCTGGACCTGACCCGCCGCACCGAGGTGCACGCGTTCTCGCACGTCACCGGCGGCGGCCTGGCGGCCAACCTGGCCCGTGTGCTGCCCGCGCACCTGGACGCCCGCCTGGATCGCTCGACGTGGACGCCGGGTGCGGTGTTCTCGCTCGTCGGCTCGGTCGGCAACGTCGCGCAGGCGGAGCTGGAGAAGACCCTGAACATGGGCGTCGGCATGGTCGCCGTGGTGCCCGCGGACGCGGCCGACGCGGCTCTCGCGGTGCTCGCCGAGCGCGGTGTGCCGTCCTGGGTGCTGGGCCGGATCACGGCGGGCACCGGGCAGGCGGTTCTGGAGGGGTCCCACGCGAGCTGACATGCGCGCTGAAGCATCGTTGCCGGGCCTCGCGGAGTACGCGGGGCCCGGGCGGCGGCATCAGGGCCCGCAGGGTGGTTCCGGGCAGCACAAAGGGCCCGGGACCGGCCACGTATGGCCTGGTCCCGGACCGATGTGCTGCCGTACCCCTGGCACGGGCGGCGAACCGTCAGACGAGGTCCGCGGCAAGGTCAGCGGCGGCCCGAGGGGCCGGCGTCGTCCTCGTCGTCGTCCTCATCGTCGTAATAGTCCGCATACGCCGCGTAGGGATCGTCCAGCTCGTCTTCATACGTGTCGTCACTGTCCGCTCGAACCTGCGGTTCTTCGGCTGACGACACGCCCAGCTCATCGGCCAGACGGTTCAGGTCTGTCCCGCCGCTGTTGTACTTCAGCTGGCGGGCGACCTTTGTCTGCTTGGCCTTGGCCCGGCCGCGCCCCATGGCTCGACCCCCTCAACGACGGGGCTCACGGCCCCAGGTCTTGACACGCGTTCACGATCAGGGACGGTTCATCCACCTTCGAGAACCGGCCCGTGGAGCATTAACGGTACCTGCTTCCGCGGCGCGACGGTACGTCGCATGGGTGACAGGTGGGCTCGGACCCCGACCCGGCAATACTGTTCCGGCTGGTCAGGGGCCTGATCGTGGGTCCTTTGCCGGGGCTGACGATACCCTGTGATTCAGCTTCCGAGGTAGATCCCGCGCAGACGGCCCACATCCGCCATGCGCCGTTCGGCGAGTCGGTCCGCGGCGACGGCGGGCGGGACGCCCTCTTCGTCGGCCAGCGCGAACACCCGTGCGGTGGTCGCGCGGATGCCGGACGCCTTGCGCCGGGCCCGTTCGAAGTCGAATCCGTGCAGCTCGTCGGCCACCTGGATGACCCCGCCGGAGTTCACCACGTAGTCCGGGGCGTAGAGCACGCCGCGCTCGGCGAGCGTTTTGTCGACACCGGGGTGGGCCAGCTGGTTGTTGGCCGCGCCGCAGACGATCTTCGCGCTGAGGATGCCGACGGTCCGGTCGTCGAGCGCGCCGCCGAGTGCGCAGGGTGCGTACACGTCGAGCGGCTCGCCGATCAGCGCGTCGGTGTCGTCGGCCACCGCGACCGCGGGGTACGCGGCGCGGATGCGGGCGACCGCGGCCGGGTCGACATCGGTGGCGACGACCTCGGCGCCGTCGTCCAGCAGGTGCCCGACCAGGTGCCGGCCGACCTTGCCGACCCCGGCCACGCCGACCCGGCGGCCGCGCAGGGTGCCGGTGCCCCAGAGGTGCTCGGCACTCGCGAGCATGCCCTGGAAGACGCCGTACGCGGTCAGCACCGAGGAGTCCCCGGCGCCGCCGTTGTCGGGCGAGCGGCCGGTGACGAACGAGGATTCGCGGGACACCACGTCCATGTCCTCGACGTAGGTGCCGACGTCGCAGGCGGTCACGTAGCGCCCGCCCAGGGACTGCACGAAGCGGCCGTAGGCGCGCAGCAGCCCCTCGTTCTTGTCGCGCTTGGGGTCGCCGATGATGACGGCCTTGCCGCCGCCGTGGTCGAGCCCGGCGAGGGCGTTCTTGTAGGCCATGCCCTTGGAGAGGTTGAGGACGTCCTCGACGGCTTCGTCCTCGGTCGCGTAGGGGTAGAAGCGCGTGCCGCCCAGGGCGGGGCCGAGGGCGGTGGAGTAGACGGCGATGACGGCCTTGAGCCCGCTCGCCTGGTCCTGGCAGAAGACCACCTGCTCGTGGCCGGTGCCCCTGCCGAACACGGGTCCCGGGGTGTGGGTCCGTGCGGTGGTGCCCGTGGTGCTTGTCGTCACTGTGGTGACTCCCGAGTCCGGCCCGCGGATGGGTGATCGCGGGCGTCTGCCTCCAACCCTAGGACCGCGGGCGCGCGCCGTGGGCGAATCCTCCGGGTGGCCCGGCGACGCGTACGCCGTCGTGCGAACATTCGGTACGTGCGGACTTCGGTGGTGGCCCCCTACTCGGCATACCTGCGTGTGTACGAGCCGCTTGCGGCGTTCCCGGAACCGGACCGCTCGCGCTGGGCGGACTACGTGCGCGACGTGCACACGCGGCGGGTGTGGGGCTCCGGCAGCACCGCCGAGCTGACCGGCGAGGAACAGCGCATGGCGCTGGAGAGCATCCTGGCCACGCCGCCCGAGCCGGCCCCGCCGCACGAGAGCGAGGACGCGTTCGTCGCCGAGGTCGACGGCATCCCGGTGGTCTGCCCGCGGCAGACCCGGCTGCGCTGCTGGACGGCGCTGGCCGAAATGCGCCGGGAGTTCCCGCCGGTGGTGCTGGACGCTTTCTGGCCGCGGGTGGTGCTGGCGCAGGCCGAGGCGGACCACGAGCGGTGGCGGGCGGAGAACCCGGACGTCCAGCCGCACATCCACAGCAGTACCTGGCATGTGCCGATGCGCTGGTTCGTGCTGTTCGCGCAGGAGGAGCGGGTGCTGGTCGAGCCCGCCGACCCGGAGGGGGCGGGCGGGGGCCGGCAGCTCTACTACCGGACCCCGATGGTGCAGGCCAGGCGGCGGGTCGCCCGGGCGCTGCGGGTGCTGCGTGACACCCTCGAGGAGGGTGCCCTGATCACCGGCCTCGAACAGCTGGGCCGGTGGCTGGAGGAGTTCCATCCGCGGGCGATGGTCGAGCTGGACTTCGGCGGGCTGGTGCGGCTGATCCCGTCCGGCGACCTGGCCGAGGAGCGCACCGCGGAGTACGTCGCGGAGGGGCTGACCGCGCTGGCGGCCGGCGACGGGGCGCGGGCTTCGGAGGCGTACCGGCGCATCACCGAGCGGTGGTCCGCGGTGCGGGCGCTGGAGCACGCCAGTTGAGCGGTCCAATCCTCCCGACGGCAAGAATTTCTGAGATCAACATCTCATAGTTCGCATACGGCGCCGAATTGCTCGTATATGATGAATCGGACAAAGGGTGCTCGACGCCCCTAGTCATGCCCTATCCGCACAACTCTCGGGGGTCCTCCTCGGGAATGCTGTGGCTGGGGTCGACGCGCGGGGCCGATAGGCCGGAAGTGACTCTTCGTCACAGGCGGGTGACTGTCCGCTATGTACGGTCCTTCGGGATCGCGCCGGTTGAGTGCTGCGATGCCAATTCCGGCGGTTTGGCCAACCAGGGCCGCCGGATGGTGTACTTGTACTGTGAAGGACAAGCCGTTCGTCCTATAACCGACTTGGCCCCCGAGAACCATTTCGGACATCGAGGGTCAAGGTGCAGAATTTGAAGAAAGAACCGTGCTTGGTTCGGTTCTCCCGAGGAGGCCGCTCATGACCGCTCGTACGCCTGATGCCGAGCCGCTGCTGACGCCGGCCGAGGTTGCCACCATGTTCCGCGTGGACCCGAAGACGGTCACGCGTTGGGCCAAGGCCGGCAAGCTCACGTCGATCCGCACCCTCGGTGGCCACCGCCGCTACCGCGAGGCGGAGGTTCGTGCCCTGCTTGCGGGTATTCCGCAGCAGCGCAGCGAGGCCTAGTTCCACGGCAGGGCCACTGCATCAGCCGTTTGCTTGAGCGTCGCCCCCCGGTCCCGCCGGATACGGGGGCGACGCTTTTGTGTCGGTCCGGCGGGTTCCGCGGGGTGGGCAGGCATGCTGCCGGGGGTCCGTTCGGGCTTCGCGGCGGCTCTGGAAGGAGTCGGCGGGGCGTCCGTACGGGGGTCTTCGGGCGCTTCGGTGGCCGGTATGCGGCGTGCCCTATCGGCCTAACAGTAAAATATCACATACAATGCATGGCCTGTTTCCGGCCTTTTTTGAAAACCATTTCCAGGCAAAACCGTGACGTGCGTCACATCGGGAGTCCCGTTCGGGGATCCGCGGCCGCGTTTCGGCCATTCCGCGGCGGCTTTGGCAGTGCTCCGGGGCGGCTCCGGGGCAGGGCCGACGGCTTCGGTGCGGGTGTGCCGGAGCCCCCGTCCGGAGGGGCCGGACGGGGGCGGGTGCGGGCGGAACCGCTTCAGGTCACGCGGATTCGCGCTCGATCGGGCAGCTCATGCAGCGCGGGCCGCCGCGGCCGCGGCCGAGCTCGTTGCCCTTGATGGTGAGCACCTCGATGCCGTTCTGGCGGAGCATCGTGTTGGTGGTGACGTTCTTCTCGTAGGCCACGACGGTGCCCGGGGAGATGGCCAGCACGTTGCAGCCGTCGTCCCACTGCTCGCGCTCGGCGGCGTAGACGTCCTGCTCGGCCTGCAGCACGCGGATCTTCCCCACGCCCAGGGCGTCGGCGAGCACCGGGAAGAACTCCTTGTTCTCCTGCACCTGCGGGACCTGCGGGTCGCTGCCCGGGGTCAGGGTGAAGGAGCGCAGCGAGTCCTGCGGAAGGCCGGTGTAGAGCGAGACCGCATCCTTGTCGACCATCGTCATGACGGTGTCCAGGTGCATGAACGCCCGGGCCTTGGGCAGTTCCAGCGCGATGACCTTCTCCGCGGCGCCGGCCGCGAACAGGCGGCGGGCCAGGAGCTCGATGCCGGCCGGGGTGGTGCGCTCGCTCATGCCGATGAGCACCGCGCCGTTGCCGACGACCAGGACGTCGCCGCCCTCGATGGACGCCGGCGCCATGGCCTCGCCCTCGAACCACTCGCGCACCCCGGCCCCGGTGAACATCGGGTGGTAGCGGTAGATCGCCTCGAAGTGCACGGTCTCGCGCTTGCGGGCGGTCTTCATCATCGGATTGATCGAGACGCCGCCGTACACCCACGCCGAGGTGTCCCGGGTGAAGAGGTGGTTGGGCAGCGGGGCGAGCACGAAGTCGTTGTCGTCGAGGGCCGCGAGGCCGAGGCTGTGGCGCTCGCCGCCGAGCGCCGCGACCAGCTCGCGGCGGTTGATGCCGCCGACGAGGTGCCGGGCGCGGTCGACCGGGGTCATCGCATGCAGCACCTCGGCGACCATGCGGGACAGGGTCGCGCCGAGCGCGGCCTGACGGTCGTCGAGGATGCGGTCCAGGATGAAGTCGGTGGCGTCCTCGTTCTTGAGGGTCTCGGCGAGCAGGTCGTGCAGCAGGTGCACTTTGATGCCGCGCTCGACGAGGGTGTCCTGGAACGCGCGGTGCTCGGTCCGGGCCTGGGAGGTCCACAGCACGTCGTCGAACAGCAGGTCGTCCTTGTTGGACGGGGTCAGCCGCAGCATCTCCAGATCCGGCTGGTGGAGGATGACCTGCTTGAGGACACCGACCTCGGAATCGACGTGGAACATGGATCCGTCCTTCTTCCTCCGGGTGCGTGGCCCCGGTGCATACGACTCGCGCTTGCACCTCCCACTTTCTGCCCCGCAGGAGCCGGAATCGGCCGCCGAAGCTCCTCGGCTGCGGGCACCTTGGTCGTCTCTGCGCGGGACTTTCGGCCCGCTTCGCCCCCGGTTCGGGCCAGGTGCGGGAATTCAGCGGATCGGCTGATTGAACCGGGTGATCCGTTCGGGGCGGCACGCCCTACAGTGGTCGGCATGTCCAGTGGTACGCGGGTGGCCGGGGCGGCCGAGACAAACCCCCGGAACGGCAACAGCTCGGGCGCGGCCACCCGGGCCAAGCTGCTGCGCACCGCGGAACGCCTCTTCGCCAAGAACGGCATCGACGGGGTCTCGGTACGCGACATCACCGGCACCGCCGGGGCGAACAGCGCTGCCGTGCACTACCACTTCGGCTCCAAGCAGGACCTGATCGCGGCGATCCTGCACCGCCGCCTGGAGGGCCTCGGGGTGCGCCGCGCGCAGCTGCTGGACCAGCTGGAGGCGCACGACACACCCGATCTCCGGGACGTGGTCGCGGCGTTGCTGCTGCCCACCGTCGAGCTGAGCCGGGACCGGCGCGGCGGCGGCCACCACTATCTGGGCTTCCTGGTCGCGGTGGGGGAGCACCCCACGTCCATGCACCTGATCACCGACGAGGTGGACCCGCTGACCGAGCGGTACCTGTCGGTGCTGCGCCGCACCCTCCCCGAAGTCCCGCCCGAGGTCGTGCTGTTCCGCTTCGGGGTGGCCAAGGACCTGGTCAACCGGGTGCTGCGGCAGGGGGCCGTGCGCGAGTGGCTGCGCCGGCACGCGTCGAACGACGACAAGGTGCTGTTCGACCAGTTGGTCGACTTCCTGGTCGGTGCGTTCGCCGCACCCGCGCATCCGGCCTGACGCCGCCGGGGAGCGGCCCGTGCCGGTCGTCCGCCGGGCGGCCGCGCGCCTCCGCCGGATTGTCATCGACTGCTGACATCTCTCTCCGGCAACATCTCTTGACGATCTGTCAGGCCCGGCACAGAATCACCAATCTCAGCCAGTCGTTTGATCGACAAGTGCTTACGCACCAGGGCAAGTCCCCGCACATCGCGCACGGCGCACGGCGCACCACCGCACTGAAACGGCACGCGGCAACGCTTCGCTCAAGGCTCGGCTCACGCTCGGCTCACGGCTCCAGCACAGCTCGCGCTCAGTCAGGTGAACGACCGAAGTCCGTCAGGGCGCCGGCCCGGCGGTCCGTGGGGAGGAATCCATGCCTCGTCTCCTTCGCGCCGCAGGACTGGTGATGGTGCCGGTCCTGCTGCTCGCCGGGTGCAACTCCTCGACGACGAAGAAGGACACTCCGAGCAACCCGAACAGCCCGGGCGCACCGGCCTCGAAGGACCCGATCAAGATCGGCGGCGTGGTCTCGATCACCACCCCCTCCGGCTACAGCAAGAAGGACACCGACCTCGGCGCCAAGGCCCGGTTCATGATGGCCAACGACGAGGGCGGGGTGAACGGCCGCAAGATCGACTACATCGGGTCCGAGGACGACAACCAGGACCCCGCGAAGACGACCACCGCGGTACGCAAACTCGTCCAGCAGGACAAGGTGTTCGCCATCGTCCCGGTCAACACCACGACGATCTCCGGCTCGGCGGGCTTCCTCAAGGACAACAAGACGCCGTACATCGGCTGGGGCACCGTGCCGGCGTTCTGCGACCAGGAATACGGCATGGGCTACAACGGCTGCCTGGTGCCGAAGGCCGGCCACAACGTCAACACCTCGTGGCCCGGCCTGCTCTCCGACATCCTCGGCGGCGGCAAGGGCAAGTCGGTCGCGCTGATCACCCAGGACACCGACGCGGGCAAGTTCGGGCTGGCCACCTACCAGGCGGCGTTCCCGGCCGGCGGCTTCACCGTCGCGTACGGGAAGTCCACGGTGCCCGGCACCACGGTGCCCACCGACTGGAGCCCGTGGGTGAACGACATCATGTCGAGCAACGGCGGCAAGGCGCCCGACGTGGTCGTCTCGATCATGCAGACGCCCGCCAACATCGGCCTGTTCAAGGCGCTCAAGCTGGCCGGCTTCAAGGGCATCCTGACCGACGCGACCGACTACGACCCGGCGCTGCTCAAGCAGGCCGCGTCGAAGGAAGCCCTGCAGGACGTCCAGGTGTTCGTGCAGAACATGCCGTTCGAGTCGACCGCGCCGGAGATGGCGAAGTTCAAGGAGTACATCTCCAAGGCCAAGGGCGAACCGGTCACCGAGTGGAACCAGTCGATGATGGTCGGCTGGAACTCCGCGGACCTGTTCGTGGCCATCGCCAAGAAGGCCGGCGAGAACCTCACGGTGGACACCTACCAGGCGGCCGCGGCGAACTTCCAGGACACGTACGCGCTGGTCGGCGACCGCAAGTTCCCGGACGGCCGCAACAACTCCTTCGGCTGCGGCGCGATGGTCCAGCTGAAGGGCGAGAGCTACAACATCATCTCGCCGTACAAGTGCTACCCGAGCGTCCCGTTCAAGTGACGGTGCCTCCGGTCCGCGCCCGCTGACGGCGCGCACCGGATCGGGCCCCCGGTCCGCCCGCCGCCCCCCGGCGTGGCGGAGGGCCGGGGCGGCCCGCCGTCCCCGCGGTCCCCGCCCGGTCCGCATGTCGTACGAGGGAGCGTCACCGGCACATGAGCGAGCTGCTCGTCTTCGTCATCAGCGGCCTGGTCACCGGGGCGATCTACGCCCTGCTGGCGTCCGGGCTGGTCCTCGCGTACTCGGCCTCCGGGGTGCTCAACTTCGCCCACGGCGCCACCGCGTTCCTGTCCGCACTGTTCTTCTACGAGGTCAACCAGGGGCTGGACGTCCCGCCGGTGCCCGCGGCGCTGCTCACCGTCTTCGTGTTCGCGCCCGGCCTGGGCTGGCTGCTCGACCGGATCATGTTCCGCAAACTGGCCAAGCTCGGCGAGACCCCGCAGATCGTGGCCACCATCGGCCTGCTGGTGGCCCTGCCCGCGCTCGGCCAGTGGATCGTGGTGCTGCTGCGCGACGCCGGGGTGGACCTCGCGCCGCCCGACAACCAGTACGGACTGCCCGGGGTGGGGCCGAACCCGCCTGTGCAGTGGGAGATCCGGCACGGCGTCGGGATCGACTCCAACCAGCTGATCACCTGGATCGTGACCGCCGTGGTCGCGGTGGCGCTGTGGATCCTGATGCGGCACACCCCGCTCGGCCTGCGGCTGCGCGCGTCGGTGGACAGCCGCACCCTCACCGAGTTGCGCGGGGTCAGCGCCGACCGGCTCTCCGGCATCGCCTGGATGCTGTCCGCGGGTCTCGCCGGCGCGGTCGGTGTGCTGGCCGCACCGCTGCTCGCGCTGAGCTCGGTGGACTACACGCTCATCCTGTTCGTGTCCGCGGCGGCCGCGGTGCTGGGCCGCTTCAAGTCGGTGCCCATCGCGTTCGGCGGCGGGCTGCTGCTGGGCGTGGTGCAGAACCTGGTGGCCGGGTACGCGCCGTCCTGGACCGATCGGATCACCGGATTCCGTACGGCAGTTCCCTTCGCGCTCCTCTTCGTCGGCCTGCTCGTCCTCTCGCGCAGCAAGCGCAGCGCGGGCACTGCCGCGGTCGACGCGCCGCCGCCGGACTACCTGGCCGGCATGTCGCCGCTGCGGCGCTGGGCCCCGTGGCTGGCGGCCGGCCTCTTCCTGGCGGTGAGCCTGTACACCTGGACCACTCCGTTCTGGATCGGGCTGATCGCCCAAGGACTGGCCGCCTCGCTGGTGTTCCTGTCGTTCACCGTGGTCACCGGGCTGGGCGGCATGGTCAGCCTCGCGCAGGCGACGTTCGTTACCGCCTCGGCGCTCACCGCGGGCCTGTTGATGAGCCACGGCGTCTCGTTCTTCCTGGCCTTGTGCGCGGGCACGTTGGCGGCCGCGCTGCTCGGCATGGTGGTCGCGCTGCCGGCCCTGCGGTTGTCCGGGCGCATGCTCGCGCTGGCGACGCTGGCGCTCGCGTTCCTGGGCGACCAGGTCCTGTTCCAGATGCGCTGGCTGCGCAACGGGGACGTGGGCTGGGAGATCCCGCGGCCGGTGGTCGGGCCGGTGGACCTCAACGACGACCGGGCCCTCGCGCTGGCCCTGCTGATCATCGTGGCGCTGGTGATCGTGCTGATCCGCAACCTGGAGAACTCCGCGTCCGGCCGGGCGATGCTGGCAGTGCGCTCGGCGCCGCCCGCGGCCATGGCGTCGGGCGTCTCGGTGCTGCGCACCAAGCTCGCGCTGTTCGCGATCTCGGCGGGCATCGCCGGGTTCGGCGGGGTGTTCTGGGCGTCGTTCAACACCCGGATCACGGCCACCGAGTTCACCGCGATGAACGGGCTGATCTGGCTGGCGATCGTGGTCGCGGCGGGCATCCGGCGGCCGCAGTTCGCGGTGGTCGCGGGCCTGACCTTCGCCCTCTTCCCGCACATCATGGAGGACTACGTCACCGACTCGCCGTACGTGCCGGTCATCCTCTTCGGCCTTGCGGGCCTCGCGCTGGCCGGCAACCCGGAGGGCTGGGTCGTGCAGATGGCCGAGGGCCTGCATGCGCTGCGCGGCCGGGTCACCGGGCGCGGCAAGGCGTCCGCAGTGCCGCCGCAGGTTCCCGAACCGCGGGTCGAGGCGGGCCCGGTGGTGGCTCTGGCCCCGCACGCGGACGAACCGCAAGACGGCGCCGAAGCGGCTGCGGACGCGTCCGACTTGCTGCTCCGGCTGCGCGGCATCCGGGCGGGCTACGCCGGGGTCGAGGTCCTGCACGGCGTGGACCTGGAGGTGCGTTCCGGGTCGATCCTGGCGCTGCTCGGCGCGAACGGCGCGGGCAAGTCGACCACCTGCGCGGTGGCCGCGGGGCTGCTGGCACCGACCTCGGGAATCGTGGAACTTGCCGGTGAAAGAGGCGAGTTCCGGGACATCACCCGGCTCTCCGCGGTGCGGCGTTCGCGGGACGGCGTGCTGCTCGCCCCCGAGGGCCGCGGGATCTTCCCGTCCCTCACCATCGACGAGAACCTCTCGATGTGGCTGCGCTCGGCCGCCGAGCGGGACCGCGTGTACGAGCGCTTCCCGAACCTCGCCGCGCGGCGCAAGGTGGTGGCCGGTTCGCTGTCCGGCGGCGAGCAGCAGCAGCTGACCGTCGCCCCGCTGCTCGTGCGGCCGCCCCGCGTGCTGGTGGCCGATGAGCCGTCGCTGGGCCTGGCCCCGCTGGTGGTCGAGGAGATCTTCCGGTTCGTCGTCGAACTCCGGGAGCTGGGTGTCGCGTTGCTCCTGGTCGAGGAGAAGGCGTCGGAGATTCTCACGGTCGCCGACACGGTGGCCTTCATGAGCGTCGGGCGCGTGTCGTGGTGCGGGCCACGCTCCGAGGTGGACGAAGACCGGCTGACCGCAGCGTACTTGGGGATCGCCGGCAGTGCGGCGTCGGATGCCGGGCACAGCGAGGTGGCGAGGTGAGCAGGACCGTGGCGCAGGCCGCCGTCGACGAGCAGACCGCCGCGGCGGTGCTGCGCGCCGAGAACGTGGGGGTGAGCTTCGGCGGCATCAAGGCGCTGACCGACGTCACCTTGGAAGTGCGGGCCGGCGAGGTGTGCGGGCTGATCGGCCCCAACGGCGCGGGCAAGACCACGCTCTTCGACGTGCTGTCCGGGATCCGCCGCCCGGATCGCGGCGTGGTGCGCCTGGGCGGCGCCGACGTGTCGGCCCGCGGCCCGGTCTGGCGGGCCCGGCACGGGATGCGCCGGACGTTCCAGCGCCAGCAGTTGTTCGGTCGGCTCACCGTGCTCGACAACCTGGTGGTCGCCGAGGAATGGCGGGGCGGCGGCGGTGGCATCGGCGCCGACTTGCTGGGGTTGCCGAGCCGGCGCCGCCGGGAACGGGAACGCCGGGCGCGAGCCGAGGAGATCCTCGACCTGTGCGGGCTCGCCGAGCTGCGCGACACCTACGCCGGGACGCTGCCGGTCGGGCAGGCCCGGCTCGTGGAACTCGCCCGGGCGGTGGTGGACACGCCCAAGGTGCTGCTGCTCGACGAACCGGCGTCGGGGATGTCGTCGGCGGAGAGCAGATGGCTGGGCGAGGTGGTGCGCCGCCTGGTCGACCACGAGCACTGCGCGGTGCTGCTGGTCGAGCACGACGTGGCCTTCGTGATGGGGCTGGCGTCGCGCGTGGTGGTGCTGAACCTCGGCGAGGTGCTCGCCGAGGGCACGCCGGCCGAGGTACGGGCGGACCAAGCGGTGCGGGACGCCTACCTGGGCAGCGGCTGAACCCGGGCCGCGTACCCGCCGGGCCGGCGTGCGCGGGAGGCCGGAAACGGGAAGCCGGGCGGGGACGGGGCAGTGCGCCCTGTCCCCGCCCGGCCTCCGGAACGGTTCGTGCTGGTCTACTCCTTCGTGCCGATCGCGTCCGCCGGGCGGGCCCGCAGGGCGAGCCGGGCCGGGAGCACGGTGGCGGCGAGGGCGAGCAGTGCGGCGGTGCCGACGATCGCCGCGTAGGTGGCGGGCGGCGCGTACGGCGTGCCGGTGCCGGTCATGCCCGCCGCGTACGAGCTGAGCGTGCCCCACGCGATCGCGGTGCCCAGGACGGTGGCGGTCAGCACCGCGGTGAGCGTCTCCCAGCGCAGCATCAGCAGGATCTGGCGGCGCGTCATGCCGACCAGCCGCATGAGCGCGAACTCGCGGGTGCGGGCCGCGGTGGCCATCACCAGGGTGTTGACGATCGCGATCGCGGTGAAGGCGATGATCAGGCCCATCGCGACGTAGTTGACCTGGGCCTGGGTGCCCTGCTGGTCCTTGCGGGCGGCTTCGATCTCGGCGCGGCCGAGGACCTTCAGGCCGGGGAAGGCCGCCGCGGCGGCATCCAGGGCGGCGCGGGTGCCGGGGGCCTGCGCGTCGTCCGTGCGGATCAGGACCTGGGCGGCCAGCGGGTTGTCGACGTGGGCCGCGACGAGGTCATGAGGCAGCGTCAGATCGCCGAAGCCAAGACCGCGTTCGTAGACCGCGACGACGCGCAGCGTGGTCTTGACGCCGTCGCCGAGGGTGATCTCGAGCGGGTCGCCGACGCCGACGTGCTTGGTGCGTGCGGCCTGGGTGCTGACCGCGACGGTGTCGGGGACGAGTGCGCCGAGATCGCCCGCGGTGGCCTTGAGGTCCAGCATGTGCGCGGCGCCTTCCGTGGTGACGCCCTGCGCGGGGAACTTGTCCTGCCCGGCCCGGACGTTGGTGCGCAGGATCTGGGTGGCACCGGCGACGCCCGGCACGTTGCGGACCGCGTCGACGGCGGCGCGGGGCACGCCCGGTCCGGCCGACGCGAGCACATAGTCGGCGCGTTCGGTGCCGGCCGCGACCTGGGCGGACGCGGCGTGCGCGGTCGTGGTCTGCACGAACAGGATCGTCGAGGTCATGCCGATCGCGAGGGCCAGCGGGGTGACGACGGCCGCGACGCGCTGCAGCCGGGCCCGGTTGTTGCTCGCCGCGAGCCGGCCGCCGACCGGCGAGAGCAGGCGCATCGGCAGCGCCAGTACGGCGGTTGCGGCGCGGGCCAGGACCGGGCCGAGCAGAGAGACGGCGACGGCGGCCAGGACGACGGACAGGAAGGTGACGGGGGTGGCGGCGGCGTCGGTGTGCAGGTTGCGCAGCACGAGGAGCAGGGCGATGTATCCGGCGAGCAGGACGGCGCCGAAGACGGTCCGCAGCACGGGGATCCGGGGGCTTTCGATCGCGGCGTCGGCCAGTGCCTCGGTGGGGCGGATGCGCGCCGGGCGGCGGGCGGAGATGCGGGCCGCGGCCCATGCGGCGGCCACGGTGGCGAGCACCGCGCCGATCGCCGGGAACGGACTGGCGGCGAGTTCCAGGGTCTTGGGCATCGCACCGGCCTCGACGAACCGGCCGTGCATCCACCGGGCCAGGCCGAGTCCGGCGAAGGCGCCGAGCGCGCCGGCGAGCAGGCCGACGAAGACCGCTTCGAGGCCGACCATGCGGCGGATCTGGCGGGGCGTGGCACCGACCGCGCGGAGCAGGGCGATCTCGCGGCGGCGCTGCTGGAGGGACAGGGCGAAGGTGCCGCAGACGACCAGGATGGCGACCAGGAGCGAGGTGCCGCCCAGCGCGCCGCCGAGGCTGATGAGGGTGACGCGGGCCTTTGCGGCGTCGATGAACTCGACCGGGCCGCGGGCGTCTCCGGTGCGGACCTGCGCGGTGGTGCCGGCGAGCGCGGCCTTCACGTCGTCGGCGACGGCGGAGGTGTCGGCGCCGGGGGCGGTGAGGATGCCGAGTGCGGCGACCTGGCCGGGGTGGCCGGCCAGCCGGGCGGCCTCGGCGGTGTGGAAGAACAGCGTGGTCTGGCGGGCCAGTCCGGTGCGGTCCTGCGGCGCGGCGATGCCGGTGACCCGGTACGTCTTGGGGGCGGCGGTGGACTGCACGGTGACCTGCGAGCCGACCGCGGCACCGGCGCGGCGCGCCAGGTCGGCGTCCAGGACGACGTCGTCCGGGCCGGTCGGGGCGGTGCCGGCGGTGAGGGCGAAGGGGGTCAGGACCGCGGAGTCCCAGGCGTGCCCCCAGGACGGGCCGTCGCCGGGGCCGCCGAGCGGAGCGCCCTGGGTGGTGAAGGCGGTTGCCGGGAAGGTGAGTTCGGGGACGACGGCGCGTACCCCCGGGACGTTCCGTAGGCGGTCGGCGGTGTCGGCGGCCAGCCAGGCGCGTTCCGGCAGCGGCTTGGACTTGACCTTCTCCTTGCCCTTCTTGTGCTTGGTCCAGTGCAGGTTCTGGTCGGCGGTGACGACGACGGGCGTGCCGGCATAGCGCTCGGTGGGTATGCCGCCGCGCAGTCCGGTCTCCAGGAGGACGCCGCAGGCGGTGATCAGGGCCGCGGCGCACAGCAGGGCGGTGAAGGCGCCGATGAAGCCGCCCTTGCGGGCGCGCAGGGTGGACCAGGCGAGGCTGAGCATCATGACTCCGTCGCGGGGTCGGCGGCCGGAGCCGGTGCGGAGGTGGGGTCGGTCTCGGGGCGGGACTCGGGGGCGGTTTCGCCTGCCGGGTCGGGATCCGGGTCCGGTGCGGGAAAGGCCAGGAACCGCGTCTGGACGGTGCGGGCGCCGGGCGGGAGGGCCTGGGGCGGGCGCTTGTAGCGGTTCAGCAGCGTGATGAACTCTTCGAAGAAGGAAGCGAGTTCGGCGGGTGTGACGTGCACGGTGCCGCGCGAGTACGGCGCGGCGTCCGCCCAGGGGTCGCCGGGGTCGACGTCGTTCTGGAAGCGGACGAAGGCCTCGATGTCGGCGGCGAACGAGAGGCGGTTCATCTCGTCGACGGCGGCGCGCATTTCGGCCGTCTGCCGGCTGCGCGGCGGAAACCGCAGGTCCGCGCGGACGGCCTGCCACCAGCGCTCGCGGCCGTGCGCGCCGTCCCGGTCGATCTCCTCGACGAAGCCGTGCCGGGCCAGCTCGCGCAGGTGGTAGCTGGTCGCGCCGGTGTTGAGGCCGAGCGCGCGGGCCAGGGCGGCGGAGGTCGCCGGGCCGTGCGCGGCGAGGTGCCGGATGATCCGGCCCCGGCGCGGGTGCGCGAGGGTCTTGAGGGCGGCGAGGTCGTTCACCTCGCGCGGGGTTTCTGCCATGCGTGCACACTATTTTGTGCACAACTCTCTGTGCACTGGAGACAACCCCCTGGTCTCGGCCGGGGGTTGTCCCCACCTTGTGCGGGTGCCGGCCGGGGGCACCGCCCCGGGGTCCGGCCGCGCCCGGGCTACATGCCGAGCGCGGACTTCCGCTCCGAGACGGAGTACACGTTGGCGTCCACGCCGATCAGCTTCGGCAGGTAGCGCGCGTTGAAGGCCTCCTCGTACGGCATGGCGCGGTGCGCTTCGAACTGCGCCTCCGTCTCCCAGGCCTCGAAGAAGCGGAAGGTATTGGGCTTGCCCAGCTCCTCCGCCCACCAGTACTCGACGCAGCCCGGGTCCTGCCGACTCAGTTCCGAGACGTCGAGGAGGCCTTGGACGACCTCGTCGCGGTCCTCGGGGCGGAAGGTGAGAAAACCGCTGATGACCAGCATGTTCGTCCTCCTGAAGTACTGACTGTCCGTCAGGCGCGGGGGCGCCCGCGGGCCATCTTGGGGGACGGGGCGTGGCGGTGGAAGTGCCAAGGGGCGCCTTCATGTCGTTGCATACCCTACCCCCCTAGGGTATGTTCCACGTCGTGCCGAAGCGGTCCGCGCCAGCGGAGAACCGCTCCTGACGGCCCGTGAGAGAGAGGAGTGCGCCATGTCCGGATCGCAAACCGCGCCGAACCCGCGGCGCTGGAAGGCGCTGGGGTTGATCGCCGCGGCGCAGTTCATGGCCATCATGGACTCGTCGATCATCGGCGTGGCCCTGCCCGAGATGCAGGTCGACCTCGGCTTCTCGCCGGAGAACCTGTCGTGGGTGTTCAACGCGTACGTCGTGGCCTTCGGCGGTCTGCTGCTGCTCGGCGGCAAGCTGTCCGACCTGCTCGGCGCCAAGCGGCTCTTCAGTGCCGGCTGGGCGATCCTCGCGGTCGGCTCGCTGGTCGCCGGCCTGGCCGGGGAGGTGTGGGTCGAGCTTGCGGGCCGCGGCCTGCAGGGTGTGGGTGCCGCACTGATCGCGCCGTCCGCGCTGACGCTGCTGATGATGCTCTTCGGCAACAACCCGAAGGAGCTCGGCAAGGCCTTCGCGCTCTACGGCGCCGCGGCCCCGGCAGGTGGTACCGCGGGCGTGTTCCTGGGCGGCGTCATCACCGAGTACCTCAGCTGGCCCTGGGTCTTCTACATCAACATCCCCGTCGCGATCGCCGCACTGATCGCCATCCCGCGCCTGATGCCGGACACCCCCGCGCAGCGCGGCTCGGTCGACTGGCTCGGTGCCGCCACTGTCACCGGCGGCCTCGGCGCCGTCGTCTACGCCGTGGTCCGCGCCCCCGAGGCGGGCTGGGCGTCCGCGGAGACCCTGCTGGTGCTGGCCGGCGGCCTGGCCCTGCTCGGCCTGTTCGTCGCGGTCCAGGCCCGGCGCAGCGAACCGCTGATGCGCCTGGGCATCTTCAAGGCCGCGAACCTGGCGGGTGCGAACGTCGCGCAGTTCCTGATGGCCGCGGCCTGGGTGCCGATGTGGTTCTTCCTCAACCTCTACCTGCAGCAGGTCCTGGACCTCGGGGCCTTCGCGAGCGGTGCCGCACTGCTCCCGATGACCGTCGCGATCATGATCATGATGATCACCGTGGCGCCCCGCCTGACCGCCAAGTTCGGGCCGAAGCCGCTGGTCGTCTCGGGTCTCGCGGTGCTCGCCGCGGGCATGCTGTGGCTGTCCTTCATCCGCCCCGGCGGGTCGTTCTGGGTGGACGTCCTGCCCGCCTCGCTGGTCGCCGCCACCGGCATGTCGCTGGCCTTCATCCCGTCCCTGGGCACCGCGCTCTCCAGCGCCCGTCCCGAGGAAGGCGGCCTGGCCTCCGGCATCGTCAACACCAGCTACCAGGTCGGCTCGGCGCTCGGCCTGGCCGCGATGACCGCACTGGCGGCCTCGCAGGGCGCCGGCGAGATGGGCAACGTGTCGGCGCTCACCGACGGCTACTCCGCCGCGTTCCTCGGCGCCGCGGGTATAGCGCTGGCCGGTGCGCTGATCGCGATCGTGACGCTGCGCGGCAGCCGCGGGGCGGACGCTGCGGCCGGTGCCGAGCAGGCCGCTTCGGACGCCGAGCCGGTCCGGCAGGGTGCATGAGCTGTACCGGCGCACACGAGTGCGCAGGTGACGACGCGTCCGTGAGGGGCGTACCCCGGGAGCCACGGCCCGCCGAGAAGGCGGGCCCGGGCCCCATTGACGTGCCGTGCGCGGCAGCGATGCCGGGGGCGCGGTGTGCGGCGCAGGGGGTGCCTCGTATCGGTAACCCGTGGGTTAACCGGGGTTCCGGACTTCGCCGTTGTTCCGCCGGTTGCGCTGCGCGAATCTTGAAGCACGAAGAACGGGGGCGCCGGAAACGAAGATCCGGAGCCGCCGGGAAGCACCAAATCCCCTTGAATCAAAAGGAGTCCATCATGGCTGCCGTCGACACCACCCGCACCGCCGCTGCTGCTGCCGCCCCGCTCGCCCCGGCCACTCGCGACCGGCTCGGCGCGTGGCTGACCGCCGGAGCCGTCGCCAACGGTGCGATGGCCGCCACGTACGTCGCCTTCTCCGTGTACGTGATGCCGATGCTGGGCCGCAAGGACGACGCGGGCTTCGTGCACTCCATGCAGCAGATCAACGTGAACATCGAGAACCCGCTCTTCTTCGCGGCGTTCTTCGGGGCGAGCGTGTTCCCGGCGGTCGCCGCCTGGAAGCAGCGCAAGAAGGGCGGCGGCTCGGCGATGAAGTGGGCGGCTGCCGCGGCCGCGCTCTACACGGCCGGTGTGCTGACCACCATGGGCATCAACGTCCCGCTCAACGAGGCGCTGGCCGCGGCCGGCGACACCGACCCCTCCGCGGCCCGCGCGGACTTCGAGGGCACCTGGAACGTCTGGAACGCGGTGCGCGCCGTCCTGTCCACGGCGGCGTTCGCGGCCTCGGTGCAGTCCCTGCGCCTGTTCCGCCGCAACCGCGTCTGACCGGCGGTGCCGGCGTCCTCGCTGTGCAGATGCGAACAGCGGGGACGGTCTGGGGCGGATATCCGGTTCATGCGCTCTCAGGCGGTTTGTCGGGTGAATTACCACAGCGCGCTTGATGGTTCCTGGGCGCCGCATCGAGCACTATCCCCGGGCATGACTATGCACCGAGCCTTACGCGAAGGCCCAACACCCGTACCCAGAGCGGAATTTGGCAATCCGCTTGCGGGTGCACCCGAGATGCTCCACCTGATCGAGCAGGGCTTCCCGTCCACCGGCTTCACGATCCCGTTCGCCTTCCGGGTGACCGGCGCGCTGGACACCGGAGTGCTCCGCGAGGCCGTGGCACTGCTGGCCCGGCGGCACGAAGCGCTGCGGACGCGCGTGGTCGACACCGAGCAAGGTCCGCGCGCTATTGCGGACGCCGAACCGCAGGAGATGGTCACGATCGCCGCCGGCGATCCCGACGAACTCCTGGAGGCGCAGTTCTCCCGGTCGTTCGCGGCGGCCACCGAACACCCGCTGCGCGTCCTGGTGGTCCCCGCCGGCGACGGCGAATGGGTCGTCGGAATCCACCTCCACCACTTGTCCGGCGACGCATGGACGCTGGGCGTGCTGATGCGCGACCTGGGCCACTTCTACGGCGAACTGGCCGCGGGACGCAGCCCGGAGGCCGAGGACGGCCGGCTGCAGCAGATCGACTTCGCAGCCTGGGAGCGCGACGCGGTCGCGCAGAACGTCTTCACCGAGGAAATCGCGTACTGGAAGGAACAACTCGCGGGCAGCGCGGGCATGCCGCTGGACGCGCACTCGCCTTCGTACTCCGGAATCTGCCAGCCGTCGGTCGTCGGGTACCTCCGGGTGCCGCTGACCGACGACCTCGCGGCGTTCTGCGCCCGGGAGCGGGTCACGCCGTACCCGGTGGTGTTCGCGGCGATGGCCGCGGTGCTGTGCGGGGAGACCGGGCGTACCGACCTGAGTGTGACCAGTGCAATGGACAACCGGATGTACCCCGGAGTGGAGGAGACGGCGGGCTATTTCGCCAACACCGTCTTCTTGCGGGCGCAGCTGGACGAGGCCATGCGCGAGGGTTCGGCCGGATTCGATGTGCTGCTCAAGCAGGCGGCGGAGGCCTGTTCGGGCGCGTTCGCACATCAGCAAGTGCCGTACCTGGACCTGATGGCGCACGCCGAGACCGGGCTGGGAGTGGGCCGGCCGGTCATTCTGTTCCAGTACTTCTCGCAGGAGTTCGGTGCACCGGAACTGGCCGGGTGCCGCACCGAGGCCCTGGTGGACGACGCGGCCCGGCGGCGGCTGCTGACCAGCCCGAGCGGGCTGCGCGTCGTGGTGAGCCGGCGGGGCGCGGGCTTTTGCGCCGAGTTCGTGTGGCAGCCGGAGCTGTGGTCCGAGGAGTACATCGGCGCGATGGCCGACCGGTTCGGTGCCGCGGTCCGGGCCGCCTGCGCCGACCGCCACGTACCGCTGCGGGACCTGATCGGCGGGGAGCAGGCGCGATGATCTCCATGTTCGAGCGGCATGTTGCCGCGACACCCGATGCCGAAGCCGTGGTCGGCGGCGGCGTACGCCTCACCTATGCGGAACTGGACGCCCTGGCCGAGCGCGTGGCGCAGGCACTCACCGCGGACGGGTCGCCGACCGGGTCCGCGGATCCGGCTGTGTCCGTCGTCGCCGAGCTGCACAGGCCGGTGGCAGGTGCCTTGACCGCGCAGGAGCCGGTCGCCATTGCCGTCCCGCCCTCGGCCGCGATGATCGCCGCGGTGCTCGGGGTGCTCAAGGCGGGCGGCGCGTACCTGCCGCTGCACCAGGCCTGGCCACCGGCGCGCCGCAGCGAGATCCTCCGCGAGGCCGGAGTGCGTTTCGCCGTCGGCGCGTTGGACGACACCGTCGTCGCCGCGCTTGCGGGCGGCGCGCCCTCTGCGGTTGCCGAGGCCGGCGGGGCCGAGGATGCGTTGGCCTACGTCATCTACACCTCCGGATCCACCGGTACGCCCAAGGGCGTCCAGGTGGAGCGCGGCAACGTCACGGCGCTGCTGTCCGCGGTGCAGAGCCTGGTCCCGGTCGGGCCCGGCGACACCGTGCTGTGCGTCTCGCCGCTGGCCTTCGACATGTCGGTCGTCGACATCTTCCTGCCGCTGTGCCACGGCGGCCGGCTGGTGGTCGCCACCGAGGACGAGCGCCTCGACCCGCACGCGCTGGCACGCCTGGTGGACGCGTACGACGTCACGTTCATGGTCGCCACGCCCACGATGCTGGGCGCTCTGGTGGAGTCCGGCTGGGCGGGCCGTCCCGGCCTCAGGGTCGGCGCGGGCGGCGAGGTGCTCCCCGGGCCTTTGGCACGTGCGCTGTCGACACGTGTCACCGAGGTGTGGAACGTCTACGGGCCCACCGAGACCACCTACGCGGCCACGTTCCACCAGGTCACAGCGGCCGACTTCGACGGTCCGGTGCCGCTGGGGCGGCCGCTGGCCGGGGCCCGGGTGGCCGTGTGCGATGCGGACGGCAACCCGGTCCCGACGGGTGAGACCGGGGAGATCGTGGTCGGCGGCACCGGCGTGTCCCGGGGGTACTTGGGGCGCCCGGAGCTGACCGCCGAGCGCTTCACCGCGACCCCGGACGGCCGGTGCTACCGGACCGGGGACCTCGGCCGGCTGCGTCCGGACGGCGTCCTGGAATACCTGGGCCGCGCCGACGGACAGGTCAAGGTCAACGGCCTGCGCATCGAACTGGGCGAGATCGAATCGGTGTTGGCGGCCGTACCGGGGGCCGGGCAGGTCGCCGCCGCGGTACGGGGCGACCGGCTCGCCGCGTACTGCACCGGGGCCGCGGACCCCGCCGCGCTGCTGGCGCACGCCCGCACGCTGCTGCCCGCGTACATGGTCCCGGCCGCGGTGACCCGCGTCGCGGCGCTGCCGCTGCTGCCCAACGGGAAGACCGACCGGGATGCGCTGCCGTGGCGGGTTGCGCTGCCCCTCCCGGAGCCGGCCGACCCGGATTCGGCCGTGCCGGATCCCGTCACCAGCGCGGTGGGGCGGATCTGGCAGGACCTGCTCGGCGTACCCGCGGCCCCCGAGGACGACTTCGTGGACGCGGGCGGCTCGTCGCTCATGCTCTACCGGCTGCGCAACCGGTTCCACACGGAGTTCGGCGTCACCATCCCGATGCGCGACCTGCTCGACCACTCCACCATCGCCCAGCAGGCCCGGCTGATCGAGAAAGGACTGACCGATGCTCGACGTTGACGACCTCATCGGCACCGCCGTACGCGAGACCGGGCTGGAGGACTTCGGCGGGCAGGCGTTCCGCGAAGGGCTCGAGCACCTGGTCGCCGACGTGAACGGACCGGCCAAACTCACCACCGACGGCGCGAACATCATCCAGGGCCTGATCACCGGGATGCTGTCGCACCGCCTCCAGGTGGTCGACTGGGCGGCCGGCCACCCCGAGGTGACCGCCGCCGAGGTCGAGCGTCCGCTGTTCGTCATCGGCCCGCCGCGCACCGGCACCACCCTGCTGAGCGGCCTGCTGCACGCCGACCCCCGGCGCCGGGCACCCCTGCGCTGGGAGGCGATGCGGGCCGTCCCGCCGGTGCAGGCCGACGCGCTCGAGACCGACCCGCGGGTGGCGGAGGAAGAGGCGTCGCAGCTGTTCATGGACGCGCTCAACCCCGGCTTCAAGGCGATCCACGACGAGCCGGCCACCGGGCCGACCGAGTGCGTGTCGATCCTCGCGCAGGACTTCCGCGGCCTGCTGTTCGACGTGATCCTGGAGGCGCCGTCGTACCGGGAGTGGAACCTGGACTGCGACCACACCTCGGCGTACGACTACCACCGGCTCCAGTTGCAGGTCATGCAGAGCCACGCACGCGGCTGGTGGACGCTCAAGGCCCCCACCCACGCGCTGACCCCGGAGTACATCCTGGCCCGCTACCCGGACGCCCGGTTCGTGGTGACCCACCGCGACCCGGTGGCGGTGATCTCCTCGGTCTGCAGCTTCGCGCGCTCGATGCGGCGGGTCTTCTCCGACGTCCCGTTCGCGGCGGCCGAGCACTGGACGCGGGTCGTGGAGCTGTCCGCGACGCGCATAGCCGACTTCCGGGCCGCGCACCCGGACGTCCCCGTCGTCGACGTGCGCTACCCCGACCTCGTCGCCGACCCGGTCGCCACCATGCGCCGCATCTACACCGAGGTGGGCGACCCCCTCTCGGCCGATACGGAAGCCCGCTGGGCCGCGTACATGCAGGAAAACCCGCAGGGCAAGTTCGGCCGGCACGAATACTCGACCGCCGAGTTCGGCCTGTCCACCGAGGCAGTGCGCGAACGGTTCGCCGGCTACACCGCCGACTGGGACCTCTGACCGAACCCGTCCCGCCGAGCCCCCGGTCCGCCAGGCCCGGGGGCTCGGCCCTTCCCGAAGGCCGTCCCGGCGCAGAACTTCGCGCGGCTTGTCCTGGACCCGGAATTCCTGCTGTGCCGTCCGGAAACGGCCGCAACCACCCGGCAGCCGCGCGCGTCCCCGGGGCCAAAGGAGGTCGTCATGACGGCAGTTCGCCTGCGAAGCACGCTCATAGCGGGTGGAGTCTCCCTGCTCCTCGCCCTCGCCTGGGCATTCTCTTCCGGCCCGGCGAAGCCGGACGACGGCCTCGGCGTGTTCGTCGACCGCTACGTCGCCACGCTCAACTCCGGCGACACGGAACGCCTCGTCGCCCTGCTCGACTCGCCGCACGCCGCCGCCGACGGCCCCGCCCGCATGGAGCGCTACGGCCGCCAGAAATGGCAACGCGTCCAAGCCACCTGGAGCAATCCGGAGTTCGCCGGACTCTTCGAAGTGCGCATCACCGCTTGGTCCGCGAAGACCGGTACCGATGTCACGATCACCGAACAGGCCGTCCACTCCGGCGGCTCATGGCATCTCCTCCCCATGGCCACCGTCCCCGGCGTACCCGGCCCCTCCGGCGCCGCGACGACCCGCCCCGTCGACGGCTGATGCCGGATCCGACGCGTCAGGCGACCGCGGCCACACCGTCCACACGATGCCGGGCCATCCAATCGGCGCCGAAGCCCACCGCGGGGATCAGCGGCACCAAGCGCGTGTCCGCCGAGCCGACGAAGCCGTGCCCCGTCGCCACGTGGTCCAGCATCTCCAGGCCGATCCGCTCGAAGTCGCGCAGGTCCAGCGTCACGTCCTCGTACGTGAACCACATGGCGCGCCCCAGTCCGTCGGGGATCACGCACCGGTAGGTCCGGGCGGCCAAGGTGGGCTGGAGGTACTCCGCCAGGTGGAAGGCGGTGAACGTGGAGAAGGCCGTGCCCAGCATCAGCACCTTCGTGTCGGGCAGCGCGTACAGCCGGGCCAGCGGGGAGTGCTCGCCGAAGTGCGAGGCCGGGTTGTGGTGGCGCAGGATCGTCTCGGCCAGCAGCCCGATCGCCACGAACGACGACTGCGGATGCGAACTCCGCACCGCGCCGGGGGTACGCCGGAGCAGTTCCGCGAGACCGCCCATGGTCGGGGACGCCGGGGTCCACACCGGGTCGAAGGCCGGCATCGCCCGCTTGAAGGCCTCCTTCTCCGATGCGCTGAACCCGGTGGTCGCGCGCTGGAACGCCCACGAGGTGTCGGAGTTCTCCTCGGTGAACGCCGGCATCACCAGCGTGCCGGCCGGGCCGACCGCCTCTAGCAGGGCGTCGAGGACGTCGCGCGCGCCGCGGGCCAGCCGGCCGACACTGCGCAGCGCGCCGTGCACGAGCAGGACGTCGCCGGGACGGACTCCGATGTCGCGCAGCGCGCCGACGAGTTCGGGCACGGTCCAGGGTTCGGTCCTCGGCGGCCCGGGGACGTCTGCCGAAGGCCGGCTCCAGACCGCCAAGCGCGCGTCTTCGTCCTGGGAATTCACGCCGTATCCTCCACATCACGAGCCCGTGCCAGGTCCGCGGTCAACCGGCCGCGGACGTGTTCGATGAACCGGATCAGGTCCGGGCAGTACACCGACGGCCCGCCGAACCCCGCGCCCGCGCGGTAGCGGTGGGTGAAGTACCCACCGCCGCACACGTCCCGGACCTGGCAGGCGCGACAGGTCGCGCCCAGGCCGGCCGCGCCCAACTGCCGTGCGGCGAGCCCCGGGTGGCGCAGCGCGTCGTCGAAGGAGTGGGACGTCACGGACATCCCGGTGGCCGCCGCCCCGTCGTACACGGACTTGAGCGTGTCGACCTGCTCGATCATGCCGTCGGTGTCGATCACGACGACCGACGCCGGTCCCGGACCCAGTTGCTCGGAACGGCTCGGGCCGCCCAGCAGCAGCGAGAGCACGTCCTCGAAGAGGCGCACGCTGGTCTCCGCCTGCTCCGTGCCGTACCAGCGGTCGAAGGCCGCGGCCAGCCAGTCGCCGTAGGGTGCGGTCGGCGCGTCCTCGTCGCGCGACGGCGGCGGTGTGTCCCAACTTCCATGCGGCAGAAGGAAGTCCATGGCGGGCGGCGCGAGTGACAAGAGGTCCTCGTACACCTCGACCGGGTCGTTCGCGAGGTCGATCGTGCACAGCAGGCCGCCGAACAGGCCGGGCCGGGACGGGGCGCGGAGCCGGGCGACGGCCTCGGCGACGGCCGCGTGGCTGCCGCGTCCGTCGGCGTACCGGCGGTGGCGGTCGTTGGCCGCCTCGCCGCCGTCGAGGCTCACGCCGACGGAGACGCCGAGTGCGTACAGCGCGTCCAGGCTCGCGTCGTCCAGCAGCAGGCCGTTCGTCTGGATCGCCAGCGACACTTGGGTGTAGTCGGGGACCGCTCGGCGAACCGCTTCGGCCAGGCGGGTGATCAGCCCCATGCCGACCAGCATCGGCTCGCCGCCGTGCACGATCACCGTCACGGCGTCCAAGCGGTGTTCGCGCGCGTGCTCGCCGATCCGGAACGCGGTCTGGTCCGCAGCCTCCGGCGACATCGCCTTGCCGGCCGCCTGCCACGACTGGTCGGCCATCTCGTACAGGTAGCAGTAGTCGCATGCGAGGTTGCAGCGGCTGTGCACCTTCACGACGAAGTGCCGCAGGGGGATGGGGTGCCACAGGGCCCCGAACGCCCGGTGCGAGGGGACGTTCAGCGGCCACTCGGCAGGCGTGCGCACGCGCGCCGGAGTGGGCAGGAGCTCCACGCCGTATTCCTTTCACACGACAGGGGCGACGCCCCGCGTGGCGGAGGCGTCCGAAGGGATCGAGCACGAGCGCGCGGGGCCGGGGGGGGGGGGGCCCCCAGCCCCCCCCCCGGCGCCCCGCGCGCCCCCCGGGGCCCGGGCGTCGGGCGCCCCGAGCCCCGCGCGCTGCGCGCTGCGCGCACAGGTCTGCCGGAGTCAGCCGACGTAGCTGTTGAAACCGCTTGAGACGTAGCTGTTGAAGCCGCTCGGGACATAGCTGTTGAAGCTGCTCGGGACGTAGCTGTTGAAGCTCCCCGGAAGCGGGCTGCCCGGCCTGCCGGCGCCGGCCCGGGCCTGACGCAGGGCGCGGCCGAGGGGGGAACCCGCAGGGATCGCGGTGGCGGGGCCCGCGGTGCCCGGCCCGTCGAGGACTGGAACGGCGTACGTCATGTGCGACTCCCTGTTCGGCAGGAACTTGGCGTTCGCAACGTAGTGGTGGCGGATGCGCGCCGGGGTGCAGATCGTCGTCGGCGCGTGCGTCGGACATCGCTCCGCGCAATAGGGACCTTGAGCAACATGCTTGGCCGCAACCATTGTTCGTCGTGCCGCGCGATTGCGGCCCTCGGCCGCGCGAATCGGCTTGCCGGATCCCAATCGGCAAGATGAACGGCCGCCACTCTTGCCGATCACGCGTCAATCGGCCGCAATGGGCCTCAGGATTCGGCGGCCTATGAGGGGAATGAGCGCGACGTGAGCAGCACTATCCGACGACGCGGGCCGGATCTGCTCGCGCACAGTCTGATCGGCGCCTTGGCCGGACTCAACCTCCTGGCCCTGGTGGTGGCCGTGGCCACGTGCGCACGAGGTCAACTGGCGTGGACGGCGGCCACCGCCGCCGCCGTAGTGGGCCTCGACGTCCTCGCGGCACTGGCCCTGCGCGGGCGCGAACGCCGACACGTCGACGCGTCCGCGCGCTACCTGCAGTCGCCGGCGCACATGACCCGGAACACCACGGCCGGGGCGCAGCGTGTCGCGGAGGCCATGGGGTACGGCGACCTCGGCACCCCCGGGTTCTACCTGGGCAGATCCGTGCGGGGAAAGCGCGACCTCTGGGGCACCTGGGAAGACGTGTACGTCGAGATCTCGGGCACCGGCATGGGCAAGACCACGGCACGGGCCATCCCCAACATCGTCACCGCCCCCGGGCCGGTGCTGGTCACGTCTGCCAACCATCATGTCGTCGCGGCTACCCGGGGGATCCGTGAACAGCGGGGCAAGACCTGGGTGTTCGACCCGCAGGACGTCTCCGGAGAGCCGAACTCCTGGTACTGGAGCCCCCTGTCGATGGTGGGCGGCGACCTGAAGGACGCGATGTCGCTCACGGGTCTGTTCATCTCCACACAACGCAAGGAGCACCACCGCGCCGACGCCTACTTCGAGCCCGCCGCGCAGACGCTCATCGCGGTGCTGATGCTGGCTGCCGACGGCGGCGACCGCCCCATCACCGATGTGCTCAAGTGGCTGCGGCGTCCGGACGACGAAACACCCACGGACATCCTCCAAGGCATGGGCGGGCGCGACTTGGCGGTCGACGCGGTGCGCGCCGTGACCATGCTGCCGGCGGAACAGCGGGCCGGCGTTCTCGGCGTGGCCCGGCAGTACATGGCGTGGCTGGCGGTACCGGAGATCATTCCGTGGATCACGCCGGGCGGCGGCCGTGAGGAGTTCCCGTTCGTCAAGTTCGCGCGCGAGTCGACCGACACGCTCTATGTGATGTCCCGCGCCGACGACAAGACCGCCTCCCCGGCGGTCAGCGCACTCACCGCGGCCTCCGTCGTGGCCGGCCAGACCGGGTCCGTGAGGATGCCCGGCGGCCGCCTGCGCAAGCCGCTGCTGGTGGTGCTCGACGACCCCTCGAACGTCGCCCAGATCCAGTTCTGGCCCACCAGGTACTCGCACTTCGGATCGCGTGGCGTGATCGTGATGACGCTGCTCCAGTCGTGGTCCCAGGGCGTCGCCGTGTGGGGGGCCAACGGCATGGCGAAGCTCTGGGGGGCGTCGTCCGTCCGGGGGGTCGGCGGCGGCGGGTCCGAGACCGGAATGCTCGGGGACATCGCCACCATGTCCGGCAAGTTCGAGGCGCGAACCGTCGGCATGTCGTTCACGCCGCCCTCGGTCCAGCCGTCCGTCACCCTGGGCAGCCGGGCCGAGGGGATCCTCGACCCGTCGGATATCGCCGGTCTGCCTCGGGGCCGGTTCCTCATCCAGGTGAGCGGCCGGCGCCCCGTCCTGGCCGAGTCGGTGCCGTGGACGGACGGGCCGCACGCCGACGCGATCCGGGCGTCTATCGCGAAGTACGCTCGCCGGTAAGAGCCTTGCCGGCGAAGTGGGCACCGGGCTCACTGCCTTGCCGCCCGTTCATCCACCGCACCGCGAAGTCGACCGCGGGGGCGAACGGGACGATCGTCGCGGTCGCGTCCCCCACGGGACCGGTGGACGGGGACTCCGCCGCCCCCGCCGAGTACGCCGCACCGATCTCGGCGAAGTCCCCGCCGTCCAGATCGATGTCGCCGTGGCTCCACCACTCGCCGCGGCCGTCCGCACCGGGGACGACGCAGCGGTAGATGCGCTGGCGCCGCGCCGGCCCGCGGTATTCGGCGAGGTGGAACGCGCTGCAGGCGGCGAAGCCCGTGCCGAGCATCAGGATCTTGGCCTGCGGCAGCGCGTACAGCCGCGCCAGCGGCGAGCGTTCGCCGAAGTGGCAGGTCGGGTCGTGATGCGCCGTGACGACCGCCGCGTGGCGGCCCAGCGCCGCGAACGAGGAGATCGGGTGGGCACTGCGGTGGCTGCCGGGGCATAGGCGCAGCACCTCGGCAAGCGCGCCGACCACCGGCGAGGCCGGTGTCGTGGCGGCCCTGAAAGGCGGCATCGCGGCCCGGTACTCGCGTACCTCGTCCGCGGTCATCCCCGCGGTGGCCTTGCGGTACTGGTCGGAGGTGTCGGAGTTGTCCGGGGTGAACGCCGGCACGACCACGGTCCCGGCCGCCCGGCCGACGGCCCGGCGCAACGCACCCAGCACGGTGGCGGCACCGCCCTGGACCGGGCCGAGCGAGCGCAGTGAACTGTGCACCAGTACGGTGTCGCCGTCGGTGATCCCGAGGGCGCGGAACTGGTCGACGATCCGCTCGACATCATGCACGGGACGGGCCGATCGACTCCGGGAACGGGACCGGTTCGGGCATGGTGCTCCTCATAGCGTGTCACCGGACGCGGACGCGCCGGTGCGGCAACCGTAGAGCCGACCGGCGCGCGGAGCCCCTGAGGCCGGGCGCACCGCGCGTAATGGCCTTCAACCGGGGCGGGGGTGCGCAATTGGCACCCGTCACGAGGATGCGAAAACGCGCCGGACGGCCGTTGCGCGCGGCTCGCCCGAGGCGTACTCCCGGCCGGCGGACGCACCGGGTGAGGATCGTGGGTGCAAGCGAGCGCGCCCGTGCCGGCAGGCCACGGCACCCCTCAACGGGCGCGCCCTTTTCGAAGGAGTGCTCGTTTTGGCCGCGCCATGCCCGGAATCGCCCCTCGCCTCCGTGGATCTGCTCGATCAACTGCACGCCCAGTTCGGCCGCGTCGGCTCCGCGGTCCCGGTCTCCGACCGAGGCGGCACACAGGTCTGGCGGGTGGACACCGCCGGCGGCGTGGTCGCGGTGAAGCTCGACACGGACGGCGGGCGGGCGGCCGCCGAACTCGCGGTGCTGCGGATGTTGGCATGGCCGGCACTGGCCGGATGGGGCGAGTCCGAAGGGCGCGCATGGCTGGCGACGCGGTGGGTGGCCGGGCAGACCACCACCGATGTGTGGTCCGCGGTGCGCCAGTCGACATCGCACCACCCCCAGGTCCGGCGCAGAACCCTGCTGGCGACCCTCGACCTGTGCGAAGCCGTCGCCCGGCTGCACAGGGCCGGCTGGCTGCACGGCGACCTGCGGCCCGAACACTGCCTGCACGCCCGCGGGGGCGTCCGGCTGATCGGCCTCTCCCACGCGGTCGGGCCCGCGGCGGACACGCCGTACCGGTCGTCCGGTGAACCCGGGGCGGACGGCGCCGAGGACCTCGACCTCGTCGCACCCGAACTGTGCGCGGCGGCCCTGCGCGGCGAACCAGCCCGTCCCAGCCCGGCTTCCGAGGTCTACGCGCTCGCCGCGATGATCCGCAAGTGCTGGACCGGAGCGAGCCCGCTCGACTACGACGGGGCCGAGCCCGCCGCCGAGCGCCGCCGGAGGCTCATTGCGGACGGCCTGCCGCTGCGCGCCGTCCCGGACCGCTGCGCCTGGCCGGCCCTGGACGCGCGGCTGGCCACCGCCCTGCGCCACGACCCGGATGCCCGTCCCCGCGTCGCCCAACTCGCCCGGATGATCGGGTCATTGTGACCGCAGCCGGATTCATCCCGGCACGCCGATCCGCGGCGGTGCCGGGATATCCGATGCCGCGGTCCCGGGGAAATCATCTCGGCAATCCCGGAGTTGACAAGACCAGTGCGGCGCGTGAACGTCCGGGGCGACCGGATGCGCTGAGTTCCCTGCGCATCCTGGCCACATCGCGACTGCGCGCAAGGAATGCGGCAATGATGGCCGGACCGGCCATGCCGGGCTGATCCGCTGCGGGTGAACCGGCTGAAAGGGCCGGGGCGGCAGGTATCCAAGGAGGACGTGAGTGTGCGACGGCCACAGGAGACCGAGCCGGAGAATCCGCAATCGGCCGCGGTGTCGGCGGAGCACACGACGCGCGGCGAGATATACCGCGGGGACGACCCCGACATCGTCCAACGCGTGACCAACGCCCGTTTCACCCGGCATGAACTGGATATCGTCGGCAACCGGCCGCTGGACTTCGACTTCCAGGCACTGCACATCGGCCGGCTCGCCGCTTACGACTTGTCCTACGGCACCGATGTGCGGACGCTGCCGGTCGAACCGACCGCCCAGTACGTCATACGGCTCGGCCACACCGGGCGGGCCTCGTTCAATGTGCAGGGAAAGACCACCCCGTTCTCACCGAGCATCCTCAATCCCGGGCAGGCGGCCGTCGCGCACTGGGACGCCGACACCCGCACGCGGTTCCTCTGCGTGCCGCGAAGACACATCGACGCGGCGGTGCGGAGCCGCACGAGCGAGCGCCACGAAGGGCCCCTCATCTTCGAGAACCGGATGTCCGAGCAGGACCCCGCGGTGGCGGCATGGCTGGGCCTGGCCCGCCGCTTCGCCACCGGCGCGGGCACGTGGATGGCGTCGTCGCCCTTGGCCATCGGCCACTTCGAGCGGCTCCTCGTCGACCTGCTGATCTCCGTGCAACCGGGCGACCGCCTGCTGGAACCGGCCCGGACCCGGCGCACGTTCGGACTCGGCCCGCTGCGCCGGGCCATGGCGTTCTGCGAGGCGAACGCGCACCGGCCGATCTCGGTGAGCGAGATGGCCGCCGTCGCGCGGGTCTCGGTCCGGACCCTGCAGGCCGAGTTCCGGCGCTCCTTGGACACCACACCCATCGTCTACCTCAGGGACCTGCGGTTGCGCGGCGCACGCGACGACCTCCTGGAGGTCGCCGCCGGCCGCAGCGACGCGACGATCACCGAGATCGCGAACAAGTGGGGGTTCCCGCAGCGCCGCTACTTCACGGCGTCGTACGCGCGCGCGTTCGGGCGGCTGCCCTCCGAGGACGCGCAGACGACACCGGGGAGCTTGGCGACGAGAGGGGTTGCGTTGTGACAGAACCGACCCTGCCGCAGTCCGACATGGCCGGGCGCGGCGGGCCCGGCACGGACTACGAGGCCGGGGCCGCCCATACCGGCGCGGACCTCGTCTTCGGCCAACCGCTGGGCGAACCGGTCCTGGTGCGCCCCGCCGACCAGCGGAACTGGGATGTCGAGGCGGTGTTCGGCCTGTCCGGCGGAACCGCAGCGGCACCGTCCCAGGCCGTCGAACTCGCGGCCGCACAAAGGGTCGCGGTCTCCCTGACCGGCGACCATCTCACCGGATTCGTGAGTCAGGCCGGTGCGGCACTCCCGGTCAACCGGCACATCGCACTCGCCGTGGCCGTCGTCCGGGCGGTCGCCATCCGGCTGGACGACGACGTTGCCCGCCGGATGTTTGCCGGCACCCTGCGTCAGGCGGCCTACGTCCCGGAGGACTGAACCCTCCTCCTGAACGCGCGCAGCGGGGCGGTGACACGACACCCGCCCCGCTGCGCGCATCTCGGCCGTGGGCCGGAAGGCCTGCTGCTATGCCGACCGTTCGGCGACCGGCTCGACGTCCGGCGCCGCGCTGCGCGACCGGCAGCCGCTCCGGGTCTCCGCGAGGAGCTGGTCCACCGCGGCGGCCGGGTCCCAGGAGCGGCCGGCCGCGGCACGCCGCTGCCGTGCCGCGGAGGTTCCGTCGGCGAGCAGCCGCGCGATGCCCGCGCCGACCATCTCCCAGTCGCCGCAGGATTCGAGCTCGGGCCGCAGCATGTCCGCCAGCCCGCCGAGCGCCTGCTCCGCGGGCACCACGGCGGCCAGGAGCGGGTCCACGAGCCCGCCTTCCAGACCCCAGCGGGCTGCGTGCCAGGTCGCCGCCTGGATCAGCTCGCGCCGCACCACGGGGCGCTCGCGTCCGGCGGCGGCGGCCGCGCAGGCATGCAGGACCAGCGCCCGGAACAGCGCCGCGATGAGCGCCACGACCTCGACGTCGGGACAGGAATCGCAGATCCGCAGTTCCAACGTCGGTACGTGGTGGGACGGCCGGATGTCGGTATAGATCATGCCCGGGCCGGAGATCACCCCGGACCGGACCAGCGCCTCGGCCGTCGCGTCGTATTCGGCGGCCGAGGCGTACTCGCCCGCGGGGCCGCTGGTCGGCCACCGGCGCCACACCATGGAACGCCAGCTGGCGAATCCGGTGTCCGTGCCCATCCACATCGGAGACGAGGCGGACAGCCCGAGCAGCAGCGGGAGCCAGGGCGACGCGAACGGCATCGCCGCGATGGCGAGTTCCCGGTCCGGCACGTACACGTGGACCTGGGTGCTGCAGACCAACTGCTCGCGCGACAACTGGCGGTAGAGCTCGGTCATGTCGAGGTAGCGGGGGACGGGCGTCGTGGACCCGAGCGTGGGCGCGGCGAGCGGAGCGGTGCCGGATGCTATCGGCCCGAGCCCCAGAGGTTCGGCGGCCTCGATCAGCTTGAGGCGCAAGTCCACGATCTCGTCGCGAAGTTGGTCGATACCGCGATGCGGGCGCGTGTTCGTCTCGACCATCGAACGGTGGAGCTCGGCGGTGAATCCTTCGTCGGGGAGCACGCTCAGCAGCTCCGGGCCCCGGTCCACGAGCCTTCGCGTGTTCAAGTCGACGACGTGGAACTCTTCCTCGACTCCCACCGTCACGAGCACAGTGCCTCCTTTTTCGGACCGTCCGAACACGGAATCTCCGTGGCACACAAGGTCCTTGGCCACCGCAGTCTGATACGCGAATCCGGGACATGGGCAAAGGGGGACGCTATTGCGCGCCTGAAGCTCGCCTTCCGCGCGACGGCCCGCGCAATCGGAAAACCGCCGCGCGATCCGGATGCCCGGCGCGCCGATATGCGCCCCTGTCAGCCCACCGCGCGACCGCCGCCGGTTCCGACCGACTCGCCCAGCCTCAACGTCTGGGACGGAAGGCGCCCGTAGGCTGCCCGGTAGAGGGCGCCGAAGCGTCCGAGATGCCCGAAACCCCAGCGCAGCGCGACATCGGTGACGGTCTCGTCGCTGCTGCCGTTGGCGACGGCGACCAGGTCGGCGTGCGCCCCGGCGAGCCGCACGTGGCGCAGATGGGCGACCGGAGTGACGCCCAGGTGGGCCCGGAACTTCTCCTGAAGGGTGCGCACGCTCATGTTCCCCGCCGCGGCGATGTCGCCGACCGAAATCGGCTCGGATGCGTGCTCCTCGCAGAACGCCAGGGCGCTGCGCAGCGAGACGGGGGCGCCGACCGGGCCGCTGCTGGGGATGTCGGAGTCGTGCGTGTGCGGTTGGCAGGCCAGGAGGCCGTGGACGAGCATCTGCTCGAAGTGCGCGGTGGCGCCCGGCGACCGGGTCAGCAGGCCGGAGTCGACCATCGAGACGAAGCTGTGCGCCAGCGAGATCCACTGCTGTACTTCGGCGTTGGCGGTGTCGAGGACCGGGTCGAAGAGGATCGGCGCGTCGGAGTCGACGGCTCCCACATAGGGGCGGATCGCCGCGTCCAGCACTCGGCGCGGGACGCGCAGCACGAGTGCGCTCGCGTCGGGGGTCCACAGCATGGAGACCTGCCGGCCGGGCCCCGTCACCACCGGCGCCGGCGGTGCCTCCCGGCCGTCGATCAGGATCCGCCCGCCGTTGCGGACCAGATGGACGAGATAGACGGGCGCCTGGGCGTCCAGCCGGAGTTCGGCGTGCGTCCCGTAGCCCAGCTGGTAGAGCGCGATCTCGCCGCGGTGCAGCATCCGCAGCTGGGCCCGGACCCCGCTCGCTTCGGGAATGCGCAGCCGATGCGGGACGACGTGCGAGCCGACCGCGTGGTGCATGAGCCGCGCGTCGGCGCCCTGGTAGACGACCCGGCCGCGCGGCCGGGTCGTATCGGGGGATGCCGGCGGGTGCGGCGTCGACGGGAAGGCACTCGGCAGGGCCGGTGCGGACTCGGGCAGCCCGTCCGCAGCACCTGGAGTCGGGAGGGGAGGGACGAGCACGGGGCGAGGACGAGCCGTCGCGGACACGGTGGGCTCCTGTACGAAAAGCGGACGTCCGCGGAGTGCGCGGGACGATCGGGTAGGCCGCGGGACCAGGGCCCGCGGGCCGGGGTGTCCGGGTGCGGCGGCCCCGCCGGTCGACGGGGCCGCCGCACCCGACGGGTACGCCGAAGACCCGGAACACGTCGCCGGTCACCGGCCGCCCCCCGCCCCCCCCGCCGCGTCCCGATACGTGCGGGCGGCGCCCCGGGGCGGGGTCAACCGGCGAGCAGCCGGCCGCGGAGTTCGTCCAGGTGCGCACGCGCGGCCTGCGCCGCCGCGCTGGTCTCGGCGCCGACCGCGGAGTACGCGCCGATCACCGCCGGGCCGAGCGAGTACGCCGTCTCCGGGTCGTCGACGTGCAGCCAGCAGTAATGGGCGTTCTGGGTGAGCCGCCACGCCCAGCGCTTGAGCGTGATCACGCCGCCGACGCCGGTGTCCCGGTCGTGCACGGCGCGGACCATCGCCGCCTGCGCGAACAACTCGGCCGCGGCATCGCTGGCTCCGTCGCGGAGTGCGGTGTACGCGAGCAGTTCACGCGCGGCGATGGCGGCCGGGACGTCACCGCCCTGCTCGGCGGCGCCGTCGAGGGCCTTCGCCAAGTGCCGTGCCTGGGCGGTGTGTCCGCTCTGCAGCGCGGCCTCGATACGCCGGATCTGGTCGGCTTGCACGGTGGACGGCACCGGCATCTGCTCGATGGCGGCTTCGTTCGCCTCGGCGGGCTCCTCGCGCGTGGGCTCGTTCGCGAACAGTCCCCCTCCCGCCGGGACCGGAACGGTCTGCGGGGCACGGGCTGCGGGGAGCGGCGTCGGCGCGGGCGTGGGGGCCGGGACAGGAGGCGACGCCAGAGCAGGGGCCGGAGGCTCCGCCCACGCCGTCCCGGCCGACACCGAAACGGCGTTGTTCGACACCGGGGCCGGACCGAGGCCGAACGACGACGAAGGGCCGCGGTCCCGCCGGCCGCCCGATCCCGCGGAGCGGCGCTGCCACAACTTGCCACGGGAGTTCTGCGGGGGGACCACCGGCCCCGCTTCGGTCACCGTCGCGTTCGGCGCGACGATGAGCGGGAACATGCTGCCGTCCGCCTCGGTCGCTTCGACACGGACCGGGCGGCCGAGCGTCTGGGCGGTCGACGCGGCCGACTGGATCGCCGCGGTGCGGAGGTCGACCCCGGCCGGCAAGGTCAGGGGACTGCCGTTGACGCGTACTTCCGTTGCGGACAGCTCGATGGCGATGACGGGCCAGCCGGGGACATCCCAATCCGAGGACTCGGTCACGGTGGACTCCTAGGACGCGGAGGGGGCGGCGGCACGACAGGGGGCGGTCGCCGCTTATGCGGAATGGCATCGGTCGTTTCCGGCCGTGCTGGCACCCTGTATACGCGCGCAGTCCTTGCCCCTCCGCCGACGTCGCGCAATCGAGAGGGGCCTTCGCGCGAGGTGGATGTTCTCTGCGCAATCGCGGTCCCGGTGATCCGATGTGCGCGAATATCCGGTACGGCCCTTGCCTCGTCGAAGCGGCTGCCCAAAGGTGGGGGCGCACGGCATCGTGGCGTGTGCGCCGGCGCCGCCGTGCCCTGATCCGTGCGCGACTCCGAGGTGAGGTGACCTCGACATGGCCAACCCGTGGGTGACGGCACCTGCCGACCCGCCGCCGAGCGCGGACAAGCCGAAGCCGGTCCGCCGGGGCCGCTCGTCTCCGCCGCGGGCACCGCAGGCCAGCGTCGTCCCCGCCCTGGACCGCGGCGGGATGGATGTATGGGACGCCGGCCCGGCCGAGCTGAACCCGCCGTGGTGGTGGGTCGGTTGCCACGGCGGCGCCGGGGTCGGAACGCTGAACGCGCTTCTGCCCGGCGGTGCGGACGGCGGCCGGGGCTGGCCGGTCGCTTCCGACGGCGGTATCACCCGCGTCATTCTCGTCAGCCGGTCCAATGCGACGGGCCTGCATGCCGCGCAACTCGCCAGCCGGCAATGGGCGTCCGGGGCGGTGCCAAGTGTCGTCCTGCTCGGCCTCGCGGTGATCGCGGACGCCCCGGGCCGCCCACCCAAGCCGCTTGCCGACCTGCTGACCCTGGTCGGCGGCGGATTCCCGCATGTCTGGAGCGTGCCGTGGATCGAGCAGCTGCGGCTCGGTGAACTGCCGCCCCTCGCCCGGCTGCCGAAGCCGCTGCACCGACTCGGCACGGACCTGTCGAGCCTCTTGATCGAACGAGGCCCGGCAGTATCCTGAGCAACGGAGCACTCAGCTTGCGCCGATGACCGCGGAGTCCGCCGCGTACCGCCCACGCCGGCGCGGACAGGAGGCCCGTGAGTACACCGACTCCGCCTCCGCCCAAGCCACCGCCGGCCGCGGCTCCGGCACCCACCCAGGCCGCGGCTCCGGTACCGAACTCGCCTGCGCCGGCGGCAACCCCCTCCCCGACTGCGGCCGAGCCGAAGGCAGCACCTCCGCGCGCTGAGACGACCTATGACGTCGCGGCACGTCGCGCGGCCGAGGCCGCCCAGCGGCTCATGAACCCGGCGGGCAATGCCGAGAAACCGGCCCCGGGCATACCGACGCAGGCGGAGATCGACGCCGCGGCTGCGAAGCTCGTCGCAAAGTCGCGGGAGGCTGTCGAGCGTATTGCCGCAAATGCGGCGAACAGTGCAAACGACGTCGCCGGGCAACAGGTGCAAGGGTGGTCCGTGATCGAGGCGGCAGCCGTCGGGCAGTCTGCCCAGGCCGCCCAACAGGCAAAGGCGCAAGCGGCGGCGGAACAGAACGCCTGGACGGCGGCGGCGCAGCGCCCGCAGAAGGCCAAGCAGACGCAACAAGCCCAACAAGCCCATCAGACGGCGCAAGCCGGACTGGGGAATGCTCCGACCAGCGGTGCCACGCGTGCGCGGGCCACCGCGCAGCAGGCGCAGCCGGGCCAGAGCGGCCAGGCCGCTCCCAAGGTGTCCCAGTCCGCGGAACCGAGTGTCACTGCCGGGCACGCCTGGGCCAAATCGCAGCCTTACCAGGCAAGTCCTGGGGTGAGCGCAAATGTGAGCTCCGGACCCAACGCCTTCAAACGCGCGGCACTCCGCCTGGGCAAGATGTTTCGCAAGGGCTGAGCGGCGGGGACCCGCCCTTCTCCGGTGTCGAGGGGGGAAGAAGGGCCGCCCGCCGGGACGTCAGGACGTCAGCGTGCGCTCGGTGTCGGTGTTGCTGTCGGAGACCCGGAGGCCGGTGAAGTGCCCGGTGCCGTCGTGGGCGCGGTGACCGGCGCCGGTGGCGCCACCAGGACCGAGGACTTGCTTTCGCTCCATGCGTCGCCGTTCTTGACCTCGAAGACCCCGTTGCCCTGCCCGATGAACGTCTTCGGGATGACGGTGCCCCGCGCAAGCGCCTCGATCTTCCCGGTCCCGATCCGGACCACCGCGAATTCCGGGTCCTCGTCGTCGTCGTCCAGCAGTCGCGCGTAAGCGACGCCCGCATCGTCCACCGAACCGAGGGACACCGCCCGGATGTCGCGGTTGCCGGCGTGGCAGGCCGCGGTTCCGGCGGACAGATCGGCGCTGAACGCCCCGGAGACCAGATAGCGCTGGTTCGGGGACGTCTGCGCGTCGGTCGCCAGTTCCTCGTCCCGTCCTGAACCGAACAACTTCTCCGTCTCCTCGGCGAAGTCCGGTGTGCCGGCGGTGCATTCCACGGATGCGCGGACCTGCCCAGTGGCCAGGTCGTGCACGGTGTACAACGGCGGCTGCTGCTTGTCGTCCGTCCGCCACACGGCGAGCAGCACCGTGGGGGTGACCGCCAGGAGCCTCGACTGGGTGCGGCCGGCGGGTGTGACGGCGGCGCTGTTCCACCGTCCGGTCACTCCGAAGCGCAGGTCGACTCCCGAAGCGCCGCTCGCCCCGGCCTCGCGGAAGACCGTGCCCGCCGAGGACGGGTGGAGCGGGACCTCGGTGATCCCGCACCGTACGTCCGACGCGCAGTTCGGCGCCTGGCGGGTGGCGGGTGCGCCTTGCGTCACGGCGTTGCCGGACAGCGGATCCCACACGATGACCTTGGCGGTACCCTCCTCCGATGGTTCGTCCGCCATCAGGACGCCCCCCTCCCCGATGACGATGTCCACCTTGTCGGCATCCCCTTCCACCATGTGTTCCAGGTGCCGGGCCGGTGCGCGCTCGCCGCTGTCGCCGGCGATGGGGAACGAATCGGCCACCACCAACTGCCGGGCCCGTGCCACCCCGTTGGTCGGCAGGCCTCCGACCCGGACGACGACCACGTAAGGCCCCTGGCCGGTCTGGACGACCCGCAGCATCGGGACCTGCTCCGACATGATCCGGCGCATCGGCGTCGACGACCAGGCCACCTCGCCGTTGTCGGCCCGGCGGGCGATCAGGACGGAACTCACCGTCGACCCGGCGGATCCCGACGGCGACGGACTCGCCTCGGACGGCGCGGCCGAGGGGGACTTGGAGGCCTCCTCGCGGGCCTGCTCGGCCGAGTTGCCCGCGGCGTAGATGTCGAGCACGAGTCCGCTGCGCTGGTCGACCGTGAACACCCGTCGGGTCTCGTCCACCGACCAGCCTTTGGCGAGGTCGAACCCCGGCGGCAGCCGGATGTCCGCGCCCTTGGCCGGCGCCGCCGAGGTCGGATTGCGGGCCGCGCCGCTGGCGGACGTGCCTTGATCCGCCTGCCCGCTCCAGCATCCCGTGAGCAGCAGCGGAAGCACGGCCGAACCGGCCGCAGTCCGCACGTGTCTGCGGGACCCCGGCTTCGGGAGACCGAGGAGACGCCATTTCATGACGGAACTTCCTTGCTGTCGTGAGGGGAGCGCCGGACAGGCGGCGGGACGCCGCCGGATCGGTCAGTCCAATTCGTAGCCCGTCACCCGCCAGGGCTGGTCCACCGCCGAGCGGCCCAGGGTGACGTAGACGGTCAAGGTGTCGGGAACGCCCCGCCACCCGCTGTCCGCAACGGGGCTGACTGTCACCGCCCACGTGCGCAGGGCGGTCGTCGGCGTGTCCGGCGGCTTTCCGGCCTCGTCGTTCGGCACGGCCGTGGCGACGGTGCGGCCTTGGTGGCCGGCCATCTCGAGCCAGGCCTGCGAGGGCCTGATGGCCGCGCCCTCGCGTGCGGCCTGGACGAGCGCGGGGCTCAGAAAGGGGGCGGCCCTCAGGGTCCCCGCCTCGGCGTTGGCGTCCTTGGTCGTGTCGACTGTCCACATGGTCAGGACCGCGGCACGCGACACGGCCGACGGGTCCTTCATGTCGACCTGGGCTGCTTGCGGAGGCGGCGGCGGTGGCGCCGACGTCGGGGGCGGCGGATCGTCGTGCCGGTCCATGGGCGTCGGGGGAGTGGTCGGAAGCGCGGTCGTCGGCTCGGCGGCGGGCGGCGTCGCCTCGCCCGGACCGCCCTCGGTTGCGGGAGCGTCGGTCGGTGCGGTGGAACCGGTGGGCGGTGCGGACGGGCCGGTGGCGGCCGGCGAGGTGCTGCCAGGGGGCTTCGTCACGTCGCACGCATACACGACCGCAAGGATGAGAAGGACGACAAAGGGCGCGACGAACAGCATCCGCCGCCAGGTCGTCGTGATGTCGTTCATGCGTTCGCCCAGGTCGGTTGCGGGTTGAGGCCCTTGGAGCGCAGGTAGGTGATGGGATCGATGTCGCTGCCGTAGTTCGGTCCGGTGCGCGCCTCGAAGTGCAGGTGCGGGCCGTCCGAGTTGCCCGTCGAGCCGACCTTGCCGATCTGCTGTCCGCCGGAGACGCGTTGGCCCACCGGGACGGGAGATCTCTCGATCATGTGTGCGTACTGCGTGTACTTGCCGTCGTCGTGTCTGATGACGACCGCGTTGCCGTACGGACCGGTCGTGGTGTTGGCCACCACCTCGCCCGGCCCCACGGCCTTGACCGGGGTGCCGAAGCCGACCGGGAAGTCCACGCCCGTGTGCTTTTTCGCCCACGAGCTGCCCGAGGCCTTGTAGGTCGGCGAGTACCTGGCCTGCACCGGCATCGTCCACTTCCCGGGCGGTACCTGGGATCCCCGGCCCGAGTCCGGGACGCGCACAAAGAAAGGGTTGTACGCGCCGTAGTGGCCCGACGTCACCGAGGAGATCTTCACGACGTCTCCGGGCTTCGGCGCCTGGATCATGGTGATCTCCCACTTTTCGGTCTTTTTGTCGTACTCCACCGCACTCACCAGGCCGATGTGTGTGATGTTGGTGATGACGCCACCGCCGGATCCGCTGAGGTCGAAGCCGACCAGATCGCCCGGCCGCACCCTGGTCGGCGGCACGAGACCGGGGTCCTTGAACTGGTCGATCTGCTGCTGGGCGGTGCGATCGAGGTCGATGCCGACCGCCTTGTATGCGAACTGGGTCAGGCCTGAGCAGTCCACCCCGTTCATCGCATCGGGGCCGTCCCCGCCCCACAGGTACGGAACGCGCCGCTTGACGAACTCCATGGCCACTTGGATGACCCGCTGGGCACGTGCGCTGGCGCCGAGGGAGCCCGGGTCCGGGGGTTTGGTGAACCCGTGCATCATGTCGGTGATGATGCGGATGTAGTTCGTGGTCTCGTTGTAGGGAGGTACGCCGCTGTACTTGAGCACCTTGTTCGGGCCTGCGTTGTAGGCCGCGAGCATGAGCTTTTGGGTGTCGCCGCCGAGGTGCCGGATCACACCGGCCAGATAGCAGTCGTAGGCGCCCTGGGAGGCGATCGCGTCCGCCGGGTCCCAGATGTCCTTGTCGCCGTCCCCGTCACCGTCCACCCCGTGCCCCGCCCATGTGTCGGGGGTGAACTGCGCCGGACCGAACGCCGCTGCATCGGGTTTGTCCGCGTTGGTGTTCAGGCCGAACGACGACTCCGCGTACAGCTGCGCGGCGATCAACTGAGGCGGTGCTTCGGGGCAGATGCTGCCCGCCTTGATGATCATGGATGCCCAATGCAGGGCGTGGCCGGGGAGTTTGGCGGGGTCGAAGATCAGCCCGAGCGCGTCCCAGCCCAGCTCGTAGGCCTGCTTGGCCTTCCAGATCATCGTGCAGCCGGTCAGCAAGGACAGCGCAAGCGCAATCGCGAGCAACCTCGTCGGAGCAGCGTCTCGCCGCGCCCGGGTGCGGCGCCGGGTGCCGCCGGCCACGGATCCGATCACGGTGTTTTGCCCAGGGACTGCTTCAACGCGTTCCGCACCGCCAGGCCGGGCGTCAGGTTCGGCTCCGCCATGAACGAGGCGCCGACCTTGCCGACGGCGTTCAGCGCCGGCTCGAGACCCTGCTGAGCCGTGTCGAGGACCTGGTTGGCCATCCCGACAACACTGTCCAACGTCGTCTCATACCCATCGAAGACACCCATGCGATCACTCCTTCAGCCCGGTCGCGGGCGTTGCACCTTCGCTGTCGTCCCGGGGTATCTCCGCACTGGCGTTGAACACCGGGCTGGTCCACAACTCGGGCGGCGAGGCGAGGATCGGCAGGGCGTCCAGAATGCGGTCGGAGTGGCCGTCTCTCGGGTCGCACAGCACGAACGGTCCTCGGTCCGGGTCCATCAGGGCCGCGAGATGCGGGTCCGCGTGCTGCGTCCACCAGAACGAGAGCCCGAGCGCGGGGTCCTGCTTCAGGTGCTCGAACGCACGCCACAGGACGGAGAGCCGCGCCACGGCCTCCTCGTGCAGCCACCAGGCCGGGCACCAGATGGCGACCGACCGGCTGAGGCGGCGGCGGATCACCTGGGCTATGTACTTGGTGACGAAATCGTCCAGTGTGTTGAACACCAAGTGCGGGGTCGGTCCGAACTCCGGCTCCGCGGTCACGTCATCGGTCATGTGTCACTTCCTCAAAGACACGCCGGAAGCGGCGAGCACGGCGGGATCCGGCGCGGCCTTCCCGGGATCGAAGCGGGCGATGGACTCCTTGACCACCTCGGCCGCCGAGGTCGTCCACCACGGGACGGTCTTGATGAGCACCGGTCGGGAGCCGCTGAACATCACGAAAGCGCGGCCGCGCGGCATCGAGGCGAGGTCGGATTCGTCCAACACGGTTTCCGAGCGCGAGCCCATCGAGTACGACGGACGGTCGCCGATCTTGCCGGACGAGCCCACCGTCCGCGGCTCGAAGACGCCCGACATCTTGGCCATCGCGCCCAGGAAGTCGGTCTCGGCGGCGCCGCCGCCGTAGACGCGGACGTTCGCCGCACCCCACAACTTCTTCATGCCGGTGTCGCCCCACGCCGCCACACCCTGCGCCCAGGACTGCAGGATCGTCATCATGACGATGCCGCGCGAGCCGAAGTGCGAGTACTTGTCCGGAAGCGCGCCCCACGGGCACACGTTCGCGGCCTCGTCGAGGACGAACAACATCGGGATCGGAAGGCGGCCGTTCGGTTTGCCGATGCTCTCGTTCTCGGCGGCCTCGGCGAGTGCCGCGGTCAACGCCACGATGAGAGGGGCGGCGGCCTTGCTGGTCTCCTCCGACATCATGTAGATCGTGTCGTTGCTCTTGACGAACTCCAGGTAGTCGAACTTCGGCCGGTCGGGATCCGAGCCGGGCGTGACCCACTCGGTCATCGAGGGAGCGACCAGGAACGACATGATCTGGGTGGCGACACCGAACACGCCCGCGCGCTGCAGCTCCGGGCTGGACAGCACACTCTCGACGGCTTCCGCCGACTCGTGCTTCGCGTGGTCGCGCAGGATCCGCGCCGCACTGTCGTCGTTGGGGCGGGTCAGCCAGGTGTAGACCTGCGTGATGGGCCGGCCGCCCAGCGAGGCGGCCAGCAGCAGGTGCGAGATCAGGTCTTCGGCGGCCGGTTCGAAGAACGCGTCGCTGCGTGCGTGGGCCGGACGGTTGATGCTGGAGAATCGGCCGGCCATCTTGATGGCGCGGACGATGTTGCTGCCCACGTACTGCAGCGGGTCCCAGTACCACCACGCCGGCTCGCTTGCCTGGCCCTGCGGGTCGAACACCCAGACCTGGCCTTTGGTTTCCCGTACCCCGCGGGTCGCGTCGAGTACGTCGCGCTTGTTCGACGTGACCACCACCGCGCCGGGCGCCGAGACGATATTCGGGATCGCGCGGGAGGAGGTCTTGCCGGTACGGGGACCCCAGATGTCGACGTGCATGTCCTCCCAGGAACCCCACAGGTCCGTCTCCCGCCCGACCGTCTTGCCGAGGTAGACGCCGGGCACGGTGCCGTCGGGGAGGCCGAGCCGGGCCGCGCTCTCCCGGGCGCCGCGGGTCACGAACGGGCGCAGGTCACGCGGCTTGGCCAGGTACCGGACGGCCCGGTCGATGAGCACGGTGTCACGGTGCTTGTAGGCCAGGTAGCCGACGGCGGCGGCGGTCGTGATGACCAGCATGATGACCACCGCGACCACGACGGCGGCCCGGCCCGGCCAGACGTACTCCTTGCGGAGCAACTCGAAGACCATCATCCACGGCTGTTCAGCCGGCCGTTCGAGGTCCTCGGCCTCGGCGACGATCCACGCGGCACCCCATGCCGACAGCAGCAGGGAGGTGCCGAGGCCGATCGCGAGGCCGGCCAACTGCACTTCGATGTACGGATTCACGCCCCGGCGGCGGGTGACCGCACTCATGCGTTGAAGAAGATCCAGACCAGGCCGGTGACTCCGAGGGCCCCGACACACGCCAACAGTGTGTAGGTCATGCGGCCGAAGACGGCGGCGACCGTGTCACCGTTGCGATAGGACTGCACGCCGAAGTAGAGGTGCAGCAGGAGTCCGAAAGCACCTGCGATGAACACCAGAAGTACGAGCACACCCAGGCCTTCGGAGATCGCCTCCCAGACCGAGGCCGGTGCCGAGACCTTGCCCTTGGTGATCACCTGTGTGCCCGGGCAGTGGGCCGTGACGAGGTCCGGGTCGAACTTGCAGGAGTTGGGGTCGTCGTAGTCGTAGGCGTCCGGAGGACGCCAGGTGAACCAAGGGTGGGCGGCGTTGCACTTGTTCTGCTGCTCTTTGGTGGAGACCTTCGTGCAGGGATTGGTCTTGCGGACGTCGAAGCAGTTGGCCTTGATGGGGGCGGCTTCGGGTTCGGTCAGGGCGTCGCAGGGATTCCGCCTGATGTTCTCGAGCAAGTGCGTGGCACCCAGGAAGCCTCGTCCGTCCTGGCCCCGCATCCACATGCCTATGCCGGTCCAGTTCCAGTCGGTGAGGCATTCGCCGCGGGTTCTTGTGAAAAGACCGTGGTAGTCGTCTTCCCGCGGACACGGTTGTCCCGTGTACTCGCCCCAGCGATCCCACGTCGAGGCTTTGTCGTCCCTGCTGATATTGACGTAGTAGTCGGCGTGGACGTTGAACCACGGTCCGGCTTCCTTGTTCGCCTCCTTGCAGTAATACGAGAATTCAAAGCCCGACCAGTCTTCCGGCACGTATATGCAGGCCGACGGTGGTTCCGGCGTCGACGGTGGCCTCTCGGCTGCGGCGGGACGGCTGAGGGACACGCCCACGGTGAGCAGCGCGGCGGACAACACCAGGAGGAAGCGCCGCAGCACGGACGTCACGAGTCCCACCGCCGGTTGGTGTTGTTGACCTCTCGTTCCGCGTTGGTGAGATCGACGTGCACCGGGATTCCGGGGCGTCCCCCGACCTTCACCATGAAGTTGCCCAGTCCCGGGGGCGGTGCGTCCGTTCCGGCAAGTCCGTCCCAGGCCGGCGGCGAAGACCAGTCGACGATCATTCGCTGCTCGGCCTCGGTCATGCCGATGACTTGGGTCAGCTGCGGCATTTCCGCGGCCGGAAGGCCACCGGTGATCACCATGCCGGCGCGTTCGACGAAGCCCTTCGCCTTCATGCGGTCGTCCTCGCTGGGGAGCGCCAACAGGTCCGACATCGTGTGCGTGATCATGGCCATGCCCACGCCGCGCTGCCGGTTGAGCCGGGTCAGTGCATCGACGCGGTCGACCAGACCGCGACCCGCACGCAGCACGCGCCACAGTTCGTCGAGGATGACGAAGTAGTGGCGCTGCGGCTCCAGGCCGGCGTCGGCGAGTGCCTGGGCGGCCGCGACGGCACCGAACCCGTAGCTCCAGCAGGCCAGCAGCGCGGCGGCCTGCAACTGCGTCTCAGCGTCGTCGATGCTGCTCACGTCGAAGCACACCGGCCGGTCGCGCATCATGGGTTCGGTCGTCGGGCGCGAGAACATGTCGCCGAGCCGGCCCTCGCCCAACAGGCTGACCAGTGAGGATTCGAGGTTCTCGGTGATGTTGCGGTACCTGTCGAGATCCCCGCGGTCCAGCGCTACGGTGCGCAGTGGCTCAGGGGCTTCGCGCACCATGGAGAGCAGGTCACCGAGCACCGGGATGCCGGCGTGCCGGTCGTCCAGCAACCGCAGAGCCGTGCTGAGGATGGTCTCCTCGCGGTCGCTGAGCGGCTGGTTCCGCGCGATGGTGATCAGCGACCCGACCGCGTTCAGCCGGCGCCCGTTCATGTCGCCGATGAGGCCCCGGCGGGCGTCGCCGGTCAGCCGGCTCGCCGCCTGGATCGACTCGCCGGGGTCCAGCACGTTGAGCGAGCCGCGCCCGCGCCCGAGGGTGATGACCTGGCCGCCGAGCGCGTGGATCAGGTCGACGTAGTCCGGTTTCAGGTCGCCGAACACCAGCGGGTGGACGCCGTATCCGGCGAGCCCCAGTGCCTGGCGGCGCACGATCGTCGACTTGCCCAGGCCCGGCTTGCCGAGCACGAACTCGCTGGGGTTCAGGATCAGTTTGGCCCGCTGGAACCAGCTGATGGGATCGCAGCACAGGGTTGCGCCGGAGGTGAGGGTGCGGCCGAGCGGGATGCCCGCCAGGGGCGTGCCCGAGCCGGCCGCGAACGGCCAGAGGCCGCACACCTGCACCGTCGTGCCGCGCCATTCGGGAGCGGCCTCGACGTAGGAGGCCGCGCCGCGGCCGTGTCCGAGGTAGCCGCGCGGCCCCGGGCGGACGATGCGCCGGCGCGGCGTCTTGGGAGGTGCCGGTTCCTCGGCGCTGTCGCGCTGCCGCCCTCTGCCGCGGATCACATCGTCTCCCGGATCTGCTGGGGAACCTTGAGGTGGTTGGGCAGGACGAGTCCCAGTGGGAGAGCCGCGGCGAAGGCGGAGGCCTGCGATCCGTACACACGCCGCAGCCGCAGCCGCGAAGACGCGGCGAGGTTGTCCATGGCCGCGGCGGCGACCTGAAGGTCGGCTTGGTCGAGCACCGTCGCGGTGGCGAGCAGTCCGAACCGCACCAGGCCGGCGCCGGCCGCCTCTTCGCGTGCGGACTGCTCGGAGGCACCGATCGCGGCGCTGTCGCGCGCTTGCATGACCTTCTTCTGCTGGGCCTTGAACAGCGCGTCCTTGCGGTCGCGTTCGACCAGGCCGGCGGCGGTTCCCGAGTCGTGCGGGCGGTAGAGCAGGGTGACCCGCTTGCGCACGATGTCCGGGTGCGGGGAGACCAGCCGGCTCAGCACGTTGGAGTGGACCTCGCCGCGCGGCGCCTCGGACATCGACCAGGTGATGGAGAACGCGCCGTCGTGGCGGTAGTGGTCCCAGGACTCCTGGGCTGCGATCGGTCCCGCGTCGTCCCAGGTGAGCTGTGATCCGCCCGCCGCCCGGGCCTGGTCGACGAGCAGCGCCACACTCGGGTCGTAGGCGACGCGGATCGCCTCGGCCATTTCCTCGCCGGTCAGCGGGCGCGCCGGGCCGGCCCCGGTCATCTGCAGGCCGGCGGCGAGACCCGGCAGCCGGGTGCCCAGGTCGATCGCCATTTCGTCGACGTTCTTGCGGCCGCCCTGCACGTTCGCGCCGCCGGCACCCGAATAGGTGAGGGCGATACGCGTGGTGAGCCGTGCCGAGCCGACGGGGTAGGTCTCGACCACCTCTTCGAGGACCTGCTTCGACAGGGTCGGGGCCGAGGGGTCCATGTTCTCGAACACCTCGCGGCGGAGCCGGTCACCGGTGTCCGGGATGGCTTCCACCGACACCGACACGGCGACCAGCCGCGGCTCGTGGGCGAGTTGCGCGAGCCACTGCCCCCAGTACGCGACCCATGTGTCGATCTGGTCCCCGTCCACGAGCGACGCGCCGTCCGCGCTGGTCGTCAGGACGACGGTGTGGTGGTTGGTGCGCGGGATGGTCAGCATCGCGAAGGGACGCCCCCAGGCGTCCTGCGCCTCGTACAGCGTGGACGCGGCGACGAGTCCCGGCAGCTTGCAGGTTCCCATCGGGATGCGGCCCAGGGGGCCGGACCGGTACAGGTTCTGCCCCTTCGACTTGCCGTTCGCGAAGGCGGTTCGGGCGGTGAGCCATTGGACGCCGTTGCGGCCGTGCCGGTCGCGGATCACCATCGGAACGAGCAGGCCGGCCACGACGACAGCCGCCCCTATCGCGAGCGTGGCCGACAGGTACAGCAGAACGACGATGAGCAGGATGCCGCCCAGCATGAGACCGCTGCCGCCGAGACCGAGGTTGCCGAAACCGGGCGAGCTCGGCTGGCGCCAGTTTCCGTAAGTGCGTTCTTCGTTCTGCGCCATGTGCCTTCCTGTTCCTGCGGTCCGGTGGTGCGGTGGTGGCGCACCTGGTGCGACGGCGTGTGCCGGACTAGCTCTTCGGCCGCATGGCATTCCAAGCCGTGACGACTCGTGCCCCGGTCGCCGGAACGACCGTGGCGAGAGTCCGGTTCATCTGGCCGGAACTGACCACCTCGGACGCGACGGGCATCGCGACCCGGATCAGGGCGCCGGGCATGAGGCAGACCATGATGAGGCCGAAAAGGGCGATGAAGCTCTGCTGCGTGCCTGAGCCGGCATAGGTCCCATGAGCGGCCAGGATTCTCAGTGGGAAGACCATGCCCACCGCTTGGAACGTGTCCAGATAGCAGAGCGGGAGCAGGACGGCGATCGACCGTGTCAGGTATTCCTTGCCCCAGTTGGTCCCGGACAGGCTCGCCATGACCGGCAGCAGCGATGCTCCGGTGATGACCAGGAAGAGCCGGATGATGAGCTCGAAGTACAAAACGATGGCCGCGATGATCACGCCGATGAGGAACAGCGCCCGCAGGAAGAAGTTCTCTTCTTCGAAGCTGTTCAGGAAGCGGCGCATGACCCCTTCCACGGAGAGGGGCACCATCGCTTTGTCAGCCGGATCCTGTTCGCCGAGTTTCGGAACGCCCTTGACCAGGATCCACTTGGAGAATGTGTCGCTCGCCTTGACGTTCGCATTGACCAGAGGGGCCGTGAAGCCGATGGCGAGCATGGCGTAGACCGGGCCCCGTACGGCGCGCTGGGCAGCGGAGGGATCACCCGAGCGGGCCACCAAAATGAATGAGATGAGGACCCCGACGGCGCTGAACGTGATCGTGAAGATGTAGAAGTGCTTGCGCCCGAAGTCGAACGGATCCTCGTTGGCCTCGGCTACCGCCAGGTCGTCCTTGGTCTGGAGGCTGCTGCCGGATGCGCCGATCACAGGGTCGCGCGAGGTCCACACCCAGTTGTACGTGGTGTTGGCCGTGTGGTTCAGGTAGTAAATGACCCACTCGTCCGGCGATTCCAGCAGACTCGGCGGCTTGTCGCCTGCCTTCTTGTACCACTCGTTGCAGTAGTCCCAAGCCTTGCCCATGTAGTCCGAACCCGTGGGCAAATCGCCTTCCCAGGGGTAGCGGTCCTGCCCCGCAAGGGGCTCGCATTCTTCGTGCTCGTCCCCGAAAGGGTTGTCGGCCGGGGCCATTGCGGCCACGGGCTCGTAGGTGTCCTGTGGGTGCCCGTCCTTGCCTGTCGGGTCGCCGGACAGCCCGATCAGGGTCAGCGCCACGCAGATCAGCAGAGTTGCGAAGGCGGCGGGGCGGATGGTCCTGAGCACCCCGGCGTTCTTCCTGGGAGACCGGGCCGCAGGCGACCGCCGACATGCGCGGTTCACGGCCGGCTCGCGTTCAGGCCCCAGGGCGTGTAGCCCGTGAGGGAGCCCAGGCGTGCGGACTGGACCGAGGTCAGCCCGGTGCCGGAGAGGTTGAGCTTCCAGTCGCCGTCGGACCAGGTCAGTGAATACGTCTGACCGAACATGCCACCTTCACTGGGGGAAGCCGAGGCGATGCGTATTGTCGCTGCCTCGTCGGTGTACTCGGCGATGGTGAATCCGACGACCTGGCGCATCCCTTGCAGGTCGATGGGGGCGACGGTCTTGTTCATGGCTTGTGCCTGCTTCATCGCGAGCTGCCGTCGGCGGACCGCTTCATCGCGTCCCGGACCAGGCATGATCTGGCGGCCGGTGATGGTCTGCCACTCCGCGGAGAAATGGAAGCGCGCGCTGATCTGGACCGCGGCGAGGAGCGCGCCCGTGCGGGAGTGCTCGAAGCACCGGGCGGTGTCGCCTTCGGCGGCTAGGGGGCCCGCGGTGTCCGACGAGGGCAGTGCCAAGCCGAAGTAGTAGGTCCACACGACGTCGTCGACGACGGCGGTCGGCGCCTGGGACGTCGCGGGAGGGGCCGCCGGGGGTTGTGTGGCGGCCGCCCCGGCATTTGCCGTCCCCGCCTTGCCTGCGGTGGTCGAGGCCGACGCTTGAGGAACTGCCGGGGAGGGGGTCGGACACGGCGTCGCGGGAGGGAGCGCAGGGAGAGTACCGACGGGAGACGCGGACACCGCGGCGGACCCCGTACCGGAGTCGTCGGAGCCGGTGAGGATGGTCAGGAGGCCGATGATCATGGCGATGCCCAGGAATCCCGCGGAGAGGACGAATCCTCGCTCGGCAAAGGGGCTTCGAGGGACGTCATCCGCTCCCGAGGATTTCTTGGACCTGGCCACGTGCCGGACGCCCTTTCGGTCTAGATCCAGGCATTGCCGACGACGGTGCGGAGGAGCAGCGAGATGCCTCCGACAGCCATGATGAGGAACAGCAGGATCATCAGAATCGACCCGAAAGGCACCGCCGCGCCGTCGCGGTAAGCCGCGACGGCCTCGAAGATCGCGCGCAGCAGCATGAATGCAGCGACGATGACGACCAGCAGGACGAGGATGCCGAGCGCGGCCGACATCGGCCCCTCCATGCCGGTCGGGAGCTTCGTCTCTTTCGGCTTGAGCGGGTCGGGGTCTTCGGCGGCGAGGTACGTCACTATTGACGCGTGTGCCTGATGCGCGGAACTTGCCAGCGACCCGATCATCTGTGAACTCCGGAATCCTGCGAGGGCGAAGTGAAGCCGTAAAACCGGTGATACGCGCCCGCGGTCTGCGCGGCGGTTGCGGCAGCCGACACCGATTCTTCGAGGCGGGCCGCTCGCCCCCGTAGCGGTGTCCGGATAGGGGCAACTGGAAGATACCGAGCGCCCGGCGTGGCAGCTATCCAGAACGCGACCATGGATACGCGGAAGTGGGCCGTCCGGTACCGGCGTTCGTGTGTTTGCCCGGGAATGGAGGCCGAAATGCGCGCGCGATTCCGTTCGGCTTCGCGTTATCTGGATGGTGACGCGGACGCCGCGGACGCCGCGGGCGACTTGGGCGGGCCGCTTGTCCCCGGGGTGCACACCGGTTCGCTCTTCGCGAGTCCCAGTGCGCCGGTGCCGCGCACCAAGGTGGTGACGACGACGCAACTTCCCGGGACACCGGCCCGTCCGGAGAACACCGCGATGAGCTCGCCGCGTTCGACCAGTTGGGGCGGCTCCAACTGCTCTCCAGTGGGTTTCTGCGGCGTGACGAGGTATCCCGCCACGTTGCTGGGGTCCTTGGGGGCCGCCCAGGTCACCTGGAGACGGCCTTGGAAGCCGGCGACGCTGACGTCGCGCGCTTGCAGCAAGGCCAGTTGGTCGCCGGCGACCGGTGTCGCCGTCTCCGGGGCCGGCGGGGGCGGGGGCGGTGCGGCCGCCGGCACCTCCTTGCGCATGAGCATGGCGAAACCGAGCACCGCGGCGATCAGGACCAGGAGGACGCCCAAGGTGATCGGCATCCACCAGCGGCGCAGTGCGGACGGCCGCTGCTCCCACAGCCCGGCCGCGGGGTCGGATTCCTCGAAGTCCCAGCCGAACGCGCCATCTTCCGCGGCGGCGGACAGGGAGGGGACGGGATCAGCCACGTCGGATGCGGAGGGCGGCGCCTGCGCTGCTGCGGCGCTGGGGTGCGGCTTGCCGAGGTCGACCGGCGGCACCGGCGCCCGGGGCGGTGCGGGCACCGCCGGCTGCGGCACGGAGGACTTGACCGGCGGAGCGGCGGCGCCGACCGGCACGTTGTCGAGCCACGCCAGCGGTTGGACCTTCACGGGCACGGCATCATCGCCGGGCACATGCTCGAACACGACGCGTGGAGCGGCGGGTTCGGCCTCGGGGGCGGCGGTCTCCGGAACGGCGCGCGGTGGCTCGGCGGCGAGCACGTCCGGGACCGCGCTCTTGTTCAAGTCGATTACTGCGGAGGGGGGTTCGGGATCCGCTTCGGCTTCGGGCGCCGCTCCCGACTCGGGCTCCGACTCGGGCTCCGACTCGGGCTCCGACTCGGGTTCGGGAGCAACTTCGGCTCCGGGTTCCGGCTCGTGTTCCGGCTCGGGTTCGGGCTCGGCTTTGGAAGCCGCTTCGGCCTCGGGCTCCGGCTCGGCTTCGGGCTTCACCTCTGCTTCGGGCGCCTGCTCCGGTTCGGGGTCCGCCGCCTGCTCGGCCGCGCCGAACGCCGGCGGCTCGGCTCTGAGCGTGGCGTGGTGCACCACTTCGACGGCCGCCGGTGGCGCCGCGGCCCCGGCGGAGGCCAATGGTTGGTCCCCGGCCTCCGCCCCGCCGTTCGAGACGTCGGCCTTCAACCACACGGGACGGCTCAACACCGGTGTGAACGGCTCGGCTTCGGTCATCGTGGAGTTCTCCATGTCGTTCACGGACGATCGGTCGGCGGTCAGCGGCGGCGCAGCGTCGCGGCCACCGTCCAGGGGGAGAGCGCGTGCCGGATGCGCGTCCACCGCTTGGGCCGCTTGTCGTCGAGCCGGGCAGCCGCCTCGATCGCGGCGCAGGCCTGCCATGCCTCGTCGGCATCCTGATCGGTCACCGTGCGGCCCGCGTACTCGACGTCGTTGACGACCGCCGAGAGGGCGAGCAGCCGGCCGCCGGCTTCCTCCGGCAGGTGGTCGAGGCCGAAGTCGGCGGTGTCGCGCACGGTATGCGCGCCGCCGCCGGGCATCCCGGACTCCACCAGCCGGTCGCAGATCTGCCGCCAGGCCCCGAACAGCCGGCCTTCCGGGCTGCCGCGCCGCCGTCGCCGGCGCAGCATGCGCGGTGCCGCGAAAGCCAGTCCGGTGTGCCCGAGTCCGACCGCGGCCAGCAGCGCCAGCGGTGCGGCCCACCACCACATCGGGGCGGGCTGATCGGCCGCGGGGGGTACGGCGGCCGGGAGGCCGCCCTCCGCCGTGCGGTCCTCGGCCGCGATGCCGCGGTCCTTGTCGGTTCGCGAGGGCGAGTCCGGCGCCGGCGGGGTCACGGTGGGCGGCGTCTGGGCAGCCACCTGTGTGTCGGCGTCGGTCTTCGTGCTGCCGGACCGCCCGGCCTCGCCCGGCGTCGGGTAGAACGGCACCCAGCCGACGCCGGCGAAGTGGACCTCGGGCCAGGCGACGACGTTGCCGCTGTCCACCCGCCAGGTGCCGTCCGGCAGCGCGGTGCCGCGCGAGAAGCCCACGACGACGCGGGTCGGCAGGCCGAGGGTGCGGCCCAGCACGGCGAACGCCGAGGCGAACTGCTCGGAGGTGCCCTCCTTGCTGGACTCCAGGAAGAACCGCAGGTTGCGGTAGGAGTGCCCGGGGACCGCGGTGATGTCGTACCGGTGATTGGCGCGCAGCCAGTCCGCGAGTCGGAGGGCCTGCTGGTAGGGCGCGGAGCTGCCCGCCGTCGCCTCCATGGCGATGGTGCGGAAGTCGGCCACCATCGGGATGGGTTCGGCGGCCGCGTCCAGTTCGGGGAGCGCGACGTGCGCGGGGTCGTCGACGGTCGGCAGGTACTTCAGGCGGTCCGGGTCGTACACCGGAACCTGGGACTCCACGCGGTAGCGCAGCCCGGGCTGCAGCGCCGAGCCGGTGGCGACCGTGCCGCTCGCCGGATCGACGGCGAGTTCCACGTCGTCGGCTGCCGCCACGCTGGCGGGCCGGTCGGCGGCCGGCAGCCAGACGCCGTCCAGCCGGTCGAGGGTGACCTGCTGGACCGCGCGCTTGGTGGTCATCCCGTCGATGCTGCCGGCAGTGCCCGGAACCCGTCCGCCGGTCGGGCGCAGGCCGCTCACCGGGTACCACGTGGTGCCGTCGTAGCGGTCGAGCACCACGAGCCGCCAGTAGCGGTCGGGGTCGGCGGGGCCGGCGACGGTGAACAGCGGTTGGTCCGGCGTGAGCAGCCACGCGGAGATCCGGTCGAGCGGGTTGATCCCGGCCAGCCGCACGGGCGGCGGGGCGGCCACCTGGTCGTGCAGGTCGGGCGGATTGTCGGTGCCCGGCAGCCGGGGGCCGGCGTATCCGGCCAGCACGGTCAGCGCCAGAACCCACGGCACTCCGGTCAGCAGCACGCGCAGCGGCGAGCGGTGCCCCGGCGCCCGGCTCAGGAGCAGCAGTCCGGCCGCGCCCACCGCGGCGGTGACCGCGAGGGCGTTGCCGCCCGGCGCACCGGTCGACAGCACGACCGGGACACCGAGCATCAGCAGCCCGGGGAGCACCGGGAGCACCGTCGTGCCGGAGCGCAGGGCGAGTTCGGCACCGGCCCAGGCGGCCACCCACACGGTGGCCGACACCAGCACCAGCAGCCCGGGGTCGTCCGGTGCGGGCGCGACGGTGGTCAACAGGCCGCGCGGCGCGTCGAGGAGGTCGGTTCCGATCCTGCGCAGCAGGTCGCGGGTCGGCAGCACATGCAGGTACGCGTCGGCGTGGTAGACGGACGCGGACACCGCAGGCAGCCACAGAGCGAGCCCGATCAGCAGCGAACCGGCAAGCGGGCGCGGCTCCTTCCCGCTCCGCCCCAGGAGGCCCCACACGAGTGCCGCGAGGACCGGCACGGTCGCCGAGACGGCCACGGCCGGAAGGATGTCCCGTACCGCGAAGACCCGGTGGTACGCGCCGCCGCCGATCGCGGCCAGCGCCGCCACCGGCAGCAGGGACACGACTGCGCGCCGCCGCTCGGCCGTGTCGGCCGTCGCCGCGCGCGCCTGATGCTCCCAACTTGCCGGTGCGGCCTTGGGGGTGGTGTCGGGAGATGCCGTTGTCGCGAAGGGGATCTTCATGCCATCGCCTCCCGCCGCCAGGCCGGGACAAGGTCGTCCAGGCGGTCGACCAGGAGCGAGGGAACCCCGTGCGGTGCTCCGGCGCCGGAACCGACCCGGACCACGATCATCCGGTCGAAGCGGCCGCGGAGCCGGGCCAGGCGCTCGTCGGGAAGCGGGAGTTCGGTGCCGGCGACCACCACCAGGGTGTCGCCCGACCGGACCCGCTCGAGCGCGTCCAGGGCGCGCGGCATGCCGAGTCCGACGTCCGGTGTGATCGTGGCGAGGCGGTCCAAGGCCCGTTCGGGATCCTGCCCGTCGCCGAGGTTGAGCGGTCCGGCGCCGGTGATGACCCGGACCGGAAAGCGGCTGCGGGCGGCACCGTCGACGACGGATGCCACCGTGTCGACCGCGGTCTCGAAACACTCCCGGTCCTGGTACGCGGACCACCCGGTGTCCAGCACGACGACGGTCGCGGGCAGGCTGACGTCGACCATGCGCCGCACCATCAGGCGCCCGGTGCGCGCGGACGAGCGCCAGTGCACGCGGCGCATGTCGTCGCCGAGCACGTACTCGCGCAGCGAGTGGAACGTCAGCGTGCCGTCCTGGGCGGTGTCGGACGTGGGGCCTTCGAGGTGGTGGGTGCGTCCCGCCGGCAGCGCCGGCAGGTCGACGGTGCGCGGCCGCACGAGCAGCTTCTCGACCGCGCCGCACTCGAACGTCCGCCGGACCAGCCCGAGCGGGTCGCCGCGTACCAGCATCATGGGGCCGACCGAGACGGTGCCGCGCCGCTCGGTCGGCAGCCGGTAGCGGGCCCGGACCTCGCCGCCGACCGGGACCGGAGGCAGGTCGACGGGCAGCATCGGTTGCCCGGCGACCTGGTCCTCGGCACGCAGCCCGCGCAGCGTGCCGCGCCCCTGATTGGTCAGGACCACGACACCATGGGCGGTGTCGCCGCGTGCCACTCGGACCGGCAGGACCTCGCGCCGCGCCGTGACGGCGGGAGTGCGGACCGTCCACAGCAGAGCCGCACCGACCGCGGCCAGCGCCGCGATGCCGAGGATGAGCGCCTCCTGGTACTCCAGACCCCAGCCGGCGCCGAGCCCGGCCGCGCCGGTGGCCAGCACGGCGTATCCCGCCGGGGTGAGGCGCGGGCCGATCGGGGGGCCGCCGCCCCCGTCCGCCGGCAGGTCGTCCGGGCCGCTGTCCTGGCCGCCGTCCGGTGCGGATCGGCGCCGGAGCCTCACCTGCGTGCCCCCGCGAGGCCGCCGACGACCGGTGCCGGAACCGTGGCCAGGATGTCGGCGAGCACCGACTCCGGGGTCCAGCCCGCCAGTTCGGCGTCCGGGGCGAGCATCAGGCGGTGGGTCAGCACCGGTTCGGCGAGGTCCTTGACGTCCTCGGGCAGCAGATGGCCGCGTTCCTGGGAGGCGGCGCGCACCTTGGCGGCGCGGATGAGCGCGACACTGCCGCGCGGGCCTGCGCCCAGCTTCAGGTGCGGCGAGGTACGGGTGGCCTGCGCGATCCGGACCGCGTAGTCGACCACTGGCTCGGCGGCCTGCACCCGGTTCCGCGCCACCTCGATGAACTCGCCGATGTGCTGCGCCGTCGCGATCGCCGGGAGTGTCTCGACACTCGCCGCCCCGGCCGCGCCGGAGGCCACCTGGATCTCGGAACGGGTGTCGGGATAGCCGACGGACAACCGCATGAGGAAGCGGTCGAGCTGCGCCTCTGGCAACGGGTAGGTGCCCGACATGTCGACCGGGTTCTGCGTGGCGACCACCATGAACGGCCTGGGGACCGGGTGCGCCGAGCCGTCGACGGTGACCCGGGCCTCCTCCATCACCTCAAGGAGCGCGGACTGCGTCTTGGGCGAGGCGCGGTTGATCTCGTCGCCGATCACGATGTTGGCGAACACCGGACCGGGCAGGAACTCGAACGTGTTGGTGGTCTGCCGGAACATCGACACGCCGGTGATGTCGGACGGCAGCAGGTCGGGGGTGAACTGCACGCGCTGCCAGGACGCGTTCAGGGATGCGGCGAGTGCGCGGGCGAGCGTCGTCTTGCCGGTGCCGGGCACGTCCTCGATCAGCAGGTGGCCTTCGGCGAACAAGGCGGTCAGGGCCAGTTCGACGGTGTCCCGCTTGCCCATCAGCACCCGCTCGACGTTGTCCGCCAGTGCCCGGAAGCACTCGCGGAAAAGGCGGAGCGCGTCCGGCGCGTGGTAGGCGACAGCGGGCCCGCTCTGCTGCGCCGGAGCGCCGTACAGGCCCGCCGACGCGCCGTCGCCTTTCTCGCGCGGCGCGGACAGGTTCGCGCCGGCCGGCGCCCACGGCGAGTCGGCCGGCGCGCCGCCCTGGCGTACGGGAGCGCCCGGCACGGCAGCGTGGCCGGCGGACGCGGGGTGCGGGTTCGTGCTCACGGCGCTCCTCGTTCGGGGCGTGGGTCCGCGCGGAGGCGGAAGGTTCGTCGGGGTCGGCGGCGGCTGCCGGGGGCCGTGCGGGCGTGGCGTGTCCGTCCGGTGAGCGCCGAGGCCGCGCGGTCGGTGGTGGTCGGAGACCACCGCCCGCGCGGACCTCGGGAGACCGGACGACGGCCGGTCCTCACATGGACGGTTCCGCCGGGTCGCGGCGCGGCGGCCCCGCGGCCACCGGGCCGCCGACGTCCGTTCCCGGCGAACCCGGGTACGGGGTCGGGGGATACGGCGCGGTGCCCGGCACCTCCGGCGGCGCCACCAGCACCGCCGAGGCGGTCTTGCCCCAGGTGAGGTCGACGGTCAGCGTCGCGGTCGCCGTTGTCGTGCTGCCCGCGCCGTTGGCCGCCTTGACGGTGAACGTGTACGACCCGGCCACGCCGCCGACGCTGAACGTCACGCTGGTCGAGGTGGTCGTCGCTTTCCCGGACCCGGCCTTCTTGGCGGCCAGGGTGACGATCCCGTCCGGGGCGAACGCCTCGTTCACCGCGGGCGGATCTGCGACCAGCGGCGGCGACAGTTCGGACGCCGTGTCCGCGGTGTCCGCGGTGAAGGCGGCAGGACCGACGGCCGCAGCGGGCTTCGCCTGCGAGGCCCACGTCGCGGTGTAGGTGACCTTCTCGCCGGCCGTGTTCGTCGGCGGCTTCCACGACACCTTCACCTTGCCGCCGGACACCGCCTGGGCGCTCAGCGCAGTCGGCTTGCCGGCCGCCACGCAGGGCCGCACCGGCGTGGAACGCCCGGAATTCATCTGGCCGTTCGGGAAGTCCGCGATGATGTAGAAGCTGTACTCCTGGTCGCACGAACCGCCGGACACCGTGAAGGTGAACGGTCCCTTGGCGGGCACGGACGCCGGGGTGACACCCATCCCCGCGCCCACCCCGCCGACCCGGTACCGGGTCGGGACGGCGCCGGACGACGGCTGGAACACCAGGGTGATCTTGCCCGGGCCGGACGCCGCCGTGGGTATGCCGGGCGCCCGCATCGGCGGCGGGGAGCTCGACGTGGGCTTGCTCGTGGTCGGAGCCGGCGGCTTGGTCGTGGGGTCGGGCGCCTTGGTCGTCGGGTCTGGCGCCTTGGTGGTCGGAGCGGGTGTGGTCGGGTCCGGTGCCGGGGTCGTCGGTTCAGGTGCCTGCGTGGTCGGTGCCGGAGGTTCCTTCGTCGGCTCCGGCTCACCGGGCGTCTTGGTCGGCCGGGGGTTGGGGGTACGGGTCGGGCGGTCCGTGTTGCCGCCGCCGTCGCCGGGGTCGTCCGGCCCGCGGGTCGGTCCGGTTCCGGCGCCGCCGCCGGTGCCGCCGCCGGGGCCACCGGGGACGGGGTCGCCGGTCGGGACGGGGCCGCCCGTGGCCGTCGGCTTGCCGTCGGTCTGGGGCGTACTGCCGGAGACGCTCGCCGACGGGGAACCCGGCGCCGACTGGGACTCCGTCACGCCCCCCTCGGGCACGCTCTTCGCCGGTGTGGGTACCGCCCCGGACGACCCCGCGGGGTTCGGCGCCTTCGGGTCGTTGGTCTTGGTGATCAAGTGCACTTGGCCTTGCAGGTCCACAACGGCGGCCGTCGAGCGCTCCGGATCGTTGACCCACAGCAGGCCGTCCCGGACGTACGAGTCGAGCAGTTCGCCCGGCACGCCGGTCACCTTGATCTGCGCCTCGAACTGCGCGCGGACGAAGTTGTACACGACGAGCTGACCGGTGGTCCGGTCCGGCACGTACACCTTGGCGCCGAGGACCTGCGGATCCGCGTAGCTGTGCGGCCCGAGGGCGAGCGGCACCGCCTTCACCGAACCGGTGTCGATGTCCACCGCGGTCAGGACCCCGGTGTCGGACGCGAGGATCGGCACCACCGGACCGTCGCTCCGGCCGGGTGACTTCAGCTTGCCCGGCGCCCCCTTGGTGAGTTCGGCCGGAAGTGTGATGGTGCGGTCGATACCGCGCGTGGACACGACGAGCAGGGTGCCGCCCGCGACGTCGACCACCACCGGGCGCCCGGCCGCGAGACCGAACAGCATGACGCCGCCCGGTTCGGCGACCCTGATCTCTGCGCCGGGCTTGTCCGTGAACGGAATGAGCAGGCCCTTTTCCGGTGCCGGAATCCACAACGTGCCGGCCGCGTCGGCCTGCGGGCGGCCGAGCTGTCCGGCGTCCAGCTTGACCGGGTCGCCGAGCGGGGTGAGCGTCACCGGGTCGATGGCACGCACGGAGCTTGCGGCCGCGTCGACCAGCCAGGCCTTGCCGCCACCGGTGACCAACTGCAGGCCCTGGGTGGCGTAGTCGTACGACTGCGGCACCGTGAGCTGCGCCGGGTCGATGCGGCTGACCTTGCCGGTCGCCGCGTCGAGCACCAGCACGCTCCGGCCGTCGTCGCTCACCTGAAGCTGCGTCTTCTCGCCGCGCGGCAACTGGATGCGGCCGTCGACCTGGCCGGTGAGCCCGTTGACGTGCGCCACGCTCGACTTGTTGTCGCTGGTCAGCCACGCGCCGATATCGGACAGGTCGGGGTCGGCGCCGGACGCGCCGATGCCGGCCACCACGATCCCTGCCACCAGCGCTCCGGCGGCGCCGAGAGCGACCACGGAGGTGGTGCGGCCAGATCCCCATCGCAGGGAAGCGCGGAACCGGCCGGGCAGAATGCGCGGCATCAGTCGCCCCCTCTCCTCGCCGCAGGGCGCCACCCGGGGCTCCTGCTTCCAGTTGTCGGCCTAGCTTCACCGGGAGCCTCGGGGGCGGCTATCCCGGGTACGCGTGTGCGCGCGCGGCTTTGGGATGACGGCGGCGCACACGAGATTGCCGACAAGTACCGGTGTCGGCACGGGTGATGGCGTGCGGTGCGGGTGGACCCCGCGGAGGCTCAGTCCGCGTCCGCGTCCCGGGGCCGTGCGGGAGCGCGCCACGAGGGCGCTACATCGTCCGGCGCGGGGGCCGGCCCGGGGCTGGGCGTCGCCTCGATCTCGATACCGAGCCATGTGGGCAACCCGGGCTCGGGGGGCTCGGACCGCTGGGGATCCGGACGCGGTCCGGCCGATCCGACGACCGGGGCCGCGACCGGATCTGCGGCGGCATCTGCGGCTGCTTCGTTGCCAGCTGCCTCGCTTGCTTCGTCGGCTGCTTCATCGGCGGGGGCAATCGCCGAGAAGGCGGTGATCGACCAGACCGAGTCCGGGCCGAAGTCGTCGTCGAGTTCGGCGTCGGGCGCGGCTGCGGGAGCGGGAGCGGCCGGGGCGGGCACAGGCGTCGTCGGCCTCGGAGGGATCACCGGTCCCGGAGGAGTGCCGGGAGCCGGCGGCAGAGGCGGAGGCGGAGGAATCGCCGGAGGAGGCGGCAGCACTGCCGCCGCTGTGTCCGCCGCGGGCGGTGCCGGAGGGGCGGCGGTCGGCAACGGAGGAATCACCATGGGCGCCGGGACGGGCGTGACCAGAGGCGGGGGTACCGAAGGAACAGCGGGTTCCGGTAGCGCCGTTGCTGCCGCTGCTGTCGGCGGCGCTGCCGCCGGCTCCGAGGCGTCCGACGGCTCCGAAGTCTCCGAGCCCGACGGGCGGGTCTTCGTTCGCCGCATCACCGCAGGGACCGCCACCATGGCTGCCGTGCCTGGACCCGGTCCGGTCCCCGCCGGTGCGAGGCGCCTCCGGTACATGTGCATGCCGAACGCTCCGGCCGCGGCCGCGGCGATCAGCGCGGCCACGGCGGCCGAAGCCTTCAGCAGGGTGTCCGTCGAGTCGTCGCCACCGCTGTGGGCGACCGGCACGGCCGGATCGGTGCCCCCCTCGCCCGGAACACCTTGGGGAGTTCCGTGCTGACCGGTGCCGGCGCCGGCACCGGTGCCGACCCCACCGGCACCCGTGCTCGTGCCGGCCGATCCGGCGCTCGGCGCCTCGGGACCCGGGGCAGAGCGGGGCGTGCCCGAGACCGTCACCGTCATTTCGTACCGGGCGACCTGGCCGCGCCGAGGCTCGTCCACGCCCACGACACCGGGAACGATGTAGTAGGTGCCGGGGACGGTGTAGTCGGACTCGTACGACGGCAGCGCGGAGTTCGCCTCCCAGGGGCCGCAGACCTGTTCGGTGCTCCCGGTTCCCGGGCGGATGAAGATCTCCGAGGAGACGGACGTGTCCACCCGGCACCGCGCGGGGGACCGCGTCGGGTTGAACACGCGGATCGTCCAGCGGGCGGAGGACCCCGCGTCCAGGCCGGCCGGATGCGTCAGCACACCGCGCACGGTCAGCGACTGGCCTTCCTTCACCTCCACCCGCCAGAACGGGTAGTCGCCCAGGGTCAGGTCCCCTTGAACCGCCCCGGACGCCGGAACCGGCTTCGCGCCGGCGAAGGAGAATCCGTCACCGCCCGTCGCCGCGGGCGCACCGCCGAACCCGATGACCAGTTCCAAGGGGACCGGCCGGCCCTTCTTCGCGTCCAGCCAGCGCAGCCGGTTCTCGATCCGGATGCATGCCGACCGCTGACCTGCGCCCTTCGCGTTGGACCGGCCGCCGACGCTCAGCACGCCGACCGACGACGTGCTGTCGCTGTCCGACAGCCACGACTTGGGGTCCTTGCCCTCCGCCCAGCCGGCGCCGACCCCCAGCCGGGACGAGTTCGACACGTTGTCGGCTGTCACGGCGGTCGCCGATACGTCCAGCACCTGTTCGGGCTGCTTCTGGACGAGGTAGTACACGTCCTTGCCCTCGGTGAGGCCGTCCACGTAAAGCCCGGGCTTCAGCACCGGAGCGTCGTCGCAGCCGGCCGTCGAGCCGTGCACCGGCGTCCCGGTGACGGCGTACGGCACCAGGCTCCGCGCCGTCGGCGCGGCCCAGGCCGTGCCGGGAGCGGCGCCCACAAGGAGCAGACATCCCGCAAAGGCCGCCGCCGTCGATACCCGTGAACGCATGCCCGCAGCGTAGGAACGCCTCCGCGCCCTCGCTAGGTCGGAATACGCGCCGTCAAGGTCAATCCGCACACAAGTCCGGGCTCCTCGACGTTCCGAACACCCCCGGACCGGAAGGCCGCTCGGACCTACGCGGGCCGGTCGTATGCTCGGCGCCATGACGCAACCGGCCGAGACGGTCGAGGGGGCAGCCGGAAACCGGATCGGCTGGCGGCCCGACGAACTCCGTTCTGCGCGCGCCGAGTACGGGTTCACCTTGGAAGAGGCCGGCGAAAGGCTGCGCGAGGTCGCGGCACGTGCCGGACTGGCCATGCCGACCGCGGACGTCCGGACGCTGCAGCAGCACGAGGCCGGCGACATGTACCCGGAGCCGCACTACCGTCGCGCGTACTGCCTGCTCTATCGCGCCGCCGAGCCCGCACTCGGCTTCCGAAACCCCCTGCCCGGCGAGGAAATACAGTTCGCGCCGGCCCCGCGCACTCCCCCCGGCAGCGAACACGAGGTCTCCGTCGAACGCGCCCTCCGGCAAATCGCTGCGGGCGGCGGAGACGCCGACGCGTCCGGTCTCCGGCAGCGGATCATGGATGCCTGGACCCACCAGCATGCAGGCGGCGACCCGAGCGAGCCGAGCCTCGTGCTCGTCGCCGGCTACGCAGGAAGCGGCAAAACGGAGTTCGCCCGATTCCTCAGCCGGCTCACGGGCTGGCCGCTGATCGACAAGGACCCCCTCACCGGCCCTCTCGTCGAGCGGCTCCTGGCCGCGCTCGGCGGCGACCCGCACGACAGGAACACCGCCCTATACCGCGAGCAGGTCCGGCCCCTGGAGTACCAGTGCCTGCTCGAAGCCATGTACGCCAACGCCGACAGCGGCATTTCCGCCGTCGTGACGGCGCCGTTCCTGGCGGAACTCGGCGACAGCGCATGGATCGACCAGTTGCGAAGCCGCTGCGGGGCGCGCGGGGTCCACGTCTCGGTCGTGTGGATCCGCTGCGACCTCGACTCGATGCACGAGTACATCGCCTTCCGAGCCGCAGCCCGTGATGCCTGGAAGCTCGGGCATTGGGACGAGTACGCCGCCGGCATCGACCCCGAGCTCCGGCCCGCGGTCCCGCACCTGGTCGTGGACAACCGACACGGCGCCGCAATCTCCCTCGCCGACCAAGCCCGACGCGCCCTGTGGAGCATGCACGAGTGACCACATCCCGGCCAGGCGCTGCCCCCTGATGCCGCTGCAACCAAGCCGGTACCAGCAGAAGCGCCCCTTGATCCCAAGGATCAAGGGGCGCACTGTCCGACGCGGTGGGGCGCCAGGGGATCGAACCCTGAACCCGCGGTTCGTTAACACCAGTTGATCTACCTGCATCGATGCTCGCAACGGCCGGGTTACCAGCGGAAATCCGTAACTCCGTATAACCCGCTATCCCGGCCTATACGCCCGTCGTGTGTCAGTTATGCGTCACGCAACGGACAGCCCCGGAGACGTGTTCCCGCACGCCTCCGGGGCCTACGGCCGGACCCTTCACAGCAAGGAGTCCGAACCATGAGCACCACGGTACGACCGCAGGCGACTGACCTGCCCGGCCTGACTCGCGTCACGGTCGATAACTTGCCGGTCTCCGACCGGTTCTCGCCGCCCCTCGACGAGATCGTCAAGTCCGCCGGCGCGGTCGTCTTCACCCTCGACCACGCCGTCATGCCGCACGGCGCCGACGTGTACGTGCAGGACGAGCTCGGTGTGCCCGTCGCGGTCGTCGCGGACGCCGACCTCGCGCCGGACCACTTCGAGGAGGCCGTCTACAAGGCCCTCGCCGTGTGGTTCGACCTGCCCGCGGGCAAGTACGTCCACGCGAACGGCACCCGCGGCTTCTGCGTGCGGGTCAGGGGTGACCGATGACCACCACGGCCTCCGGCGTCGTCAGCGTCGAGACCCTCGTCGACCTCTCCGAGCGTGTCGGCATCACCGCGCCCACCGACACCCCGGTCACCGTCGCCCGCGTGCGCCTCCCCGAGGGCGTCATCGGCTACGGCATCCAGGACTCCCGCACCGGTCGGCTGTACGCCGTCCTCGACGAGGCCGCTGACGACTTCCTCGCCTGGGCGATGGCCAGCCGTCTCGCCATGGCCGCCGACGACGGCGAACTCACCCCCGACCGGTACGCCCGACTCTTCGAGCGCATCGCCGGGACCTTCACCGACGGGCCGATCGAGGAGGTGGCCGGGTGACTGCCAACGATCCTCTCCGCATCGCAGGACTCGACGCCCTCGACGCGGCCGCGCGCATGATCCGCCAGAGCCTCAAGGGCGTCGACGTCGGCGGCGTGAACGCCGTCTACGGCCACGCGTCGACCTTGAAGGTCCGCGGCGTCGACATCCGCATCGACGTGGTCCTCCGCGGCCCGGAGTGCCGCACCTACGTGCCCGACTTCGACGGCCCCAAGGTCGACGACCGGCCGGCCTACGAGCCGTCGGCGAAGCACATGCTTGCCGCGCACGTCGCCGTCGCGAAGGAGGCGTACCGGCAGGTGTCCATGACGGACGTCGGTACCGCGTCGTGGAACCAGCTCCTCGCGCAGCGGGCCGAGTTGCGCGGCACCCTCGCGGCCCTGCTCGACGCGGTCGAGAAGTGGGCCCGATGAGCGCCCGCGAGAACCGCCCCGCCGTCGACGACTACGCGGTGCGGTACCTGGTGAACCTCACCCACCTGTGCCGGAACCTCCTCGACGAGATCGACGTCCGCAAGCAGGCCGGCATGTCGGAGATCGACTACGTGTACATGCACGGCCAGTTGACGTCGATGCTCGCCGGCCTGGTCGACGCCGTGGCGTCCGCGCACCCGGAGGCCCGCGGATGAGGGCCGACAAGATGTCCCGCGCGCTGGCGTGGCTGGCGCTGTTCGCCGCGGTGGTCCTGACTGCGGCGGGCGAGTATGCGCTGTTCGTCGGGTGCGGGTTCGGCCGGTGGGTGTCGGCGGCCGGCCCGGTGTGCCTTGACGCGTACGCGGTCGCGGCGATCCGGGCGCGGCGCGAGGTGCTGCCCGCGGTGCTGCTGATGGTCGGCTCGAACGCGACCGCGCACCTGCTCCCGGCGGACGGTCCTCCGGTCGGCGTGGTCGTCGCGGTGGCGTCGCTCGCTCCGTTGGTGCTGTGGCGGACGCACGTCCTCCTCGACCACAAGCCTGACGTTAACAATGTGAACGTCACGGCCGGGCCTCACCTCGAGGTCGTCGCCGACGACGACCAGGTGATTCATCTGCCCCGGGAAATGAATCACTTCGAGGACGTGCCGTCGTCGTGGGATGAGCCGTGGCGCGCGCCGTGGAACAACCAGCCGCACGACCACCTCGACGACCACCCGGAAACTTTGGGGCTGTCCCCAAAGATGGTCGCGCCGGTGGTAGGCGGGTGGTCGTCAGTCGACGCCCAGACGGCCACGGCTGGCGACCACCTCGACGACCAGGCGCACGACCACCCGGAAACTTTCTGGGATCCCGGAAAGATGTCCGCGGGGTGGGCACCGGTGCCCACCCACGACGACCACACCGCGCGGAATTACGGCACGATCCCGGACGCAACTGTG
>NZ_JAKFHA010000002.1:369373-414188 GCF_021502675.1 Yinghuangia soli
CCCCCCCCCCCCCAACGCACCCTTGTGTGGGCCCCGGCCGGGGGGGGGGGGGGGGGCGCCCCCCCCCCCCCCCCTCGACGACCAGACGGCGCGGAATTCCGTCACGATCCCTGACGCAACTGTGGTCCAGACGGGGACGGTTGACGGCCCGAACCATGGCTATACCGCCACGGTTGCCGAAGGGTACGGACTGGTCCGTACCCCTGACGCGGATCACTCCGGCAGTTCCCGCAGTGATGACGTCGGCGGTACCGACCCCATCGTCGCCGAGGGTGCGCAGAATGTGCGTACCCCTGACGACGAGATCCGTACTGCGGATGCCATGTCCGATGCCGACCTGCGGAAGGCCGCGCGGAAGCTGCAGCGGGACGCGCTCCGGACCACCAAGGGTTCGGTGACGATCCAGACGCTGCAGACCGAGCTCGGCCTGTCGCGCCGGCGGGCTGCCGAGCTGCGGCGCGGCGTGGTCGGGGGCCGGTCATGACGGTGACGATCGAGGGCCGTCCGGACGACGAACCGTCGGCGTTCTCCCGGGCCGTGGTGCCGCTCCGTTCCCCGGAGTCGCAAACCGCGGTGCGGCGGCCGGACACGGACGAGATGCTGCGGCAGGCCGGTTTGGTGGTCGGCGCGGTGGTAGCCCGCAGCACCATCCCACTGTCCGCCGGAGCGGCCGGGACGACCACCCACACGACCATCCCGGCGACCGGCAAGACGACCAGGCGGCGGCTCGTTCACCGCGTCACGGGTGGTCGTCGGGTGGCTCCCCAGGTGGTCGTCCGCGCGGCCGGCCAGACGCTCGTCCTGGGCACCGTCGGGACGGTCCGCGGTGCCGGTCATCTGTGGCGGTGGGTGCGCGCCGAGGAGTACGCCGACCACCGTGCCGAGAAGCCGGAGTTCGTCGAGAAAGTCCGGGCGCGGCGCCGGAAGTCGGCGGCGTGGGCGGTCGGCGGTGTGGCCGGGTGGGTGACAGTCGACTCGTTCCCGCTCGTCGACAAGCCGGTCGACTGGATGCTCGGCCGTCTCGGCCTGGTCGGCGACGTCCTCGGCACGGTCGGAGGTATCGCGCAGTGGCCGGCCGCGCCGTACCTGCTCGGCGCAGCGGTGTTCGGCACGGCTGCCGTCGCGGAGCGGAACAGGCGCAGGCCGGCCGACGACGGGCCCGCGCTGGTGACCGGCCGCATGGGCAGCAAGGCGGTTCGGGAGGCGTTCGCCGCGGCGAAGCTCGGCGCGGTGCGCGTGGTCGGGCCGGTCGCCCGGGACGGCGGTGCGTGGGTCGCGATGGTCGAGTTGCCGGGCGGCATGCCGGCGGACAAGGCCATCAGGAAGTGCCCGGAGTTGGCGTCGGCGTTCGGCACGGATCCGGCGCAGGTCGACGCGGCCGCGGTCCGGGGCCATGGCGGGCGGGTGCTGCTGCGGGTGTACGACGAGCACCCGTTCACCGGCACCTCGCCGAGCAATCCGCTCGCGCGTCCCGGTGCGGGCCCGGTGGACATGTGGGAGCGGGTCGAGCTGTTCCGCGACATCCGGGACCGGCCGGTGACCGTCTCCGCGTTCGAGGGCTCGTTCCTGTACGGCGGGCAGCCGGGCGCCGGCAAGTCCATGTCGGCCCTCGCGTTGCTGATGGCGGTCGGCCTGGACCCGCGCGCCGAGCTGTGGCTCACGCCCGTGAAGCGCGGCGTCGACACGCAGGCATGGCACCCGATCTGCACGCGGCTGTCCGTGCCAGACGACGCGGGGTCGGTCGTGTCCCTCCTCGAGGACGCGGTCGAGGAGATGGGCCGACGGTACGACGTGATCCTCGGGAAGGGAGCCAAGAAGCTCGCGCCGGAGATGGGCCTGCCGCTGCTGTTCCTGTGGGTCGACGAACTCGCAGGCCTGTGCCTGGATCCCGAGCACGGGAAGGCCGTGAAGGAACTGCTCCGCAAGATCGGCGCCGAGGGCCGGGCGGCCGGGATCGTGCCGGTCCTGCTCACCCAGAAGCCCGAGGACAAGGTCATCCCGTCGTTCCTGCGGGACCTGGTCAAGTACCGGTGGGCGGGCCGGTGCTCGACACCGGAGATGTCCGACACGATCCTCGGGCGCGGCATGGCCGGGCGGGGGTTCTCCGGGATGGAGTTCGCCGAGGAGCACCAGGGCGCCGGCCTGTTCCTCGCCGAGTCGTCGACGCCGCGGCGCGTGCGCGGCTTCTACACACCCGACGAGCGGGCCGACGACGTGGCCCGGCGCGCGTACGCGCTGCGGAAGGAGGCTGGGACGCTGCCGGGCGCCGGCGAGGACGACCCGCGGGCGGTGCTCCTGCAGACGGTGCTCGGCATCATCGGGGCGGACCGCGACCGGATCACCTCCGCCGAACTCGCCGACAAGCTCGACCAGGCCGACGACGTCGACCACCTCGCCACCCTGCTCCGGCCGCTCGGCGTGACCCCGAACCCGACGCACTTCCCCGGGGTCGGCACGCGCCGCGGATACCGGCGCGACGACGTCGAAACGGCCCTCAACCGGTTTGGGACAACGGGGTAAGGAGGGCGGAAGAAATCACGCCGAGCCCGTAAGGATCTCCCGGGACACGCAAGAGGGGCGCAAGGCCGCGACCTGCGATCTTGCGCCCCTCACGGGCCCTCAGAGAGCCGCTCGTCCCCCTCCGCGAGCCGTCGGCGACCGCCGTCCCTCCGGGTGGCGATCCCGGGCGGTGTCCGGAAACCGCCGTACGCGTTGTACCTGGACAACTAGCTTCAGTCACAGACACCTTCCCCATGACAGGAGGGCACCATGAGCCACAGACCGCCGCCGGGAAACGCGGCGTTCGTCGCAGCCAGGCACGCGCGCGGCTGGTACTCGCAGGCCGAACTCGCCGAAGCTTTCGAGCACAAGGCCCGGAGTCTCGGCGTCCGACTGGACGTCAGCGTCCGCCAGGTACGGCGCTGGGAAAGCGCAAACCCGCCGTGGCCCAACCCCGAATACCAGATGGTGCTTCAGGCCCTGTTCGGGATGGACCTGACCGCCCTCGGGTTCACCCCGCCGTACGGGACCGCCGTCCAAGCCGAAGCCGTGCAGAACGTGCGCGCCGCCCGGCACACCGGATGGTGGCGCGCCATCGTCGACGACCTGCCCGACCACCTCGACCGGCTCGCCGCACTGGAATCCGAATCCGTCGGCGTCCGCTCCTACCAGACCACGATGATCCCCGGGCCGCTGCAGACCTACGGCTACGCGTGCACAGCCATCCGCGCGACCGGCCCCGCCCTCAGCGACGAAGCCGTAGCCCAGCGCGCCGAGCTGCGCATGGAACGGCAGCGCCGCTTCCGGCCGGCCCCGGACCACCCGGTCTGGTTCATCGTCGACGAGTCCGCGCTGAGCCGCACCCTGGGCAACCCGAACGTGCTGTGCGACCAGCTGGCGCACCTGCTCGCCGAAGCATCCCGCCGCCCGGAACTGCGCATCCAAGTCCTGCCCTTCGACGCCGAGACCGCCATCCCGCAGCCCTTCGTCATCTACGACCTGCCGTCGCCGGCACGCCGCGTCGTCTACCTCGAGGCCGTCGGCGACGCGATGTGCACTGACGCTGTCGAGGTCGTGGCGGGATACTCCATCTCGTACGAGAGCCTGCAGGCGGCCGCGTTGTCGCCGGCGCGCTCACTGGAGCTGATCACGAGGAGGTTGGCCGACCTGTGGAACCCAGACGCGACACCCTCCCCGGGTGGCGTAAGTCCAGCTACTCGGGAGACACCGGATGCGTGGAAGTGGCAGCCGGAACCGCGACCGTCGGCGTCCGCGACAGCAAGTCCGCAGACTCCCCGGTGATAGCCGTCGGGCGTGAGGAGTGGGGAACGCTCCTCGACGCCGTCCGGCACCGGTAGGACCGCAACGTGAAGGCCCGCCCCCGGGGGAACCAGGGGCGGGCCTTCACCATGAGCGCTCAGGTCCACATGATGCACGACCGCCCAGACAACGGGCAGTGCCCGGCCCGAGGGAGTCGTGGCCGGGCGCTGCAGTCCGCGGGGATGAGGAGGCGCGGACGGATCAGGCGGTCAGGTCGATCTCGACGATCGCGGACGGCTGGAAGATCTTCAGGCCCGCGTCCATCTCCGCGCGGAAGCGGATCATGTTGCGCTGGAAGTCGGATGCGCCCACACCCTCGCCGAGAGCGTCCGGGTCGTACATGTTCTCCGACCAGTCCAGCCGCACGTCCTCGACGACCTGCAGCTCGGTCGCCATCCCGAAGTTCGCCAGGTGCCCGACGCCCGCGGTCTGCGCCGTCGTCGTCACCACCGGCAGGCCCCAGATGCGGCGGGAGTTCACGTCGACGGTCTGTACCGGCCCGCCGAGGAAGTAGTCCGCCTCGTTGTTCGCCAGCAGCTCGACCGACTCCCAGTCGTTCGGGTGCAGCACGTACGCCGCACCGTCGACGAAGGACAGCACCTCGAGCTTCGTCTTCGCCTTCCGCAGCGTCGTCAGCAGGTCCGTCGCCCAGGCCTGCGCCTGGGACCCGGACACGTTCGCGATGCCGGTCATGTTCTCGCCCGAACCCGACCCGTTGATGATCTGCGCCTCGAGGGCGAGTTCGATGCCCAGGCGCATCTCGACGTCGAGGACCTGGCGCAGCGCCGGCGCGTCCCGCAGGTCCTGCCGGGCGATCGGCTCCGACAGGTGCGCGATCGTCCGCGTCCGGTCGTCGATCCGCTCCCATGTGAAAACGCTGGTCGGCTTCAGTGCCCCGCGGGCGACCGGCGCCGCGTTGTTCGTCCGCGTCGTCTGCCGCAGGTACCCGAACCGCGACGGTCCGGCAACCGTCGGGATGAGCTGGCGAAGCGCGAGGACCGGCACGCCGATCCGCACCGGCTCCGGGTCCAGCGGCACCGTCAGCGGCACCGCGCCGCCCGCCAGGATGCCCTTGTACCCGGCCATGTCGGAGACCGCGTGCAGGACCCTGTTGCCCCAGTCCGAACCACCGGCTGCCTTCACCCGCGGGTGCAGGCGATCGCCCGGCGTCTTCGCGTAGCCGCCCCCCGGTGTGCGCGCGGCAGCGCTGGGGTCCAGGCCGATCGCGTCGCCGAGATCGGCGACGGCCTTGCGCAACGCCTCGTCGCCCTTTGCCTTCTCCGCCAGGGGCTTCAGCGCCTTGGCCTTGTCCAGGTGGGACTTCACGTCGGCGAACTCCGCTGCGGTGTAGTTCCGCCCCTCCTCGTCGACCTGCGCGGCAACGGCCTGCGCAGCTTCCATGTGCTGCTTGATCTGGGCAGTGATCTGCTCGAACGTGGACATGACCCGTCCTCGGAAGTCGTGGTGGTGTGACCGGACTTCCGGAGACGTGCCGCGGAATGCGCGGCTGGCCTGCGACGGAACGACCGGCGGCCTCGAACTGAGCGGGCGAGATGGGTGGGCGCCTCCGGGACGGGCGGCGCTCAAGAGACGGGCACCCGCATGGCCTGACGGCGGTGCGACTGCTGGCCTCTCGGCGCCTGCTCACGGTCTGGGAGTCCGCCGGCCTTCGCTGGCCGTCGATCAACCTGAACTCAGGCTACCCGACGCGGCCGACGCACCGGCCGATCTCGACGCCGGCGCGGAACGTCGTCAACTCCGCGCAGGCGCACTGGCAGTCCAACGCGATCATCCGCTCGACCGTCGCGCCGTCCGCGTCCACGAACCACGTGACGCCGGCGCCGTCGAGGACGGACCGGGCCACCGCGCTCGTCGTCCACGGCCGCGGCACCATCACGTCCGTCTCGGCGACCGCGGACACCACGGCCAACACCAGGCTCATCCCGGCCGCTTCCGACCCGTCCACGGGCCGCGTCAGACGCCCCGTCATGCCGGGCTCCACAGTCGGGCGTCCCAGTGCTGCGCGGCGTCCATGGGTGCCGTGAGGGGCTTCTCGTCGGGCTGCCCGTACGTGCGCAGCCTGGTCGGCACCGTCACCTCCGGCAGCGGCGGCACGGCCGGCACCTCCGCCGCGCGGGGGCCCTCCTGCTCGTCGTGGTCGTCCATCTCGGTCTCCTCTCGGTCGGCCGGCACCCGCCGGAGCCGGTCCAAATCGGACATTCGGGGTGAAGGGGGGTCTATGGGTTGAGCGACCGCGAGGCCAGTTCACCCCGGCGGCCCTTCAGCGATCATGGTCAGGGATTCGAACTCCCCTACCATGACCGCACGTTTGGTGTTGTTATGTCCGATTCGGGATCGGGTTGTTGATGTTGGTCAGGCCGCTGCCGGCGGGTCGGTGTCGTCGTCGGGCGGGTTGCCGAGCTGGTCGGGTCGGGCGGTCGGCGCGGCGGCGCCCGGGGGCCTGCCGGCGTCCCCTTCGGCGGGTTCGGGTCCGTTGTTGTCGGCCATGAGCCGCGCGAAGCGGACGAGTTGGGCCGGGCTGATCTGGGAGGGGATGCGGGCCTGGTCGCCGAGTTCGCGGGCGTGCCGGAGTTCGTCGGGCGTGTACTCGGTCGGGTCGGCGTGGTCGGTCATGCGGGTCTCCTGGTTGCGGGTGAGTTTCTGGGCGTGGCGCCGGCGGAGTCCCGCCGTCCGGGCGGCGGCGAACGCGGCCCGGTCTTCGGCTTCGCGTTCGCGGCGGCGTCGGGCCTGCTCGACGAGGCGGCGCACGCGGTCGTCAGCGTCCGTCAATCCCCCGCCCGGGGTCCCGTCCATCGGTCACCTCCCCGCCGGGGGTCTGTGCCCACGCGTGCCACGTCGGCCCGATGAACTCGGCGAGGAACTTCCGGAGGTAGGCGGCGGTGTGTGCGGCGTAGAACCCCTGCTGCTCGTCGCCAGCGCGGACGTTGGTAACGATCTCCTTCTCAAGCTGGGTGATGCGTGCGGCGATGATGCGCGTGGTGAGCTTGAGTCCGGGGATGAGTGGAGAGTCGGGCTGCTCCATGTAACTCACGCGGCAGTTCCTTGGGTAGAGGAAGGGCGGTCGCAATCGCCGCCGGGGTGGGTGGTCTGGCCGGGCTCGATCACGGCCATGTCGTCGTGGCAGACGGTGCACTTCGCGATGACGAGTTCGGGCAGCGAGGGGGCGCCCGGGACGTCTTCCGGTGACTCCGCGGCGACTACTGGGGGTGACTGCCGTTCGGACAGTCGGGTCACGGTTTCCTCAGTCGGTCCAGTCGGTTCAGCACTTTGGGGCGTGACCCGACTGGACTGACTGTGGTCCGACTGGGCCTCATGAGGGTGCACCCACACGGTTCCGCCCCCGAAGCCCTGACGCTCCGTAGTCGTCACCTTGGCCTTGCCGCGGGCCCTCTTGATCGTGGACTCGGAAAAGCTCTGGGCCTTCGCGGCCTTCATCACGTCCGCCCGGGGGGCTTCGCCACCGTTGCTCGCGAGGTACCCGAGCAGCCACGTCACGGCCTCCGCGCGCTCGCCTGCTTCTTCGGTGTCGATGGGGGCCGACAGGGTGTCCTCGACGCTGCGGTCGGTCGGGCCGGTGAACTCCAGGCACCCGACGTTGGCCACGCCCTTGGGCGTGACGACGTCGGTGCTGTCGATCCGATAGCCGAGGGACGGCAGGTCGAGCAGGCGGCCAAGGCTGTTCTTCGTCTGGGTCATCACCTGCTCGTCGCTCTCGCGGTCGCGGGCGAACGCGATGACGGCGCGGGCCAGATCTTTGAATGCCCCGGATCCGGAGATCAGTTGCGATGCGTCGTTGCCGCCGGCCTTGTTGAAGTGCGCGATGCCGAGGGTGAGGCACGCGGTTCGCTCGGCCATGCGCACTACCGGCTCAAGGGCCTTGCGTACGTCCTGGGTGCGGTGGGCGTCGGTGCCAGTGCCGAGGGTGGACATCAACGGGTCGATGATCAGCGCGGCGGCTTCGTGCTCGACGATGGCCTCCTCCACGAGGAGGCAGTCGTGCGGAAGGCTGATCATCGTCTCGCCGTGCTCGGCCGTCTCCACTTCCAAGCGGTAGACGAGATCGAGGTTGGCGTCCGCGGCCATGAGCCGCGGTACGAGGGTGCGCGACCACGAGTCCTCGACCGCGGCGTAGAACACGGCTCGCGGGCGGCCGCGGAACGAGCCGGGCAGGTTGCCGCGGGTGAGCTGGGCGGCGAGCCAGATCCCGAACGAGGACTTGCCGGTGCCCTCCCGTCCGGCCGCAAGCGTCAGCGCTCCGGCGGGAATCCGGCCTTCCCCGGGCTCGGGTTCCCATGCCCAGATCACCGGTTCCGGGGTGATCTGGGACGCGGGCGTCAGCTTGATGCGGCGCTGCGGCGCAACCTGGGGCAACGGCGTGGCGTCGTCGGCGAGGGGGATGAGTGCGTCGAGCCCCAGGCCGTAGCCGAGGTGGTCGGCGGCGTCCTTGCCGGCCGCGGGTTCGACGACGCGGAAGGGGAGTCCGGCGCGTCGCAGCGACTGGGCGACCTGGGCGGCGTGCTTGCGTCCGGCCTTGTCCTTGTCGGCGATGACGACGACTTCCTTGGCGCCGACGAAGTGTTTCGTGTCTGCGTCCTGCCACTTGCCTGCGCCGCCGGTGTTGGTCGTGGCGACCACCCCGATTGCTGCGAGCGCTTCGACGTCCTTCTCGCCCTCGACGACCGCGATGCGTTCCCCATCGGCGGCGGCGCGTACGACGTCCGGCAGCCGATAGAGCACCTTCCCGATGCCCTTGACGCCCGCGGACCCATCAGGTCCGTACTGCCGGAACGTCTTCTTTTCGCCGTTGAACCCGGGTTCGTAGCGCTTGACGACGTAGAGCACTTCGCCGTGCTCATCGGTGTACGCGTACTCGGCGGCGACCTGGGCGTGCACGTGGTGCCTCTCGGTTCGGGGCTCGTCGTACAGGTCGGCGAGCTTCAGGTCGAGCGCGGTCATCACGTCGCCCGGAAGGCATCCGGCGTGGCAGTTGATGACCACCCCGTCGCCGGCGGCGTTGATGTTGACCGACAGGGACGGAGCCTGGTCGGGGTGTGCCGGGCACTGCCACGACGACCCGCGGCCGCTGCAGCCGCGGGCGGTAAGCGCGTTGGTGATGCGGTCAAATGCGGTCATGCGCTCACCCGCTTGCGGCCGAGCCGTACGAGGTAGGTGGTGTTGCACGGGGCGCGCCGTATGCCGGGCTGCCGGTGCCGGTGAAGCCGGCCGCACTTCGGGCAGGTGACGACGACCTCGAAGGTCCCGCGGGTGACGAGCACCCGGCCGCGGATGATCGGGGGCAGTTCGATGAGGACGCCCTGAGTCGGGCGGGACTCTCCACGTGCATGGGAGGGCTGTGCCACGATGGCGGCAGACCCGCCGCCCGTGTGGTCTTTCGGAGACCCGCCAGTTAGCCCCTGGCGGGTCTCTGCGCGTCCGGTCATGCCGCGGCGCCCCCGTGGACGGTCCTCTCGTCCAGCCACTTCAGGACGGCAGACGCGCGGTAGAACACTCGGCCGGATCGCCCCGGCGCGGTCTTCACGTAGTCGGGGCCGGTGCCGCGCCACCTGCGTTCAGCGAGCGACTGCGGAGTCGGGAACGGCGAGGGCCATCGTTCGCACACCTGCTTGGGCGACAGGAGCTCGTCCACGAAAGGCATCCTTTCTCGGAACATGCGTTGCACGTTAGCACCAGATGGGCCTATGCTGCACCCATGAAGCTGATGGTAGCCGATACCGGGAGCAAAACAATGCGGGCCTTGGTGCATACGCTGAGGCCCATGACTGAGCAGCAGCGCGGGCGGCGCGCGATCGAGACCGGGCCCACTGGAAAGACCGTCGCGGAAAACCTTGCGCGACTGAGGAAGCTCCGCGGGCTCACCACTCGGCAACTCTCGGCGCTGCTCGAACGCAACGGGCGATCCGTGCCGGCATCCGGAATCACGCGGATGGAGAAGGCCGAGCGGCAGGTGACGGCGGATGAGCTGATGGCGCTGGCCGTCGCTCTCAACGTCTCGCCCGTAACGCTCCTTCTGCCGGCCGACGCCCGTGGCCAAGCACAGCTCACGGGCGGTGGCACGGTTGATGCGCGCGACGCGTGGCTCTGGGCGTGGTGCACAGACCCCCTGACGCTCCCGGAGCACGAAGAGGAGGCGGATCGCGCAGTCACGGAGTTCCTGCTCAACTCGCGGCCGATCGGCCTGTTCTCCACCCAGGACGACGACAGGCTCATGCCCTTCTCGCCCCGAAGGAGGAGGCGGCCCGATGGCTCGAGTGTGGATTGAGGACCGGGAGACGCACGCCGACTACCTTGCGGCGATCGCGAAGTGGAAGGTGGCCAAGAAGGCCGGCAGCAAGCGCAAGCCGCCCGGCCGGTGGCGGGTGCGCTGGTACGACCTCGACGGCAAGGGCAAGGGCCGCGTCTTCGCGAAGAAGCCGGACGCCGAAGACTACGTCCACACCATCGAAACCAGGCTCCGGGACGGTTCGTACCGCGACCGGTCCGCATCCAAGATGCTGTTCGGGGAGCTCGCCGACGAATGGCTGAAGTCCCGCAGCACCTTGAAGCGTTCGTCCCGCGGCCGGTACGCGCACAGCCTCAAGCTGTACGTCCTGCCGCGCTGGGAGTCGATGCAACTGTCCGCAATCCGGCGCGAGGACATCGCGGCGTGGTCCGCCGAGCTGGGCGCGTCCGGCGGGAAGAACGGGAAGCCGCTCGGGCCGTCGTCGGTCAAGGGTGCGCGCATCGTGTTCGGCATGGTCATGAAGTGGGCTGTCGAGACGAACCGGCTCGCATTCAACCCGGCGGCCGGCCTTGCGCTCCCGCGGCCCGCGCCGGCGGACCACGTCTATCTCGACCACGCCCAGGTCGCGGCGCTCGCGGAAGCCGCGGGTGAGTACGCCGAGTTGATCCTGATGGCGTCCTACACCGGGATGCGCTGGGGCGAGGTGTCGGCGCTCCAAGTGCGCCGGGTCGACCTCGACACGCGCCGCGCGCACGTCGTCACGGCGTTCGCCGAGGACAACGGCGAGCTGTACGAGGACACCCCGAAGTCCTGGGCGCGCCGGAAGGTGCCGCTGCCCAGGTTCCTCGTCGAGCGGATGCGGCCGCGGCTGGCCACGATGAAGAAGACGGACCTGCTGTTCACCGCGCCGGGCGGCGGGTCGCTGCGGCTGCACAACTTCCGCCCTCGCGTGTTCGACCCGGCGGTGAAGGCGGCCGGCCTCGACGAACTCGGCGTGCACCCGCACGTCCTGAAGCACACCGCCGCTTCGCTGGCCATCGCGGCAGGCGCGGACATCAAGACGCTTCAGACGATGCTCGGGCACAAGTCCGCGACGCTGACCCTCGATACGTACGGGCACCTGATGGACGACCGCCTCGATGACGTCGCCGACCGCCTCGAGGCGGAGCGTGAGAAGGCGCTCAAGAAGACGGAAGAGAGGCCCGGGAAGGGCCCCTAGTCCCAAGCATGTGTCATTTGTGCGTCACGCGGCGCCGGATCCGCTCCGGCGCCGCCCAGCCTTCCGGCCGTTGACCTGCATCGCAGGGTGTTGCACTGGTGGGGCGCCAGGGGATCGAACCCTGAACCCGCGGATTAAAAGTCCGCTGCTCTGCCGATTGAGCTAGCACCCCGTGGGCCCGTGGCGGTGGTCGCCGTCATCGGGCCCAGGGGGAAGAGTACCCGGATCGCCGGGGGGATGCGTCGGGGTATTCGGCGTGGCGCGCGGGGGTGCGGGCGGGGGCGTGCGCGGGGGTGGGGGGCGGCGTGCGGGGGGTGGGTGGCGGTGTCGCCACTGTGGGTGGCGAAAGGGCGGCGCACCGGGTGGTGTGCGGGAACCGTACGGGTGGGTGGGGGCGGGGCGGGGAATTCGCGGGGCGGGATTGCCTTGCGTGACTCTCCGCGTGCCGGGGCGGCCGGGAGCGGGTAATTCCCCCGGCGAAACGGGAAAGATGTCGGAATTGCTGGTTCCGGTACCGGGGGCGGATCTGACGCGCTGTTAGGAGCGGGATCAGTGGGCTGGCCTGCGGGTGAGCGGGCGGATGGGAATTTGTCGGCATAGCGAGAGGGCATGCCGAGTTACTTTCAGTAATATGCGCATTTTTGAATGATCTTGCTTTATTCGCGGTATTGTTCCGACTGGTGTTCTTTGGCACGTCGAATTCCTTCTTCAGACTTCGGATACGTCGGGGGACAAGGATCGATGGCGAGCAGACAACGGCGTCATGGGCAGGGAGGCTCACGCGGGCACCGCAGGGTGAATCCCGTGGATCCCCGGGACTTACCGCACCGGCCGCCGGCCGGCGCGCCCTGGTCCGCGGCCCCCGCACAGCCCGCACAGCATGCGCGTGGGGCGCGGCAGGCGTACGCACCGCCACCGGCGCACCAGGCGCCTCCGGAACCGGTGCGGGTGGACCGGCGGAGGGGGCGCGGCGGTGTGCGGCCCGCGGGCGGCGGGCGGCCGCGGCGCGGGGCAAGGCGCGGGCGCGGGCGGATATATGCGGTGCTGGCGTTCCTCACGGTTTTCGCGGTGGCGGCCGCGTACGTGCTGATCTATCACCGGCCCGATCAGGACCCGCCCAAAAGCGGGCCGCTTGCGGCAGGTTCATGCAGTGGTGGTCAGGCGCCGATCCGCGTGGCGGCGTCGCCGGAATTCGCGCCGGTGGTCGCGAATCTGGTCGGCAAGGTCAATGAAAGCCGCGGGTGCGTGGCCGTCGAAGTGACCGGCCGGTCCGCCGCGGAGCTATTGGCCGCACTGCGGTCGAATGCCGAGCAGCCGCCCGACCTGTGGATCGCGGATTCGTCGATGCGGCTCCAGGAAGCCGCGGCGGCGCTGGGCGACCGGAATCCGTACCCGCTCACCGGTACGCCGCTCGCGTTCACGCCGCTGGTGGTGGCCGTCCCGGAGACGGTCGCGGCGGCGCAGAAGTGGGGCGAGAAGCCGCCGGACTGGCTCACGCTGCTCAACCGCATCGACGACCGGACGCTGCCGCGCTTCACGGTCAGCAACACGCGGACGACCGAGGGGCTCCTGGGCGTCGTGGCGGTCAGCGCGGCGATGGCGGCGGTCAACAAGGACCAGAATGTCGCGGCGATGAAGACCTTCGCCTTCCGGAGCAACATCAGTGATGCGGAGACGCCGGCGGCCACGCTGCTGGCGAAGTCCGCCGGGCTCGGCGATGGACGCCAAGTGCTCTCGGAGGTCGGCGGGTTCGTGGTGACCGAGCAGGCGCTGTGGGCGTACGACAAGGAGCACCCGGCTGTTCCGTACGTGCCGCTCTACCCGTCCGGGACGCTCGTCCAGGCCGACTTCCCGGCCGTGCTCTCGCAGGCCGCGGCCGCCGACAAGCAGACCGCGGAGCGGGCCAACGAGGTACTGGGGCTGCTGCGTTCGCCGGAGGGCGCCAAGGCGCTGTCGGCGGCAGGCTTCCGCGGCATGGACCAGCAGCCGCCGCCGAGCGTGCTGCCGAGCGTGAAGTTCGCGCCGCCGACCCCGCAGACCGGGCCGCCGGGCGACCTGTCCCTGGTGGTCAAGATGGTCCAGGCCTGGGCGGACTACAAGCCGATGCCGTTCCGGGTGCTCATCCTGGTGGACGGCTCGGGATCAATGAATGAGCCGGTCAAGGGCAAGGACGGCAAGACCAAGGCCGACATCATGCGCGAATCGAGTGTGGAGACGGCGCAGTTGCTCGGCAAGACGACCGACGTCGGGGTGCGGCACTTTGCGGTCTCGCCGACCCAGAAGGGGCCGTGGATCGAACGCGTGCCGCTCGGTGCGCTCGAGGCCCCGATCGGGGACAGCACGCGCAAGGAAGTGGTGGTCAAGACGCTCACCGGCTTCCAGGCGCAGAACGGCGCCGGCACGCCGCTGTACCGGGCCGTGCTGGACGGGATCGCGGATGCGCAGAAGCAGTACAGCCCCGGTGCGTTCAACCAGATCTTCCTGCTCACCGACGGGAAGGACGAGGACACCCCGTTCAGCATGTCCAAGCAGGCGTTCCTGACCGAACTGCGCAAGCTGCAGAACCCGCAGAAGCCGCTGCCGGTCTTCGCGGTCGGCTACGGCGCCAATGCCGACATGGCCACGCTGCAGGAGATCGCCAAGATGACGGGCGGGCTCGCGGTGCCGTCCGTCGACCCGGGCGATCTGGTCAAGGCGATCTCGCAGATCCTCGTGTTCAACCGGCCCACCGGCTGAGCCGGGCGGCGACCGGACGACGAGCGCTCGGACGGCGGGCAGCGGGCAGCGAGCGTCGGAGAAGGGTGAAGCGGCGGGCGGTCGGCGGGAATTGCCGGTCAGCAGGCGCCGGGGGCCTCGGCCTCCGGCGCCTGCGGCGCGTCGGGCAGCGCCCCCGTCGCCCCCGGCGGCGCCGGTTGCGCAGGAGCGTGCGCCGGGCCGCTGCGCGGCGCGAAGCGGCCCGCGGCGACCGCCGCCTCGGCCAGCTCCGCGGGCAGCCCGGGGCCCGGCAGCGGGTCCATGTCCTCGATGCGCAGCTCGTCCCCGCACCCGGCGCACACGACGGCGGCCCGGGTCTCGTGGCCGCAGGTGCGGTGCCGGAGCACCACGGGCGCCCCTTCGTCGCCGGCCAGCCACGTGTCGCCCCACGCGATGATCGCGGCGAGCACCGGGAAGAAGTCGCGGCCCTTGGCGGTCGGCACGTACTCGTGCCGCAGCGGCCGGTCCTGGTACGGCAGGCGGTCCAGCATGCCCTCGTCCACCAGGCGGTTGAGGCGCTGGGCCAGGACGTTGCGGCCGATTCCGAGGTTGCGCTGGAACTCCTCGAACCGGCGGCTGCCGAAGAACGCCTCGCGCAGGACCAGCGGGGTCCACCAGTCGCCCAGCAGGTCGACGGCGCGTGCGATGGAGCACGGCCAGGTGCCGAACGGAGTCCTCTTCATGCCCGGAACAGTAGCCGGAAGCGCGGCGCCCGCCAGGGCTGCCGGAAGCAGGTTTTCCGAACTTCTTACCCGCCAGTAACAAACCCCTGATATCGTCCGTTGCTCTAACGAACTCACCTGGTCGACAGGGTGCGGGACCGGCGCTGACCGGCCTGCACCGCACGGTCCGGCCAGGACAGGGCAAGGAGGCGATGGTTGTGGCAGGCTTCGCAGCCGCTACCGCGGTGACCCCGGTGGCATCGCGTCCGGGCGGCCCGGCCGACCCGGCGGCGCAGGTGGACGGGGCGGCTCTCGGCCAGGTCTACGCGGTGGATCTGGACCCGGCCTGGACCATCGGGGGCAAGCCCAACGGCGGCTATCTGCTGGCCACCGTCGCGCGCGCCGCGGTGGCGGCCGCGGCGGACGCGGACGCCGGTCACCCGCACCCGCTCACCGCGAGCGCCACGTACGTCGGCGCCCCCGACCCCGGCCCTGCCGAGGTGCACGTCGAGCTGATGCGCACCGGACGCTCGGTCAGCCAGGCCCGCGCCCGCCTCGTGCAGGACGGCCGCATCTGCATCGAGGCCTCCTTCACGCTCGGCAGCCTCGCCGAGGACACCGAGCCGTGGTGGGGCGTCAACCCGCCCGCCCCGCTGCCCGCCCCGGGCCACCTGCTGCGCATCCCGACCGACGAGCCGAGCAGCGGCATGACGCTGCCGATCATGGCCGAGGTGGTGCTCGAACTCGACCCGGCAGGGCTCGGGTTCGCGGTCGGCGCGCCGGGCGGCACCGGCGAGTTCAGCGGCCTCGTGCAGTTCGCCGACGGGCACCCCGCCGACCCGCTGGCGCTGCTCCTGGTCGCCGACATCCTGCCGCCGGTGACGATGGACCTCGGGGCGATGGGCTGGATGCCGACGCTGCAGCTGACGGTCTACGTACGCGCCGTCCCGGCCCCCGGGCCGCTGACCGTGCGGCATCACGCGCGCCTCATCGAGGGCGGGCTCATGGACGAGGTCTGCGAGATCTGGGACGCCCGCGGCCGCCTCGTCGCGCAGTCGACCCAGCTCGCCTCCGCGCGGCTCCCGGAAAGCGGTCCGGCGGGCGGCGCGTCCGGCTCGGCCGGCGCGCGGGCCGGGCAGGCCGCCGGGCGCTGAGCCCGGGTCGGCCGGGAGTTCCTCGGCCGCGCCTGCGCGGTGACGGGCCGGAAACCGCAAGACGACGAACGACGAAGAGGGGCTGGACCAGATCACTCTGGTCCAGCCCCTCTTCGTCGTTCAGTGCTTCACGGCCTCACGGCCGCCGGTTCAGCTCTTCCAGCGCGGCTTGCGGTCGCCCTCGCGGCGCGGGCCGTCGTGCCGGTCCTGGCGCGGGCCGCGGTCGAAGGACCGGTCGCCGCCGCCGCTGTACGGGCGGTCGCCATAGGACGGACGCTCGGCACGCGGGCGATCGTTGTACGGACGGTCCGTGCGGGGGCGGTCGCCGTACGACGGACGGTCGGTGCGGGGACGGTCGTTGTAGGACGGACGGTCGCCGTACGACGGGCGGTCGCTGCGCGGGCCGCGGTGCGCCGGGCCGTCGTGGCGGTCGCGCGAGAAGCCGCCGGTACGGCCGCTGTCGCGGTAGCCGCCCTCACGGCGCGGGCCGCGGTCGCCGGCTCCGTAGGAACGCTCGCCGTAGGACGGGCGGTCGTCGCGGCGCGGGCCGCGGTCACCGCGGTCGCCACCGTACGAGCGCTCGCCGTACGAGCGGTCCCGGTCGCCGTACGACGGACGGTCGCCGCGCGGGCGGTCGTCGCGGCGCGGGCCGCGGTCCGCGTACGAGCCGCGGTCCCCGCGGTCGCTGCGGTCGTAGGATCGCTCGCCGCGGTCACCGCGCTCGGCACGGTCGTACGACCGCTCCGAGCGGGCCGGCCGCGCGTTGTCGCCGTCCTCGGACTGCCGGCGCGGCGGCGCCTCGGCCAGCTCGGCCGCCTTGCGGCGCAGCTCCGCCGCCTTGGCCTTGAGCTCGACGATGCGGGCCGCGAGGCGCTCGGCCTCTTCCTCCGCGGCGACCGCCGCGTCGGCGACCGACTGCGCCTTGACCTCGTGCAGCGTGCGGGCACCGGTGACGCGGCGCATCTCCGGGTCGCTGCTGCCGGTCACCCGCAGGCGCTCCGGCTCCACGCCGGCCTGCTCCATGAGCCGGTCGACGGTGCGGCGCTGGTGCGGCAGCGCCAGCGTCACCACGGTGCCGGCCTCGCCCGCACGGGCGGTACGGCCCGCGCGGTGCAGGTAGTCCTTGGGGTCGCCGGCCGGGTCCACGTGCAGCACCAGGTCGATGCCGTCCACGTGGATGCCGCGGGCCGCGACGTCGGTGCAGACCAGGACCGGGGTCTGGCCTTCCTTGAACTCGGCCAGCGTGCGGGTGCGCGCGCCCTGCGTCATGCCGCCGTGCAGCGCCTCGGCGCGCACCCCGGCCTCGCGCAGCTGCGCGGCGACCCGGTCGGCACCGAACTTGGTGCGCACGAACACCATCGTCCGACCGCGGCGGGCGGCGATCGCGGCGGTGACGTACACCTTGTCCTTCGGCTGCACCGTGAAGACGTGGTGGGTCATGGTGGTGACCGACGACGCGTGCGGGTCGACCGAGTGGGTGACCGGGTCGGTCAGGTAGCGCTTGACGATCGCGTCGACGCCGTTGTCCAGCGTCGCGGAGAACAGCATGCGCTGGCCGCCGGCCGGCACCAGGTCGAGCAGCGCCGAGACCTCGGGCAGGAAGCCCATGTCGGCCATCTGGTCGGCCTCGTCGAGGACCGCGATCTTGATGTTGTCGAGCGAGCAGGCGCCGCGGTCGACGAGGTCCTGCAGGCGGCCCGGGGTGGCGACGAGGATCTCGACGCCCCGCTCCAGGGCCATGATCTGGCGCGGCATCGACATGCCGCCGCAGACCACCTTCATGCGCAGGTCGAGCACCCGGCCGTACGGCTCGAGCGCGTCGTGCACCTGCATCGCGAGCTCGCGGGTCGGCACCAGCACCAGCGCCAGCGGGCGCTTGGCACGGGCCTTCTGGCCGGTCAGGCGGGTCAGGGTGGGGAGGCCGAAGCCGAGGGTCTTGCCGGAGCCGGTGCGGCCGCGGCCGAGGATGTCCTTGCCGGCGATCGCGTCGGGCAGCGTGGCGGCCTGGATCGGGAACGCGTGGCGGACGCCGCGGCGGTCGAGCGCCTCGACGATCGCGGTGGGGATGCCGAGCTCGGCGAACGTCGGGCCGGGGGCCGGGGCGTCCTCGTCGGAGTCGCCGGCCTCGTCCGCGGCTTCGGCCGCCTCGTCCGCGTCCTCGTCGTCTTCCTCGGTCTCGGTGTCGGTCTCGTCCTCGGCCTCGGTGAGGTCGTCGGTCTCGTCGGTGATGTCGGTGTCGACGTCCGCCACGGCGGCGTCGGCGGGCCCGGTCTCGTTCACGTCCGCGTCGGCGGCCTCGACGACCGTCGTGATGACGGTCTCGTCGACGTCGGCGTCCACGGGCATGGGCGTGACAGAGTCATGGGACAGCGGGGGCATGCAGAACCTTCCGAATACGGCACGTCGGAGGTCCGCAGCCCGGAACCGGTCGCATCTGGCGACCATCTGCTGAGTACCTGGACGAGCCTCTGAGGCGCCGCGCTTTCGAGCCGGCGCCTGGAGATGAACACGAGTCGATCTACCAGCCTACAGGACAATGCCGCCCGGATCTGCCGGCACCCCACCTCGAAGGCAGTGGCACCCGGTCTGACCTGGGCTTTCGCTCTTCCGGACGATCACCTTGCGCGCAGGTATTCGACCCGGATACCGGCGTCCTCGCGGACCACGACGAGTCGGGGACGGTCCCACGACCACCGGTCCGGCAGCAGGAACAAGCGCCCTTCGGCGCGCCGGAGAAGACGCAATCCGCTGTACCGGAAGCGGTACGTCGAGTCCTTGCCGGCCAGCTGCTCCATGGTGATGCCCTGGTCGGCGGCCACCCGCAGATCGTTCGCCGAATACACGACGACGGCCGTGCGGGACGGCAGCCCGGCGACCGTCCGCAGCCCGGCGGCCTGCCCGTCGGCCTTGGCATACGCGCCGAGTGTCCAGAACAGGCAGAGCACCACTGCTGCGGCGGTCAGTACGACCGACAACGACCAGGGGCGCACGCCCATTCCCGTGGCGCGCCGGTGTGTGCCGACCTGACGCGAGATCAGCACCCCGTACGCGGACACCGCGACGCCCACGGTCATCGCGGCGGGCAGCAGAAGCGGCCACCACAGCACCCAGTTCCCCGGCCATCGGCACGCGACGGTCCAAGTCCCGACCGGCACGGCGAACCACGCGCAACGCAGCACCCACGACATGCGGGACGCGGCGCGGCGGTGCCGGCGCAGGCGTACCAGGAGGTGCGGATGCAGCATGCGCGCGGCCAGCAGGATGCCGACGACGGCGAGCATCGGGCGGTAGAGCGTGTCGACGCTGCGGAGCAGGTACTCCTTCGTCGTGAAGCCGAGCACTTGTTCGTCGTAGCCGAGGAAGTCCGCCATGGCGGCGCTGCGCGCCCAGCCGAAGTAGTACAAGAGTGCGGTCAGCGCGACGGCGGGTGCGCCCAGCAGCACCGCCACTTCGAAAGGACCGCGGGTAGGCCGGAGTTCGGATCCGGTCAAAGATTCGAAGGCGGCGAACTCGGGTTCGCGCTGCTCGCTCGCGCTGTGCCGCCCGCGGCGCAACTCGATTTCGCGCGGCGGGGGTTGGTAGGCGGATTCGAGATCGAGGGCGGCCGCCGCCGTGGTCGCTGTCGTCGTCGACATCGATGGCGAGGCCATGGTTGCGGCACCCGCAGGTTGGGCCGCGAAGGCGGCGCGGCTGCCGACGACCTGGCCGGGGATGTACAGCGGTGCTTCGTCGTAGTCGTGCGCGGCCGCAGCGTACGCAGGAGCCGGCTCGGGCTCGTAGTCGTACTCGTGTGCGTGCTCGGGCTCGTAGTCGTACTCGTGTTCATGTCCGGCCTCCGGCCCCGCCTCGGGCGCGTGCTCCGGCTCGTCCGGCTCATCCGATTCCGCCGGCGCGGCCGGTTCTTCCGGCGCGACCTCGGCGGCCTTGGCGACCACGACTGCCTCAGCGGCCGTGACAGCCTCGAAGGCCTCGCCCCGGGCAGGCTCGGCCTCGACCCGCGCAGGCTCGGCCTTGCCCGGGATGGTCTCGGGGCGACGCGGGGCCCGGAGCCGGACCGTCGTCTCCTGCTCCTCGTCCTCGTCTCCGTCCTCGCGGTGGTCGCGGTCGTCGTCGCCGGGCAGTACGCGCCGCGCGCCGCGGGCCCGGGGGACTGCGGCCTCGACCATCTGCCCGGGGCCCAGATCCGCAACGTCGTCCGAGTCGCGGTCCGGGTCCGCGTCCGCCTCGGGCGCACCGCCGAATTCGGTCCAGGTGCCGACGCTCAACGGAGGTTCGGCAGCTGCTCTCGGGCCCTGCGGGAAGGCCGGTTCCTCGAATTCGCGTGCCCGCCCGGCGTCCTCGCCCATTGTCGCCCTCCCGCCCCGAGTCCGTGTCTGGATCCTTGGCGGACCCGGTCGGCACGAACCCTCCGGCGGTGCCGCATCACCCGTACGAGCGAGCGCGGCAGACGGTCCCTCTCACGGCGCGGCAGGGGCGCATGCGAGGCCGGCTCACGGCCACCACAAGTCGGCGGCGGCCGCTCCCGCGAATGCCGCCGCGCACCCCGCGCCGAGGCTGAGCACGACGTTGGCCAGGGCGTACCCCGCGCGTCCGCGCTCGGCGAGCCGGAGCGTCTCGTACGAGAACGCCGAATAGGTCGTCAGCGCCCCGCAGAAGCCTGTGCCGACGAGCAGTTGCACATGCTCCGACGCGGCGTCGGCCGCCACCGCGCCGCCCACGAAGCCCAGGACCGCGCTGCCGGCGACGTTCACGATTACCGTGCCCCAGGGGAACTCCGGGCCCTGCCAGAGCTGGACCGCACGGTCCGTCAGATACCGCAGGGGTGCCCCCACGGCCGCACCCACCACGACGAACACCCAGTTCACGCCCGCGCCTCCGTGCCCGTGCCACCGGCACGCCCGGCGATCCGCCGCGTAAGCCACGCGGCGGCTGCCACGCACACCAGGGCCAGCACCAAAGTCCCGAACAGATACGCCACGGCAAGCCCCGCCCGACCGGCCTCGACCAGCCTCTGGAAGTCGACCGTGTACGTCGAGAACGTCGTGAAGCCGCCGAGCACCCCGGTGCCCAGGAACGGCCGGACCAGCGGATGCGCCGTCCGGACCTCCGCCACCAGCACCATCAGCACGCCCATGGCCGCGCAGCCGGCTGCGTTCACGAGCAGCGTGGTCCAGGGAAACCCGACCTCCGGCGTTGGCCACAGCAACCCGGCCCCGTACCGGGCCGAAGCCCCCAGGGCGCCGCCCGCGGAGACCACCGCGAGGACCGCCCACACCGGCGGCGTCCCCGCCGCCGGTCCGAGCACGACGTCCGGATCGACCGGCTCCTCGTCCCCGCCGGACGCGCTCGGCATGGCCCCGCTCCTCGCTTCCTGCCCGCGCCCGCACCGGGCCCGCCGAGCGCCGCAGCCGACCCGCCGCCGGCGCTCCCGACCCGCCCAGGCTAGGCCGCCCCCGCACCATCCCCGCGGACCGCCCCGCCGGAGCCCCTCGGCCGGCCCCAGACCTGCCCGGCCTACCCGTACCCGAGCTCGTGCAGCCGCTCGTCGTCGATCCCGAAGTGGTGCGCGACCTCGTGCACCACCGTGATCTCCACTTCCTCCACCACGTGTTCGTACGTCTCGCAGATCCGCAGCGTCGGGTTCCGGTAGATCGTGATGCGGTCCGGCAGCACCCCGGCGTACCAGTCGCCCCGCTCGGTCAGCGGGATCCCCTCGTACAGCCCGAGCAGCTCGGGCCCGCCCGGTTCGGGATCGTCCTCGACGAAGATCGCGACGTTGTCCATGAGCGAGGTCAGCTCGGGCGGGATCCGGTCGAGCGCCTCGGCGACCAGCTCCTCGAACTCCTCACGCGACATCTCCAGCACCCGTCCATTCTGCGTGCCGAGGCCCGCCGCCGGGGTGGTTGCGAGGCCCCCGGGAATCCGTTTTGCTCATCGGGCCGACGACCCCGTATAGTTCTGACCGTCCCCGACGGCAACAAGACGCCGGAACGGCCACCCAGCCCCCATCGTCTAGTGGCCTAGGACGTCGCCCTTTCAAGGCGGTAGCACGGGTTCGAATCCCGTTGGGGGCACGCACGAAGCCGGACGGCCAGTACGGTAGAGTGAGGGACACCGAGAAGGGCAAGGAAACAAGCCCCGATCGACAACAAAAAAGCAAGGTCCTGTGGAGCAGTTTGGAGTGCTCGTCACCCTGTCAAGGTGAAGGCCGCGGGTTCAAATCCCGTCAGGACCGCTGGAAGATCCGCCGCAAGGCGGATTTCTCCTCTCCAGGCCAGGTAGCTCAGTTGGTACGAGCGTCCGACTGAAAATCGGAAGGTCGGCGGTTCGACCCCGCCCCTGGCCACTCGCTCAACAAGCCGAAGAGCCGCTGCAGTACTGCGGATCAGCCCCGAAGTCGATCACATCGACTGCGGGGCTTCTTTGTTGTCCGGGGTGGATGCGGCCGGTAAAGGTGCCGGGCGGGGTGTGTGGTCTGCGCCACCTTCGGGTGTGCGCGGGCGCTTAGGATCCTCGGCATGGATTGGCCGGCGCGGGCTGCGTCTCTGCGGCAGTGGACGAGCAACGGTGTCCGCGCCCCTCACAAGCCGCTTCTTTTTCTCTATGCCCTCGGGCGCTACCAGCAAGATGCCGAGCAGGAACTGGCTTTCAGCGCTGTCGAGGAAGATCTCAAGCGGTTGCTCGCGGAGTACGGGCCGGGGAATCGGACCACGCCGGCGTATCCGTTCCACCACTTGGTGAGCGACGGGGTGTGGGAGGTGCGGACGCGCCGCGGGGCGGGGAGTCCGGGGAGCGGGGTGCGGGAGCTGCGGGAGTCGGGGGCCGCCGGGCGGCTGGCTCCGGAGCTGCGGGCGGCGCTGCGGCGTGATCCGTCGCTGCTGGGACGGTTGGCGCGGACGCTGCTCGATCTGCACTTTCCGCCTTCGCTGCACCAGGAGTTGTGCGAGGCCGCGGGGCTGGAACTCGAGTACGCCGAGACGCTGCCGGTGGTCCCGGGGCGGAGGTCGCGGAATCAGGCGCTGCGTGAACTGGTGCTGACCGCCTACGAATACCGGTGCGCGTTCTGCGGGTACGACGGGCGGATCGGCACGATTCCGGTGGGGCTGGAAGCTGCGCACGTGTTCTGGTGGGCGCTCGGGGGACCGGACGAGGTGGAGAACGCCCTGTGCTTGTGTTCGCTGCATCACAAGCTTTTCGACAAGGGTGTCCTCGGGGTCAGCGACGAGGGCCGCGTGATGGTCACCCAGCGGTTCGTCGGGCACAGTGCGGCCGCGCGCGAGCAGGTGCTCGTGCTTGCCGGGCGCCCGTTGCTCGGTCCCCAGCCGGGGATGCCGGCGATAGCGGCGGCGCACCGGGCCTGGCATACCGCTCAGGTTTTCCACGGGCCTTCGCGTCCCGCTGTCGCGGCGTAGCGCCGGGGCCCGGGGGAGCCGGGATCCCGGGAGGCCGCCCGCGTCGGGGCGGGCGGCTTCTCCTCGGGGCCGGTCAGGACTCGAAGGCGGCGGGGTCCATGTACATGAGTTCCCACTGGTGGCCGTCGGGGTCCTGGAAGGAGCGGCCGTACATGGGGCCCTGGTCCATGGGGTCGTTGGTCTTGGCGCCGCCGTTGGCGAAGGCGAGTTCGGCGATGCGGTCGGCGTCCTCGCGGCTTTCGACGCTCAGGCAGTTGATGGCCTCGGTGACGGAGGTGGCGTCGGCGATGGGCTTCTTCGTGAAGTTGCCGAAGAAAGCCTCGGTGATCAGCATGACGAAGATGGTGTCGCTGATCACCACGCAGGCGGCGTTCTCGTCGGTGAACTGCGGGTTCACGGTGTAGCCGAGGGCGGTGTAGAAGGCCGTGGACTTGTCGAGGTCCTTGACGGGGAGATTGACGAAGATCTGCTGGGGCATGGCGGTCTCCTGCGGGGGTGGGCGGCCTCGTCCGGGAGCGGACGGGCTGGAAGCGCTCTCCCATAGGTAGACCGGATCGGGCGGTCCGAATCATCGGGCCGGGGTGAACTTGTCTCCTCGGTCGTCGAGCCAGGCGGCGAAGGTGTCCAGGGCGGGCTGCGGGTCGGCGCGGCCGACGCCGAGGCGGAAGCGGTCGGCCGGGGCGTCCAGGAGTTCGGAGCGGTAGAGGCCGGCGGGCAGGAGGAGGACGCCGGCTTCCTCGACGAGCGCGTGGCAGAAGGCGTCCACGCCGTCGGTGCCGAGGTAGCGGGGGTAGGCCACGCAGCCGCCGTCCGGGGCCTGCCAGGTGAAGAGGCCGGGGTACGCCGCGAAGAAGGCGTCGAAGCGGGGGATGTTGGCGGCGATGATGCCGCGGTTGCGGGCCAGGATCGTCTCGCGGGCCTTGACCGCGATGCGCGCCAGGATCTCGCTGGGGGCGGCATTGCAGATGGACGTGTAGTGCTTGGCCCGTTCGAGGTGGGAGAGCAGTGCGCGGTCGCGGCAGGCGATCCAGCCGACGCGCAGGCCGGGCAGGCCGAGGGACTTGGAGACGACGTTGAGGGACAGGGCGCGCTCGGAGAGCTCGGCGGCCTGGGGGAGGGTGCGTGCGGGGTCGCGTTCGAGGCCCCGGTAGACCTCGTCGCTGAAGAGGTGGATGCCGCGCTCGTCGCAGATGCGCACGAGTTCGCGGAAGGTCTCGGCGGAGACGACCTTGCCGGTGGGGTTGTTGGGGAAGTTGACGGAGACGACCCGGGTATTGGGGCGGAGGGCGGCGATCACGCGGTCCAGGTCGAGGGACCAGTTGTCGTCCGGGTCGAGGGGGACGCCGGTGACCTCGCAGAGCGCCAGGGGGACCGTCTCGGCGGACTGGTAGTTGGGGACGGTGACCACCGCGTGGTCGCCGGGGCCGAGGAGTACCTGCATGGCGAGGTAGATGGCTTCCTCGGCGCCCGCGAAGCACAGGATGTCGTCAGCGGTGACGGTGCCGGCGTACGTGCCGGCGATCGCGGCGCGGAGGCCGGGGTCGCCGTACGTCTCGGTGTAGCCGAGGGTGAGGCCGTCCCATGCGGTGCGGTCCTCGGCGTCGGCGAGCGCGAGGAGTTCGGACATCGCCATGGTCTGCGCGTCGGACGCGGTGAGGTGGTACCGCGCGGTGAACTCCCAGCGGGAGAAGTAGGTTTCGAGGCGGAAGTCGGGGAGCGGGGGCACCGGCAGCAGTCCTTCAGGGCGGGGGCGAACGCCGTGCGGGCGGTCCGCCGCGGGGGTACGGGCTCAGGCGGCGGCGAGTTGCCGGGGTGCGGGGGCGGCGGTCGTGCCGATGAGGGCGGTGAGGGCGGAGCGGGTCTCCTGGAGTTGCGCGATGCGGCTCTCGATGCCGTCCAGGTGTGCGCGCAGGTGCTGTTCGGCGCACGCCTCCAGTTCGGTGCCGCCGGTGAAGCAGTCCATGAGTCCGGCGATCACGCTGGTCGGCAGGCCGGCGCCGAGGAGCATGCGGATGCGGGCGACCGCTTCCACGGTGTCCTGGGTGTAGCGGCGGTGGCCGCTCGCCGCGCGCTGCGCGGTGATCAGGCCCTGCTCTTCGTAGTAGCGGAGCAGCCGGGGGCTGACGCCGGTCTCCCGGGCCAGGTCGCCGATCTTCATGTGAGGCCCCTCACATCCCCTTGAATCTCACATCGGTGTCAGAAAATAGCGTTGCGGTCATGACGAACTCGAAGAACACCGGCCTTGTTCCCCCGTCCGCCTTCGCCCTCGGTGGCGATCTGAACGTCACGCGCATCGGCTACGGCGCGATGCGCCTTGCCGATGGCCCGGAGCGGCCTGCGGATCCCGCCGCCGCGGCGATATGGCGGCCACCGGCGGACCGTGCCGCGGCCCTGGACGTGCTGCGCGCGGCGGTCGAGGCGGGGGTGAACCTGATCGACACCGCCGATGCCTACGCGCTCGGCGCCAACGAGGAACTGGTCGCCGAGGCGCTGCACCCGTACGCGGAGGGCGTCGCGGTCGCCACCAAGATCGGCGTGCTGCGGCCGGCCCCGGACGAGTGGGTGCCGCTCGGGCATCCGGCGTACCTGCGCCAGCAGGCCGAACTCGCGCTGCGGCGGCTCAAGGTGGACCGGCTCGACCTGCTCTACCTGCACCGGCTCGACCCGGCGTATCCGATCGCCGAGCAGGTGGGCACGCTGCGCCGGCTGCAGGAGGAGGGCAAGGTCCGGCACATCGGGCTGTCCGAGGTGACGGTGGACCAGGTGCGGGAGGCCCGCGAGACGGCGCCGATCGCCGCGGTGCAGAACCTCTACAACCTGGCCACGCGCGGCCACGAGGCGGTCGTGGACTATGCGGCGGAGCACGGCATTGCGTTCGTGCCGTTCTTCCCGATCGCGATGGGTGCGCATGCGGGGCCGGACGGACCGGTGGCGGAGGTCGCCCGGCAGATCGGGGCGACGCCCGCGCAGACCGCGCTTGCGTGGCTGCTGCGCCGGTCGGACACGATCGTGCCGATCCCGGGAACGTCCTCCGCGGCGCATCTGAAGGAGAACCTGGCGGCACTTGAACTGGCGCTGAGCGACGAGCAGTTCGCAGCGCTGTCGGCATTGGGGCAGGACGAGGCGGCGGACGGGGTGGCGGCATGAGCACGGTGGCGGAGCAGGCAGTGGCGGTGGGCGCAGTGGCGTTGGAGGCAGCGGAGGTGGACGCCGTGGTCGGCGCTCCGGAGAGCAACGCGAATCCCTTCAACCGGCAGGTGATCGCGGAGTTCCGGGCGAACGGCGGTGCGGTGGGCGGCCCGCTGGCAGGCCTTCCGCTGCTGCTGCTGACCACGACCGGGGCGCGCAGCGGGGTGGCCCGCACCACGCCCGCGGTCTACCTGGCGGACGGGGACCGGCTGGTGGTTTTCGCGTCGAACGGCGGTTCGCCTACCGCGCCCGGGTGGTTCCACAACATCAGCCGGGATCCGGAGGTCGTGGTGGAGGTCGGCGCCGAGCGGTACGCGGCGCGCGCCGAACTGGTCGACGAGCGCGAGCACGACGAGCTGTGGACGCGGCAGATCGCGGTGGACCCGAACTTCGCGCACTTCCGGGGGCGGACCTCCCGGACGATTCCGGTGGTCGCCTTGCGCCGCCGGTGAGCCGCCCGTGAGCCGCGGGTGTCCGGTGCGTCCGGACGGACCGGACGCCGAGGGCCCGTTCGCGCCGACCGGCGCGGCGGGCCCGCGGCGTGCGCGGGCGCGGGGGGCCGGCGGCGCCGGGGCCGGGGGGCCGCGCCGGGGCGGGGGGGCCGGCGGGCCCCCGCGGCCGGGTGCCGCGGCAGGTCAGAGGTCGTAGCCGAAGCAGACCAGCGGGATCGGGCCGTGGTCGTCGCGGTACGGGGGGATCCGGCGGTAGCCGAGCGCCTCGTACAGCGCGATCGCGGCGGTGCGCTCGGGCAGCACGTCCAGGAGGCAGCGCGGGGCGCCGGCCGCACGGGCGCGCTCGTGGAGGGCGTCCATGAGAGTCCGGGCGACCCGGGCCCCGCGTGCTTCCGGCGCCACGTACAGGCGCTTGACCTCGACGTCTGGGCCGAAGAAGTGGAAGCCGACGCCGCCCACCGCGCGGCCGCCGAGCCGGGCGACGAGGTAGCCGCCGGGCGCGCCGTAGTACGCGGCCGGGTCGTCGTAGTCGGTGCGGAAGTAGTCGGGCAGCTCGGCCGGCGTCGCCCACGTGGGGTAGCCCATCTCGGTTGCCGTCGCGTTGTAGTACGCGAACAGCAGGTCCGGAGCGGAGTCCAGGTCCTCGGTGACGGTGAGCGTGGGCGACGTGGTCATGCCGACGACTCTACGAAGTCGGCGAACTCGCGGGCCGCCGGGGCCAGCGCCTGCCACTGCCGGGCGGCCCAGCCCACGGTCAGCGGCGGCAGGCCGCGGATCGGTATGAGCCGCAGCGGGCCGTCCGGGGTGCGGGCCAGGTTGGGCAGGTCGGGCACCACCGCGTGGCCGAGGCCGAGCTCGGCGAGGAGCATCGCGGTGTCCCAGTCGGCGACGCCGGTGGTGGCCGGCGGCCGGATGGCCCGGGCCTCAAGGTGCGAGTCGAGCCGCACCCGGGAGGTGGACGTCTCGGGCAGGCGGATGTGGTGGATGCCGGCCAGGTCGGCGAGGTCCAGCGAGGTGCGGGCGGCCAGCGGGTCGTCGTGCCGTACCGCGAGCATCCAGGGGAGTGCCGCGACGGGCCGCTGCTCGACGCCGCGGACCGGCTCGCCGACGGTGATCCAGGCCAGGTCGGCGCGGCCGGCCGCGACCGCTTCCAGGCAGGTGCGGCTCGAACTCTCGGTCTGGAACTCCAGCGAGGTGTGCGGGTTGCGGCGCCGGAACGCCACGATGGCGTCGGTCATGAAGTGCCGCACGGTGGTGGCGCCGGTCGCGATGCGGACCGTGCCGCCGTGCCCGTCGCGCAGGTCGGCGAGCCGCCGCAGCGCCAGGTCCAGGCCCGCGAGGCTGTCCGCGGCGGCGGTGCGGAGGATTCGGCCGGCCTCGGTGGGGACCACGCCGCGCGGCCGGCGCTCCAGCAGGTCGAGGCCGGTCTCGTGCTCCAGGCGCCTGATGTGCTGGCTCACCGCCGACTGCGTGCAGCCGAGTTCGCGGGCCGCCGCGCTGAGGTTGCCGTGCCGGCAGGCCGCGAGGAAGGTACGCAGGTCGTCGAGGGTCATGGGGCCAAGCTATTGCTTGGAGATCACCGAGTAAATCCTAGGATTGACTTGGGTGTTGCCGGGGCGGGACGCTGGATGCAGGGCCCAGGGGCGGCAACCCGCCGCGTGTCTGTCGACGACGTGCGGCGGATGCCGACCCCACCCATGTCCTGTGCCCGGACCCGGAATTGGCGGTGAACCAGTGGTCACGGCGGATGCCGTCACATTGCTGCGCGACCTCGGCGCCGAGGACATCGCCCACTCGGGCGGGAACCTCTTCGACCACCTCGTACGCGTGCACGACCGGCTCGCCGAGTGGGGCGCGGACCGCACGCTCCGCCTGGCCGGGCTGTGCCATGCCTTCTACGGCACCGACGGCTTCGCGGTCGCGCTGTACGGCCTGGAGCGCCGTGCCGAACTCGCCGCGCTCATCGGCGCCGAGGCCGAGGAGCTCGTGTACTTCTACGCCAGCTGCGACCGCCGCGCCTCGTACCCCGGACTGCCGGACGAGCAGGGCGAGTTCGTGGACCGGTTCAGCGGCGTGCGGTACCGGCCCGAGCTGCGGCTGCGGCGCGCGTTCGCGGAGCTGACGGTGGCCAACGAGCTGGACTTCGTGGCGGTCAACCCGTTGTTCGACGAGATCGAGGCGGAGGGCTACTACGCGCTCTTCGCCCCCTGGCTGCCGCTGCTCAGCCCGGCGGCGTGCGGCGAGGTGGAGCGCGCGTACGGCTGACCGCGCACCCCGAGGCACCCGCGGCCCCCTTCCCGGGCGGGCCGCGGGCCCCGGGACTCAGCCCAGCGGTACGCCGAGCCCGTCCAGCACCTCGGCGCCGGGCAGCTCGGCCAGTGCCCGGCCGGGCAGCCGCAGCTTCGACCGGCGGTTGCCGGACCCGATGATGATGCTCGGCAGCGCGGCGGCGGCCGCGTCGACCAGGATCGGCCAGCCGGCCGGCAGCCCGATCGGGGTGATGCCGCCGTACTCCATGCCGGACGCCTCGGCGACCTCCGCCAGCGGGGCGAAGGAGGCCTTGCGCGCCCCCAGGTGCTTGCGGACCAGGCCGTTGACGTCGGCGCGGGTGGTCGCGGCGACCATGCAGGCGGCGTACGTGACCTCGGCACCGCGCTTCGCCGCGACGACCACGCAGTTCACCGACTCCTCCAGCGTCACGCCGTAGTGCGCGCAGAAGGCCGCGGTGTCGGCCAGGTCGGGGTCGATCTCGGCGGCCTCGATCTGCTCGACCGGCACCGATCCGGACCATTCCTTGAGGGCCTCGGCGACCGGGGCGGCGAGCAGGTCGAGGCGGGTGAGGGCGGGCTGCAGATCCAGGCTTTCTCCCATGGAGCCCATCCAAGCGGATCGCCGCGGCGGATGGCGCCGGTGCAGGCCGGGGCGCCTGCCGACGCCTGCTTTCGGGTGCCGAAGCGGGCCGACCTGCCCGCTATGCAGAGCCGAAATAGCCAAATCTGATCGACGCCGATCACATCGGCGTTACGTGTGTGCGGCTTACACGTGTCGCCTTTGCAGGGCAGTGACAATCCGTGTTGTTACCAGCGCGTGGAGAGACAGTTAGCAGGTCGGGGGCCGTATGTGAACCCCCTTGCCAGCAGCGGTTTCTGACGTGACGTTAGACACCTCTCACCCCAAGTCTTCGACGGCCGCGCGTACATTGCCGCTGTACGGGCGCAGCCGCCAGACGCGACATTGTTGAACCAGGCACTTTGGGAGGCTCCACGTGGAGTTCGGCATCTTCCTGAACGGTTACATCCCGGGACCGGCTGCGCACGATCGCGCTTCCGAGCACCTGATGCTGCAGCGCGAGCTGGAGCTGGCCATCAAGGCCGACAAGCACAACTGGAAGTACGCCTGGTTCGGTGAGCACCACGCACTGACCGAGTACAGCCACATGTCGGCCCCCGAGGTCGCGATGGGCTACGTGGCGGCGAAGACCGAGCGCATCCACCTGGGCACCGGCATCAACTCGCTGTCGCCGCGCAAGGAGCACCCGGTCCGCTTCGCGGAGCGCGCGGCGATGCTGGACCACATCACCGAGGGCCGCTTCGAGTGGGGCACCGGCCGCGGCGCCGGCAGCCACGAGGTCGCGTCCTTCAACATCATGGACACCAACTCGACCAAGGCCGAGTGGGACGAGGTCGCGCCCGAGATCGTGCGCATGTGGGAGCAGTACGACTACTCCTTCCACGGCGAGCACTTCACCGTGCCCACCCCGCACAACATCCTCCCGAAGCCGTACGGGCACTCGCACCCGCCGATCTGGATGGCGTGCGGCAACCCCGGCTCCTTCGCCAAGGCCGGTTCGCTGGGCATCGGCGCGATCGCGTTCAACTTCGAGCCGATCTACAACCTGAAGGGCCGCATCGAGGCCTACAAGGAAGCCGCCGCCAACCCGGTCGAGATCCTGGGCGACTACCAGAACAACAACGTCATGATGACCAACGGCGTCATCTGCCTGAACGACCGCAAGCGCGCCCGCGAGATCGGCATCAGCAAGGGCCGCGGCTACCTGGTCACCATGGTGAACCTGTACCACGACACCATGCCGAAGTCGGCCGACGCCATCACCTGGCCGGAGCCGCCGTTCGACCTGTCCGCGGGCGGCGAGGAGTTCCTGGACTTCGCGATCGACGCGGGCCTGATGCTCTGCGGCACCCCGGAAGAGGTCTGCGAGCAGATCGCCGCCTACCAGGAGGTCGGCTGCGACCAGCTGGTCTTCGGCATCAACGACGGCATGTCGCACGAGGAGAACCTCGAGATGATCGAGCTCTTCGGCGACAAGGTCATCCCCGAGTTCGACAAGAACCCGGAGCACTCCACCGCGGTGTACCGCCGCAACGCGGGCGGCCCGAAGTTCCCGCCGTTCAACGGCCCGGTGAACCCGGACCTGGTGCACACCGTCCTCCCCGCCAACGCCATCATCGGCGTCGACGGCAAGAAGTGACGCTGCGCAGCAGCCGCACCGCCAGCTAGGCGCCCGAAGGGCCCGGCCACCCGGCCGGGCCCTTCGGTATTTTCGCGGCGCGTGCACCTGCGAACGTGAGGGTGGGGTACGACATCCTGTACGCGGGTGCGCACCGCGCGTACTCGTACAGGAGGAAACGCATGGCCACGGTCACGGAGGGACTCGACGGCGTCCGCCGCGAGCTGGACAGACTGGACCGCAAGGTCGTGGGCCTGTTCGAGCCCGGGATTTCGGCGGAGTCGGTGCGGACCCGGCTCGCCGGTGCGCCCGACGAGCTGGTCGCGTGGTTCGGCTGGGCGGACGGCACCCGGGCCGAGGAGGACCAGACGGTCGACGAGGCCTCCTTCATCCCCGGCTACGTGCTGATCAGCCTGGCCGAGGCGCTGGAGTTCCGGGACGAGGTCGAGGTCGAGTCGGACGGCGACGAGGAGTGGCTGCCGCTGCTGGTCTCGCCGGCCGGGGACTTCTACGCGGTCGCGTGGACCGCCGACGAGGGCGTCGTGCAGGTGTGGAGCTACGTCGACGGGGCCGACGGGCAGACCGACTACCGGGATCTGGAGCGGATGCTCCGCACCTTCGTGGAGAGCTACCGGACCGGCGCCTTCGAGGTGGACGACGAGGGCTACCTGGACATGCACCCGGAGCTCGCGGACCGCGTGTACGAGGCGGTCAACCGGGGCTGACGCGGGCCCGGACCATGGATTTGCAGGCTGACCGTGTGATTGTGCTAAGGTATGAATGCCTTCGGCGTGCTCAAGCGTAGGATCCATGACTGAGCCCGGAGGACCAGACTTCCGGTGGGCCCGGCCGCGTGCGGTCGGGCCCACCGACGTTTCCGGGCGTCCCCGCAGGTCAGCGCACCGCCACCGCATCGTCCAGGCCGAGGACACCGGGCCGCACCACCGAGGCGTAGACCCCGACGTTGTGCCCGGTCTTGGCGTGCACGGTGCGCAGCAGGGCCCGGTCGGCGGGCAGGTCCGCGAGCGGCACCGGGTGGCTGATCATGACGCAGCGCGGGCAGGCCGACTCGATGCGCAGCACCGCGGTGCCGATCTGCACCTCGCGCCCCACCCACGCCAGCTCCGGGAAGTCGCCCTCGACCTCTTCCGGCACCGAGATCACCAGATTGGGCCGGAAGCGGCGCACGTCGGCGTCGCTGCCCGGCGACAGCTTGCGCAGCGATTCCAGCGTGCGGTCGGTCACCGCCATCAGCGGGAACGCGTCGAAGTGCGTGCCCGGCAGCGTCTGGCTCTCCCACAGCACCGGCGGCAGGGCGCCGAGGTCGGGAAGTTCGGCGCCGGTCTCCACGCCGAACAGCTGCTCCAGCCAGGTCTGCCAGTCGCCGTCCTCGGGCGCCGGGCGGCGGTAGTACGCCTGGTCGCCGGCCGGCCGCCGGGCGTGCAGCGTGGCGGGGCGGCCGAGGATCTCGGCGGCGAGCTCGTGGGCGTCGGCGTCGGTGGAGCGGAACGTCCGGCCGTCCGGGAGGGTGATCTCCACCGGGGGCACCGGGTCCGCGGCGCTGATGGGCCGCGTGTACCGGGCGGTGAGGCCCAGGAGCCGGGCATTGCGCCGCGCGTCGGCGATCGCGTCGAGTTCCTCGTCGCGTACCGCCCAGATGCGGTCGCCGCGCATGCCGTCGGCGTCCAGCCGGGCGAGTTCGAGGGATTCGCCGGCCATGCTCTTCACCGGGTAGCGCCAGATCGCGGAGACGTACGGGAGTTCGGCGGACATAGGGCTCCCTTTGCCGGGCGCGCGGATACGGACCGCGGCGCCAGGTCGATTGTCGAGGTGGGAGCGGGCCGAAACGATACTCCGGTGCCCCGCCGGCCGGTAGAGGCAGGCGGGGCACCGGAGTTCGCCGCGCCCGGCGGCGTGCCGGGGCCGCGGCGGCGGATCAGGCGAAGCCCTTGGCGATGTGCTCCAGCCACCACGCCGGGGCCGCGTTCATCAGCGTGTTGAAGTCCCAATAGTCGTGCCAGCGCACGAGCTTGCCGTCCGGGCCGACCTCGTGCACGGACACGAACGGCAGCAGCACGCTCTCGCCGGTCTCCCAGAACCACTTCTCGGCGTGCTCGGTGACCACGACCGTGTCGTCGGCGACGATGTGCTTGAGGTGGTGCTCGTAGCCGGAGAGCATCTCCAGGCCGAGGCGCAGCCGGGCGGCTATCTGCGCGGGACCGTAGGCACCCGCCCCGGGGGCCGGGACGTCGGTGTAGTGGCCGTCCTCCGCGAAGTACGCGCCCACCTTGTCGAAATCGCGGTCGTACAGGTCCTGCCAGAACTGCTCCACGAGCTTCTTGTTGTCGATGCTTCGGGACATACCTGTGGCCTCCTCGGGGCGGATCGCTCCGGAGCTTAGGCATACAGTCGTGGGGAAAACAGGGGCTTCGCGTCCGGGTGGGGGGAACCGGCCGGACGCGGGCGATCAGGCATCCGGGGGGATGACTCATGTACGGGTTCAGAGGGCCGCTCCGCCGCGCGCTGGCCGCGTCCGTCGCGGTACTGGCACTCGGCGGTGCGCTGGGCGCATGCAGTCCGTTCGAGGACGACAAGGACGGCGCGGGGAGCACGGGAACGGGCTCCGCGGCCGCTTCGGCCGGGTCGGGCGGCGACGCCAAGGGCGGGCCGCAGGAGCCGTCCGGGAAGGTCGAGGCCGGCTGGGTGAAGGGCCGCGTCGTCGACACGCAGGGCCGGCCCATCAAGGGCGCGGAGGTCGTGGTGGACAACCAGCTGCTGTACGACAGCAACCTGGTGCTGACCACCGACGCGAACGGCGAGTACCGCGCGGAACTGCCGCCGATCGCCGCGACGTATGCGGTGACCGCGAGCTTCAAGAAGACCTACGAGAACAACAAGTACACCTTCGCGCTGCAGGCGTCCGACCCCGAGCCGTTCGTCGGCAAGACCGGCGCGGTGCGGGACTTCACCTGGCAGCTCACGGGGGAGCGGGCCGACATGCCGGACTCCTTCCACGGCGCCACGGTCGTCTACTACCTGAGCCCGACGAACCCGGTCGACGACAGCTACGCCGACTCCGCGAACGTGCGGCTGACCCTCACCCCGGTCGGCCCGCTGGTGGACGGCAGCACCGGGAAGACCATCGAGCGGAAGCCGGAGAACACCGGCGACGGCTGGGCGGTGCGCGACGTCCCGGTGGGCAAGTACAAGATCACCGCGAAGTTCGCGGACGGCGCGGGCGGGCGCACCCAGCCGCTGGAGGTCCGGATCCGCAACGGCGGCGGGTCGTTCGCGGCCGAGGTGACGACGGTCTTCAAGCCGGAGCTGACCGACCGCCAGATGGTCTCGCTCGAACTGCAGTTCTGAGGCCGCGGGGCCCGCGGCGCGGGGCCGGGCGGGGATCCCGCAGGTCGGGGGGCAGACGGAACAAAGGGGGCGGGCCCGTACCGCACGCCGGATCCTGGGTTAGCGTGTGCCGGTGCTTACTCCCCCTGCCCGCCCCGTCCGGGCCCTCGTCGGCGTCCTCGCCCTGGCCGTGCTGTCCGGATGCTCGCTGCTCGGGGATTCGGACGACGGCGACAAGACCGTCCCGGTGGCGAGCGGGGCCGCGACCGATGCGGTGCTGCCCTCGCTGCCCGGCAGCTCTTCGGGCACGCCTTCGCCCGGTGCGTCGGCGGGGTCGACGGCACCGGGCGGCAAGCCGGGCGCGATCACCCTCGCATTCGGCGGCGACGTGCACTTCACGGACCGCACCACGGCGCGCCTGAACGCCGGTGCCGAGACCGCGCTCGGTCCGATCAGCAGCGCGCTCTCCGCGGCCGACCTCGCGATGGTCAACTTCGAGTCGGCCATCACCGAGCGGGGCACCCCGGAGGGGAAGACGTACCACTTCCGGGCGCCCGCGTCGGCGCTCGGCGAGCTGCAGAAGTCCGGTGTGGACGTGGTCAGCATGGCCAACAACCATGCGGTGGACTACGGCGCGGTCGGCCTGCAGGACTCGCTGGCCGCGGTGGCCAAGCCCGCGGTGCCGGTGGTCGGATTCGGTGCCGATGCGGCAGCCGCGTACCGGCCCTGGACGACCGAGGTGAAGGGCGTCAAGGTGGCCTTCCTGGCGGCCAGCCAGGTGCAGGACCTGACCAACCAGAAGTACGCGGCGGGCCCGGGCAAGCCCGGCATAGCCTCGGCGCTGACCTCGGACCGGCTGGTCAAGGCGGTCAAGGACGCCAAGGCGCAGGCCGACGTCGTCGTGGTCTACATGCACTGGGGCATCGAGGGCGACAAGTGCCCGTCCCCCGACCAGACCGGGCTGGCCCGCAAGTTGTCCGCGGCCGGCGCGACCGCGGTGGTCGGCACGCACGCGCACGTCATGCAGGGCGCGGGCATGCTCGGCGACACGTACGTGGGCTACGGCTTCGGGAACTTCCTCTGGTACGGCACGTCGCCGTACCCGAACTCCAACGACACCGGCGTGACCACGCTGACGATCGAAGGGGGCAAGGTGGTCGGCGAGGCCTTCACACCGGCCTCGATCGACGGCCGCGGGGTGCCGGTGCCGCAGAAGGGCGCCGAGGCCAAGCGCATCACGGACCGGCGCGACTCGCTGCGGCCGTGCACCGGGCTGACCGCGGTGCCCAAGTAGGACGGGCCGGCACCGGCGCGGACGGGCCGGCGCAGACCGATCGGAGCAGACACGCCGGAGCGGGCGGGCCGTGGGCCCGCCCGCTCCGTGCCGTCCCGCGCGCTGCGGTCAGCCCATGCCGGGCGTGGCCGGGGCTATGTACATGTAGCTCTTCTCCTCGACGCGCGTCTTGATGCGCCAGGCGCCGTCCACGCGCACGAACGTGTCGAGGTACCACAGGCCGCACATCATCAGGCTCTGCTCGCCGTTGTCGCCGGGCAGCACCATCGGGTTGTGGCACATCGTGCGGCCGGTCGCGGTGTCGCCGTCCACCGTGATCGACGAGTTGCTGATCAGGTGCTGGAAGGCCGGGAAGTTCGGCATGACGTCGGCCAGGAACTTCTTGGTGGCGGCCAGGTCGCCGGTGGCCCCGCCCATCGCCGAGTAGTCGATGTGCGCGTCCGCGGTGAAGACGTCGTCCAGCAGGTCCCACTGGCGGGTGTCGACGGCGTGGGAGTAGCGGACCATCAGATCCTGGATCTCGAGGCGGTCCGAGATCTCCTGCAGCGACAGCATGGGTGCCTCCGGTTGCGCTGGTCCATGATCCCGGCGGGCGCGGTACGGCCCGCCGCGACGGCAATGTCACCCGGGTTCGGCCCAGGAAGCAAGAGGCGGCGGGCGGCGGGCGTTTCCCGAGGCGACATTCCGGGCATCCGCCCGCGGTCCCGGACGGGTGCGCGCGAGGAGCGGCGATGACTTCAGCGGTGGGCAGGTCGGCGGCGGCGCGGCGCGGGCGCCGGGCGGGAGCACTCGCCCTGGCCGCCGCGGCGCTGTTCGCCGGCGTCGCGGGGTGCTCGGACGGCGGCGGCAAGGACGACGGCGGCAAGAATGCGCCGGCCCGGGCCTCGGCGAGCGAGTCGGCGGCCGCGGCGCCCGAGGGCGGCTCGGACGACCTGCAGTCGGCGTACCGCAAGGTGGTCAGGGACGTGCTGCCGTCCGTCGTGCAGATCACCACGTCCGACGGCCTGGGCTCCGGCGTCGTCTACGACGACAAGGGCCACATCGTCACCAACGCGCACGTGGTCGGCAGCGCCACCGCCTTCCAGGTCACGCTCGCCACCGGCAGCCAGCCGCTCACCGCCAAGCTGGTCGGCACGTACCCGCCCAACGACGTCGCGGTGATCAAGCTGGACAGCCCGCCGGACGGCCTCAAGCCCGCGCAGTGGGGCGAATCGGCGGCGCTCGAGGTGGGCACCATCGTGCTGGCCATGGGCAACCCGCTGGGCCTGTCCGGGAGCGTCAGCCAGGGCATCGTCTCGGCGCTCAACCGCACCCAGAGCGAGGCCGGGGACCGCAATACGCCCGGCGCCACCATCCCCAATCTGATCCAGACCACCGCGGCCATCAACCCCGGGAACAGCGGCGGCGCGCTGGTCGACCTGACCGGGAAGGTGGTCGGCATCCCGACGCTGGCCGCCGCGACCGGGACCGACAGCCTGGCGCCGGGCATCGGCTTTGCCATCCCGTCCGACACCGCCAAGAACCTCGCGGACCAGATGATCAAGGACGGCAAGGTCACCGACTCGGACCGCGCCGCCCTCGGCATCACCGCCACCACGGTCGTCGGCCGGCAGGGGGCACCGGCCGGCGTGGGCGTCGTGCAGGTCGACCCGAACGGCGCCGCGGCCAAGGCCGGCATCAAGGCGGGCGACGTGATCACATCAGTGAACGGCACCGAGACGACGAGCCAGGCGGCGCTCTCCGAGGTGCTCGCCGGACTCAAGCCGGGCGACCAGGCCAAGGTCGCGGTGACCCGGTCGGACGGCAGTACCGCGACCGTCGACGTGACCCTGGGCGAACTGGCCTGAAACGAGGGAAGGTCCGCTTGACGGCCCGGGCAAATACGCGGGAACGTCCGGTACATGACGTTCCCTCAGCAACCGGGCCAGACCCCCGGGCCCTGGCCGCCGCAGGGACCTCCGGCGGCCCAGTGGCAGCCGCCGGCGATGCAGCCGTACAGCGGCCCGCCCGGCTCGCCCGGCCTGCCGCCGGTCGAACCGCCGCCCGCCGACTTGCCGTTGGCGTCGCGGTTCCTGCGGCTGCTGGCGCGTACCGTCGACTACCTGCTGATGACCGCGCTGGTCGTCCCGCTGTGGTTCGCGGCGTACCACTACCTGCAGGGCAAGGCCGCGGACCTGCAGAACACCACGTTCAAGAAGACGTTCTGGGCGCTGCTGACCGGTGACGGCGACAAGGCCAAGCGCGCACCGCTGGAGGCGGTGGACGGGCTCTGGGACAAGACCAAACTGCTGCTGCTCCTGCTGGTGCTCGCGCACTTGCTGCTGCCGACCGTCTACGACTGGCTCATGCACGCCCGCTACGGCCGCACCCTCGGCAAGATCATGTTCGGTATGAAGACCGTCCCGCAGAATGGCGGCCCGGCGCGCCTGGGCCTCGGCCGGGCCGGACGCCGCACGCTGATCGCGGTGTTCGTGCCGTGGGCCGCGCTGATGCTCATGTGGTACGAGCTGATCCTGCGCGCCTGGACGCTCGCCGCGGTGTGCGGGATCGTCAGCCTGATCGGCTTCCTCGACCCGCTCAGCGTGCTCGGCCGGCGCCGCCGGACCTGGCACGACCGGATCGGCGGGACGGTCGTGGTCAGCGTCAAGCCGCTCGGCCGGGCCGCCGAACTCGGGCGCGGCGCGGGCAGCGCGATGCGCCAGGCGGGCGCCGCGCTCCCCGGTCAGGCCGCCCGGTTCGGTGCCGGCGCGGCGCAGAATGCGCAGAGCGTGCGGGACCGGCTGCGCCGGAACCGCTGACGCCGCCGCGGACGCCGCGGGCCCGGTCGGAGGGCCGACCCGCGAAGGCTCAGCCCTCGATGGTGATCGCCCGGGTCGGGCAGACCCGGGCGGCCTCCTCGACCTGCGTGCGCAGTTCCTCGCCCGGGTTGTCCTGCAGGATGTAGAGGAAGTTGTCCTCGCGCACCTCGAAGACCTCGGGCGCCTCGGCCATGCACAGGGCGTTGCTCTTGCACTTGTCGAAGTCGACGTTGACCTTCATGCGGACCTCCCGGACCCGGCGGTGCCGATCGGCGGGCGACCGGCAGCCGATCGGCAATCGACCGGCTCTGGCAGGCCTATCACGCACCCTCGCCGGTAAGGCCAGACTTCCCCGGGGCCCGGCGGGCGGATTCGCCCGACCGAGGGATCTCCGCAGCAGGACGGTGGGGACAGCCCCACCCGGAATCCGGGCGGCCGCCGGATCGAGCCGGGCCCCCTGCAGCGGACAGGCTGGTGGCACATCGTCCGGAAGGGTCCGGACGCGTCACCGGAGGTCCGGATATGCGCAAGCACGCCACTGCCGTCATCGACGCCCCGGCGGGTGCCGGCACCGCGGCCATCGCCCTGCGCGGCGTCACCAAGGTGTACGGCCGCGGCGACGAGGCGGTGCACGCGCTGCGCGGCGTCGACCTCGCGATACGCCCCGGGTCCTTCACCGCGGTGATGGGCCCGTCCGGCTCCGGCAAGAGCACCTTCCTGCACTGCGCGGCCGGGCTGGACCGCCCCACCGGCGGTCAGGTCTTCCTGGCCGGCACCGACATCGCCGGGCTGTCCGAGACCAAGCTGACCGAATTGCGCCGGACCCGCGTGGGGTTCGTCTTCCAGGCCTTCAACCTGGTCGGCTCGCTGACCGCCGAGCAGAACGTCACGCTCCCGCTGCGGCTGGCCGGCACCCGGCCCGACAAGAAATGGGTCCGCGAAGTCCTCGGCCGCGTCGGCCTCGCACAGCGCGCCGGCCACCGGCCCGCCCAGCTCTCCGGCGGCCAGCAGCAGCGCGTCGCCATCGCCCGCGCCCTGGTCACCCGCCCCGACGTGCTTTTCGCGGACGAGCCGACCGGCGCCCTGGACACCAAGACCGGACGCGAGGTCCTGGGCCTGCTGCGCGAGGTCGTGGACACCTTCGGGCACACCGTCGTGATGGTCACGCACGACCCGGTGGCCGCCTCCTACGCGGACCGCGTGCTGTTCCTGGCCGACGGCCGGCTCGTCGACACGCTGGAGAACCCCAGCGCCGAGGCCGTCGCGGACCGCATGATCCACATGGAGGGCTGACCGCATGCTCCGCCTCGCTTTCGGCACGCTCCGCGCCCGGCTCGCTGGGTTCGCGGGCGCCTTCCTCGCGGTCGCGCTGGCCACGGTGCTCGTCACCGGCGCGGGCGTGATGCTCGAGTCCGTCCTGCGCACCCACGCCCCCGTTGAGCGCCTTTCCGGTACGGACCTGGCGGTCGCGGCGTCCGACAAGCTCGAACGGACTCCCGCGATGGGCAAGGGCTCCGGTGAGGGCGAGTCCGAAGGCGACAAGCTCCAGCAGACGCCGCGGCTGCCCGCCGGCCTTGCCGCCCGCATCGCCGCGGTGCCCGGCGTCCAGGCCGCGGTGCCGGACCGCACCGTCCCGGTCGCGCTGCCCGGCGGCCTCGGCGCCGAGGCGCACGGCTGGGACAGCGCGCAGCTGACCCCGTACCGGCTCACGGCCGGCACGGCCCCGCAGACCGGCGGCCAGATCGTGCTCGATGCCCCGACCGCCGCCGCACTCGGCGCCGGACCCGGCACGAAGCTGGAGATCGGCACGCCCAAGGGCGCGCGGTCCGTCACCGTCAGCGGCATCGCCGAAGGGCGGGGCGCCACCGCGGTGTTCCTGGCCCCCCAGACGGCTGCCGAGCTCGGCGCGGTCCCGGACCGGGCCGACTTCATCGGCATCACGCTTGCCCCGGGTGCGGACGCCAAGCAGGTCCGGGCCGCCGTCAAGGCCCTTCTGGCCGACGCCGGACCGCAGTTCGGCGACCCTACCCGCGGGCAGCCGAAGGCCCAGGTGCTGAGCGGCGGTTCGCTCGCCCGCCTGGAGGCCCCGGCGGCGACCACGGCCCAGGAGGCGACCGTTCCGGTGGTCGCGGTCTTCGGCGGCAGCGCCGCCTTCACCGCGATCTTCGTGGTGGCCGGCACCTTCGGCTTCTCGATCCGGCAGCGCACCCGCGAGATCGGCCTGCTGCGCGCGGTCGGTGCGACGCCCGGCCAGGTCCGCCGCATGATCGCCGCCGAGGCGCTGCTCGTCGCCCTGGCCGCGGCCGCGCTCGCGGTGCCGCTGGGCTACGGATTCGCGCACGTGCTCGCCGAGTTGTTCGACAAGGCGGACGCGCTGCCGCCCGGCTTCACGATCGTCAAGAGCTGGCTGCCCGGTGTGGTCGGGGCCGGAAGTGCCTTGCTGGTGACCCAGATCGCCGCATTCGCGGCGGCCGCCCGGGCGGCCAAGCTGCGGCCCACCGAGGTGTTCGGGGCGACCGCCAAGCGCCGCATCCTGGTCCCGCTGCTGCGCTACGGGCTCGGCGTCCTCACCCTGGCCGGCGGCGCCGCGCTCCTCGCGGTGTCCATGAACCTCGGCGGCGACGACGGTGCGAGCAGCTCGATCGGCATCGTCTTCACGCTCATGCTCGCGGTCGCGCTGCTCGGACTGCCCATCGCCCGGGTCGGCGTGGCGCTCGTCGGCCGCCTGGTGAACCCCGCCGGCGGCGCCGCCGGCCGACTGGCCCGGGCCAACGGCGCCGCCGAACCGGGCCGGGTCGCCGCGGTCGCCGTTCCGGTCGCGCTGACCATCGCGTTCTCCTGCTCGGTCCTGTTCATCGGCACCACCGTCGCGGACGAGACCATCGCGCAGAGCAAGGCCCGCACCAGCGCGACCTACGTCGTGGACGGCACGGGCCGGGCAGGCCTCGCACCGGATGCGGTGGACCGCATCCGGGCCCTGCCCGGGGTCGCTGCCGCCGCCGGCACCGTGGCCACCACCGTGATGGACGGCTCGGTTTCCGACGCGCTCGAACTCGACGCCCGCGGCGTCGGCCCGGACACCGCCGCGGTCATGGACCTCGGGGTGCGCGCCGGGGACCTCGCCGACCTGCGCGGCCCGGACACCGTCGCCCTCGGCAGCCGGCATGCGGAGGCCAAGGACAAGGGTGTCGGCGACCGGATCCGCTACTGGCTCGGCGACGGCACGCCCATGGAGGCCCGCGTCGTGGCCCTCTACGACAATGCGTTCGGGTTCGGCGACTACCTGATGCCGCAGGAGGTCGCGGCCGCGCACAGCACCGCCTCCGGGTACGACAAGGTCTTCGTGACCGCCGCGCCGGGCGCCGACCGGGCAGCGCTGACCGCCGAGTTGGCCAAGGAGGGCCGCGTCATGGACCGGGCCGCCTACCTGGACGAGGTGGCCGACGACGCCAACGAGGGAGCCTGGGCCAACGCCTTCATCCTCGGTGCCATCGCGGTGTTCACCGCGCTCGGCGTCGTCAACACCATCGTGATGGCGACCGCTTCCCGGGCCCGCGAGTTCGCGGTGCTGCGGCTGGCCGGCACCACGCGGCGCCAGGTGACCGCCATGCTGCGCCGCGAGTTCGCGGTGGCCGCCGCGGTCGGCATCGGCATCGGGACCGGCATCGCGTGGCTCACCCTCGGCGCGTTCGCGAACGGCATCACCGGGAGGTTCGACCCCGCCATGCCGCCGGCGATCTACCTCCCGCTGGTCGCCGCGACGGTCGCGCTGATCTACGGCTCCGGCCTCCTCGCGGCCCGTTCGGCCCTGCGCCGCGATCCGGTCGAGGCGATCGGCGCCCGCGACTAGTCCCGCGGGCTCGAGGACGGGTCCGCCGCCGGGTGCGTCCGGCGGCGGACCTGACGCGGCGTCGGCGGCCGGGAACCATCCGGCCGCTGACGACGTGTCATCGCCTGGGGCAGCGGGTGAGAGGATGCCCGGACGAGGAGGCGCGCGCTCGGGGCCGGCTCCGGGAGACCAGGTGCGAGGCGGAATGGCAGCCGAAGCCGGTGCAGGCATACGCCCGCTCGGAGACGCGGATCCGCGGAGCGTGGGGCCGTACCGGCTGACCGGACGCCTCGGATCCGGCGGCATGGGCACGGTGTTCGCCGGTGTCGACCACTTCGACCGGCGCGTGGCCATCAAGATCGTGCACGCGCAATTCGCCGACGACCGCGAGTTCCGGGCCCGGTTCACCCGCGAAGTGGCCCTGCTGCGCCGGGTGCAGGGCACCTGCACGACGCCGGTCCTGGACGCCGACGTGGACGCCGTGCAGCCGTGGTTCGCCTGCGAGTACGTGCCCGGCCCCACGCTCGCGGAACGTGTGGAGCGCCAGGGACCGATGCGCGGCGACGAGTTGTTCGCGCTGGCCGCCGGCCTCGCCGAAGCCCTCGTGGCGCTGCACGCGGTCGGCATCGTGCACCGCGACCTCAAGCCGCAGAACGTCGTCTGCTCGCCGGCCGGGCCCCGCGTCCTCGACCTGGGCATCGCCCGGTCCATGGAGGACAGCGGGCTCACCCGCACCGGCATGATGATCGGCTCGCCCGCGTGGATGAGCCCGGAGCGCTTCCGCGGCCAGAACAGCACGCCGGCCGCCGACGTCTATGCCTGGGCGATGATGGTGGCCTACGCCGCGACCGGCGTCATACCGTTCGGCACCGGCGCCCCCGAAGTCGTGGCGATGCGCGTGCTGCAGGAGCATGCCGACACCTCGGGTGTCCCGCAGGCGCTGCGCGGCATCGTGGACTGGAGCGCGGACAAGGACCCGCTGCGGCGCCCGGCCGCCCCCGACCTGCTGGCCAACGTGACCCATGCGTGGCGCGGCACGCTGGGTGCTGCGCAGACCGGCGAGCTGGACCCCGTCTCCGACGCCACCTCGCTGATCCACCTGCACTGGAACCCGCAGGCCGGCGCACCCGCGGGCGGGCAGTACGCCCCGCCGCCCCCGCAGGCCGCGTACGGCGCCCCGATGGCGCAGCCCGGGACGGGCTACCCGGCGCAGGGCCACGGGGTGGCCGGGGACGGGATGTTCGCGGACAACTTGTTCCGCGACGACGGCCGCGCGCCCGCGCCGCAGGCCGCCGGCATGCAGGCCGCCGACGGGTACGGCGGCACCGCGGGCTACCCGATGGGCGGGCCGAGCGCGGAGGCGCCCGCCGAGGGCGGCGCGAGTGCCCCGTACCAGCTGTCCGACCTCGCCGAGGCGCCGCCGGCCGGCCGCCGCCGCGGCGGTTCGCGGCGCAAACTGCCGCTGAAGCCGCTGATCGCGGCCGCCGCCGTCGTCGCGGTGGTGGCCACGGCGGCCGTGCTGATGGCGAACTCCGGCGGCGACGGCAAGAAGAAGAAGGACCCCGTGGCACCGGCCGCGAAGCCGTCCGACACACCGCCGCCGGGCACCGTCACCGGGCCCGGCACATTCAACCTGCAGGGCGTGAAGTTCCAGGTGCCGGCGGGCTGGGATGCCCGCCCGATGAGCGGTGCCTCGGCCTGCGTGGCGCCCCTCGAACTGCCGGTCGCCACCCGCACCGACTGCCTCAAGGGCGGCCTGCGGGTGTGGGTGGGCAACGATGCGTCCCGGGTGATCGCGCTGGACAAGCCCGCCGGATGGACCCTCGGTGCGGCCGAGCAGTGCCCGGCCGGGGGGACCCCGATGTACGTGACCACGTCCGGGAAGAAGTTCGAGCAGTTGGGCTCGCTGCGCTACGAGTACGCGCAGTACCAGGTGTCCTGCCCGGACGACGTCCAGCTGCAGCCGCAGGTGTGGTGGCTGCCCACCTCGAAGATCTCGTTCAGCACCGGCGGGCTGCCCAAGAGCTACGACCAGGTGGTCAAGGCGCTGATCGCCGGGATGGACCGGGCGGGCTACAAGTCCCCCAAGTCCTGACGCGCCGCGGGGGGGCCGGGCCGCCCGGCCGGGGAGCGCGGGGGCGGCCGCCCGCCCGCTGTG
>NZ_JAKFHA010000002.1:414198-561794 GCF_021502675.1 Yinghuangia soli
CACCCCCCCCTCCCCGGCCGGCGCCGGGCGCGGCCGGGGCCCCCGCCCGGGCACGCGCGCGGGCTCAGAACTGCGCGATGTCGACCGGCGCCACGAAGGGGTTCTCCGGGCCGGCCGGGAACGAGGTCCAGCCCTGCGCGTCGTACACGTCCATCAGCTCGTGCTCGGTCTTCTCGTCCTCGGGCCACTCGGCGCGCACCACCACGTGCACCGAGGGGTGCGGGTACTGCTCCCACCACTCGACTATGTGGCCTTCGAGGTCGACCGGCACCGGGTGGTGCTCGACGCGGTGCACCATCATGTACGGCCCCCCGGTCCACGGGCCGACGTACGCGCCGCCCAGCGGGATCGCGGAGACCGAGTCGCCGCTGCGCGGGAGGGCGGGCCCGGCGAAGTCGCCGGACAGCAGAGAGCCGACGTACCCCGTCGGGGGCCGGTCCTCCGGGACGTCTTGGTAGAAGTCCACCCGGAGTCGGTACCGGATCACGCGCTGCCCCTCTGGTTGCTGACGTCAGGCGGCCGGCCAGACGGCCGGTTCCATGAGTCAAATACGTATACCAGCCAAATCGGGTTGCGCCGAGAGGCGGAGAGAAACCTCCTGATTTGCCGGATTCAGGAGGGCTGGTCGTCCGCGGTGAAGTCCTGCCAGGTTTTCCACAGGCTGGGGACGGTGCCCGACCCGGCGGAGTGCTCCGGCCAGTTCGCGGGCGGCAGGCCGATGGGGTTCGCGCCCACGTCGGCGCCGTACCAGAGGTCGTGGCGGCGCCGCACGAACAGCCAGCGGCCGCCGCGCCGCTCGTACACGTCGCGGTACAGGATCGCCTGGTGGATCCAGCGCGGCCCTTCCTGGATCTCGCCCTTGCAGTACACGTGCCCGGTGGCGTGGTCCTCGTCGAGCAGGTCGATGACGTGCGTGCCGACGTTCAGGATGGTGACGCCCAGCGGGCGCAGCTGCGCGGCGAAGGAGGCCCGCAGCGCGTCGCGCCCGGACTCCTCGCGGGTGACCCGCACGTCGTCCACGAAGAGCCCGCACAAGGCGTCCAGGTCGCGGCTGTCCACCGCGAGGGCGTAGCGCGCGGCAAGCTGCCGGATCTCCTCGTAGGCGAGAAGCCTCTGTACGTCGCGCCGTGCGCCCTCGTCCATGCCTGCTCCGTTCCGTCGCGTCGCGCATCGATCTTGATGATGCGTCAGTTCCTTGATACCGGATTGAGGCGGAAGAAAGAGCAGTCGGGAAGGGTGTCGTGCATGACCGGGAGCCTTGCGGGACGTGTGGCGGTGATCGCCGGGGCAGGCGAGGGGATCGGCCTGGCCAGTGCGCTGGCCTTGGCCGGTGAGGGCGCCGACCTGGTGCTCGGCGCGCGCCGGGAAGGGCCGCTGCGCGAGCTGGCGGCGTCGGTGGCGGACCGGACGGGGCGCAAGGTGCTCGCGGTGCCCACCGACATCGCGGACCGCGACGCGTGCCATGCGCTGGTCGCGGCGGCCGCGGACGGGCTGGGGCGGGTCGACGCGGTGGTCAACGTCGCGACGTACAACCCGTCGGGCCGGGTCGAGGACCTGGACCGCGACGAGTTCCGGCGGGCCTTCGACGTGAACGTCCTGGGCGTGCTGGAGGTGAGCCGGGCGGCGCTGCCGCATATGCGGGCCGCGGGCGGCGGTTCGATCGTGCAGATCAGCACCGAGGCGCCGCGCATGAAGCTGCCGTACATGGCGGCGTACGCGTCGACCAAGATGGCGATGGAGATCGCCTCGGCGACCATGGCCCGCGAGGTGGGGCGGGACGGGATCCGGGTCAATGTCGTCGTCGCGGGCTACACCGACAACGCCAAGCTCGCCGCGTACCTGGGCGAGGTCGCGGAGCGCCGCGGGATGACCGCCGAGGCGGTGCGCGAGGAGTTCGCCGCGAGTGCCGCGCTGCGCCGCATCACGCAGCCCGAGGACATCGCCGAGGCGGTGCTCTTCCTGGCCTCGCCGCGCTCGCGGGGCATGACCGGCACGGTCACGCACGTGACTTCGGGGGTCGTCCTGGAGCCGTAGGGAGCTGTCGGCCGCTTCGGCCGCACCGGCCGCCCCGGTCGGGGCGGCCGGTGCCCCAGGTGTCCCCGCCGACCGGCCAATCCGGCCAAGCTCGTCGAATCCGCGCAACCTCGTACGCTCCCGCGCGTATGCCCGCGTATTTCCGGGCAGACCAGCGGATGGAGGGGTCCGGTGCGGTCGGGGAGGGGGACTCCGGTGGGGCGGAACCGGATGTCGGAACGCGCGGGCGACGCGGCGGCGTTGACCGTGGTCTTCTTCGCGCTGATGCTGGTCGCCGCGATGGTCGCGGCGTTCGCGGTGATCGCCGGCTCGTGGCTGTGGATCGTGGCGCTGCTGTTCGCCGCGCTGTTCCTGCTCGGCTGCGGGTGGAGCGCACTCGAGGTGGTGATCGCCCGGCAGATGGACCGGGAGAACCGGGCCCGCGCGCGCGGCGACTACGCGGTGCGGCCCATCGAGCGCAGGTAGGCCGGGCGGTCAGCGCCGGGACGTGCGGCGGTCCTGCAGGAAGCCGCCGATCACGGCGTTCTCCTCGGCGCTGAAGATGCGGTGCGGCACCATGATGGCCTGCGCCGGGTTGAACTCGAAGATCCACTGGCCGTCCACCGAGCGCAGCTTGCGGAACGTGGTCCAGGGGATCTCCGCCCGGTTCGCGCCTATGGTCGAGCGGTAGACCTCGTCGGTCAGCGTCACTTCGCAGACGTCGCCGTGCATGTGCTTGTTCTGCCGGGCGGCCTGCAGCGGCGCCCAGAAGCGCAGCGCGAGCATCGCCCCGCCGAATGCCAGGAACACGAACGGCCAGAAGGCGAGCGCGCCTTCGAGCGCCTCGATGAGCAGCACCACCAGGCCCAGGCCGACGAGCAGTGCGCCGCCCGCGGTCAGACCGCGGAACAGCCCCCGGCGGAACGCGACGACGCCGTCCGCGATGTCGTGCTCGGTCGGAATGTAGCTGGCGGTGATGTGCACGGGCGGATCTCCAGTCGGGCCTGCCGGCGCGGCGGGCGGCGGGGACCATGGTCCCATGGCCCGTGCGCTCCGGCCGAAGCGCCTGCGCCGGCCGGACTGCCGGGCGGCCCGGCTCGCCGGCGGGGTCAGCGCATCGGGGCGGGGCGCTGCGGCGGCCAGGGGGCGTACGGTTCGGGCTCGGCATTCCCGGCGGGTGCGGCGAGCGCGCCGGGGAGATCGGGGACGCCGTTCGCGGCGGGCAGGGCGGCCGCCGGGTGGACGCCCGGGGGCAGGGCACCCGGCTGCGCGCCGGGGACGTACTGCGCGGGCCACGGCGCGGTGCCGCCCCAGCCGGGCGGCGGACCCCAGCCCGGGACGCCGGCACCGCCGCCGGCGAAGCCTGCGCCGGGGACGCCCGCGCCGGGAGCTGCCCAGCCCTGCGGCGCCCCCCAGCCCTGCGGTGCGCCGGGGTGCTGCGGGGGACCCCACTGCGCTCCGGGCATCGGTGCGTATGCCGGCTGCGGCGTCCAGCGCGGCAGCGGCATCGTGCGGGTGAGCACCTGGCCGAGGGCGGCCCGGGCGGCCCACAGCTTGTCCAGCAGGTCCCGCTCCTGCGGCGTGAACTCGGCCTCGGTCACGCGTCCGCGGGTGGCGCGCTCGCGCAGCTCGGCCAGCGCGGTGGCGTTCCAGTGGTACTGCCGCAGCGCGAGCTCGCCGGGCCGTCCGTACAGCGCGGCTGCGGCGCGGCGCTGGCGGTCCCGGTCGGCGATCGAGCCGAGCACCAAGGGCTCGTTCCAGGTGAACCAGCCGGCCTGGACGTACCAGGGCAGCTGGGCGGACACCGCGGCGAGCTGGCGGCGGCGCATCTTGCCGCCCAGCACGAACACCCCGGCCAGCAGCGGGGCCATCACCACGAAGTAGACCAGCAGCATCAGCTCGGGCGCTTCGTCCACGGTGCTCTTCCAGGCCGCGCCGTTCCAGGCCGAGTGCAGGCCGACCGCGACCAGGTACCCGGCCGCTCCGAACAGCACCGCGGCGGACCGCTTGCGGGCCAGCACCGCGAGTCCGAGCGCGAGCCCGGTGGCGGCGGTGAACAGCGGATGCGCGAACGGGGTGAGGATCGCGCGGCCCAGGAAGGTCGCGGAGGTCTGCGCGGCCGCCTCGCCCTGCTCGCTGCCCTCGACGAACGCGCGGCCGAAGTACAGGACGTTCTCGGTGAACGCGAATCCGGCCGCGGTGGTCGCGGCCAGCACGAGCCCGTCGAGCGGGCCGCGGAACCAGTGCCGCCGGAAGAACAGCAGGAGCAGCAGCGCCGCGCCCTTGGTGGCCTCCTCGACGAACGGCGCCACCACGGTCAGGCCGAGCAGCTCGGCCTGCTCCTCGCCGGACCGGTCGACGATTGCGTCGATCGACCACGTGTTGGCGTACAGCGCGGCGAGCGCACCCGCCCCGGCGCCCCAGGACAGCGCGAAGGCCAGGTGCGGCCACGGCTGCGGGCGCGCCTTGCCGAGCAGCAGGAAGACCCCGACCACCAGCGGCACGGGCAGCGCGGCGAGCGGGAGGCCGATGGCCAGACCGAGGAAGCCGGTCGCCTCGACCATCTTGACCGCGGCGGTGATCCAGCAGGCCGCGAACAGCAGGGCGAGGGCGGCGACGCGGTTGCGGGGGCGCGCGAAGAACACGCGGAGGCGGGCAGCCATGCGGCCGCCGCGGTCCGGGACCGGGGCGATCGGTGCGTGATCGGGTGCGTCCATATGGTGTGACGATAGCCGGGAGTGCCGACCACTTCGTTTCCTTGACCGAAAAAGCCGGGCCGGTTCCGGTCATGATCGACCGGTCCGCGGCGCTCCGCCCCCTTGCTCGGAGCGGCCGTCAGATGCGGCGGAAGACCAGGTCCGCGACCTCGTGGCCCTTGGCCAGGCCCTGCCGCTCGAACCTGGTCTGCGGCCGCCACCCCGGGCGCGGCGTGTAGCCGCCGTCCGGCGCGGTGTTGGCCAGCGCGGGCTCGGCGGAGAGCACCTCCAGCATCCAGGCGGCGTACGGCGCCCAGTCGGTGGCGCAGTGCAGCGTGCCGCCCGGGGCCAGCCGGGACGCGGCCAGCGCGGCGAAGCCGGGCCGGATCAGGCGCCGCTTGTGGTGCCGGGACTTGGGCCACGGGTCCGGGAAGTACACCCGGATCCCGGCCAGCGAGCCGGCCGCGAGCATGTCGGTGAGCAGCACCACGGCGTCGCCCTCGGCGAGCCGCACGTTGTCCAGGCCGCGGGATTCGACCAGGTGCAGCAGATTCCCTATGCCGGGCGTGTGGATGTCGGTGGCCAGGATGTTCACGTCCGGCTCGGCGGCGGCCATCGCGGCGGTCGCCTCGCCCATCCCGAAGCCGATCTCCAGGACCACGGGCTTGCCGTTGCCGAACAGTGCGGCCGGGTCCAGCGGCGTCCCGTCCACCCGGAGCCCGTGGGTGGGCCACAGCCGGGCGATGGCGTCCTGCTGCTGCGGGCTGAGCCGGCCGCGGCGCGGGTGGAAGGAGCGCACCGTGCCGGTGGGCGGCCCGCCGAACGGGTCGGGCACCAGGGTGGACTCGGTGCCGGGCGGCGGCGAACCGGGCTTGCGGGCCGCGCCGGGCGCGTCGGACGTGTCGGGGGACACTGCGGGAGACGGGGAGGACATGGAGAAGACCGTCGGCTCGGGGGCAGGGCGGGGTGCGGGCGGCGAGGCCACGCGGACCCTTCGATGCTACGGGAGCCCGCGGCCCCGGCCCGGCTCAGACCACCGGGGCCAGCCGGTCCAGCACGCGGCCGGCGATCTCCTCGCCGATCGGCAGCGACGCGGTGGCCGCCGGGGACGGGGCGTTGAGCACGTTGACGATGCGCTCGCCGCCGGTGAAGAGGAAGTCGTCGACCAGTTCGCCGTCCGGGCGCACCGCCTGGGCGCGCACTCCGGCCGGGGCGCGGACCAGGTCGTCGGCGGTCACCGCGGGCAGCATGCGCTGCACGGCCTTGGTGAACGCGGGCTTGGCGAGCGAGCGCAGCATCTCGCCGGCGCCGTACCGCCAGTGCCGCTTCGCGATGTGCCACATGCCGGGGTAGGCCAGCGTCGCGGCCAGCTCGCGCGGGCTGGCCTGCGCCCACGAGTAGCCCTCGCGGCGCAGCGCGAGCACCGCGTTCGGGCCGACGTGCACATCGCCGTGGATGCCCCGGGTCAGGTGCACCCCGAGGAAGGGGAACGCCGGGTCGGGGACCGGGTAGACCAGGCCGTTGACCAGACCGCGGCGGTGCGGCGCGAGCTCGTGGTACTCGCCGCGGAACGGCACGATGCGCACCGGCGGCGGCGCGCCGCCCTCGGCGCGGGCCGCCATCGCCGCGATGCGGTCGCTGTACAGCCCCGCGCAGTTGACCACCACCCGGCCGCGCACCTCGCCGAGCCGGGTCTGCACCACCACCTCGCGCGGGTGCACGGCCAGCGCGGTGACGCCTGCCCCGGTGCGCAGCGAGACGCCGTGCTTGTGCAGCAGGTCGACCAGCGTGCGGCAGACCTCCGCGTAGTCGACGATGCCGGTGGTGCCGACGTGCAATCCGGCGATCGCGCGGATGTTCGGCTCGTGCTCGCGGATCTGCTCCGGCGTCAGCTCCTGCACCGGGACGCCGTTCGCCTCGCCGCGCTCGAACAGCGTCTTCATCCGGCCCAGTTCGGACGGATCGGTGGCCACCACGAGCTTGCCGGTCACCTGGTGCGCGATGCCGTGCTCGCTGCAGAACTCCACCATCCGGCGGGCGCCTTGCACCGCGAAGCGGGCCTTGAGGCTGCCCGGCTTGTAGTAGAGCCCGGAGTGGATCACCCCGCTGTTGCGGCCGGTCTGGTGCGCGGCCCAGGAGGTCTCCTTCTCCAGGACGGCGACGGTGGTCCCGGGGGAGCGCCGGGTCAGGGCGTACGCGGTGGACAGACCGACGATCCCGCCGCCGATCACGATCACGTCGTACCTGAGCATGAACTCCCCGCCTTCGCCGCACCGGACGCCCCCAGTATCCCGCACGGGCCGCGCCCGGCCCGCCGGATCAGCCCCGGTTCCCCCGGACGAGGCAGGCGGCGGTCAGCGGTGGAACCACACGACGAGCCGCACGCCGTCGTCGCCGTGCACCTGCGCGAGGGCGCGCATGACGTCCCACACCGGCTGCCACTCGGAGCCGGCCGGGATGGCGTCGCGGCGCCGCATGAGCACTGTCCGGAACACCATGTCGCCGTGAGTCCATTCGGTCTCCTCGCGCGGCAGGCGGTCGGCGTACGAGCCGCCGAAGCCGGTGCCGAGGCTGTCCGCGACCGCGCGGCTCCACGCGGCCTTGCCGAGCGGCCGCAGTCCGGTCTCGGTGCGCACGTACTCCGTGACGCGCGCGTCGACTCCCTCGGCGGGCTCCTCCCAGTCGATGTCGCGGAGCTCGGGCCACCCGACCCAGGTGGCGGAGAAAGCGGACGCCGCGCCGTATCCCCGGTCCCGGTCGTATATGGCGCGCACGGCGGAGGAGGTGTCGGCGGGCAGGCCGCGTTCCGCGGCCACCGGGCGGAACCGGGCGTGGTTGGCGACGCCGAACAGGCAGCCGAAGGCGTCGTAGTCGCGGCCCAGGTAGAGCTCGCTCAGGGCGATGACGGAATCCCAGGACGGTGTGTCCCCGTCGTTGCCGCCGTACGGCGTCAAGCGCTCGATGTACCCGGTGATGTCGATGCCCATGGGCCCGATTGTCCGGACGCCCCAAGGGAATGCACGCGGTTTTCCGGCCGGCGGAGGGTCAGGCGGTGATGCCGATGCTGTTGCGGACCTGGTCGGCGAAGCTGCGCACGACCGGCTCGCGGGGGTGGGCCGCCTGCAGGCCGGTGACCAGGTCGCGGACGTACGCGGTGTTGCGGGCGGAGTGTACGCGCTGGGCCACCGCGAGGGCGCGCAGCCCGGCGCCGCAGGCGGCGTCCAGGTCGCCGGCCGCCAGTTCGGCCTGCGCGCCGACCGCGAGGCGCAGGCCGTGCGAGCGCACGAACGCCTCGCTCTGCCCGGCCAGCGCGGCCGCGGTGAAGCGCCGGGTCTGGTCCGGCAGTTTGAGGTCGCGGTAGCACTCGGCGCCGTCCGCGCAGAAGCGGTCGTAGGAGAAGAAGTCGATCCACTCGGGGTCGTCGTCGCCGGGCCGCGCCCGTTCCAGATGGGTCTCGGCGGCGTTGAGCGAGCGCGCACAGGCGGCCGGGTCGCCGGCCCGGGCGTGCGCGCGGGCCTCGACCAGGTGCAGGAAGCCGGTGACCTTGGCGGTGGCGATGCCGCGGTTGCGCTCCACCGCGGCCTGCGCGAGGTCCACCGCGGTCTGCGGGTGGCCGCGGTAGGTGGCCTGCAGGCTCATGGTGGCCAGCACGTAGCCGCCCAGCGGCACGTCGGCGGCCGCGCGGGCCAGCCGCAGTGCCTGGATGTAGTAGCGCTGGGCTATCTCGTGCTGCCCGGTGTCGAAGGCCATCCAGCCGGCCAGCCGGGACAGTTCGGAGGTGGCGCCGAACAACTGGCGGCCCACCGCGTCCTGGTAGGTCCCGCGCAGCAGCGGCGAGGCCTCGGCGCGCAGGCATTCGGGCACCATGGAGGCGCGCCAGTCGCCGCCGCCGTACTTGCTGTCCCAGCGCCGTGCCTCGGCCGCCGCCTCCCGGAGCTTTGCCACATCCGCCTGGCCGACCTTGCGGTCCGTGCCGCGGTGTTCGGCCAGTGCGTCCGCCGGGGTGATGAGCCATCGCGCCAGAGGCGTCGCGAAGGCGGTGACGGCGAATGTCCCGGTCAGGAATTCGCGGCGGTTCACGTGGTCGTGCCTCCACAGGTCGGTGGCCTTGAGGACGGCTTCGGAGAGGTCGCGCGGGAAGGACAGGCCGAGCTCCGGGTCGGTCGGGCCGCTCTCCTCCAGCCCGATTTCGTCCAACGGCACCGGCCGGCCCAGGCGTTCGGCCAGCACGGCGGCGATCAGGTGGGGCACCGGGCCCTGCGGGGTCATGCCCTTGCCGACCCAGCGGGCCACCGACGTCTTGTCGTACCGCAGGGTCAGGCCGCTGGCCGCGCCCAGGTCGTTGACCCGGCGCGCCAGGCCGGCGTTGCTGACCCCGGCGCGGACCAGGAGTCCGCCGAGGCGCTCGTTGGGGCCGCGGGCGGCCGCGGACCGGCCGGTGTGGTCCGGGGGTTCGGGCACCGGGCGGGCCTCGCGCGGGCGCGGCAGTGCGCGGGGCAGGCGGGCAGGCGCCGCCGCGGGTCGGAGGGCGGCTTGCCCTGACCCGTCGCGCTTAGGACCACTGCGCATGGCTTGCCCCCAAAGGCGACCTCCGTCCCACTCAGGGTAACGGGCGGTTGCCGTACGGGTAAGAGGAATCCCAAGGAATGGGGCAACCGGACGAATGGCGGCCGGCGGGTGTACGGATCGCGCCGGAACGGTACGCATCAAGTAGCTGATGGGGTGTCAAAACCAGGGACCATCAGGGGTAATTCGAACAAAAGAGAGAGAGTCGGGCGCACCGGTGCGTCGTGCGCCGGTACCGTGTGCCTGTGCGCCTGTTCATGCGCTCTGCACAGGGTTGCCTAACCTTGCTTCACTGAAAGGGTCGGCGACCGGCGGTCGGAGCCGGCGCCGTGGAGGACCGCGGTACAGGGGGATCTGACATGCGCTGGTTCGCGGGCACGAGCGGCAGCCACACGGCGCCGCGTCCGGACGGTTCGACCGCCCTGTGGGACGGTCCCGACCCGCTGTGGCTGGTAGGTGACTGGCCCGCCGACGAAGTGCGGACCTTCACACGCGGCCAGGTGCGCATGGCGGTCCTGGGCGATTGCCGCGCCACCGACGCGGAGTTGGAGGTCGGCCTCGCGGTCGCCCGCGGCGGCGGCCTGCGGCACCTCACCTGCTGGCCGGGCAGCTACCACGTGGTGCTCCGGCTCGGCCGCCGCACGCTGGTCCTCGGCGACCTCGCAGGCCTGCGCCAGCTCTACTACGCGCCCTACGGCGACGGCGTCGTCTACTCCTCGCACGCCCTTCCGCTCGCCGACCTCACCGGCGCGCGCATCGACCGCGACCTGCTCGCGGCCCGCATCGCCTGCCCCGAGGTCACCGAACTGGCGGAGCGCCGCTCGCTCTTCACCGGCATCGAGCGCCTCGACGTGGGGCACACCCTGGAGCTGGCCGGCGCCAAGACCCGGTTGCGGCTGCACGAACAGGGCGCCGCGCCGCTGGACTTCCCGGCGGCCGCCGCGGCGCTGCGCGATGCCCTGACCGCCGCCGTCGGGCGCCGCGTCGAGGCGGCCGGCAAGGCCGGCACCGACCTGTCCGGCGGCCGCGACTCGACCGTCCTGTCGCTGCTCGCGGCCCGCGCCACGATGCACGAAGTCGTCGCGCTGACCTGGGCGGACCCCAGCGCCCAGGACGACGTCGACTACGCCTCCCGGGTCGCCACCGCGTCCGCCCGGCTGCGCCACGTGCTGGTGCCGGCTGATCCGGACTGCCTGCCGTACGCCCGGCTGGCCGACGCCTTCGACGTGCCGCCCGCCACCGACGACCCGGCCGCCCCGCTGGTCACCGCGGCCCGCACACTGCGGCACCTGGAGGCCGCCCGCGGCGCGGGCATCGACGTGCACCTGACCGGCTACGGCGGCGACGCGGTGCTCGGCACGCCGCTCGCCTACCTCGCCGACCTCGCCATGGACCGGCATCCGGTGGCCGCCATGCGGCACGCCCGGTCCTGGGCCAAGGTGGCCGGGCTCCGCCCCGGCGACCTGTCCGCGGCCGCGCGGCGGGTCGGCCGCACCACGTTCGACCAGGCACTCGGCGAACTCGCCGGGATGCTCACGCAGTCCGGCCCCGGCCTCCCGCGCGGCGGTGCGGACGCGCTGATCCGCTGGGTCGGCCCGGCGCCCGCCGCGGCCTGGACCACGCTCGACGCCCGGCACCAAGTCGCCGCCGCCCTGCGCGCCCTGGCCCGCGAGACGGCCGAGACCGCGGCCCGGCCCGGCGACCCGTCGGTGCATCGGCGGCCCGGCGACCGCGCGTCGTGGGTCGCGGTGCGGCGCTCCGCCGACCGGCACCGCGTCATGCAGCAGCTGGCCGAGGACTCCGGGGTGCGCATGCGCGCGCCTTATCTCGACAACGCGGTGGTGCGGGCCGGGCTCGCACTGCCCGCCTGGGCGCGCGGCCGCGGCGACGGACCGCGCACACTGCTGCACACCGCGGTGGAAGGCCTGGTGCCGCGCTCCGCGCTCTCGCGTACCGGCAAGGGCGACTACACGCAGTCGGAGATCCGCGGCCTGCGCCGCAACGCCGCGGACCTGCGCGACCTGTTCGCGGCGCCGCTGCTCGGCGAGATCGGGATCCTGGACGCCGACGCGCTGCGCGCCGCCCTGGACCGCGCCACCCGGCCGGTCCTGGGCAAGGGCGCGGCGGCCGGCGATCCGGGCGAACTCCTGGGCGGGTTCGCCGACGTGGTCGGCGCCGAGCTGTGGCTGCGCGCGGTCGCGGCCGGCCGCGCGGCCCGCTGGGGCAGCACCGCGACCGCGGGCTCGGTGATCGCCGCGGTCGCCTGACACGCCGCGCGCTCCGCACCGCATCGGACCGAAGGCCCGGCCCGCCTGCCGCCGCAGGCCGGCCGGGCCTTCGCGCTGCCCGCACGAGCAGGCCGGACGCGACCGGATGCGGACCGGGCGGGTGTTGGGGCCGGTCCCACGGTTTGCCGCCATCCCTTGATCCGGACCGGTGCCGCGCCTAGCATCCGACGCATCCGACCATCGAGTCGGAATTCCTACTGCAGGGTTGACGATGCCGCCACGGAACCGCCTGATGCGCGACGAGATCCGCGCCGCCGCCACCCGGCTGTTCGGGGTGCGCGGCCTGGGCGCGGTGACCCTGCAGGAGATCGCCGACGAGCTGGGCGTCTCCAAGGCCGCGCTCTACCACTACTTCCCGAACAAGGACGCCCTGGTCCGGGCCATCTTCGAGGACTGGGCCCGGGTCGGCGTGGACCGCATCGACGCGGTCGTGGCGCTGGACGAGCCCGCCTCGGTCCGGCTGCGCCGCATGATCGAACTGCACGTGCTGGGCCTGACGCGCGACCTCGACCTGTACCGGCTGGGCTTCCGCGACGAGGACCAGCTGCCGGACGGCGCCCGCGAGGTGTTCGCCAAGTTCAAGCGCGACGTCGACAGCGCGGTGCGCACCGTGGTCCGGGAAGGCGTGGCGAGCGGCGAGTTCCTGCCCGTCGATCCCAAGATCGCGGGTTTCGCCGCGATCGGCATGTGCAACTGGATGTTCAAGTGGTACCGGCCGGACGGCGAGTACGAGGCGCACGAACTGGCCGCCATGCTGGCCCGCTTCGCGCTCGGCGGGCTGCTGCGCCGCGACCATCCGCCGGCCGGCGCCCCCGGCGCCGCCCTCGACCGTGCCGCGCTCATCGCCGAGATGGCCGCCGACCTCCAGCGCGAGGTCGACGCCCTGCGGGCCGCGGTGCACCACCAGAACGTCGGCAATCCGTCCGCGCCGCACCGCACACCCGAGCCGAGTCAGGGGGAGCAGTCATGAGGGACCGCCATCTCGAGCCCGAGCACATCGCGTTCCGCGAGAGTGCCCGCGAGTTCGTCCGCCGCGAAATCGTGCCGTTCCACGAGCAGTGGGAAAAGGCCGGCATCGTGGACCGCGAGCTCTGGCGCAAGGCCGGCAAGCAGGGCCTGCTGGGCATCGACGTGGACGAGGAGTACGGCGGCGGCGGGGTGCGCGACTTCCGCTACCTCATGACGCTGTCCGAGGAGATCGTCCGGGCCGGGGCGTCCGGCGTCGGCTTCGGCCTGCACAACGAGGTGGTGGCGCCGTACCTCAACGACCTGGCCACCGACGAGCAGAAGGCGCGCTGGCTGCCCGGCTTCTGCTCCGGCGAGATCATCACCGCGATCGCGATGACCGAGCCGGGCGCGGGCAGCGACCTGCAGGGCATCCGCACCACCGCGGTACGCGACGGGGACGCCTGGGTGCTCAACGGCGCCAAGACCTTCATCACCAACGGCATCCACGCCGACCTGGTGATCGTGGTGGCCAAGACCGACCCGGAGGCCAAGGCCAGCAAGGGCATCAGCCTGCTCGTCGTGGAGCGCGGCATGGCCGGCTTCGAGCGCGGCCGCAACCTCGACAAGGTCGGGATGAAGGCGCAGGACACCGCCGAGCTGTTCTTCTCGGACGTCCGGGTGCCGGCCGCGAACCTGCTCGGCGACGTGAACCGCGGCTTCTACCACCTCATGCACAACCTGCCGCAGGAGCGGCTCGGCATCGCCACCGCCGCGGTGGCCGGCGCCGAGTCGGTGTTCGAGCACACGCTGGAGTACTGCAAGACGCGCACCGCGTTCGGGCAGCCCATCGGGTCGTTCCAGAACACCCGCTTCGAACTCGCCGAGATGGCCACCGAACTGGACATCGCCCGCACGTACATCGACGACTGCGTGATGCGGCACCTGGACGGCGAGCTGGACGCGGTGGCCGCGTCGAAGGCCAAGTGGTGGACCACCGACCTGCAGAAGCGCGTCGTGGACCGCTGCCTGCAACTGCACGGCGGGTACGGCTACATGATGGAGTACCCGGTCGCCAAGGCCTTCGTGGACAGCCGCGTGCAGGCGATCTACGGCGGCACCAACGAGATCATGAAGGAGATCATCGGGCGCTCGCTCGGGGTCTGACGGGTCTTCACGCCCCGATCCGGGTGCACGACGATGCTTACCGTTGGCCGGTTCCGGCGGGAGGGGACCGTCGTGGAGCATGCACGCAACCTGCTGGCCTCCTTGTGGCGCGCCGCCGACCACTGGCCGGAGCGCCTGGCCGCGTACCGGCGCGGCCCGGCCGGGCCCGAGGACCGCGCGCTGACCTGGCGGCAGCTGGAGGACCGGGTGGTGGCGGTGGCGGCCGGGCTGATGGCCGGCGGCGTGCTGCCCGGGGACCGCATCGGCGTCATGGTGCGGCCGTGCGTCGAGTGGACGGTGCTGGACCTCGCGGTGCTGGCCGCGGGGGCGGCGACGGTGCCGATGCCGCCCGGCCAGGGGATCGCGGCGTGCCACCGCGCGCTGCGCGGCACCGCACCGCGCATGGTGTTCGTGGAGGGCCCGGCGGACGCGATGACCGTGGCGCGGGCCACCGGCGGGGCGGCCGATCCGCCCCAGGAGATGTTCGTGCTGCGGGAAGGCGGACTGCAGGTGCTGACGTCGTGGGCGGAGCCGACCGACCGGGATGCGGTGCGGCCGTACGCCGAGCGCGTCGCCACATCCGCGGTGGCGCTGTTCGACCGCGGCGCGGCACCCGCGACGCACGGCCCGGCCCGGCCGCTCACGCACGCCGAGGTCGGCCGGGCGGCCCTGCGGCTCGGCACGCTGCACGGCGTCTCCGGGCCGCGCGGCACGGACCCCGGGCGGCTGCCCGGGCCCGCGGTCACGGTCGGTCCGCTGCACCGGCTGCTGCCGCACCTCATGCAGTTCGCGGCGCTGGAGGCGGGCCGCTCGCTGGCCTTCCCCGGCCGCCCGGCCCGACCGTACGCCGCGGCGGGGTGAGCGCCCGGAGCCGCTGCCGCACACCTTGACCGACCCGCGACCACTGCGACGACTGCGACGCTGCTGTCTGAATACCTGGCACGACCCGCGGCGCCTGCGACGACCCGCGACCTACCTGCACCGATCAGCGAGGGGATGGGCACGAATGGCCTGGGACTTCTCCACCGAACCGGAGTTCGAGGAACAACTGGAGTGGATGCGCGGATTCGTCCGCACCGAGATCGAACCCCTGGAAACGGTCGACCTCGACGACGCCGCGATGCGCGCGGTGACCGCTCCGCTCAAGGAGGAGGTCAAGGCCCGCGGCCTGTGGGCCGCGCACCTGCCGCCGGACCTGGGCGGCCAGGGCTTCGGGCAGGTCCGGCTGGGCCTGATGCACGAGATCCTCGGGCGCACCCCGTACGCCCCGGTGGTGTTCGGCAACAACGCCCCCGACTCGGGCAACGCCGAGCTGCTCGCGCACGGCATCGCCGCGTCCGGGCGCACCTGGCAGCGCGAGAAGTGGCTGGAGCCGCTGCTGGAGGGGCGCATCCGCAGCGCGTTCTCGATGACCGAGCGGGACACCGCCGGCTCCGACCCCACGCTGCTGGCCACCCGCGCGGTGCGGCACGGCGACGAGTGGGTGATCGACGGCCACAAGTGGTTCACCTCGAACGGCTCGGTCGCCGACATCCTCATCGCCATGGTGGTCACCGACCCGGAGGCCAACCCGCACAGCCGGGCCTCCATGATCGTGGTCCCGGCGGACACCCCGGGCGTGGAGATCGTGCGCGACGTGGCGACGCTGGAGGACCCGGGGCGCACCGAGCGCCTGCACGGGTTCGGCGGCCACGCGGAGATCCGCTACCACGCGGTGCGCGTGCCCTACGAGAACCTGGTCGGCCACGAGGGCGACGGCTTCAAGCTGGCCCAGCTGCGGCTCGGCCCGGGCCGCATCCACCACTGCATGCGCTGGCTCGGGCAGGCCCAGCGGGCGCTCGACATGCTGTGCGAACGCGCGCTGTCGCGCTATGCGCACGGCTCGCTGCTGGCCGAGAAGCAGACCGTGCAGAACTGGATCGCCGACTCGTACGCGGGCATCCAGGCGGCCCGGCTCATGACGCTGCACGCGGCCTGGCGGATGGACCGCGACGGCGCGCCGGCCGCGCGCACCGAGATCTCCGCGATCAAGTTCTACGGCGCGCAGGTGCTGTACGACGTGATCGACCGGGCCATCCAGATCCACGGCTCGCTCGGGTTCTCCACCGACCTGCCGCTGGAGCAGATGTACCGCTACGCGCGAGCGGCCCGCATCTACGACGGCCCCGACGAGGTGCACCGCGTGAGCGTGGCCCGCCAGGTGCTGCGCAACTACCGTCCGGCGGACGTGCCCACCGAGCACGTGCCGACCCGGCGCGAGGAGGCCCGCAAGAAGTTCGCGGCCCTGCTCGACACCGCGGAGGGCGACGCGTGACCGAGCTCTCCCCTGCTCCGGCGGGCGTGGACGCGGACGCGGTCACCGGCTGGCTGGCCGCCCGCGTCCCGTCCCTCGCCCCGCCGCTCGCCTTCACCCCGGTCGTCGGCGGGCACTCGAACCTGACGTACGTGGTCGCCGACCAGGGCGGCCCGCAGTGGGTGCTGCGCCGCCCGCCGCTCGGCCATGTGCTGGCCACCGCCCACGACATGGGCCGCGAGCACCGCATCCTGGCGGCGCTCGGCGGGGACCGGACCCCGGTGCCGGTGCCGCCGGTGGTGGGCCTGAGCCCGGACGACTCCGTCAACGGGGCGCCGTTCTACGTCATGGAGTTCGTCGACGGCGCGGTGCTGCGCAACGAGGCCGCCGCGACCCGGGAACTCGATGCGGCCGGGCGGCGCCGGGCCGGCGAGCAGCTCGCCGACACGCTCGCCGCGATCCACGCGGTCGACATCGATGCCGTGGGGCTGGGCGACCTGGGCCGCCGCGAGGACTACATCGGCCGCCAACTGCGGCGCTGGCACCGGCAATGGGATGCCACCCGGGTGCCCGGCATCCCGGAGATCGACGAGGTGCACGCCGCGCTGGCCGCGTCGGTCCCCGAGCAGCAGGGCGCCACGATCGTGCACGGCGACTTCCGGCTCGACAACTGCATCATCGGCCCGGACGGCACCGTACGCGCGGTCCTGGACTGGGAGTTGTGCACGCTGGGCGATCCGCTCGCGGACGTCGGCACGACGCTCGTCTACTGGGTCGAGCGCGGCGAGGCCGCCGAGCTGCTGCCGTCCGACGGCACCGCCTCGGAGGGCTTCCCGGACCGCGCCGCGTTCTGCGCCCGGTACGCGGCGGCCACCGGCCGGGACCTGTCCGGCATCGCCTGGTACACCGCGTTCGCCTATTGGCGGCTGGCCTGCATCCTGGCCGGCGTGCTGGACCGCTACACCGCGGGCGCGATGGGCGACCAGGCCGGCGACGGCGGGGCGTCGCGGTTCAGCAGGGAAGGCCTGGCCGGTCTCGCGGCGAAGGCCCGCAGCGTCCTCGAGGAAGGGAAGTTCGTGTCATGACGGTCGACTTCACCGGGAAGACCGCGCTGGTCACCGGGGCGAGCCGGGGGATCGGGCTGGGCATCGCGGCCGAACTGGCCGCGTGCGGTGCCAACGTGGTCCTGACCGCGCGCAAGAAGGAGGCGCTCGACGAGGCGGTCGCGCAGCTCGGGGGCCCCGGGCGGGCGATCGCGGTGGCCGGCAAGGCGGACGACCCCGAGCACCGGGCCGAGGCGGTCGCGGCCGCCGTGGAGACCTTCGGCTCGCTGGACGTGCTGGTCAACAACGCGGGCATCAACCCGCACTTCGGGCCGCTGATCGAGGCGGACCTCTCCGCGGTGCGCAAGATCTTCGAGGTCAACACGGTCGGCGCGCTGGGCTGGACGCAGGCGGCGTACACGGCATGGATGCGCGAGCACGGCGGCAGCGTGCTGAACGTCGCCTCGATCGGCGGAATCGTGGCCGGCCCCTTCATCGGGGCGTACAACGTGAGCAAGGCCGCGCTCATCCACATGACCCGGCAGCTCGCCGCCGAACTCGGCCCCGCGGTCCGGGTGAACGCGGTGGCGCCGGCGGTCGTCAAGACCCGGTTCGCCGAGGCGCTGTACGAGGGGCGCGAGGAGGAGGCCGCGTCGGCCTATCCGATGAAGCGGCTGGGTGTGCCGGAGGACGTGGCCAAGGCGGCCGCGTACCTGCTCTCCGACGACGCGTCGTGGATCACCGGCGAGACGCTGGTCGTCGACGGCGGCATCTCGCTGGCCGGCGGGGTGGGCTGAGCGCGGCACCCGCCGAGGCGGCCGGACGCGGGCCGTACGCGGGGCCGGACACGGGGACGGACGCCGCGTACTGGTCATCAGGACGTCATCTGCTCCTAACAAGCGCCGGATAGCCTGCGGGCATCCGGCGGGCAGCGCAGCGGCGTCCGACCGGGAACCGAGGCCGGTCATGGGCAAGGGTCCGCCGGGGGGCGCCCTTCCCATGACCCCTTCGCCGCCGCGCTGCGCGGCCGGGCGGGTGATCCTCGGCCTACGCGTGATGGTAAATGTGATGAATTGACCATTTTGCGGTACCAGCCCTTCCGACCCTTCGGCGCCGCCGATCGGGCGACGAGGAGGGCCACCCATGACACAGGACGAGCCGCGCGGGGTCGTGGTCGGCGTCGACGGGTCCGATCCGGCGCGCCGCGCGCTGGACTGGGCGATGACCGAGGCGCAGCTGCGCGGGCTGCCCCTGTACGTGGTGGGCGCCGCCCCTCCCGCCGGTGCCTACGCGGCGATGGCGCCCGGGTCGGTCTACGTCGAGGACATGAACGCCGCGCTGGAGGCGGTCCGCGGCGAGACCGAGGCGATGGTCGGGGACGTGAACCGGGGCCGCGACCAGCCGTTCGAGGGCGAACTGCACGTCAAGATCTACTCCGGGACCGCCACCGAGGTGCTGCTCGGCCTGTCCGAGCGCCATGTGCTGGTGGTGGTCGGCTCGCGCGGCACCGGCGGCTTCTCGCGGCTGCTGCTCGGCTCGGTCAGCACCGCGATCGTGCACCACTCGGCGTGCCCGGTGCTCGTCGTCCGCGAGTAGCGCCGACCGGGGCGCGGCGGCCGCTCACGTGCAGCGCAGCCGGGCGTCCGCCCAGTCCGCGTGGTCGTCGCCGTTGCCGTCGCCCGCATCGGTGACCCGGAGTTCGAGCATGCGGCGCCCGGTCAGGTCGACCGAGACCGGGACCGCGGGGGCGCCGCCGCGCCGCACGCCGGAATCGGCCAGCAGGATGCCGTCCGCGTACACCTGGAAGCGCACCGAGCCGCGCCCGCCGGTCTCGTCGTCGACGCCGACGGCGGATGTGAACGCCGAGCACTCGCCGTCGAGGCGCACCACGATGCGCGAGGCGGCGTGCGCACCGACGCCGCCGTAGTAAGGCCTGCCCGCTATCTGCATGGTGCGGCCGTCCCAGATGCCGCTGCCGCCGTTACTGGACGCCAGTTCGACCGGCCCCCAGCCGTTCGTCTCCGACTCCCGCCAGATGTCCTCCAGGCGGTACCACCAGAATTCGTCGGCGCTGTCGTCGGTCGCCGGGGCGAGACCCGGGTCGGGCAGGGTGGGGAGCACGGCCTTGCTGGGCGGCGCGGACGTCGAGGACGGACCCCGCGCGGGGGTCGTGGCCGAGGTGTTCGGCGCGGTGCGGGTGTCCGGCGGGCTGCCGGGCGTGCTCTCGACGGACTGCGCGGGGAGCAGCGGAATAGCCGGGAACACGGAGGGCCGGCCGGTGTGGGGGAGGGGCGAAGCGGACGCCCAGGGCTTCGCACCGGGCCCGTTCGCGGTCGGCCGGTGCGGCGGTCCGGGTTTGCCGCTGCGGGGAGTCGCGGGCGCGGAGGCCGCCGCGGGCGGGGCTTCGCGGCCGGGCAGCGGCGGCAGCAGTGCGGCGGCGTACAGCGCTCCGCCGGCGAGGGCGAGCCCGGCGCCTGCGACCGTGCTTGCGGAGGCCAACCCGCCGAGGGTCACGCCGGCGCCGGCGGCAGTTGCCGTACTTGCTCCTGCTGCGCTTGCCGCACCGGCACCTGCTGCACTGGCACTTGCCGCGGCTGCACTGGCTGCGCCGGCACCCGCCGCGGCGGCGGCTCCGCCGGCCGCGGTCCCGCCCGGGAGCAGCATGAGCCCCGCACCGCCCAGCAGTGCTGGGGCGACCAGCGCCCGCATGCAGCGGCCGATGTCGTCCAACTCCCGCCGCAGCTCGCGGCATTCGGGGCAGCCGGACAGATGCCGCTGCATCTCGTGCCGGGCCCGCAAACCCAAGGCACCGTCCAGGAACGCACCCATACGCCCCAGATGCACGCGGCACTCCGCCGCCGTGGCAGCGCTGTTGACGTGCGCCTGCAGGAACGCCCGGCGCAGGCCTGCGCGCGCCCGTACCGCCAGCGCGGCCACTGCGTTGGGCGAGACCCCGAGCAGCGGGGCTATTCGGGCGGGCGGATCCCCTTCGACGGCGGTGTGCCAGAGCACCGCCTGCCAGCGTTCCGGCAGCGACGCGTACGCGCGGCGCACCAGTGCGTGGTCGAGTCCGGCCGCCAGCGGGTCGGACGGCGTGCCGCGCTCGGTGAGGTCCTGCGCCGACTCGTCCAGTGGCACGACGCGGCGGCCGGTGCGCGACCATTCGACCGCCAGCCGCCGCAAGGTGGTCAGCAGGTAGGCGCGGACCGCCTCCCGCGGGCCGCCGCCGGCCCGCAGCACTTCCAGGACGCGCGTGAACACCTCGCCGGTCAGGTCCTCCGCGGTGTCGCGGTCGCGGGCGCAGCGGCGCGCGGCCCGGCGGACCGCGTCGACGTGCCGGGCGTAGAGCAGCGCGTACGCCTGCCGGTCGCCGCCGCGGGTGCGCAGCACGAGCTCCGCGTCCGGCGGCGCCGCAGTGTCCTCGGTGCCGTCCGGCGCGTCGTGCTCCCTCATCCGACCATGATCACTTGCCGCCGGTGCGGCCCCGGCGCCGGGATCACGCCACCCGCAGCCCGCCCCGGCGGCCGCCCGCGCCGCCGTCCGCCCAGTCCTGCTCGATGTGCACGAAGGACGGCCGCAGGGTCGGCACCGAGGCGTGGCCGGTGGCCGCCACGATCGGGTCGTACGGGGCCAGGGCGGCCAGGTGGACCAGGGCCGGCAGGGCGTCGGTGCGGTCCGCCGCGACGGCGAGGCGGCCGTCGTCGAGCAGGTGCGCGGGCGTCCCGAAGATCTCCATGACGTGCTGGGCGACCAGCAGCGTCAGCCGCAGCCGCTCGTGCGCCGGGTACGCGCCGATCTGCGGCTCGACCGCCACCACGACCGGCCGGCCGGCCGGCTCGGCGGCCCCGCGGCGCATCAGGTGCCGGCGCAGCAGGGCCTCGGTGGGCAGCTCGGAGACCGGGTCGTAGCCCTCGACCACCGGGATCCGGGCGTGCCGGGCGGCGGCGTAGCCGGACACCACCGAGTCCGAGGCGCCGCGCCCGACCGCGGTCAGGAACAGCAGGTCCAGGTCGGACAGCGCGGCCAGCAGCGGGATGTCGGCGTCGGCCCGGTCACGGGCCAGCTGCTCGCAGGCGCCGCGAATCCGGCCGGGCCGGAAGAACGCCGCCACGGCGGCCTCGGCCCCGGCGGTCAGCCACGGTGCGTACCGTGGCCAGCCGGCCGCGGTGCTGCGCCGCCGCCACTCGGCGAGCAGCCAGGCGATGTGCCGGTCCTCTGCGGTGCCGGGCCGGTCGGCGGAGGTGTAAGGGTTCGCGGGGTGCTGAGGGTTCGCGGTCATACTCAGTGAGAGTGGGCAGACCGGGAATCGTGACGCGGTCCCGCGGGTGACTTCATGTGATCCACGTCACACCAGATGGCCCCCGGGTGTGCTCTCAGGTGGCCCGCAGCGGGGGCCGCAGGAACCACTCGCGGCACACCGCGGCGAACGCGGCGGCCCGGCGGGTCGGCCGCACCCCGCGGGCCTGCGCGAGGATCAGCGGCAGCGGCGGCAGGTCGTCGGTCAGCTCCAGCGCCACCACGCGGCCGCCGTCGTACGTGGCGTCGGTGGCCGGGCGGTGGTTGAGGATCGCGAAGCCCTGGCCCGCCGCGACCAGGGCCCGGACCAGCTCGGTGCTGCGGCTGCGGAAGCGTATGCGCGGGCTGACCCCGGCCCGCCGGGCCAGCGAGGCGAAGTAGTCGCGGCTGTGCGGCAGGTCCAGCAGGATGAGCGGGTCGCCGGCCAGCGCGTGCAGCGAGACGGACTTCTCGCCGGCCAGCGGGTGGCCGGGCGGCACTATCGCGTGCGGCGGCACCTGGGCCAGCAGTTCCCCGTCCAGCGCCTCGGCGCCGTTGCCCAGGTCGTACATCAGCGCGAGTTCGCAGCCGCCTTCCAGGAGGCGGTCGCGCAGGCTGCCGTCGTCCGCGCCGTCGGCCATCCGGACCTCGACGTCCGGGAAGCGGGCGGCGAACTCGGCGAGCAGCGGCGGCAGGCAGAACGGCGCGATGGGGTCCGCGCATCCGAGGCTGAGCCGGCCGCGCAGCGAACCGCCGAACGCCTTGGCGCTCGCGGCCATCTCGTCGGCGTGGCCGAGGAGTCCGCGCGCCTCGCCGAGGAAGCGCTCGCCCGAGGTGGTCAGCGACAGGCCCTTGGCGTGGTGCCGGACCAGCAGTTGCACGCCGAACTCGCGTTCCAGGTGCGCGATCGCCGCGGAGATCGCGGACTGCGACACCATCAGCTCGCGGGAGGCCCCGGTCATGCTGCGGTGCTGCGCGGCGGCCACGAAATAACGCAGTTGGACCAGGGTGAAGTTCATGGCATTCGCCGCTTCGGGGGTGTGTGCCGAAGTGCGCATTGCATGACGTCGATCCTAAGTCGGGGCCGCGGCTCCTGCGCGTCGGCGAAGCCGGTCGCGCGGGTCGCCGCGGCCCCGTCCGGGGCGGGTCAGCCCCGGGATGCCGTGGTGCTGCGGCGGGTCAGCGCGGGCCGCCGCGGAGGAAGAGCGTGTCCAGCTCGTCCTGGGTGAAGGGCTTGCCGGGCAGCGGCGAGGGCCGGTCCGCGCGGAGGCCGTCGAGGACGACCTCCAGATAGCGGGCGGCCACCGTCAGGCGCTGGGCCTTGGGCAGTCCGGGCGGAGGCAGGAGGCAGGACAGGAGCAGCGAGATGTCCGCATCGGACACGTCCTCGCGCAGGTAGCCCTCGTCCTTGGCGCGGTCCACCAGGTGGCAGACCGCCTCGTTGAGTGCGGCGCGGCCGGCCCGCATCTCCTCGGTGACCGGGACTCGGCCGCTCAGGGCCGGGAACAGCCGCCCGGCGCCGGAGGCGACCGCGCGCCGCAGGTAGCGGTTGAGCGCGGCCCAGGCGTCCGGTTCCTCGGCGAGTGCGGCCACCGCCTCGGCGGTGAGCCGGCCGGTCTCGGTGATCATGATGCGCTGGACCAGCGACTCCTTGCCGGAGAAGCGCCGGTAGATGGTGCCGACGCCGACGCCCGCGCGGCGGGCGATCTCCTCCATCGGGGCGTCGTACCCCAGTTCGCCGAACACCTCGCGTGCTGCGCGCAGCACTTGTTCGAGGTTGCGGCGTGCGTCGGTGCGGAGTTGGGTGGTGGATTCCGGATCGGCGGGCCCCGGCGGCGCGGCGACCGCGGCGCGGCCCCGTTGCGGCCGGCGTGCCGACGGGATGACGGTGCCGCGCGATGCGCCGGCCGTCCGTCCCGCGGTGCCCCGATCCCGTGCGAGTTCGTTCGAATATGTACGCGAAGCGCCCATTTACTTCCCCCGAAGGCAAGCGTTCGTGTCCCGTCTCGGACCGCTCAGTCATTGCCAGTTCGCCGAGCGTACCCGACCTGCCGATCGGCCAGAAGCGGAATCCGACGTAACGGTTGTGGAGGAAGCGTGTATTGCTGACGCTGAGTCAGCATGGCGGGGCGTTCGGGTGCCGCGTGCGGACACTGCGTCGACATGGCGTGTTCGGGCGTCACCGCTGTGTGACCGGGGTCACGAAGACGTCGCGGACATTGCGGGCACGTACCGATGAGTCCCCCGAACGGGGGGTCCGCTGCGCGGTCCCGATTCCCCTGTGGCCGAGTTTCGCCCACACTGGTGATGTCACTAGAGGTAAACCTCACGGCACATAGTGTGAAGAACTCATCAGGAAGCAGGCGGTTGAACATCACTCGGTGGGGCGCCCGGCTGTCCGGTGACCGGCGGCGATCCGTGCCCGCGGCGCGGATGCAGGACCGCATCGACACCTTCTCGCTGCGGGAGGTGCTGGCGCATGCGCCCGCGCTCATCGCGGTCACCCGGGGGCCGGCGCACGAACTGGCGTACGTGAACGAGGCCTACCGCGAGGTCTTCGGGCCCCGGCGGCTCGGCCTGCCGGCGCGCGACATCCTGCCCGAACTCGCGGACCACGGGCTGCTCGCGCTCATGGACCAGGTGTACCGGACCGGCCGCGGGCGGACCGTGCGGGCCCGGCGTGTGGACCACCACGGCGCCGCGTACCCGGGCATGCCGGAAAGCGAACGGCGGCACGGCTACTACACCTTCGTGTGCACTCCGGTGCGCGCGGACAGTGTGGGCGGCCAGGAGGGCGGCGACGGCAAGCGGCGCAGCTCGGTGCGCGGCGTCCTGGTCTTCGCGGTCGACGTCACCGACCAGGTGCAGGCCACCGACCGGTTGCGGGAGAGCGAGCGGCGGCACCGGCAGGCCGCCGTCACGCTGCAGCGCAGTCTGCTCCCGCAGCGCCTGGAGGACCCCGACGACCTGCGGGTGGCGGCCCGCTACCTGCCCGGCGGCGCGGATGCCGCGGTGGGCGGCGACTGGTACGACGTCATCACGCTGGGCGCCGGGCGCACCGCGCTGGTGATCGGCGACGTGATGGGCCGCGGCGTGCGCGCGGCCGCGGTGATGGGCCAACTCCGCACCGCGGTCCGGGCGTACGCGCGGCTCGACCTGCCGCCGCACGAAGTGCTGCAGCTGCTCGACGGGCTGGCCATGGAGATCGACGCCACCCAGATCGCCACCTGCGTGTACGCCGTGCACGACCCCAGCGAGGGGGTGCTCACCTACTCGACTGCGGGGCATCTGCCGCCGCTGGTCCGCGACCCGGCCGGGCAGGTGCACCGGCTCGACGACGCGCTCGGCCCGCCGCTGGGCACCGGCGGCAGCTGGCCGCACACGTCCGGCAGCGTGCCGCTCGAACCGGGGTCGACGGTCGTCTTCTACACCGACGGCCTGGTCGAGCGGCGCGGCGAGGACATCGACCGCGGCATCGATGACCTGGCCGGCGCCCTCGACGAGGCGGCCGGCACCCCCGACGCGGTGCGCGACCGGCTGGTCGAGCACATGCGCCTGCCGGTCGAGCACGACGACGACGTCGCCCTGCTTGTGCTGCAACTGCCGCGCCACGAAGGGCGGGCCGCGACGCTGTTCCGCACCGCCTCGCTGGATCTGCTGGGCGGCCATGAAGTCGCGGCCCGGGCGCGCGCGTTCACCTCGGGCGTGCTGGCCAGCTGGCAGGTCGGCGAGGAACTGCGCGAGTCCGGCGTGCTGGCGGTCAGCGAGTTCGTCGCCAACGCGCTCACGCACGGCGCCGCACCGATGCGGCTGCGCCTGCGCCGCACCGACCGCCGCCTGATCGTCGAGGTCTCGGACGCTGACGACCACGTGCCGCGCCGGCGGCGGGCGGCCGCCGACGACGAGAACGGGCGCGGGGTGGCGATCGTGGCCACCATCGCCAGCTCGTGGGGGTCGCGGCTGACCGCCACCGGCAAGACGGTGTGGTGCGAGTTCCTGCTCTGAGCACGGCGGCCGGCCGGGGCCGCGGCGGCCTCAGCCGGCGAGCACCGGCCGGGCCGCTGCGTCGCGCGGCCGGACCACCGCGGCCGGCTCGGCCTGCGGTCCGGACGGCAGCCCGGCGTGCGGCTCGACGGGCAGCGACGCGGCCACCACCACGCCGTTCTGCACCGGGCTGAGCTTGCGGCCCATGCGCACGCCGAGCACCGTGATGAGCAGCGAGCAGGCCATCAGCGCGACCAGGTACGGCCCGTACGCGCCGGACCCGACCATGAGCCCGGCGAACGCCGGGCCGGCCGCCATCGCCAGCTGCTTCACCAGCGACTGCGCGGCGTTGTACTGGCCGAGCAGATGCGCAGGCGCCAGGTCGGCGACCATCGGGCCCAGCGTCGGCGCGAGCAGGCTCTCGCCGACCCCGAGCAGCGCGTACGCGCCGATGATGGTGAGCACCGCCATCGCGGCGTTGCCGTGCACCAGCCCGGAGACCGCGGTGACGATCCAGGCGAGCAGCCACACCAGGCCGGTCGCGGCGATCACCATGCTGCGCCGGCGGCGCGCGGTGATCTTCAGGACGGCGAGCTGGCCGACCACGATGACCGCGGTGTTCGCGGCCAGCGCGACGCCCAGCATGCTCGGCGAGATCCGGCTGACCTCGGTGGCGAACGCGGCCAGGCCGGACTCGAACTGCCCGTAGCAGGTGAAGAAGATCAGCGCGCTGACCGCGCACAGCCGGACCATGGCCTTGTTGCGCAGCAGGTGCCGCCACCCGGACTTGGCCCCGGCGCCCGCCGCGGCGTGCTCGGCGGCCGGCACCGCGGCGGTGCCCACCACGAGGCCGAGCACCAGGAACATCACGGTCTCCATGGCGAACAGCACGGTGAAGCTGGCCGGGTGCGCGGGATCGACGATCAGGCCGCCGATCAGCCCGCCGATGCCCAGCCCCAGGTTGTTGAAGGTGAACTGCAGCGCGAAGGCCCGGGCCCGGGTGGCCGGCGTGGTGCAGCGCACGATCATCGTGGCCAGTGCGGGCTGGATGCCCGCCACACCGGCGCCGAGCAGTGCCGCGCCGATCATGACCAGCGGTGCGTTCACCGCGAGGCCGAGCGTCAGCGAACCCGCGGCGGCCACGACGGCGCCGGCCACCGCGACCGGGCGCGGTCCGCGCCGGTCGATGGCCGGGCCGATGAGCGGCAGCGCGGCGAGGGCGGCGACCGCCAGCACGCTGAACATGAGACCGGCCTGGCCGGCCGACATGTCGCGCACCCGCGTCACGTAGACGAAGAGAAAGGGAACGGTGAACCCGCTGCCGAACGCACTGAGGGCGTTGCCGAGCTGGATCCGACGGAGCGCCGAGTTGGTCGCCACCACACACCTCCTGACTGCCATGTGGCGGGACCGGCTGCTCCGGGCCCGCGGGGGTCCGCCTCCGGCCGGGACCGCGCCGCCCCCGGGCGCCCTGCGTGCGGGCGCAACTCAAGAAGCCGCCGCGCCGGCCGGACGGCCGCTGCGACGGTTCTCGGGGGTGGAAGGGGGTCTCAAAGCCTGAAGACTTAGGACCTAAACTCTACTGCTATGAAGAGTTTCTGTCTAATGACTTAAGTGCGTGCAGGTATGCTGACCGCATGGAGTCGGATCAGCACGGACCGGCGGCCGCCTCCGGGCCTGCCGCGGCCGCCCCGGACGGGCCGGGCCCGGACGACCGGTCGTCCGGGCAGGCGTCCGTACAGCCTCCCGAGGCGGTGCTCGCGGACTCCGACCTGGAGGCCCACCTCGCGATGTTCCAGCGCGAGTTCCCCGAGGTGGACCCGCAGGTCGAGATCATCGTGGCGGCGCTCTTCCGGCTGCACCGCCGGATGTCGGTGGCGTACGGCCGCCAGCTCACGGCGCTCGGCATCACCAACGCCGAATGGGAGGTGCTGCGCGCCCTCGTCCTGGTCGGCGCCCCGTACCGGCTCAGCCCCGGCGAACTGGCCCGCAGCCTCGGCCTCACCCCGGCCGCCATGACGCACCGGGTCGACCGCATGGTCACCGACGAGCTCGTCACCCGCACCCGCGACGAGAACAACCGGGTCCGGGTGATCATCGAGCTGACCGATGCGGGCCGCGACATGTGGGTCCGCGTGGTGCGCGAGGCCGCCGGCTTCGAGGCGGCCCTGCTGCAGGACCTCGGCTCGGCGCAGCGCGACGCCCTCGCGGACGGCCTGCGCATGATGCTCGCCCGCATCGAGGAGACCCAGCCGGACGGCACCGGCCGCTCCGAAGGCTGACCCCGCCGGGCCGCCTGCGGGCGATCGCGGTGGAGGGCGCGGGAAGTTGGTGGGTCGAGCCGACCGGCGGGTGACCTGGCGGCCACGCGGCGGCCGACTCGGCCACGGTACGTACAGCGTTCCCCGCCGACCCGACACCGATGCCGGATGGCCCCCTCGGTTCACCCGAAGGTGTGGTGCGGGCCTTCTACAGCGACTTCGCGGGCGGCTCCGGAGCCTCGCCCGCGTGCCGGCGCTCTGCCTGACGCAGCGTCACGCGCAGCCAGGCCCACAGCGCCAGGAACGCCAGCGCCAGCACGAACGCCGCCATCCCCCCGAACACCCACCAGAACGTCGATGCGGGCGGCAGCGCCTCGGGCGGCGACTCCGGCCACGCCGCCGCCACATCGCCGGGATCCGCGGCCAACTCCCGGATCGCGGTGCCGGACCGCGAGAAGCGCACCCCCGCCGGCCACTCCTGGTGCGACACCAGGCCGGCCAGCCCGGTGGACAGCCAGGTCGCCGCCGTCGCCCCCACCAGCAGCACCAGGACGCCGATCAGCACGCCGTCGGGTATGCCGCCCTGTGCGGACCGCGGACCCTGCTGCGCCATCGCCGCCTCCCGGTCCGGTCGTGCGTCAGGCGGCCGGATCGCCCGCCAAGGCCGCCTCCGCCCGCACCCGTTCGTCCATCGCATCCTCGGTCATCGCCCGGTCGGTGTACACCATCGGCCGCTCGGTGTCGGTGATCAGGTGCTTGACCACCTGCACGTTGCCGTTCACGTCCCACACCGCGATGCCCGGCGTGAGGGTCGGGATGATCTCCACCGCCCAGCGCGGCAGCCCCAGCACCTTGCCGGTGGCCCGCGCCTCGTCGGCCTTCTGCATGTAGACGGTCCGGGTCGAGGCCATCTTCAGGATCGCCGCCGCCTCCTTGGCGGCCGCCCCGTCCACCACGTCCGACAAGTGGTGCACCACCGCCACGAACGACAGGCCCAGGCGCCGCCCGAACTTCAGCAGCCGCTGGAACAGCTGCGCCACGAACGGGCTGTTGATGATGTGCCAGGCCTCTTCGACCAGGAAGATCCGCTTGACCCGGTCCGGGCGGATCCAGGTGTGCTCCAGCCACACCCCGACGATCGCCATGAGGATCGGCATCGCGATGGAGTTCCGGTCGATGTGCGACAGGTCGAAGATGATCAGCGGGGCGTCCAGGTCGATGCCCGTCGTGGTCGGCCCCTCGAACATGTTCTTCAGGTCGCCGTCCACCAGCCGGTCCAGCACCAGCGCGACGTCCAGGCCCCAGATCCGCACATCGGCGAGGTCCAGGCTGAGCAGGTCCGCGGACTCCTTGGTCGGATTGCGCAGCGCGTCCACGACGTCCGGGAGTATCGGCTGGCGGCCGCGCACCGTGCGCATCACATGGACGTGCGCGGCCTTGAGCGCATACCCGGCCCGCTCCTCAAGCTGGCGGCCCATCGCCACCTCGATGATGGTGCGCAGCAGCGCCAGCTGGCCGGTCGAGGTGATCGCCGGGTCGAGCGGGTTGAGCCGCACCGCCTCGCCGGTCAGATCGCTCGGGTCCAGCCGGACCGGCTTGATGCCGAGCGCCTGCGCGATGTGGTTCCACTCGCCGACGCCGTCCTCGCCCTGCGCGTCCAGGACCACCACTTGGCGGTCCCGGAAGCGCAACTGGCGCAGCACATACGTCTTCTCCAGCGCGGACTTGCCGTTGCCCGACTCGCCCAGCACCAGCCAGTGCGGCGCAGGGAGCTGCTGCCCGTACAGCTGGAACGGGTCGTACACGTAGCCCTTGCCGGAGTAGACCTCGCGGCCGATGATCACCCCGGAGTCGCCGAGGCCGGGCGCCGCGGTCGGCAGGTAGACCGCCTGGGCCTGCCCGGTGGAGGTGCGCACCGGCAGCCGCTGGGTCTCCGGCTTGCCGAAGAGGAAACTGGAAAAACCGTCGGTGAGCAGGGACATGATGCCGGTCACGACGTCACCTCCTGATGCCGGTGGCGAACGGCAGGGTGTTCACGAACGCGCGGTGCTGCTCGCGGTCGCACCACTCCAGCTTGAGGAAGCACTTGCCGGCCGAGGCCCGGATCGTCCGCTTGTCCCGGGCCAGTTGCTCCGGGTCGCGGGACGAGACGGTGATGTAGCCGACCAGGTTCACGCCGGCCGCGCCGCCCGCCAGGTCCTCGCCGCGCTGGTCCACCCGGCCGGTGTGGGCCAGGTCGCGCGGGTCGACCACGCGGTTCATCTTCGCGGCGCGCGCCGCATCCGCGTCGTCGTTGGTCTTCTCGGTGAGCATGCGCTCGATGGCGATGTCGGTCGGTTCCAGGTCCATGGTGACCGCGACGGTGCGGATCACGTCCGGGGTGTGCACCAGCAGCGGCGCCAGGAAGTTCACCCCGACCGGGGTCAGCGGCCACTCCTTGACCCACGCGGTGGCATGGCACCACGGCCGCGCGGTCTCCGACTCGCGGGTCTTGGCCGCCACGTAGTTCGGGTGCGTGGCGTCCAGCTCGGCCGGCCACGCGTAGCGGGCCTGCATGCCGTCGAACTGGTCGATCTGGTGCTCCGGGTCGTACATGGAGTGGATCAGCGAGGCCAGCCGGGCCTCGTTCATCGGCTGCCGCACCCGGATGTCCGCCTCGGCGAGCCGGGCGCACACGTCGGTCAGCTCGCGGGCCATCACCACGCCCAGGCCGTCGTCGCCCTTGCCCATCACCGAGGACTCCGCGGCCAGGTCGCGGTTGTAGTGCATGCACGCGACCAGGTACGCGCGGTGCTGCTCGCTCGACGTCGACACCATCGACTGCAGCTGGTCGTACGAGTCCTTCACCCAGCGCGGCGCCCCCGGGTCGCCGCGCCGCGCGACGTCCTTGGTGTGCGCGTCCGGGTCGGCGGGCATCGTGCGCGCCAGGATCTGCAGCCGGGTCACGAACCCGTCGCCGTTCGCCACGTGCTTCAGCAGCGTGCCGAACCGCTCGACCAGCGCCTCCTGGTCCTCCGAGTCGCGCAGCCCGACGCCGGGGCCCTCGATCTCGATCGCCGCGGTGACGGTGCGCCGCTCCAGGTGCATCAGCACCGCCAGCTCGTCCGGCCCGAACGGCACGCTCAGCCAGCTCAGCCGGCCGATCCCGGGCGGTGAGCCGACCGCGACGCGGCCGCCGTCCAGCCGGGTGCCCGCCTCCATCACCGACGAGCGGTACCGCGCACCGCGCTTCAGGGTGCGCTTGTAACTGCGGTTGATCTCGAACCACTTGTAGAACGTGCGCTGCTTGTACGGCATGTAGACGGCCGAGAACGCGATGAGCGGGAAGCCCACCAGGCCGACGATGCGGACCGGCAGCACCGGCACCAGCAGGCCCCACAGCAGCCCGAGGGCGCCGCCCGCGATGATCAGGAAGATCTCGCCGGGTTCGCGGTTCTTGCCGATGACGGCGGTCGGCTTGGCCTTGCCGATGAGGAACGTCCGTCGGCGGTGGATCGGCTGTGTGGTCATGGGTCAGGCCTCGTTCCGGGTCCTGGCGTGCGGCGTGTTGCCGGGGCTGGCCGGGGAAGGAGCAGGTGCCGCCGCGGGGGACCCCGTCCCCCCGCCGCCGCGTCGGCCGCCGTGGGCCGCGATGCCGGACGACACCGCACCCGCGGCCGCCGGAGCGGCGCCTCCGCCGCCGCCCTGGCCGTCCTGACCGCGCCCCGCGTGCGCGCGGATGCCCTGCTTCATGAACGTCGCAGGCCCGCTCACCAAGGATGCCGCACCGCCGCCGGCCGCCATCGCGCGGCGCCCGCCTTGCATTTGCGCCATATCGTCGCCCAGATTCGGAACGAAGCGGTAGATCAGGACGCTTGCGAAGATCGACAGCAGCATGATCGACAGCCCGCCCAGCACCGCGGTGAACGCGTCCTGCTGCGTATTGCCCGCGGAAATCGCGGTCGCCAGACCCAGCACGATGACCACCACCGGCTTGGCCAGCAGCACCGCGGCCATGATGCCCGCCCAGCGGCGCACGTGGTGCCACATGGCCTTGTCCACCAAGCCCGAGTACACGGCGGTGCCGAGCATCGCCCCGACGTACAACATCGCGGCGCGTACCAGGAGTTCCAGCCACAGCACGGCCGCGGCCGCCATCGACAGCATGGACACGAAGATCAGCATCACCGGGCCGCCGCCCAGCCCCGCGTTGGGGTCGAGCGCCTTCGCGAACCCGCCCAGGAACCGGTCGGTGTCCTGCTGCGTGCCGGACGCGATCGCGGCGGTGACGGCATCGGTCAGCGACACCGCCAGGTAGAGCGTCAGCGGTGTGAACGCCGAAGCCATCACGGCAAGCCAGAGGTAGCCCACCGCTTCGCTGATCGCAGTGCCGAGCGAGGCGCCGCGCATCGCGCGCTTCGCCACCGCCAGCATCCACAGCAGCAGGGTCAGGAACGTGGACGCCGCGAACACCACGGCGTACTGGCGCAGGAAGCCGGCATTGGTGAAGTCCACCTGCGTGGTGCTGTTCACGGTGGCGGCCAGCCGCTCGATGATCCACGTCGCGGCGTCCGCACAGCCCTTGGCGATCGCGCCGAGCGGGTCGGTCACGAAGCCCGCAGTCTGCGCCGGGTTCCCCGGCAGCACCCCGAGGCCCGCCTCGCCGCTCTGGCAGTACGTCTTGGCCGGGCCGGTCAGCATGTCGCAATACGCCTGCGCCGCGCCGCTCGCCCCGCCTGACGGTGCCGGCGACGCCGGGGGGACCACCGGGGCTGCGGGCCCTGCGGGTGCCACGGCCGCGGCGGATGCGGCCGGCGGCGCGGGGACGGCACCCGGCGCGGCAGGCGCGGCCGGAGTCGGGTCGGCGAACGCGGACGACGCGGCCACCACCACGGCCGCCTGCGCCGCCGCGAACACCCCGGCGACGACCGCGGCCATGCCGACCGCACCCACCGGGCGGCCGCGGCGTACCGGGCGGGGCATCGGACCGGGCACCGCACAGCGCTCAACGTGCATAGCGAAGTTCCTCGAAGTCCCGGACGGCCTGGGCAATTTCCGCCGCCCCCGAAGCGGTCTGCAGACCGCTGACCGGGGTCGGCCCCTCCTTCTGGCCGAAGTCGACGAGCTTCCAGTCGCCGTCCGCCCAGGACAGCCGCATCGTCGTGGTGCTCCAGGCCTCGCTGACCGGCTTGGTCGAGCCCGCACCCGCGAGTCCCACCAAGCCCGCCCCCCATACCTCGACGGTCGCCGAATCCGCGGTGTACGACACCGGCTTGGTGCCCACCGGAAGCGCCCGGCACACGAAGACCAGCCCCTTGGGGGCATTGCCCTGGGCATCCAGCCCGAACAACGTGGTCTGCGCGGCGAATGCGGCGTCCGCGCGGGCCAGCAGGCCGGCCTTCGTCGCCGGGTCCGCGATCGCGGCGATCAGCGCCTGCCGCGAGGCGGGCTTGAACATCGCGGAAGACCCGTAGGCGGTGGCATAGTTGGCGGCCGCCGACTGGGCGCCCTCACGGGTGCGCGGATGGCCGACCGCGACGCCAGCCACGGTGCCCGCGTCCCGGCCGCCGGCAACCGCCGGGACGCCCGCGGAGTTCTGCGCACTGCCGGCCGGCTGCGTGCCGCCGGCCTCCTGATCCGTTCCGCCGCGCCGGCTTGCGTACGCCAACGTCAGCATCACGACGAGGATCACCACGACCACGCCCACCCCGGACAGCACCGGATTGCGGCGCCGCGCCGGCAGCGCCCCCTCCTCGGCGCGCACCGGTAACCGCGTGCGCGTACGGGGCAGCTCGTCACTCATCCAGGCCCCCGCCCGGCCGCACGCGGTCCGCCCGCAGGTTCCGGACATACGGCGCAGCAGGGGAGTTGCGCGGGCAGGGGTCAGCCACGTGAGCCACCTCGGGTCGGCGAATCGGGCAGGTCCGAAGGACCAGGGCGGGTCCTAGATCGCCATCCCGTAGATGATCGTGAAGAGCGTGCCGAGCGAGCCGATGATGAACACGCCGGTGAGTCCGGCGACGATCAGGCCCTTCCCCTGTTCGGCACTGAACGTGTCGCGCAAGGCCGTTGCCCCTATCCGCTGCTTGGCCGCGCCCCAAATGGCGATGGCCAGGCAGAGGAGGATCGCGACGGCCATGACGACCTGGACCATCGTGCGTGCCTCGGCTCCCAGCGTCGCGAAGGGCCCCCAGTCCGGGGCAATCCCACCGATGATCGTGTTGATGTCGCCGTTGCCTGCACCTAGATACATGCCGTTCACCGCCCCCGACTCGGGCTTCTCGAGTTACCCCCGCCGGGTGAAGCGGAGGCGTCGTGCCACGGGATTATTCTGTCCTGACGACACCGTTCGGGCCACCACCTCACCGAAGCGGTCCGCTCACTGTGTGTATCACGGGTGATTGCGCAGAGCAATCATGGCGCGCACAATGAGGCCGAGCCCGAAGCGTGCACGGTCCCTGCCCGCTGCCGCACCCCCATCGGGGCCGCCCGGAGTTCCGGCCGGTCCCCGTTGTCCCGAATGGTGTCCCGGATGTTGTCCCGCTCCATGATGCTCCTCTTCGCGCGCCCGGATACCCCGCATGCGTAAGGTCTGGCTCGCGGGCGGCCTGGTCTCCGCGACGCCGTTCGCCCTGCTCGGCCTGGTCGCGCTGGGCATCGGCGCGCTGTCCGGGTTCCCGTCCGCCCCCGGAGGCTCCGGCGCGGTCGCACTCGCCCCCGGTGCGGTGCCCGCGGCGTACCAGCCGGCCATCGAGCGCTGGGGCCGGCTGTGCCCGGACATCTCCCCGGCGCTCCTGGCCGCCCAGCTCTACCAGGAGAGCGGCTTCGACCCGAAGGTGGTCAGCCCCGTCGGAGCCCAGGGCATCGCGCAGTTCATGCCGGGCACCTGGCCGCAGTGGTCGACGGACGGCGACGGCGACGGCCGCCGCGACCCCTTCGATCCGGACGACGCGATCCCGTCCGCGGCCAAGTACGACTGCGCACTGTCCCGCTCGATCGCCTCGGTGCCGGGGGACCGCACCAACAACATGCTGGCCGCGTACAACGCGGGCGCGTACCGCGTGATGCAGTACAAGGGCATCCCGCCGTACACCGAGACGCGCAACTACGTGAAGAACATCCGCTCCCTGGAGCAGAGTTTCGGTGCGGTGAAGACCGCGCTGCCGCCTTCCGTGCTGGCGGTCGGCGCGATCGAGTTCGCACAGTCCAAGCTCGGCACCCCCTATCTGTGGGGCGGCGAGGGCACCGCCGCGCAGGGCGGCCGCTTCGACTGCTCGGGGCTCACCCAGGCGGCGTACGAGAAGGTCGGCATCAAGCTGCCCCGGGTGGCGAACGACCAATGGAACGCCGGGAGGCATCCGGTGCGGGCCGAACTCCTGCCCGGGGACCTGGTGTTCTTTGCGAACGACCTGCGCGATCCGCGCAGCATCCACCACGTCGGGATCTACGTCGGCGGGGGCACGATGATCCACGCGCCCTACACGGGCGAGGTGATCCGCTTCGGCAAGATCGACAAGCCGGACTACATCGGGGCGACGCGCGTGACGCCGGAAGGCGCGGAGGCGCTGCCGGTACGCGGTCCGGGGGCAGTGCCGCCGGCCGGTGCGGGGGCGCCGCAGACGGTCTTCACCGAGGTGTCCGCGTCGTCCTCGGCGGCGCCCGCCACGCCCGGCGCGCCTTCGGCGGCAGCGTCGGCGACACCGGCCACCCCCGCGGCCACCCGCCGCCCGCCGCCGCCCCGCGCGGACCGCACACCGCGCTGACCCGCTGCCGCAGCTCCGCACTACGGGTACGGACATGGGGAAGGCCCCGGACCACAAGGTCCGGGGCCTTCCCCATGCCACCGTTCCGCTCGCCCCGCAGGGCGGCCGGGTCAGCGCGTGATCAGGACGATCAGACGCTGACGCCGTGGGCGCGCAGGTACGCCAGCGGGTTGATGTCCGAGCCGTAGTTCGGGCCGGTGCGGATCTCGAAGTGCAGGTGCGGGCCGGTCGAGTTGCCGGTGGAGCCGACCAGGCCGACCTGGGTGCCGGTGCCGACCTTCTGGCCGACCGAGACCGAGATCTTCGACATGTGGCCGTACTGGCTGTACTTGCCGTCCGCGTGGCGGATGACGACCTCGTTGCCGTAGGCGCCGCCCCAGCCCGCGGAGACCACGGTGCCGGCGGTGACGGCCTTGACCGGGGTGCCGGCCGACGCGCGGAAGTCCTCACCGGTGTGGCCGTTGGACCACATCGAGCCCGAGCGGCCGTAGCTGCCGCTGGGGGCACCCGGGACCGGGCGGGTGTAGCCGGACGCCGACGCGGTCGACGAGCCGGTGTCGGCCTTGGCCGCCGACGAACCCGAGCCCGACTTGGCGGTGCTCTTGGTGTCCTCGGTCAGCTTCGCGCCGGTGCCCTCGGACTTGGCGGTCGAGGAAGGCGCGGTGGACGGCTTGGCCGACGGCTTCGCCGGGGTGTCCTCGGTCAGCTTCGCCGGGGCGGGCTTCTCGGCCGGCGCGGCAGCGGTCTGGCCGGCCGCGAAGACGAGCTTCTGGCCCGGGAAGATCAGGTCCGGGTTGCCGCCGACGACGCCGCGGTTGAGCTCGTACAGCTTCTGCCAGCCGCCGTCGACGCCGTGCGCGCGGGCGATCTTGAACAGGGTGTCGCCGGTGACGACGGTGTACGCGGCCTTGCCGGCGGCCGGCGCGGCCTTCGGAGCGGCCGGGGCCTGCTCGGTCTTGGGCGCCTCGGTCTTCGGGGCGGTCTTCGCCTCGGCCTTGGGGGCGTCCTCGGTGAGCTTGGCGGGGGCCTTGGTCTCGGCCTTGGTCTCCGCCTTGGCCTCGGGCTGGGCGGCCGGCTTGCTGCTCGAGCCGGTGTTCAGCGCCGGGGTGCCGCTGTTCTTGGTCAGGCCGGCCTTCACCGAGCAGACCGGCCAGGCGCCGGGGCCCTGGCCCGCGAGCACCTTCTCGGCGATCGCGATCTGCTGGTCCTTGGTGGCCAGGTCGGCGCGCGGGGCGAACTGCGTGCCGCCGAACTCGCGCCAGGTGGAGTTGGTGAACTGCAGGCCACCGTAGAAGCCGTTGCCGGTGTTGATGGACCAGTTGCCGGTGCTCTCGCACATGGCGACCTTGTCCCAGGTGCTCACCGATGCGGCGGACGCGCTGGTGGCGCCGATGATCGGGGCGGCGATCGCGGCGCCGGTGACACCGGCGGCGACGGCGATGCGCGAGGTGGTGGTCAGACGGGTACGGCGATGACGCCCGGTTCCGGACAGCATTGAGCGGTTCCTCTCCCACGCCTGCGAGGTGAGCTGTCGGATTCGGGCTGGAGTTGCCCGGCCGCGCCGCGAAATCCCTGGTCACAGGGTTCGGGCGGGGCTTCACCCCAAGCCGTCCCGGTCGGTGCCGGTCCGGCGTACTACACCTGGTTCCCCCGCTTCTGCCGTGGTCGCTTCTCAGCTGTCCCGTCCCGACCGGCGGCAGAACTAGGCGTTCCGGTGGGAGGGGCCGGTGTGGGGACCGACGCGGAGCACGTTAGGCAGACGTCTTCCGAGATCACAAGCGACTCATCGGAAGAGCAGGTTTACGACCGTTTGAGGTGGGAAAAGCGATGACTCCTTGTCATGCCCGAACAGCCGAAGGTGTCCGAATTCCTACCATCGGTGCTGGATCATTGACCGGTTGTGCACATTCATTGCTCTCTGTGCCGGTGGAGTCATCGAGCGTCAGGCCGATGTGACCTGGGACACAGTCGCTTGCTCATATCCGTAATGTCCGATGTAAGGCATTGGTTATGGCGTGCGTCACGCCGGCAGAGCCCGATCCCCGTAAGTCATAGGCGACTTGGTGGGTTTACATACGAATTGCACCCCACTTCAAGCGCGTGCGCCCCCACGACCCGACACCTACTCCGGGACGCTCCGCATCATGCGCAGCCTGCCGTCCAGCCCGATCGCGGCGGTGACCACCCGGCCGCGCGCGTCGACCGCGATCCCCGGGCCGCGCACCACGGGTCCGGGCAGCACGTCCGCCCCGCAGCGCACCGACCCGCGCTCGGTCCGCAGCGCCACCGCAAGCCCGTCCGGCAGCCCGGACCGCCCCGCCCCGGTGCCCGGCCGGTCCGGCACCGCCGCGACCGGCCCGTACCCCGCCGAGTCCGGCAGCCGGACGGGTGCCGACCAGCCGCCGCCCGGGGCCCGTTCGGCGATCGCCAGCACGCTCCCGGTGCCGGCCTCGTGGTGCAGGACGGTCAGCCGGCCGTCCGCACCGAGCACCGCGGCCGGCGGACCCACCGGCCGGCCGGCCGGCAGCGCCGGTCCCGGCCGCACCTGGCCACCCGGCTGCTCGGCCCAGCGCAGCACCGCATCGTGCCCGGTGCCGAAGACCTGGACGCGCCCGCCCGGCCCGGCGACCGCGGCGAGCCCCTCGACCACCGGCCCGCCGCCCAGCGCGGTCCACCTGCCCCAACCGCCGCCCGGGCCCTGCCCGTTCGCGGTCCGCACCCGGGTGGACACCCCCTTGCCGTGGTCGCGGACGAACACGTGCAGGCGGCCGTCGCCCCCGACCACCGCCGCCGGAGTCCCCAGACCGCGCACCGCATCGCGCCCGGACGCCGCCGGGTTGCCCAGCGAAGTCCACGGCCCCAGCGGCCCGCCCGGCCGTTCCTCCGTCGCGGTGACCAGGTCACGCCGCTGCCCCGCGGGCCCCGGACCCGGCGAGATGCGCAGCGCGAAGAGATGTCCTCGGCCGTCCGGGGTGCGGACCGCGGCCAATGCTCCGGCCAGCGGCCCGCCGCCCGGCCCGGGGAACACCTCGGGGCCGGTCCACATGCCGCTGCCCGGCGCGGTCTCCAGCCAGCGCCCGACGCCCTGGTCGAGCACCGCCCACGCCGCCAGCCGCCCGTCCGGGCCGCGGGACAGCCACGGGCCGGACGAGTCCGGGTGCCGGTACGTCGTGCTGCGCGGCCACGGCCCGTCCATGCCCCGGTCGCCGACCTTCCGGTCGCCGCACCCGGCCCGCTCCCCGCAGAACCGGCCGCGGCCGGGCCCGCCCCAGCCGTACACGTCCAGCGGAGCCCGCTTCGCCGCCAGCGCCTCCGGCCCGAGGTTCGCCGGCCAGCGCTCGTTGTAGTAGCCGCGGTACGCGGTCACCGTCGCGTGCCGCCCGTCCCCCGGCCCCGGATAGCCGCGCAGCGCCTCCCAGGAGAACAGCGCCGCGGCCGTGTGGTCCTGGTGGTCGGAGCGGTCGCCGTGGTCGCTGTGCCGCGGGTGGTCCGCGTCGTGCACCTGTTTGTCGGGGTCCGGGTCGAGGGTGCGCACCGCAGTGGGCCGGAAGGTATGCAGCAGCTCGGTCAGCGAAGCGATCAGCGACGAGCGCGTATAGGTGTAGGGGCCGCCGGCCCGGCTGTCCGTCGGGACCAGCGTGCCGAGGCGCTCGGTCTTGCCGTCCCACAGCGTGCGCAGCCGCCCCTTGCGGCCCGCGGCCTTCTTCTCCTTGCGGGTGTTCAGGAAGACGAGCCGCACCCGCGGCACCGCGGCGAGCGAGTCCACCTCGGCGACCGCACCGCCGGGCAGCCGCACGCTCTGCCGGATCCACGGCGATGCCCGGTCGCCGGTGGCCATATGCGCATAGGCGGCCCGCGCGCCGTTGTTGCGGGCCGCCGTATAGGCGTCGAAGTCCCGGCGCGAGCCCGGCCCGTTGCGGCCGTCGGCCTCGCCGGCCGCCAGGTAGACCGAGACCGACCCGGCGCCGGCCTCGATGGCCTGGCCGACGTCCGGGTTCATGAAGAAGAGGTCGTCGTCCTGGTGCGCGACGATCTGCATCACGGTGCCCGCCGCGGGCGCCGGGGCCGCGGCGAGCTCGGACAGCAGGACGACGTTCCGCGGTGCGCGGACCGGGTCCAGGTAAGGCCCGACCAGCAGCACCACCGAGGCCGCGGCCAGCAGCGCGACGACCAGGGTCGCGGTCAGGAAGCGGCGGGTCCCCGGCGGTGCGTTCACGCGGCGGTGCGGTCCCTCGTCACCGGGGCGCGGGGCGCAGCTCGGGCGGGTTGCTGCCGTTCTGGACGTGCCGGCGGGCCGGGATCGACTCTTCGGCGCTGTCCGGGAGGCCCTTCACGTCCGGCTTGTACACCAGCTGGACCTTGGAGCCGGGGGTGCGCTCCACCGCGGCGGCCAGCTGCCGGTAGATGCTCGGCGAGAAGGTGACGATCCGGAACTCTTCCTTGTTCTGCTCGATCAGGTGGACGAGGTTCCCGGTCCAGTCCCAGGTGATCGCATCCATCTCGCCCCAGGTCAGTTCCTTGCCCTCGAACTTGCCGGGCTGCGACTTCACGATGTCGGAGGCGAGCGTGTAGAGCCAGGCCAGGTCGTGGTTCTGGACCGCGTACTGCATGCTCAGCAGGCCGTTGGACCAGCCGGAGCGGGACACCGCGACCAGCGTGCGCTTGCCGTCGTCCATCGTGCCGGTGGCGTAGAGCGGCGGGATCCACTGGGTGATCTTCGTCTGGAACTTGCCCCAGGCGTACATGCGCGCCCACGAGGTGTCCGGACCGGGCCGGCCGGACGCGTAGGTCGGGCCGCCCCAGATCATGCCGCCGGCCAGGATGAGCGCGAGGAACGCGGCCGCGCCGTTCATTGCCACGGTGCGCAGGCGCCCGCGCCAGCTGGACGCGCGCACCTTCGAGGCCGCCCCGGAGAGGTCGCTGCGCAGGATGAGGCCGATCACGCCGGTCCCCATCAGCACGATGACCACCCAGCCGTGGATGGCCTTCTCGAAGTAGTAGGAGGTGCGGCCGATCGCGTGCCACTGGTACGCGGCCAGTGCGGCGAGGACCATCGTCGCGGCGCCGAGCTGCCCGGCCATCACGACCATCGAGGTGGCCCGGCGCGTGCAGCGGCGCATCACGTACGCGACGGCGATGGCGGCCACGATCCCGATGAGCACGGTCCGCGGGTAGCGGCGGTTGAAGCCGTCGAGGGCGAACTGGCCGCTCTCGGTGAGCGCGCTGTTGAGCAGGTGCGGCACCACCAGCGGGAACAGCGCCACCGGTGCGCCGAGCACCGCGATCAGCGTGATGCCCTTCCACTTGGGCAGCAGCCGCTTGCGGTAGATCCACATCGACACGACCGCGCCGGCGCCGAGCATCGGCAGGAACAGCTGGTACGTGAAGGCGACGATGATCAGTGCGGACACCACGGCCAGGGTCTGCTCGAGCGGCCGGTTCGGGAACCGGGCGAGCACCGCGACGCCGAAGGCGAGGCCGACCAGGCCGAGCACCTCGGAGTCGAAGCCGTCGAACGCCGGGTGCATCATCATGCCGGTCGCCAGGTACACGCCGACCGAGGTGAGGACCAGCGTGCGCTTCCAGCCGAAGAGCACCGGGCCGGCGATCCAGCGGGCGCCCCAGACCACGAACATCACGAGCAGCGCGTAGCCGAGGAACGTGAGCCACACGTAGCGCTCGTACGCGGCGACACCCCCGCCGCCGTCGGTGTTCGAGCGCATGAAGATGTCGAAGAAGCTGTAGAAGAAGCTCGCGCCGTTCGGGTACTGGTCGGCGAAGAACGGGGCCAGCACCTTCTCGGCACCCGACACGTCGAAGTACGTGTAGCCGCCCACCTGGTGGACCGCGTCGAACATGGAGAAGTGCCGCTGGCGGTCGCCGGTGTGGTTCGTCATGAAGAACTGCAGGCGGCGCGCGGTCGAGGCGCCCAGCAGCGGGTACGCCAGCATGAACCACGCGAGGATGCCGGAGCCCAGCACCACCAGGTCGCTGCCGATCACCCGGCGGGGCAGCTTCGGGCGGCGGTTGGCGAGGTAGCCGATCAGGATCAGCACGGTGAACGAGGTGCCCGCCACCGGGACCGGGTGCAGGCCCCACGGCCACACCGAGAAGAGCAGGCCGCCGGTGAGGATGCCGCCCATCGTGATGCCGAGGGCGACCATCATGCGGTCGAGCAGGGTGCCGCCGACGCGGAGCAGGGACGCGACACCCAGCCATATCAGCGCCAGCAGCAGGATGTCGGCCTTGACCAGGTGGGTGAGGACCGGAAGTACCCACGCCGCGGCGAGGAGCAGGAGGACGCGTACCGGATGGGGGCGCGCGGCGACCGGGGAGCCTTCGGGCCCCGCCGGTACGTCCACCCGGGGGTCAGCAAGCGTCGCCATCCAGCGCAACTCCCTATCAAGGTGCTGTGAGCACATACATCCGATGTCGCCGTCCGCAGCAGCTTTGCGTTGCCGCTAGGCGGGGTCATGAGTCCTGCCGCCGCCGGCGTAATACCTTCGAGCCCCTCACCCGGCAATCGCTCGGCCGATAGCCGACTGCGCGCCCAGGAAACCCTAACAGCGTGTCCAATCCTGCCGTCACGACATCACGCTCCCGGTGTGGCTGCGCGACGAGTTGCGGTGATCGGCCGACTGGCGTCCGGGTGCCGCGGATTCCGAATTCCGCCCGCCGGCTTTGCCCGCGGCGGAGCCGGCGAGGCGCGCGGACTTTGCGTCGGGCACCGAATCGCTCCTGGGGAATTGCGGCATTCGCCGGGCGTTTCGCGGACGTTTGGGCCGGATGTGCGCTCGCGGGCACGGAGCGTTCGGATCCGCACCGGCATCCTGCGGCCCCGCGGCTGCAGCCGAGCAGGCGGCATGACAACCGAGCGTAACACCCGTAGCAGTCATACGATCATGACGACGTGATCCCGGCCACTCGATCATGCGCGGCCGGCGGCCTGCCGGACCTGCCGCGGACGCGCGGGCCGCGGCAGGTCCGCGGGCCGGGCCGGGCGGAGGTGCGGGGGACGGGCGGGCACGGACCGTAGGCAGGCGGCCATTAGCATGTTCGAATGCATCCGACTCGCTCACGCGCAGGGAAGGCGGTCATACCCGCCGCCGGTCTCGGCACCCGATTCCTTCCGGCGACCAAGGCAACGCCCAAGGAAATGCTGCCGGTGGTCGACAAGCCCGCGATCCAGTACGTGGTCGAGGAGGCCGTGGCGGCCGGCCTCGACGACGTCCTCCTGGTCACCGGACGGAACAAGCGAGCTCTGGAAGACCACTTCGACCGGGCCCACGAACTCGAGTGGATGCTCTCGTCGCGCGGCGACGAGCAGCGCCTGGCCCGGGTCCGCGAATCCAGCGAGCTGGCCGCGATGCACTACGTGCGCCAGGGCGACCCGCTGGGGCTCGGGCACGCGGTGCTGTGCGCCCGCGCCCACGTCGGCGACAACCCGTTCGCGGTGCTGCTCGGCGACGACCTCATAGACGAACGCGACCCCCTGCTGCCCCGGATGCTCGACGTCCAGCAGCAGTACGGCGGCAGCGTCGTGGCGCTCATGGAGGTCGACCCCGCCCAGATCCGCCAGTACGGCTGCGCCGCGGTGAAGCCGACCGGCGACGACGACCTCGTGGAGATCGTCGACCTGGTGGAGAAGCCCGACCCCGAGCAGGCGCCCAGCAACCTGGCGGTCATCGGCCGGTACGTGCTGGCCCCGGAGATCTTCGACGTGCTGGCCGAGACCGGCGCCGACGGCCGCGGCGAGATCCAGCTCACCGACGCCCTGCGCAAGCTCGCCCTCGATGCCGAAACCCCGGTGCACGGCGTGCTGTTCGACGGCCGCCGCTACGACACCGGGGACCGCGGGGACTACCTGCGCGCGGTCGTGCGCCTGGCCTGCGAGCGGGAGGACCTCGGCCCGGAGTTCTCGCAGTGGCTGCTGGACTACGCGACCCAGGAGCTGGCACCGCGGATGCCCGCGGGCAACTGAGCCCGGGACAGCGGGATTCGACCAATACGGCGCCGGGGGGGGGCGGGGGGGGGGGCGGGGGGGCCCCGCCCCGGGGGGGGGGGGGGGGGGGGGGGCGGGGCCGTACGGAGTGACTCCGTACGGGCCCGGCGCCGTTTCCGCGGTGATGGGGGAGGTCAGTCGCGCAGCTGCCAGCCCGCCCAGGCGGACTCGATCATGCTCTCGATGCCGTGCCGGGCCTTCCAGTCGAGCTCCGCGGCGATGCGCTCGGCCCGCGCGACGACCTGGGCGGGGTCGCCGGGGCGGCGGTCCACGACGACCGGCGGCAGGTCGGTGCGTCCGGTGATGCGGCCGATGAGGCCGACCACCTCGCGTACCGAAGTGCCTTCGCCGCGGCCGACGTTGAGCGTCAGGGCGGTGTCCGGTGCGGCGGCCAGGCGCTGCGCGGCGGCGACGTGGGCCTCGGCGATGTCCTCGACGTGGATGAAGTCGCGGATGCAGGTGCCGTCCGGGGTCGGGTAGTCGGCGCCGAAGATCGTCGGCGACCGGTCCGCGGCGAGCTTCTCGAACACCATCGGGATCAGGTTGAACGCGCCCGCGTCGGCGAGCTCGGGAGCGGCGGCGCCGGCCACGTTGAAGTAGCGCAGCGAGACGTATCCCATGCCGTGCGCGGCCGCGGTGGCCCGGATGAGCCATTCGCCGGCGAGCTTGCTCTCGCCGTACGGGTTCATCGGCCGGCAGGGGCAGTCCTCGTCGACCAGGTCGACGTCGGGCATGCCGTACACGGCGGCGCTGGAGGAGAACACGAAGCGCCGGACGCCGGCCTCGACTGCGGCGGACAGGAGCGTGCGCAGGCCCCCGACGTTCTCCTCGTAGTAATACAGCGGCCGGGCCACCGATTCGCCGACCTGCTTCTTGCCCGCGACGTGCACGATCCCGTCGATCTCGTGCGCGGCGAACACCTCGGCCAGCACGGCGCTGTCGAGCACCGAGCCGGCCACGAAGGGCACGTGGTCCGGGACCCGCGAGCGCGCACCGGTGGAGAGGTCGTCCAGTACGACGGCCGACTCGCCGGCGGCCAGCATCGCCTGGACAACGTGTGCACCGATGTAACCGGCGCCGCCGGTGACGAGCCACTTCATGCGTCGATCGTATCCCCGGCCGGCTGTGCGGCAGCTCCGCCGACCGGCCGGCCGCGGTCCGCCGCGGGGTCGTCGCGCAGGTAGGCGGCGAGCCCGATGCCGGCCACCGCGATGGAGGCGACCGGTCCGGCGATCTGCGCGGTGACCGCCCAGAACACCGCGTCGCCGGGCAGGAAGAGGAGCGCTGCCATGGCACTTGCGCCGGCCGCCCACGACCAGGTGACCCACCGGTGCCGGTGCGCGGCGACCAGCGCGGGCTGCAGGACCTGCATCGCCATGAGGCCCACCGTGCCGAGCGCCAGCGCCGCCAAGGAGGTTCGGGACAGTTCGGCCTCGGCGCCGAAGAACACCCGGAGGATGTAAGGACCGAGGACCGCCGTCCCCACGACGCCGGCGAGGCCGATGCCGACGATGACCGCGAGGACGGTCCGCACGCGGCGCTGCACGCCCGCCCGGTCGTGCCGCTCGACGCTCTCCACCAGGGACGGCAGCAGCACCGACTGCAGCGGGCTGAACAGGAACAGCGGGATGCGCGCGAGGACGAACGCCTGGGTCACCACCGCGGCCAGCGCGGCCTGTTCGGTGATCCGGCCGTTGACCACGATGGGTGCGACGTTCGCCATCGCCTGCATGAGCAGCGACGCACCCAGCAGCTGCGTCAGCCCGGCGCCGAGCGTCCGCGTGCTCGGCGCTTCCCCCGACCCGGCGGCCGGGGCCGCCGCGCCGGCCTCGGCCGCATCCTGCGGCGCCGGCCGCTTGAGGCACAGGAACCCGCCGGCCATCGCGAACGCCCCGCCGCACGCGAAGACCAGGCCGTAGAGCGTCGCGTCGGCGACCCCCGCGAGGTCCAGCGCCACCAGCGGCAGCAGCCGGGTGGCGCCTTCGAGCACCAGCGTCACCGCGTAGCCGGTGTACTGCCGGCGCCCGGCCAGCACGCCCCGGACCAGGGCGAGCGTGCCGTACGTCGCGATGCACACCATCAGGGCGAGCAGCAGGCCCCAGTTGTCCCGGAGCGGCCCCGACACCAGGAAGGGCGAGGCCGCGCCGACGATCACCGCCGCCGCGGCCATGAGCAGGCCCCCGAGCCCGCACATGCGGCGGATGACGGTGCGCTGCGCGAGTCCCCGCGCCCGCGCCTCGCTCACCGCACGGTTGGTCTCCTGCTCGAGCGGGATGGCGATGCCCGGACCCACCACGTTGGCGAGCAGGTAGAGCATGCCGACCGCGCTCGCGTCGGCGGCGTCGAGCCTGCGTCCGGCGACCGCCAGCAGGTAGTACCCGGCGGCACCGATCAGCACCAGCCCGGCGGCGAGCTGCGTGGAGGAGCCGAACAACCGACGCATTCGCTCGGTCTCACTTCTCGGGAGGGGCCGACGCGGAGCCGACGCGGTGGGTCAGGTGTACCGGGCGGGTCAGGACTCGTGGATGCGCTTGCTCGGTCCGAACGAGTGCCGCGAGAGGTTCTTCAGACCCACCTTGTGCTTGCTCTTCGCCGCACCGGGGATGCGGGTCAGGGCGTGCAGGCGCGAGGAGACGTGGAAGCGCGCGGCACGGGCGGCCCGCTTCCAGCCGAGCGCCTCCATTTCCTCGGAGATGCCCACGAAGTAGTTGCGCTCCTCGATGAAGCGCGTGCCGGCCATGGCCCGCCACGAGGAGTCGCTCGCCGCGTGGCGGCGGTACTGGAAGCACACCGTCTCGTCGACGATCATGTGCTCGCCGCGCATGACCAGGTCGAGCACCAGGGCCAGGTCCTGCACCACGTCGAGGCCGGAGCGGAAGCCGACCTCCTTGACGATGTCGGTGCGCCAGACCAGCGACGGGAAGTACAGCCAGTTGCCGCGCAGCAGGCTGTGCGCCAGGGCCTCGCCGCCCAGCACGCGCCGGCCGTGGACCTTCGGCATGTAGATGCGCTTCTTGGTGGCGTCGACGAGGTTGTTGGAGACCTTGTCGTCGCCGTCGATGACCTCGACACCCGGCTGGATGATGCCGGCCGTGGGGAACGCGGCGTACGCGGCCTTGACCGCGGCGACGTACTGCGGGAGCAGGAGGTCGTCCGCGCCCATCATCACCATGAGGTCGTACTCGGCCATGCCGATGCACTTCTGGTAATTCAGGTTGGCGCCCAGGTTCTTCTCGTTGCGGAAGTACCGGATGCGCTTGTCGTCGAGCGACTCGAACCAGCCCGGGATGCTGTCGTCGGGGTAGCCGTCGTCCACGACCGTCAGACGCCAGTCGGGGTCGGTCTGGGCGATGACGCTGCGGACGGTCGCCTGCATGAGGCCGACGTCGCCGTAGTACGGCAGCATGATGTCGATCGTCGCCATGTCGAGCGGGGCCTTTCTAGAGGGTGGTCGGGAAGGTGCCGGGCCGCATCAGTCCGAGATGGCGGTTCCGTCGGTGAAGTACGGCGCGATCTTGTTGTCGAACGTGCTCAGTGCCGCCCCGATGGCCATGTGCATGTCCAGGTACTGGTAGGTGCCCAGGCGCCCGCCGAACAGGACACCGCGCGTGGCGGTCTCCTTCTTGGCCAGCTCGCGGTACTTGACCAGCATGTCGCGGTCGTCGGGGGTGTTGATCGGGTAGTACGGCTCGTCGTCGGCCTCGGCGAAGCGCGAGTACTCGTGCACGATGACGGTCTTGTCCGCCGGGTAGTCCCGCTCCGGGTGGAAGTGCCGGAACTCGTGGATGCGCGTGTACGGGACGTTCTCGTCCGCGTAGTTCATGACCGACGTGCCCTGGAAGTCGCCGACCGGCAGGACTTCCTGGGTGAAGTCGAGGGTGCGCCAGCCGAGTCGGCCTTCGGCGTAGTCGAAGTAGCGGTCCAGCGGGCCGGTGTAGACGACCGGGATGCCCTCCGGGAGCTGGTCCCGGACGTCGAAGAAGTCGACGTTGAGGTGCACGTCGATGTTGGCGTGGTCCGCCATGCGCTCCAGCCAGGCGGCGTAGCCGTCGACCGGGAGGCCTTCGTACGTGTCGTTGAAGTAGCGGTTGTCGAAGTTGTAGCGCACCGGCAGGCGGGTGATCGTCGCCGCGGGCAGCTGCTTCGGGTCGGTCTGCCACTGCTTCGCGGTGTATCCGCGGAAGAACGCCTCGTAGAGCGGGCGGCCCACGAGGGAGACGGCCTTCTCCTCGAAGTTGGCGGCCTCGTCGCCGGCTATCTCCGCGGCCTGCTCCGCGACGAGCTCGCGGGCCTCGGTCGGGGTCATGTAGCGGCCGAAGAACTCGCAGATGGTGGCCAGGTTCACGGGCATCGGGTAAACCCGGCCCTCGAATATGCTGAACACCCGGTGCTGGTAGGACGTGAACGCGGTGAACTGGTTCACGTAGTCCCAGACCCGCTGGTTCGAGGTGTGGAACAGATGCGCACCGTAGCGGTGCACCTCGATACCGGTCTCGGGTTCGGCCTCGGAGTGCGCGTTGCCGCCCAGGTGATCGCGGCGTTCCAGGATGAGCACGCGCTTGCCCAAGGTGCTGGCGGTGCGTTCCGCGATGGTCAGCCCGAAGAAGCCGGACCCCACCACGATCAAGTCATAGTCGGCGAAGTTCACCGGACGAGGGTATCGCTTTGCCCGCCCGGATGGCCCCGCCTCCGGACGCGCAATGACTTCGCAGAGCGAGTATGCGATCACGCATTGTGGGCAGCGGGAGTTCGGTGCGCCGCGGACTTCTCCGGGCGGCCCCGCCGGAGAGTGCGCGGCATTTGTTGCGGCTGTGATCGGGGGTAAGCAGAGGGAAGTAAGCCCGATTTTGTGAGTTCCCGGGCCATTTGCGCAGTGCGTGCGCCGGTGGCTGCGGGTGCCCGGACGGCGAAGAACTCCTGTGATGGCTGGTTCCAGGTGTTCCGCCGGGTGTTCCGCGACGCTCGCCGGGAACTATCATGGGCCGGTCGGTGAAGCGCAACATCCCGATCAGCACTGCATCGCTGTTGATCGCGGTCGGCCCGTCACGCGGGCCGGGACGCTGCAACAACCCGAATGATCCGTACCCGCGGCCGCCTATTGCCGGCCTTGGGGTCCAGCGGCCCGTCGCGGGCCGATGTCCGAAGCCGGGGCCTGCGGCCCGATCACCTGATACCGAGTATGTGATGAGACTCACTGTTCTGACGGCCGTTACCGGCTTGCTTGTACTGGTGTTCATTTTCGAGCTGCTGAGGCGACGACAACTCCGCGAGAAATACGCGGTGCTGTGGCTGAGCGTCGGGATCGTGATCGTTCCCCTCGGTCTCTTCCCGCGGCTGCTCGACGGCATCGCGTCGAGTGTGGGCGTGGCCTACGGCATCAGCCTCGTCCTGTTCCTCGGCATCGTCTTCCTGCTGCTGGTCTGCATACACCTGAGCTGGGAGGCGTCCCGGCTCGAGGAAGAGACCCGCACGCTGGCGGAGGAAGTCGCCCTCATCAAGACCGAGATGTCGAAGCGGGAACACAGCAATGATTAATGGGAAGCGCGTCCTGGTCATCGTCCCGGCCTGGGAGGAGGCCGAGTCGATAGGCGACACGGTCCGGGAGATCATCGACGTCCTCCCGGAGGTCGACGTCCTGGTGGTCGACGACGGTTCGACCGACCGGACTTCCGACATAGCCCGGGAAGCGGGCGCGACGGTCACGCGGCTGCCGTACAACCTCGGCGTCGGCGGCGCGATGCGCCTGGGCTACCTGTACGCGAAGACCCAGGGCTACGACGTCGCGGTGCAGATCGACGCGGACGGCCAGCACGACCCGCGGTACCTGCCCAAGCTCGTCGATCGGTTGGACGAGTCGGCGCTGGTCATCGGCGCCCGGTTCGCCGGCGAGGGCGACTACACGGTGCGCGGCCCGCGCAAGTGGTCGATGCTGCTGCTGTCGTTCGTGCTCTCGAAGCTGGCGAAGCGCAAGCTGACCGACACCACGTCGGGCTTCCGGGCCTGCAACCGCGACCTCATCGAGCTGTTCGCGTCCTGGTACCCGGTCGAGTACCTCGGCGACACGGTCGAGACGACGGTGCGCGTGATCCGCCTCGGCTACAAGATCGAGCAGGTGCCGGTGGCGATGCGCCCCCGCGCCGGCGGTACGCCGAGCCAGTCCCCGGCCCGCGCGATGATCTACTTGGGCCGCGCGATCATGACGCTTCTGCTCGCCCTCAACCGCCGGTAAGGCCACGCCGCGGTCCCGGTGGGCGGAGCGCCGCCGCCAACCGCCCCACCGGGCACGTCGTGCCGCCAGGAGATCCACTTGCCAGCGCATTTCGAACCGCCGTACGGCCAGGGGGATTCGGGCGGACGCCCCGGCAGCACCGGCGATGCGGCGTTCCGCCCGGCCCGCCGGACCGTGCTCGCCGCACTCGGCGCCGCCCTTCCGCTCTCCGCGGTGCTCGCCGGCTGCGCGGACGACGGGGACGGCGCGCAGCCGGATCCGGCGGTGCCGCCCCGGCCGGGCGACCGGGTCCTCAACGTGGTCGCGCACCACGACGACGACCTGCTCTTCCTCAGCCCGAACCTGATCCAGGACCTGCAGTCCGGCGCGCATGTGCGCTCGATGTACTTCGTCGCCTCGGACTACCGCAAGTACCCGCAGTACATGAAGGACCGCGAGGAAGGCGTCCGGCAGGCCTACGCGTTGGCCCTCGGGCGGAAGCCCTCGGAGTGGCGGTTCGAGCCCTACGCGGCGGGCGGCGTGCAGGCCACGCTGTGGAAGCTGGGCGACAACGTCTCCATCCTGGAGACCCGGATCCCCGACGGGTTCCGCAAGACGCCGCTGGGCGCCGAGCGCCTGTGGGCGCTGTACGCGGAGAACAAGACCATCGCCACGCGGCCCGGCGACACGTTCCCCGAGCAGAAGGTGAACCGCGACGCGCTCGTGCGGTACCTGCACGAGGTGGTCGCCGAGTACCGGCCCACGGTGCTCAACACCTTGGACCCGACCGCCGACCTGCAGGGCACGCCGGACGCCCAAGGCGGCTTCCACCAGGACCACATCGCGGTGTCCCGGCTGGTCATATTCGCGTTCGAAGGCCGGCCCGGCGCGCCGCAGATCAACTACTTCCGCGACTACACGATCGACGGCGCTCCGGCAAACCTCGCCAAGGCCCAGGCGAAGCTCAAGGCCAAGTACTTCCACAAGTACACCGAGCACGACTCGGACGCGGCCTCGAACAAGGCCTACGACCCGTGGCTCGAACGGCTGTACCAGGTCGATGCGGCCTGGACCGGCGACCTGGTCATCCCGCTGCCCGCTCGCCTGGACGGCGCGGCGCGGCCGGCACCCGTCATCGGCCAGGCCTACCGGGTGGTGAACCGCGAGACCGGCCTCGAACTGGCGCTGCCCGCAGGCCCGCCAGGGTCCGCGGCGACCGTGGAGGCAGCCTCCGCCGCCGCATCGCACCGCGTCGTCGTGCAAGCGGTGCGGCGCGGCTGGGCGCTTTTCTCCGCGGACGGGCTGTGCCTGGAGATCCCGGCAGGTGCGCGCGAGCCGCTGCGTACTCCCGCCATGGGCACGCCCGACCTGGAGCCGCACCAGTCCGTGCGGCTGCACGGCACCGCCGAGGGCGGCCACGAGCTGGTGTTCGCGCATTCCGGACTGGCCTTGGCAGTCCGCACCGAGGGCGGTACGCCGACCCTGGTCCAGGCCTCCGGGGGCGCCGCGCGGCGGTGGGATTTCCGCCCGCTAGCGTGAGTGCCAGGTCCGTCCGAGCCCGTCGAGTGGATTGAACAGGTTAGCCGGTGACTGTCTTGAAGGAACTGCCGGACGCGCGCGTCCAGGCCCCGGCCGGCACCGGGCCGGGACGCCGCGCGCACTGGGTGCGGGTCCTCGTGGTCCTGCTGCTGTGCTGGCTGGTCCCGGTCGCGGCGTACGCGCTGAAGGCCGCGGTGATCCTGCCGGTCCTCATGCTCGTCGCGACCGCGTCGCTGCTGCGCGGCGGCCGCACGATGCTGGACCGCCTGGTGTTCGCGGGCGTCCTGCTGGTCGCGGCGACCTGCCTGTTCACCCTGGCCGCCTCGGTATGGCCGTGGGGGCTGCATCCCGTGGCACTGGCCGGGACCGGGTTCACGATCCTGCTCGGCATCGCGCTGGCGACCGGGCGGCGCCCGGAATCCGCCCGCGCCGGCGGCCTGCCCGACCTGATGACGCTGGCCGTCTGGGCCGGCTTCAGCGTGCTCCTGGCGATCCCGTTCCTGACCCGGGACGCGGTCGGCCGGCTGTCCCTGGTGGTGGCCGGCGAGGACCTGACCCGGCACTACTTCATCATCGACGGCATCCGCGAAGTAGGCGGCTACACCTTCCAGAACAAGGCCGACCTGGCGGTGACGGTCAAGGAGAACTTCCTGGCCTACCCGCAGGGCAGCCACATGGTGTCCGCGGTGCTGGAGAACTTCGTGTGGTCGTCGACCGGCCGCGTCGGCACCGGGGCCTCGGTCGACCTGTACATCTTCTTCTACGCGGCGTCGCTGGCGCTGCTGTGCCTCGCCGTGGTGTGGGGGATCCGCTGGGTCGCCGGCCCGTCCGCGTCCGTCTGGCGGTTCCTGCCGGTCGCCGTCGCGGCGGCCGCCTACTTGTTCTTCGGCGACGCCACCGCGATGTTCCTGCGCGGGTTCTTCAGCGAGTTCGCCGGACTGGGCCTGCTGGCGGTGTTCGCCGCCCTCACCATGCGCCCGGTGCAGCGCAGCCGCGAGCAATTGCTGCTGCTCGCCGCACTGTTGGTGTCCATCGCGTTCACCTACTACCTGTTCCTGCCCGCGGCCGGGCTCATGACGCTGTACTGGCTGGCCGCGAACCGCACGCGCGTGCTCGAAATCCGGTGGTGGGCCGCCGTGACCGCGGTGGCGACCGCCGTTCTGGTGGCGCTGCCGATCGTCGTCAACCTGAGCGAGAGCAAGGCCGAAGAGCTCAACGCCATGGGCGGCATCAGCCCGGTCAACCGCCACCTGCTCTACCTGCTGCTGTTCGTGGTGGGCATCGGGTTCGCGGCCCGCCGCACATGGCGGCATCCGGTCCGGCGCACGGCCGGTATCTGGCTCGTGCTGACCGCGGGTGCGGGAGCGGGGCTGTACCTGTATCAGTCGTTCGTCCTGGACGAGACCAGCTACTACTTCGAGAAGGTCCTGCACCAGCTGATCATCGTGGCGCTGGTGGCACTCGGCACGACCCGCATCGTGGTGCCGGCGTGGGGGCGCCGCGGCCGGACCGGCATCGCGGCGGTCGCGACCGGGCCGTGGACCGCACTGGCGCTCGTCCCGTGCATCGGCGTCGCGTTCCTGCTGACCGCGGGCCCGGACCGGCCGGTGTGGCGCAAGCCGCCAGGCACCATGAGCTGGGGCGAGGCCTACGAGCGGGGCAAGATGGCCCATCCCGGGCCGGCCGAGGCGGTGGCCGCCGTCCTGGACGCCCTGCCCGCCAAGCCCTCCCCGGAAGACCGCGCGAACGTGGTCCAGCTGAGCGGCGAGGACTGGCAGCGCAACTACTTCGGCAACCAGTGGACCGGCGCCCTGTCGCGGACGTACGGCAAGTCCTGGCCGTCATGGCCGACCCGCGGCGCGCAGGACACCCCGGAGCAACTGCGGGCGCGTATCGCCGACCAGGGCGGCAAGCCGCTGCGCTACTTCACCGACGACCCGGTGACGCTCCGGACCCTGCAGGAGATCCGCCGGGATTCCCCCGGGGTCGACCTGGAGGTGCTGTTCAGCCCGATCGGCGCCTGCGGCTACGACTTCGCGGTGGTCCCCGCCCCGGCTCCCGGGGCGCCGATCGCCCCCGCCCCCGAGGCGACGGCCGACCAGCGCTGCGCGTGACCGGAGTCCGGCGGGCCGCAGCGGCCTGCCGGACACCCGGGCGTCAGCGGTGGACCAGGTCGAAGACCTTCTCCCAGCGCGCCACGACCGCCTCGGGCGAGAAGCGCCCGACGTCCGCGCGGGCCCGTGCGCCGAGTTCGGCGCGCCGGTCCGCATCGGACAGCAGCGCGTCCAAGTGGTCGGCGAACTGCCGGGTGTTGCCGGTGACCGCGAGCAGGCCGTCCACGCCGTCCCGGACGATTTCGCGGACCCCGGGGGCGCAGTCGAAGGCCACCGACGGCAGCCCGCAGGCCATCGCCTCCAGGAGGGACAGCGGGAACCCTTCGGCGCGGGAGGCGAGCGCGAACACCGAGCCGGCCTTCAGCGCGCCCTCGACGTCGGAGGTCTGGCCGGCGAAGTCGACGCTCGCCGCGATGCCGAGGTCCGCGGCCTGCTTGCGCAGGTTCGCCTCCTCGCCGCCGGTGCCGTGGATGCGCAGCGTCCAGTCCGGGTGCCGGCCGCAGATCCGGGCCCAGGAGTCCAGCAGCAGGTCGTAGCCCTTTTCGTAGGACAGCCGGCCCAGGCTGACCACCGTCTTCGCACTGCCGTCGGCCGGCTCGGCGGGCTCCAGCGGCATCGGGTTGGGCATGTAGCCGACGTTGGTGAGGCCGTCCACGGCCCAGGCGTCGGCGTCCTCGTGGGTGAGCAGCAGCAGGCGGTCCGCGTTCGCGAAGAAGCGCTTGACCCGGGCGTAGCGGCCGGAGGCGCGGGTGGCCTCGTACGACTCGTGCGACATCGCCACGACCGGCAGCCCCGCGGTGTCCGCGAGCGCCACCCATTCCATCGCCCAGACCTGCGCGACCACGATCACCGAGTCCGCGGGTGCGGCGCGGAAGACCCGGGTGAGCTCGTCCGCGGCGGCCCGCATGCCCGCGTCGCGCTTCATCTGCCGGGCCCGGGCCTTCAGGTTGGCGTGCTGCCACGGGCGCCGCGCGCGCCAGGCGGGCGGCGGGTGCTCGGTGTACAAGGTGCGGGTGGTGTACGGCAGTTCGGCACCGTAGTCGGCACGTGTCCCGGCCGGGGTGATGCCGATGATCTCGATGCGGTGGCCGGCGGCGGCCAGCAGCCGGGCGATGTGGTCGGCCCAGCGGGTGAGGCCGCCCATCTCGTCGACGCTGTTGCACACGATGTAGACGTTGCGTCCGCCGCTGGTCGTCATCGCCCCTCCTCCGTGGCCGGGCCGGTCGGGAAGAAGCGCTGCACGAGCGCCTTGGCCGCGGTTCCGGTGTCGAATTCGCCGAACCGCCGGACAAAGTCCCGGCGGGCGTCCGCGTAGTCGTCGCGCGCCGCATCGAAGTCCCGCAGCGCGGCGAACAGTTCGTCCTCGTCGCGGGTGAACGGCCCGGGGGCCGCTTCGCGCAGGTCGAAGTAGGTGCCGCGCTCGTGCTGCGTGTACGCCTCGTAGTCGTAGGCGTAGAAGAACATCGGGCGGTCCAGCAGCGCGTAGTCGAACATCACCGACGAATAGTCCGTGACGAGCGCATCGGCGGTCAGCAGCAGCGGCGTGATGTCGTGCACCCCCGACACGTTCCGTACGAAGTCCCGGGCACCGGGCGGGACCGAGAACTGGTCCAGGTAGTGCGTGCGCACCAGCAGGATCCAGTCGCGGCCGAATTCGCGGCCGAAGCGCTCCAGGTCGAACGGCATCTCGAACTCGACGGCGCCGTTGTCGTCCTGCCGGAAGGTGGGGGCGTACAGCAGGACGCGGCGGTCGTCGTCGAGGCGCAGCTTCGTGCGCAGTTCGCGCAGTTCGGCGGCCAGGCCGGCGCCCCGGTCGACCAGGGCGTCGTTGCGCGGATAGCCGATCGGGAGCACCTCGGCGCGCAGGCCGAAGGCCCGCACCAGGGTGTCCGCATCGTGCTGCGAGCGGGTGACGAAGTAGTCGAAGCGGTCGAGCATACGGCGGGTCGCGGCGCGCTGGGCCTGCGTGCGGCGCTTCTCGGCGGGCACGTCGTCGCCCATGTTCTTCAGCGCCGAACCGTGCCAGGTCTGGATGTACGTGGTCTCGGGGCGCTTGAGGATGTCCCGCGGGAAGCCCTGGTTGTCGATCCAGAACTCGGCCTGCGCCAGCGCCCGGTAGTACTCCAGCGAGCCGCGGCGGACCAGCTTGGCGTCCTTGGGGAAGCCGGTCGGCTTGCCGCTGTAGGACCAGATCCCCTCGAACGGCACGCCGGCGCGGCGCATTTCCTCGTAGATGTACTTGGGGCTGTCGCTGTACTGCTTGCCCATATGGCTCTCGAAGACCACGGTCCCCTTGCGGATCGGGAGCTTCATGAAGAGCTTGGCGTACGCCTTGGCCTTGGTCTTCGGGCCGGTCAGCTTGCGGCCCAGGCTGCGGGCGGCCACCGCGCGGCGCAGCGTGGTCTCGCCGCTCGGCGAGTTGACGAAGCGGTGCACGAACTCGTGCGAGCGGCGCGCCGCGGCGGACTCCTGGTCGAGCCAGAACTCCAGTTCGCCGCGCTTGCCGCCGACCGCCTGGAAGCGGTCCGCGGAGATCGGGCCGGTGATCGGCAGCACCGGCACGCGCACGCCGTCGAGCGGGACGTCGCCGATGGTCAGGCCGCTGACCGTGGCGGTGCCGTCGACCTTGAGCCGGAAGCGGACGTCCCACACCTTGTCGAGCACGCCCACCGGGTGCACGCGGCGGCCCAGTTCCGCGGCCGCTTCCCACTCGACGGTTCCGCCCGCGTGCCGCAGGGTGACCGGGACCTCGATGCCGCGGCCGCGCAGCATGCCGCGCCGCGGGTGGATCTGCAGCACCGCGGTGAGCTCGGCGTCGGCGGGGATCCGGCCGAGGACGTTGGCGACGCTGCCGGAGAACCGGATCTCGTCGCCTTCGACGGTGAGCCGGGTGAGCCGGTTGCCGAGCGAAAGCTCCTGCAACGGCATGGTGTGGAAGCCGAGTTCGGTGACGTCGAGCAGCTCGCGGTGCCACGCGCTGTCCAGGTACCGGTCGCACCAGTAGACGCGGCCGTCCTCGACGTGCAGCGGCACGGTGGCCTTGCCGGGGTTCATCAGGCTGTCCGCGGCCGGCAGCAGGTCGTCCCAGTCGCGGCGCGCGGTGAGCAGGGCGCAGACGCCGTGCATGGTGCCGACGTTCTGGTACGCCTCGGGTTCGATCTGGTCGAGGTAGTCGGCGACCGCGTCGGCGAACTGCCCGCGGTACTCCTCGTCGCGGTGCGGCAGGTCGCGCACGTGCAGGACGAGGTCGTGCTTCAGGAACTTGGTGTCCTTGCGGACCTTCAGCTCGTGCCCGGCCTGCTCGCCCTGCCGGGCGAAGAGGGCGTCGATGCGGCGGTGGATCTCCAGCCGGTCGAGCAGGTTCTTGATCTCGTGCCGGCGGTTGGTCACCGAGGGCCGATCGGTCCGCTCGACGACGTTCCAGTAGTAGATGATGTTCGGGATGATCGCGATGCGCTCCGCGGCCAGCCAGGCCTCCGCCGCGAACAGCAGGTCCTCGTAGACGACGCCGGTCGGGTAGCGCAGTTCCTTGCCGAGCAGGAAGTCGCGGCGGTAGCACTTGTTGGTCGACAGCGTGTCCCAGACGACCAGGTCGGGCTCGTCCAGTACGGAGTCCATGACCCGCGAGGTCTCGTAGAGCCACGGATGCCACTGGGTGACCTTGTTGCGCTTGTCCTGGTGCACGCGCACCACGCGGGCCGAGACGAGGTCGGCGCCGGTCTCCTCGGCGGCCGCCAGCATGCTCAGGCAGGCGTGCCGGTCCAGGGTGTCGTCGCTGTCCAGGAACATCAGGTAGCGGCCGCGGGCCGCCTCGATGCCGGCGTTCCGGGGGCCGCCGCCGCTGCCGCTGTTCTCGGGGAGCTGTATCGCGCGTATCTTGCCCGGGTGTTCCGCGGCGAGTGCCTGGGCCACGGCGTACGAGTCGTCCGGGCTGTGGTCGTCGACGACCAGGATCTCCAGGTTGTCCAGCGTCTGGGCGAGCACGGACCGGACGGCGATCGGCAGCCGCTCGGCGTCGTCGTACACCACGACGACGACGGTGACGTCCGGGATCCGGTTCGCTGACACGCGACTACCTCCTGCGAAGTGCACCAAGATGTAGCCGTTCGACGGCGGCGCGGCCAGGTGCCGAGGGTATAGCGACGAGAAGCCGGACCTGGCTTGCGGGCAGTGCTCACGGGCAGTGCTCACCCTGGGACCGGAAGGCCACATCCTAGCGCAACGCCCTTCGGCGCCGGGGGTCGGCCGAACCCGGAAATCCTTGTGCGGCACACTGCGTGACCAGCGGAATCGGCTAGTCTTTCCTGTCCCCGGCCGACCGGTTCCCCTGGTCCCGGCGAGGCGACCGCGTTGCTGCCGTATGCCCCGTTCGCACGCCGTCCTGAGGTCGGCGGCTCCCGATGGAGTGGTGACGTTTGACCATGTCGTTGGTCCTCGGCAGGGCCGAGGCCTCCGGAGCCGACCTCGGCGTCCGGCTGACCGGGTCGGGGGCCCCGGAGGCCGTGCACGTGCCGACGTCCGCGCAGCTCGCGCAGGCATTGGCGGCGGCCGACGGCACGGTGCTGCTGGTCGACCCGCACTACGTGGGCCACAGCCATCCGCTGCGCATGGCGATACGCGACTCGCGCTTCGCCGCCCGCCGCGTGCCCGGTGCGCTCGCCGTACAAGAGGAAGCGCTCGACGCGCTGCGGGCGCTGGTCGCCGCAGCGCCCGAAGGGCCGCTGCCCACGCCGGACGAACTGGCCGCGGGGCTGTCCGCGGCCGGCACCGAGGTGCGCGACCTGCCGCTGGGCGACCTGGTCGCCGCGGTGCCGCGTACTCCCGGCGAGCACCGCGCCGCGGCCGAGCAGGCCGCCGCGGTCGACGAGGAGGCCGTGCGGCTCGCCGCCGCGGTCAAGGCGCGGGACGGGTTCTTCACCACGTTCTTCGTGAGCACCTGGTCGCGCTACGTGGCCCGGTGGTGCGCGCGGCGCGGGCTGACGCCCAATCAGGTCACCGTCGCGTCGCTCCTGGTGGCGCTGGCCGGTGCGGCCGGTGCGGCGACCGGCACCCGGGCCGGATACATCGGCGCCGCACTCGCGCTGTACTTCTCCTTCGTCCTGGACTGCACCGACGGCCAGTTGGCCCGCTACGCGGTGGACTACTCGCGGATCGGCTCGTGGCTGGACGCCACGTTCGACCGGGTCAAGGAGTACGCGGTCTACGCGGGCCTGGCCCTCGGCTCCGCGCGCGACGGCGACGACGTGTGGCTGCTGGCCGCCGCCGCGATGGCCCTGCAGACCACCCGGCACATCGTCGACTTCGCCTTCAACGAGACGCGCGCCGGCGGCGGTGGCGGTGGCGGCGGGGAGGGCGACGAGGGCGATACGGGCGCGGGCGCCAAGCTGTCCGGGAAGCTGGACCACGTCGGCTGGACGGTCTGGGCCCGGCGCATGATCATCCTGCCGATCGGCGAACGCTGGGCGCTCATCGCGGTGCTCACCGCCGCGACCACGCCGCGCGTGGTCTTCGTGGCCCTGCTGATCGGCTGCACGTTCGCGGCCTGCTACACGACCGCGGGCCGCGTGCTGCGCACCCTGCCGCGCCGCCGCCCGCAGGATCCGAAGGTCGGCGCGGTGCTGTTCGCGCTGTCCGACAGCGGCCCGGTGTCCGCGGTCGCCGCCCGTGTCATGCGGCTGCCCGGCATCGGCGGTGCGGTGTGGCTGGTCCCGCTCGCGCTCGCCGCCGCGCTGCTCGGCTTCGCGGCGGGCGAGGACGCCGGCGCCTGGCTGCTCGCCCCCGCCGCGGCGTACGCGCTGTTCGCCGGCGCGGTGGTGGCCCGGCCGCTGACCGGCCGCCTCGACTGGCTGGTTCCGCCCGTTTTGCGGGCCGCCGAGTACGGCGCTGTGATCGCCGTCACGGCCCGGACGGAACCCGAAGCACTGCCGACGGCTTTCGGGTTGCTGGCGGTGATCGCCTACCATCACTACGACACCGTCTACCGGCTGCGCGGCGGTCACGAACCGCCGCCGCGTGCTCTGGTATGGGCGGTCGGCGGCCACGAAGGCCGGGTCCTGCTGCTGGCCGCCCTGGCCGCCGCCGGGCCGCGGGTACTGCACACGGGCATGGCCGCTTTCGCGGTCGCGGGGGCCGTGGTGGTCGTCGCCGAGAGCACCGCTTTCTGGGTGCGCGGCGCACGTCCGGACCTGGACGAGGCCGACGGGGGAGGCCGGACGGCCGCGTCCGCACCGAAGAGCCGGGTTCCGGCGTCCTAGGCGGATAGCGGAACCAGGTAGAAACGAGGCGGCCCCGGACCGGGCCGCCGACGAGCACGAGGGCTCCGCCCTGGCCCAAGCCCCCGGGCTGCCGTACCGAACAGGAGAACCACGATGATCGGCCTGATCCTTGCCGCCGGAGCCGGCCGCAGGCTGCGCCCCTGGACCGACACCCTGCCCAAGGCCCTGGTCCCGGTGCGCGACGACCGGTCGGTCGTGGACTTCACGCTGGAGAACTACGCCAAGGCCGGCCTCACCGAGGCCGCCGTGGTGATCGGCTACTGCGGCGAAGCGGTGCGCGAGCGCAAGGCCGCGCTGGAGAAGGCGTACGGCGTCACCCTCCACCTCGTCGAGAACGACAAGGCCGAGGAGTGGAACAACGCCTACTCGCTGTGGTGCGCCCGCGACTACCTCGCGGACGGCGTGCTGCTCGCCAACGGCGACACCCTGCACCCGCTGTCCGTCCAGGAGGCGCTGCTCGGCGCCCGCGGCGACGGCAAGGGCATCATCCTCGCGCTCGACGACGCCAAGCCGCTCGCCGAGGAGGAGATGAAGGTCCGCCTCGGCGAGACCGGCGCGGTGGCCCGCATCACCAAGCTCATGGACCCGGCCGAGGCGGTCGGCGAGTACATCGGCGTCACGCTCATCGAGGGCCACGCCGCCCCCGCCCTGGTGGACGCCCTCGAAGTGACCTGGCGCCGCGACGCGCAGCTCTACTACGAGGACGGCTACCAGGAGCTGGCGGACCGCGGCGTGCGCATCGAGGTGCAGTCCATCGGCGGCGCGGTGTGGACCGAGATCGACACGACCGAGGACCTCATGAAGGCGCGGGAGATAGCGTGCCGATACTGACGCGCCTGGTCCCGGCGCCGCTGACCGTCGACATCCGCGGCGGTGCGCTGGAGGACCTCGCGGCGATCCTGGAGGACCGCCGCATCTCGACGTCCGGGCGCCTGGCCATCGTGGTCAGCGGCGGCTCCGGTGCCAAGCTCCGCGACCGCCTCGCCCCGGGCCTGCCGGACGCGGAGTGGTTCACCGTCGCGGGCGGCTCGCTCGCGTCCGCGGTCGACCTGGCCGACCGGATGCGCGCGGGCAGCTACGACGCCGTGGTCGGCATCGGCGGCGGCCGCGTCCTGGACACCACCAAGTACGCGGCGGCCCGGGTCGGCCTGCCGGTCGTCGCGGTGGCCACCAACCTGGCGCACGACGGCATCGCGTCGCCGGTCAGCATCCTCGACAACGACGCCGGCCGCGGCTCGTACGGGGTGCCGATCCCGATCGCGCTGGTCGTCGACCTGGACCTCATCCGGGCCGCGCCGCAGCGCTACGTGCGCTCCGGCATCGGCGAGGCGCTGTCCAACCTGTCCGCGGTCGCCGACTGGGAGCTGTCCGCGCGCGAGACCGGCGAGGCGTTCGACGGCCTGGCCGCGGCCTTCGCCCGGACCGCGGCCGAGTCGCTGCTGTACCGGCCGGACAGCGTGCACGACGACGCCTTCCTGATCGCGCTCGCCGAGGGGCTGGTGCTGTCCGGCATCGCGATGTCGATCACCGGCAACACCCGGCCGTGCAGCGGCGCCTGCCACGAGATCTCGCACGCGATCGACCTGATGCACCCGGCCCGCGCCGGACTGCACGGCGAACAGGTGGGCCTGGGCGGGGTCTTCGCCTCCCACCTGCGCGGCGACAAGGACCTCACCGGCCGCCTCGTCGAGGTGATGGACCGGCACGAGATCCCCTACCTGCCCGGCCAACTCGGTTTCACGAACGACGAGTTCGTGTCGGTCCTGGAGTACGCCCCGGACACCCGGCCCGGTCGCTACACCATCCTGGAACACCTCGGTCTCGGGCGCGAAGCCCTCGTCGATGCGGTGGCGGACTATGTCGACACCTACAGCAGCTGAGCTCCGCGCGGTCTGCCACCCCGCGGGGTTGCTGGACCGCCGGAGCGGCGAACACTGGGCCGGGCGCCTGTACATGCGGCAGATCTCGCTGCAGGTCACGCGCCGCGTCGTGGGCACCCGGATCACGCCGAACCAGCTGACGTACCTCATGATCGTGGCGGGCATCGCGGCCGGTGCCGCGCTGACCCTGCCCGGGCTCACCGGCCCGCTGCTCGCGGCCGTGCTGATCCAGGTCTACCTGCTGCTGGACTGCGTGGACGGCGAGGTGGCCCGCTGGCGCCGGCAGACCTCGGTCACCGGCGTCTACCTCGACCGGGTCGGGCACTACCTGTCCGAGGCCGCACTGCTGATCGGCGCCGGGCTGCACGCCTCCGACATCTGGGGCGACGGGCGGCTGGGCGGCTGGGCGTTCCTCGGCGCGATCGCCGCGCTGGGCGCGATCCTGATCAAGTCCGAGACCGACCTCGTGGACGTCTCGCGGGCCCGCTCCGGGCTGCCCCCGGTGCAGGACGCGGCCTCGGTGCCGCGCTCGTCGGGCGCCGCGAAGGCCCGCAAGATCGCCGCCTCGCTCAAGTTCCACCGGCTGGTCGGCGGCGTCGAGGCGTCGCTGCTGCTGCTCGCCGCCGGCGTGCTGGACGCGCTGGACGGCGGGCTGCTCTACAGCCGCATCGCGGTCGCCGTCCTCGCCGGCGTCGCGGTGCTGCAGACCTTCCTGCACCTGGCCAGCATCCTCCTGTCGAGCAGGCTCAAATGACGACGCTTCCGATACAGCGCGCGGGTGCGCGCAAGAACCGCCGCGCGGCCCGCAAGCTGCCCGCGCAGACCGCGCGCGACGTGACGCTCGGCGCGGTGGTCCTGACCCGCGGCGACCGGCCCGCCGAACTGACCGCGCTGCTGGCCTCGGTGGCCGCGCAGCAGGGCAGCCCGATCCCGGTCGTGGTGGTGGCCAACGGCGCGCCCGCGCCCGAGGTGGGCAGCGCTCCGGGGCAGGTGCGGGCGATGTCCCTCGACGAGAACGTCGGCATACCGGCCGGCCGCAACGTCGGGGCGGCCGAACTCGACACCGACGTGGTGCTCTTCCTCGACGACGACGGGAACCTGCCCGACCCGGCCGCCGCGGCCCTGCTGCGCGACGCCTTCGCCGAGGACCCCGAGCTGGGCATCGTCAGCTTCCGCATCGTCGACCCGGAGACCGGCACGACGCAGCGCCGCCACGTGCCGCGCCTGCGGGTCGGCGACCCCGGCAAGTCCGGACCGGTCACCACGTTCCTCGGCGGGGCCTGCGCGATCCGCGCGGACGTCCTGGCCGAGACCGGCGGCCTGCCGGACGCGTTCTTCTACGCGCACGAGGAGACCGACCTGGCCTGGCGGGCGCTGGACGCGGGCTGGGACGTCGAGTACCGCGCGGACGTCGTCCTGGAGCACCCGGCGACCTCGCCCGCCCGGCACGCGGTGTACCACCGCATGAACGCCCGGAACCGGGTCTGGCTGGCCCGCCGCAACCTGCCTTGGCCGCTGGTGCCGGTCTACCTGGGCTCGTGGGTCGTGCTCACCGTGGCCCGCGGCTCCTCGCGGGCCGGGCTGCGCGCCTGGGCCGGGGGGTTCAAGGAAGGCTGGCGCACGCCCTGCGGCCCCCGGCAGCCGATGGCCTGGCGCACCGTGTGGCGCATGACCAGGCTGGGCAGGCCACCGGTCATCTGACCGGACGACCGCCGGTCCGCCCGGCGGCAAGTACCGCGACCAGGAACCGACTCGAACGAAAGCGTCAACGTGGCCAATAGCGCGCAAGCCGACACCGTCCCCGCCGGCGGGCCTTCGGCCGACGGCGGCGGGATCCCGCTCGCCGAGCTCGCCGCCCGGCACAACCTGAGCGTCAGCGGTGCCCGGCCCAAGCTGCCCGCGTACATCCGGCAGCTGTGGCAGCGCCGCCACTTCATCGTGGCGTTCGCGAACGCCAAGACGCGGGCGTCGTACGCGACGGCGCGGCTCGGCCAGGTCTGGCAGATCCTCACCCCGCTGATGAACGCGGCGATCTACTACCTGGTCTTCGGCCTGATGCTGAAGAGCGACAAGGGTGTGGACAACTACGTGGCCTTCCTGGTCACCGGGATGTTCATCTTCACCTTCACGCAGAGCGCGGTACTGGCCGGCACCCGCTCGATCAGCGACCAGCTGCCGCTGATCCGGGCCCTGCACTTCCCGCGCGCCTGCCTGCCGATCTCGTTCACCATCGTCCAGCTGCAGCAGCTGATGATCTCGATGGTCGTGCTGTGCGCGATCGTGCTGGGCACCGGGGAGCCGCTCACCGCCAACTGGCTGCTGCTGCTCCCGGCGCTGCTGCTGCAGTTCATGTTCAACGTCGGCCTCAGCATGATCGTCGCGCGGATCGGCGCGGAGATCACCGACATGAAGCAGCTGATGCCGTTCCTGCTGCGCACCTGGCTGTACGTCAGCGGCGTCTTCTACAGCATCGCGCACTTCGCCAAGGACGCCCCGGACTGGGTCCGCTGGATCCTGGAGGCCAACCCGGCCGCGGTGTACATCGAACTGGCCCGCGACGCACTCGTCGAGAGCCATGCACACGTCCCCATGCACACCTGGGCCCTGGCGGTCGGCTGGGCCTTCGTCGTGGGTGTCGGCGGATTCCTGTTCTTCTGGCAGGCGGAGGAGAAGTACGGCCGTGGCTGATCGAATTGGCGACCCCACCGTCGTCGCGGACAACGTCCACCTGACCTACCGGGTCCACGGTGCGAGCTCGGGCAAGGGCAGCGCCACGTCCGCGTTCTCGCGCCTGGTCACCCGCAAGAAGGCGGCCGGCGTCACCGAGGTGCACGCGGTCCGCGGCGTCAGCTTCGTGGCCCGCCGCGGCGAGGCGATCGGCCTGATCGGCCGCAACGGCTCGGGCAAGAGCACGCTGCTGCGCTGCATCGCCGGACTGCTGCCGCCCACCGGGGGCAAGATCTACACCGACGGCCAGCCGTCGCTGCTCGGCGTCAACGCGGCGATGATGAACGACCTGACCGGCGAGCGGAACATCGTGCTGGGCTGCCTCGCGATGGGCATGACCAAGCAGCAGGTCGCCGAGCACTACGACGAGATCGCGGCGTTCTCCGGCATGGACAACTACAACGGCAAGGACTTCACCCGGCTGCCGATGCGGACGTACTCGTCCGGCATGGCCGCCCGGCTGCGGTTCTCGATCGCCGCCGCGAAGTCGCACGACGTGCTGATGATCGACGAGGCGCTGGCCACCGGCGACCGCGACTTCCAGCTGCGCAGCGAGGCCCGGATCCGCGAGCTGCGCAAGGAGGCCGGCACGGTCTTCCTGGTCAGCCACGGCATGAAGTCGATCCGCGACACGTGCGAGCGGGTGATCTGGCTGGACGCCGGCAAGATCAAGATGGACGGGCCCACCGAAGAGGTCGTGGCGGCGTACGAGAAGGGCGTCTGACGCCGCGGATTCCCTCGGCAGATTCCCTCGAATGACACCGACCGGGGCGGAACCGAACCAGGCCTCCCAAGCGTGAACATCATGGACGAACCACTCGGGAGGTAATCCGCGTGTCCGTGTACGCCCTCAGTGCCGCGGCCGACACCGCCGCACCGCTCGCCGCCGGCGACAACATCGACGTCGACGTCCTCCAGGGCGTCAACGGGCTCGCCGACGACACCACCTGGGCGCACGGCTTCATGGAGTTCATGGGCGAGTACGGCCTGCTGGCCGTGCTCGCCCTGCTGCTCGGCATCGGCTGGCTGCGGGCCCGCCGCCGCCCGGACCACGACGTGGCCATCGCGGGCATCATGTGGGCGCCCATCGCGGCGTTCCTCGCCGAACTGGCGAACATCCCGCTGCGCAACCTGGTCGACCGGCCGCGCCCGTTCTTCACGCACTCCGACATCACCGTGCTGGTGCAGGGCAAGGACGACCCGTCCTTCGCCTCCGACCATGCGCTGCTGACGATGTCGATCGCGGTGGCGCTGCTGCTCGTCGACCGGCAGCTCGGTGCGATCGCGGTACTCGTCGCGGTGCTGCAGGGCTTCGCGCGACTGTACGTCGGCGTGCACTACCCGAGCGACATCCTGGGCGGATTCGCGCTCGGCACGCTGATCGCGCTGGCACTGTCGCCGATCGCCCTGCGCGTCCTGCTGCCGCTGGTCCGGAGGGTCGAACAGACGTCCCTGCGCCCGCTCGTGGTGGCCGCGCCGGCCGCCTGATCCGCGCCCGCGCCACACGGTCGGGGCAATATCCCCGAATCCCACCCGGAGCACCGGACACTCCTGCCAGACTCACCGGGTCCGGTGATCGGATCATCATCCGAGGCGTCACCCCTCCGCGCCCGCCGGACGGCCGCTCTCGCGCGGCTGCCGTCCCGTGGCCGCGCCCGCCATTCCCGAGGGGTTTCGCCGTGTCCGTTTCCGTTCCCCGATCCGTCCGGGCCGCCGCGTCGGCCGCAATGTCGGCGGCAGTGCTCGGTGCCGTCCTGGCCACCGCCGGCCCGGCTGCCGCCACGACCGCGCCGGACCCCGGCAAGCCGCCGCTGCCGGGCACCGACCAGGTCGAACGCACCCTGCGCGACGTCGTCGACCTGCAACTCCTGCAGCCCACCTGCGGCCAGCCCGGTGCGCTCACCGTCGCCGCGGTCGAGGCGCTGCGCACCATCGGCGTGGAGGCCAAGGCGACCGGCCTGCCGAAGCTCGACCTGGGCCCGCTCGGGTGGGTCGGCATCGGCACCCAGTATCCGGGCCGCGCCGTCGCCCTCGAACTCCACCTGCTGCCGGGCGGACCCGCGCCGGTGAACCTGACGATCGGTGAGAAGGCGTGCCCGCGCGGCACGGTGCCCACCGCCGGCACACCCACCGCGACCGCCACCGGGAAGAGCACCGCGACGCCCGGCACCGCCGCGCCGGCGCCCCGCACGCCGACCGCGACGGCGTCCGCGGCGAAGCCGGCCGCTCCCGTGCCGGCCGGTCTCGCCGAGACCGGCGCCGGATCCCCGGCGTGGCCGTACGCGGCAGCCGGGGCCGTGCTGTTCGCCGCCGGACTCGCCGCCGCGGCAGTCGCCCGGCGGCGCCGAATGCGCTGACCGCCGCGCGGACGAGGCTGCGCCGTGCACACGGAGTTGGGTACGGTCTGGTGGAGGCGCCGGGTACACACGCGGCGCCTCCACGGCGGGTACCGCACGCCGTGTCACGGAGGGACTTGAGACGGCATGGACGAGGCGGACGCGGGGGACAGGGGCGATTCCGTCGCAGACGCGGCGCGCCTGGGCGAACGCCTGAGCCTGCGCGAACAAGTGGCCCGGGCGATCCGCGCGGCGCTGGTGGCCGGCGAGATGCGCCCCGGCGTGGTCTACTCCGCGCCCGGCCTCGCGACCCGGTTCGGGGTGTCCGCCACCCCGGTCCGCGAGGCGCTCCTCGACCTGGCCAAGGACGGCCTCGTCGAGCCGGTCCGCAACAAGGGGTTCCGGGTCTGCGCGCTGTCCGCGCGCGACGCCGACGAGATCCACCGGCTGCGCCGCCTGCTCGAGGTCCCGACCGTCGCGGACCTGGCCCGGGACGGCTGCGCGGATGCGCTGCCGATGCTCCGCGGCCTCGCCGACGACATCGTGGCGGCCGCGAAGCGCGGCGATCCGCTCGAGTACGTGGCGGCCGACCAGCGGTTCCACACCTGCCTGTTGGAGCTGGCCGGCAATGCCCGGCTGCTCCGCATCGTGGTCGAACTGCGGTCCCAGGCAAGGCTTTACCGGTTGCGCACCCTGCTGGAGCGCGGCGAGGTCGGGCAAGCGGCCGACGAGCACCACGAGTTGCTCGACCACATCGAGGCGCGCGACCCGGCGGCCGCGGCTCGGCTGATGGAGCGTCACCTCACCTGGTCGCGCCGGATGGAGCCCGAGGAGTCCGCGGTGCCGGCCGCGGGCGGCATCCCCGGCGAGGACTTCGCGTAGTCCCGGCGCCCGGGCGGGTCAGGCCGTCCGGAGGAATTTCCGGCCGGGTCCCCGTGTCCCCGCGCCCCCTGGCTCGTTGCGCCCCTTGAACGGTGCCGCGCGCCCTTGACAAGCCCGCGCCCGTCGGCCGTCCGGGTCAATGCAGCTTGTCCGCAGGGAGTCGTGGGATGAAGTTCCGGATCGTGCTCGCCGGCGTATGCGCCGGCACCCTGGGGCTGACCGGCTGCGGCGGATCAGGGGACGGTGCGCGGCCGGCCGCGAAGGGCTCGCCGGACGCGGTCGCCGCGGTCAAGGCGGCGGCCCAGCGCACGGTGGACGCCGGGAGTTCGCGGACCCGCACCACCATGACCATGGAGTCCGGCGGCCGCACGGTGGTGCTCACCGGCGAAGGGCTGTTCGACTACCGCCGCCGGATCGGCACGGTGAGCCTGCAGGTGCCCAAGGACTCCGGGATCACCGGCCCGCTGCAGGAGATCGTCACGCCCGAGGCGCTCTACATGAAGAACGCCACGCCGGGGGTGCCGGCCGACAAGTGGGTGCGCATCGACGTCCAGGGCCTGGCCGACGGCAACCTGCTGAGCGGCGGCAGCGCGGACCCGAGCACGTCCTTCGAAATACTGCGCGGCGTGAACGACGACGTCGTGCTGGTCGGACCGGTGAAGCTCGGCGGCGAGGACGTGAAGCACTACAAGGGCACGCTCGACCTCAAGAAGGCGCACGACGCGACCCCGCAGCACCTCCGGGCGCCGCTCGCCGCGGCGCTGAAGAGCTTTGCCAGCACCACGATTCCGTTCGAGGTGTACCTCGACGGGCAGGGCCGGCTGCGCAAGGTGCAGGAGGAGTTCAACCTCGCCGCAGGCGGCCAGGCGCAGGCCGGCAAGGGCGCGGATCCGCAGACCGCCCGGGTGGTATCGGCCGCCGAACTCTACGAGTTCGGGGTCTCGGTGGACGTCCAGGCGCCGCGTCCCGAGGATCTGTACATCGCCCCGGCAGCCTCCGCCTCGCCGCCCGCGAGCCGCAAGCCCTGACCGGCGCCGCGCGGCGTACTGCCGCCGCGGCACGGCCGCGGTGCCGGACCGGGACCGTATGTTCCGCTTCCGCCGTGCGCCGGTGGTGCGCCGCCTGCCGGGCCAGCGCGCACCGCGGCCGCGGGCGGTACGCAAATGGCCCATGCGTGTCATGCGCGCCCCGGCCGCGCGACTCTAGGCTGGGTTCGCCCGGCCGGGCGGATGAACCGCCCGCCCGATGCCCAAGCCGAGGAGGTGGTGTGGGTGACACCGTTCTCTGATGTGCGCCTGCACGACCTCGTGGCGTTCGACGAGATCGAGCTCTACGGCGAGCTGATCATCGCCGCCTCGCAGAGCGACGGACCGCTGACCCCCGCGGAGATCGACGCGGTCCTGGGCATCGGCACCGTGCACCCGGGCGGCCGGAGTTCGGCCCGGAACGAGCTGCACGGCGGCTGCGTCCGCGACTGACCCGGCGGGCGGGCCCGCCGCGGCGCAGCAGACGTACCGGTCAAAGCCGGTCTCCACAGACCGGAATCGGTCAGGATCGGACGAGCCGGGCGATCGCCTGCGAGGCTTCCTTCACCTTTGCGTCGGCCTCGGGGCCGCCCTGCTCGACCGCGTGCGCGACACAATGGGCGAGGTGCTCCTCGAGCATGCTGAGCGCGAAGGCCTGCAGCGCCTTGGTGGCGGCCGAGACCTGGGTCAGCACGTCGATGCAGTACTCGTCCTCGGTGACCATGCGCTGCAGCCCGCGGACCTGGCCCTCGACGCGGCGCAGCCGCTTGAGGTGCTCGTCCTTGCGGGGGCTGTAGCCGTGCTTGGCGGTGGTGCCGGCGGTCCCGTGGCAGGAGTCCGCGGCGCCGGTCTCGGGTGCGGCCTTCGCGTCGACCGTCGTCTCGTCCATGCCCGCCAATTTACCCCCGGGGGGTATTTTCGGCAAGTACCGCACCGGGTCCCGGCGGTGTCTGCGCAGGTGGCCGCAGCCCGGCCTGCCGAGTGTGACATGGGCAACATGTGGCGCCGGAGGGGAACTCGGTGACCCGGACGGCTGAACGACCCCTACTCTTCTCAATGCGACGGGCGTGTGCCGCCCCGGAGCGGCATCTTCCGGTTCGCCGGGTGCTCCGGAGCGGATGCAGGTCCGTCGCGGTGCGCGTGCGGTCTGTTACGCCCGGGTACCAGCAGGTCGGCGCGGCGTCCCCCGGATTGTTTTCCGGCCCTGGCGAGCGCCTAGCATCGTCAGGACCGCATTCCTCATCCCGGAGATCTCTGTGCGATTGCGTCTGACCCCCAGGGAGACGAGCTTCTACGACATGTTCGCCACTGCGGCGGACAACTTGGTCACCGGATCCAAGCTCCTCACCGAGCTTCTCGGCGCCGACGTCTCCGCACGACCGGAGATCGCGGAGCGGATGCGGGCGGCCGAGCACGCCGGCGACAACGCGACCCACGCGATTCTCAGCCAGCTCAACTCGTCGTTCATCACGCCCTTCGACCGCGAGGACATCTACACCCTCGCGTCCCAGCTCGACGACGTCATGGACTACATGGACGAGGCCGTCGACCTGGTCGTGCTGTACCAGCTGGACGAACTGCCCGCGCAGATCGCGGACCAGATCGAGGTGCTGGTGCGGGCCGCCGAGCTCACCGCCGAGGTGATGCCGCGCCTGCGCACGATGAAGGACCTCACCGAGTACTGGATCGAGGTCAACCGCCTCGAGAACCAGGCCGACCAGGTGCACCGCAAGCTCCTGGCGCACCTGTTCAGCGGCAAGTACGACGCGCTCACCGTGCTCAAGCTCAAGGGCATCGTGGACGCGCTCGAAGAGGCCGCGGACAGTTTCGAGCACGTCGCGAACACCATCGAGACCATCGCGGTCAAGGAGTCCTGACCGGTGGATCTCGTCCTGTTGAGCACCATCGCGATCGTTGTGATGGCACTGGCGTTCGACTACACCAACGGGTTCCACGACGCGGCCAACGCCATCGCCACCTCGGTGTCGACCCGGGCGCTCACGCCCCGGGCCGCGCTGGCCATGGCCGCGGTCATGAACCTGGCCGGCGCCTTCGCCGGCGAACAAGTGGCCAAGACCGTCGGCAAGGGCATCATCGATGCCCCGGACGGCAGCGAAGGCCTGGTCATCGTGGCCGCCGCACTCGTCGGTGCGATCACCTGGAACATGATCACCTGGTACTTCGGCCTGCCGTCCTCGTCCACGCACGCCCTCATCGGCGGCCTGGTCGGCGCCGCGCTCGCGGCGTCCCAGACGGTCAAGTGGGACGGTGTCATCGACAAGGTCGTCATCCCGATGATCCTGTCGCCGCTCATCGGCTTCGGTATCGCGTACCTGCTCATGGTCGGGATCCTGTGGATCTTCCGGCGCCGCAACCCGCACAAGGTGACCCGCGGCTTCCGCGTCGCGCAGACCATCTCGGCCGCCGCCATGGCGTTCGGCCACGGTCTGCAGGACGCCCAGAAGACCATGGGCCTCATCGTCATGGCGCTCGTCGTGGGCGGTTACCAGACCGACTACGACGTGCCGTTCTGGGTCACGGTCTCCGCGGCCCTGGCGATCAGCGCGGGTACCTACGCGGGCGGCTGGCGCATCATGCGCACGCTCGGCCGCCGCATCATCGAGCTCGACCCGCCGCGCGGTTTCGCCGCCGAGGCGACCGCGGCAAGCGTGCTGTACAGCACCGCGTTCGTGTTCCACGCGCCGGTCTCCACCACGCACACCATCACGTCGTCGATCCTCGGCGTCGGTGCCACCAAGCGGCTCTCCGCGGTCCGCTGGGGCGTGGCCGGCAACATCGTCACCGCGTGGGTGCTCACGATACCGGCGGCAGCGCTGGTGTCCGCGGGCGCTTACCTGGTGATGAGCCTGATCTTCCTGTAGGGCTCGCGGCAGAGTTCCGCGGTCCGACTGCGCATGAGGGGCGGTTCCCGAACGGGAACCGCCCCTCATGCGCATCATGTGCCCGTCGTCCCGGTCAGCCGAAGCGGCCGGCGATGTAGTCGGCGGTGGCCTCGACCTCGGGCGCCGAGAAGATCTTCTCGGTGTCGCCGATCTCCACCAGGCGGCCCGGCTGCCCGGGGCCGGCCAGGTTGAAGAACGCGGTGCGGTCGCTCACGCGCGCGGCCTGCTGCATGTTGTGCGTGACGATGACGATCGTGTACCGCTCCTTGAGCAGCGCGATCAGGTCCTCGATGGCCAGCGTCGAGATCGGGTCGAGCGCCGAGCAGGGCTCGTCCATGAGCAGCACCTGCGGCTCCACCGCGATGGCGCGCGCGATGCACAGGCGCTGCTGCTGGCCGCCGGACAGGCCCGAACCGGGCTTGCCGAGGCGGTCCTTGACCTCGTTCCACAGGTTCGCGCCGCGCAGCGAGCGCTCCACGACCGCGTCCAGGTCGGACTTCTTCTTCACGCCGTTGAGCTTGAGCCCGGCCGCCACGTTGTCGTAGATCGACATGGTGGGGAACGGGTTCGGGCGCTGGAAGACCATGCCGATGGTGCGGCGCACCGCGACCGGGTCGACCTCGGGGCCGTACAGGTCCTGCCCGTCCAGCTGCACGCGGCCCTCGACGCGGGCGCCGGGGATCAGCTCGTGCATGCGGTTCAGGGTGCGGATGAAGGTGGACTTGCCGCAGCCCGAGGGGCCGATGAACGCCGTGACCGTCCGGGGCTCGATGGTCATCGAGATGTCCTCGACGGCCTTGTTGGCGCCGTAGTAGGCGTTGAGTCCGGAGATTTCGATGCGCTTGGTCATGCCTGCCTCGTCACGGGCGCCGGTGCCCGGGGTGGTGGATTTTGCTCGGGGCTCGGGGATTCGGGTCTGCGTCACGGTCACCGACCTGCCTTCGGGGCCTTCCAGCGGGCGATGAGTCGCGCCACCAGGTTCAGCACCATCACGATGATGATCAGGGTCAGTGCGCCCGCCCAGGCCCGGTCCCCGGAGAACTGGTTCCCTGCGTGGTTCTGTTCGAACACGTAGAGCGGGATCGAGCTCTGCCACCCGCTGAACGGGTTGGTGTTGATCGACTGGGTGAGGCCGACCAGCAGGAGCAGCGGTGCGGTCTCGCCGATGACGCGGGCCACGGCCAGCATGACACCGGTGATGATGCCGCCCATCGCGGTGGGGAGGACCACCTTGAGGATGGTGCGCCACTTCGGGATGCCGAGCGCGAGGCTCGCCTCGCGCAGCTCGTTCGGGACCAGCTTGAGCATCTCCTCGGTGGCCCGGACGACGGTGGGCAGCATGAGGATCATCAGGGCCAGCGAGCCGGCGAAGCCGGAGGCCTCGAAGCCCAGCGTCATGATCCAGAAGGAGTAGACGAACAGGCCCGCGACGATCGACGGGATGCCCGTCATGACGTCCACGAAGAAGGTGATCGAACGGGCCAGCCGGCCGCGCCCGTACTCGACCAGGTAGATCGCGGTCAGCAGGCCGAGCGGCACCGCGATGAGCGCGGCCAGGCCGACCTGCTCCAGCGTGCCGACGATCGCGTGGTAGATGCCGCCGGTGTCGTCCCGGGGGCCGACGCCGCGCATCGAGTGCGACAGGAAGTACGGCGAGAGCTCCTCGAAGCCCTTCTTGATCGTGTAGCCGAGGATCGAGACCAGCGGCACGATCGCGAGCACGAAGGCGGTGTAGACGATGCTCGTCGCGAACCGGTCCTTGGCGCGGCGCCGGTCCTCCAGCCGCCAGGAGGCGGCGGTGACCGTGGCGATGAAGAACAGGCCGGCGTAGAAGGCGCCGAGCGCCCAGTTGCCCTGGACCGCCTTGACCAGGACGCCGAGGCCCACGGCCGCGGCGCCGAGCGCCCAGGTGATCCAGTCCGGCATGGTGCGGCGGGTCAGCTTCAGCGGATCCGCGGCGGCGGGGGAGACGGCGGTGTCCGTCGTGGTGATGGTCATGCGTTCGCCCCCGAGAACTCCTTGTGCCGGTTGATGACGACGCGGGCCGCGCCGTTCACCAGCAGCGTCAGGAAGAAGAGCACGAGGCCGGAGGCGATGAGCGCGCCCCGGCCGAGTTCGTTCGATTCGCCGAACTGGTTGGCGATGTTGGCGGCGATGGTGTTGCCGCCCGGGTCGAGGAACTTGAAGACCAGCTCCTGGCTCGAGGACAGGACCATGGCGACCGCGATCGTCTCGCCCAGCGCGCGGCCGAGGCCGAGCATGGAGGCCGAGATGATGCCCGGCTTGCCGAACGGGAGGACCGCGGTGCGGATCATCTCCCAGCGGGTCGCGCCGAGGGCCAGGGCGGCCTCTTCGTGGGCCCGCGGCACCTGGAGGAAGACCTCGCGGGTGACCGCGGCGATGATCGGGAGGACCATGATCGCCAGGATGATGCCGCAGGTGAACAGCGTGCGCGCGGTGGCGCCGGCGTCATCCTTGTCGAAGATCGGGATCCAGCCCAGGTAGTCGCTCAGCCAGGTGTGCAGGCCGATCAGCTTGGGGGACAGGAAGACCAGTCCCCACAGGCCGAAGACCACGCTGGGCACGGCGGCGAGCAGGTCGACGATGTAGCCGAGGGTCTGCGCGACGCGGCGCGGTGCGTAATGCGTGATGAAGAGAGCCACCCCCACCGCGACCGGCACCGCGATGAGCATCGCGATGGCGGCGCTGATGACCGTGCCCCCCACCAGGCCGGCGACGCCGAAGGCCGGCTTGGCCCCGTCGGTCACCCAGGTGGAGTCGGTCAGGAAGTTCCCGTCGTTCTTGCCGAGCGCGTCCAGCGCCTCGACGACCAGGAACACCGCGATGGCGGCCATGATCACGAGGAGCAGGATTCCCGCGCCGCGCGACGAGCCGAGGAACACCCGGTCGCCGAGCCGTACTTGGGTCTTGGCAGGCTTGGGGAGCTTGGCGTCGGTGCCGTGCCCGGTCTTGTCGGACCGGCCCCGGCGCCGGCCGGAGTCGCGCTTCGCGTCGCCGCGCGACTCCGGCGTGATGGAGGTGGACATCTCTTCTCCGTGACTGTCGATCAGGGCTGGTGCCGGATCAGGACAGGCTGGTGACGGCGGTGCGGACCTTCTCGGCGATCGACGCGGGGAGCGGCGCGTAGCCGTTCTTCGCGAGGAGCCCCTGGCCCTCGGCGCTCGCCGTGTAGGTCAGGAAGGACTTGACCAGCGGCAGCTTGTCCGCCGGGGTGCCCTTCTCGCAGACGATCTCGTAGGTGACCAGGATGATCGGGTAGGCACCCTCGACCTTGGTCGCGTAATCGAGCTTGAGCTTCAGGTCGTTGCCCTGGCCGGTGATCTGGGCCGCCTCGACGGCCTTGCCGGCCGCCTCGGGGGTGAGCTTGACCGGCTTGGCCGCGCCCGTGTTGATCCGCGCGATGCCGAGGCCGTTGTTCTCCGCGAACGAGACCTCCATGTAGCTGATGGAGCCGCTCGTCGACTTCACGACGCTCGCGACACCCTCGCTGCCCTTCGCGCTCTGGCCGTCCTGGGTCGGCCAGTCCTGCGACGGCTCGGCGGCCCACTCGGCGCCGGCCGTGGCCTTCAGGTACTTGGTGAAGTTCTCGGTGGTGCCGGACTTGTCCGAGCGGTGCACCGTCTGGATCGGCGACGAGGGCAGCTGCGCGCTCGGGTTGAGCGCCTTGATCTCGGCAGCGTCCCAGGTCTTGATCTTGCCGGCGAAGATGCCGGCGATGGTCTTCGCGTCGAGGACGAGGTCCTTCACGTTCGGCAGGTTGTACGCCACCGCGATGGGGCCGGTCACCATCGGGAGGTTGATCGCCGGGCCGGCCTTGCAGGCGGCCTGGGCCTTGGCGGCCTCGTCGTCCTTGAGCGCCGAGTCGGAGCCGGCGATGCTGACCTGGCCGTCGAAGAAGGCCTGGCGGCCCGCGCCCGAACCGTTCGAGTTGTAGTTGACCGTGCTGCCCGAGCACTTCTGCTGGTACTGCTTGGCCCACTCGTCGATCGCGTTCTTCTGCGCGCTGGAGCCGGCCGCCGCGAGGGTGCCGGAGGCGCAGTCGAGCTTGGCGGCCGGTGCCGTGGAGCCGCCCCCGGGCTGCTCGGTGCCCTTCGAGTCGTTGCTGCCGCTGTTGTCGTCGGAGCCACAGGCGGTGAGCGTGAGCGCGCCGGCGACGGCTATCGCGGCGAAAGCGGTGCTGCGCCGAGCGAGTCGGGGCCGAGTGGTCACGGCTGTTCCTTCCGGTTGCTTCACAGAGCTTGTGCAGTGACCACGGCGGTCACCGTCGATGCCGACGTTAGGTCGCACGCGTGAAGCAAACGGCGGGGGAAAGTGAACCCGGAATGAACACGGGCGGGCCATCAGGCGCTGCGTCGCATGTCCGGTTTGTTCCTCGGAGCTTCCGGATGTAAGGCTGTGACCTGCAGGTTTATCGGGGACTTCGGGTGGAGTTCATGCGGAGTTCAATATTGCGGAGCCTGCCGTTCCGCCCGCTGTGTCCGTTTCTTGACCGCTCCGCGGGACCGGCCTCCGCTACCCGCCGGTCGGATACGGGGCGTGACGATCGGCGGCCGCCACCCGGCCGTCCGCGACGTGCAGCGCGACAAATTCGCCGGGCAGGAGGAGCTCGCCGTGGTCCCGTCCGGGCTGGGCGTCGCGGCCCACCGCGGCGAGCAGCCCGGGCAGGACGGGGCGGTGCGTGCAGACGATCACCGGGGTCCCGTCGGCGACCAGCACCTTGATCAGTTCGGCCGCCGCGCCGGGCTGCTCGGCATGCCCCTCCTCGGACAGCGCGGGCACCACTTCGACCGCGACGCCCGCGCGCCGGCAGTAGGGGTCGACGGTCTCCATGCAGCGCAGCGACGGCGAACTGAGCACCGCGGCCGGGCCGTACGCCGCCAGGATGTCGGCCAGCAGGCCGGCCTGCACGCGCCCGGCGGCGGTCAGCGGCCGGTCCGCCTCGCCGTCCTGCGCGCTGGTGCGGGCCACCGCGCCGCAGTGCCGCAGCACGATGACCGGCGCGGTGGCATGCGGCAGGGCGGTGAGCGCGGCGGGCAGCCGGGTGTCGCGCGCATACGACATGAGGCTGCCCACCTCCTCGGGCGGCAGCCAGGCGATGCGGTCCACCTCGCGGTTCGCGGTGAACCGCCCGCCGCGCACCTCGGCCGCCCAGTAGCGGACCAGCTTGAGCCGGTCGCCGACGGCGTACGACTGCACGCCCAGCTCGCGGCCGAGGACCGAGGTGAAGCCGGTCTCCTCCTCGACCTCGCGTACCGCGGCGGCCGCGTCGTGCTCGCCCGATTCGACCTTGCCCTTGGGCAGCGACCAGTCGTCGTACCGCGGGCGGTGCACCAGGGCGACCTCGACGCCGCCCGCCCCGGTCGGCCGCCACAGCACCGCCCCGGCCGCGCGGACCGGGGTGCGCAGCTGCTGGGGCGTCGGCTCGGATCCCCGGCCGAAGTTCGTCAGCCGCCCCACCGCGACACCTCGCCGAGCCGGTCGCGCAGCCCCGGCCACAGGGTGGCGAACGTGTACCGGGCCTCGGCCACCGCGAAGCGCTGCAGCACGTACAGCTCGCCCAGCACGAACGCGGCCGCCCCGCCGATCCGCGGCGACACCGCGAGGTCGCGCGCGACCTCGGCGGCCAGTGCCGCGTCCTGGTGGGTGCCCAGCGACTCGGTGACCGCCTTCATGCGCTTGGCCAGGTCCTTTGCGGGCGCGCCGAACTCCGGCACGCACATGTCGGCGGCGTACCTGGCCCGCTTGCCGAGGATGCGGACGCGGTGCCACGCCTCGTCGTCCTCGCCGGACAGCGGTACGGGATGCGCGTACGCGACGCCCGCCGCGGCGAGCGGCAGCGCGTCGGCACCGTCCGCGAGCCGGCCGAACGTCTTCGCGGCGAGCGCCGGGACGCTGTCCGCCGCGGCCCGGCCGGCCTTGCCGGTCAGCTCCAGGCCCAGGTCCGGAGCGGCGAGTTGGGCGGCCAGCAGCCCGAAGTCCGCGGAGTCGAGGGCGCGCAGCGCAGTGGTGTGCCCGGCGGTCAGCCCGCCGCGCAGCCGGCGTTCGAGGGCCGCCCGGGCGCGCGGCGTACCGGAGCGCACCGGCAACTGCCCGATCCCGGCGAGCAGGCGCTCCAGCAGCACTTCGTTGTCGCGCTCGCCGGCCAGCGAGTCGGCGGCCCAGCGCAGTTCCATCGCGAGGGCGTCGGCGGGCCCGGGCGCCAGCAGCGGCTTGCAGGTGCGCAGTGCGCTGCGCATGCGGCGGGCCGCGACGCGCATCTGGTGCGCGGAGTCCTCGGCGCTTTCCCGCACGCGCGGTTCCTGCGCGAGGAACGCGGCCGCCTCGCCGCGCAGATGGTCGAGGAGGACGTCGCCCGCGGTACGCACGGGCGGGGGCTCGGGGGCGGGCGCCGGGGGTGGCACAGGGGCGGGCTCGGCGGCGGATTCGCTCGCGGATTTGCCCTTGCCCTTGCGCAGGGACTTGGCCGCGGATTCGGTACCCGGTGTCCCGCCGGATTTCTTGTCCGCTTTCCTGCCGGGCTTCGCCGCAGCCTTGTCGCCCGGCTTGTCGCCCGGTTTCTTGCCGGCCTGCCCGTCGCGCTTGTCCATCAGGCGGTCCGAATCCGGCCGCGGGTGCGGCAGGCGGGCCTCGCCCGCCGCGTCGCCCGCGACCTCCTCGTCCGCTCCGGCACCGCTCTTGCCCCGCCGCTCACTCCGGCCCACGCCGACGCCTCCTCAGTTCTATGAGGTGGTCCTGAACGTCCCGCAGCACTCTGCCGTCGGAGGCCGTGGCGTGCCGCGTCCACGTCCCATCGGGGCCGAGGTGCCACGAGGCGGTCTCGTCGCTCATGCCGAGTTCCACGAATTCGGCGATCTGGTCCCGGTGCCGGCCGCTCAGGCGTACCGCGGCCTCGACCCGCCGGTCAAGGTTTCGGTGCATGAGATCGGCCGATCCGATCCAGACTTCGGGTTCTCCGCCGTTCGCGAAGACCCAGACGCGCGAATGCTCCAGGAAGCGGCCGAGGATGCTGCGCACCCGGATGTTCTCGGAAAGCCCGCGGACGCCCGGCCGGATGGCGCATATTCCGCGGATCCACAGGTCGACCGGCACGCCGGTCTGCGAGGCGCGGTAGAGGGCGTCGATCACCGTCTCGTCGACGATCGAGTTCGACTTGAGCCGGATGTACGCGGGCAGCCCCTGCTCCGCGTGGGCGATCTCGCGCTCGATGCGCTCGACCAGCCCGTTGCGCAGCGAGTGCGGTGCGACGAGCAGGCGGCGGAAGGTCTGCGCGCGCGAGTAGCCGGACAGCCGGTTGAACAGGTTGGACATGTCCTCGCCGACCTGCGGGTCGACGGTCAGCAGGCCCATGTCCTCGTACAGGCGTGCGGTCTTCGGGTTGTAGTTGCCGGTGCCGATGTGGCAGTAGCGGCGCAGGGTGTCGCCTTCCTGCCGGACCACCAGCGACAACTTGCAGTGCGTCTTGAGGCCCACGACGCCGTGCACGACGTGGCAGCCGGCCTGCTCCAGCTTGCGCGCCCACTCGATGTTGTTGCTCTCGTCGAAGCGGGCCTTGAGCTCGACCAGCACCAGCACCTGCTTGCCGGACTCCGCGGCGTCGATGAGGGCGTCGACGATCGGCGAGTCGCCGGACGTGCGGTACAGCGTCTGCTTGATGGCGAGCACATGCGGGTCGGCGGCGGCCTGTTCGAGGAACGCCTGCACCGAGGTGGCGAACGAGTCGTACGGGTGGTGCACCAGCACGTCGCGCTTGCGCATCGCGGCGAAGACGTCTGCGGAGTGCGCGGTCTCCACCTCGGCCAGGTCGCGGTGCGTACCGGCCACGAACTTGCGGTACTTCAGCTCCGGGCGGTCCAGGTCGGCGATGGCATGCAGCCCGGTCAGGTCGAGCGGGCCGGGCAGCGGGTAGACCTCTTTCTCGCCGACGCCCAGCTCGCGCACCAGCAGGTCGAGGACGTGCGGGTCGATGGTCTCCTCGACCTCGAGGCGCACCGGCGGGCCGAAGCGGCGGCGCATCAGCTCGCGCTCCAGGGCCTGCAGGAGGTTCTCGGCGTCGTCCTCCTCGACCTCCAGGTCCTCGTTGCGGGTCACCCGGAAGGTGTGCCGCCCGAGGATCTCCATGCCCGGGAAGAGGTCGCCCAGGTGGGCGGCTATGACGTCCTCGAGCGGGACGAAGCGCGCGGGGGAGACCTCGACGAAGCGCGGCAGCAGCGGCGGCACCTTCACGCGCGCGAAGTGCTGGTTGCCGGAGCGCGGGTTGCGGACCACGACCGCGAGGTTCAGCGACAGCCCGGAGATGTACGGGAACGGGTGCGCGGGGTCGACCGCCAGCGGGGTCAGGACCGGGAAGATGCGCTCCCGGAACAGCATGTAGAGCGACTGGTGCTCGCCCTCGGTCAGGTCGTCCCAGCGCAGCAGCTCGATCTCGGCGTCGGCCAGCGCGGGCATGACGTCGTGGTGGAAGCAGGTCGAGTGCCGCGCCATCAGGGCCCGGCTGCGGGACCAGATGTTCTCCAGCACCTCGCGCGGCTGCAGGCCGCTCGCGGCGCGGACCGCCATGCCGGTCGCGATGCGGCGCTTGAGGCCCGCGACGCGGACCATGAAGAACTCGTCCAGATTGGACGCGAAGATCGCCAGGAACCTGGCCCGCTCGAGCAGCGGCGTCGCCGGGTCCTCGGCCAGCTCCAGCACCCGCTCGTTGAACGCCAGCCAACTTCCTTCGCGGTCCAGGAACCGGTCCGCGGGCAGATCCGACGCCGCGGCGAGCGCCGGGACGACCACCACGGCCGGGCCGACCGGCACCGAATCGCCGGGCTCCTCCGGCGCCGGGATCACGGCGAGATGGCGGGGTCGGGCGGAGGCAGGCAGATCGGCGGTCATCTGATCATCCTCCCGGGCGTCGGTGACTCCACGGTAAATACGAAACGACGCCCCGGAAACCGGAGCGCCGCCTCTTTCCTCCCGAAAGTTCAGCCTTCCAGCCGGTACATCACGTCCACCGTATGCACACGGAAGCCCAAACGGGTGTAGACGCTCACTGCGGCCTCGTTGTCGGCGTCCACATAGAGCAGCACCTCGGCCAGCGGTCCGCCGCCCGCTTCGGTCTGCGCCAAATGAGTGAGACCGACCGCGGTCAGCAGCTTCCCCAAGCCGCTGCCCTGCGCGCTCGGATCCACACCCACCACGTAGACCTCGCCGAGCGGGCCCTCGCCGCCGGCCGCCGCGTGCACCTTGGTCCAGTGGAAGCCGATCAGCCGCCCGCTCTCGTCCTCGGCCAGGAAGAACCCGGCCGGGTCGAACCACGGCTCGGCGATCCGGCGGCTCAGGTCGTCCTGCGTCCAGGAGCCCTGCTCCGGATGGTGCGCGAACGCCTTCGCGTTGACCGCCAGCCACGCCTCGTCGTCCCGCCCGGGGACGAACGTGCGCACCGACACCCCGGCCGGCCGCGCCGTCTCGGGCACCGGCAGGTCCACGTCCCGGCGCATCTGCCAGAGCTCCCGGAACGCGGCGAAACCGGCCTCGGCCGCCAGATGATCGGCGGCCGGCAGCTTGCCGTGCGCCCACACCCGCAGCCGCCCGTCCGCGTCCCGCTCCCGTGCCTCGCCGACCAGCGCCGCCGCGAGCCGCCGCCCCACCCCGGCCCCGCGCGCCCCGGGCGCCACGAACAACTCGCCGGACGGCCCCTCGTCCGCATCCGAGACTTCCAGGTGCGCATAGCCCACCACGGCCCCGTCGCCCCGTCGCGCCAGCAACTCGCGTGCCCCGGGCGCCCCGTGCCGCAGCTCCAGCAGCGTCTGCTCGGACAGCGGCGCCACCCCGTCCACCCGCGCAGCCTCCCCGGCCGCCGCCAACACCGCCGCGACCGCCGCCGCATCCGCGCGGTCCGCCCCCTCGATCACCACATCCGCATGCACCATGCCCCAACCGTACGGCGCCCCTGTGGGCCCGGCGGTGAGCCGTCCTGGCGAAATCCGCTGCCAAACCCTGCGAAACGTCATCAATCGGGCGCTAACTCGCAGTTGGTCCCCCCGACTTGGGCGGGAGCCCAGGGTGGCCCGATAGCGTGTCGAGACTGAGCAGCGATATACCCCCCACGAACAGGATTCGACGATGTCGTACGCGCCTCCGCCGGGCCCGCACGGCGGTATCCCCCAGCAGCAGCAATGGGGTGCCGCGCCACCGCCGCCCCCCTACCGGGGACCGGCCAGGCCGAGGAAGCTCCTGGTGGTCCTTGTGGGGCTGCTGGTGTCGGTCGCCTCGATGGTCGGCATCGTCTACACCGTGATGTTGTACGACAACACGATGAAGGAAGCGGGCTGGACGGAGACCGGCCTCACCGACAGCGAACTGCCGGGCCCGCGCGGTCTCGGGGCGGACTTCCCGCCGGCCACGGATGCGGCAGGTGTCCGCTCGTGACGAATCCTCCGCCTTTCCAGGTCCCGGACGGCAACGAGCCCGAACAGCAGCCCCCGGTGCCGCCGCAGGGTCAGGGCGGCGCCGCCGGGCAGCCGTGGCAGCCCCCGGCGAATCCGCAGCAGGGGCAGTGGCAGCCCCCGGCGGGACAGCAGTTCCCGCAGCAGCAGCCTGCCCAGCAGCCGCAGTACCAGGCACCGGGCGGCCATGCCGCGTACCCGCCGCCCAACCCGCAGCAGCAGTACCAGCCGCCGGCGCAGCAGTACCAGCCGCCCGCAGCACAGCAGTACCAGCCGCCTGCGGGGCAGCAGCCCTACCAGCAGCCGGGCCAACAGCCGTACCAGGCCCCCGCGGAGCCGCCGTACGTTCCGCCCCAGCAGGGCCAGCCGCAGTGGTCGGGCGGCGGAGGCTACGCGGCCCCCGCGCCCTCGCCTGCGCCTTACACGCAGATGCCGCCGCCTGCGGGACCGGCTCAGGGCGGTCCGCCGCCCAATCCGCAGTCCGGCCCCGGTTCCTACCCACGGACACCGCCGCCGCAGCCCGGCCACACCGGCCCGTTCCCGGGACCGGGCGCAAGCGGGCAGAGCATGGCCTACACGGTTGCGCCGGGCACACCCGGGCAGCTGCACCTGGGCCCGCCGCGGCCGCCTCGCCCGGCGCAGGTGAGGCGTTCGCTGCTGTCGGCCTCCGCGCTGGCGGCGGCCGTGGTCCTGGTGCTGGCGGGCATCGGTGTCGTGCACGAGGCAGATCGCAAGGTCGGCCACGGTCTCGGCAAGGCCCAGGAACAGGGCGACGTCCTATGGTCGATCCTCGAGGGCCGGGACGGGCCCACGACTCCGGAGAAGGCGCCGCTGGACCGCATCGGGGCGTGGTTCACCGACACCACGGTGGTGGTGGCCGAGGCCGGCCGCCTGGTGTCGTACAACCTGGACACCGGCAAGACCGAGTGGGAGTACAAGTCGGCGAAGGGCGAGCTCGTCTGCGATGTCTCGCCGCAGGGCGATGCCAAGTACGCGCTGGCCGCCTTCGGTGACAAGACGTCGTGCAGGTCGCTCGAGGCGGTCGACATCGCCACCGGCAAGCAGGTCTGGGCGACCGACGCCGCCGGGAGCGCATCCGACCTCGACCTGCCTCCTTCGCTCGCCGGGGTGGGGCTCAGCTCCGGGATCATGGTGTCCGGCGACGTGGCGGTGTTCGCCCAGCAGGCGTACAGCGTGGCTGACGGAAAGCTCCTGTGGGACTGGGAGTCGAAGCTGCCCAAGAACTGCTCCGGCGGTGATTTCCTGGGCGGCAAGCGTCTGATCGCCACCTGGCAGTGCGGTGTCGGCGGCGGGTCGAACGTGGGCGAGATCGACCCGGCCACCGGGCAGATCAAGTGGACGTACGCGATGAAGACCACCTCGGCGCTCCAGCAGGTGTCCGTCAAGTCCGTGGACCCGGTCATAGTGGCCGCCGCGTCGATCGGAAACCGCGAAGGCGCCGTGTACGTCGTGCTCGACGAGCAGGGTCAGGAGGCCTTCCGGCCGGACGGGCACCCGGTGGTCAACCCCGCGGGGACCATCGACGCCATGACGGGGGCGGTCAACGCCCTGTCCTCCGACAAGATCCTGTACCTGCCGGGCAGCGACATGTCGGGGTCCATGAAGACCGGTGCGGACGCAGCGAACCAGATCACCGCGTACGACCGGGCGACCGGGCAGAAGCTGTGGGCCAAGACCATTGCCGCGGGCATGAACTTCGGCATCAAGACGCAAGGCAAGGTCTACCCGCTCCGCGTGGACGAGAACGGCGACCTGCTTGCGCTTGCGAAGGGCGGCTCGCGGCCCATGCATCTCGTCCGGATAGCGGCCGCGGACGGCACGGTCACCAACCTCAAGGAGTTCCCGAGCAAGGCGACCTATGCCGCCAACTTCGTGATGTCGGCGACGATGTTCGAGCGGGACGGGCGCGTGCTGGCCTTGGGCGTCGGTTACTACACCAACCCCAATGCCAAGCCGGCGGATTTCCTTGGGCAGACCATCGACATGAGCCAGGCCTACTACCGGGTGATCGCGATGCGCTGACCGGCAGAGTCGGGGGTTTCTCCGGCAGCCAGAAAACGCCGAAGGGCGCCACCGGAGGTTCCGGTGGCGCCCATCGCCAGGTTCGTACTGCCGCGCGGGGGCGGGGGCCGCCCCGCCGGGAGGGACGGCGTACGAATGGGCCGCTGCGGAAGGTGACTCCGTTCCACTTCTGGAGGCGCGAGATCTCCCACAGCGCCAGGACGGAGATCAGCGTGGCGCCCAGCACCCCGACGGCGTTCTTGACGTTCTCCGGCACCGTGTCCGACCCGGACGCGAGCCCGTTGAGGAGGTTGTCGCCGAGGTGCAGCGTCATGTCGTTGAGCGTCAGCGTCCAGGCGAGCCAGATGGTCAGCAGCGGCAGCAGCAGCGGGTGTCCGTCGGCGGCCGCGAACATGTGCTTGGTGATCTGCCACAGGCCGCCGATGGCGAAGAGGAGGCACCAGACGACCAACACGGCCGCCACCCACGACAGGATGAGTTCCTTCTGTGTGCCGTCCTTGTTGAGCAGATAGATCTTGCCCTTGAGGCCGGCTGCGTTCCGCACCAGTACGTATGCCGTGATGCCCACGGCCATGGTGCCGCAGAAGACCAGCACGACCCGGAAAGGGTGCGCCAGTTGGCGCGCCGTGTCACTGCGCACGCTCGGGTGCGCGAGCGCCGTCAGCAGTATGCCGACGACGACAAGCCCCAGTGCCGCCAGGATCGGCGCCAGCACGATGTGGTGGACGACCGCCGCGGTGATCTCCCGGAAGACCCGGACACCGTCGAAGACCGCGTTCGCGGTCTGGGTGACGTCGTCGAGGTCCTGGTAGAGCTTGTCGATCTCGGGGTCCGTCGTGCGGCGTCCGGTGGGCATCGAGGTCGGGAAACCCGACGGCAGCGTCGGGAAGCTGGTCGGGAAGCCGGAGGGCAGCTTCGTGGGGAATCCCGACGGGAGCCCCGTGGCCTGCGGCATCGCGGGCATGGGCCCGGCGGCCAGGTTGTCGGCGACGGTGCCGGACGCCGGACCGCCGCCGGGAGGCGGCAGCCCCAGCGTCGAGTTCGGATTCGGGATCTTGGGAATCTGGCCCTTGCCGGACTTCTTGTCGCGGTAGAAGACGCCCAGGAAGATCCCGAAGACCAGGATGAGGCCGAGCCACGCTCGGATGCGGTTGACCGTCTCCATCACTCGGTCCGGCCGCCCGGTCAGGTACTTGGGTTTCAGCAGCTTTCCGGCCAGGACCACCGGGAACGTGACCGCGACGATGTTGCCCAGCCACCGCCGTTCGGTCTCCACCGGCGTCTCGCCACGCGCGTTGCGGGGTGGCTGCGGACCGAACGGCGTGCCCGGCGGGCCTTGCTGGGCGTGCGAGTGCGCTCCGCCCTGCGTCATGTAAGGCGGGTTCGCCATCGGATGAAGCCCCTCCCCGTGAAACCCAACAAGTGGAACAACGAGGGAGAGTAGCAATCCCGCGGCGCTGCGGTGCGGGCGCCGTGGGGTGGTGTGGACCAGTCGGGCTCGGTCAAACGGTTGGCAGAATCCCGGCTGCTCAGCAGCCGCAGCTGCGGCGGACGACCAGGCGGGCCGGGAAGCTGCGGACGCGTTCCTCGCCCGGCGCGGCCGGCTCGCGCTCGAGGGCCAGGTCGACTGCCGCCTGGGCCATCGCCGCGCGGTCCGCGGCCACCGTGGTGAGCGGGACGTCCGCGAAGGCCGCCTCGGCGATGTCGTCGAAGCCGACCACGACGAGGTCGTCGGGGACCCGCAGGCCGAGTTCGCGGGCGGCGCGCAGGACGCCTATCGCCTGGTCGTCGGTGGAGCAGAAGAGCGCGTCCGGGCGGTCCTCGGTGGCCAGCAGCTCGCGGGCCACGCCGTACGCGCCGAAGCGGTTGAACGGGGCGCCGATGAAGAGGCCGTCGGTGGGCAGGCCGGATTCCTCCAGTGCGCGCCGCCAGCCGGTGACGTGGTCGGTGACCGGGTCGCCGAGGTCGGGCGTGGAGGGCGGGCCGCCGAGGCAGTGGATGCGGGTCAGGCCGTGCGCCTCGATGAGGTGGCGGGTGGCCAGGTACGCGCCCTGCACGTCGTCGAGGACCACCGCGTCGCCGCTGAGGGCGTTGGGCTGGCGGTGCATGAGGACGACGCGCACGTCGCGGGAGGCGATCTCCTGCGCGGCGCGCTCGGAGGGGCCCTGGCTGACCAGCACGAGGCCGGAGACCTGCATGCCGAGGAAGGCCCGTACGTAGTGCAGCTCGCGGTCGTCGTCGTAGTCGGAGTTGCCGATCAGGACCAGGCGGCCCTTGTCGAAGGCGGCCTTCTCGACGGTGTGCGCGAGTTCGGCGAAGAACGGTTGGCGGGCATCCGGAAGTACCAGACCGATCAGATTCGTACGTCGGCTGGCCATGGCCTGCGCGACACTGTCGGGCCGGTATCCGAGCTGCTCTATTGCGGCGAGGACGCGCTCGCGGGTCGCCGGGGCCACGGGCCGCGGTCCGTTGTTGACCACGTAGCTGACCACGGCTGTCGACGTCCCGGCGAGGCGGGCAACATCGTCGCGGGTCACCTTGGGCACGCCACCATTGTAGGGACGCCGCCCGTCGCTCATATCCGCAGTGTCCCCACTCGCATCGAATTGCGTGACCGGAACGGCCCCCAATCAGGCCGGAAGGGCTCTCAGGATGCCTGTTCCGGGACCGCCTCTGCCACCGAAACCACGTTTCCGCGGTCCGCGTCGGAGCCGCGGTCCGGGACCACGAAGCGGTAGCCGACGTTGCGGACGGTGCCGATCAGCGACTCGTGCTCGGGGCCGAGTTTCGCGCGCAGCCGGCGGACGTGGACGTCGACCGTGCGGGTGCCGCCGAAGTAGTCGTAGCCCCAGACCTCCTGCAGCAGCTGGGCCCGGGTGAAGACGCGCCCCGGGTGCTGGGCGAGGTACTTGAGGAGTTCGAATTCCTTGAACGTGAGGTCCAGGACCCGGCCGCGCAGCTTGGCGCTGTACGTCGCCTCGTCGATGGTGAGGTCGCCGTTGCGGATCTCGGTGGGCTCGTCGTCGGCGCCCTGGGCGGCCTGCAGGCGGCCGATGGCCAGCCGCAGCCGCGCCTCGACCTCCGCGGGGCCCGCGGTGTCGAGCAGCACGTCGTCCACGCCCCAGTCGGCGGTCAGCGCCGCCAGGCCGCCTTCGGTGGTCACCAGGATGAGCGGGCAGCCGACCCCGGTGGTCCGCAGGACCCGGCACAGGCTGCGGACCTGTGGAAGGTCGCGGCGGCCGTCCACCAGGATCACGTCGGCAGGCGGCGCGTCCACAAGGGCGGACGCCTCCGCCGGGGCAACGCGTACCTGGTGCAGCAGCAGACCGAGAGCGGGCAGCACCTCGGCCGACGGCTGGAGCGCGTTCGTGAGCAGCAGCAGGGCACTCAACTGGGCTCCCCTCGCCCGGCGCGGCCGATGGGGTCCGCACCTGTTCGGTGGCGGGCGTGCGGGCGCACCGAGGACGTCGTGGGTCCCGGACTGCGCCGCATGTCACCTCCACGAAAACACGAAAGGACCCGGGGCGTCGTCGCCCGGATCCTTATGTCGAGTCTTCTGGCGCGGTGACAGCTGGTCCGGAGACATCAGGTCGGCACCTTCCAGCCCGGCCGGAAATTACCGGCCGTTTCCACCCCAGTGGACTCGCGAGCCAGGATAGCCGACATGCACTGGCTTTCCGATGGAGACGGCGATCGTCCCGTATCGCGGACGCAGTCGACCACGCATTCGCACCCTTCCGGTCACAATCTGCTGATCAGCGCCGACGGCGTGCCGATCAGTGCCGTCCACCATCCGGACGCCGCACGCGATCTGGCCTTCGTGGTGGCGCACGGGTTCACCGGATCGTGGCGCCGCCCCAAGGTCGCGGCCGTCATGGCTGCGCTGAACGGGTACGGCGGCGTGGTCGGATTCGACTTCCGCGGCCACGGCGCGTCGGGCGGGCAGAGCACGGTCGGCGACCGCGAGGTCCTCGACCTGGACGCGGCGGTGGCCTGGGCGCGCGAGCTGGGCTACCGGCGGATCGCGACGGTCGGCTTTTCGATGGGCGGCTCGGTCGTCGTACGCCACGCCGCCCTGCACGGGGGCGTGCAGGCGGTGGTGGCGGTGAGCGCCCCGGCGCGCTGGTACTACCGGGGTACGCCGCCGATGCGCCGGCTGCATCACGCGATCGACCGCCGGCTCGGCCGCGCGGTCACGCGCGTGGTGCTGCGCACCCGGGTCTCGGGGAAGCGCTGGAACCCGGTCCCGCAGGCCCCGAAGGACCTGGTCGGGCGTATCTCCCCGGTGCCGCTGCTGATCGTGCACGGGGACCGCGACGCCTACTTCCCGGTCGACCACCCCGAACAGCTGTACGCGGCGGCCCGCGAACCGAAGGAATTGTGGATCGAAGCCGGACTCGGCCATGCGGAGAACGCCGTAGGCCCCGAACTGGTCAAACGCATCGGCGAGTGGGCCGCACGCAGCGCATTGCGCTAGCCGGCGGGGTGGGGAGCGGGCGTGCGCGGGCGCGATGATGGGGCACTCTGGTGTCCGAGAACCGGCGAACGGAAGTGGGCGTGATGGCGGTCGGCACGATGCGGTACTGGGCCGCGGCGAAGGAGGCCGCGGGCACGGCCGAGGAGGCGTACGACGCGGAGACGCTCGCCGACGCGCTGCACGCGGCGCGGGAGCGGCATGCCGGCTCGGCGCGCTTCGTGCCGGTGGTCGGGAACAGCTCGTTCGTCGTGGACGGCAACCCGGTCGGCAAGCGCGACCACGCATCCGTGCAGCTGACCGAGGGCGGCACCGTGGAGGTCCTGCCGCCCTTCGCCGGCGGATGAGCGGCACGCCCCGGGGACCGCAGGGGCAGCCGGGACAGCCGGGACAAGGGCCGCAGGGCGACCCGGCGTACGGCCAATGGCAGCCGTACGCTGAGGACTACGCCGGCGTCCCCGCCGAGGGCTACGCACCGGCCGGGTACGACGCGTACCCGCAGCAGGGTGTGCCGCAGCAAGGCGTCCCGCAGCCCTACGCGCCCTACGACCAGGCCCCGCAGTACACCCCGCAGCACCCGCAGGACTACGACGGGCAGTACGCCGTGCCCGGCCAATATGCGGCGGACGCCTATGCGCCGCCCGCCCCAGCCGACCAACTGCAGCCCTCCGCCTACGGATATGCCGCGCCGGACCAGTACGCCCCGCCCGCACCCGCCGCGGTGCCGGGCGAATTCGGGGGCTACGGGGACGCCGCGGAGTACGGGTACCCGCCCGCGCCCGGCAGTTTCGGCCAGGAGCAAGGCCTCGGCACGTACCCCGAGGCGCAGGCCTACGGCACGGGCACCGCAGTCGAGACGGAGCCCGGCTACGTCCCCGACCAGGGCCGCTTCGGCGACGAGTACGCCGATTACGACGAGCACGACGAGTACGCCGCCACCGACTACGCCGACGGCTACCGCGACGAATACGGCGACGGCCCTGGCAACACCGACGGCACCGACTACGCCGAGCGGTTCGACCCGCGCGACTACGACGGCGCCGAGCCGGAACCGGCCGCCGAAGCCGCGTCCGCAGCCGCGGTCGCCTCCGAGCGCGAGCCCCTCTCGCGCCGCGTCCCGATCTGGCATCCGCCGGGCCTGGTACCGGCGTTGCTCACCGCCGGCCTGGCCGCGGTCCTCGCGGCCACCGCGCTCGCGGGCAGCATGGCCGCCGTCGTCGGCGTGGCGTTCCTCCAGGTCGTGACCGCGGCCGGCTGGTTCCGGCTGCACGGCATGTGGCCCGCGCGGCAGGGCATCGCGGTGGCGATCCTGGCCGGCTTCGCGGCCGACGCGGCCGTGCTGCTCGCGGGCGACGACGCGCTCGCGATACTGCCCGGCATCCTGGCGGGCGCTCTCGGCATCGTCCTGCTGCAGCAACTCGCCCGCAGGGACGGGCGGCCCGAGCTGATGCCCGCGCTCACGGTGACCGGTTCGGCGGCGCTGCTGACCGTGCTCGACGTGCTGTTCGTGATCGCCGCCCGCGTCGAGGGCCCGGGGGTGCGCGACGGTGCGCTGGTGGTCGTCGGCGCCGCCGCGGTGGCCGCGGCCGTGCTGCCGACCGCGCTGCCGCTGCCCGCGGTGGCCGGCCACGGGCTCGGCCTCGCGCTCGCAGCGGGCGTCGGGCTCGTCGGTGCGTCCGCGTTCGATCTCGGCTCCGCGTCCGTGCTCCTGGGCCTCGGGGCAGGCCTGATGGGCCAGTTGGGGCGGCGGGCGGCCGGGTACGACCATCCGTCCCGTTTCGTCCACATGTCGGCGGGTGTCGCACTGCCGCTCGTCCTGGCGGCTCCGGCGGTATACCTGCTGGGACGCGTGGCGATGGGGTAGACACGGGGGACACCGGGGGAGTCGCCCACGCTGGACACAACCTGGGCGGCTTCCCTCGTACGGGGATTCCCTCTGGTGGTCGCGTGAAGATCGCGGGAGGATTCCGCCATGCCGTGGAGACGCCGCCGGGCCGGTTCCGGGGGACCGGATGAACCGCAGCGCCCCGGTGCGCGTGCCGAGGATGTGACCGGCGAGTCGGGCGTCTCCGGAGTGCTGCCGGCGGTGGGGCCGTCCCCCGAGCTGCAGCCAGGGGACGAGACGCCGCCGTCCGTGCGCGCGCTCCCGCCCCCGGGGATCCCGGCCGCCCGCTCGGTCGACGCACCGTCAGGAGCCTTGCCCACCGCGGACGAAGCCGTGATCCGCGCGCTCTACCTGGAACACGCCGGGCCGCTGCTCGGTTACACCTTGCGGCTCACCGCGGGGGACCGCGCGTGGGCCGAGGACGTCGTGCAGGAGACCCTCCTGCGCGCCTGGCGGCACCCGGAGGCGCTCGACCCGGCGCGCGGGCCGGTACGCGGGTGGCTGTGCACGGTCGCCCGCAATCTGGTGATCGACAACGGCCGGGCCCGCCGCGCGCGTCCGCCCGAGACCGGGGACGCACCGCTGCTGTCGGTCGCCGACGAGCGGGCCGAGGACGAGTTCGACCGTGCGCTGCTGTCGTGGGAGGTCGCCGAGGCGCTCGGCGCGCTGACCCCCGAGCACCGGGCGGTGTTACTGGAGACGTACTACCGGGGCCGTTCGGTCTCCGAGGCCGCGAAGGTGCTCGGCATCCCGGAGGGGACCGTCAAGTCGCGGACCTACTACGCATTGCGCGCCCTGCGCGTCGCACTGGAAGAACGGGGGTTGGTGCCGTGACGGATGTCGACGAGCCGGGACGCCCCGACGATCAGCGGAGGCGCGGCGCAGGGGCCGAGCCGCCGGCGTTCCCGCCGCCGCCCCGGAAGCCGCCCGCCCCACCTGCCCGGCCGGCTTCGCCGCCCGGTGCCGCACCGGCAACTGCCGCCCCTGCCTTGGCAGTCCCCGACGCCGAGCCGCCCGCGGCCCCGGCACTTCCCGACCCCCGGCAGGCCGGCAGCCCGACTGCGAAGCCCGACGACCCGGGGAAGCAGGTCTGCGCCGCGCTGCGCCTCGACCTGGGCGCGTACGTGCTCGGAACCCTCGACGAGACCGAGACGCACTGGATCCGCGCGCACGTCGCCGTATGCCCGGAGTGCCGTGCCGAGTACGAGGAACTCGCCGTCCTGCCCGCCTTCTTGGCCCGGCTGACCCCGGCCGAGGCGGAAGCCGGCGCGGTGCGTACCGAGGTCCCGCCCGCCGCGCTGTTCGCGGAGGCCGCGGAGCGCGCACGGCGGGCCCGGCGGCAGCGCGTGGTGCTGCTGGGCGCCGCGGCGGCGTCCGCGGTCCTGCTCGGCACCCTCGGCTGGGTCCTGGGCAGCGACGACACCGGTACGGCCCGGTCCGCGCTGCCGACCACCGGACCGCCCACCGCGAGTGCCCCTGCCGTCCCGGCGCCCGCATCGCCCACCGCGCGCCCGGGCGAGCGCACGCTCAAGGCGACCGATCCGCAGACCGACACCAGCATGACGCTGGCGTACCGCCCGGTGTCCTGGGGTACGGCGGTGGAGATGCGGCTGTCCGGGGTCCCCGCGGGCACGCGCTGCCAGCTGGACGTCTACGGCACGCGGGGGCGCCAGGAGACGGCGTCCTCGTGGGTGGTGCCGGACGGCGGCTACGACGGCGAGACCTCGCTGTCGGTGCCGGGCGGGACGAGCATCCCGCCGGACGAGATCACCAAGGTCGAGGTCAGCCAGGTGGGCAGCGGACGCGTCCTGCTGACCGCCACACCGGGGCAAAGCGGGACGAAATCTCCGTGATCTCGGCCAACATCTCAACATTCGGGCATTTGCGTCTCGCTATATGACACGGGCATGACATCCCCGGTCATACCTCCCTACGATCGAGAACGTGAAGCGACAGGCAGACCTCACCAAGCGGCGCGCAGTGGACCTGTGCCGCACCGCTACCTGCCTGTGTTGCCTGCGCTGACGCGCACCCGGGCACACAGGGCGGCGAGCGGTCCCCCGACCGATCCCACTGTGTGACCACAGCGCACGCGCACCTCGCCCCGAGGGCCGCGCGGCGCCGCATACCCGGAGCCTTCCGTCATCCGCCCGAGCCGGGACCGGACCTCGTCCGAACCCCTCCGCCGGATGCCGACGCGCGTCGCCGGAAGCGCATTCCCGAAGCTTTTTGCCTTGTGCAGTGCCCAATCCGTGGCTCTGCCGCCTCGGTGCGGCGTGCCCACACACCGGAGGTAGACACCCCATGAGCCGTTCCGACGTCCTGGTAGACGCCGCCTGGGTCGAGGCCCGCCTCGACGACCCGAAGGTCGTCCTGGTCGAGGTCGACGAGGACACCGCCGCCTACGAGAAGAACCACATCCGCGGCGCGGTCCGCATCGACTGGCGCAAGGACCTTCAGGACCCGGTCAAGCGCGACTTCGTCGACCAGGAGGCCTTCGGCGCGCTCCTCTCCGCCAAGGGCATCTCGAACGACGACACGGTCGTCCTCTACGGCGGCAACAACAACTGGTTCGCGTCGTACGCCTACTGGTACTTCAAGCTGTACGGCCACGGCGACGTGAAGCTGCTCGACGGCGGCCGCAAGAAGTGGGAGCTCGACTCCCGCGAGCTGGTCGTCGAGGTGCCGGAGCGCGCCGCGACCACCTACGTCGCGCAGCCGCAGGACACCTCGATCCGCGCCTGGCGCGACGACGTCCTCGCCGCGATCGGCACGACCAACCTGGTCGACGTGCGTTCGCCCGACGAGTTCTCCGGCAAGCTGCTCGCCCCCGCGCACCTTCCGCAGGAGCAGTCGCAGAAGGCCGGCCACGTGCCGACCGCCAAGAACATCCCGTGGTCGAAGGCCGCGAACGACGACGGCACCTTCAAGTCCGACGACGAGCTCAAGGCCCTCTACGAGGGCGAGGGCGTGGACCTGTCCAAGGACACCATCGCCTACTGCCGTATCGGCGAGCGTTCGGCGCACACCTGGTTCGTGCTGCACGAGCTGCTCGGCCAGGCGAACGTCCGCAACTACGACGGTTCGTGGACCGAGTACGGCGCCCTCGTCGGCGTGCCGATCGAGCTCGGCTCCGGCAAGTAAGCGCTTCGCGCGCATCAGGCAAGGGAGAAAGAACATGTGCGGCGCGAAGGCCGGCGGGCCGGATCTGGCAGGAGTTGACGTGGCGAACGAGACGATCATCCAGGGTTCCGTGACCAAGGGCGGGCAGCCGATCAGCGGCTACGTCCGCCTCCTGGACGCGGGCGGCGACTTCACCGCGGAGGTCCCCACCTCTGCGACCGGCCAGTTCCGGTTCTTCGCCGCCCCGGGCACGTGGACCGTCCGGGCGCTCGTCCCGGGCGCGACCGTGGACCGCGCCATCGTCGCCGAAAAGGGCGGCGTGGCCGAGGTCGAGATCGCAGTCTGACGTACCCCGTCTCTTGCGGTCCGGCGCTGCGCGCCGGCCGCGGCAGGGCGGCATGACGGCGGCGGTACGGGTCTCCTCCGGACGTACACCCACGGTGCCCCACCCCGCCGGACTGCTCGTGGCAAGGGCGGTGCGCCTCCCCCGAAAGGGCGGAGGCGCACCCCCCGTGCTTGTTTGTGCGGGTTGCCGGGGGCCCCCCCCGCCCCCCCCCCCGGGGGGGGGGGGGGGGGGCGGCCGCGCCCCCCCCCCCCCCCCCCCCCCCCCCCCACCGCCCTTGCTTGTTTGTCCGTGTAGCCGGGCGCCGGGTCGGGCAAGATCGCCGTTGTGACCAACCCATTATCAGCAGAAACGATTCATGATCGGCGGGCCGGCGCTCCCGGCGCCGCGCGTGCTGCGCGTGCCGAGGCCTGCAACCGGCCCTGCCGGGGTAGCGTCCGGACTGGCGAGGGGAGGAGGCGCTGATGGCATGGCTGCTGGTCATCGTGGCAGGCGTCCTGGAGACCGGCTTCGCGCTGCTGCTGAAAGCCAGTGACGGGTTCACCAAGCTGTGGCCCACGATCGGCTTCGCGCTGTGCGCCATCAGCAGTTTCGGGCTGCTGACGCTGTCGCTGAAGACCCTGGACGTGGGGCCGGCGTACGCGGTGTGGACCGGCATCGGCGCCGCGGGCACCGCGATCATGGGCATCTGGATCTACGACGAGTCGTCGTCGGTTCTCAAGCTCGTGTCGATCGCGCTGATCCTCGCGGGCGTGGTGGGTCTGAACCTGTCCGGCATCAGCCACTGACGCGGGCGTCGGTGGCTGACGGGCCGGAACGCCGTGTGGGCGGCCCCCCGGGGGGGGCCGCCCACCCGCCGGGGGTCAGGCCGGGGGCCGGTGCGGTCGCTTAGAAGGGCTTGCCGTTCTTGCCGCACCGTGCGGTCGAGACGCCGGTGACGGAGTTCCACACGATGGTGCCGTTGGCGAAGCTCTGGAGCATGCTGCCGTCCGGGGTGCCGTACTGGTTCCAGGCGTTGTGCTCGGTGGCCCACGGAAGGCCGAGGCAGCTTCGGTCGGCGCCGATCGACTGGTACTTCGCCCAGATGCCGCCCATGACGATGTCGGCGAAGCCGTTGTCCGCAACCTCCTTGTGGGTCGCGTACAGAGCGCCGCGCTCGGCGATCACGTACTGGCTGGTGCCGTCCGCGGTGTACTGCACGTCCTGGATCGGCAGCCCCAGGTTGAGCGAGATCCACCGGGTCGGGTCGAGCGCATCGGGCACCATGCGCGCGCCGCGGTCGGCGCTCCAGTAGATGCGCCCGCGCTCGAAGTACTGCACCACGACGCCGGGGCGGTCGGTCATCGGCCACTCATTCGTGGTCGGGAACCCGAGCCATCCCGAATCCCAGTTCTGCGAGGCCCACTTCTCGGCCATGCCGCCGCGGATGATGGCTGCTCCGCTGTTCGGGCTCCAGAAGACCGCGCCGCGCTGGAACACCTGGTAGATGCCGCGTCGGCTGCCGGTCGCCGTTTCGTCGGTCAACGGGAAGCCGATCCAGGCCCCGCCCGGGTAGCCGGCGGTGTAGCGGTAGATGCTGTCGCGCCAGGTCTGCAGGACACCGCCGTGCATCTCGTGCGGGCCGGTCGCTGCCGTCCAGACGACGATTCCGCGCTGGAATGTGGTGGTGCGGGCCCCGGTCCCGGCGATTTCCTTGAAGTCGTGCTCGGAGTCGGTGGGGTAGCCGAGGAAGCCGGTCGGCCCGCCGAGTTGGAGCCACTTGGTGTGGATGCCGCCGTTCTGCAGGGCATGCGCGCCGGACTGCGGGCTCCAGTAGATCGAGCCGCGTGCGAAGTGCGAGACCCGCCCGATGCCGTCGCCGACCGCCAGTTCGTCGGTCGTGGGCAGGCCGAGGTAGGTGTTCGCCAGCCACTCCTGGTAGATGGCTCCGAAGACAAGACGCGTCGTACCGTTCGAGGCGACCGTGATGGCGCCGCGTTCGAACCGCTGGACGGTGGTCCCGTTGTCGTCGTAGGCCCCGGTCACCGGGTAGCCGAGCAGCGACTTGAGCGGTTCCCAACGGGCTGCGACCGCAGGAGGAACTGCTGCCGCGGCACCAGTGTCACAAGACGCCGCGTAGAGCTTGGCCAAGGCGAAGTCCTGCACGCAGCCGGTCCCCGACGGGTCGCGCACCGCGTCGCCGACCGGGTAGCCCAGCGTCGCCAGCGGATCCTTCTGCCCCCGCCACGCGAGAGCGAAGCCGCCCTTCAGTACGCGCGTGCCCTTGCCGGGGCTGTACACCAGCACGGTCTCGCCGGCCAGTGGAACTGCCGAGCCGCCGTCGGAGTACACCGCCATGGGACCGATGGGAGCACCGAGAGGTCCGGTCGGTCCTCCTTGAGCCTTGTACGCGTCGGCGAGTGGACCGTAGATCAGCGCGGTTGTGCTCGACCAATAGCTGCGCTGGATGTATCCCAAACCCTGCGTGAAATCCCGCATGGTGGCGCCGGCTTGCGGAGCACCCACCGGCTTGGCGAATGTCGTCGGTGTCCCCATCACGCTCGGGTCGGGGAGCTCGGCCACCAATTTGGCGATTTCGTCGATGTACGTGATCTGGGAAGTCCCGGACGGCAGGGGCTTGCCCTCGCTGTCGAGCGCCGTCAGCACGTAGCCCGCCGTCGTCCGGTCCAAGGTGGCTTTGATCTCCGACACGACGCCCTGGTACGGGAGCGTGCCCACGGGCGTCAGGTGGTCCTTGTCCGGCCCAGTCGAGAGCTGCCACGACGCGACGCCGGAGGCGCCGTTCCAGATTGCCACGGCGTCCAACTTGCCGGTGGTCATGGAGACGTCGTGCACCCGGAATTCCGGGCGGCCGGTGGTCCAGGATTCGCGCTGGACGCGCTGGGTCGGGACACCTGCGGGGAGTTGGCTCTCGAAGACGACAGTGCCGTTCGGTGTGACCTCGGCGACGGCGCCCTTGGCGCCGAACGTGATCAGCCGGTTCCCGTTGGGCAGCACCTGGTTGCCACCGGATTTGACGTCCGAGACGGGGTCTTCAGGCGTCCAACTCCACGAAAGGGCAGCCGTCTTCGCGTCCTCGTCGAGGGTGTACGCGACCGAGCGTGCGGACTTGGCGGCGCTGTCGTCCAGGAACGACAGGCGCCCGGAGCCGTCCACGCTCACGTCGAGCGGGCGCGACGGTTCCGCACTGGTCCCGGTGAAGGCGAACTGGTTGCGCTTGCCGCCGAGGATCCAAGCGAACCCGCCGGTCGCCCGGTCGAACTTGTAGACGGACCCGGTGCCGGAGGCCGAGGCCAGGATGCTGCCGTCCTGGGCGTACGACGCCCCGTTGAGGCCGACGTAGTCGAGGCCCGGCGTGATGCCGACGAGGCTGTCGGTGAGCGGCACTTGGGCAGCGCCGTCCTTCAGGGACGCCCACTCGAATGTGGTGCCGCCGGTGGCCAGGTCGACTTCGCGCAGCACGCTCTCCAGCACCGTGGCCTTGCTCGGGCCGCCGGACCCGGACAGGTCGACACTCGCCGGACGCTGGAACGTGATCAGTGCCTTCGTGCCGTCCGCATTGGTGCGGATGGACGGCTGCTCCGAGGCCAGGTCGGGCATGGCGATGGTCCTGAGCGTCTTGCCGTCGGCATCCTCGATGATCCAGGACCACCAGTTGTTGTTGGCCACGGCGGGCCGGCCCAGGTAGTTGATGCGGGTCAGGTTTTCGCCTGACTGGTTGCTGTAGACGATGCGACCGTCGTTGTCGTAGATGTAGGAGGCGTTCTGGACCGGGTCGGCCGATGGGTTGCCGCCGAACAGCAGGCCGGGCGCCGCCCCGTCGACCACGCGGGTGGCGATCGGAGTGAGCTTGTACCCGTACCGCCCGGTCCAGCCGGAGGCCGGAGGCGGGGTGATCGTCTGCGGCGCGACCGGCAGGCCCGCTCCGGGCACGAAGGCCGATGCCGTGGTCCCGGTTCCGGCCCCGATCGGGGGCGCGGCGGCGGCGCTGCTTGCCAGGCCGAAGGTCAGGCAGGTGGACAGCACGGCCGATGAGCAGGCCCAGGTCAGGGCCCGCCTAGTCGTGTTACTCAAGAAGTTTCCTTCTCCGGGGGACTCCCGAAGGCCCGGCAGGAGACAGGCCCTTCGGACGGATTCTGGACGAGCGGGCGCGGGCCGAGGCCTGAGACGCCGAGAGGCTAAGACGCTAAGGAAGGGGCGCCTGAAGCGCTCGGCGCGCCTGCCGCGAAAGCCGCGGGGACGAGGGAAGTTGAAACCGCCGAAGTCGCGCCGGAAACTCTCACGACGCCAAACGGCGACAGATCAGCCGCCGGGACGGCCGCGGCAGAGGTCCTTCTCAGACGCCTGGTCACAGGTTTCCGCTACTCCCCCCGGTAGTTGGAATCTATATACCAGGGCGATGGTTGGCCGCGTCAAGCAGGATTTCCCAGCGGAGCCGGGACCGGACGGAGAGTCACTTTCCTTTCCTGAAAAGGAAATTCGGCAGGCCAAAGAGTCGACAAATGAACTGCTGTGGACGGCGTGCCCGGCGGTGCGAGCGGCAGGTCGGCGCCCGCCGGCATGGCGACGGCCGGGGGCAATCCCGGGCTGCGGCGTACTGTGGAAATGTGCGCAGGCGGAAGCGGCTCTATTTCGCGCTCATGGGCACGTGCCTGACGTTGTTCGTGCTGTCGTGGGCGGTGATCCGCTTTGTCTCGGTGCCGGCGGCCGTCGCGATGAGCGTCGTGGCGATGGTCATCCCGCCGGTCGCGGCGATCGTCGCCAATCGCCGCGATCCGGGGGAGCGGTGGTTCGACGAATAGCCCCGCGGAATGCGCCGCCGAATGCCTGCCGGAAAGCCGTCCGGCCTCGGTCGGGAAGGCCGACGGCGGCGAAGGTCAGTAGACGAGCGCCTGCGCGTCGTCCGCCATCGCCTCTTGGACAAATACCTGCGCGCCCGCGATCCGCACGCCCTCGATGACGTCCGCGCCCGTGATGCCGCGCCGCGCCGCGCACTGCGTGCAGACGGTCACCTTGCCGCCGGCCAGGATCGCGTCGAGGAGGTCGCTGAGCGGCGCGGCCTCCGGAAGGGTGAACTCGGCGGCGCGCCCCGGCACCCCGAACCAGGCCGATTCGCCGGTGAGCCACAGCGACACGTCGACCCCGCCGGCCACCGCCACGGCGGCCACGGTGAACGCCTGCGAGCAGCGTTCCGGAGCGTCCAGGCCGGCCGTCACCTTCACCACGAGTGAGCGCTTCATGCCGCCCACGCTAGTGCGCCGGTCGGGTGCGCCCGTGCCGGGACACCGTGTCGTACGGCACCCTGCCCGGTTCCGGCGGCAGGCCCGGCCCTACACTGATCGGGATTTGGCCCCGCTCGCGGCCCTGCCGCGCGGCACTCGTACGAGGAGCACCAAGGTGCACGTCTTCTTCATCGCGATGCTGGTCTTCGTCGGCGTCCTGGTCGCGTGGTTCTCGGCGCTGACCGTCGCGAAGCTCTACAAGGGCCAGAACTGAGCTGATCGGCCGGTAGGCTCAAGGGCCGAAACCGCTCACTTACCAGGCCGGATGACATGATCGAAATCCCGGACGACATGCACCCCGACGTCGTCCCGCTCGCCTTCCTGCTCGGCATCTGGGAGGGCGTCGGCGTCGGCGACTACCCGACGATCGAGGCCTTCCGCTTCGGCCAGCAGGTGACGTTCACGCAGGACGGCAGGCCGTTCCTGGCCTACACGTCGCGCACGTGGCTGCTCGACGACGACGGCAACCGGGTCCGCCCGCTGGCCACCGAGACGGGCTACTGGAAGTCGAAGCTGGACGGCAGCGTCGAGGTGACCCTCGCGCACCCGACCGGCATCGTCGAGATCTGGCTCGGCGAGACCGACAAGGGCCGCATCGAGATGCGCACCGACGTCGTGGCCCGCACGGTCGACGCCAAGGAGTACACCGCAGGCCACCGGCTCTACGGCCTGGTCAAGGGCGAACTCATGTACGCGTACGACATGGCCGCGATGGGTCACCCGCTGCAGAGCCACATGTCCGCGCAGCTCAAGCGCGTGGACCGCGAGATCGCCGCGGAGTAGCACCGCAGACGCATACGTACACACGCATACGCGAGGGCCCGCCCGGAACATCCCGGGCGGGCCCTCGCGTTCGTCGTGCCGTTCGTCAGGCTCAGCGCACGTAGTCGGGGGTCTCCTCGTGCGGGTACCGGCGCAGGTAGATGTCCATCGTGTCGGCGCGCATGTTGTCCCACATGAACTTCGACTTCTCCGGGGCCAGGACCGCTGCGTCCTGCCCGTTGATGGTCTTCAGCTCCGAGATCGGCGCGGTCATGAACCGGACGTCGTCGCCGCGCAGTTTGCGCATGCCCCACACCAGGTCGCGCAGGTCGCTGTTGGACATCCGGTCGTCGACGCTGATCGCGTCGGTGATCGCGTCGAGCAGACCGGGCAGGCCGAGCGGGTCGGAGAGTTTGCCGCCGGACAGCAGCTCCTCGAAGACCGCGCGCATGAAGTTCTGCTGCCGCTCGACGCGGTCGAGGTCGCCGCGGGGGAGGCCCTTGCGCTCGCGGACGTACGACAGCGCCTCGGCGCCGTCCATGTGGTGCCGTCCGGCCGTCCAGGCGCGGTTGTCCTCGCCTGCCGGGACGTCCTCGGAGACCTCGACGTCCACGCCCCCCAGCGCGTCCGTGAGGCGCTTGAAGCCCTCCCAGTCGATCGCCGCGAAGTGGTCGACCCGGATGTCGGTCAGCCGCTGCACGGTGTCGATGAGCAGCGGCGGACCGCCCCACGAGAACGCCGCGTTGACCTTGGCCTCGCCGCGGCCCGGGATGGCCACCCAGGTGTCGCGCGGCACCGACACGATGTACGCGGAGCGCCGGTCCGCGGACAGGTGCAGCAGCATCGTGGCGTCGCTGCGCTGCATGCCCTCCTGCCACAGCGGGCCCTTGGCGTTGCGTCCGGTGGTCGGCATGTCGTTGCGCGAGTCGAGGCCGACCAGCAGGAAGTTGAGGCCTTTGCCGCGGGGCGGCTGCTCGGCGGCCGGGATGTTCGGGAAGGCGTTCTCGATGCGGTCGACCTTGCCGGCGTAGTGGTCGATGAACCACCACACGCCCACGGCGGCGAGCAGCACGAGCGACAGCATCATCACCACGGTCGTGATGAGCACGGTCCGCACCCGCCGGCGGCGGCGCTTCTTGCGGTGGCCGGGCGGGGGCGCGCCCTCGTCGCCGGAGTCGCCGTCCTGGCCCTCTTGCCCGTCCTGGCCGTCCGGGTCACCGTCGGCAAAGCCGTCGCCGTCGTCGGTATCCCTGCCGTCGTCGAGGATGCGCAGGCCTATGCCGTCGTGCGCGTCGCTGCTCTCGCCGCCGGCCGCGCGGTACGGGTCATCCCCGCCGTACTCGCGTCTGCCTGCGGCGCCGTCCGATGTGGCCCCCACCCGGGACTCGTCGTCGTCCACGAGGGGCATTCTGTCCCGCCGCGGCCGCTCACACGTGCGAATCCGGCAAGCTTTCGGGACGCCTAGAATTCAACGGTGACCACGGACTGGAAGCGCGAGCTGCGGGACAAGGGGTACCGGCTGACGCCGCAGCGCCAGCTCGTGCTGGAAGCGGTGACCAAGCTCGGCCACGCGACGCCCGACGAAATCCTGACCGAGGTCCACAAGACGGCCGGCGGGATCAACATCTCGACCGTGTACCGCACCCTTGAGCTGCTGGAGCAGCTCGAACTGGTGAAACACACGCACCTGGGACACGGTGCCCCGACCTACCACCCGGCAGGCCGCAGCGACCACCTGCATCTGGTCTGCCGCGACTGCGAGTCGGTGACCGAGGTCGAGCCGGGGCTGGCCACGCCGCTCGCGGACACCGTCGCGGCGCGCTTCGGATTCGACGTCGACCTGCAGCATTTCGCCATTTTCGGCCGCTGCGGCGACTGCACCCGCCGGCAGGCGGAACGCCGTGCCGAGGCAGCCGGCGCCGGGTCCCCCGACCAGGCCTGACCGCGTTGTCCACAGGCCGTCCGCCGTTCCTGCGCGGCGGTGCCTAAGCTGGACGCCATGGCCACCAGTCCTCTGCTCTCCCTGCCCGGCGCCGTCGCCGCCGAGGCGCCGGACCAAGGCGTCGCCGCGCACTACGGCGACCCGCTGCGCGAACAACGCCGCCTTGCCGAGGGCCGGGGCTTCGTCGACCTCTCGAACCGCGGCGTGGTCCGCGTGTCCGGGCCGGACCGGCTGTCCTGGCTGCACTCGCTCACCACGCAGCACCTCACCGACCTCAAGCCGGGCGAGGCCACCGTCACGCTGGTGCTGAGCCCGAACGGCCACATCGAGCACGCGCTGTACGTGGTGGACGACGGCGAGGCCCTGTGGGCGCACGTCGAGCCGGGCACCGCTCCCGCACTGGTCGCCTTCCTGGACCGCATGCGCTTCCTGCTGCGCGTCGAGGTCGAGGACCTGACCGAGGCGTATGCCGTGGTCTTCGAGCCGGTCGCCGAGCCGCGGCCGGCCGGGGATGCGTATGCCGACGTCCTCGCGCGCGTCGCGGCCGACGGCCGCGAGCTGTTCCTGCCCCGCGAGCGCCTTGCGCAGTTCGGTGCCGACCACGCCGACCCGGCCGGGATGTGGGCGTACGAGGCGCTGCGGATCGCCGCGTACCGGCCGCGGGTGGGCAACGAGACCGACCACCGCACGATCGTGCACGAGCTGGGCTGGCTGGACACCGCGGTTCACCTCAACAAGGGCTGCTACCGCGGCCAGGAGACCGTCGCGCGGGTGCACAATCTCGGCCGCCCGCCGCGCCGCCTGGTGTTCCTGCACCTGGACGGCACCGAGGAGAAGCTGCCCGCCACCGGGTCGCCGGTCGAACTGGACGGCCGGCAGATCGGGTTCGTCACCAGCGCGGCCCGGCACCACGAGCTGGGCACGATCGCGCTGGCGCTGGTGAAGCGCAACACCGCGGTCGACGCGGTGCTGACCGCCGACGGCGTGCCGGCCTCGCAGGAAGTGGTCGTCCCGGCCTGACCCGGGGCGGCCCGGCACCGGCCCGGCAGCGCCCCGCCGAGCGGCCCAGTACGTCGCGGTGCAGCGGTGCACCGGTGCGAATACGGGGGCTTTCCCCCTGTGGTGCACCGCGGCACGGGCCGACAATGGGATCAGCAGGCCTTCCCGAGGGGGTACGTCATGTCCGGTTCGCAACGCGCCTTGTACATCGCCGGCGGGGTGATCGCCGGCATCATCGCGCTGACGGTCCTCGACGGCCTGGTGGCCTGGATCGTCTTCGCCGTGCTGGTCGGGCTGCCGGTGGCGGCCTGGCTCACGCTCGACAAGTCGCAGCGCCGCCGCATCCGCAACATCAACCGCCGCCGCCTGCCCTGAGGCGGCCCGGGCCCGCCGCCCGGACCCTCAGATGTCGATGACGAGCGTGATCGGCCCGTCGTTGACCAGCGCGACCTTCATGTCCGCACCGAAGACACCGGTCTCCACCTGGGCGCCCAGCGCCCGGAGTTCGGCGACCACCGCGGCCACCATCGGCTCGGCGACCTCGCCCGGCGCGGCCGCGTTCCAGGTGGGCCGCCGGCCCTTGCGGGCATCGCCGTAGAGCGTGAACTGGCTGATCACCAGCAGCGGGGCGCCGAGGTCCGAGCAGGACTTCTCGCCGTCCAGGATGCGCACGCTCCACAGCTTCGCGGCCAGCCGCTTGGCGTCCTCCGCGGTGTCGTCGTGGGTCACCCCGACCAGGACGCACAGCCCCGGCCCGAGGATCGAGCCGACGGTCTCCCCGCCCACCGTGACCGACGCTTCCGACACCCGCTGCACCACTGCTCGCATGCCGCCATTCTCCCCGGCTCCGGAGCGCCGCGGAGCCGGGGGACCCGTACGGGGCGATTCGTCCCCGTACGGCACGCGTCATCCCGCCTGCCGTGGCACGATGCGTGCCATGGCAGATCCGCTGAAGCCGCCCGCGCCGGACTCGGAGGGCCCACAAAGCCCGGACGCCGCCCGCGACCCGTCCGCAGCAGTGCCGGACGAAGGGCAGGCCGCGGACTCCGCCGCAGCCCCCGACTCCGCGACCCCGGCCGCGGGCCCCGGTCCGGCCGCCCCCGGGCCCGCGCCGGACGCCTTGGCCGATGCCGACCCCGTTCGCGCGCTCGCGCTGGACCAGGTGCGCGGTCGGCGCCGCGAGGCGCAGCGCGAGGAGAGCGACCTGTCGTTCCTGCGCCGCCTGCTGCAGGGCCGCATCGACATCCTGCGGGCCGAGCTCAGCCGGCGTGAGGACCCCTCAGCGGCCGGGGACGGCCCCGGGGGCGGGCCCGCTCCGGTGATGGAGCAGCTGTCCGAGATCCTCTCCGAACGCCGGGCCCCGGCCCGCGGCGCGCGGCATGTGACCGTGCATCCGCCGCGCACCGAGCGGTACCGGCCGCGTATCGAACGCATGCTCGCCGACGTGGAGTTGTCCGACCTGGCCGCGCTCTCCGACACGGAGCTGCGGGCCGCGCTGGAGAACCTCACCGGGCACGAGCAGGAGGTCTCCGCGCGGCGCCTGGAGCTGCAGCGGGAGGCCGACCATTGTGGGGCGGAGATCGCCCGCAGGTACCGTGAAGGGGAGGCCAGGGTCGACGACCTGCTCTCCGGGCGCTGACCGGCGCCGGGAGCGGCGGCGACGCACGGCCCACTCGCCCGCCGAGTCCCGTCCTCGTCCCGTCCAGGAAAGCGCGCTGCCATGACCGCCTCGTCGTCCCAGGGCCCTTCGTCCCCCGCTGCGATATCCGCGGCGGACGCCTCGCCGGTGCTGGCCGAGGTGGTCCGCTCCGGCTTCGTCGAGGGATGGCACCGCGGCGCGCTGGTCGCGCTGGAGGCGGACGGCTCGGTGGCGTTCTCGATCGGCGACGCGACGCGGCCGATCTTCGCGCGCTCGGCCACCAAGCCGGCCCAGGCGGTGGCCGCGCTGCGGGCCGGTCTGGACCTGGACGGCGAGCTGCTGGCGCTGGCCGCGGCGAGCCATTCGGGTGAACCTTTCCACCTGGACGGGGTACGCAAGATCCTCGCCGGCGCGGGCCTGGACGCCGGTGCGCTGCGCACTCCGCCGCAGCTGCCGTTCGGCGAACACGCGTGCGAGGCGTACCTGCGCTCCGGCGGGCAGCCGGACCCCCTGGTGATGAACTGCTCCGGCAAGCACGCCGCATGGCTGGCCGCGTGCGTGGCGAACGGCTGGGACACCGAGACCTACCTCGACCCGGTGCACCCGCTGCAGCAGCTGATCCTGCGCACCGTCGAGGAACTGGCCGACGAGCGCATCTCGCACCTGGGCGTGGACGGCTGCGGCGCACCGGTCCCGGCGTTCAGCCTGACCGGCCTGGCCCGGCTGTTCCGTGCCATGGTCGGCACCTGCGCGGGCACGCCGCAGTGGCGCGTGGCCGCCGCGATGCGCGAGCACCCCGAGTACGTCGCGGGCACCGGCCGCGTGGACACCCTGGTGATGCGCGGGGTGCCCGGGCTGATCGCCAAGATGGGCGCGGAGGCCGTGCAGGGCGTCGCACTCGCGGACGGCCGGGCGCTGGCGTTCAAGGTGGACGACGGCTCGGTCCGCACGCTGGGCCCGATCCTCGCCGCGGCGCTGCGCCGGATGGGCGTGGCCGAGCCGGTGCTCGACGAGATCGCCGAGGTCGTGCTGACCGGCGGCGGGCAGCCGGTCGGCGTCATCCGCGCGGCGTTCTAGGCGGTGGCCGGGCCCTCGGCCGCCGCTTCGCGCGCGTCGTAGGCGGCCCGGGCCGCCGCGATCTCGTTCTGGTGCTGCTCGGTCCAGGCGACCAGTACGCGGATGGGCTCGTGCAGGGACTTGCCGAGCGGGGTGAGCGAGTAGTCGACGCGCGGCGGGATGACCGCGTACACGACGCGTTCGACGAGCCCGTCGCGCTCCAGCTGGCGCAGCGTGACGGTCAGCATGCGCTGGCTGATGCCCTCCACCATGCGGCGCAACTCGGTGAAGCGCAGGGTTCGTTCGTCGAGGAGGGCGATCACGAGCAGCGACCACTTGTCGGCCACCCGGTCGAGGATGTGGCGGACTTCGCAGTCGCCCCGGGCCTCGGGGGTGCAGGGCCCGGGCGGGTTCGCGATGGCGTCGTCCATACCGTCCATGGTTCCCGATCATTCCCTTACGCACAAGACGTAACCGGCTACTCCACCAGGTCCCGCGCGTACGCCGCCATGGACCGCTGGTACTGCGGCAGGTGCTTGGCGACGACGCTCAGCGCCAGGCCGACCGCCTCGCGCTCGCGGCCGCTGTCGACCAGCGACAGTGCCAGGAACCCCGCCACCGCGTCGTCGAGTTCGTCCGAACCGGCGTCGCGCTCGGCCCGCAGCAGCGCGACGCTCTCCGCGGCCCGGCCCAGGTTGCGCAGCGTGCTGGCGAGCTGGATGGTGGCCTGCCGGCGCCGCGAGGAGTCCAGGCCCGTGCCCAGCGCGCTGCGGTAGTGCGCCTCGGCCTCGGCCTCGTACCCCGTCGCGTCGTACGCCCCGGCCAGCTCGAACTCCGCGACCGCGTCGCCGGCGGGCCGCTCTGCGGCGAGCGCCCGCATCGCGGCCACGAAGGCGTCCGGCTCGTGGTCGTCGTAGGCGTCCCACAGAGCGGCGACGCGTGCTTCCCAGGCATCCGCAGACTCGTTCATCGCGTCAGCATCCCCGGCTGCCTGCGGCCCGGCAAATCAACGCGCGGCCCGCGCCCGCAGCGCCTCCGCGGTCTCCTCGTCGGCCGGCAGGAACGCCTCCAAGTGCAGCTCGGCCAGCGTCACGTCGACCGCCGTGGCGAACGACGTGAGCGTGGTGATCAGCCGCAGCTCGCCCGGACCGTCCGCCCGGGCCAGCCGCAGCGGGACCGCGAAGCCCAGATGGTCCGGGCCGGGCGCCTCGTCCGGCAGGTACTCCTCCAGCTCCGCGATGAATGCGTCCAGCCGCGGATCCGGGTTGCGGTCGGCGTGCGCCCGCATATTGCCGGTCACGTGCCGCCCCCACTGCGCGAGGTTCACCACGCGTTTGGCCATGCCGTCCGGATGCAGCATGAGCCGCAGCATGTTCACCGGCCCGGCGAGGAGTTCCGGCGACGCCCCTTCGGTCAGCACGGCCAGGGCACCGTTCGCCGCGACGACCTCGCCGTACGGCCGGACCACCATCGCCGGATAGGGCATGTGCCCCTGCAGGATCCCGTCGAGCGCCTCGCGCACCGGCCGCAGCATCGGTTCCTCCAGTCGGGACTCCGGGTACACCGGCGCGTACCCGGCCGCGTGCAGCAGCGAATTGCGCTCCCGCAGCGGCAGTTCGAGCGACTCGGCGATGCGGATCACCATCGCCCGCCCGGGCCGCGACCGCCCGCGCTCCATGAAGCTCAGATGCCGCTGCGTCGTCCCGGCGCGCACCGCCAGCTCCAGCTGGCTCACCCGCCGTGCCGTACGCCGCCGCCGCAACTCACCGGGGAATCCGCCCCGTTCCGTATCGACATTCACCCGACGGTTCTAACCCTCCGCCGGTGCCTCCGCGATACCCCGCAGGGAATTGCCGCCCGTCCGCCCCGCGCGCAGCATCGTCCCGGACAGCGTCCCCCACGACCGCCCCGCGAAAGGCCCCCGATGACCACCTCCGTCACCCCCGCCACCACCGCCGAGATCATGCGCCGCTTCAACGACGTCTTCATCAACCACGACCCCGCCGACCTGCCGGAACTCGTCGCCGACGACTGCGTGATGGTCTCCGTCCAGCCCGCCCCCGAAGGCACCCGCTACGAAGGCCGCGCCGACTGCGTCGCCTTCTGGACGGCCCTCGCCTCCGACCCGAACACCAGCTTCACCCCCACCGAGGTGATCATCGCCGGCGACCGCGCCACCATCCTGTGGAAGGCCGTCTTCACCACCCCCGACGCCGCCGACACGGTCTTCGGCGACGGCCACACGTCGTACGTCCTGGGCGTCAACGTCATGCGGGTCAAGGACGGCCGCATCACCGAAGCCCTCGGCTACACCAAGTCCCCCTGACCCGCCTCCGGCCAAGGCAGCACCGTGAGCTCCGGCCAGACTTCACGCCACCGCGCTGCCTTGGCCTCGTACACCTCCCGCGGCGCGAGCACCGGATTGGGCCGCACCACCAAGCCGAACACATCGGCCAACCCATGCGGCGCGTACACCCGCCACCGCCCGTCCGGCTCCGCCCGCACCCCCACGCAGCAGGTGGTGGCCGCAAAACTGTCGATCGCCGACTCCACCGACGCGTACGCCGGGCACGGCACCCCGAACTTCCCCTCGTACCAGAGATGCACCCGCGCCTCGTTGCGCAGCTCCACCTCGACGCCGAGCCCCGCGAACCGCTCCCGGCCCTCGCGGATCACCGCGTCCTCCGCCTCCCACGACAGATCGCCGCCGTCGAAGTAGAAGACGTCGTAGTCCTTGATCCCCTGCCCGGGCTCGCGCCCCGTCACGACGTTCCACACCGTCTGGACCACACATCCGGCGGTCAGATACCACCCCGGCAGCCCCATCCCCGCCGCCCGCCGCAACACCTCCAGCAGCACCCCATTGCGTCCCAACGCCGAGCGCAGTTGCGCCACTTGCTCGTCCTGCTCGTGAACGGCCATCCCGCTGCCTACCACGCCGGGGCCTTCCTCAATGGCCGAACCGCCACCATCGGCGATTCGGCGCCGACGGCGGGTTTCGGGCGTCGCGGAGGGCGATCGGGTCCACGAAGGGCACATCGGGCGCGGCCTGGGCCACCGCTGCCCGCAGCCGGGCGATTTCCTCGCCGGGGCCTGCCCAGGCGACCACTGTGCCCATGACCGGCATGCCGATCGCTTCGTCGAGCCCGCGCATCATGGCGGATTGCCCCAGGCCGTGGCGTCGGCGATGTGCGGGCGACGACACGCCCACCCAATAGCCGTCGCGTGTCTTCCCGCCCTTCCAGCACACCACCGCGTCGATGTCCCGCCATCGGATGACCTCGCCGAGCCCGCGCTTCTGCCGCCCGCCCGGGCTGAGCGTGACCCCGATGCGGTTCACGCGCAGCACAGGCCGCCGTGGCCGCCGCACCCAGAGCGCGGTCATGAGCACGGCCGGCGCGCCGAAGAAGACCGTCCCGAACCAGTAACCGGCGTAGCCGGTGATTCCCGCGAAGGCTCCCAGGAAGACGACGACCGCCGCCACGAACGCGTGGTCGCGAAACGTGTTGCGCTGCAACAAGTCGTACGAGGTCGTGGAGATCCGCATCCGGCCACGATCGCAGCGCACCCGCCCGGTCCGCCGAGGGCTGTCCCTCAGGCCCGCCCGAGGGCAGGTGTGTCCGTAGCGTTGCATAACTCTCGCAAGCAGGTTGCTTGCAATAGTTAGCACGGCCGGGCACTCTGGACCCATGGCCAGTCTCAACGTCGGGTCCCTCGGCGAATACATCAGGGAGCAGCGCCGCAACGCTCAGTACTCGTTGCGGCAGCTGGCGGACGCGGCCGGAGTGTCGAATCCGTACCTGAGCCAGATCGAGCGCGGGCTCCGCCGGCCCAGCGCGGAGATCCTCCAGCAGATCGCGAAGGCGCTGCGGATCTCCGCGGAGACGCTGTACGTGCAGGCCGGGATCCTCGAGGAACGGCCTGAGGGGGTTCGCGAGGTGCAGACCGCGATCCTCTCCGACACCGGCATCAACGAGCGGCAGAAGCGCGTGCTGCTGGAGATCTACGAGGCGTTCCGCAAGGAGAACGCCGCGGCGGCGGCCGAGGCCGAGGCGGACGGGCAGGCCCCGAACGGGGCTTCCGCGGCCGCTGTGCCGACCGCGACCATCCCGAACCTTCACGACAGCCTCGATCCCGGGGAGTGAGGAAACACCATGGCGACCGCCACGGACATCAGGAAGACCCTCACCGACGCGACGCCGTTCTACGCGTTCGTCGGTGCCGGCGACCTTGCGGTGGAGAAGATCCGCACGGTGCCGGAGCGCATTTCCGGCATCAAGTTCGACGTGCCGAAGTTCGAGGTGCCCAAGCTCGAGCTGCCCAAGCTCGAGGTGCCGAAGATCGAGCTGCCCAAGATCGACATCCCGACCGACCCCAAGGAGATCCGCACGCGCGTGAGCAGCACCGCGTCGGACGTCCAGGAGAAGCTCACCTCGACGATCTCCGCGGTCACCGCCGCGGGCAAGGACGCCGGGACGCTGCCAGGCAAGGCGCAGGACTTCGCCAAGACGCAGTACGGCAAGGCCAAGGGCCAGGTCGAGACCCAGGTCGGCAAGGCCGGCGACTACGCGGACAAGCTGCGCGAGGTGTACGAGGACCTCGCGGTGCGCGGCCACAAGGTCGTGGACAAGCTGGGGAAGAAGGAAGCCCCGGCCGCCGCCCCCGTGGCCGAGCCGGCCCCCGCCGCGCCGGAGCCCAAGCCGGCCGCCACCAAGCCGAAGGCCGCGGCGAAGCCGCGCGCCGCGAAGAAGACCGCGCCGCCCGCGGAGTGACGCGGCGGCACGGAGAGCGGGTTTTCGCCGGGTGGCGGCCGCGGGATGTCAGGAGTCCCGCGGCCGCCACCTGCGTGCGAGACTGCTAATGCCGCAGCACCGGGCCAAGCGCGCGGAGCGCGCTCGACGAGGAGGAACGATGGCGGACCAGACCCTGGCCGGCGGGGCGCTGCTGGCCGCCTTCGGCGACATCCAGTGGCTGCTGGCCATGGGGTTGATGCTGTTCAAGGCGTTCTGCCTGGTCGACGCCCTGACGCGCCGCGAGGACGCCTACCGGGCGGCCGACAAGCAGAAGAAGGCTTTCTGGGTCGCGATCCTGGCGGTCGCGACGGTGTGGGACGTCTTCTTCGCGAACCTGCTCGGCATCCTCTCCATCGTCGGCCTCATCGCCGCGATCGTGTACATGGTCGACGTGCGGCCCGCGCTCAAGCAGGTCGGCAACGGCCGCCGCGGCGGCGGGAACATGGGGCCGTACGGCCCCTGGTGACACGCCGCCCCCTGGACAGCGCAAAAGGCCGGGCCACCCCCCGAGGGTGGTCCGGCCTTTTGCCGTCCTGGTGCGCCGGCCCTCAGCTGGGACCGGTCGACGTCGCCGTCTGGTTCGTGGTCTCCGGGGTGTTGCTGCCGGAGGGCGGCGGCGTGCTCGTGTTGTCCGGCGGCGTGCCGGTCCCGGTCTCCGGGTCGGTCGGCGTCGGGCCGGTCGAGGTCGGCGGGGGAGTGGACCCGCCGGGCGTGGTCGTCCCGCCGCCGGGAGTCGTGGTGCCGCCCCCGGGAGTGGTGGTCCCGCCGCCCGGGGTGGTCGTGCCGCCACCCGGAGTCGTGGTCCCGCCGCCCGGCGTGGTGGTGCCGCCGCCGGGGGTGGTGGTCCCGCCGCCCGGGGTGGTCGCCGGCGGCGTGGTGCCCGGCGGGGTGGTCGTGGGCGGCGTGGTCGGCGGGGTCGGCCGCTTGGGCAGCTCGGGCACCGGAGGTGCCTGCACGACGCCCGCGCCGCCGTCCGGCCGGACGACGCCGAGGATCGGCATGGAGCCGGCCTGCGCGATGGTGATGTTCCGGCCGGGCCGCGGGGCGTGCACCATCAGGCCGTTGCCGAGGTACATCGAGATGTGGCTGGCGTCGGCGTAGTAGACGATCAGGTCGCCGGGCCGCATGTCGGCGGTGGGGACGCGCGGCAGGCGCGCCCACTGCTCCTGCGAGGTGCGCGGGATGCGGACCCCGGCGGCCAGCCAGGCCTTCGAGGTGAGGCCGGAGCAGTCGTAGCCCGCCGGTCCGACGCCGCCCCAGATGTACGGCAGTCCGATCTTGGTGAGCGCGAAGTTGATGGCCTGCTGGGCGGCCGTGGTGGTCAGCTGGTCGGGCCGGCCGAGGACGCCGTGCGCCTGCAGCTGGGCCTGTCCGGCCTCGGCGACCTGGGCTTCCAGCGCCTCGAGTTCGACGAGCTGTTCGGGGGTCAGCGTGGCGATGAGGGCCTCGGCCTCGGAGACCTTGTTGACGATGTCGGTCCGCGCCTTCTCGGACTCGGTCTCCAGCCGGCGGTTCTCGGCGAGCTGCGCGTCCTCCGCCTTCTGCATGTTCTTGAGCTGCTGCTCGGCCTGCTTCTGGCGCTGGATGGTGTCCGCCTGCGCCTGCTCGATGCGGGCGAACGTCGGTGCCTGCTGCAGGAATTCGGCGGGGTCCGCGGACATCATCAGGGACAGCAGGGGGTCGACGCCGCGCGTGGTGTACTGCAGGCGCGCGATGCGGCCGATCTCGTCCTTCTGCTGGGCTATCTGCTGCTGGGTCCACACGATGCCGGCGCGTACGTCGTTGACCTTGACCTGCTGCGTGGCGCGGCGTTCGTTGGTGGCGTTGTAGCGCTCGGTGGCCTGTTCGGCCTGCCGGTACAGGCTCTGCAGCTCGGTCTGCACGGCCGCCAGGTTGAACGGGGGTGCCTGCGGCGGCGCCAGCGGGTCGGGTGCGGCGCCGGCTTGGCCGACGAACAGCGCGGCGCACAGCAAGGCCGCTCCGCACGTGGTGGCAGCGCGGGCCCAACGGCCGGTCCCGCCCCCGAAAATCGCCATGCGCTGACCCTTCCGATCGGTCGGCTGCGCTTGCTCCGCGTCCCGTGAAGGGCTCCGTATGCGGTGGGAACCGGCTCTCAAGAGGACGGAGGTGGCTCTTGAGAACCGGTTCCAGCGACGGATCCTTGCATGTTCCGGCGGCGAAGGGCAGAGGAGTTTTCGTGATCGTCCGGACACTTTAGGGGGTCAACCCGGTGAAACCCGGATGAACCGACGAGGCGTCAGAAGCCTTGCGGGGCCCGATTTGCGGGTTACCCCCGAGTCCGGTGGCACATTGATGTGACGGACCGTCAGATAACCTGGACTGCTGTCACGTGTCGAGTGGGGCGACGGCGGCCCAGTCGAGCGTGACCTCCCCGCCCCGGGCCCGCCGCGGCGACGTCCGCACCGGCCAGTCCGCGGCCAGCGCGCCGACCGCCGCGGCCCAGCGCTGCCGGGCGCCGAGCGGGGCCAGCGGTGCGTACGTGTCCCACGCCCGGTCGAAGGCAGTCAGGAAGGCATGCACCGGCTCGCCCGGCACATTGCGGTGGATGAGCGCCTTGGGCAGCCGCTCGGCGAGGTCGGACGGCCGGCCGAGGGTGGCCAGCCGGGCGGCAAGGGTGAGCGTGCGCGGCCGGGCGTCCGCACCGACCGCCACCCACGCGGCCAGCCGCCCCAGTTCGTCGCAGGTCCCCTCGACCAGCAGGCCGCCGGGCGCGAGCCGCCCGCACATCGCCGCCCAGGCGCGGGCGACCTCGTCCTCTCCGTACTGGCGCAGCACGTTGAACGCCCGGATCACCACGGGCCGGCGCGCGCCCGGCAACGGCACCTCGAAGCCGCCGCGGACGAAAGCGAGGCCGTCGCCGGCGAAGGGGAGTGCGGCGGCCACCCGCTCGGGGTCGATCTCGATGCCGAGCATCTCGACGTCCGGCCGCACGGTACGCAGCCGCCGCCAGAACTCGACCGTGGTCACCGGAGACGCGCCGTAGCCCAGGTCCACGACGAGCGGGTCCGCGGCGGACCGCAGCAGGGCGGCATGCTCGGCGGCCACCCAGCGGTCGATGCGGCGCAGCCGGTTGGCGTTGGTGGTCCCGCGGGTGATGACCCCGGTCGGCTTGCCGCGGGAGCCGTGCGCACCCCGGGCAACCTGTGCACCACGCGTACCGCCCGCATCGCGGTACGCCGCCTGCACACCGCGCTCGCCCATGCCCACGAGTGTAGGCAGGCCCGTCCTGCCGCCCATCGGCGCGAGCACCATGACCAACTGTGTTGATGCGTACGCGTTCTGTGACCTGTCCGTCTCACATTCTGGTCGGGAATCCTCGGGGGTCGTCGATCGGTTATCACTTGACTGGGGGTGTTGTCGTGCGAATTAACGACAACCGCCGGGGAGGGAAACCGGGGCCGAACCGCGCCCGCCATAGCCGATGGCCGGGCGTCCGTGTCGTGCCTGCCGCAGGCAGCTCAGCCAGGTCCAGCAGGTCTAGTAGGAGGTTTCGCGTGAGCAATCACGTGCCGCGAGCGGCGGTGTCCGGGGCGCGCAAGCACACCCTGGCCGGCCGTCGGGGGGCGCCGCGCCGGATCGCGACGCTGAGCGTCCACACGTCTCCGCTGCACCAGCCCGGCACGGGCGATGCGGGCGGCATGAACGTGTACATCGTGGAGATGTCGAAGCGCCTGGCCGCGTTGGGGGTCGAGGTGGAGATATTCACCCGCGCCACCGGCCGCGACCTGCCGCCGGTCGTCGAGATGGCCCCGGGCGTCCTGGTCCGGCACGTGACCGCAGGCCCCTTCGAGGGCCTCTCCAAGGAGGACCTGCCCGCGCAGCTGTGCGCGTTCACCTCGGGCGTGCTGCGCACCGAGGCGATGCGCGAGCCGGGCTACTACGACCTCGTGCACTCCCACTACTGGCTCTCCGGCCAGGTCGGCTGGCTGGCCAAGGAGCGCTGGGGAGTGCCTCTCGTGCACACCATGCACACCATGGCGAAGGTCAAGAACGCCTCGCTGGCCGCCGACGACAACCCCGAGCCGTCCGCCCGGGTGATCGGCGAGAGCCAGGTCGTGGAGGCCGCGGACCGCCTCGTCGCGAACACCGCCGAGGAGGCCGACCAGCTTGTCGGCCTGTACGACGCCGCCCCCGACCAGGTCGCGGTCGTCAACCCGGGCGTCGACCTGGACACCTTCCGGCCCGGCGACATCGCCGCGGCCCGCCGCCGCGTCGGCCTGCCCGAGGACGCCGCGGTGATCCTGTTCGCCGGCCGCATCCAGCCGCTCAAGGCGCCGGACATCCTGCTGCACGCCACCGCGCACCTGCTGCGCGCCCAGCCGTCGCTGCGCGAGAACCTCGTCGTCGCGGTGGTCGGCGGCCCCAGCGGTACCGGCCTTGCCGAGCCCGAGCACCTGCACAAGCTGGCCGCCTCGCTCGGCGTGCAGGACGTCGTGCGCTTCCGCCGGCCCGTCCCGCAGGACGTGCTCGCCGACTGGTACCGCGCCGCGACCGTGGCCGTGGTGCCGTCCTACAACGAGTCCTTCGGCCTGGTCGCCATCGAGGCCCAGGCCTGCGGGACCCCCGTCGTCGCAGCCGCGGTCGGCGGCCTGCCCACCGCGGTCCGCGACGGCGTGTCCGGCATCCTCGTGGCCGGCCACGACCCGGTCGACTACGCGGAGGCCATCGGCCGCCTGCTCCGCTCGCCGCAGCTGCGCGACCAGTACGCCGACGGCGCGGTGCGGCACGCCGCCAACTTCGGCTGGGCCGCGGCCGCCGCCTCGATGGCCGACGTGTACGCGCAGACCGTCGCCGGCGCGGCCGGCGGCCCGGTCCGGAGCCTGGCCGCCCGCTAGCGTGGAGGAGTCGCCGCCGGGCCCGAAAGCCCGGGAACGGCGGCCCGGTTCCCTCGCGGAGCCGCCGACGTCCCGTCCCCGACCAGCACGAGGTGCACCGTGGAGCAGACCCGGGCGGAGGCCGCCGAGACCATCCGGCGCGCCCTCGACGACGCCGAGGTCACCTGGGAGCGGCCCGCCGACGACACGTTCGTCGTGACGCTGCCCGGCACGCGCAAGCTCAAGACGACCTGCGCGCTCCGGGTCGGCCGGCATTCGCTGACCGTCACCGCGTTCGTCGTGCGCCGCCCCGACGAGAACCACGAGGCCTTCTACCGCTGGCTGCTGACCCGCAACGTCCGCATGTACGGCGTGGCGTTCTCGCTCGACAAGCTGGGCGACGTCTACCTGACCGGCCGCCTCCCGCTGCACGCCATCACCCCGGACGAGATCGACCGGCTGCTCGGCGTGGTCCTGGAGACCTCCGACGAGAGCTTCAACACGTTGCTCGAACTCGGGTTCGCCACCTCGATCCTCCGCGAGTGGGAGTGGCGCACCGAGCGGGGCGAATCGACCCGCAATCTGGACGCGTTCACGCACCTCATCGCCCGCGGCGGCAGCGCGGGCGCCGCACCGGACCCGGCCGGCGGCCCGCCGCCGAGCCCGGAGGCCCCGTCCGGCGGGGCCTGACGCCTCCATTACGCTCGGGCGCATGGCCGACACCGCATACAAGCTCGTGCTCCTCCGCCACGGTGAGAGCGACTGGAACCGCAAGGGTCTCTTCACCGGGTGGGTCGACGTCGACCTCACCGAGACCGGCGAGACGGAGGCCGCGCGCGGCGGTCAGCTGCTGATCGACGCCGACGTGCTCCCCGACGTGCTGCACACGTCGCTGCAGCGCCGCGCGATCCGCACCGCGCAGCTCGCCCTCGACTCCGCGGACCGCAACTGGATCCCGGTGCGCCGCTCGTGGCGCCTCAACGAGCGCCACTACGGCGCCCTGCAGGGCAAGGACAAGGCCGCCACGCTCGCCGAGTTCGGCGAGGAGCAGTTCATGCTGTGGCGCCGCTCGTACGACACCCCGCCGCCGCCGCTGGCCGACGACGACGAGTACTCGCAGGTGAACGACGCCGCGTACGCCGGGCTGCCGGACGAGATCCGCCCGCGCACCGAGTGCCTCAAGGACGTCGTCGAGCGCATGCTGCCGTACTGGTACGACGCGATCGTGCCGGACCTGCAGGCCGGCCGCACCACGCTCGTCGCGGCGCACGGCAACTCGCTGCGCGCGCTGGTCAAGCACCTCGACGGCATCTCCGACGACGCCATCGCGGGCCTGAACATCCCCACCGGCATCCCGCTCCTGTACGAGCTGGACGCCGACCTGCGCCCGGTCACCCCGGGCGGCCGCTACCTCGACCCGGAGGCCGCCGCGGCGGCCATCGAGGCGGTCAAGAACCAGGGCCGCAAGTAGCCGCACCGCACGACCGCGGCACGGCGACACCGCAGCACTGCACTGCGGCAGCACAGCAGTACGGCGACACCGCAAGACCGCACCGAAAAGGGGCGCCCGTCACGGAAGGGGTGGGCGCCCCTTTTCGTGCCTTGGCCCAGCCGCGGCGTCAGCCGCAGCCGCCGCCGCAGTTGCAGGACGAGCCGGACTTGCAGCCGCAGCCGCAGGTCGAGGGGCAGCTGCACCCCGGTGTCGGCGCCGACGCGGGTCGGCCGGCCGCCGAGCGGACCGGGGTGATCTCGATCAGGGTGCGTGCTTCGGTCTGGCGCGGGGTGTGCGGATCGGGCATGAGACCTCCGTTCACCTGTCTGGACCATGCGGAATTTCTGGCGCCCCGGCACGGTCCGTATTCGAGTCAACCCACAACGCATCCGCCCGTCAACGGGCAGAAGCCTGCAAAATGCGCGTCTTGCCACATCTGCTCGGGCTGAACCCGATACGGCCGAGCGGTGAACAGTCGATGAAGTCATCCGGTCGACGGCGTCCGGAGTGGGTTCACCCGTTCGGGGCAGCTTTACCCTGGGTTCTGTGGACGTGAACGTGGCCGCGGCGGCCTTCGCCGCCGTGTGCGGTTTGGGCGTGGGTGTAGCCGGGACCTTGGCGTTCCGCTGGAGCGAGCGCTCGCAGGTCGCCGGAGCTCCGGCCGGCCCCGCGGCCGGCCCGGTGCTGCCGCCCGGCGTGGCCATCGTGCTGTCCGTCCTGCGGTCCTCCGCGGTGGTGCTCGACGAGCGCGACGCGGTGGTCAAGGCCAGCTCGGCCGCCTACACGTTCGGCCTGGTCCGCGGCGACCAACTGGTGCCCGAGGAACTCCTGCGGATGGCCCGGGAGACCCGGCGGGACGGCGAGATAAGGCAGCGCGACCTGCTGCTCGCCCGCCGCGACGGCCAGGAGCTGGAGGTCTCCGCGCGCGTGGCCCCGCTGGGCTCGCGCCTGGTCCTGCTGCTGGTCGAGGACCGCACCGAGGCCCGCCGCGTGGACGCGGTGCGCCGCGACTTCGTGGCCAACGTCAGCCACGAGCTCAAGACCCCGGTGGGCGCCCTGTCGCTGCTCGCCGAGGCGGTCCTGGACGCCAGCGACGACCCCGAGGCGGTACGCCGCTTCTCCGGCCGCATGCAGGTCGAGTCCGCGCGCCTGACCAACCTCGTGCAGGAGCTCATCGACCTGTCGCGCGTGCAGAACGACCACCCGCTGCAGGACATCGCCCCGGTGCCGGTCGACGAACTGGTCGCCGAGGCGGTCGACCGCTGCCGCCAGGTCGCGCAGAACAAGCAGATCACCCTCGCGGTCGGCGGCGACCCGGGCCTGGTGATCCCCGGCGACCACAACCAGCTCGTCATGGCGCTCGGCAACCTGGTCGAGAACGCCGTCAACTACAGCCCGGAGCGGACCCGCGTCGACATCGACGTGCGCGTCACCGGCCGCAAGGCCGTCATCGCGGTGTCCGACCAGGGCATCGGCATCCCGCACCGGGACCTGGACCGGATCTTCGAGCGCTTCTACCGGGTCGACCCGGCGCGCTCCCGGGCGACCGGGGGAACCGGTCTCGGGCTGTCCATCGTGAAACACATCGTGGCCGGACACGGGGGCGAGGTCACCGTCCGCAGCCTCGAGGGCGTGGGCACCACCTTCACCCTCGTGCTGCCCCTTCTGCCCGCCGACGAACGAGGGCACCATGCCCTCGACGCGGCGTCCACCGTGACGCGGCCCGGCGCACCGTCCGCGCCTTCCGGATCGAGTGATCTGGCCCCGTCGTACAACTCCCGGGAGGGTTCGGGATGACCCGAGTGCTCGTCGTCGAGGACGAAGAGTCCTTCAGCGACCCGCTGGCGTTCCTGCTGCGCAAGGAGGGGTTCGAGGTCGCCGTCGCGGTCACCGGGCCCGATGCGCTCGAACAGTTCGACCAGGGCGGTGCCGACCTCGTGCTGCTCGACCTGATGCTGCCGGGGCTGCCCGGCACCGAGGTGTGCCGCCGGCTGCGCGCCAAGTCCAACGTGCCGGTCATCATGGTGACCGCCAAGGACAGTGAGGTCGACAAGGTCGTCGGCCTGGAGATCGGCGCGGACGACTACGTCACCAAGCCCTTCTCCTCGCGCGAGCTGGTGGCCCGCATCCGCGCGGTGCTGCGCCGCCAGGGCGAGCCCGCCGAGGTCGAGCCGACCGCGCTGGAGGCCGGCCCGGTGCGCATGGACGTCGACCGGCACCGCGTCACCGTGGACGGCGTCAAGGTCGAGCTCCCGCTCAAGGAGTTCGACCTGCTGGAGCTGCTGCTGCGCAACGCGGGCCGCGTGCTGACCCGCATGCAGCTCATCGACCGCGTGTGGGGCGCCGGGTACGTCGGCGACACCAAGACGCTCGACGTCCACGTGAAGCGGCTGCGCGCCAAGATCGAGCCCGACCCCGGGGCGCCCCGCTACCTGGTCACCGTCCGAGGCCTGGGCTACAAGTTCGAGCCCTGATCGGCGGCCCGCCGCACGGCTGCACGGCAACGGCGAAGGCCCGCCCCCGGTTTCCCGGGGGCGGGCCTTCGCCGTTGTACGAGTTCCGCGGAGCGAGCGCTCAGCCGGCCGGCGTGCCGGTCGGACGCGTCGTCGCCGAGGTCGCGGTACTGCCGGTGGCCGGCGCGCCCGCCGGGGTGCCGGTGGTCGCGGCACCCGAGCTCGGCCCGCCGGTCGGGGTGCCCGGGGCACCGGTGGCGGTGCTGGTGGCGCTCGCCGAGGGGCTCGCGGCCGGGGAGCTGGGCGCGGCGCTCGTCGGGGCGACCGGCTTCAGCTGCTCGAAGTAGTCCTCGGGAGCGTGCACGGAGACGCCGAGGGTGGTCTCGCCGACGGTGCCGAAGGTCAGCGTGACGCGCGCGTAGTCGCCGACCTTGACGCCCCCGGCGTTCTTGAAGACCACCGACTCCTTGGGCTTCTCGCCGCCGGCCAGGTAGACCGCGCCGCCGGCCGGGATGGTGATCGGGCCGGTGCCCGCGGAGCTCTTGAGCTCGGCCGGACCGGACGCGCCCTCGACGGTCACCTTGGTCAGCGTCTCGGGCTGCCCGCCCTCGTTGACGAACGCGGCGCCCAGCGCGAGGAGTCCGGAGCCCTCGTCGCCGGTGACCAGCGTCAGGTTCTGCACCTTGATGGTGCCGAGCTGGGTGTTGGCGGTGTCCGGCTTCAGGTCGCCGGTCGCGGCGTCCGTGCCGCTGGAGCACGCCGCGAGAGGGGCCAGCGCGAGGGCGAGGGTGGCGGCGACGGCACCCCGTCGAATGCTGCGGCTGCTGCGGCTCACGGCGGCTGAATCTCCTTGGGTCCTCGGCAGGATCGGCGGCCCCGGTCAAAGGGACCGGCGACAGCCTATCCAGGCCTGATCCGCGACTTGTACGCGGCTCTGAACCCTCATCAGAAGGAGCGAAATACCGGCCCTTCCCGTCTCCTGACCAGGCCTCCTCCGAGGCCCCTTCCGAGCTCGGCCGTTGCTGTCCAAAAACAGATAGGTCGGGAGAGTGTGTCCGGCCAGGCCGATAGTCGATCCCGTGTTCGAATGGAGACAGGCATAAGTTGACCGATTTGTCCGGTTTATGGATCACCCAGGACTGTTCCACGGGACGGCGCATGCATGTCCGCGTGGCCATTGTCAAGCCCTGACTAAGGCCCTGACCTGCGGAAACGCCATTCAGGCGCAGCGTGACCCGTGTTACCCTAGAAAGCCACGGAAGGGGTACCTGTCACATGACGTTCAAGGTTGGCGACACGGTGGTCTACCCCCATCACGGGGCCGCGCTCATCGAGGCGATCGAGACTCGCACCATCAAGGGCGAGGACAAGATCTACCTGGTGCTGAAGGTAGCCCAGGGCGACCTCACGGTACGAGTCCCCGCTGACAACGCGGAGTTCGTCGGTGTGCGCGACGTGGTGGGCCAGGACGGCCTCGATCGCGTCTTCGAGGTGCTGCGGGCTCCGCACACCGAGGAGCCGACGAACTGGTCGCGACGCTACAAGGCGAACCTGGAGAAGCTCGCTTCCGGTGACGTTATCAAGGTTGCCGAGGTCGTGCGCGACCTTTGGCGCCGGGAGCGTGACCGCGGCCTGTCGGCCGGCGAGAAGCGGATGCTCGCGAAGGCTCGGCAGATCCTGGTGAGCGAGCTGGCGCTCGCCGAGAACACCAATGAAGACAAGGCCGAGGCGATCCTCGACGAGGTTCTGGCCTCCTGACCGCGTAGCACCGGGCGGAACGGAGCCCTCTCCGGGAGCGCTTTTCGCGCCTCCGGGGTTCGTAGGAATTTTCCTGCGAACGGGTGAACCGCAGGCTCCGTCTGTACCGGTCTGGCGACCGTTCGACCCGCCGATGTCCGTCGGCGGGTGGGTTGCGGCCGTCTCCCGGGCTCACGCGGCCCGGTCCGTCGGCGCGCGCCGGGTTCCGACTCGGCGCGCGCGGCGGCGGACCCTCGCGGCATTGCCGCGGGGCCTGCGGCACCCTCGGCATGTGCGCACGCACTGCTGCGGGTGTCCTGCGGCGCGCCGAAAGGCGCGCCTTTTTGCTGTCCACGGACCGCCGGCCCGGCGCGCGGGCCTGCGGGGTACCTGTGTCCCGGGCCCGGGGTGCCGGGCGGCGAAACATGGTTCGCCGGTGACCTTCCCCGGTGGCCGCGGGCGTACACCCCGTTGCGTCCCGGTACCTTCGGACCGTTGTCCGTGCCCGACGTCGTGAGGGATCACCGGTGAGAGCTGCTGTCCTCGTGCCCGCGGCCGGCCTCGGGCTGCGCCTGGGCGGCGGGCTGCCCAAGGCGCTGCGCGAGCTCGGCGAGGTGCCGATGCTGGTGCATGCGCTGCGTGCGGTGCTGGCCGCGCCCTCGGTGGGGGCCGCGGTGGTCGCCGCGCCGCCGGACGGGGTCGCGGACGTCCGGGCGCTGCTGGCCCGCGAGTTGGGTGCGGACGCACCCGTGACGGTGGTGGCCGGCGGTGCGACGCGCCAGGAGTCGGTGAGCCGTGCGCTCGACGGCTTGGCCGCGGTCGACGCAGACTGCCCGGTGGTGCTCGTGCACGACGCGGCCCGCCCGTTCGTCCCGGTCGAGGTGGTCGAGGCCGTGGTGGCCGCCGTGGAGGCCGGTGCCGGGGCGGTGGTCCCGGCGCTGCCCGTGGTCGACACCGTCAAGGAGGTCGCCGCGGACGGCGGTGCCGAGCTTGTGGTGCGGACCGTCGACCGGGCCGCGCTGCGGGCCGTGCAGACGCCGCAGGGATTCCGCCGCGCGGTGCTGGCCGCGGCGCACGCCGCCGCCGCGCCGGGCGGCGACACGACCGACGACGCGGGCATGGTCGAGCGCATGGGCGAGCCGGTCACGGTGGTGCCCGGCTCGGAGGAGGCCTTCAAGGTCACCCGGCCGTTCGACCTGCTGCTCGCCGAGGCGCTGCTGAACCGGCGCCGCGCACTTTCCTCTGGTTCCCCGGGAGCGGATCTTGTCTGAGCACGTTGCGAGCCCGGCGGTCGCGCTGCCGCGTACCGGCATCGGGGTGGACGTCCACCCGTTCGAGGAGGGCCGCGACCTGTGGGTCGCCGGGTTGCACTGGCCGGGCGAGACCGGGCTGGCCGGGCATTCGGACGGCGACGTCGCGGCGCACGCCGCGTGCGATGCGCTGTTCTCCGCGGCCGGGATCGGCGACCTGGGTGCGCACTTCGGCACGTCGCGGCCCGAGTGGTCGGGGGCCGCCGGGGTGGTGCTGCTGGCCGAGGCGGCCCGGCTCGTGCGCGCCGCCGGGTTCGAGATCGGCAACGTCGCGGTGCAGGTGATCGGGGTGCGGCCCAAGATCGGACCGCGTCGCGCCGAGGCGGAGAAGACGCTGTCCGAGGCGGCCGGCGCGCCGGTGTCGGTGTCCGCGACGACGACCGACGGGCTGGGGCTGACCGGCCGGGCCGAGGGACTGGCCGCGATCGCCACCGCTTTGGTGGTGCGGGCGGGAATGCCTGCCGCCTGACCGTCTGTTGCGGCTGCAGGGCACAGGTGACCCTGCGGCTTTGCGACCACGGAAGAGGACGGCGATGGCGGACAAGCTCTCCGATGCGGCACGCGCGATGATCGATGCGCCGAATTTCGCGACGATGGCCACGGTGCAGCCGGACGGGCGTCCGCAGCTGTCCGTCGTCTGGCTGAAGACGGACGGGGACGACCTCGTCGTGTCGACGGTCAAGGGCCGCCGGAAGCACAAGAACATCCTGGCCGACCCGCGCGTGACGGTGCTGGTGTACCCCAAGGAGGACCCGTACCGGTACGTCGAGGTCAGGGGCACCGCGACCCTCGAGGACGAGGGCGGGGCGGAGCTGATCCAGGAGCTGTCGCACCGGTACGACGGCGTGCCGCACGAGGAGGGCGATCCGGCGAACGTGCGGGTCCTGGTGCGCATCACCCCGGACCGGATCGTCAGCCACAGCTGAAACCGGGGGCTTCCCCGCGCTGACACCCCGTAAACTCGCAGGGTGAGCATGCGCCTATACGACACCAGCACCCGCACGGTCCGCGACTTCGTGCCGCTCGTCGAGGGCACCGTCACGATCTACCTGTGCGGTGCCACTGTTCAGGCGCCGCCGCACATCGGTCATATCCGTTCCGGGTTGAACTTCGACGTGCTGCGGCGCTGGCTTGCGTACCAGGGCAACGACGTCGTGTTCTGCCGCAACGTCACGGACATCGACGACAAGATCATCAGCAAGGCGGCCGAGGCCGGCGTGCCGTGGTGGCGTATCGGCTATCCGAACGAGCGGGCCTTCAACGCCGCCTACGACGCGCTCGGCTGCCTGCCGCCGACCGTCGAGCCGCGCGCCACCGGGCACGTGCCGGAGATGATCGAGCTGATGCAGCGGCTCATCACCACGGGCCACGCGTACCCGTCGGACGGCGACGTCTACTTCGACGTGCACTCGTATCCGGAGTACGGCGCGCTCAGCGGGCAGCGCCTGGACGGCATGCGCGACCAGGGCGATGCGGGTGTCGGGGCGAAGCGCGACGTGCGCGACTTCGCCCTGTGGAAGGCCGCCAAGCCGGGCGAGCCGTCCTGGGACACGCCGTGGGGACGCGGCCGTCCCGGCTGGCACCTGGAGTGCTCCGCGATGGCGCACCGCTACCTCGGCGAGCGCTTCGACATCCACGGCGGCGGCCTCGACCTGGTGTTCCCGCACCACGAGAACGAGATCGCGCAGTCGAAGGCGGCCGGCGACGGCTTCGCCAACTACTGGATGCACAACGCCTGGGTCACCATGAGCGGCGAGAAGATGAGCAAGTCGCTCGGCAACTCGGTGCTGGTCTCCGAGATGGTCAAGCGCTGGCCGCCGATCGTGCTGCGCTACTACTTGGCCTCGCCGCACTACCGTTCGATGATCGAGTACAGCCCCGAGGCGCTGCAGGAGGCGGCGACGTCGTTCGGCCGCATCGAGGGCTTCCTGGAGCGGGCCGCCGAGCTCACCGGCGCCGTCGAGCCGGATGCCGCGGTGCCCGCCGAGTTCGCCGCCGCGATGGACGACGACCTGGGCGTGCCGCAGGCGATGGCCGTCGTGCACAACACCGTGCGCGAGGGCAACACCGCGCTGGCCGCGGGCGACAAGGACGCGGTGGCCGCCCACCTGGGCGCGCTCCGCGCGATGCTCGGGGTGCTGGGTCTCGACCCGGCCGCCGAGCCCTGGGCGTCCGGCACCGGGCACGACCGCAGCGAGGACCTGCGGCACGTCGTGGACTCGCTCGTGCACCTGGCCCTCGACCAGCGCCAGGCGGCCCGCGGCCGCAAGGACTACGCCGCCGCCGACGCGGTGCGCAACCAGCTCGCCGAGGCGGGGGTCGCGGTGGAGGACACTCCGCAGGGCCCGCGCTGGACGCTGGAGAAGAACGGGCAGTAGCCCGGGGGGCGGAGCCCGCGGATTTCCGCGGGTCCCGCAGCAGCACACCAGCAGAGCACCACCGATCGACCACAGTCGCCGCCCGCGGGCGGTTCGCGGACGACCGTCTCATGCGGCCGGGCAGCCTGCCCGGCCGTACGGTTGTACGTGCGAGACGAGAACACCGAAGGGACGTCACCACATGGCCGGCAACAGCCAGCGCCGCAACAAGCGCAACCCGGGGAGCAAGAAGGGGCCCCAGGTCGGGACCGGCGGGCACAGCCGCCGCGCGCTGCGCGGCAAGGGCCCGACGCCGCCGGCCGAGATGCGCAAGGGGCACGCCAAGCAGCGCGCCGCGAACGCCGCGGCCAAGCGCGCCGCGAAGACCGGCGGCCGTGCCGGGGTCGCCCGCGGCCGCGGCGGCAAGGGCACCGCGGAGCTGGTGTACGGCCGCAACTCGGTGGTCGAGGCGCTGCGCGCCGGCATCCCGGCGACCGCGCTCTACGTGGCGCAGTACATCGACTCGGACGACCGGGTGCGCGAGGCGCTGAAGCTGGCCAACGAGACCGGCATCCCGCTGCTGGAGGCGCCGCGCCCCGAGCTGGACCGGCTCGCCGAGGGCGGCAACCACCAGGGCCTCGCGATGCAGATCCCGCCGTACGAGTACGCCCACCCGGACGACCTGGTCGAGGCCGCCCACGAAGACGGCGAAGTGCCGCTCATCATGGTGCTGGACGGCGTCACCGACCCGCGCAACCTGGGTGCCGTGATCCGCTCGGCGGCGGCCTTCGGCGCGCACGGCGTGGTCGTGCCGGAGCGCCGGGCCGCGGGCATGACCGCGGGCGCGTGGAAGACCTCCGCGGGTGCCGCGGCGCGCGTGCCGGTGGCGCGGGCCTCGAACCTGCGGCAGGTGCTGGAGTCGTACCAGAAGCAGGGCCTGTTCGTGGTCGGCCTGGCCGCCGACGGCGGTGTGGAGCTGGGCGAGCTGGCCACCGCCACCGAGCCGCTGGTCGTCGTCCTGGGCTCGGAGGGCAAGGGCCTGTCGCGGCTGATCACCGAGACCTGCGACCAGACGGTCGCGATCCCGATGACGGCCGGGAACGAGTCCCTCAACGCCGGCGTCGCGGCCGGCATCGTGATGTACGAGGTGGCGCGGCAGCGCCGCGGCTGACCGGTCGGCTGCGCAGCCGGTTGTGCGGGCGGCCGCGCAGCCGGACATTTCCGCAGGGGAGCGCCCGGGGTCGACGACCTCGGGCGCTCTCCCGTCTCCGGGCTCTGGGCGGGGGAATCCGCGGTCTCCTTCGGGTGATTCCTTGCGGCGTTTCGGGGGTTGCGCGGGTGTCGGCGGCTGCCGGGGATCGAAGATAGATCCGCGCGTGGCCGCATCCTCGTGGGCCGATCGGCGGTTAGTGATGCGTGGAGACCAGATCTGAAGGCCCTTCCAGGGGCCAGCGTGATCAGGACCGGTTGACCGGTGGGGGCCCCGCGGACTTCGGCACGGTTCCGACCCTGGTCCGGGACCCGGCCGGCCCTGCGGCGGTGTCCGCCGGCACGCGCAGCCTTCGGGTGGTGATCGGGCCGCCCCCGACCGCTCGCGAACCCCAAGTACCAGGTCAGCGCGGTGCGTTCCGTGCGGATCCGGCCGAGGTCACCGCGGAGCTGCCGCGCGTCGACCCGGGTGCGGATCCGCCCACCACCGCGCTGCCGCGGGTGCGCGAGCGGCCGGTGCGGCCCGCGTCCCGGACCAGTGCCCGGGCCGGCGCCCGCACTTCGGCGCGCCCCGCTGCGGCGAAGCAGGCGCCGGCGGCGCCGGTCAAGGGCGGGCCGCTGCAGCCCGGCATGTTCCTGCTGCCGCTGCGCATCTTCCTGGGTGCGGCGTTCCTGCTGGAGGGGCTGCGCAAGCTGTACGACCCGGCGTTCCTCGACCCGGACGCCGCCGACTCGTTCGCGCACCGCATCGACGTGCTGCACGACGGCAGCTTGTTCCCGCCGGTCCTCGACCTGGCTGCGCAGCACGCGATCTCGGTGGGCCTGCTGTTCGCGTTCGGGCAGGTGGTTGTCGGCGTCGGCGCGCTGCTCGGGCTGTGGACGCGGGCCATGGGCATGGTCGGCATGCTGCTGTCGCTGGGCGTGCTGATCGCGGTGGGCACCAGTTCGTCGCCGTACCACGCGGCGTATGTGGTGTTCCTGGCCGCGTGGAGCCCGCTGGCCCTGGCCGGGGCGCCGATGTACTCGGTGGACTGCTGGCTGTCGCTGCGCAACTGGCGCGGGCCGCTGACCCTTCCGGTGCGCGCCCGGCGCCGCAAGCTGGGCTACGGCTCGATCATCGCGGGCTCGGGCGTGGGTCTGACGCTGCTGGCCGGAGCGCTCTTCGGGCACCCGACCGCGCCGGACACCACGGTGACCGGGCCGGGCGAGGCGGAGACCACGGTGACCGGTCCGCCGTCCGGCGCGCCCGCGCCGCAGGCCCCGGGCGCGGCCCCGGCCCCGGCCGCGCCGAGTGCGCCGGCGGTGCCGTCGCCGTCCGCGAGTGCCGGCAAGGCCGGTACGGGGACGCCGTCGGCGGCCCCGAAGACCACCGGCGCCAAGGCTCCGGGGGAGACCCCGGCCACCCGTCGCCCGGCCGCCACGACGGCCGGCAACAACGCGCCCGCCGCGTCCGCTTCGCAGCCCAAGCCGTCCGCCGCGAAGCCGGCGAACGCGGGCGGCACGATCGGCGGCACGCCGCTCGGCGGACTGCTGGGGGGGTGATCGGGGACGCGGAGGATGTCCGGCCGGGCGGCTGATCCCCGCAGGGGCGGGCCGCCGGATCCATCGGAACAAGCGCGACCGATCGAGTACGCACAAGCACCACCGGGGGCACTGGGCAACTGTCGGGGGACGACGGGGACCGCAGGGCACCAGGAGGGCAACGGGGGAAGCAGGGGTCGGCTCCGGCCGGGATCGGGAAGGTCCGGGCCGGGTGGCCGACCGGGGAAGCGCCGCGGCGGCCCCCGCCGGGGGCCCCCGCCGCGGCCAGTCCCGGGCGGACCCGGGGGGCGCGGGGGGGCCCCGGGGGGGGGCCCGCCGCGGGGGGCCCCCCGCGGCGGCATGTCCGGGGCGTACCGGGTCTGCGCGGTTCCGGGTGGTACTGGGTGCCGCGGGCCGGCCCCGGTCAGTCCGCGACGCCCTTGTGCGCGACCACGTGGCGGATGGCCACCCGGACCAGCAACTCGCCGGGCACGCCGTTGCGTTCGCCGTACTGCTCGGCGCGGTCCGCGCCCATGTAGCGGCCGCCGATGCGGGTGGCCCAGAGCTTGAGCTCGGCCGGGTCGTCGATCAGCCGGGCCTCGCCCTCGACGACCACGTAGCTGAACGGCGGCCGGTCGTCGTCGACGCACAGGCTCACCCGGGGGTCGTTGCGCAGGTTGCGCCCCTTGACCGAGGTCTCCGCGGTGTTGAAGACCAACTCGGCGGCGATGCCGCTGCCGTCGCCGGGGTCCGACTCGTCCACGTCGAACCAGATCGGCGCGACGTGCGGCCGTCCGTCGGGCCGGACCGTCGCCAGTTTTCCGGTGCGGGGGCCTTCCTTGAGGAAGGCCAGGATCTCGTCGGGGGTCATCCGCTGCATGCCCCGAGTCTGCCGCACGCCGTCGCGCCGCAGGTCGGACACGCGTACGGCCCCCGCCGGAACTCCGGCGGGGGCCGTACGACTTGCGACTGCCGGCGGTCTGCCTGCCGCGCGGACCCTCACCCGCGCCGCCTACCGCCTCCGATGCCGCGGACCCTCGGCCGCGGCCTGCGGTTCAGCCGGTCCGGGTCAGTCGGCGAGGCGCTCGCCGGTGACCGTGGAGAACAGGTGCGTCTCGCCCGCGTGCGCGACGACGTACAGCGTCTCGCCCTTGGCCGGGACCTTGCGGCCGGAGACGCGGACCACCAGGGACTTCGCCTCGCCGTCGATCTTCGCGGTGCCGTAGACGTACGCGTCCGAGCCCAGCTCCTCGACGACGTCGACGGTGACCGCGAGGCCGTTGCCGGACTTGGCCAGGCCGTCGGCGGTGCGCACCTCGAGGTGCTCCGGGCGCACGCCCAGCGTCACCTTGGTGGCGCCCTCGGCGAGGGCGCGCTCGCGCGCCTCGCGGGAGACCGGGACGACCGCGTCGCCGAAGCGCACGCCGTCCTCGGCGAGGTCGGTGTCGATCAGGTTCATCGCGGGGGAGCCGATGAAGCCGGCCACGAAGACGTTCGCCGGGCGGTCGTACATGTTGCGCGGGGTGTCGACCTGCTGCAGCAGCCCGTCCTTGAGCACCGCGACGCGGTCGCCCATGGTCATGGCCTCGACCTGGTCGTGCGTGACGTACACGGTGGTGATGCCCAGGCGGCGCTGCAGCGAGGCGATCTGGGTGCGGGTCTGCACGCGGAGCTTGGCGTCCAGGTTGGACAGCGGCTCGTCCATGAGGAAGACCTGGGGCTCACGCACGATCGCCCGACCCATCGCGACGCGCTGCCGCTGGCCGCCGGAGAGCGCCTTCGGCTTGCGGTCGAGGTACTCGGTGAGGTCGAGGATCTTGGCGGCCTCTTCGACCTTGGCCCGGATGGTGGCCTTGTCGACGCCGGCGATCTTGAGCGCGAAGCCCATGTTGTCGGCGACCGTCATGTGCGGGTAGAGCGCGTAGTTCTGGAACACCATCGCGATGTCCCGGTCCTTCGGCTCGAGGTACGTGACGTCCTTGTCGCCGATGTGGATCGCGCCGTCGGTGACCTCTTCGAGGCCGGCGAGCATGCGCAGCGAGGTGGACTTCCCGCAGCCCGAGGGGCCGACGAGGACCAGGAACTCGCCGTCGGCGATCTCCAGGTCGAGGGCGTTGACGCTGGGGCGCTCGGCGCCCTTGTACGTGCAGGTCGCCTTGCGGTACGTGACCGAAGCCATGGTGATACTCCCCTTCACCGGCAGGAACGTGCCGGACGATCCGAGTGGAGGGTGAAATGGTCTAGTCCACTGAAGTGAACCTTGGCCACCGTACCTGCCGTGCCCTGGTCTTGTCAGCCCTCCGGCGCCTACCGGTCCGCCGGCCGTGCCGGAGGGCTGTCCGGGCTCCCCGTGCTGCAAGTCCTTGCACCGGAATGCAAGCCCATGCCGGATCCTGCAGAAACCGTCAACTACGCTGGTCGGCCATGAGGACACGGTTGGCGGACATCGCCGCCCAGGCGGGAGTGAGCGAGGCGACCGTCAGCCGGGTGCTCAACAGCCGCCCCGGGGTGGCCGACGACACCCGCCGCGCGGTGCTCACCGCGCTGGACGTGCTCGGCTACGAGCGCCCGGCCCGGCTGCGGCGCCGCAGCGCGGGCCTGGTCGGGCTCATGCTGCCCGAGCTGGACAACCCGATCTTCCCGGCGTTCGCGCAGGTCATCGAACGCGCGCTGGCGCACCACGGGTACACCCCGGTGCTGTGCACGCAGACGCCGGGCGGGGCCACCGAGGACGACTACACCGAGCTGCTGCTGGAGCGCGGCGTCTCCGGGATCATCTTCGTCTCCGGGCTGCACTCCGACTCCGGTGCCGATCTGGCCCGCTACGTGCGGCTGGTGGACCGCGGGCTGCCGGTGGTCTTCGTCAACGGCTTCGCCGAGGGCATCGACGCACCCTTCATCTCCAGCGACGAGTCGGTCGCGGTCGAGCTGGCGATAGGGCACCTGGCCTCGCTCCGGCACCGGCGCATCGGGCTCGCGGTCGGCCCCGAGCGGTACGTTCCGACGGCCCGCAAGATCGCCGGTTTCCGGCGCGGCCTCAAGGCGACCTTCGGGGTCGACGACGCCGAGCCGTGGATCGAGCGCTCGCTGTTCTCGGTGGAAGGCGGCCAGGCCGCTGCGGGGGCGCTGCTGGACCGCGGGGCGACCGCGGTGGTGTGCGGCAGCGACCTGATGGCGCTCGGGGTGATCCGGGCGGTGCGCGAGCGCGGTCTGACGGTGCCCGGCGACGTGTCGGTGGTGGGCTACGACGACTCGCCGCTGGTGGCCTTCACCGATCCGCCGCTGACGACGGTGCGGCAGGCGGTCGCGCCGATGGGTGCGGCGGCGGTGCGCGCACTGCTCGACGAGATCGGCGGCGGCCGGGCGCCGCGTACCGAACTGGTCTACCGGCCCGAGCTGGTGGTGCGGGGGTCGACCGGGCCGGCCGCGCATGAACCGGCCGCGGCACACGAACCGCCCGCGTCCGGGGCCGCGGCCGGGTTCGGTGCGGACGGCTACGACGCGGCCCCGGGGATCCCGGGACCCGCACGTACCGAATCGTTTCCGATTCGGTCCGAACCGATCCCGTCCTGACCGCACCCGGCACACTTTGCCTCGACTAGTGTCGATCTTCGTCTTCGTCACGCACGGGCGGGGACGGACGATCGGGGGCGTACCACCGTGGCACCACACGACGACCGGCACGACGGCCGGCAAGGCGACGGGTACGGCGAGGGCCGCGGCGACCGGCATCGCGGCCCCGGGCACGGGCACGCCGAGGGCGTCGGCGATCCGACCCAGGAAGCGCACGGCGAACTGGCGATGGCCCGGCTCGCGCTGGCCGACGGCGAGACCGAGCACGCCGCCGTGCACGTCGCCAACGCGCTCTTCTGCGAGCCCGCGCTGCCCGAGGCGCACGAACTCCTGGGCAAGCTCGCGGTCGGCGCGCCCCGGCACGGACTCGACTTGTACGGCCCCGACGAGCAGGGCGGGATGTTCGCCGGCAGTGCCGCCGCGCTGGCCCATCTGCAGGCCTCCGCCGGGGACTTCGACCGTGCGCTGGCCGGCCTGTCCCAGGTCGCCGCGCACGAGCCGCACCGGGCGTGGGCGGCGTCGGCGGGCTGGCTCGGCCCCGATCTGCTGCCGCGCCTGGACCCGGAGGCGTTCGCGCGCACGATGCTCGGGATGGTGCAGGTCCTGGACGACCCGGTCCCCGAGGAGCACCGTCCGCACCTGGCCCCGTTCGCCGAACTGGCCCGCTCGATGACCGACGCGCACCCGGGGCACGGATTCCTGCTGTGGTCCGGTTCGTCGTTCATGCGCCGCCTGGACGCCCTGGACGAGGCGGTCGACTGGGCGTTCCGGGCGTGGACCCGGGACCGGTCGCTGGAAGCCGCGATCATGCTCGGCAACGCGTGGCGCCGGGTGGGCCGCGAGGCGGACACCGAGAAGCTGTGGACGGCGGTCCTGCGGGACCATCCCGAAGACCTCGACCTGCACGTGGACCTCGGCGAACTCCTGGCTGGGCAGGGCCGGTTCACGGAGGGCCTGGAGTGGATCCGGCGTGCGCTCGACGCCGACCCCGGGCATCCGAAGGCCGGACCCGCGCTGCACGGCGTGCGCTGGGCGCGGGACCGCGACATCGCCCATCTCATCGCGCTGATCGACCACCTGCGCGAGCACCCCGACCACGGGTATGCGCACGAGCTCGTGGCGCGGGCCTGCACCGGTGCGTGGCTGCGGCATGTGCCTTATCCCACCGAGGCGTTGACCAACACGCTGCGCCAGCTGCTGGACCAGGTCGAGCCGGGCGACGCGGACATCGCGATCACGCTGAGCGCACTGGAGCCGCCGAGCGCGCTGCTCGCGGTGCGCAGCGCGTTCCCGCGGTTCGAGCTGAGCGTGCAGTCGGTGCCGGCGCCGGACTTGCGGGTGCCGCTGCGGCCCGGGCGGTACGCGGCTTGGGAGTACCTGCCCGGGGCCACCGATGCGCAGCCGGCGGTCGGGCGGCCGGATCCGGCGGTCGCCGAGGCGGTGCGCGGCATAGCCGATCCGTCGTGGCCGCATCCGGCCCTCGCGTACGACCGGGCGGTGCTGCTGGCGGGGTGCGGGCTGGACGACCTGCTGGGCGTGCTGGTGCATCCGCCCGCGCCGGACGACAGTGAGCTCGGCCGCACCTTCGCCCGGCACGAACCGGGGCTGTGGGTAAGGCTCGTGCAGATCTGGGCCTGCCTGGGCATCGCGCACCACCGGGCCGACGAGCCGTGGGCGGGGTCGGTGCGCCGGGAGGCGCTGGTCGACCTGGCGTTCGGGGCCGAGGACTGGGTGAGCGATGCGGCGCTGTTCGCGCTGGTCGCGACGGCTTGGCTGGTGCCGGACGTGCGCGAGGACGTGGCCGGCCTGGTCGGGGAGCGGTTCGCGGCCGCGGTCGGCGCGTACCGGACGCGCGAGGTGACGCTGCTCCGCTCGATGGCCGAACTGGTGCTGGCCACACCGCAGATGGCGGAGCAGTACCGGGATTTGGCGGCGCAGAAGCTGGTGGAGCTGGACGCGGCGCGCGACTGAGGCCGGGCGGCGCGGGCAGCGGCTTGCCCGGGGTCGACGGGCCGGACGTGCCGCAGCGCCGCGCCCGGTGGTCCGGGGCGGCGCTGCGGTTTTGGGGTGGCCCCTGGTCGTCAGGCTTCGGGGTGCCGGGGCTTCGGGGTGTCGGAGTGTTGCGGTCGGGTCAGTGCGCGTGGCCGCCGTGTCCGCCCGTCGCGGCGGGGGCGGGGGTGCCGGCCGGCGTGGCTGCCGGGGTTGCCGCCGGAGCTGCTGCCGGGGTGCCGGCGACGACCGTGAACTCCGCGGTGCGGACCACTCCTTCGTGCTGGAAGTCGAGGTAGAGGCGGTACGCCCCGGCGCTCGGCGCCGCCGCGTGGAACCCGATGCCGGGACCGGCCGGCGTCACGCCGTCGCCCGGCTCGCCCTGCGGGTGCACGTGCAGGTAGCCGAGGTCGCCCTGGCGCAGCGCGACCAGGTGGCCGTAGGCGCCGAGGTAGGGCTGGAGGTCGGTCACCGGCTGCCCGTTGCGGCTGACCGAGAGGGTGAGCAAGCCGCCCGAGCCGGTGGCGAGTTCGCCGTCCAGCGTGACGGTGTAGCCGTCGACCTGCGCGGTCCGGGACGGGGCCGGCAGCGCGACGGGGCGGTAGTCCCCGGTGACCGCGACGTCCGCGCCGAGCGTGAGCGGCCCGGCCGGGTCGCCGGTGGGGGCGAAGTCGGCGAATATCCGGTAGTCGCCGGCGCTCGCGAAGGTGAGCGGGATCGACCAGGTGCCGTCGCCGCCCAGCGTCGGGTGCACGTGCTGGAACCCGGAGAGATCGCGGCGGGCGACGATGAGGTGCAGGTCCTTGTCGTGCGCGCGGTCGTACTTCGTCCAGGGGCTGCCGTCCGGGCCCAGGATGCGGAAGCGCAGGTCGGTGGGGGTGCCGGCGGCGATCGGGGCGGAGACGGGCACCAGGGTGTACCCGCGTTCGGACACCTGCAGGCCGCCGGGGAGCGCGGGGCCGTGGCCGCCGCCGTTGTCCGCGGCGGCGGGGGCGGGGGCGGGGGACTGCGTGCCGTGGCCGGTGTGCGCGGTGCCGTTCATGTCGCTCGTCTCCTTGCGGGTGGTGCTGTCCTGGGCAGAGGGGGAGGGGGTGCCGCCGTGGCCGCTGTGGGCCGGGGCGTCGTTTGATCCGAAGGGGCCGACCGCGTGGCCGATGCCGAGGGCGGCTCCGAAGGCCAGGGTCAGGCCGGCTCCGAAAGCGCCGACTCGTACGGCCGTGTTCATCGCGGGACTCCTTCAGGTCGGTGGTGCAGTCGTGGTCGTCGGGGGGCGGTACGGGACGAGCGGTGCGGCGGGGTGCGGTGCCACTGGCCGTCGGGGTGCCGCGCCATGGCGGTCGGCGGCACCCCGAGGGGGTATCAGCTGCAGCTGCTGCCGCCGCAGCAGCTGCCGGCCTGCGGGACCTCGACGGGCGCGGCCTGCGGCTGCGCGGCCTGGGCCGGCTGCGGGGTCTCGGCCGGCGCGGCCTGGACGTCGGCGGCGGGCGTGGTCGGCGCGGTGCTGCTCATGGTGGGCCTCCTGGGCGCTGCGGTTCTTCGGACCTTCGGGATCTCGGTCTTCTGGTCTGTGCTTTTCGGTCTGCTTCGCGGTGTCTCTCCCGCTGCTCCAATAAGATACCCCTGGGGGGTATCTCGTCAAGGCAGTGCGGCGAAGTTTCTTTTCCGGCTCTCCTGAGCCGTTCTCCGGACCCCTACCCCCTAGGGGTTCCGAGGAGAATGCGAAAAGCGGACGACCCGCCCCGGGTAGGGGCGGGCCGTCCGCTCTTCGCGCGTGGTGCTCGCGTGGTGCTGCGGTGCGCGGCGGCGCACCGGCCGGTCAGGCCTCCGGCGTCTCCAGGCGGCTCCAGATCGCGCGCTCGGGGCCGTAGAAGTCCGCGGCGACCGAGGAGTCGGTGTCCCAGATCTGCGTGCTGCGCTGCTCGGCGGTGTAGCGCGGCCAGGCGGCGCCCGGGTCCAGGTCGCGGATGAACGCGACCCACGCGCCGTGCATCGCGTCGGCCAGCTTGCGCGGCGCGTCCGGGCCGGTCTGCAGCTCGGCGCCCTCGGCGTCCAGCAGGTCGAACGCGAACGGCAGGTCCAGGCAGTGGAACGCCTTGCCGGGCAGCATCGGGCCGGCCGAGAGCCACTCGAACGCGTAGAGCCAGGTGGGCAGTCCGAGTGCCGCGCGGTCCTCGGCGACGCGTACCGCGGAGGCCCGGAAGAGCCAGTCGGTCAGGCCCTGGCCGATGATCGTGGCGGGTGCCTTGCCCTCGTGCAGGGCGACGAACTCGGCGACCGCGTCGGCCGGGAGGCCCACCTGGCCGAGCAGCGCGTGGGCCAGCTCGATCGGCGCGTCCGGCATGCCGAACTCGGCGGCCATGTTGAACTCGTGGTGCGTGGCGCCGAGCATGAGCGGCACCGGGCTCGCCGACCCGCCGCGGATCGCGGCGGGGACCTGCTCGGGGATCAGCTCGCCGTCCGCGAAGGGCGCGAGGACCAGGTCGGGCAGCGGAGCCTGGCCTTCCTCGGGGGCCATGACCGCGTCCTGCAGCGCCAGCATCTCGTCGTCCGAGAGGTCGCGCAGCGCCGCCACGGTGGCGGGCGTGCCGGTGCGGGCGGTCAGCATCCCGGCGATCGCGAGGCCGCGCTCGCGGCTCTGCGGCTCCATCACCGCGCCGGACACCGAGATCGCGCCGCGGAAGAGGTCGCGTGCGGACGGCGTGGCCAGCAGCGTCTGCACCGCGCCGCCGCCGGCCGACTGGCCCGCGATGGTCACCTTGGCCGGGTCGCCACCGAACGCCGCGATGTTGTCGCGCACCCAGGTCAGCGCGGCGATCCAGTCGAGTACGCCGCGGTTGTCGGGGGCGCCTTCGACGTGCAGGAAGCCCTCGATGCCGAGCCGGTAGCCGAGCGAGACCAGCACGACGCCGTCCCGGTTGAACGCGGCGCCGTCGTACCAGGGGCTGGCCGCGGAGCCGGCGATGAAGCCGCCGCCGTGGATCCAGACGAGGACCGGCAGGCCCGCGCCGCCGCCCGGGGCGGGCGTGAAGACGTTGAGGTTGAGCGTGCCGGCGCCCGGGATGGACGGCTCGGGGATGATCGACGGCCCGTCGCCGAAGCCGCGGCGCTGCGCGGTGGGGCCGTACGCGGTGGCGTCCAGCGGCTCGGTCCACGGCTCGGGGGCCACCGGGACGGCGAAGCGCAGGTCGCCGACCGGCGGCTGCGCGTACGGGATGCCGAGGAAGCGGGCGGACTCGCCCTGCCAGAAGCCCGCGACCGGGCCCAGGGTGGTGCTGACGAGCGGCTGTTCGGTCACGAGGGCGTCCTTCGGGGAGGGGGCGCAGCGGGTGCGCAGGTGCTGTCCCGAGGAGTATCGGCCGCCCCACTCAAATATTGCAAGAGTTGAAAAAATAACTGTGGCGGTCCTCTCGCGCCCGGTTCCGGTTCGCCGCGCGCCCCGGATTCGCGCCTCGGCAAGGCACAATCGACGACGTGACCACCCCAGCCGGCCCCGCCGACACCGCCGCCGTACGCCGCCACAACCTGGCGCTCGTCCTGCGGTACGTCGCGGCCCACGGCCCCTGCGCGCGTACCGAGATCGCGGGCGCCACCGGCCTGGTGCACGCCTCGGTGACCGGGCTGGCCACCGAGCTCATCGAGCGCGGCCTGGTCCGCGAGGTCGGCTCCGCCGCCACGGGCGGCCGCGGCCGGCCCCGGCGGCTCCTGCAGTTGGTGCCGGAGCGCGTCATGGCGATCGCGGTGCAGGTGACCCTCGAACGTCTGGAAGTGACGGCCGCCGACCTCGATGGCACCGCCGTGCACCGGGCCTCGGCCGTGCACCGCGCGCCCTTCGGCGACCCCGAGCCGCTGGCCGCTGCCATCGCCCGGGAGATCAAGCTCGCCGCCGACGCGGTGCGCGAGGTGGACGGCGCGTACCTGTCCGGCGCGGTCATCGCGATGGCCGGACCCGTCACCGGGCCGGGGCACACCATCGCCGCGGCCATCGACTTCGGCTGGCCCGCGCAGACCGACCTGCGCGGCCTCGTCGCCGCGCACCTCCCGGACCTGGGCTGTCCGCTCGACGTGGTCAACGACGCCAACTGCGCCGCGCTCGCCGAGTACCACGCACACGGCGCGGCGCGCGAACTCCCGGACACCGTGGCGTACATCAAGGCCGACACCGGTGTCGGCGGCGGCCTGCTCATCGGCGGCCGCATCCACACCGGGTCCACCGGGCTCGCGGGCGAGGCCGGCCACATCCCGATCGACCTCGACGGCCCGCCCTGCGCCTGCGGCGCCCGCGGCTGCCTGGCCCTGGCGATCGGCCCGGAACCGCTGACCGCCGCCGCGGGCCTCGCCGATCTGGCCGCCCGCGACGGCATCGACGCGGCCCTCGCCGAACTCGACCGCCGCCTCGCCCTCGGCGACCCGCACGCCGTCGCCGCGCTGGCCGACGCGGGCCGCAGCCTCGGCGCGGCGATCCTCGCCATCTCCGGCCTCACCGGCGCCGCCGAGATCATCCTCGGCGGCTACCTCGCCGGCTGGTGCGACCGCCTCACCCCCGGCATCGACACCACCCTCGCCGGCCGCCGCGCCGTCGCCCCCCACCTCGGATTCGCCATCACCCCGGGCCTCTTGGGCCCGGCGGCAACCCTCACCGGCGCCCTCCTCACGACCCGCGAAGCCACCCTCGCCGACCCGACGAGCGTCCCGCCCGTCTGAGCCGCGCCACGCCACGGCCACGGCCGCGATCAGCAGCGCCGCCAACGCCGCGGTGCAGGCCGCCGCTCGGACCGCGCGTATGCGGCCGATCAGCTTGCGTACGCAGGAGTTGCGCAGGGGGCTCAGCGCCGCAGTGGCGATCAGGGAAGCACCGAGCACCAAGCCGCCGATCACGTAGGGGCGGCTCTCCACTGCATGAAGCAAAAGGGCTATCAGTACGAGGCGCCGGTCGACGCCGGTCGCGACCCGCTGTGGAGCAACAGCGACCACAGCGTCCGCACCATCGACCAACTCGCGGCCGCAGGCTGACCGCACGAGCGCAACACCCTCGCGCCTGTGCACGAGCGGCCCGTCCTCCGTAGGACGGGCCGTTCCGCATTCCGCTCGCGTGTTGCCCACGCAGACTGGTCCGACGCTGCCCGCGGCACAGAAAACCCCAGGTCAGACGATGTCTGCCTGGGGTTTTTCGCTGAGCCCCGAGTCGGGTTCGAACCGACGACCCCCGCTTTACAAGAGCGGTGCTCTGGCCAGCTGAGCTATCGGGGCGTGCAAGTGGCGCAGTCCATTGTGCACTGCGCGGAACACGCTACAAGTCACCGGCCGGGGGAGGCGACGGAATTGCCGGTGGGGGTGGGGCGGGGGTGCGGGGTGGGGGCGTACGGGGGCGTGAGGTGACGGGGCGTTGCTGTGGCGACCGTACTCCGATCATGCGAGGCTCAATTTGGACCGAAAAGTCCGTTTTGATACCCACTGCGCCATCGTTTGCGGTGCGCACTGGATCTGGAGGCTCACATGGGGTTCTGGGACGTCATCGGTCTCATCATCGCCGGTGCCATCATCGGCATGCTGGCGCGGTTGTTCCTGCCCGGCAAGCAGAGCATCGGCATGCTCGCCACGGTCGGCGTCGGCATCGTCGGCACGCTGATCGGATACGCCATCGCGGCGGGTCTCGGGGTCGACGAGACCAGGGGTATCGACTGGCTGAGGTGGATCATCAGCATCGCGGTCTCGGCGGGTCTGGTGGCCCTGGTGACCGCGTTCCTGAAGAAGGGCGGATCACGCGCTTGACGTGCCGGGTCGGCCGCTTCGCGGTCGGTTCGGCGGCATGGTCGGACAAGTGAGCGCCCTCAGGGGGCGGAACCCAGGGTTCCGCCCCCTGACGCATCGTCAGATCCGGTTTGCGATCATGCGTCCATGGCCTCAGGAATCGACTTGTGGCCGGGCATCGACCTGGCCGACCTCATGGAGTCCCTCGACGTCGCGGAGCACGCACCGGGACGGTTCAGGGCGCGCAACATCGTGTCGCGCATCCCGAGCACGCTCGGCAGCCAGGTGCTGGCGCAGACGGTGGCGGTGGCCGAGCGGACCGTGCCGGATATGGCGGTGCAGTCGGTGCAGGGCGTGTTCCCGCGCGGGGGGATAGCCGCCGAGCCGGTCGGGATCGACGTCGAGGTGGTGCAGTCCGGGCGCGCGCTGGCCACGGTTGCGGTGACGTTCCAGCAGGAGGGGCGCGAGCACAGCCGCGCCCTGGTGATGCTCACGCGCGACGAGCCGGACTTCCTGCGCCACCACCGGCCGCTGCCGGACGACGTGCCGGGGCCGGACGACTGCGACGAGCTGCCGGTCGCGATGCTGCCGTGGGAGGTCCGGACGGCGGGCGGGGCGGACGCGCTGGCGCCGGGGCTGGCCGGGCCGCCGGTACTGGACGTGTGGATGCGGTGCACCAAGGTGCCCGACACGCCGTCGCTGTCGCGCTCGCTGCTGGCGTACGGCACCGAGGGATTCCTCGGGCCGGTGGCGCTGCGGCCGTACACCGCGGACGCGGTGGGCGGTCTGGGCGGCAAGGGGACGTCGGTGATGCTGTCCCAGAACGTGACGTTCCACGAGCCGTTCTCGATCCACGAGTGGCTGCTGCTGCGCTGCGAGAGCGTGTATGCGGGCCGCAGCCGTATGCACGGCCGCATCCACGTGTACGGGCAGGACGGGCGGCTGGTCGCGTCGGTGTCGGCGGACGGGCTGATGCGGGTCGCGGGGGCGTAGGGCGCAGGGGTGTGACGGCGTAGGGGTGATGGCCGGGGGCGGGTGCCCCCGGCCGGGGCCTGCGGGGTGCGGGGGTGCGTCAGGCGTGTGCGGCGTCGATCAGGTCCGCGCCGCGTTCGGCGATCATGATGGTCGGGGCGTGGGTGTGACCGCGGTTGATCTTCGGCATGACGGACGCGTCGACCACGCGCAGGCCGCTGATGCCGTGCACGCGCAACTGCGGGTCGACCACGGCGTCTTCGCCGCTGCGGCCCATGCGGCACGTGCCGACTGGGTGGTACAGCGTCTCGGAGTACTCGCCGACGTACCTGCTGAGCGTTTCGTCGTCGTCGCCACCGGGCCACGGGGCCATCGGGGCGCCCACGTACCGGCCGAGGGCGCGGGTGTTGAGGAGTTCGGTGGCGCGCCGCAGGCCGGCGACGAGGGTCGCGCGGTCGGCGGGGACGCTCAGGTACGCCGGGTCGATGATCGGCGGCAGCGACGGCTCGGGTCCGGCCGGCACGATCGTCCCGCGGCTTTCCGGCTGGAGCAGGACGACCGCCACGGTCACCCCGTGGCCGGGCGGGTCGTCGAGGCCGTGGTTGATGAACGGGCCGGGCGCGAAGATGAGTTCGATGTCCGGCGAGCTGAGCGCTTCCTGGGTGCGCACGAACGCGGCGGCCTCGCCGACGTTGGACGTCAGCATGCCCTTGGAGAAGAGGAGATAGCGCAGCAGCTGGCTCTTGTCCTCCGCGGAGGCGAGGGTCACCGGCTCGGTGCAGTGCGTGATCGCGGAGCAGGTGAGGTGATCCTGCAAGTTGCGCCCGACTGCCGGGAGTTCGTGGCGAGGGGCGAGGTCGGCGGCGCGCAGGACGTCGGGGTCGCCGATGCCGGAGAGCATCAGCAGGTGCGGTGAGCCGATCGCGCCGGCGGCGACGATGACCTCGCGGCGGGCGCGCACCTGCTGGACGTTGCCGGCAGCGTCGACGTATTCGACTCCGGTGGCCCGCAGTTCGTCGTCGATGACGATGCGCTGGACGACGGATCCGGTGGTGACGGTGAGGTTGCCGCGCTTGCGGGCCGGGTGCAGGTAGGCGTCCGCGGTGCTCCAGCGGCGGCCGCGCTTCTGGTTCACGGAGGTCGGCGAATAGCCCTCGTTGTCGGGCATGTTGAGCTCGTCGAGGCGCCGCATGCCGACCTCGGCGCAGGCCGCGAGGAAGGCCGCGGTGGTCGGATTCGGGTCGCGGAGCTCCTGGATGTGCATGGGGCCGTCGGTGCCGTAGACGTTGCCGTTGTTGGAGCCGGTACGGCGTTCGGCGCGGCGGAAGTAGGGCGCGATCTCGTCGTACGACCAGCCGTCGGCGCCCATGTCGGCCCAGTCGTCGTAGTCGTCGCGGTGGCCGCGGATCCACATCATGGCGTTCATGGACGACGTGCCGCCCAGCATGCGGCCGCGCGGCCAGTACAGCTCGCGCTGCGCCATCTCGGCCTGCTTGGCGGTGTGGAAGTTCCAGTCGAGCTCGGTTTTGAAGAGCGCCTTGAATGCGGCCGGGATGTGGATCTCCTGCTTCTTGTCGGGGCCGCCGGCCTCGAGAAGCAGGACTTGGTCGGCGCCGTCCTCGGTGAGCCGTCCGGCGAGGACGCAGCCGGCCGCGCCGGCGCCGACGATGACGTAGTCGTACGTGAGCATGAGGCGGCCTTCCCTCGGGTCCGATGGACGAAGTCGGATGGGGTGCGCTGGATTTGCCGGGGCTCGTTCGTTCCGCGATACGTGTGCGTGCGCCTGCTCGCGGGTGCGTCTGCTCGTGCGTGTACGTGTGCAGGTGGGTACAGACAGGAGTCTGGCGACTCGGCGGCGCGCCGGGGAAGAGGTGGGCGGGTCCCTGTTAAGCGAGCGATCGGTAGCGGCCGCGGAAGTGCATTAGCGGCAGGCCTTCGGGGCTCGGCAGCGTGGCGGCCAGCACCAGGCCGAGGACGAGCGAATGGTCGCCGGCCTCGATGATCTGGTGGGTGCGGCATTCGAGCGTCGCGAGCGCGCCGCCGACGAGTGCGGCGCCGGTGACCGGGCCCGGGCGGTGCGGCACGTCGGCGAACATCAGGCGGTCGCTCACCCGTCCGGGGATGGCGAACCGCCCGGCGACGTGGCGCTGGCTCTGGGAGAGTAGCGAGACCGCCCACAGGGGCTGGGCGTCCAGGACTTCGCGCATGCGGGCCTCGCGGCGCAGGCTGACCAGGACGAGTGGTGGTTCGAGGGACACGGACAGGAACGCGGTGGCGGTCATGCCGACGTCGTCGCCGGACGCGGTGTCGCTCGCGTCGTCCGTCTCGCGGGCCGTCACGACGACGACGCCGGCGGCGAAGCGGGAGAGGGCGGTCTTGAAGGCCTCGGGGTCCACGTGGGCGGGAGCGTCGTGGGCGGCGGCGTCTGGGGCGGCGGAGTGTCGGGCGGTTCCGGGTCCGGTGTCGGGCGCAGGGGTGTCCACGGACCCAGCCTAGGAGCGCGGGGGCCGGGCGGGCGTCGGCCGCGCGGGGGGATGCCGTAGGGTCCGAAAGTCATCGGGGCATGACTCGTGCGGTCGTCGTGCTGTGCGGGCACGGCGTGTGCGTTCGGCTCGGGCAGCTTTTTTGGCTCGTGCGGCACGTGCGGCTCGCGCGATCCATGCGGATTGCGCAGTTCCGTTTCGGTTCGTGTGCCTCGTTGACTCGTTCGACTGGTCGGCTCGCTTGAGTCGTCGACTCCTTCGGCTGCGAGTTGGGGGTACTGCCATCGAGCCTGCCGAGAGCGGACCGGCCTCGGGTGCCGGGGATTCCGTGAAGCGCGCCGATCCGGAGACCGCAAAAGCCGAGACCGCAAAAGCCGAGAAGCGTGCCGGTCCTGAGACCGCACAGGCCGAGGGTGTGTCGGCCGAGCCCGCGGGGACCGCGGCCCGGTTGCGGCGTGCGGCGCTGCTGCCGGTCCTGATGTTCACGTCCGTCGCGGTGTCCGTCATGACGACGCTCGGTGCTCCGCTGGTCCCGACCATCGCGCACGAGCAGGGCGTCTCGCTCGACAGCGCGCAGTGGATGCTCACCGTGACGCTGCTGACCGGTGCCGTCGCGGCGCCGGTGATGGGGCGGTTGGGGGACGGCCCGTACCGGCGCGGCGTGATCGTCGGGGCCCTGGCCTGCGTGGTCGCGGGAGGGGTGCTCGGTGCGCTGTCGCCCGGGTTCGCGGGGCTGATCGCCGGACGGGCGATGCAGGGCGCCGGGATGGGCATCATGCCGCTGACCATCGCGGTGGCCCGTGACCACTTCGCACCGGAACGCATGAGGTCCGGCGTCGCGCTGCTGTCGGTCACCACGTCGGTGGGTGCGGGGCTCGGATATCCGATCACCGGGCTGATCGCGCGCGAGTGGGACTACCGGGCGGCGTTCTGGTTCGGGACGCTGATCGCCGGGCTGGCCTTGGCGATGGTGCTGCTGGTCGTGCCGGCCGGGTCCAAGGCGCGTCGCCGTCCGCTGGACGTGGTGGGTGCGCTGCTGCTCAGCGGCGGGCTCACCTGCCTGCTGCTGACGGTCAGTCAGGGCGGGCGCTGGGGCTGGGATTCGGCCACCGTGCTGGGGCTGGCGGCCGGGGCGGCGGTGTTCTTCGCGGCGTGGGTGCGGCAGGCCCTGCGTACCGCGCACCCGCTCGTCGAGCTCAGGCTGCTGGCGAACCGGGAGCTGCTGACCGCCGACGTGGCCGCGGTTTTGATCGGCATCGGCCTCTACATGACCATGTCGTTGATCAATTTGTACGCCCAGATTCCGACCGCGACAGGGTACGGATTCGGCCTTTCGGTGGTCGGGGCCGGGTTGGTGCTGATGCCGCTTTCCCTCGGCAGCCTGGGCGCGAACCGGCTCGCCGAGGCGTTCGCGGCGCGATTCGGAATGGCGCCGGTGCTGCCGTGCGGGGCGCTGGTGGTGGCCGCCGACATGGTGTTCCTGGCGTTCTTCCGGGACCACATGTGGCAGCTGGTGACCGGCGCGGTCCTGCTCGGGGTCGGCGTGGGGACGACGTTCGCGGCGATGCCGTCGCTCATCGTGAAAGCTGTGCCGCCGTCCGAGACGGGCAGTGCGACCAGCCTGAATGCCGTTCTGCGCTCGGTGGGCGGCGCGATCGGGTCGGCGATGATCGCGGCCGTGCTCTCCGCGTACACCGCGGCGGGCGGGACGGTCGCGGCGGACCGCGGGTACACGGTCGCGTTCCTGGTCGGGGCGGGTGCCTGCGTCCTCGGGGCGCTGGCCGCGGTGGGGATTCCGGCGCTGCCGGGCCGTCCGGACGGCGGGCAGCGGCGGTCCGGCGGCAGGTCCGGTGGGTGGTTCGTACCGGCCCGGGTGCGGATGACCGAAACCGACCGTCACCCGGATCACACCCCGACCGAACGGTCGACGAGGTACCTTCGGTAGCCCTCGACAGACCAGGCGAAGGATCCCCCCGGTGAACAGCTCGGCACCCGAACGTCCGACGACCGACCGGCCGCGCAGGCGCGATGCGGCCGCGAGTCGCAAGGCGCTGCTCGACGCCGCGCGTGCGCTGTTCGGCGAGCGTGGCTACGACCGTACGACGCTGCGCGACATCGGCGACCGTGCGGGCGTCGACGCGGCCCTGGTGGCCCGGTATTACGGCAATAAGGCCGGGCTGTACCTCGCGGCCATCGAGGAGGACACCCAGGACGCCGTGTCGGCGCGCCGCGACCTGGCCCGGATCGGCGCCCTCGCGGACTTCCTGGTGGCCCGGATCGACGACATGGGCGGCCCGGGCGCGATCTTCCGGGCCGCGCTGGGCGAGGAGGGCGACGAGGCGGTGCGCGCGGAGGCCTCGGCGGCGGTCCGGCGCGCCATGATCGACCCGGTCGTGGAGCGCATGGGCGGGGACGAAGTCGACGCCCGGCGCCGCGCGGAGCTGGCGGTGGCGTCGCTGATCGGGCTGGCGGTCATCCGGCCGACCGGTTTCTTTCCGGAGTTGACTGCTTCGACACGTGACCAGTTGGTGGGTCTGATCGAAGAGGCCTTCGGGCCGCTGCTCGGCGAGTAGGCACAGAGGTGCATTCGGACATACACGTAGCGGGTGGTGCCTCCTACGAGGTCCGACACGGCTGGACGATGCGCCATCTTGGCGTCGCCGTCGGCAGCACCGTGTTTGTGGCAGCCGGCTTCATCCCGACCGTGCCGCTGTGGCTGAGCCTGTGCACCTGGGGATTCTTCGGGCTCTGCGGTCTCGTTGCGCTCTCGGTGCCGCTGCGGCGCGTTCTGATTGCGCGGATCGACGCCAAGGGCCTGCACCTGGGCGGTATGGGTATCGCGGTGCGCGGCGGCATGACGGTCCCCTGGGACGACGTGGCGACGATCGTCGTGTGGAAGCTGGAGCGCGGGTCGGGCGCGAGCAAGTCGACGTTCAAGATGCTCGGAGTGATCACCAAGGATGGAGTCCGCGATCTCGCGGACGGGGTATCCCACCGCTACCGGCGGATGAACACCGCGATCGCGGGACCGATGGCGAACGCGAGCCGTGTGATGAGCAGCAGCCCCGACTACGCGCGCATGGCGGAGGTGCTGACCGAGGTGGCGCCGCATGTCGGCCTGCACGACTGGACGACGACGCCGACGACCATCTGGCGTCCGTAGCGCTTCGTGCGTGTGCCCTACTTGAGGGCCGGGAAGGTGACGGAGGCCGAACGCGTCGACACGACCGTGTTGTCGGCATCGCCGGCTGCGGCCGACGCCGACGATGCGGCGGCGCCCGCCAGGGTTCCGGCGGCGGCGACGGCGACGAGGGCGCGTACGAGAGTCTTCATGCCTGCCCAACGATGCGGATGGGGCCCCGTCACATCCATACGCCCGTACGCGCGCTGCTCGGGCGCCAGGGGCGCCGGGTGTTTGCACCAGCGGGCGACCGTGACCGCCGGGTGCGCAACGAGGTTGCGGATTGCGGCGGTTCCGGTCGGCGGCCTGCCCCCCCCGGAGGTGGTTCAGGTGCGTTGCGGGGTTGCGGGGCAGGTTCGGGCGGGGCTTACGAGGGGGCTTCGGACGGTGCCTCGGCGGGTGCCGCGGCGCCGGCGACGATGGCTTGGAGCGCGGCGACGTGGCCGTCGAAGGCCTTCCGGCCGACGTCGGTCAGCCGGGCGCGTACTTTGCGGCGGGTACCGCTGAGGCGGCGCTCGGTGGCTACGTAGTCGGCTTCCTCCAGCGTGGCGAGTTGCTTGGAGAGCGCGGATTCCGACAGTCCGAGCCGCTCCTTGAGGAAGGCGAACTCTGCCCAGTCGGCGGCGGCCAGGGTCGCCACCAGGGTCAGCCGCGTGCTGGGGTGGATCAACTCGTCGAAGCGTGCTTGCGTCATGCCCGGGCCCAACGACGCAGGACGCGCAGGATTTCGGGTCCGCCGAATCCGATGACGGCGGCGACCAGTACGGCCGCCCAGATGCTCGCGTGTTCGGCGCCGTCGGCGTGCATCGCGAGCGCGGCGGCGATGGTGACCGCGACGAGGGCGATGAGCATACCGATCACGACCAGCGGGGTGCGGCGTCCGGCGACGGCGGCGCTGACCTGCAGCTGGGCGGTGCGGCGGCGTCCGTCGAGCAGGCGGGACGCGGCTATCGCGTGCCCGGCGCCGAAGGCGGCAGTCGCGGTGCCGCCTGCCCAGGGGGCCAAGCTGCCGAGTACACCCAGGACGATCCATCCGGCGGCCATCGCCCACCAGTAGCCGCGGGGCAGGCCTACTTCGTCGGCCACGTGGCGTTGGGCGCGGTCGACGGCGTCGAGCGCGGCGCGGGCTTGATCCGGAGCGGTGTCCGTCATGGCAGACCTCACTTTCCTATCGGGAAAGTAAGCGTCCTACTTTCCTGGTGGGAAAGTCAAGGCGGAGGGCCGGGAATCTGCGGAGAGCGTTGGCGGAACGTCGTTTGCAGGCAGGTCGGTTGGTGGTTGCGCATGTGTGGAGCTGGCGTCCGAGCGCGGGCAGACGAGGGCAAGTGTCAGCCCGGGGGCGGGGGGTGGGGGCAGGGCGAAAGCCGAAGAGCGGGAAGGCTCCGGTGCGCCGCGCTCCTCCTGGGCGTGCGTACCGGAGCCTTCACAGTGCTGGAACTGGTGTCAGCGCCGGTGGCGGTGTTCAGCCCCAGCCCTGGCCCGCGACCTGGCGGGAGGCCAAGTTGAGGCGGTTCCAGGCGTTGATGGCGGCGATCTCGATGAGCAGGGCGGCGAGTTCCTGCTCGCCGAAGTGCTTCGCGGCCTCGTTCCAGACCTCGTCCGAGACGGCGTCCGAACGGTCCGCGATGCGGGTGACGTCCTCGGTCAGGGCCAGCGCGGCGCGTTCGGCGGCCGTGTAGAACGGCGTATCGCGCCAGGCGGCGACCGAGAAGATCCGCGCGTCCGACTCGCCGGCCTCGCGCAGTTCCCCTCCGTGCATGTGGACGCAGACGCCGCAGCTGTTGATCTGGCTGGCCCGCAGGTGCACCAACTTGACCAGCGTCTTGGGGAGTCCGACCTTCTCGGCGGCGGCGGAGAAGGCGATCAGGCCCTTCATCGCGCCCTGGACGATCAGGGCAGGGTTGCCGATCCGGGCGGCGGGGACGACAGGGATCTCGGTGGCGGTGGCGGTGGCGCTCGTGGTCGCGGTGGTCTCGGTCATGGTCTCGGCTCCTTGGCGGCTGCGGCGTCTGCTCGTTTCGTTCCGGCAAAGCACTGACGGAGCGCGCGGCGGAGATGTGACAGGCCCCGAGGATTCGTTCTCGCGAGCGGCTGATCAAGCGGCTGCCTTGACCCTCCCGGTCGTGGAACCGGGTGGAACCTCGGTGGAACCACTGCGGGTGAGGCTCTTTGTATCTGACATGCCGTCAGATTCGGTGCCGGTGAGGCCGGCGGGGACGAGAGGGAATGTCGTGAGCCGTTCGAAGATCGCCAAGGCCCTGGGCGTGGTTGGGGCTGCCTTCGCGCTTGGTGCGTTGGCGCAGGGGCCGGCGTCCGCCGCTACGTCGTCGTGGAGCACGAGTTTTCCGACGCTGCCCAGCTCTGTGTGTGCCGACCCTGTAGTCATCTACCAGGGTGTCCAGGCGACCGGGTGTCTCGCGTACGGCAACGGGAAGGTTCAGGGCTTCGCGGTCGGTGTGAACACCAGTGGGCAGACGAACCCGCTGCCCGGTGTGCACGTGGGCGCGTTCATCTTCAATACGACGGCCACCACCTGTGTGGCCACGTCGGTCCCGAACAACTCGGTGCGTTCGTGCAACGGCACGATCTACTCGATCACGGCCGGTACCTGCGCCGACATGCTCGGCTTCATGACCGTCGGCGACCGGACCACGTACACCCCGATGGTTCGCGTCTGCGCGTGAGGACATCGGGAATGTGACGCGCGGCGCCCCCGTCAGCGGGCGCCCCCGCCACCGGTCGGGTTGTTTGTAGGGGGCCGGGGGGGGGGAAAAGGGGGG
>NZ_JAKFHA010000002.1:561804-576680 GCF_021502675.1 Yinghuangia soli
GCGTGGGCGGGTCCGCACAGCGGGATGGGCCCGCGCGGCCCCCGCTGCCGCGGCCCCCGCGCACTCAGTTCTGGTTCTTTGAAGGCGCCGGGGCATGGGAAAAGGGGTGCTGCAGCCTGGTGTTGGCTGCGGCACCCCTTTTGGCGCGGGCCCGTGGGGGTCAGGCGCGGGCGGCGAGGATTTCTTCGACCAGTTGCTTGCGTTGGATCTGGCCGGTGGCCGTGGTGCGGGGGAGGGTTTCGGCGTAGAAGACGCGGCGGGGGTGTTTGTGGGGGGCCAGGCGGCCTTCGCAGGCGGTGCGGAGGGCGGCGGGGCCGGGGATGGAGGAGGGGTCGTCGGGGACGACGACGGCGCAGACTATTTCGCCCCAGGTGGTGTCGGGGAGGCCTATGACGGCGACGTCGCGGACGCCGGCGAGGGCGGCGAGGACGGTCTCGACCTCGTTGGGGGCGACGCTTTCGCCGCCGGTGCGGATGAGGTCGCGGGTGCGGCCGGCGATGGTGAGGTAGCCCTCGTCGTCGGTGGTGGCCATGTCGCCGGTGCGGTACCAGCCGTTCTGGAGGGCGGCGGCGGTGGCGGCGGGGTCGTCGAAGTAGCCGTCGAAGAGGAGCGGGCCGCGCACGCAGAGTTCGCCTTCGGGGTCGAGGGCGAGGTGCTGGAAGATGCTCGGGACGCCGCAACTGCCGGGCTTGCGCAGGACGTCGGGGCCGTCGAGCGAGGTGACGTTGCCGGCCTCGGTGGAGCCGTAGAAGACGCGCAGCGTGGCGTTGGGGGCCGCGGCCGCGATGCCTTCGAGGAGTTCGGGGACGGTGGCGGAGGTGCCGGAGTCCGCGAAGCGGAGGCTCGGGAGGGTGCCGTCGCCGGTCTCGGCGGTGCGTTCGGCGGCGAGGGCGGCGATGACACGTTCCCATACGGCGGGGACGCAGTTCAGCCGGGTGGCCTCGTGGGCGCGGACCGCGGCGACGATGGACGCGCCGTCGGTCTGCGGGACGAGGACGAGGGTGTCGCGGGCCTGCCACTGCTGCAGGGCGATGGTCCAGGCGCCCATGTGGAAGAGCGGGTAGACGCACACCATGGGGCCGCGCGGCTCGAGTTGGGAGCCGGGGTGGGTGCGCAGCATGTTGACGCGGTGCGAGAGCACGACGCCCTTGGGGCGCCCGGTGCTGCCCGAGGTGAAGAAGATGGTGTGCGGGTCGGCCTCGTCCGGCTCGGGTGCGTCGAGGGGGCCGGCCGGTTCGGTGGCGGCCTGGGCGACGAGTTCGGCGAGCGCGAGGTGGGCGACGTCGGCGCGGGACGCGACCGCGGCGCCGTCGACCTTCTCGTCGGCGATCAGCAGGACGGGCTTGGCAGCGCGCACGAGTGCTTCGGCCTCGTCGGCCGGGAGCGCCGGGCCGACCGGCACGTAGACCGCGCCGATGCGCGCGAGGGCGGCGAAGACCGGCAGGATGTCGAGCGACGTGGTGTTCCAGCACACCACCCGGTCGCCCTTGGCCACGCCGAGGTCGAGCAGCGCCCGCGCGGTGCGTTCGCCGGCCGCCGACAGTTCCGCGAAGGTCAGCACGCGGTCGCCGAGGATCGCGGCGGCGCGGCCCGGGACCGCACGCGCGGCACCCGCGAAGACCTCCCCGATGACGAGTCCCTGCCCCACCCCGTACCTCCCTGGTCGTGCTGGTTGTCGCATGATCCGGCCCCCGTACGCTAGGCGCCCGGCCGCGGCCTGGGAAGAGGCGGGAGCGGGGTGCGCGGGGGCGGCCCGGGGGTGCGCCCCGGGCGGGGGCCGGCTGTGTGGTTCGGACTTGTCGTACGCGGGGACCGGAGAGCGCCGGGGCCGGGTGGCCGTCGCGGTGGCGGGCCCGGGTGAGACGCCTGCCGGGCGGGCGTCTCAAGCGCCTTGCGGGCCCGGCGTGCCGGGCCCGCGTCAGGGGCTGCATCAGGCGCTGTGCAGCCCGGACCGGTCAGGCGTCCTTGAGCTCGACGATGATCTCGTAGTACGGCTTCTCGCCGACGTTGACCGCGGTTTCCACGCCGCCGCGCTTCATCGGGACCACGATGCCGGGGACCACGTCCGCCGCGAAGTACTCCTTGTATTCGCCCTCGCTGTCCGGCTCGGGTTCGACCGCGATCCGGTCGCCGCCGACCTGGACGAGGTAGTAGTCGAGGTCGTGGCGGTGCACGTCGCTGCGCTCGCCAGGGGCGAGGGCGAGCTCCCAAATGCGTACTTTGTCGTCCTCGAACAGGACCTTGCTGCCGATGCCGCCGAGTTTGCGCTCGTCGCTGCTCATGGCCGGTCTCCTCGTGAGTGGAAGGGTCAGTAGCCGCTGGCCGGGTCGACGACGTTCCGCAGCGGATCGCCGGCCAGGTAGCGGGCCAGGTTTTCGCGGAACAGGCCGAAGACGCCGGTGAAGTGGTCGCGGGCGTCGCTGGAGCAGTGCGCCGAGAGGTAGAGGTTCGGGGCATCCCACAGCGGGTCCTCGGCGGGCAGCGGCTCGGTGCGCGCCACGTCGAGCGCGGCGGCGCCCAGGTGCCCGGATTCGAGGGCCTCGATCAGGTCCTTCTCGACCACGAACGACCCGCGTCCGACGTTGCAGTAGAACGCGCCCGGCCGCATCGCGGCGAACGCGGCCGCGTCCATGGTGTCGACGGTGTCCGGCGTCTCCGGTGCCGCCGAGACCACCGCATCGCACTGCGCCAGCATGCTGTGCAGGTCGTCCGGGTGGAAGAGCCGGTCGACGTTCGGCGCGGGCCGGTCGGTACGCCGCCGCGTCGCGTACACCGTCATGCCGAACGCCTGGGCCCGCTTGGCGATTTCGCCGCCGATGCCGCCCACCCCGACCAGGCCGAGGGTACGGCCGGACACCAGCGCCCCGAAGACCGCCTTCCAGCGGTGCTCGCGCTGGCGCTCGTCGAGTTCGCGGTGCCCCTTGAAGTGCGCGAGCAGCCGGGAGAACGCGAACTCCGCGATCGGTACGCCGTTGACCCCGGCCGCCGTGGTGGCCGTGATCCGCTCGGTCGGCAGCCCCGCGGACACCAGTTGCCCGTTGCCCGCCGCGACGCTCTGCACCCACCGCAGTTCGGGCGCCAAGTCGGCGACGTCGAAAGGCAGATCGGCGACCAGCGCGACCTCGATGCGGGACAATCCGGCGCGCTGCTCGGCGGTCAGCTCCGGTGCGCGGGCGCGCAGCGCGGCATCGGACGCGGAGCCGGGGCGCCCGCGTTCGGTGCGCAGCGGGTCCTCTTCGACGTACCGGCATTCGAGGATCTCGATGCGCGGGTCGAGGGCCTGCAGTGCGGCGATGTCGGCGGCGTACCGCTCGGGCGGCCGGATGTCCCAGCGCGGCGGGTACATGATGCCGACGACCAGCGGGTTCATGCGGTGGTTCCCTTCGCGGACGCGGGTGCTGACTCGGGTGCGACGACGGGTGCGAGTGCGGATACGGGTGCGGCCGGCTTGGAGGTGTCCTTGAGGACGCCGGGCCGGTGGGTCGCGGCGAGTGCCTCGTCGAGGTACGCCGGGGCGTCCAGGGTGTCCACGAACCATCCCGTCGGGCACATCGTGAGGATCTCGACGAACGAGAAGCCCCGGCCTTCCAGTTGGGCCCGGAAGGCGTTCTTGATCATGCGGTTGGTGCGGGTGATGTTGACGGCATTGTTGACCGCGCCGCGCGCCACATATGCGGCCCCGTCGAGTTGGGCGATCAGGTCGGCGAGCCGGATCGGGTAGCCGTGCTGCGCGGCGTCGCGGCCGTCGAGGGTGTTCTTCGTGCGCTGGCCGAGCACGGTCGCGGCGGTCATGTGGCCGCCGGTCTCGCCGAAGACGCCGTTGTTGAGCATGAAGCAGGTGATGTTCTCGCCCCGCGCCGCGGCGTGCAGGACCTCCTGCAGGCCCTCGTTGACCATGTCGCCGTCGCCTTGCACGGTGAACACCAGGGTGTCCGGGCGGCAGCGCTTGACGCCGGTGGCGAGCGAGGGCGCGCGGCCGTGCAGGGCCTGCAGTACCTCGATGTCCAGGTTGTTGGAGTAGGCGGTGTAGCAGCCGATGCCGAACACCGCGATGGCGCGCCGGACCTGGTCGAGCTCCTCGACCTGCTCGACCATCGACCGCATCGCGATCGGCTCGCCGCAGCCGGGGCAGAGGTGGTGGGCGCCGACGTCGATGAGCGCCGGGGTGAAGTCGTGCACGAGGCGCGCGGCGCAGGCCGGGGGCGCGTCGGTGCGGATGACCGGGAGTTCGGTACGGCCGCTCATGCTGCCCCTCCTCGTCCGTCGTGCCCGGCGTCGCCCGCGGGGGCTGCCGCGTCGTGCACGGCCGCGATGCGCGCCTTGAGCACTGCCACGTCCAGGTCCGGGGCGATGCCGAACCCCGATGCGTCCAGGCTGAGTCCGCCGATGAACCGGACCGGAGCCGCGCCCAGTACGGCGAGCCGTACGTCATCGAGCATCTGCCCCTGGTTGTTCTCGTACACCGCCACCGTGCGGCCGCCCGCCGCGGCCGCGGCGACGATCTCGCTCGGGAACGGCACCAGCGTGATGGGTCGCACGTAGCCGACGCGCCTTCCCTCGGCGCGCAGTTCGCGCACCGCCTGGCGTACGTAGGCGCCCGGTGTGCCGTAGGCGACCACCACCACCTCGGCGTCTTCGACGAACTCTGTCTCCGCGCGCGGTGGTTCCTCGGCGACCATGCGCTCCATGACCGCGACGTGCCGGTGGTAGAACTCGGCGAGGTCGTACCCGGCGTCGGCCCGCCCGGCCGCGTGCCGCTGCTTGGCGTCGCTGAGCGGCGAGATGAGCTTCGCCGCGCCGCTGCCGCCGGAGCGCCCGTCCAGTGCCCAGTCGCGCGGCGGCAGCGGTCCGAAGTCGAGCGGGGCGACGGTGACCGACTGGTGGGTGTGCGCGAGGTAGTAGTCGCCCATCACCAGGACCGGGCTGCGCCACTTCTCCGCCAAATGGAAGGCCAGTTGGGTGAGTTCGACGGCCTCCGGGACGTCGCACGGTGCGAGGACGAGGTGCCGGTAGTCCCCGTGGCCGCCGCCCCGGGTGGCCTGGAAGTAGTCGCCCTGCGCGCGGGCCATGTTGAGCACGACCAGCGGCAGCCGGGCGTACACGATCTCGGCGAGCGACTCCTGCATGAGCGAAAGGCCCTGCCCGGTCGAGCCGGTGGCTGCCGGGGTGCCGGTGGCGGCGGCCCCCCAGGCCATGCCGACCGCTTCGAGTTCGCTCTCCGCGTTGACGCAGACTCCGCCGACTTCGGGGAGCCGGGCCGCCATCGTCTCCAGGACTTCGGTGAACGGGGTCATCGGGTAGCCCGCGAAGAAGCGGCAGCCGGCCGCCAGCATCGCCTCGGCGATCGCCGCCGGCCCGGGCATGATGCGGGCGGCGTGGGACGCGCGGTCCGGCCGGGTCGCGGCGGTCATTCGGCGGCCTCCCCGTGCTGCTGCGGCTGCTCGTACCGGTACACCTGGAAGACGAAGTCGGGGCAGATCGCCGTGCACGCCTTGCAGGCGATGCAGCCGGGCAGCAACTGCGGGTACCGGTAGCCGCGTTCGTTGACGATGTCGGTGGTCATCCGGAGCACGTCCGGCGGGCAGGCGTCGATGCACAGCTCGCATCCCTTGCACGCCTCGGTGTCGATCACCAGGGTGCCCAGGCTGACGGTCATACGGCGGCCTCCTCGGGGGCGCCGGAAGCGGCCCAGGCGTCGACGAGCGGCGCGGCGGCCCGGTGCCCGGCGCGCAGGGCGGCTTCGTTGGCGGGGATGTGCCGGTGCCGGTAGGCCGGGAGCACCTCGGGCAGCAGGCCGATCAGGGTGTCCAGGGCGGCGATGCGGGTCGCGGCGGCGAACGCGCCGAGCGCGACCATGGTGACCGCGTTGGCGCTGCCCGCGGCGGTGGCCAGTTCGGTGGCCGGGATGCGGACGACGGCGCCCGGGTGGCCGCCGATGTCCGTGCACAGCGTGGAGTTCGCCACCAGCAGGCCGTCCGGCCGCAGCTTCGCGAGCGTGCCCGCGGCGTGCGCGGGATGCAGGACGAGCGCCGACCAGGTGGCGCCGATGGTCGGCGGGGACTGCACGGGGGCGTCGCCGAGCACGAGCGTGGTGTCGGAGTTGCCGCCGCGCATCATGCCGCCGTACGACCCGAAGAACATCGCGTGCCGGCCTTCCGCGACCGCGGCCGCGGCCAGCAGTTCGGTGGCGAGCTGGATGCCCTGGCCGCCGATGCCGGTCCACAGGATCTCGCGCTGCATGTGCCGCACCGCCTTTCGCCCCTCGGGTCCGCGGCGGCTCGCCGACCGCCGGGAACATTCGATGTAACTATGGGAACGTTGTTCTGGACTGTAGCGTGCAGCGTTCCGGACGGGAAGGGGAGCGGGAGACATGGGCGAGGACCGGCGGGGGGCCGCATCCGGGGGCGAACGGCCGGGCGGGGCCGGCGGAACGGGGCAGCCGGGCGGGGCCGGCGGAACGGGGCAGCCGGGCGGGGCCGGCGGAACGGGGCAGCCGGGCGGGGCCGGCGGAACGGGGCAGCCGGGCGGGGCCGGCGGAACGGGGCAGCCGGGCGGGGCCGACGGAACGGGGCAGCCGGGCGGACGCGGCGGTGCGGCCGGGCGGGACGGGCGAGGCGGTCCCGCGGACCGGGCGGAGCATGCCGAGCCGCAGGCCCCGGAGCTTCTGCCCGGGCTCCCCGACGCATCCCCGGACGAGTCCGACGTGCCCGTCGGGCTCGTCCGCGAGGCGGTCCGCCGCCCCCTCGCCGCCCGCTGGGCGGTCTACGCCGAAGAAGTGAGCCGGCTGGTCGAAGCCACCTACCGGGTCGTGGAGCGCACCGGCAGCCTGGACCCCACGGTCCGCGAGATCCTGCGCGAGTCGGGGCTGTCGAACCAGGCCTTCTACCGGCACTTCCGGTCCAAGGACGAGCTGCTGGTCGCCCTCCTCGACGACGGCCGCCGCCGGATGGCCGAGTACCTGCGCCGCCGCATCGCGGCCGCCGACACCGCGCCCGGCCGCGTGCGCGCCTGGATAGAGGGCGTCCTGGCCCAGGCCGCCGATCCCGTCGCGGCCGCCCGCACCCGCCCGTTCCTGGCCCATCAGGACCGCCTCGCCGAGCAGTTCCCGGCCGAGCAGCGCAGTTCCACGGAGGCCATGCTGGCGCCGCTGGTCGAGGTGCTGCGCGAGACGTACCCCGCCAACCCCGCGGTCGGCACCCACGACGACCCCGTCGCCGACGCCCTCGCCGTCTACCGCCTCACCGTCGCGTGCCTGCACGACCACCTGCGCGCCCGGACCGCGCCGACCCCCGCCGAGACCGCCCACTTGGTGCGATTCGCCTGCCGGGGGCTGCGGATTCCAGTTGTCTGACGCCGAGTCAGACTGGTCGAATAAGCTGCGCTCCGCACTCGCCGCCGGTTCGGTTTGTACGACCGACGCCGATTGGTGCGTGAGGTAGCTCACAGAACGGGCTCTATCGATGACAGTACGTCGCCGTTTCTGAGCCCGCTGTGATTCAGTTTCCCTGGCAATCGGACGTTTGTTAGGGACACTCCGGCACCGGATTTGACCCCGTGTGCTAGTGAGCATTCCGAGTGAACTTCCGGGGCTGTGTGAGGGAAAGCCGAACGGCCCGCGTACCGAGGTCGGTACGCGGGCCGTTTGTGAGTTCGCTGGACCCTCTCACAAGCCAAGGAAACTCATGTCGGGAAACCGTAAGCGGCACCCTGCCCTTACAACGTGGGCGGCCCACCAAAGGACACAGAATGTGCCCGAAGGGACCATTACCAAGCGGCTGAACCACGTTGCCGCACTCTTCAACGGCCTGGGCCTGGACGACCCCGCGAAGCTCGCGGATATCGAAGACCCGCTGGCCGAATACCGCGCCGTCCGGCCGCTGGCCACCGGCTCTATCCGCTCGTACTCTTCGAGCCTTTCCGCGTGGTGCGCCTACCTGCACAACCCGCGCATCAAGAACGCCCGGCGGGAAGTCCGGTCCCGGATTCTCCGGCACCCGGAATCGGAGGAGTTCTACGCGTGGCTGCGCAGTGAAGGACTCGCGCCGCGCACGTGCAGCCAGTACGCCGAGAAGATCGATCGCATGGCCGAGATGTTCCAGCTCGACCCGGCCGCGCTCGAAACACGGCACGTACGCGGATTCATCACCCGCCTGAACATGACGGCGGAAGCGGTCGGCAAGGACGGAATCTCCGCCGCCGCCCATAACGGCGTCCTGTCGGCGGTGCGCCGGTTCTGCAAGTCGATCGAGTCGGCCGACATCAGCGACGGTATCCGGCGCATGAGCAACAACGACGCCGAGAACTCGACCGTACCGGCCACCGAAAAGCAGGTTCGCCAACTCCTCGCGTACGCCCTCGCGACCGGCGACACGGTCATGTACGACTTCACCATCCTGATGGCCTTCACCGGCCTGCGGATTTCCGAAGTCCCCGGATTCCGGCCCTCCTGGCTCAAGTTCGTCGAGGGCGAGGACGAAGAGGCCGACAGCTGGTATATCGAGCTGCCGAAATCCAAGGGCCGCCACGGAAAGCCTGCCGTGAAGCTCCTTGCGTCGGACATCGTGGTCCGGACGTTCATGGGGCGGCCGGATCGCGCGCTTGCCCACTGGAGCGCCCAGAAGGCTTCTGCGCGGTTCTCGGACTTCTGCGCGGCTGCCGGGTACTACTCCGGCCACGCGCACGCCCTGAGGGCCTTCTACGCCACGAAGCTCTACTACGACTCCGGGCATGACCTGCTTTTGGTCTCGAAGCAGCTCCGGCACGCCAACGTGAAGATCACCCAGGGCTACGTATCGAGCCTGATGACCGAGGCCCGGCGCACCGCCGTGCGCGGATTCGGATCGGACCTGGTGGATTCGCTGCGCACCGCCCCCGCCATTCCGGCGCAGCGGCCCGACATGCCGAGGCCCACGCCATTGCGCGCGCTCGCGTAGGTAGTCGCCTAACCTCGAAGAGGCAGGCACGACACCGGCCCCCACACAATCCCGGAGTGTGGGGGCCGGTGGCATTTCCGGCCCCAGGCCGGCCGAGTAATGGCCCGATTACGCTGCAGAGTGCCGGCCGGTAATCGACCGATTACGGCCGCGGGCCCTGAAGGCCGAGGATCAGCGTCGACCAAGCAGCACGGTTTATCTCGATCACCGGTCCGTCGGGTCGCTTGCTGTCGAGTACTCCGACGCTTCCAATTGCAGGGTTGGCGACGGCGACGCACTCCTCCTCCTGCGTGTATGAGGAAGTGACGAAGGGTGCCCCGTGGTGGGTGCGGTTACGAACATGCGGCATTGGCGCTCGTACTCCTCTTCCAGGACGGCCCGCGACTCCGACGGGCTCAAGGACGAGGCTAGTAGGTCGTCCCAGGCCAGCGAGTACCGCGCGACGTCTTCGGGCCGCTGCGTGTAGACGGTCGCCAGGGAGTGTTCGAGGAACACGGCGCGCTGCGGGCCTGCGACGTCCAGGACGACGAACGGGCCGACCAGCCCCGGGCACCCGTCGCGGTAGGGCTCGGCGGTGAAATCGTCCAGGGCCGGGGGCTGGAGCACCACCACCCGGATGGCGCGCGTCTGGTCCACCAGCTCGATCACGCGCTGGATCTGTGCGGCCTGAACGGCGCGGCTGCCCACCGGCCGCCGCAAGGCGTCCAGATGGATCACGAACCACGCTGTACGGCCCTGGTATCCGTCGTACGACTCCTTGAGCCGCTGCGCCCAGGTACGCCCGCGCTCGGACCGCAGAGCGGCCCTACGCTCGATCTCGGCCGGGGGAAGGGACCCGTTCATCGAGCGCATGACGGCTTGCGCGTACGCCGTGGTCTGCATGACCCCCGGGATCAACATCGGGTGGTACTGGCGCACCCGTTCGGCTGTATGCCAGAGACGTGCCTCCGCGCTCATCTCTCCGGCTTCCGCCGGGCGCACGCGGTATACGCCGCGCTGGTCTGTGTCGCGGACTTCGCGCAGTGCGCGCGCCGCTTCTTGCCGACGAGTCATCCCGAACCCCCGGTTCGTCTCGCTGTGGCGGAAAAACTCACCCTACTGGCCGAATCGCCGTCTACGGGGGGAAGTTGCCGAACCACTACCAGCGGATTTGCATCCGGCCAGCGTCCCACGGCCATGGTGCAAACGGCAGTCCGCCGTCACTCGCCCGAGTGGAGTAATTCGCCCCGCCGGGCGGAACTTCGGCCGCGCGCGTAACCTCACGCCCGCGCATGATCGGTGCATGGAACTCTTCGCGGCGATCATCGTGTTGGGCCTGGTCATCCTCGGTTTGGCGGCCTGCCTGATGCGCCTGGTCTATCGACTGCTCCCGCCGCCGGTCATGCACCACCAGGCCGCGCGCCACGCAACCGCACAGGTCGTCCCGCCGCCGCCGCGCCGCGACGATCCCACACGGCCGCTCTACCGCGACGATCCGCCGCCCCGGGAGGTCGAGTGACCAGGCCCGGCCTACGCACGTGCAGGCACCCCTACCAGGCCACGGCCGGGCGTGCCGGGGGAGTTCGCCGGTGGCGGTGCTTCCGGTGCGGCGCGCTCCTGGTGAGCGCGCGCTACGTCGGGTGGCCCGGTGGCCGGTAGCTCACTTGGCCCTGACGGCGGATCACACGAATGGCGGATGATCCGCGCATTGGTGTTGGCGGAGGAACCAACGTGCCGTTGGTGTGGCACGGTGGCTGACTGCGTGGACCACATCATCCCGCGCAAACACGGCGGAACCGACGACCGCGCCAACCTCGCGGGGAGCTGCACACCGTGCAACCTGGCGCGCGGCGACCGCACCCCTACCGCCCCACCATCCCGGGATTGGTGAGATGACCCAACGAGCCACCGCAGTACGCACCTTGCCGCATGCACGCGGCAGGCCGGCCGGACCGCGCAAGGTCCGAAGGCACGTGCTGCCGCGCCGCGTTGAGCTGAACGAGTACGCCATGCCCATGGTGCTGCCCGCGCTCATGTCCGAGGACTTCGCCCGCGAAGACCTGCGATGGCAGGACGCCGTACTCCGCCGAACGCCTGAGGGGGACTACCGGCTCACGGTGCGCGCGGTGCTCCCGGCCGCCGTCGCAGCACGGTTCCACACCCTTCACGAAGTCGTCTCCGACTGGCTGGACCAGGACGTGATCGACGAGGAAGACGAGATCGACGGCGCCCTACTCGCCGAGCTGCAAGCCGAGCACGACGGCGCGGTGGTGCGGATGCCGCGCACACGAACGGAGTAACACATGGGCAGGCGCCCCAACTTGCCGGTCACCCAGGCCGACAAGCTCAACGACCCGGCCACGCTGAGCCGAATGGACGACGGCTCAACGATGTGGCTCGACGCGAACGGCCAACCCCTGAACCGCGCGCAGCGGCGCGCACGCGAGGCAGAGGCGCGCCGCGCGGCGCGGCGCGGCGGCCGGACGCGCTGACCGGCCCGGCTTTTTGGCAGGTGGGCGCGGCTCCGACACCCCGCGCCCACCTGATCTCTCTCCCCGAGGGACCCCCCACCCCGGCCGCGCCGCGCCGAACGGGCGCGCGAGGGTCCCGTGTTCGTGCGAGACTGCGCGACCCGGCGCACACTTGGACCATGGGTACGAGCAGCAAACCCCCAGGTCAGGGCAGGGGTAAGGGGGCGCGGCGCCGGTTCGCGCTCGAACAGTCCCTGGAGCGTGCCCGCAAGGCGGCCGGGGGCGGCCCCGCGTCGGCCGATGCCACCTGGGCCCTTGCCGTGGCGCTCGGCCGCGCCCTGGACGGCGCCACGGGCCGGGACGACGCGCACGGGGCCGCCGCCGTCTCCCGCGTCCTGGTCGAAGTGCTCGACAAGCTGAATGCCTTCCCCGCGCCGCGCGGTGAGGGCGAGGACGACCAGGCCGAGCTGTTCGCCCAGCTCGCGGCCGAGCTGGGGTAGGGGGTGGACTGGGCAGCGACCGGGACGCCGCCGCCCAAGTTCGCCACTCCGCGCACGCCGGAGCGCCCGACGCTGGGCCCGGCCGTGGCCAAGCTCGCGTGCCTGCTCGGTACGCCGCTCATGCCGTGGCAGCAGTACGTCGCGGACGTGGCCCTTGAGTTGATCCCGGACCCGGACGGCGGCCCCGGCCTGGTGTTCGCCTATCCGGACGTCCTGATCACCGTCCCCCGGCAGTCGGGCAAGACGACGCTTCTCCGGCCGGTCATGCTGCACCGCGCCATCAAGCTGGCGTACGGCTCAACGTGGATGACGGCCCAGACCCGGCAGGACGCGCGCGATACCTGGGAGCAGACCGTTCAGCGCGTGCTCGCCTCGAAGCTGCGCCGGTTGGTCAAGGTCCGGTACACCAATGGCCAAGAGGCGATCCGGTTCCCGAACGGCAGCGCGCTCCGGGTGTTCGCCCCGAAGGACTCCGCGCTTCACGGCAAGTCGACGGACCTCGTGTTCATCGATGAGATCTGGTCCCTGTCGGCCGAGGCCGGGACCGCGCTCGCCCAGGCGTTCGTACCGACCATGGCCACGCGCAAGATGGCCCAGAGCTGGAAGGTGTCGACGGCCGGGAACTCGAAGTCCACCTGGTTCCGGCCCATGGTCGACGCGCTCCGCGAGACTTCTGCCGGCCGAACCGCGGCCGACCCCGACGAACCGGCAACCGCGTTCTTCGAGTGGGGAGTTCCCGACGACGCGGCCGACCCCTCGGACGTCGATCTCGTTGCCGCGCACCACCCGGCGTTAGGCCATACGATCGGCCGCCGCGCTCTGCTCGCGGCCAAGAAGCAGATGGGGAACGGCAGCGAGTACGCGAGGGCGTACGGCAACTTCTGGGTGTCGAGCACGTCTTACTACGTTGCTCCATCCGTGTGGGAGGCCGCGCGCACACTGGGCCGGATCGCCCCCGGGTCCGATGTCGCGTTCGCGGCCGAGGTGTTCCCGGACCGGTCCGGCGCGGTGATCGTCGCGGCCGGGCGCGCGCCGGACGGCGCGCTCCTGGTCGAGTTCGTGGAAGGCCGTTCCGGCGTCGGATGGCTGCCGGAGCGCCTGATGCAGCTCACCCGCAAGCACCGGCCGGTGGCCATCGTGGTGGACCCGTACGGACCCGCACGGTCGGCCCACCAACACCTTGACGAGAACCGGCGCGTACGCGTGCCGCTCGTGCCGTTCACGGCCGCCGACATGATCCAGGCGGACGCCGAGTTCGTGACCGGCCTGGTCGAGCACACCGTCCGGCACCGCTCCCACCCGCTGCTTGACGAAGCGTGCCGCGCCGCGTCCGGCCGCCTCGTGCGCGAGCAACCGGTGATCTCCCGGGCCCCGGACCCCGGCGGGAAGTTCCCGGCCGCCGTCGTCGCGGCCATGCTCGCGGCCTACGGACTCACCCATCCGGCCGACGTGTTCGCGGCCCCCGCCATCCGTTCGGCGTAGTCCGAAAGGAAAAATATGATAAGCGGACATAGTGTCCGCTTCATGGGGATCTTCGGACGGCGCTCACGGCGGGTGGAACTCGCCGACGAGCGCGGCGGCGTGCCGCTAGACCAGCTCATCACGCGCGCAATCGAGGCGGGGCCGCCGGGCGCCGATGACGCCTGGTCGGCGTTCGCCGGTGGCGCGGTGCCGCGCGCGCTCGCGCTTCAGGTCCCGGCCGTACGCCGCGCCGTGTCCCTGATCGGCAACACCATCGGGACGCTTCCGCTCGTTCGCTGGCGCGGTACCGACCAGCTGGACGGAACGCCCTTCCTGGACCAACCCGAAGGGTTCCGGTGCCGGTACAACACCATGGCCGCGACGGTGGGGGACCTGGTCCTTCACCGCTACGCGTGGTGGCGCGTGCTGCGCCGGGACTACCTCGGATGGCCCCTCGAAGTGGTCCGGCTCGAACCGGAGTACGTGAGCGTTCAGCGGCTGTTCGGCACCGACGAGGTTGAGCGGGTCTACGCCACCTACCGGGGCCGCGAGGTCCCGCCGGATGACCTGATCTGCTTCGAGGGCCCGGACGAAGGGCTCTTGCAGCTCGGGCGCGGGGAGATCCTGACGGCCCTCGCGCTGGAAGCCGCAGCGAACCGCTACGCCTCGCCGACGATGCCGACCGGCGTCCTGAAGCAGCGGGGGCAGTACGGCCTGACCGATGACGAGATCGACGCGCTCCTGACGAAGTGGGAGACGTCGCGCCGGGCCCGGACCACCGCCTACCTGAACGAGGGAATCGAGTACGACCCCGTGGCGGCCTCACCGGCCGAACTACAGTTGGTCGAGGGCCGCGAGGAGTCGGCGGTACAGATCGCCCGCCTGTGCGGCATCCCGCCCCGGTACATGAACGTCACGGCCGGGGACTCGATGACGTACTCGACCCTGGAATCCGAGCGTCGGGACCTGATCGAACTCACCCTGACGCCGTACATGGAGCCGATCACCGGCCGCCTGAGCATGAGCGACCGCAACGGTTCGCCGCGCGGCGTGCGGGTCGGCTTCAGCCTCGAAACCTTCGGCCGTGGCGCGCCGCTCGACCGCGCCCAGCGGTACGCAACTCTGATCCCGCTTGGGGTGATGTCGGTGCAGGAAGCCCGAGACGCAGAAGACGACTTGACCGGCGCGGCGCCCCGTCCGCGGCCTGTGCCGGCCGAACCGCAGAACGAGGCAATGCCGGTGCAGCCGCGCCGGGTTGCCGACCAGGCCGAGCCGGAGGTAGCCCAGGCGCGAGGGTCGCGCGTCCTGGTGCGCTGTTCGGGTGACACTTCCCCGTCGCCTGAACTCCGGCTCACTGCCGCCGTCTCCGCCGTGACGGCGGCGCGCGGGGCCGGAGACGCGGCCGCCTGGTCGAGTTCGTGGAAGGCCGTTCCGGCGTCGGATGGCTGCCGGAGCGCCTGATGCAGCTCACCCGCAAGCACCGGCCGGTGGCCATCGTGGTGGACCCGTACGGACCCGCACGGTCGGCCCAC